>NZ_QKZT01000001.1 GCF_003254055.1 Algoriphagus chordae
CCGCACATAAGGGACTTTCACCCTCTGGAATAATTTGATATCTTCGATACCAGATGCCCATGCTGGGCACACACAAGGTGTATAGTGCATACCCTACGGGATACGCACCATACACAGACCGTTAGCACTCACCCTAAAAGACAAGGGCAACAATGAAGAACTTTTTTAAAAACATATTCAACAAAGAAAAAAAAGAAATAGAAAAAGTGACTGCAGAACCTCTAACAGAAAATCAGATATTAGAAATATTAGGTGACGCAATTTCTGACGTTGGATATTGGAGTTGGTGGACGACTAACTTGCCGAAAGTTATTCAAATTGAGTTTGGTGGAACACAACTTTATTTACCACCATCAAACAATTCACAACCACCTAACACCCAAATCGCAATTCAGTTTAGAAATCCCAAATCAATAAGTTTTATAACAAGAGAAGAACTTAAAATTGATAACAAAAACTGGTTTGATGACTTACATAATGACAAAATGGAACCACCAACTTGTAGTCACGGAGAATTTACTTTCACAGACCAAACCTTAATGGCACAAATTTTTAATGATGCAAAAACTATAAATACAATTCACGGCTATTCACCTAAGAACAGTTTATTTCAGACAGAAAAATATAAACTTGTCTTTTGGGCAGGTGACTATGGTTTGGCAGTCTCATCAGAAGAGATAAGACTTTTAACGAAAGACGGAGATATTGAATTAGACCAAATCCCATCAGTTCATTCTCAATGGTGGACATATTGGAGAAAATATTGGGACTTAATCAATACTAAAAATGCTTTGCCAAAAGATTACGCTTGTGAAGTAACAATACCAATAAAAAATGACTAAAAACAGAACGGACGGAAAAGAAGGGCGAAGTGCTAATCGAGTAGACGGCCTCGCCAGTTGTAACTGACGAGGTGCGCCTCTCACACCACCGTATCCCGAAAGCTTTCGGGAGGTCTCGTATACGGCGGTTCGTAAAGCAAAATGCAACGCTCTTTACACCGCTACATCTTTCCGCTACTTTTAAGATAAGGCTACGCAGAGGCTCCTTATCGAATTTTCACTTCACAATACGTTCAGTATCCACTGGATCTACCATCTAAGCACATGTTGGTTACCCAACCTTTGGACGTCAGTATGATGTGCTACCTCATCCGACTTAAATAGCCTCCGTATCCAGTTCCTGTTCGTTGGAACCAAGGTTTGCAGTCTCGCTTCCTTCAGTGCAAATCTCACGACAAACCATGCCGATAGCTATCGGCACCACTTGCTAATGCTTCGGGACGTTACCCCCGCACATAAGGGACTTTCACCCTCTGGAATAATTTGATATCTTCGATACCAGATGCCCATGCTGGGCACACACAAGGTGTATAGTGCATACCCTGCGGGATGCTACGACACAATACACGGAACGTAAGAGGCAATTATAAAAAAACGATAAGAGAATTCAGGAATTGTTATTGATGTTTTCATTTTGCCAAAAGAAATAATCGCAAACTAAAACCTTACCGAACAAATGAGAAAATCTAAAATAATAATTTCTATAATAACGTTGTTCATATCCTTCCAAGGAATAGCACAATTTAAGGAAAATGACGAAAAGCAAATAGTAATCGGGAAAGTTGAAAGCTTGTATTCTAATATACTACAAGAGCAAAGAGAAATTTGGGTACACATACCCGAAGATTTTGATAATACAAAGCAATATCCTGTTATTTACGTATTAGATGCAGCTCAAAATTTCTATGTTGTTACTGGAATGTTAAAACAACTATTACCTTGGCAAATTCCTAACTCTATTATAGTTGCTATTACAAATACAGATAGAACCAGAGATTTCACACCAACCAACGTTCCTTTTCAACGCGGACAACAATCTGAAACTTCAGGAGGTGCCAGTAATTTTATAAAGTTTATAGACGAAGAATTAAAACCATTTATAAACAACAAATACCCAACCGAAAACAACAACACAATTATTGGTCATTCTACTGGAGGTCTGTTTGTACTTTATTCATTCCTGCATCACGAAAATTCTTTTGATAATTATTTAGCAATTGACCCAAGCCTTTGGTGGGACAAAGAAAATTTGGTTAAAGAAACTCAAGAACAACTAAATAAAGGAAATCGAAAAGAAAAGTCATTATATATAGCTGTGGCTAATAGTATTGGTAAAGAAATGGATACAGTTAAAGTTAGAAAAGACAAAACAGTTCCTACTGAACAGATTAGAGCCAATTTAAAGTTTCACGACCTATTAGTGAAAAATAATAAAGAGCTTAATTTTAAATGGGAATACTTTGAGAATGAAGACCACGGAAGCATTGTTGTTCCAGCCCAGTATAATGGATTGCGGTCTATTTTCTCTTGGTTTCCATTTCCAGAAATGTGGCGTTTTAACACACCAAAAGAATATTCCGCCAAAGAATTAACAGAACCATTTAAAACCCATTATGAAAAATTGAGTATTCGAATGAAACGTGAAGTAAAACCTGATTGGGAATTACTAAATCAAATCGGGTCCTTTATGTTGGATGGGCATAATCTTCCTGAAAAAGCTTTAGCATATCTAGAATTAAATGCCGATTTCTATCCTAATGAATCAAAAAGTTTTGTCGCTTTAGGAAATTATTTTTTATCTCAAAAAAACAATTCAGAAGCAATTAAGTATTATAAAAAAGCAGTTGAAATAGATGCAAATCAAGAAGCTCAAGCTAAATTAAAGGAATTAGAATAGTAATAAATAACTGCCACTAACAACTAGAACAACTTGTATATTTCATGCTTACATTTGAACTTCAATTTAAATTTATATCTTTAAACAACTGATTTGCAACGACTGAAAATCCTGCGGATTCTAAGTCGCACAAATCATACACGAACACGTTGTTCGTCAGCTGGAATATCTAATAGTTTAACATTAAATATCTTATAATGTCAAAAACAAAAGATAAGGTAGTTTGGATAACTGGAGCTTCCTCTGGTATTGGCAAAGCGATGGCCTTTGAGTGGGTAAGATTAGGATATAAAGTGGTGCTATCTTCCAGACGCAAAGAACTATTAGAAGAGATTGCTCTTGAGATTAAGAATTCGGGTGGCGAAGCATTGGTTGTACCAGTAGATATTATGGAAGAGAAATCGATAGAAAATGCTGTTAAAAACATAATTGAGCATTGGAAACGTATAGATATTGCTGTGGCCAATGCTGGATTTGGAGTTTTTGGAAGTATTGATACGTTGACTGCAGAAGATTGGGAAAGGCAATTACAAGGTAATGTCACTGGACTAGCCTTGACAGTAAAATATACTCTACCACATTTGAAACAAAACCAGGGTCAAATTGGATTAGTTGGTAGTGTTGCAGCCTATCTTCCTAATCCTAATGTCGGAGCTTATGGAGCCTCAAAAGCTGCGGTATATTCTATTGGTCAAACCTTGCAGGTTGAATTAATGGGCACTGGTGTGAGCTGCACTACCATTCATCCTGGATTTGTGGTGTCCGAGATAGCAAGGATTGATAATGAAGGTACGTGGCATCCTGAACGACCAGACCCACGACCAGCAAATTTAATGTGGCCTACGGATAAAGCGGCAAAAGTTATGGCTAACGCAATACTCAAGAGGAAAAGAAATTATATTTTCACAACCCACGGGAGAGTTTTTGTTTGGTTGCAACGTTGGTTTCCTAGTATAATGAGAACTATTGCTTCAAAAGGCCCAAAACCAGAATAAAAAAATAAAGTGCAATCTGACTTCAACTCATGATTAAGGAAAGCCGAACTCACAATGTATAACCGCAATTATGGCGGATTCGACTAGGTCCGAATCCACTCGGAATTGCTAAAGCCAGTGCTTAACCGAAAAGTCTGCGTATATTAACCCGTAACTGACGGTTATACGAGACCCTTGGCAACAATTAAAGACATGAGACTATATTTAATTATAATCCTTTCAATAATAACTCTTAGTTGCAATAATAAAAAACAAGAGCTTAATTTACTTAGCCAAGATAGAGCCTACAATGGACCTATAATTGACATGCACATTCATGTTGATAAACCAGAAGACTTACCTCCATTCTCTTTATCCTTATGTCCTCCATTTTCCAATTTAATAGAACATTTTGACCCAATTAATGAATTTGAGGATGTGTGGAATGAAAAGTTTAATAATCCAGATTGTGAAAACCCTTTGGTTTCTCCAAAATCCTACCAAGATTATCAACAAAGAATTGAAAAACAATTAAAGCAGAATAAGGTTATTGCTGTTGCTAGTGGAGCTTTTGAGGATATTGTAAAATGGAAATTAGAATATCCAAAACAAATTATACCAAGTTTGGAATTCCGCATTGGAAGAGATAGTATTTCTCCTGAACAGATGAAAACTATTTTGATTGACAATGATATAAAAGTTATTGGAGAAATTTCTAATCAATATTTTGGGATTGCTCCAAATGACCCAAGAATGTTTCCTTATTACAAAATGGCGGAAGAATTAGATATACCTGTTGCAATTCATTTAGGAAGTGGTATTCCAGGCACTCCATATATGGGCTATCCGAAGTATGAAGCGAAATTATCTAATCCATTACTATTAGAAGACGTTTTAAAGAGATATCCCAAATTACGTGTATCAATAATGCACTATGGTGAACCCTTTATTGATGAATTGATAACAATGTTATATCACTATCCTCAAGTTTATGTTGACATTGGGGGAATCCAATGGGCATATCCTAAAGAGTATTTTTATGAATATCATCTGAAAAAAATTGTAGTTGCTGGGTTTGGAAAACGTATAATGTATGGTTCTGATATGATCATTTGGCCTGAATTAATTGAACATTCAATAAACATAATAAATGATGCTCCTTTTCTTTCTTATGAACAGAAAGCAGATATTTTTTATAATAACGCGTCTCGTTTTTTGAGGCTTAATCCAAGACAAAATTAAACAGTGCAATAATGTATATAATCCATAGCCTAACTCTTATAAGATTAAGAAAATTTACTACCTTTAATTCATGCTGATTCCTACGACTGAATTCTATTCGAATTCAGTCGCTACGGAATTATATATGAACACGTTGTATATAATTTAAAAAACGAACATCTAAATTGAATATTAGAAAAGCAATAGAAACTGATATTGACCAAGTTTGGGAAATATTTTCAAAAGTGATTGAAACTGGCGACACTTACGTATTTAATCCAAATACACCAAAAAGTGAACTAAAAAAACATTGGTTTGCTGATTATATGGAAACTTATGTGATTGAAGAAAATGGACAAATACTCGGAACATATATCATTAAACCCAATCAAATTGGTTTAGGAAACCACATTGCAAATTGCAGTTATATGGTAAACCCAAATTCTCACGGAAAAGGAATTGGAAAAAAACTTTGTGAACACTCTCTCAAAATAGCAAAGGAAAATCAATTTGAGGGAATTCAATTCAATATAGTAGTAAGTACGAATAAAGGAGCAGTTGAATTATGGAAAAAATACGGATTTGAAATAATTGGAACTACACCGAAAGGGTTTAGACACTCTAAATTAGGATTGGTTAATACTTATATTATGTACAAGGATTTAAAAGAATAAAAAACTACCTACACCGTATATATTTTATTGCTAGTTCTAGCCTTCTTACCAAAATCAATCAACCTTTTTGCCATTTGACAAATTCCGAATAAAATGCAATGACAACCTTTGTGACTATGGACAAATTAATAAACTATCTGTTGGAATTTGGGCAGCTAAATCAGCAGCAAATTGACTTGATAAAGAGAAAAGCACAGGTATTGGAGTTGAAAAAGGGCGATTACTTTTCCGAAGCAGGAAAAATACCAAACCAAGTAGCTTTCATTGAAGAAGGCATTTTACGAGTATGTTACTATAACAGCGAAGGGGATGAAATCACCAAATACTTTATTGATGAAAACAATTTTGCAGTGGACATAAACAGCTTCAATCAAAAAATCCCCTCTTCCGAATATGTTCAGGCTGTAACAGATTGTTCACTACTTGTATTTTCTTCAGAATCACTCAACGATTTATCAGCTACTATCATTCAGTGGGACGGAATAATCAATAAAATAACCGAAAAAGCATTGATTGAAAAGGTAAATAAACTAAGTCCCATGTTAGCCGAAGATGCCACAACAAGGTATCTGAGTTTTCTTGAAAAGTTTCCGGAATTAGCCAACAGAATTCCGCTTTCCTATCTCGCTTCCTATTTAGGAATCACGCAATCATCCTTAAGTAGGATTCGAAAAAGCATCTGAAATAAGCACCGAAGGCTTTCGGTACGAATTCCAAGTAACCTTTAAAATGAATTAAATTTACATGAATTCATTATTTGCCAAATGGCAAATGTTTTTGCTTTTGAAGTGCTGAGCTTTGCTTCATCATTTTAATAAAAGACAAAAAAATATGGATTCAATAATTATTACAGGAGCAACCAGTGGAATTGGCTTTGAGTGTGCTTTACAAATGGCTCAAATTGCCAAAAACGAACAAATTATCATTCCTGCCAGAAATATAAAAGCAGGAAAAGAAGTGATTGAAAAGATAAAGGACAAGACAGGTTATAAAAGCCTAAAATGCTTGGAATTGGATTTGGCTTCTTTAGAATCTATAAGAAAGTTCTCTGAATCATTTGCCAAAGAAAAAAACAATTCCATTTCTATCTTGATAAATAATGCAGGAGTACAGAATATTGGCGCCACACAATATACGGCAGATGGATTTGAGCAAACATTTGGTGTAAATCATCTCGGTTCCTTTGCCTTGACTATGCGATTGCTACCCTACATGAAAAATGAAGGGCACATAACATTCACATCTAGCGAAACACACGACCCAGCACTTAAAAAACCAATAGAACCACCTGTTTATACCAGTGTTCAAGAGCTTGCTTTCTCAAAAGAAACTTCCGAAAAACCTAACATAGTTGGACAAAGAAGGTATTCTACTTCAAAATTGTGTAACATAATGACCGCTTATGAATTGCAAGAGCGATTAAAAAATACAAATATTAGGGTAAATGCCTATGACCCAGGAATGACACCAGGAACAGGACTAGCTAAAACTTATTCACCTGTTATGCGATTTTTATGGAAAAACGTATTCCCTGTTATGACCCTATTAAAAAGCAACATACATACACCAGCTCAAGCAGGAAGAAATTTAGCAAACCTTGCGTATTCTGAGAAGTACAAAGACTTAAAGGGAATTTATTTCTCGGATGGGAAAGTTGTTAAAACATCTGTTGATTCTTATAACAGGATTTTTCAAAAAAGCCTGTGGAATGGTAGCCTCGAACTAACAAAAACCACATTTAATAAAGAAACTTCTGAAAAAAATGGCAGCAGGTAGTCGAGTAGACGGCCGTGAGCCATAAGCCCAGGGTATTTCACCCGTTGGAACGACCATCTTTTTGGTCTATATTCACCATTCAAGGCACACACAAACACTAAAATGAATATGCGAACTGAGCCTTTTGATATGACAGGTCAAACCCGAAATCACTGTGCTTCTAGCAACTGGGGCGCATACTCATTTTAGTTGGGCGTGTGTATGCCATGCGAAAAAGAAAAGCCATCGCTCATTTGACACATCTATTAAGCCACAGAGGCCAACCCACAAACCAAGCTTTGCAAAAGAGCCAAATCTCTGGCCCTCCTAGAATTCCAATATTTGCCAGTATTCTGATTTACTGGCGTTTTTTTGATTTCCAATATTAGCCAGAATTTTGTAGTTTTGGTAAAAATTGGAATTGAAATGCCAAAGATCATAGAGGATAGGTTGATTGAAGAATTTAAGGACAGGGAGTATTTTACCCGAGAAGACCTCTTAGAATTCTATCGTTATTTTGAACCTGACCTGAAAGAGGGAACCTTTGGCTGGAGAATCTACGACCTCAAAGACAAAAACATAATAAGAACACTCAAGAGAGGGCTCTATGTTATTTCATACAAACCCAAGTATAAGCCCGAAATATCGCCAGAGCTTATTAAGATCACAAAGCGAATCACAGACAAATTTGAGGACGCCAAACACTGCATTTGGGAAACAGAATGGCTTAACGAGTTTTCACAACACCAATCCAGCAGACGAATTATCCTGATTGAAATAGAAAAGGATTTCATTGAGTCCCTGTATTACGAATTAAAGGACTCGTCAAGAAACGAGCTTTACCTCAACCCTGATGATAAAGCTTACGATTTTTATATCGCTGAAAGTGACAATCCGGTGATTATTAAAAAATTGATTACGCGCTCCCCTATTGCCAGAAGATCAGAGAAAAGGGTGAAGTTTTATACTCCACTACTTGAGAAAATCTTGGTGGATCTGTTTGCAGAAGATAGGCTTTTCTATTACCTGCAAGGTTCTGAATTGATGCACATCTACGAAAATGCCATTAGCAACTATGCCATCAATTTCACCAAGCTCTTCAGCTACGCAAAAAGAAGGGAAAGAGACCAAGACATTAAGCAGTTCATGACGAACCACATGTACCACCTCGTAAAAGACATTATTGAATGATAAAGGCACATTGCTTTACTGATGAATGGTTAGAGCGTTTTAAGAAACAAAAAGACCACAAACGAATTGACAAAATCATTTTGGAAAAGATGATTTACGCTTTGCATTTGCTGGAGCGGTTGAAAAACAATGGACTTGATTTTGTTTTCAAAGGAGGTACCAGTTTGGTGCTTTTATTAGAAACAGGAAACCGATTCTCCATTGATATCGACATAATCAGCAAACCTGACCAGAAAGAACTGGAGGGTATTTTGCAAAAGGTTATAGACTCTTCCAATTTCACGAGTGTTGAACTTGACGAACATCGGAGTTACAAACCAGGAGTACCAAAAGCACACTACAAATTCAAATTTGATTCTGGCAAACAAGGTTCTGGTACCATACTATTAGATGTTCTACTCGAAGATTCAATTTATCCGGATGTGGTCGAAAAACCTGTGATAACCAAATGGATCGAAACAGAAGATGAGACTATGGTCACCATGCCATCTATTGATTCAATCACAGGAGATAAATTAACAGCATTTGCTCCAAACACCATTGGCATCCCTTACTTCAAGGGTAAAGACCAACAACCGTTCTCCATGGAGATTTGTAAACAGCTCTTCGATCTGAGCAAACTCTTCGAGAACATTCAAAACATGGAAGTGGTAGCGGCTAGTTTCCAGGTATTTGCTGAACATGAAATTGCTTACCGGAAAAATGGAAACCCAGAAGCAAAACTCACTCCGGAAATGGTACTGCAGGACACGATTGATACTTGCATAATCCTGGCCAAGCGTCATGGTGGCAATGATGATGAAAAGGCAAAATTCAAGGAATTGCAAAAAGGGATAATCGCTTTTGGTACCGGTTTTCTAATGGAAGAAAACTTTAGAATTGATGATGCGGTACCGGCATCGGCCCGAATTGCATACCTGGTAGCAAAAATCAAGGTGAATGATCTTTCCCCGATTATATATTATGAAGGCCAGGATATTAAAGGTATGACGATTGAAGATCAGGATTGGAATTTTCTGAATAGGTTAAAAAAACAGCCTGATAAATCTTCCTTCTTCTATTGGTTCAAAGCGGTTGAACTTTTGACAACCAAAAAACAATAGCTATGGGAATGAATGAGCTAGCTATGGCTTTGAAAGGAGACTCATTCAACTTGAGGGAATTTCACGAGCAATTCTTAAGCTATGGTATTGTACATGTAAAGCATATACCTGAGTTGATGATAAAAGAGTAAAGGTATTTAGGAAGGAAATATCCTTATTGGAATTATGAAAGTAACCCAAATACATACTTTTGGCATCTCGGCAAGCCTTTGGAGAGAATTTGGGTAACATTATACTAGGTAACCTGGCTGTATCCAAAATTCAAGGATACACAAAACGGTGCTGAGAGGGTCAGCTTGAGCGCCTGCCTGTCCGCTAAGCAGGAAGTCGAAGGCCCTGCACACTAGTAAGTAAAACTGGGCTCCTCGATTAAAGGTGTTAATCAATTCAGGACAATTGTAAAGACTACAGGCAAGGTAGCATATAATCATTAAAACGAGTAAAATCAAAACGCTGAGCATGGCGCAGAATCCACAATCGATATTAAAGAATGTCTTTGGTTACGATGCATTTCGCCCTTTACAAAAGGAAATAATAGACCGCACCTTAGAAGGAAAAGACAGCTTTGTGCTAATGCCAACCGGCGGTGGAAAATCGATGTGCTTTCAGATTCCCGCTTTGTGCCTGGAGGGCATTACAATTGTGGTTTCACCTCTTATTTCCTTGATGAAGGATCAGGTACAGGCCTTGCAATCCAACGGAATTAAAGCTGATTTCTTCAACAGTTCTATTTCTCCAGAAGAAGAAAAAGCGGTGATTGAACGGGCTAGAGAGGGTAAGATAAAGTTGCTGTATTTATCCCCTGAGAAATTGATTTCGGTAAGCAGAACTTGGTTGAACCTGCTGAACATAAAATTAGTGGCGATCGATGAAGCGCACTGTGTGAGTATGTGGGGCCACGACTTTAGACCTGAATATACACAGCTCAAGGTCTTTCGAAATTCCTTGCCTGAGGTTCCATTTATGGCACTTACGGCTACCGCAGATAAATCTGCAAGGGCGGATATTGAGAAACAGTTGGGACTGAGAGAATCCAAGTTATTTATCTCTTCGTTTGATCGAAAAAACCTGAGTATAGAGGTTCGCGGACAAGTACCCAAAAAGAAAAAGCTGGAAGAAATCGGGCGATTTGTAGATCGGAAAAAAAATGAAAGTGGCATCATTTACTGTCTGAGTAGAAAGAATACCGAGGAGGTGGCCAATTACTTACTAGCTGAAGGGCATTCGGTGGCGTTTTACCATGCAGGTATGAGTGCTGAGGAAAGAGAACGTGTGCAAACCGAATTCATACTTGACGATACCAAGATTATCGTAGCCACTATTGCCTTTGGGATGGGCATTGACAAATCGAACGTGCGCTGGGTAATTCATTACAATTTACCCAAAAACTTAGAGGGCTATTACCAAGAAATTGGTAGGGCTGGCCGTGATGGATTACCATCCGAAACGCGCTTGTATTACAATATGGCAGATTTTGTGATGTACAGTCAATTTGCCGATGATGGGGCAAATTCCAGTATGCAAAAAGAAAAGCTAAACCGCATGTTGCAATTTGCGGAAGCCAAGTCTTGTCGTAGAAAAATACTGCTCTCTTACTTTGGCGAACACCTCAGTAAAGATTGTGGCAATTGCGATGTCTGTGACAATCCGCCTAAAGATTTTGACGGCACTATCTTGGCTCAAAAAGCACTTTCAGGCATAGCCCGCATGCAAGAAAAAGAAGGGATAAGCATGTTGATCAATGTGCTGAGAGGCTCTAACAATGCCGAGGTTTACGAGGCTGGTTATACCCAACTTAAAACCTATGGCGTGGGCAAAGACCTCAGCTTTTATGATTGGCGAGATTACATTATTCAATTGGCCAATCAAGGGTTGATTGAGATTATGTACAGCGAAGGTTCGGCTTTGAAGATTTCACCCATTGGCTGGAAAGTACTGAAAGGCGAACAACCCATAAAACTAACTTTCCCAGTAACAGCGGAGGAGAAAAAAAGTCGCAAGCCCAAGGTACTGAGAAGTACAGAAGAAGGAGAAGTCAACAGCGATATACTTACGGAATTAAAGAAGTTGCGGTATTCTATTTCACGCGAAGAAAATGTGCCGGCTTACATTATTTTCAATGATAAATCTTTGAAAGCTATGGCCATAGAATTGCCTGTTACTGAAAATGCATTTTTGGCTATTTCTGGTGTTGGAATGAACAAAATGCAAAAATATGGTGCAGAATTTATTGAGGTAATTAAAAAGTATAAATCCGTAGCTCGTCCCAAAAAGGGATCCACCACGCTAGATACCTTTGCACTGTATAAAGAAGGTCTTACGCCAAAAGAAATTGCAGCAAAAAGAAACATACAAGTCACGACAGTCTACTCGCATTTATCACAGTTGTACACTGCAGGTAAGAATGTTGAATTAGAAAAAATGGTAGACAAGGAGGTGGTAGATAAAGTACGAGATGCTTTTAACGAACTGGATAGAGCCATATCTCTGAAACCAATTTATGAAAAGCTAGGGGAAAGCGTTTCTTATGGCGAGATACGCATGAGCTTGACCATTATTTTGAAGAATGAGTAATGCTTGGACTGTCCGATTTGGATAATAGATATGTCAAGCTATTACTCATATTAAACCTGAAAATGGTAAATCCTTCATTTCAGATTTTTCACAAAAGTTGATTTACTTGGAATTCATAACCCATAGCTACTTCAAAATGCCTTTAGGTATACAGCTGAATAAGAAGGATACCAATTTTTTAACTGATTGAAGGATTGATATAGATATAGGGGGCTTTTTAGATTATCATTATTACCTTGGTAATCAGAGTCAATATATTTAATTAACATATCCCAAACCTATTATGAGAAATACATACACTAGAAATACTACGAAGATCAAACCAAGTTTAAAACAAAGTGTTGCAATTTCGGGGACATTCGTAATCCCAAAACCTGCTAAAAATGCTAAAAAACCGCTTTAAATCAACGCTAGCACTGGTTATTTGTGCTGGGCTGATTTCTTGTAGCCCTGGAAATAATTCCAATAAATCGGTCACTATAGTAGATCGAATCCCCACAGAAAATACTAATGAATTCTATATAAGCAATCGGGCGCCTTTGGCGCCCAGTGCGCTGATCAAGCTTCCTGTAGGTGCGGTGAAACCTGAAGGATTTCTCAAGGAATACCTGATTCGCCAGAAAAATGGCTTGACCGGAAATCTCGGCGAAATCTCAGCTTGGCTTCAGAAGGATAACAATGCCTGGCTTTCCAAGGATGGAACGGGAGAATGGGGCTGGGAAGAGGTTCCTTACTGGCTAAAAGGATATGCCAATATCGGCTACATCATGGAGGATCAGCCGATGATCGACGAGTCCATGATCTGGCTAGAAGCTGTACTTACCAGTCAGCGGGAAAATGGTGACTTTGGCCCCCAGGTCATGGATGGTGATCATCCTGATTTCTGGGCAAAGATGATCATGCTTTATTGTTTGCAGTCCTATTACGAGCATTCTCAGGATGAGCGGGTGATCGCTTTGATGACCAATTATTTCAAGTACGAACTGACTGTTCCTGATGAGGAATTCCTGGAAGGATACTGGCAGAGACTGCGTGGAGGAGACAATCTACACAGCGTGTTATGGCTTTACAACCGTACAGGAGACGAATTTTTATTGGAACTGGCAGAGAAAGTTCATCGAAATACTTCTGACTGGGGAGGTAGAGATTTGCCAATAGAGCAGGTAAAAAATTACTATGAAGTGCGTGATGGCGGTGAAGTTCCAGACTGGTATCGTGATCAGGTAGATTGGCACAATGTCAATCATGCGCAGGCTTTTCGTGAGCCAGCTCAGTATTACTTGCTGACCAAAAATGAGAAAGACCTTCAAGCTACTTACGAAAACTTTAAAATCATCCGGGAGCATTTCGGTCAGGTTCCTGGTGGGATGTTTGGATCGGATGAAAATGCCAGACCTGGCTATGCTGATCCTCGCCAAGGAGTAGAAACCTGCGGAATGGTCGAGCAGATGAATTCAGATGAGCATTTGCTGAGAATCACTGGTGATCCATTCTGGGCAGATCATGCCGAGGAAGTTGCCTTCAATACTTATCCAGCAGCTGTGATGCCTGATTTCAAATCCCTGCATTACATCACTTCGCCGAATATGGCTTTGCTGGATGCAGAAAACCATTCACCGGGAATCGCCAACTCAGGCCCTTTTCTGATGATGAATCCCTTTAGCTCTCGATGCTGTCAGCATAATCATGCGCAGGGATGGCCTTATTTCATAGAAAATCTCTGGATGGCAACTCCAGACAATGGCGTAGTGGCGGCAATGTACGGAGCGAGCAAGTTGACGGTGAAAGTCGGAGATGGCACTGAAGTGAATATCGAGGAAACCACGCATTATCCATTTGAAGAAGAAATCAAGTTTGCGATAAGCACAGAAAAAGCAGTTGAATTTCCGCTTTACCTGCGTATTCCTGCTTGGGCAAAAGGAGCTTCCATCTCTGTGAATGGAGAGGTGCTGAAAGACAATATTTCCGGAATAGGCTATGCGAAGATCAGCAGAACTTGGGCAAATGGAGATCAGGTAGCTCTGATGCTTCCAATGGAAATCCAGACTAAAATCTGGGAGAAAAATAGCAATAGCCTTAGTGTGAGCAGAGGCCCTCTAACTTATTCACTGAAGATTAGAGAGAAGTACTTCAAAAAAGAAAGCGACCAGACTGCACAGTGGGACTCCAAATGGCAGAAAGGTGCTGATACTAAAAAGTGGCCTTCCTGGGAAATTCATCCGGTGACGGATTGGAACTACAGTTTGGTGGTGGACGAAAATGATCCCGCTTCCTCATTTGAAGTGATGAAAGGCCATTGGCCTAAGTCAGATTTCCCGTTCTCTCTTGAAGAAGTTCCGATTAAAATCGTAGGCAAAGCTCGTCAGATTCCTGAATGGCAATTGGATCAATACGGATTGGTAGGAGAGTTGAAAGACCTACCAAAGACTTCCGATCAGCCGGTCGTGGATGTGACGCTGGTGCCAATGGGTGCTGCGAGATTGAGAATCACCGCTTTTCCTCAGTTAGAAAATAACCCAAAGACCAATGAATAGTCTACTCAGTTTGCGAAAAATAATTACCGCAGTTTTCATTATTGTTGGCTTTTGCAGCATGAGTTTAGCACAAAGTATCAAAGTTGACAATCCTGTTTTGGCGGGCGATCGACCAGATCCATCGGTGATCAGAATCGACAAATATTTCTATGCCTCTGCCACTTCCAATGAGTGGGCACCACTTTTCCCCATTTTCAGATCAGAGGATTTGGTCAACTGGGAATTGGTGAATTATGTATTTCCTGATGGAGCACCAGATTGGGCAAAAAATAACTTTTGGGCACCAGAGCTTTCTTATGACTATGGGCAAGGCGTGCTTTATGTCTATTACACTGCAAGGGATAAGGAGAGCAATCGACTTTCTGTGGCTGTAGCAAGTGCTAGTTCTCCCCTTGGCAAATTCAAAGATCATGGCCCTTTGGTAGCACAGGAATATGGCTCTATCGATGCCTTTGAAACAAGAGATGAAAATGGAAGAAACTATGTCTTATGGAAGGAGGATGGCAATAGCAAGGGACAAAAAACTCCGATTTGGGCTCAGGAGATTGATTATGATCGGAAAAATCTGATTGGAGAGAAACACGAGCTTTTTCATAATGATCAGCCTTGGGAAGGCGGATTGGTAGAAGGCGTAGCAATTTTCCAGAAAAATGGCTATTTCTATGCGACCTATTCGGCACGGGGCTGCTGTGAAATTAGCTGTGATTATGTCACTGGGGTAGCGCGAAGCAAAACGCTTTTAGGCCCATGGGAAAAGTATGATATGAATCCGGTTTTGAAAGATAATGCTAACTGGAAGTGCGCAGGGCATGGAACCGTTGTGGAAAAAGACGGAGACTTGTGGATGCTTTATCATGCTTACAATACTGAAGGTAGCGTGTACGTGGGTCGGCAGGGAGTCTTGGAGAAAATCGAATGGACTGAGGACAACTGGCCTGTTTTGGCAAATAATGCCGGCTATGAGCGTAGCAAAAAGTCACTTGAATTTACTGATGATTTCAAGGAGAGACTAGATCCCGTATGGCAATGGCGAGTAACTCAGGATATACAATACGAAACGGGCCAAGACGGGCTCAAACTTCAGGCTTCTGAAGAGAATGAAATGCTCGGTACGCTATTGGTGCAAGGAACTAAATCATTGGATTATCAATACGAAGCTACAGTAATACCTGATTCAAAGGCGGCGGCTGGATTGGCGGTGATTGGTGCTGCAAATAATGGGTTCGGTGCGCCGCCTGCAGGAATGGGTATTTCTGTGAAAGGAAATCAGCTGATACTTTGGGAGACTATCAACCAAAAGACAAGAGAAATTGCAACACAGACAATACCAAAAAGCAAAGAAGTGAAGCTGATATTAAGTATGCAAGATGGCTATAAAATGACGACTTCAGCTATCGTGAATG
Organism: Algoriphagus chordae; assembly: GCF_003254055.1. GTDB lineage: Bacteria > Bacteroidota > Bacteroidia > Cytophagales > Cyclobacteriaceae > Algoriphagus > Algoriphagus chordae. The sequence continues at coordinate 16,169 of NZ_QKZT01000001.1, forward strand.
GAAAGACTATTCAGGTTGGTGAGTCTCAAGATGTAAAGCATTTGGTACCTTGGGGAATGGGATTCCGACTTGGATTGGTGGCAAAAGGATCGACAGATTCCTATGCGTATTTTAAGGAAGTGAAGATTTATTAGAAGTAGCAAGTAATTAGTAGCAGGTATCAAGTATCAAGATGCAGTTTTCCATCGAGTATGTTATAGTAAACGGTGATTCAGACAATGAGTGATGTAAATAATTTTCTGCTTTATACAGCCCCCTCCGGTGAAGTTCGGGTACAAGTTTTTCTGAAGGACGAGAGTCTTTGGTTAACCCAAAAGGCTATGAGTGATTTGTTTGGTGTAAATATACCTGCGATAAGTAAGCACCTAAGCAACATTTTTGAAGAAGGTGAACTTCAAGAGAATTCAGTTATTTCCATTTTGGAAACAACTGCTTCTGACGGCAAAAATTACAAAACAAAATTCTACAATCTGGACGCTATTATCTCGGTAGGTTACCGTGTAAACTCATCAAAAGCTACTCAATTTAGAATCTGGGCCACACAGACTTTGAAAGAGTACATCATCAAAGGTTTTGTGATGGATGATGAGCGCCTAAAACAAGGAACCAACAGCTTTGGTAAGGACTACTTCAAGGAATTACTGCAGAGGATTCGTTCCATACGTGCTAGCGAACGTAGAATCTACCAACAGGTGACCGATATTTTTGCCGAATGTAGCATTGACTATGATCCTAAATCGGAAATCACCAAGGAATTCTATGCCATGGTGCAGAATAAGTTTCACTTTGCTATTACAGGTAAAACCGCAGCTGAAATCATTCATCTTTCTGCCGATTCGAAGAAAGAAAAAATGGGACTCACCACCTGGAAAAATAGCCCAGATGGAAGGGTTCTAAAATCCGATGTCATTGTTGCCAAAAACTATCTTCAAGAAAAGGAAATCCTACAATTGGAGAGAACAGTAACTGGCTACTTTGACTACATAGAAGGCCTGATAGAAAGAGAAAATACGTTTACCATGGAAGGATTAGCCGAAAGTGTAAACAAGTTTCTAGCTTTTAACGAATACAAAGTACTTATCGGCAAAGGGCGCATCTCTAAGTTACAAGCGGACAAAAAAGCTGTAAATGAATACGATAACTTTAATAAGACACAGAAAATCATTTCTGATTTTGATAAGGAAATTAAAAAATTAAAAAAGAAGTAATAGAGTTGTGCCTTGTCTAAAAACACAATTCACTTCAATCAGGAAATCGAATAATTCAATAAACCTCTTATCCCTATGAAGAATACTATTCTCATCGGAGCCTGCCTACTTTTTGCGCAGCAGCTAGTGAAAGCCCAAAGCTCCTCCTACAAACCCGTAGAAGGTAAAATCATGACTGAATGGGCTGCTCAGGTGACTCCTGAAAATGTGCATCGGGAATATCCAAGACCACAGATGACTCGTGAGAACTGGGTGAATCTGAATGGGCTTTGGAACTATGCGATCAGGTCAAAAGGCCAAGCTGTTCCGACAAGCTATGATGGAGAAATCCTCGTTCCTTTTGCCGTGGAATCTGCGCTTTCGGGTGTCGGGAAAACTGTAGGCAAAGACAATGAATTGTGGTACAACACAACTTTTTCCACACCAAAGAAATCAAGGAATGACAAAGTCATATTGCATTTCGGTGCGTCTGACTGGGAAACTGAAGTTTTTGTCAATGGTCAAAGCGTAGGAAAACACAAAGGTGGTTATGATCCTTTTGACTTTGATATCACTGATCACCTAAAGTCTGGTAAATCGCAGAGTCTGCAAGTGCGGGTCTGGGATCCCAGTGATGAGGGTCCTCAGCCACGTGGCAAGCAGGTAAATAATCCACATGGTATTTGGTACACTCCGGTGACTGGAATTTGGCAGACAGTATGGTTAGAGACTGTTCCCGAAGTATATATTTCCGGCTTAAGAAATGCGTCTGACATTAAGAGTAAGCGGATTTTGGTTACACCAGAAGTTGCTGGGATTGTGGATGGTCAGCAAGTGAAAGTATCTGCTTGGAAGGATGGAAACATGATCGCAGAGCAAACGGTGAATCCAGCTGAGATGGCAAAATTGACTATTAAAGACGCTGAACTTTGGGCTCCTGGAAATCCTGTTTTATATGATTTGAAAGTAGAATTACTTGATGGAAAGAAGGTAGTCGATGCGGTGGGAAGCTATGCGGCATTGAGAGAAATCAGCATGGCTGCAGACGAAAACGGCATTCAGCGAATGATGCTAAATGGTGAGTTTTTGTTCCAATATGGCCCACTTGATCAAGGTTGGTTTCCAGATGGTTTGTACACTGCGCCAAGCCACGAAGCCCTAGTTTTTGATATTCAGAAAACTCAGGACATGGGTTTCAATATGATCAGAAAGCATGTGAAAGTGGAGCCTGCAACTTGGTATCATGCCTGTGATAAGATGGGGATGCTCGTGTGGCAAGATATGCCAAGTGGTGATATGGGAAATGGTTGGGAGATGAAGGTCGGTGTTTTGGGTAACCAATCAGATCGAGATAGAACACCTGAATCTGAAGCGATTTTCAGAGAGGAGTGGAAAGAAGTCATGGATGATTTCTACAATTTTCCTTCGATTGTAGTTTGGGTGCCATTTAACGAAGCTTGGGGTCAATTTAAAACCAAAGAGATCACTGAATGGACGATGACTCATGATCCATCGAGATTGGTGAATAGCGCAAGTGGAGGAAACTTCGAAATGGAAGGGACTAAGATCACTGGCGACATCATCGACTTGCATAATTACCCTGATGCAAAAATGCCTGATCCTGAAATTTTCGGTAAAGATAATATCCTGGTGTTGGGTGAGTATGGAGGTTTAGGACTTCCGGTGGATGGTCACGTTTGGCAGCAAAAGGACAATTGGGGCTATCAGAGTTTTAAAAATCAGGATGAGCTCTATGCGCGCTATGCTGGATTAATTGAGCATTTGGGAAAATTGGTGGAGGCAGGACTTTCAGCAGCTATTTACACGCAGACCACAGATGTGGAAGTGGAGACAAATGGCTTGATGACCTATGATAGAAAGGTGATCAAATTCGATGTGTCGAAGATGAAGAGCTTACATTCGCCACTTTATAATAAATGAGATTATGAAGAAGCACTTTAATATAATCGTAGCTGCGGCAGCTTTAGGAGTTATCTTATCTAGCTGCGAGAGCAAACCAAAAGGAGATTCTAACGTCGAAGCACCTGTGCAAGAACAGGTTTTTGGCACAACTTTTCAAAACAAAAAAGTGGAAACATACGAGATCAAGAATGCCAATGGCATGAAAATGAAAGTCACCAATTTCGGTGCACGGGTTACAAATCTTTGGGTGCCGGATAAAGACGGAAACCTAGTAGATGTTGTCTTGGGATTTGAAACCTTGGATGAATACCTAGCGAGTGGTGAGAAATACTTTGGAGCAGCTATCGGTCGCTATGGTAATAGGATCGCTAATGGGAAATTCACGCTGGATGGCGAGGAGTATACTTTGCCTACCAATAACAATGGGCAGACGCTTCACGGAGGGCCAGGTGGTCTGGATTATGTGATTTGGGATGTAGAAAAGTCAGGAGAAAATGGATTGATCTTTAGCTACACTTCTCCAGATGGGGAGGAAGGTTTCCCTGGGGAACTGAAAGTGAAAATGATCTATACGATTACTGATGACAATGAATTCAAGGTCTCTTATGAAGCAGAAACTGATAAAGCGACGCCAGTTAACTTGACCCATCACTCTTTCTTCAACCTGAATGGTGCTGGAAATGGAACGGTGCTGGATCATACGCTGCAGCTGAATGCCAGCAAATACACTCCAGTGGATGAGGTGCTGATTCCTACGGGTGAAATACCAACTGTGAAAGGAACTCCTTTTGACTTTACGACTGCTACTAAAATCGGTGAACGTATCGATCAGGAAAATGAACAACTAAAGTTCGGTGGAGGATATGACCACAACTGGGTGCTGGACAAAACAGGAAATGACCTGACTCAAGCGGCGGTGATCTCATCGCCACAGACTGGAATCGAAATGGAGGTTTGGACTACCGAGCCAGCTATCCAATTTTACAGTGGGAATTTCCTAGATGGAACGATCAAGGGAAAAGGCGGAAAAGTCTATGAACTGAGATCAGCATTCTGCTTAGAAACACAGCATTATCCGGATTCTCCGAATCAGCCGAATTTCCCTTCTACGATCTTGAAGCCGGGAGAAAAATACGAGCAAATTTGTATCTATAAGTTTGGAACGAAGTAAAAGCAGAAAGCCATCTCGATAATTCGGGATGGCTTCCTGCTTTTATACTTTTTCGTCTTAGTGGCTCATTTCAACATTAAAATTAACTTTGGCACCTAAGGCATCAAACACTTTTAGAATAGTTTCAAATCGAGCATTTTTCACGCTGTTTTCAATTTTAGAAATTTGTGCCTTCTGCACTCCCACAAGGTCACCTAACTGCTGCTGAGTCAGATTACGTTCCTGCCTGGCTTGTTTGATTGCTTGGCCTAGCAAATCTATTCTCAACTCATTTTCAAACGCATCACGATGTTCAGTGCCACGCTCGCCAATGTGTTTTTCTATCATTGAATCAAGCGAAACGGTTTTGAATTTTTCTTCCATAATTAATTGCCTTTTTATTTATTCTTTATGTCTGATTCACGATAAGCTAGATATCCCTTTCTTATTTCTTCAGCCTTCCTAATCTCTTTCGAAGGTGTTTTCTGTGTCTTTTTCAATATTCCATGTGTTGCAACCACTATGATATCTTTTCCATCTACTTTATCCCAAAATGAAAATAACCTATACGCTTTTCCATTGTACAAAGTCCTGAATTCCCAGATGTACTCATTCAGTTTTTTGAATAGATCATTGTCCTTTACACTTAAGCTTTTCTCATATTATAATAGATTTTATCTCTTGTCTTAGGACCAAGATTTTCTAAAAACTCAACTGCATCTGGCAACAATTCTATCTCAAAATTCTGCTTCATACATTTTTTGTTAAAGCTAATAATTTCCCAATAAGGAAACAATAGTAATTTCTTTATAGAAATGGAAAGAAATTTAAACTGAAAGCCACCCAGTATAACTAGATGGCTTTCATATATTTTATTACTGAGAAAGAAGATTAAATTTTCAATCCAAGTAGGCATTCACAGCAGCTGCACGTGAAGTAGCATGAGTTTTTAGCTGATTGACGGCGGTTTGAAAATCAGAAACACGATTTAGAAAAGAATATCCTGGAATTTCAGTAGTCGCATAAGGTGAGACCAAGTCTCCATAATTGGTATACAATTCTTGCATTGCATTGGCTTCAAAAGCACCGCTTGTCACCTCTTCCACATAGCCATCGTAGATTGATTTATAATTTTCGTCAGCATACAAATAGCCGATTAGCGGCCAGCCTGCAGTATTCAGATCGGAGAAATCAAGATTTAAGGATCCTTGCATATTCCCTTCTTGCAAAGCTTCATTATTGTCCCAAGGAATCCAGGTGAGCTTGTTGTTCTCCGGATTGTTATAGAGGAAGTAATTGTGAGTCATTCTACCGTAGGTATCCCAGTTTTGGATCACGGTATTAGTCGCCAAATATTTTAAGAAAGTATCTGTATCAAATACTTTTTCCAAGTTTGTTCTCCATGTGGCAGGGTCGGTAGTTCGTGATCCGTCATGTAGAATGGCAAATAGACTTTCTATATCCGACCAGTCAGCCTCATCTTCATTATTCTCTTTGACAAAGTCAGCTTCGCTAAATGATCCGCTAGAAAAACTGGCTCCATCACCATCAGGCTTGTAGAGATTACCGTCATTATCCGAAAACTGCGTATCGATAACCGTATCGTCGACTTCCTCCACCATCGTGTAAACTCCAAAATATACTGGGCCATCTCCATGATCTACATACACTTCGTAGATGGCTGTATGTGAACTTGCAAGACCAACATTCCTGAAAATATCTGCCGCCACTTTTTCACGAAGCATAGACCTGTCATTGTAATTGTTTTTAAGGCTGAGTTTTTTGAACCCGTAGAAACGCTGGTTCTTGATTTGAGGATAATCATCTTCAAACTCATCGAAATCAAGTTTAAAAGACAATTTCATGTTTCCAGACTGCCAACTGTTCTGCAAGCTTGAATTTCCCTTAAACCGAACCCCTACTCTATACCATTCCTTGCCTTCGTAAAACACTTCTGCAGGAACAAAAATCGGATTCTCATCTGAAAATGAGCCTCCATTTCTTGTGCCAAAGGTCCCATACATGCTTGTCATATCGGACAGCATACTCGCCCAACGCGTAGAAGAGATTACGATATCCAATCTCTTTACCGTGTTGTCCTCAAATACTTCCTCAAAATCTGGATCAGCGTCGTTGCTGTGTGTCGCAACTGTCCAATCGGTAGGCTCGAATTCTGTGTCATCTGCTTCTTCTTCTATTACTTCCTCTGGTACATCGGAATCCATAGTATCGCTGCAAGAAGTCAGGACAGTTAAAAACAGAAATAGGACGGGAAGGATCCGTAGAAGGCTTTTCTTTTGATTTATCATATCTAATCTTGATTAACTTATTGTTATTTGATTAGACGCCACAAAAGTTTCTATCCCTCGCTGGGCTTGTATTTTATTTTAAAAATTGCTCTAATACAAAGTAATCAAGAAGCTAAGCCCACAGACAAAAGTTATTCTATTTACTTAGCATATAATCATAAACCGTCTTGGATATTCTTGCCAATTGATCAGTTCCTTGGTCGAAATCTTCAAGATTTTTGGAAAGTAACACCAACACATATGATCGGCCATCTGGCAAATACACTATTCCTGCGTCCTGATGCACCCCTGTGATAGACCCAGTTTTATGTGCTACGCTTACATCTTTTGGAAGGTAAGCTGGGATGATTTCATTGAATTGCTGGTCTTTTAGAATTGAAATCATTTTCTCGCAGTCATCTGGCGTTCCAGCTTGATTAGTAGCAATTGCCTTCATGATAATCATCAAGTCTTTTGCAGTCGTGGAGTTGCTCAACCCCAAGTCATAAGCTTTTTGATCTTCCACACCTCTCAGCACTTCTATTTTATCGGCTCCCAGATTACGCATTGTAGCAGTCACGTTTTTGGCACCAACTAGCTCTATCAGTACGTTGGTTGCCAAGTTGCTGCTCACCGTAATCATGGGATACAAAAGATCATTTAGGCTAACTTTTGTTCCAATTTTCCCATAAATAACATCATCGCTATCGTCACCAATATCCATGCTATAGCGGCTACTATCTACTATACTTTTGAATTCATTCTTTAGCAAGATCGTGTCGTTCAGGTTCAACTTTCCTGCTCTCTGTTGCTTGAAAAGCTCAATCATCACCGGAACTTTCATGGTGCTAGCAGCATGAAATTCCTCCTCTGCATTGATCATCAGCCTATCTGTGCTATCCGAAAGATTATAGAAGGCAATCGCCACATCACCTTGTATGGAGTCAAGTTGGGCGTCTATGGTACTAAGTAAAACTTCCTTATTGGATTGCTTCTCCTTGCAGGAAAAGAGAATGGAAATGAAAATAAGACTGGCAATGTGGAAAAACGAAAAGGTGGATCTCATGATTCTGGTGAAGACGTAAAATTGACAATAGATTCAAGATCTATCTAAGGTAGATATTTCCCCCTTGGTCTTCAAGCCAGATAAATGAACCAACAGCAATAAGCTACCCTCAGAAAATCATAAAGGAGCTCAAGTGTTTTGGGGTTTTGACTCCACTATCCCCTCTACATTCTACCAAATTCCATCTTCCCTTCATCCATATTTTTTGGTTTTAGCGACCTGTTTCAACTGTCCAAATTCCTTTCCTTCCATTTTTTCCCATTGACCCTCCCAAAAAGGGGGATTTCTCCTATCTTTGTGCCTGCTTTTGAGGGGGATGTTCTCTCAAAGCCTGAGGGATAGAAGCGGCATCCAGGCAATGGATACAGCGGATAGCCCGGCCCCGGCTTTTTCAGACGGGGACAGGTCCAAAAAATTAATTATCACCTACTTGCCCTTAAGAAAGGATACAGTGAAGACATATCAGGAATTTAAACAAGTGGATTATCCCGAAATCGGGGAGTCCGTATTGAAGTACTGGAAAGAAAACCAGATTTTCGAGCAATCAGTAGCCAACCGTGACGGTGCGGAGACCTTTACTTTTTTTGAAGGCCCGCCTTCGGCAAATGGTACTCCGGGTATTCACCACGTGATGGCGCGTACGCTGAAAGATATTTTCTGCCGATACAAGACACTTCAAGGTTTTCAAGTGAAGCGAAAAGGCGGTTGGGATACGCATGGCTTGCCTGTAGAATTGCAGGTGGAAAAAGAGCTGGGTATCACCAAAGAGGATATCGGAAAGAAAATCTCAGTAGAAGAATACAACCAAAAGTGCCGTGAGACGGTCATGCGATTCAAAAATGAATGGGATGACCTGACTGAGAAAATCGGTTACTGGGTGGATTTGGATGATCCCTATATCACTTTTGAGCCGAACTATATCGAGTCTGTTTGGAGCTTGCTAAAGAAGCTTTATGAGAAAGATCTGATCTACAAAGGCTATACAATTCAGCCATATTCTCCAGCTGCGGGTACCGGTTTGAGTTCGCACGAACTCAATCAGCCAGGTACTTACAAGGATGTAAAGGACACTTCTATCACTGCTCAGTTTAAACTGAAAGGCGAGGAAAACACCTATATCCTAGCTTGGACGACTACGCCTTGGACTTTGCCAGCCAACTCGGCTTTAGCAATCGGAGACAACTTGGATTATGTGAAAGTGAACACTTTCAATCCTTATACCTACGATGCCTGCACAGTGATTTTGGCGAAAGCTAGAATCAATGCTTATCTGAATCCAAAGGCTGCTGAGCTGAAATTGGAAGATTATAAAGGAGGCGACAAGTTGATTCCTTTCGAAGTAATCGAGGAGTTCAAAGGAAAGGATATGCTAGGTTGGGAGTACGAGCAACTCTTCCCAATAGCAGGTTTGGCACTTGCGCATCCAGCATTCACTATTGTTTCTGGTGACTATGTGACTACGGAAGACGGTACTGGTATTGTTCACCTTGCGAAAGCATTCGGTGCAGATGACTTTAGAACTTTGGCACAGAATAATGTGCCTGGTGTCTTCGTACAAGATGAGCAAGGGAAAGATATTCCGATTGTGGATAAGCAAGGAAAATTCATCACAATGGTCGGTGAGTACCTAGTGGATAAAGTAGCTGAACATGCGATCACTGCCCATAAAGAATATGGTGTGGATGATTTCTATGTGAAAAACTACACTGAGGATGATGAGAGCGCAGCGGACTTCAAAAGCACCGATGTGATCATTTCTATCATCCTGAAAAATGAAAATAAGGCCTTCAAGGTCGAGAAATATGAGCACAGTTATCCACATTGTTGGAGAACTGATAAGCCAGTACTTTACTATCCAATGGACAGCTGGTTTATCAAAACCACTGCTTACAAGGATAGACTTGTAGAGTTAAATAAGACGATCAACTGGAAGCCGGAGGCAACTGGAACGGGTCGTTTTGGCAACTGGCTGGAAAACTTGGTTGATTGGAACTTGAGCAGATCTAGATTCTGGGGCACCCCGCTTCCGATCTGGAGAACCGAAGATGGAACGGAAGAGCGTTGCATTGGGTCTATAGCAGAACTAGAAAAGGCTATTGAGGAGTCTATTGCCAAAGGTTTTATGGAGAAGTCTCCGTACGAAGGCAAGGAACTTGATCTCCACCGTCCATATGTAGATGATGTGATTTTGGTTTCTGACAAAGGTGAAAAAATGTTCCGCGAGTCAGATCTGATAGATGTTTGGTTTGATTCTGGATCCATGCCCTATGCACAGTGGCATTATCCTTTCGAAAACGAGGATATTTTCAAAGCTAATTATCCAGCGGACTATATCGCTGAAGGAGTTGATCAGACACGTGGCTGGTTCTTCACACTGCATGCGATTTCAGTAATGCTTTTTGATAGCGTGGCTTTCAAAAACGTGATTGCTAATGGACTGGTGCTGGACAAAAATGGCAACAAAATGTCTAAGAGATTGGGCAATGCCGTGGACCCTTTCAAAACATTGAAGGAATACGGACCAGATGCTGTGCGTTGGTATATGCTAAGCAATGCCAATCCTTGGGATAACTTGAAATTCAATCTGGATGGTGTAACTGAGGTGCAGCGTCGCTTCTTTGGCACACTGCAGAATACTTATAATTTCTTTGCGCTGTATGCGAATTTGGACGCTTTTGTCTATGACAAATCCAAGATAATTCCTGTGGAAGAAAGAGCTGAGCTCGATCAGTGGATCGTGTCCAAGCTTCAGTCCCTGATTGCTGAGGTCGAGGAATCGATGAATAATTATGATGCGACCCGAGCTACTCGTGCGATCATGAATTATACTGTCGATCAGCTTTCCAATTGGTATGTGAGACTTGCCAGAAAGAGATTCTGGAGAGGTGATATGAATGCAGACAAGCAGGCAGCTTACGAGACTTTGTATGAGTCCTTGTTGACGCTTACGCAGTTGATGTCCTCCTTTGCGCCTTTCTACTCAGATTGGTTATATCAGAATTTGACTGAGTCAGGATCCGACGCAAAGCCTTCTGTGCATTTGACAGATTGGGTAGCTGCTGATTCGGGCTTGATCAACAAAGATCTGGAAGAAAGTATGGAATTGGCTCAGAACATTTCTTCTTTGGTACACTCACTGAGAAAGAAAGAAAAGATGAAAGTGCGTCAGCCTTTGCAGCGTATCTTAATTCCGATCTTGAAAGAGAAGACCAAAGCTCAGATACAACACTTGGATGAACTGATCAAATCAGAAGTAAATATCAAAGACATCGAGTTCATCGATGATGCATCAGGTATCTTGGTGAAAAACGTAAAGCCAAACCTTCCTGTTCTAGGAAAGAAGCTTGGTCCAAAAATGCGTTTTGTAGTTGGAGCTATCAACAAATGGGGACAAGCCGAAATCGCTGAAATCGAACGCGAAGGCAAAATCTCCGTTGATGTGGACGGAGAAGGTCTAGAACTGCTATTGGAAGAAGTATTGATTTCTTCTGAGGATATTCCAGGCTGGTCTGTAGCTTCTGACCAAGGAGTAACTGTCGCACTAGATGTGACGCTTTCTGACGAGCTGAAGCAAGAAGGAATAGCGCGGGATCTCGTCAACCGTATCCAGAATATACGTAAGGATATGGGACTGGAAGTACAAGACAAGATCAATGTAACCCTCGCTGATGACAACGACTTGGTGAAAAATGCAGTAAAGTCTTTTGGGGAATATATCCAAACCGAAGTACAGGCCTTGAAGCTAGAACTAGCTACACAACTGGATGGCGCCACAGTACTTGATATGGATGATTTTGAACTAGCTGTTTTGGTAGAAAAAGCCTAATAGCAAAACATAAATAATGAATAAATACCTGAAATACTTTGGCATCGCGCTATTGGTGATCATCATAGATCAAGCGGTGAAAATGCTAGTTCATTTTGAGATGGATTTCGGTTCTCCTGGACAGATACCTGTTTTTGGAGACTGGTTTAAACTACACTACACCACGAATCCAGGAATGGCGTTTGGAATGGAACTGGGTTCAGACTATGGCAAGTTGCTACTCACCTCATTCCGTCTGGTAGCGATGGTGGGTATTGGATATTATCTTTATTACATCATCGATAAAAAACAGCCGACTTTATATATAGTATGTATTGCTATGATTTTGGGCGGAGCAATAGGCAACTTAGTTGATTCTGTTTTCTATGGTGTATGGCTAAACAATGCTCCTTACAATGCATCTACTCCTTGGTTCCATGGTCAGGTGGTAGATATGTTCTATTTCGACATTTGGGAAGGATATTTGCCAGAATGGCTTCCGGTATGGGGAGGTTCTTATACCGCATTATGGCCGATTTTCAATGTAGCCGATGCTGCGATATTTATTGGCGTTGCGATGATTCTGGTATTTCAAGGTCGATTTTTCCCTGAGAAAGCAGCCGAAGCTAACCACACAGTGAAAGAGGATTTAGATTAGATTTCAGCTTAATAAGTTGCCCAAATTTCACCAAAAGTCTTTAGAGTCAGAATCCCTGATTTTAGAGACTTTTGGTGTTTTATAACAGATAATTGCCTCAAAACATGAATTTGAGCAGTATTTTTTGTAGTTTTCAACTTGCTTTTCCCTTTTTTGGGATATCTAAACTCGACTTAGCTTCCTACGCTTAATCCCTAAACTATGGAAGTTCTGTCATTCCGATAATTATATGATAGTTGATTCTGATAAACCTTTTCAGATAGTTTATTCCATTTACAGCCATGAGTTTCTTGGGCTTCTCATTGAATCCTTTGTAGTACAGATAGATCCACAAGGAAGACTTTCTTTGGCCTATCAAAATATTAGTTCCGCCAATGCGAGCGAATTTGACGCTGGCTTGAACAAGGCAGATTATGATTTGATAAAAATCATGGATTCTACCAATCCAGAGGTAGTGGTGAAGCCTTTTATTAAAAGAGGAAATATCCGCCCGAAGCAATATTTGGCCAAAATCTTTGATCCAAAAACCGAGGACAAAAAGACTCAGGATGCTATAGAGGAAGTAATCGAAAAGAAGCGTTCTAAAATAATGCCTTTGCTGATTGGTAAGAGACTTTTTGAAATGGGTTCTGATGGAAACCCAGTATGGAGAGAAATTACAGTAAATGCTGAGCGTGCAAGTGTATTATTTCATTTCCACAAAAATGAAGAAAACACGCATTACTGGCCAACGATTAAATTCAAAGGTGAAAAACTTGACTGGCAATATAAGAACGGCTATTTCATCAGTAATGAACCTGGCTGGTTGATTGTCGATGGTCAACTCTACCATTTCGAAAAAGGAATTGATGGGAAGAAGCTTAGAGCTTTTCTGAACAAGAAGTTTATTGTAATCGACAAGCGAATTGAGCCTAGTTATTATCGAGGTTTTATGGCCAATTTGATTTCTCAGTTCGATGTAGAGTCAGTTGGTTTTGATATCAATATAGAACGAGGCACTCCTGAGGTATTTATCAATATCTCTGATTTGCCGGGTGGATCTGGAAAGAATCTCTTTGGAGAGGATGGAGAAAGGCTAGAGGAAGATAAAATTGTCTTCGAGCTTCGATTCAAGTATGGAGACATTGATTTCCCCGTGCAAACACCAAGTTCTGAAAAGCATGGCGCTTCGGTAAGGCTGGAAGAAGGGGATGATAGCTACACCTTCTATAAGACTATCCGCAGCACGCAAAAAGAAAAGGCCTACCTGAAATTACTTCGAGACAAAGGCTTGGAGTTTAAAATCGGAAAAGACTCTTTGCCAAAGACTGAAGCCTTTGAATGGATTGGTGAAAATGAAGATTTTCTAGATATAGAGAAGATCAAGATTGTTCAAAAGCCAAATGCTAAAGGCAAGGTTTATAACATAGGCAAAGCACAGATTTCTATTGAAGTCAATGAAAATATTGATTGGTTTGACGTCAAGGCACTGATCAAATTTGGAATTTATCTTGTGCCCTTTGCAAAGCTGAGAAAGCTACTGCTGCAAGGTAAAACAGAATTTGAATTACCAAACGGCGAGATCGCAGTGATTCCAGCTTCCTGGTTTGTGGACTATTCTGAGCTTTTCAACTTCATGGAGGATCGTGGAGATGAGAACTCTATGGTACTTCGCAAGCATCATTTGGCGCTAGCCCGCGAAATGGAAATCGGGAATCTTGTACAGGTTACCTTGAGTAGAAAACTAGAAAGGCTGAGAGATTTTGAGTCTATAGAAGAATATAATCTACCGACTGCTTTTGAAGGCACATTGCGGCCTTATCAGCATGCAGGTTACAACTGGCTTAGATTCCTAAATGAATTTAAGTTTGGTGGCTGTCTAGCCGATGATATGGGTTTGGGTAAAACCGTCCAAACACTGGCTTTGCTTGCCCATGAAATGGAAGAAAATCCAGGATTGACTTCACTTTTGGTGATGCCTACATCCTTGATATATAACTGGGAATTGGAAGCAAAGAAATTCACCCCGGAATTGAAAATCCTAGTGTATTCAGGCACGCAGCGTATCAAAGATCCCTGGAGATTTGGCGAATATGATTTAGTCCTTACTTCCTACGGTATCACTAGGTTGGATATTGCAGTCCTGAAAGATTTCTATTTCAATTACATCATTTTGGATGAATCTCAGGCTATCAAAAACCCGGGAAGTAATATTGCGGCAGCTGTAAATCAGCTGAAGAGTAAGCAAAAATTGATATTGACTGGTACGCCTGTAGAAAACAGTACCATGGATCTTTGGTCACAGATGAATTTCATCAACCCAGGATTATTGGGCAATCAGAATTCATTCAAGAAGCAGTTTCTGCAGCCTATAGAAAAGCAGGGCGATTTAGAAAAATCAGCCAAGCTGCATGCGATGATCAAGCCGTTTATCCTCAGGAGACTGAAATCACAGGTAGCAACGGATTTGCCAGAGAAAATCACCAACGTGAAGTATTCTGATATGACTGCTGCCCAAGAGGAAGTTTATGAAGAGGTGAAGAATTACTATCGTGAGAAGATTATTTCTGATATCCAGAGTACCGGAAGAAACAATCAGCAGTTCACCTTGCTTCGCGGTCTTACCCAACTTCGTCAAATTGCCAATCACCCTAAATTAGTTCGAGATGACTACGAGGGAGAATCTGGCAAACTGGAAGATGTGACTTACATGCTTCAATCTACGATTTCAGAAGGGCATAAAGTGCTTGTATTTAGTCAATTTGTGAGACACTTAGGCATCGTGAAAGAATACCTAGAGCAGGAAGGGATCCCCTATGCTTACCTCGATGGTAGCACAAAAGACCGACAGGCTCAGGTGGAGAAATTCCAAGAAAATGAAGATATCAAAGTGTTCCTAATATCTCTGAAAGCCGGTGGAGTAGGTTTGAACTTGACCAAGGCGGAATATGTATTTCTGCTTGATCCATGGTGGAATCCTGCTGTGGAAGCTCAGGCGATCGATAGAGCGCATAGAATTGGACAAGAAAATAAAGTGATCATCTATAAATTCATCACCCGAGGATCTGTGGAAGAGAAAATCATGGCACTTCAAAATCGGAAGCTTGCTCTGGCAGGCGAGCTGATCAATACAGAAGAAAGCTTTATGAAGAGCCTAGGCCAAGATGATATTGCAGCATTGCTGGATTAAAAAACATCTATTTTTACGAAAAGGGCAGAACCATAAATTCTGCCCTTTTTTTATTGGATTGATTGTCAACAGCATAGAGAATGGACACAATTAATTAACCATAAATTCTCACTGAAACCTTGTCAATAGCCCAATTATTTTTCTAAATTAAATAACATAGTACCACTACAATACCTGCGCATGCCTAGAGCCAAATCCGATAAAGATCGGAAAATCTTTGTGCTGGATACTTCTGTAATCCTTTACGCACACAACTCCATTATGAACTTTGCCGAGCACGATGTGGTCATCCCAATCACTGTGCTGGAGGAACTTGATCAATTCAAGAAAGGCAATGACTCCAAGAATTTTGAAGCCCGAGAATTCATCCGATTGCTGGACAAACTCTCAAAGGATCAAATGATTCACAATTGGACTCCTTTGAACGGGAAGACCAAAGGGAATTTTAGGGTGCTGATGAATCCAGAAAATCAGATCAACGCCAATGAGATTTTTGGTGAGGAAAAGAATGATCACAAGATTCTAAACTGTGCGCTCTACCTCAAACAGCACGAAAAGGGTAGAAAGGTGATCTTGGTCAGTAAGGATATCAACCTGCGCCTAAAGGCCAAATCCATAGACCTTTTAGCTGAAGACTACGAAACTGGTAAGATCAAAAATATCACTGAGCTGGAAAATACCGGGAAATATATTCTCGACAATATAGATACAGCGCATATTGATAGGCTTTATGACCAAGGGTATGTGGAAGCTAAGGCTGTGTTAGGAACACGAAAAAGGAAATCCAATGCCTACTATATCCTCAAAAGTGATAAGAGCTCAGTACTAGCTTATTACAATTCGGAGGAGAGTATCTTGGAGCGAGTCGATAAAAAATTGGCTTATAATATCAAACCAAAGAATGCTGAGCAGACCTTCGCGCTACATGCCATCACCAATCCTAATATCCGCTTGGTATCTATCCAAGGCGTAGCTGGAACGGGTAAAACCTTATTAGCTTTAGCGGGAGCACTGGAGCAAAGAAGAGAGTACAAGCAGATTTTCTTGGCAAGGCCGATTGTCCCCTTGAGCAATAAGGATATTGGCTATTTGCCAGGTGATATCAAGTCCAAATTGAATCCTTATATGGAGCCACTTTGGGATAATTTGAAATTCATCCAAAACCAGTATAAGGAGACAGATAAGGAGTTTCAGAAGATCACAGAACTGGTCAATCAGGAAAAGTTGGTGATACAACCATTGGCCTATATTCGAGGTCGATCACTATCTAATATCTTCTTTATTGTGGATGAAGCGCAGAACTTGACTCCTCATGAGATCAAGACGATTATCTCAAGAGCTGGTGAAAACACCAAGATTATCTTCACCGGTGATGTGTTCCAGATCGATACACCGTATTTGGACTCACAGTCGAATGGACTGTCCTATTTGATCGATCGGGTAAAAGATCATCCACTTTATGCTCATATCAAGCTAGAGAAAGGCGAAAGATCTGAGTTGGCGAATTTGGCGAATGAACTACTTTAAAAACTTTACACAATATACTTGAAATAAAAAATGCTCCATTTTGGGGCATTTTTGGTTTAATGCAGACGATTTAAGATGCACCGGAGCACAGTGCTTAGTATTAGCCTATCCCTATTTTTCAATAATTCCCGCACTTTTCTGTAACCCAGGATTTTAGAAAAAATTGTCCATCTCTGGTTTTATGCTGTTCACAATCGTACATCATCATAAGCAATAATTTACTTAAACTATTGATTACTAGGCATTTAAAATTTTGGGTCGCTTTTTGGCATATAGTAGTTATAGAAATTAAACCAACTTATTACTGCCATGATATCTTCACTATTTTCCCAAAAAAACATTTGTGCTGCACTGGGCTTGGCAATGGCATTTACCATTGTTTGGAAAGCTAAAGTAGAGACAAAACTTGCACAGCATACTGCCCTTATTGAATATACTGAACCAACTTACAATACAGGCATGACATCAAATTCTGAAGCAGATCAAGCTTTGGAATACCAAAAAATAAGGACCGAATATACGGTCCTTAGATAATCTAACTGGGTGAAAATCCCAAAACGAATACTCGTAAGGGTAGATTTGGTTGATTGGTTAATCTAAATAGGCGGGTAGTAACCCGCCTTTTTTTGTACTTAACTTTCTGTAATGGTGCTGAGTTTGGCTAAGAAACTGTTGTAGTACTGTCGACCTACTTGAACCGTTGCACCAGATTGAAGCATGATTTCCTTGGTATTGAAGCTTTCTATTTGTCCCAAGTGGACTATATATGATTTTTGCACCCTGAAGAACAACTGAGAAGGAAGTATTTCTTCGATTTCCTTCATTGACTTCCGGATATTATATTCTCTATTTTTAGTGAAAATGGTCACCATATTACCATTCGCTCCCACATAGTAGATATCAGCGTAATATACCCGCTCAAAGGAATTGTCAGACTTGATGAACACAGCGTCAGTTACTAAGTAGCTGCTCTCGGGTGTAGAGCTTACAGTAGTTTTTTCAGAAACTGGTTTTGTACGCCTATTGTAGAGCACAATCTCCACTATGGCATGAATATCATTTGTATTGAAAGGCTTTACGATAAACCCTGCTGGATTTATGCGCTTGGCTCTTTCTATAATGGTAGGATCTGAGTATGAAGTCACATAGACCAGTGGTGCATCCACCATTTGCTTCACAATTTCTCCTAGTTCAATTCCATCTTTATCACCCTTGAGTTTGATATCCATGAAGATCATATCAGGACGAAATTTCTTGATGATTTTGATGCATTGATTTGCAGAATTAGCGATGTCCGTGTTGACATAACCCAGGAGTTCTAATATTTCCTGAATATTTTCTGCGATGCTGATATCGTCTTCGACGATTAAAATCCGCTCTTCTTTCATACGTAGCTGGCAGATGTTGCGTTTTGAGGTGAAAACTAATAGTAACTACTGTTTTTTTACAGTATTTAACTAGTTACAAAATTTATCAGGGAAATCAAATGCTTTTAATTGCATGCGAAATTTTTAGAGACTCATCATTTCTTTGAATCTCGCCGCTTGTCTTCTACTGACCTCAATTCTATCTCCTCCTTTGAGCGTCACTACTAGACCACCATTGAACCATGGCTCTATTCCTTCTACCCAACCGAGATTGATGATGTGCTTGCGACTTGCCCTAAAGAAAGATTTCTCATCCAATCGCTCATCCAAAGCATTGAGTGATTTGTGTATCATTGGCTTAAAGTTGTCAAAGTACACTTTAATATAGTTGCCGTCAGATTCAAACAAACGAACATTAGATAGTCTCACAAACCAACATCTATCTCCGTCTTTCACGAAAACTTGGTCTTCAAGCGTTAACTTCTTTTGGCTATGGCTGTAAGGAACATCTTCACCTTTGGTAAAGCCGTCTATTTTTCCCTGAAGTTTGGTAATGGCTTCCTCGAGACGCTTAGGCTCGATGGGTTTCAATAAGTAGTCCAAGGCATTAACCTGAAATGCTTTCAAAGCGTATTCATCGTAAGCAGTGGTAAATATCACATGCGGAACGTTATCAAGCTCTTCCAGAAGTTCAAAGCCTGTTTTCTCTGGCATCTGAATGTCTAGAAAAATAACATCAGGGTTCAACTGATCGATTTTTTCCTTGGCATCGTCCACGTTTACTGCTTCACCTACAACTTCTACACTTTCTAGTTGATTTAATAAGTTGATCAGCTCTTTTCTTGCTAATCTTTCATCGTCAATTACAATGGCTCTCATTTTTGTTGAGTTGGTTATTCAAATGTAACTTTTTGTTTCGGAATCTTTATTTCAGTGATAACGAATTGATTTCCTGAGTTGAAGATACGGAAGCTAGCTTTAGCTCCATAAATTAACTTAAGTCTTTGTACCGTATTACTTAATCCGTGCCCTTGTTCACTATCAGAATTCAGGCTAGGCTGCCGGGTAAGCTGCCCACTATTCTTGACTTGAATATACAAATCATCGTGCAATCCTTCCCTACACTTGATTTCAATCGTACCGCCTTTCACCAGATTTGACACCCCATGTTTAATGCCGTTTTCGACGATCGTCTGAAGCATCATGGGAGGAATTTTATAGGTATATGACTCATCTTCAATATGGTACACTACTTTCAGTCTTTCTTCAAAACGAATAGACTCAAGCTCCAAGTAGTCTTTTACCGTATTCAATTCCTCACCGAATTCAATGGTTTGCTTTTTGTCCATCATCAAGGAAAACCGAAGCATATTCGAGATTCTAGTGATTGCAGTTTTAGCTTTAATTGGGTCTTCATCTACCAGCGCTCTTACGCTATTGAGTGCGTTGAAAATGAAATGTGGATTGAGCTGACTTTTTAGATGATTAAGTCTGATTTCATTGATCTTCGCCTCGTATTTCAGAGTAGAATTATAGTTGTCAAGAAAATGGACTAGGAAGTACATCAGAAACCAAAGCGCATACAATAAAACCGCCTGAAGAAGATTGGCCAGAATAAGTAATATTTTGAAATCCTCTGATGGATTCAGCGTACCGAAGGCAATATTGATTAATATCTGGGCTACAATATTGACGAACGAAAGCGCGATAATAGCCAGCAGCGATTGAAATAAAAGCTGCGAAATGCTGAGCTTAAACCAGTTGTAGGTTTTGACTATATATCGTAAAAAATGAGTAGAAATAAGGTTAGTCGCAGCTAAGACTATAAAAGCCCAAATTTGGACAGAAGTAACTCCTTTGGAAAGCGAAGCCAAGAAAATACTCACTAGGGCAAAGCCTCCCCATCCGAATATTTGTAACAACCAATACAGCCTTGTTCTATTCATAACCGCTCAAAGATAAATAACCCGATTGTCTCCTCTTTCTTAATTTGATAAAAGGGGGATTCGATTGATTATTAGCCTTCTTAGCTATTTAATTCCATCTTAAGGAATTTTCCAGTATAGCTCTTTGCATTGGAGGCGATTTTTTCGGGAGTCCCCTCCACTACAATTGTTCCTCCTTTATTTCCTCCTTCTGGCCCCAGATCTACGATATAATCAGCCATTTTGATCACGTCCATGTTATGCTCGATAATCAAGACCGTATTGCCTTTGGACACTAGCCCATTCACCACGAGCATCAATAATTCTATGTCTTGGAAATGCAATCCAGTGGTAGGCTCATCAAGGATATAGAAAGTCTTGCCCGTGTCTTTTTTGGAAAGTTCGGTTGCCAATTTGACGCGTTGTGCTTCTCCTCCAGAAAGTGTAGTGGCGTGCTGACCAAGGGTAATATAGCCCAAACCAACATCATTGAGGGTCTTAATTTTTCTGAGGATTTTTGGAAGCTTATCGAAAAATTCTACGGCTTGCTCTACGGTCATATCGAGCACATCAGATATCGATTTTCCCTTGTATCGGATCTCTAAAGTCTCTCGATTGTAACGTTTTCCTTTGCAAGTTTCACAAGGCACATGGACATCTGGGAGAAAATCCATCTCGATCAACTTCATTCCTGCACCTTCACAATCTTCGCATCTTCCTCCCTTTACATTGAAGGAAAAACGCCCTGGCTTATAGCCTCTGATTTTGGCTTCAGGAAGTTCTGTAAACAAAGTCCGTATATCGGAGAAAACGCCCGTGTAAGTCGCTGGGTTTGATCTCGGAGTTCTTCCAATCGGCGATTGATCTACTTCTATGACCTTGTCCAAGTGCTCCAAGCCTTCCACAGATGCGTAGGGCATTGGGTTTTTCTTGGAATTATAAATATGCTGATTTAGAATAGGGTAAAGAGTCTCGTGAATCAAAGTGCTTTTCCCAGATCCCGAAACACCCGTGATACAAATTAAGGTACCTAGCGGAAGATTTAGATCAATATTCTTGAGGTTGTTACCAGTTGCCCCTTTAATTACTAGGGATTTGCCTTTCCCTTCTCTACGCTCTGTAGGAACAGGAAGACCCACTTTGGCAGCTAGGTATTTTGCCGTGAGCCCATCAGTCTGTAGAATATGCGCTGGTGTGCCGCTGGCTACAATATGCCCGCCATGACGTCCAGCACCAGGCCCCATATCCAAAAGATAATCCGAGGCCAGCATCATGTCTTTGTCATGCTCCACTACCAATACCGAATTCCCCAAATCACGCAAGCTTTGAAGTGCTTGGATTAGTTTTTCGTTGTCCCGCTGATGAAGTCCAATACTTGGTTCATCCAATATATAAAGCACTCCTACCAGCTGGGTTCCAATCTGAGTAGCGAGTCGGATTCTCTGTGCTTCTCCCCCAGAAAGTGTCCTTAGCGGTCTATTGAGAGATAAATAGTCCAATCCTATATCGAGTAGAAAACCGATTCTTTTCCGAATTTCTTTCAGGACTTCTGTTGCTATCACATTTTGCTTTTCGGAAAGTCTATCTTCCAATCCTACAAACCATTCTCCCAGTGAGCGAATGTCCATCACAGCCAATTGACCAATGTGAGTATCATCTATTTTGATATGAAGAGCCTCTTGCTTCAGTCTATATCCATGGCAATCTGGACAGGTTTTGGTAATGGTAAACTCACTCACCCAATCTTGGATTTTGTCTGAGCTTCCCTCCTGATATTTTTTCAAAAAGTTTATAATCCCTTCAAAAGTAGTATGCCATTTGGTTCCAGGGTGTTTTACAGAATCTACTGCTACTTCTATTTTGTCTCCATTCAGCAGGATTTCTACGACATGATCAGGAAGATCTTTGATCGGCGTACTCATGCTGCACTTATAGTGCTTGAGAATGGCTTCTATTTTCTTGAAAATCCAGATATCTCGGTATTCTCCAAGCGGCGCGATGCCTCCTCTGGTGATACTGAGTTTGGGATCTGGGATAATGCTTTCACGGGTAATTTCCTCTGTAATACCGAGGCCTTTACAAGTAGGACAAGCACCATATGGGCTATTGAATGAAAAGGTATTTGGTGCTGGTTCTTCGTAGGAAAGACCAGTCTCCGGATCCATCAGATACTTGGAGAAATGATGAATTTCACCTGCCTCATCACGAATCATAATAACTCCTTTGCCATGCTGCAAAGCTGATTTGAGAGACTGTGTAATGCGAAAACGGTCAGATTCTTCTGCTACGATTCGGTCTATTACGATCTCAATATCATGGATTTTATAACGATCCACCTGCATTTTGGGAACCATCTCCATCACCACTCCATCTACTCGGACTTTTGAGAAACCCATTTTTCGGATTTGCTCAAAAAGCTCTCTGTAATGCCCCTTTCGCCCTTTGACTACTGGAGCTAAGACATAAAGTTTTTGATCTAAGAAATTGGTAAACAGCAAATCGATGATCTGATCTTCAGTTTGACGAACCATTTTTGACCCTGTCAAATAAGAATAGGCATCTCCAGCTCTCGCATATAGCAAGCGCATGAAATCGTAAATCTCAGTAACGGTACCTACAGTAGATCGTGGGTTTTTGGAAGTAGTCTTTTGCTCGATTGCAATAACAGGAGAAAGCCCATTGATTTTATCCACATCAGGGCGCTCCATACCTCCGAGAAAAGATCTGGCGTAGGCTGAAAAAGACTCCATATATCTTCGCTGCCCTTCGGCATAGATGGTGTCAAATGCTAGTGAGCTCTTACCGCTACCACTAAGTCCGGTGATTACCACCAGCTTATTACGTGGAATTTTAAGGTCTAAGTTTTGAAGATTATGCTCTCGGGCTCCAAAAATCTCTATGTATTCTTCCTTTGCAGGAGTGACTTGACTCATATAATCGGCGGGCAATTTTAAACGGCGAAGGTACGTATTTTCAGCTGTACACAGAAGTAAACTTCAAAGAGTATAACTCAAGAACGTCAGATTGGTTCATAGATCGAATGATAGATCCTCCACCTGTGCTTATTCTCTTTCTTCAAATGGAATAATGATGCCCTTCTCCAGGTAATTCTTTAAACTATGAAGCAAAATTGCCCAGCAATATGAAGCAACCTTAAAGTGCTCATTACATGCTGGCCATCCAGAATGACTAAAATTGACAGTAACATTGGTCCCAGACGTCTCCAAATCAAAACCAAAGGTAGTCGGATCCCAATCTGGATCTGCCTTGGTCATCTTTACATGAAAAGTTGTATTTGAATCAATCTTACTCACTCGGCCAAACCAGTTATATGACTCTCCGAAATAAAAATTGTACTGTGCATTAAGTTCTGGCTTGCCTGTGCAGCTAAGTGGCCACCAATTGATCAGGTGCTTCGGCTCCGAAATAGCCTCGAAAACCTCCCCAACGGAGGCAGAGATAATTAGTCGGTGGTAAATAGCAAAATTGTCATTAGGCGTAGTTTCCATAACATCATCAATTCAGAGAAAGTTAAGACTTGAAAGCCAATACACAAAGCCAAAGTTGTCACAAAGCAGATTTTGAGGCTGTTAGGCATCCAGTGCTAGCCTGAAATGACATCTCCGTTCTGTTTATCAATGTTGCCTTTTTACTAAACCTATCCTGTTTGTGGTCAGTGTAAGTAGCTTATATCCAATTATGGTTTTGTCTAGCCTAGCTAATTTGACTCATATGATTCCTCCACTTATTGCTATCATTCCGGCAACTGGATTTCATAACTTTTACCGCGCTTTATATTCAAATCTTTATCCCGAAGCCATGGATTGTATAGCTTCAGTTCTTTGTAAGTACTTCCATGCTCTTTAGCCCAAGAGGCTAGATTCTTGATATCACTGCTAACAGTGACTTTTTTGAAAGTAGGATTACTATAAAAATCTGAGTCGCGAAGGTGAAAACCGAATGCTCCAGGATTCTCGAAAATCACTTTGAAGGCTAGAATTCTAAACAGATACCTGCTCGTTTCATCATTCAGGTACAAGTCGTAGTAGTTTTTGGCCAATTGATCATTTTGTCTCCGCGCAAATCCTGACTGTCCCATATTATAACTTGCCGCCACAGCAGTCCAATCTCCAAATTTAGCATGTGCCTTATTGAGATATTTTGAGGCTGCAAGAGTAGCTTTTTCCAGATGATAGCGCTCGTCCACATCTTTGGAAATTTCTAGTCCATATTCTTTACCTGTAGACTCCATGATCTGCCAAAATCCTCGTGCTCCGGCAGGAGAAGCTACATTCATCAATGCAGATTCTGCCATTGCGAGGTATTTGAAATCATCTGGAATAGCATTTTCTTTAAGCATTCTTTCGATCTCTGGTAGGAATTTGCTTGATCGCTTCATTAGCAAGATCATATTGGACTGCCAATAAGCATTCACGTAGATCTCACGCTCCAATCTCTCTTTTACATCTTCTATCTCTAGTGGGACTTTCTCTCCAGCAAAGGTCAGTTCGGCAGGAATATCAAACAAGCGAACCGTATCTCTGGAGGATAAAGGCATGGTTTGTAGCATTTGTACATTGGCTACTGAGGGTTCTGCGGTTATTTCCGTCTGCGTTTTCCAAATGGCATAGGCTGCCATTGCGAGGCAAAGAATTATAAGGCTGTATAGCGGAATGAGTTGTGACTTATTCATTAAATAAATAGGATGAGTTATTAATTAAAAACCTGAGTTTGGAGGCTCAGGTTTTGGTTTGTTGATTAGAATTTGAACCAAGGATATTTGTCATCGATAAAATCCAAAGCTCGTGGCAATTTATCATCAGGCGTCCCAGCTAGGGCCGGTAGGGTAGACGGATTGGAAGGATAAGTTGTTCCATCAAACTTCACAATACGGTTTTTACCTCCACTATAAATAAGCAAATCATTCCAACCATTGGATTTGTTGGCATCGATGATCACTGGATAGCCTGACACTGAAAATATGGTAATTACATTTCCTGCTTTATCCAAAATGAATTGGGTACAACCGCCAGATCCACAAAAATACGGACCTGAAAGTCCAACAAGAATTTCATTTGTGCCATCAGCATTCAGGTCGTACTCAAACTGGACAAATTTGCGATCATTCTCTTCCAAAAAACCCTTTTCAATATCATCTGTGAACTTCTTCTGCAATGCTGACCTGACGATTTCGGCAGTTTCTATTGATACTGAGGCTTTTTGGTATTGATCCGCTGGAATATCATCACTAGGATCTGGATCGACTAATACTACTGGCTTTTCGACTAGCTCTGTGCTAGCAGTAGGATCAGCCATTTCTTCTGATTCACTCTTGGATGTTTCTTGGGAACCACAAGCTGAAACCGCTAGAACAAGAAAAAAACTAAGATAAAAGGAGCATGTTTTCATGATATCTGTGAGGTTAGTCATCATCCAATTTTGCGTTTATTCCTTCACATTCAAAGCTGCAATGCTAGAAATTTGGGCTGAGCAAATACTTGTTATAAAATTCGTCAATCACATGCACCGCTTCCGTAGCATCTTCCACCACAGAGAAAAGCTCCAAATCTTCTTCATTAATATAATGATGGCTAAGCAGCGTTTTTTTGATCCAATCAACTAATCCTGTCCAGTAATCCTTACCCACCAACACAATAGGAAACTTGCCGATTTTATTGGTCTGAATCAGTGTCAAAGCTTCAAAAAACTCATCCATTGTTCCAAAACCTCCTGGAAGCACTACAAAACCTTGGGAATATTTAATGAACATCACTTTTCGCACAAAAAAGTAATCAAAGGTCATCAACTTGTCCCGATCAATGTAAATATTATCAAACTGTTCAAAAGGCAACTCTATATTCAAGCCGACGGATTTTCCACCTTCAGAATGCGCCCCTTTATTACCAGCTTCCATGATACCAGGGCCACCACCAGTGATTACACCATAGCCGTGGCGTACCAGTTTGGCGGCGATATCCTCTGCCATTTTATAATGCTGATGATCTCTAGGAGTCCTAGCGGATCCAAAAATTGAAACGCAAGGACCTATTTTGGAAAGCTTTTCAAACCCCTCCACAAACTCGGACATCACTTTAAAAATCACCCAAGAATCTGCGCTTTTTATTTCACTCCAATCTCTCTCCTTGAAGGCAAGGCGGATTTTGTCTTCTGCATTTTTAATTTCTTGATTGCTCATATCCTTATTTTTATTAAAGAAAACGATCTCTATGCTTAAATGAACAGTATATTCTCTACTATTCGCCTGCCGTCAAGTTAACTCACTGATTTTCAATACAAAAAAATAGTCAGTTAAGAGAATCAATCGGCTCAACTTGGCGTACTTTTGCGCACCAATATGCATATAAAGAGATGAATCTCGCTGAAAAATCTCAAGCTGCCCTGGACCTGTTCGGTGAGCTTGAGTCAGATACCAAGCAATTTGTAGCTGAAAGTGGATTAAGCTGTGTATCTGGATGTGGCTTTTGCTGCGCAAATCCAAAAGTTCCAGCTTCTCCCTTAGAATTTCTCCCATTGGCCTTTGACCTCTATGACAAAGGCCTGGCCGAGTCCACCTTAGTGGATTTGGAAAGCAAAGAGGATCAGGATAGCTGTGTCATGTATAGACCACAATCTATCGATGGGAAAAAGGGTTTTTGTGGAAACCACTCCAAAAGAGGAATGATCTGCAGATTGTTTGCCAGCTCTGCGCGAAGAACCAAATATGGTAAAAAAGACCTCATAATCTGCAAAGTATTGAAGGATGAGAAGTCTGCTGAGTTTTTAAAAACAAGCGAAAGAATAAATATTGATATGGATATTCCGCTTGCAACTGCCTTTTACTCCCGTTTAGACGAAATAGATCAGTCACTTTGTCAGCAATTTACCATAAATGAAGCCATTGCTTTTGCGTTGGAACTAGTTTTGAGATATAAATTCTACGAAGAGCAAGAATTTGATGCAATTGCGTAATTTTTTTGCTCCTCCCAATTGAAGTATATTGTGACATATTTTAAAGATAACGTCTCACAAGTTTTTAATTATGCTAAAAATCGGAGAAATAATACAGACTGTCAGAGGAATAGTGGAGACCAAAATAGACATGGTCAAACTGGATATACAAGATCAGTTTGCTGGTGTGTTGACAAGGATGATTTTCTTAATCATGATGGGCGGCAGCCTTTTATTGGTGCTTTTATTCCTTAGCCTTTCTTTAGCTTTTTTTCTCAGCCAATATTTCGAATCACCTCACATGGGATTCCTGATCGTTGGCGTACTTTATCTATTTGTACTTCTAGTTCTTTTCCTGCTAAGGGACCATGATCCTACTGAAGAAAAAATGCAAAAGGGCTTGAAAAATTTTATATTTAGATCTAGAATTTTTAAAAAACGTCGTGATAATGAGTAAGGACTTAGAGAAAAAAGAAGAAGAACTAGAACAGTCTTTAGCGCGGCAGCTAGAATTATTTAAGGCTGAATCAGAAGACTGGTTAAAAATCGGCGGAGTAGTTTTAGCGGGAGGATTGATAGCCCTAGCTATCGTCAAAACGCGCAGAAATCGCAAGGATCGCAAAACCGATGAAGCACTTGCTGTGCTTGAAAGAGAAGGATTACTCACCAAGGATATTGAGAAAAAGCTTACTGAAGACTCTAAGTCCACATTCTGGCCTAGCATCAGCCAGCGCTTACTTATTTTAGGACTTGCTTTTGCCAAGGAGAAATTTCTTCCTAACCTATTTGCCTCTCAGCCAGAAGATGCCGAAGTCGAAGAAGCAGGTAAGTAAGTTATTAAAAGAGTTTCACACCACTGGTAGCAAGGGTTTAGCTTGGCTGGTAGATCCTGACAAGTTTAAAAATGCAAGTTCTTTTGAGAAAGAATATGCCTGGGTCAAAGCTTCAGCCTTAGATTTAATTTTTGTAGGTGGAAGCCAACTGAGCAGGGATAATTTCCGAGAAGTTGTCATTTCCCTCAAGAAAATCGCAGGAGAAATTCCTGTTGTTATTTTTCCAGGATCCCAAATGCAACTGGCTGAAGAAGCCGATGCCATTCTATTCCTTTCATTGATTTCGGGAAGAAATCCAGAATATCTAATAGGCCAGCAAGTGCTCGCAGCGCCACTAGTCAAGAAAATGAAACTGGAAGCTCTACCCACAGCCTACATGCTTGTAAACGAAGGTGAAATCACCAGCGTGCAATACGTGAGTCAAACACTACCCTTACCCAATTCCAAACCTAGTCTAGCCAAGGCGACAGCGCTTGCAGGACTCTATTTAGGGATGAAGTTTTTTTACTTAGATGCAGGGAGTGGCGCCAACTCTCCTGTTTCGGGAAAAGTGATAGAATCCGTAAGATCTGCGACAAATCAGCCTATTATTGTAGGGGGAGGATTAGATTCATTAGAAAAAGTAAAAACTGCCTACGAACAGGGTGCAGACCTGCTAGTAATCGGCAATGCTATCGAAAAAAACCCCAGCTTTTTGGCTGAGGTCTTAGCATATAAACGCTTGTTGAATCTGTCTTTAAACGTTAATTAAGGACTCTCTTCTCCTCATTTTACCTGCAGGAACTCCATACATCATCTTGAATCTACGGCAGAAATAAGCCGTGTCCTTGTATCCCACTTCTTTTCCAATATCCCGAATTGATTTTTTGGTCGTGCGCAATAATTCTACCGCAGCTTCCATTCGTTGGTACTCAATATAATCTTGAGGATTTATTCCGGTTAGCATTTTGAAATACTGCCCCACATAGTCTTCTGATACATTGGCAACTTTAGCCAGAATCTTATTGGACAAATCGCCTCCCAGGTTTGTTTTGATAAAATTGAACAAATCTATCAAGCGAGGATCCTTGAAGTAGGTCGCATTGGTAGAGAGTTCTTCTAAAAACAATCTATTTTTCAGAATATGTCGAAGAAGTTCGATGACTAATAATTCCGTATGGGATTTTAATGCTCTTTCTTTACCCACATTACTTACTTCTACTTCCTTCATCAGATCCTCAATAATCGTAGCGAGACGATCATTGAATCGGATAATAAAAGGAGGGATATCTAAGGAATTAAAAAAGTTGACCACATCAAACACCTTGGATTCAAAACCAAGAATAGAGATGCAATCATCCTCCGTACTCATGATATCTCTGAAAGAAATACTCTGTAGATACTTCTTTTTGTTCTCCTGAAATTTTTCTTTTGATATTTCCGCCTTCTTAGTGCTACCCCCAATGGTCAATTTTGTCTTCTGCTCAGCTGGCAAAAAAAGTACCTCACCTTCGTTAAGTATTTCTTGATCTTCACCAAATTTAAGCGTACCGTGGTGCAGAAGAATCAGAGTATTATCTGATTCAGCATAGTCATTCACCGAGATTGGTTTTTCTACTCGAAAGTTATTCCCTCGAATAAACCTTACATTGACCGATTCGATTACCTTGTTGTAATATTCCATGAATAATTATTAAAAAAACAGAATAACAAAAGTATAATTTTTCTAGCAAATATTCATAGATTTTCTATAGAAGGTCTTAAAAATAAAAAAGGGTACTGTTTTAATTAACAATACCCCTCTTGTGTATGAAATAGTTAGGACCTGAGAATTCCTCTGGATATGACTATTTTCTGAATTTCGGATGTTCCTTCATATATCTGGGTAATCTTTGCGTCCCGCATCAGTCGCTCTACATGATATTCTCTAACATAGCCGTAGCCACCATGAATCTGTACTGCCTCGATACTCACATCCATTGCGACTTGAGAAGCATATAGTTTTGCCATAGCAGATGCATGTGAATAATCTACTCCCTGATCCTTGAGCCAAGCGGCTTTGTACACCAATAGTCTCGCTGCCTCAATAGAAGTTGCCATATCAGCCAACTTGAATTGGATTGCTTGATGCTGAGAGATGGCTTTGCCAAAAGTCTTTCGTTCTTTGGAATAAGCTAGGGCGAGTTCATAGGCTCCAGCGGCTATACCGAGTGCCTGAGCAGCAATCCCTATTCTTCCTCCATTCAAGGTTTCCATGGCATATTTGAAACCGAATCCCTCCTCGCCTATCCTATTCTCAACGGGTACTTTCACATCCGTAAACATCAGCGAAGTGGTGTCAGATGCTCTGATTCCTAGCTTATCTTCTTTGTGACCAGGAGTGAATCCCTCCAAACCTTTTTCCACGATAAAAACTGATATTCCTTTATGACCCTTACTGTTGTCAGTTTGGGCGAATACTAGGTAAGAATCTGCTTTCGAACCGTTGGTAATCCAATTTTTGGTGCCGTTTAGGACATAATGATCACCTTCAAGATAGGCTTCGGTTTTTTGCGAAGTGGCATCCGAACCAGCTTCTGGCTCCGACAAGGCAAATGCACCGAGTTTCTTTCCAGATGCAAGTGGTTTAAGGTATTTCTCTTTTTGGGCTTCTGAAGCGTATTTTTCCATTCCCCAACATACCAGAGAGTTGTTTACCGACATGGCTACCGAAGCAGAGGCGTCGATTTTTGACAATTCTTCCATGGCGATGACGTAGGAAACGGAGTCCATTCCACCTCCATCGTATTTGGGGTCTATCATCATTCCCATGAAGCCTAGTTCTCCCATTTTTTTGATTTCCTCAGCGGGAAATCTTGACTCAATATCTCGTTGGATTACACCTGGAAGTAGCTCGTTTTTTGCAAAATCTCTCGCCGCTTCTTGTACTGCCAAATGCTCCTCTGTAAGTTCAAAATGCATAATATTCTCTTTGGGTTTAGCTATCTGCTAGGAATATATGGCAAAAAAAGAAGAGGGACAACGCTTGCCCCTCTTCCAATATTTTATTTGATCTGTATCAATCCCGATTGCCAAAAAAGATGAAAATGTAATAGGCTAAGGTTGCCATGGAGGCTAAAGCTGCCACAACATAAGTCATTGCTGCCCACTTCAGTGAATCTTTGGACATGGCATATTCGTCAGGTGTCACGATATTTCTAGTCTTGATCCAAGCAAGAGCACGGTTACTGGCATCAAACTCTACCGGCAAGGTAACGATGGTAAATAGCGTCATCACACTATAGGCTCCTACGACGATATATCCTACCCACTCATAAGGAAGTCCTAAAGCAAAGCTTCCAAAAAACGAAGCGATCAAGACTATGTTTAGGATTTTACCAGCACTATTTTGAAGTGGCACAAGGGTAGATCTTAAATTAAGCCAAGCGTAGGAAGTGGCATGCTGTACAGCGTGACCACACTCATGCGATGCAACTGCTGCTGCAGCAGCATTTCTACCATAGAAAACATCTGGACTAAGGTTGACTGTTTTGTTGGCAGGATTGTAATGGTCTGTCAATTGTCCTTCCACCGAAAGCACTTGTACGTCTGTGATGTTATTGTCAGCAAGCATAAGCTTGGCTATTTCCGCTCCCGAAAGGTTAGCTTTTAGCGCTACCTGAGAGTATTGCTTGAATTTACTCTTGAGCTTTCGGCTCACTAGAAATCCAGCAAGTCCAAATACGACTACGATTAAAATAAGGAGTATCATAAGTTATGTTGTTTGCAGGGTTGAATACGTGTTAAGCTTCCTCGGGTTTTGTCCAAGAGGGTAATTTCATCATAATTAGCCAGCTTACAAGACCAGCGACTAATACAAGTATTACCTGAGTCCCATGGATAATTGCTGCGAAAATTTTCCCATCTACCTCCGAGATACCCAATTGTATCAAAATGAAGGCCACGAGTGCATGGAAGGTCCCAATACCTCCCTGCACAGGAGCTATCATGCCAATACTACCCATTACCATGACTAAGAGCACCTCGCCTGAAGACAAATTGGCAGTGCTGGGTATCCCAAAGGCAATGGTGTACATCGTCAAAAAATAGATAAGCCAAAGCATAGCTGAGCTGATCCAGAAACCTGCAGGATTGGATAAGGTGCCAATTCGTTTTAGCCCTGATATGATTTCTCTGAAAAAATGCTGGGCTTTATTAATTAACCCATGATCACGAAACCTTCTAAATATGTACCAAATCAACAGTACAAAAACTGCTAATGCTCCAATTACCAGGGGAAGGTTTGATAGTACAGCTTGTCCCAAGGATTGTAGATCGACTAATTGGCTAGCGAGATTTAGGAATAAGTCCCTTTCTATAAAAAAAGCTAGCGTAATCGTAAAGACTAGAAACAATAAATCCACACTACGCTCTACGATCACTGTCCCAAATAGATAGCCTAATGAGATCCCATTGGTACGGGTAAGTACTCCGCATCGCGCCAGCTCTCCAGCTCGTGGAAGCAACATATTGACTAGGTTGCCAACCATTACTGCATGATAGGCCCGTGGCACAGATACCTGCTTTCCCTCATCTGTTTGGATCAGCAGAGTCCAACGCCAACTTCTCAGTAGATATCCGAGCATAGAGATCGACAGTGATAAAATAATCCAAGCCCAATTACTTGATTTGATTTGCTCAATCAGTGACTCTAGCGCAATGTCCTTATACAAAAACCAAAAAATCCAGACTGCAATTCCTAAAGAAATTACGATCTGGATAAATTGCTTCATGTATTTATTACTCATCAGATGAGTTTATTTTGCTCATCGGGAAAGACCAAAACAGGCTTGAATTTTTTGGCTTCTTCTAATTCCATTCCAGCATATGAAATAATGATGACAATATCTCCTACTTGCACTTTTCTAGCAGCTGGACCATTCATACATATCTCTCCTGAGCCTCTTTCACCTGTAATCACGTATGTCTCTAGTCGCTCGCCATTATTGACATTGACAATTTGGACTTTCTCATTTTCGATAAGATTCGCAGCGTCCATCAAGTCTTCGTCGATGGTGATAGAGCCTACATAGTGCAATTCCGCCTGGGTAATCTTCACCCGGTGAATCTTAGATTTCAGTACCTGAATTTGCATTGGTTTAATTTTGCGGCAAAATTAAGGAATTATTGGCAGGTTGTCGATTAATCTAATATTTCCTAGATAAGCAGCGACACATATGGATGACTTCTGGGTAGGGTCAAAATCTGAATAACTCGTAAAGCTTTCAGGATGAATCAGTTCGAAGTATTCTAAACTAGCCAAGGGTGTTTCCTCAAAATCGCGTTTGATTTGATTCTGCACCTCAAACCATGGGCTATTAGCTAAAAGTTCCTGCTTAGCCTTGGACAAACTATAAATCAAAATCAGAGCTTGGCTTCTTTCCTCTGCAGAAAGCCGCAGATTTCTAGAAGACATCGCCAGTCCGTCTTCTTCCCGTCTAGTTGGCACGATTACCAGTTGTACGTCCATTGAAAGGTCTTTGACTAAGCGATCAATAATCGCCGTTTGTTGAAGATCTTTCTGTCCAAAGAAAGCTTTATTAGGTTTGATAATATGGAACAGCTTCGCTACGACTATTCCTACTCCATTAAAATGTCCAGGACGAAATTCCCCTTCTAAGCAATTCTCCAACTCACCAAAATTGATGCTTAATTTAGGTTTTTCAGGGTAAACAGTTTCTGTTTTAGGAATGAAAACAAAGTCTACTAGTTCACCTTTAAGCTTAGCTAAATCCTCTACTAAGGTATTAGGATAGTTATCAAAATCTTCCTGCTTATTGAACTGTGTGGGGTTGACAAAGATAGAAACGATCACTACATCAGATTCTTCCTTAGCTTTTCTTATGAGGTCAAGATGCCCCTCGTGAAGCGCTCCCATCGTAGGTACTAAACCAATGGATTTGTCACTTTTAAGAGATTCAAGCCAGTATTGGTGCCAATCGGCTCCAGTATAAACTACTTGCACTGGTAAAGGGTTTAGAATGGGTAAATAGGGGCAAATGTATATTATTAATCAACAAAACAAGGCTTTTATCGCTTTTTTTATTATCTTTGCGCAGTTGTTTTTTCACCTCAACATTAAAATCCAATAAGCATGTCCAAATTACGTATCCTCTACGTTGCCAGTGAAATCAACCCTTTTCTCGAAACATCAGCAGTCGCCAACTTCCTAAGATCACTTCCTCAAGCTATGCAAGAGCGTGGAATGGAGATTAGAATCTTGGTACCTAGATTTGGACTGATCAACGAGCGAAAGAATAGACTTCATGAGGTGGTTAGATTATCAGGAATTAATATAGCAGTAGGAGAAGAAGAGAAACCATTGGTAATTAAAGTGGCTTCCATACCAAACGCGAAGCTGCAAGTTTACTTCATTGATAATGAAGATTATTTCCAGCGCAAGCATGTATTCCATGATAAGCAGCAGAAATTCTACGAAGACAATGACGAGCGTGCGATTTTCTTCTGTAAAGGAGTAATCGAAACTGTCAAGAAACTAGGCTGGGCGCCGGACATCGTGCATTGCAACGACTGGATGACAAGCTTAATCCCAATGTATTTGAAGACCACTTACAAGAGCGAGCCTTTATTTAAAGACACGAAGTCTGTATTTGCGATCTACAACAACGGATTTTCTCATACCTTTGGCGATGATTTGTTAAACAAGGTTAAGATGGTAGATATAGATGACGCTATTTTAGCACCTTTGAAAAGCAAAGATTTTACAGGATTTATCAAGTTAGGCATGGAGTACGCCGATTTGGTAGTCAAAGGCGGTGAAGTTTCCGCAGAATTAAACCAACTAATCGAGGATTTCTCAAAAGACAAGAAGTTTGACATCAGCATTGAAGCAGAATCAGAAGCACAGGCTCACGAAGAGCTATTCGGCATTTACAACGATCTCGCCGGTTAAATTGGCCTTTGGGGCCATCTTGTCCCTATTTATCATCAGTTCTTGTAGTGACCCTGCCAGAGTAGGTATTGAGCTTGCTCCCGGAAACAACCAAATCGGTGTGGTTTTCGAGGAGTTTGAGCTTCCTGCTGAGGTAGTATTACTCGACTCATTTAAGACGACTAATCAAGCAATTTTGATTGCAGGAGAAGAAGTGGATCCGTTCTTCGGTAAGACTTCTGCTACTGGCTATTCCAGATTGTTTATCAGCTCGGCAACAGCAAGACCAACTTCTGATGCAATGTTAGACTCTGTTCATTTCAGTCTTAACATTGCAAATGTGGATGGGACGGATTTAGATGAGCCAAAGTATTTCGCTATTCATAAGTTGGCAGAGCCAATCTTGGATACGACGTATTACAACTTTGATAAGCTAGAATATGAGGCCAGCCCATTCTCTTCTGGAGAATTAGTATTTGGAGAAGAGACCGATACACTTGCCACTTTCCAAGTAGACGAAAAGTTTGCTGAGGAGATTTTCAGCAAGATGCAATTTGGCCTTGAGTTCAACGATTTATTCACCTTTAGAGATTATTTCCCAGGCATTGCTGTGAAAGCAAGAGAAGGAGATAATTCATCCATTGGAATTGCAATAGGTAGTTCTACGGGTTTGAAAGTGTATTATCATTATGAAGGGGATACTTTATCTACTTTGTACAATATCTCCACAGCCTCTTCTAGAAGTTTTAATGGTATTAAAAATGATAGGGCTGGAACGCCAACTGCGGTAGTGACAGAACCCAAAACAGCATATGATGTTGGTCCAACAGTAGGTATGAAGGCTGGATTGGGAATGGTCATCAAACTAGACACGAGTCCCTTTGATGCCTTTTTGGATACACTTGTAGGAATTACTTTCAATCAAGTAGCCCTAGAAATCGGAGAGCTGGAACCGCAGGATGAAACCCAACATGTCCCGGCCAATATTGCAATGTATTTCACGGATTCAAATAATGAAGTGTTAACAACCTCCACAGGAATACCATTGAGTGTACAAACTGACGGTTATCCACAGGTATACACAGATGAAAATGGAGATGAAGTTCCAAATACAAATTCTCCAGCTGCATTAATTTACGATTCGGAATCAAGGGAATATAGCCAACTTATTACCTCCTACGTCAATGCAATTTTCAGGGGACAGTTAACCAGAAAAGACTGGCTACTTTATGGAGGATTTCTATCAAATGATGGCAGTGATGCTTTCAAAAAATCTAC
This sequence comes from Algoriphagus chordae, assembly GCF_003254055.1. Taxonomy (GTDB): domain Bacteria; phylum Bacteroidota; class Bacteroidia; order Cytophagales; family Cyclobacteriaceae; genus Algoriphagus; species Algoriphagus chordae. The sequence continues at coordinate 52,203 of NZ_QKZT01000001.1, forward strand.
GCGCCAATTTGTAGTAAATAAAAATAACGTGAAAGTGAAAGTGATTTACTCCAAATCCAAGTAACACAATCGATTTCGACTAAGATCAGCTAATCCACTTTCTAATTTTTAGGAAGTGGATTATTTTTTTTGGCATGAAAGCTGTTTCTTTGCCGAAGTTTAATTTAACATTAAGAATTTTTCAGTATGTGTGGAATCGTAGCTTATGTAGGGAAGCAAGAAGCCTTACCTATAATTATCAAAGGACTTAGAAGATTAGAATATCGAGGGTATGATAGTGCTGGTGTTGCATTATTGGACAAAAAAGGCCTCAGTATTTACAAAAAGAAGGGAAAAGTCTCCGAATTGGAAAAGCACCTTGGATCGAATACTGATCTAAGCTCTTCTATCGGAATTGGTCATACCCGCTGGGCAACTCACGGCGAGCCTAATGACACCAATGCCCACCCGCATTACTCTTCGTCCGAAAAAATTGCAATGATCCACAACGGAATCATTGAAAACTACGAGGTACTCAAGCAGGATCTGCTTAAGAAAGGCTACACTTTTCAATCGGATACAGATACCGAAGTCTTCATTAAGTTTATAGAAGATATTCAGCTCAATAATCATTGTAGCCTAGAGGAAGCTCTAAGACTTGCCCTTCACAAAGTAGTAGGAGCTTATGCGATCGTATTAATCAATAAAGAAGAACCTGATACGCTAATTGCCGCGAGAAAAGGATCTCCACTAGTCATTGGTGTAGGAGAGGATGAATACTTCCTTGCTTCTGATGCCACCCCAATTATAGAATATACCAACAAGGTCGTTTATTTGGATGATTTCGAAATCGCTGTAATCCGCAACAATCGTCTTCAAATAAAAACCATTGAAAACGTAGAGACCAATCCATATATCAATCAACTCGAAATGGAGTTGGAAGCCATCGAAAAAGGAGGCTATGAGCATTTCATGTTGAAAGAAATCTATGAGCAGCCAAAATCAATTGCAGATTGCTTGAGAGGTCGATTAGACGCCAAGTCAGGACGCTTAGTTCTTGGCGGCCTACGAGATTATATGAATAAATTTCAAAATGCTGAGCGAATCATTATCACTGCTTGTGGTACTTCTTGGCATGCTGGACTAGTAGCAGAATATCTTTTCGAAGAATTTGCACGCGTACCCGTAGAAGTGGAATACGCCTCCGAATTCAGGTATAGAAATCCAGTTGTAAGAGAAAAAGACTTTATTATTGCTATTTCTCAATCTGGGGAGACGGCGGATACTTTGGCTGCTATTGAGCTGGCCAAATCTAAAGGCGCTACTATTTTTGGAGTGTGTAACGTAGTTGGATCTTCCATTCCGAGAACTACTCATGCAGGATCCTATACACATGCAGGCCCAGAGATCGGGGTAGCATCTACGAAGGCGTTCACAGCTCAAATTTCGGTTCTTGCTATGATGGCGCTGAAGCTGGGATATCAGCGAGGCACTTTGCCAGAAAGTAGATATATACAGTTGCTACATGAGCTTGAAGCAATTCCAGGAAAAGTAGAACAGGCATTGAAAACAAATGAGGCGATTAAGTACATCGCTGAGGAATACAAGGATGTAAGAAATGCTCTCTACTTGGGTAGAGGATACAATTTCCCAGTTGCACTTGAAGGCGCATTGAAGCTGAAAGAAATTTCTTATATCCATGCTGAGGGATATCCAGCGGCGGAGATGAAGCATGGCCCTATTGCTTTGATAGATGAGGAAATGCCTGTATTCTTCATTGCTACCAAGGATAGCTCTTATGAAAAAGTAGTGAGTAATATTCAGGAAGTAAAGGCTAGAAAAGGAAAAGTAATCGCAGTGGTCACAGAAGGAGACACTCAAGTGAAGGCCATAGCCGATCACGTGATTGAGATCCCTGAAACCCATGAAGCTTTTGCCCCACTAGTAGCAGTGGTTCCGCTACAACTCCTCTCTTACCATATCGCAGTCATGAGAGGCTGTAACGTAGATCAGCCAAGGAATTTGGCGAAATCGGTAACGGTAGAATAAATAGTAAAGGCTGTCTGAAAAAGGCAGCCTTTTTACTTGCGCTTGTCTCTCGTATATATTCTGACTCCCATTCCAGCTTAAATACATTTAAAGCGCCCCTCTTTTTTCAGTCATGCAGACTAAGGGGAAACTATTACGATTTAGGACTGGATATTCAGTTTTATTAGTTGCACTGTATATTCAGCCTCCGGATAAATTTGCATACTTTTGCGCAGCGATTAAAATACTATGCTGGACAAATTACAATCAATCAAAGAACGTTTTGAAGAAGTAGGTCAACTCATCATTATGCCTGAGTCTATGGCCGATATGAGCAAATACACCAAGCTTACGAAGGAATACAAAGAGTTAGAAAAAATTGTAGCAGTATATGATGAATACAGCTTAGTCTTGCAAAATATTGTCAGTTCCAAGGAAGTTCTCGATAAGGAAAAAGATCCAGATTTCAGGGAAATGGCCAAGGCCGAACTGGACGAACTAAGACCTAGGAAAGAGGAGCTTGAAGAGGAGCTCAAGCAGTTGCTGATACCGAAGGACCCTAATGATTCCAAAGATTGTATCTTGGAAATCAGAGGTGGAGCTGGTGGTGATGAAGCATCTATTTTTGCTGGAGACCTATTCCGTATGTATGAGCGCTTCTGCGAAAGACAGAATTTGAAGCTAACCGTGTTGGATTTGACCTTTGGATCAGCTGGAGGATATAAGGAAATCATTGCCACTATTTCTGGAGGAGAAGATGTGTATGGCAGAATGAAGTACGAGTCAGGTGTTCATCGTGTACAGCGAGTGCCTACCACAGAATCTCAAGGCAGAGTTCATACCTCCGCTGCCTCTGTGGCAGTTTTGCCAGAAATGGATGATGTAGAAGTAAACATCGATATGAATGATGTGCGAAAAGACACCTATTGTTCTTCAGGTCCTGGTGGACAATCTGTGAACACTACCTACTCAGCGGTACGATTGACACATGAGCCTTCTGGATTGATTGTGACTTGTCAGGATGAAAAGTCTCAAATCAAGAACTTTGAAAAAGCGCTGAAAGTATTGAGATCAAGACTGTACGAGATAGAACTAGCAAAACACAACGACGCTGTAGGAGCTCAACGCAAGTCGATGGTGGGATCTGGGGATAGATCGGACAAAATTAGAACCTACAATTACCCACAGTCGAGAGTAACGGACCATAGAATCAATAAAACTGTGTACAATCTCCCCGAGGTAATGGATGGACACATTGAGGATTTTATATCCGCATTACGATTTGCAGAAAACCTTGACCGTATGAATAACAGCGGATTAGAAGAATAGGCTGGGCATTTGCATAAAATATAGTAGAATTTTATTGATTCTGCGATTAGCCTATTATCTTGAAGAATTAACCATCAGACTTTTATGATTATTACTGGAGAAAGAGAAATTCGATTAGTGACCTGGAATGAGGCTCATTTTCATCAGCTCTATCCTTTGGCCAATAATCCCAAGATCGCAATGAATCTTAAGGATAGCTTTCCGCAGCCTTATACTATTCATGATGCACGCTATTGGATAGAACACAATCAAAAATTCAATCCTCCACAAAATTTTGCTGTGGAATTTGAAGGTAAATTGGCAGGCTCTGTTGGCTCTGAAAGAGGAAAGGATGAACTCCGCACCAACATGGAATTGGGATTTTGGATTGGCGAGCCATTTTGGGGCAAGGGTATAGCTACGGAAGCGGTAAAATTATACAGTAAGTATATTTTTGAGAAATTTGATATTGAGCGAATCTTTGCCCAAGTCTATGATTTCAACGGACAATCCATGAATGTCCTAGAGAAAGCTGGCTATTTCCCTGAGGCTATTTTGAAAAAAGCTTTTGTGAAAAACACCACCGTGGGAGATATCTTCCAATATGTGAATATCCGTGGAGAGCAGTAAAAAGCAACTTTAATTCTCATTAATTGACCATCACTTTTCTTACCAAAACATTGGACTCAGTATAGACTTGGATTAGATTCATGCCTCTTGGTAACTGTTCCAACTTGATCTCTTTGGTATCAGCACTCAAGTCAATCGTCTGGATCACTTGCCCAAAAGCATTGATTACTTGCAGACTTTTATAATTTCCGGCTCCTAGATGAAGGTTTACGGTGCCTGAAGATGGATTTGGAAATAAACTAACGCTTAAATCTTCCTTTTCTGGCAAGGCAGTGATTACGTTGACGTTTACGTCCAGCACTCTGGCTTCACCATCATTGCAGTCGTTTTCGGGCGTAACGATTAGCTGGAAATCCCCTTCTTTTTCCCAAAGCACAGTAATTTTTTCTGTGCCCTGCCCCTGTAGTATTCTTCCGCCTTGATTTGAAATTGTCCATTTTAAGTTCACCTGATCTTGTGCAGGTACCTCATAGCTTGTTTCCCAAAGCCCTGTTTGAGTTTCTCCTGTTATTTCTCCAGGCTGTGCTGGAGGTATATTCACTGCAATTGGCAGAAGTACTGGACTTGCTTTTCCGCAAGCATTTTCTTGAATTACCCGCAATTCCTGCGCTCCAGCAGTATTCCATTTCACGCTTATAGCAGCAGAACCTTGACCTTGCAGTATTTCACCTCCACTTGCTTCCCAGGTGTAGCTAATTCCATCTAACTTAGGCAGAGAATAATTTGTTGTTTCATTCAAGCACACTGCTCCATTTCCTGCTATTTGTACCTCTGCAGATGGAATCGCTGTAACTATAACTTCCAAAGAGGAGGTATTTCCATTGCCGCAGAAATTCTCCATACTCACAAAAACACCATTTCTTCCTGGGGTTTTCCAAAGCACCTCAACCTCATGAGTACCCTGCCCTGAAATAATTTCACCACCATCCACACGCCATACTAATTGCGCTCCAGGAAAATTAGGGTCTTCAATTGAATAGATGTTAGTTGTAAGGCAGACTTGGTTCTCGCCAGAAATCTCACTTACCTCGATAGGAGGAATGCATTCATATCTCAAAATTGTTCCATCATCTCCGACCGCGAATGCTACTGTAGGTGTACCTACACTTATGCCGGTGATATTTCGAGTCGTTCCACTCGGAATTTGTACCCAGGATTCTCCCCCATCTTTGGTCTGAAGAATAAGCCCATTATCGCCAGAAATAAATCCTAAGTATTCATCCCAAAAATCCACAGAATTGAAATTGTCAGAGAAGGGAACATTGATCTTCTTCCATGTTTTGGCCATATCCACTGACTTGAGGATTACTCCTGCATCTCCTACGATCACGGCAGTATTGGAGTCTAGTTTCGATAAGGCATTCAGATCTTCATCCGTCAGTTTTGGAAGGTTTTCCCAGACACTTCCTCCATTCGTCCAGCTGATCTGCCCATTATCTCCCATTGCAAAACCCACTTGATAATCAAAATAAGCGAGGTCTCTTAGGTTTTCACTCGTATTGGTCTCAATACCCGCCGCATCCCAAGTGCCTCCAGAGTCAAATGATCGGGCAATATATCCGTTCGTTCCAGTGATATAGAGAACAGATGGAGCAAATAGGTAAAAGCCGGTAATTGCTTCGGAGGTCTGCGCAGGAACTGGAACCCAAGTCGTTCCTCCGTTTGATGTTCGAAACATTTTCCCTGAATAGGAACCCAGATAGCCAAAAGATGTATTCCAATAATCCATTCCCAGAATATCTACTTCTTCTGGAACAGGCCTATACACTAGGCTGCTGGCGCCATTGCTTGTAATATAATTTGCGCCTTTTTCACCAGAAATATGCCCTGCACGATCTGTTTTGAAATCTGTTCCACTGAAATCATTTCGAATTCCTGCCAGCCGCTGACTATAACTACTTCCGGCATTGGTAGAAGAAATAAGGTAACCATCCTGACCTACAGCAAACACCAAATTACTGCCTGGCTTGAAGGCCAAAGCTCGTAGGTTTCTACTATTTGTAGCTCCCAAATTTGCTTTGCCAAAAGAAGCAGCAGAATTAGTAGATCGTAGGGCAGTGGCCATATTTCCCACTATACTTACTATTCGAATGTCCACTGGACTAATGGCTACCTTTTGCAAGTCAGTGAGTACTGGAGAATTCTGTATAAGCCAAGTTTCACCACCATCCAGCGTTTTTATTATAGTTCCTCCCGCTCCTACAGCATAGCCAATTTCTGCGGTGGAAAAAGCTATTCCATTAAGATTTGTGGATAAACCTGCGTTCAAGGAGGTCCATTGATTCCCTCCATTATAGGTTCTCATAATCAAGCCTTGGTTTCCTGCCACATAAGCGGTGTCAGCATTCAAAAAAGTGATCTCATTCAAGCTTCGGCTTGTTCCAGAATTCAGCTTTGTCCAAGTCTCTCCTTGATTTGTAGAAAGCAAAATTTCTCCTCCATCCGATGTAGCCAGTATTTTATCTTTAGAAGAAATAGCTACGCTGGTCAAAGTATGGAGTGTTCCGGATGGTACTTGAGTCCAGCTAGCACCAGCATTTGTGGTTTTGAGGATTAGTCCATTTTCTCCTACCGCAATGCCTGCCTTATCGTCCCAAAAGCGAATATCCAGCAATTTCCCTTCAAAACTCACCTCAAGCTCTTCCCAACTGATTCCTCCATCTGAGCTGCGAATTATAAGGTTTTCGCCCACTGCGAATCCCAAATCTTCATCCAGCCAAGTGATTGATTCAAAGTCTAAGCCCCAGCTTTGCATCCTAGTCCAGGTTTGGGAGAAAAGCTGAGTGCTAAGCATCATCCCGAATAAAAATAGACCTAGTGTTTTTCGCATGAGCATAATTGAGATAAGCAAAAATAAGTTATTTCATCGCTTCTCAAAGGAGAAGCATGCAGGACCGCTGAATGAATTGCTTAGAATCGAAGAATCAACAGAGAATCTAAGCAATGATTTGTAGTTTTATATATTCCTTAATTCATAACCTCATGAAGCAACTAGTATCTTTTCTCATCCCAGCTTTACTATTGATGGCTTGTGGCTCCCGAGAGCGTATTTCAAAAGATGTTTTTGATCAGGTGAATAAATCTATGGAAGCAAAGAAACTTTCTGATGCTCAAATCATTCAGGAAGCAATGATCTGGGGAGATTCGATCAGCACCGAAGCACAGCAGCTACTTATGCAAAATCTTCACACAAAGGTGAACGAAAATGGCTATGCAGAGGCCTTAGAATTTTGTAATATCAATGCTGTACCTATTATAGAAGAGCTAGCAAATACATACGGAATATCAATTCGTAGAACTTCTACACGTGCTAGAAATCAAGCTAATTTACCTACCGCAGACGAAGTTCCGCTGCTGGAAGCATATCAATATAATGTGGAAAACAATATAAAAAATGAATCAAATATACAGGCTATAGCAGAGGGAGATGTATTACTGTATACTAAAGCGATTGTCATTTCCTCAGAATTTTGTTTGGCTTGCCATGGAGTTCCAACAAAGGATCTAGAAGTTGACGTTTTAAGTAAAATAGATTCTCTTTATCCGGAAGATTCAGCGAGAGATTTTGGTCTTGGAGATTTGCGAGGAATCTGGTCTTTGGAAATTCCAAAAAAAGCAGTGGTGAATAGACTATAGCAATCGATTGAAATGAGTAAAAACATCAATTTTTGCTAATTTATTTCCCAGCCTTCTTTTGATATAATCAAACAATTATCCATTTATTCTAAAAATAATACAAATGTGTGCGGTTATGATTATAGGTTTGTCCATGATACGTCAAAATACAGTCAATTTTATGCGATAAACAGTTTGCTTTTCTTAATGCATAGGGGGACATTAGAATGTTAAAATCTATTAAATAACAATAAACCCCTATGCCAATGAGAAACTTTACTCATTTAAAGCTATTCAGCATGACATTAATTTTTTGTCTAGGACTGATTAGCACAACATTCGCCCAGACCCAGGAGGTGTCTGGTGTCATAATTTCAGGAGAGGATAATTTGCCTCTGCCTGGTGCCTCCGTCCTTGTAAAAGGCACAACAAATGGTACCGTCACAGATATTGACGGTAAGTTTACCCTTAGCGTTTCTGGACCAGATGACGTATTAGTCATGTCATTTATTGGCTTCACGCCGATGGAAGTGACAGTTGGTTCGCAGACTAATTTTGAATTCACCTTGCTACCTGATACAAAATCTTTGGAAGAAGTAATTGTAGTAGGTTATGGTGAGCAGAAGAAGGAAACTATTACAGGTTCTGTTGCCACAGTAAAAGGTAAGGAACTAACCAAGTCTCCAGCTCTGAATTTATCAAACTCTATCGCTGGTCGTATGGCTGGTGTGGTTGCTGTAAACAGAGGTGGTGAGCCAGGTTATGATGGATCTGGAATTCGGATTCGTGGTTCCAATACATTGGGTAACAACTCAGCCTTGGTAGTAATCGACGGAATTCCTGACAGAGCAGGTGGTCTAGAAAGACTTAATCCAAATGATATCGAGAGTATTTCGGTATTGAAAGATGCATCAGCTGCTATCTACGGATCTAGAGCTGCAAACGGTGTAATTCTAGTAACTACCAAAAGAGGTGCTACCGGTGCTCCTGAACTGACTTTTCAAGCAAACTTAGGATGGGCTCAGCCAGCATTGCTTCCAAAACTGGCAAACGCACCTGAGTATGCAAATGCGCTGAATGAGTTAAATATCTACGAGCTTCCTACTGATGAGTGGGCTGCTGCAAATGAAGCGTACAAGCAGAACGGAGAATATGTTAGACCAAATGGTCAGATTAGATCTGCTCCCTACACACCAGAGGAAATTGAATTGTATAAAAACGGTTCTGATCCGTGGAACTACCCTGACACTGACTGGTATGGTGAAACACTTAAAAATTGGTCTCCTCAGAGTAGATACAATCTACAATTAGTAGGTGGTGGTGAGAATGTGAAGTACTTGACTTCCTTAGGTTACCAAGATCAGGATGCATACTATAAGGATGCCGCTACTGGATACCAACAGTATGACTTCCGAATCAACTTAGATGCGAATATCAATAAGTATATGAAAGTAGGCTTGGGTATTTTAGCTAGAGAAGAAGTAAGATCCTTCCCAACTCAATCTGCAGCTGCGATCTTCCGTATGTCGATGAGAGGTAAGCCAAACCAGCCTGCATACTGGCCAAATGGCAAGCCAGGTCCAGATATCGAAAACGGTCAAAACCCAGTAGTAATTACTACAAACCAAACTGGATACGATCGTGACAAGCGTGACTATATCCAGTCTACAGGTACATTGGAGATCAAAATTCCTGGAGTAGAAGGATTGAAATTCACTGGTACAGCCGCTATTGATAAATACATCAGAGCGACTAAAAGATGGCAAATTCCATGGACCTTGTATGAAAAAGGTAATGGTTTCGAGGATGATGGAGTTACTCCAGTATTGGTACCAAGTAAAAGAGGTCCTGCTGAACCAAACTTAAATGAGTCTACTAGCCAGCAATTGAATGTGCTTTTGGGTGGGGTTATTAATTACGATAAGACGTTTAATGATATCCATACACTAAATGTAGTAGCTGGTGTCAACAGAGAAACAATCGACGGAAATAATTTCAATGCCTATAGAAGATTCTTTATCTCTACTGCTATTGATCAAATGTTTGCTGGTGGTGATCTTCAAAAAGATAACGGTGGTGGAGCATTTAATAGAGCTCGTTTGAACTACTTCGGTAGAGTAGCTTATAACTACAAGGAGAAATATCTTGCAGAGTTCCTATGGAGATACGATGGTTCATATATCTTCCCTGAAGACACGAGATTTGGTTTCTTCCCAGGATTGATGTTAGGATGGGTTGTTTCTGAAGAAAATTTCTGGAAAAACTCACTTGGTAAAACCTTTGACTTCTTCAAAATCAGAGGTTCTTGGGGTCAGCTAGGTAATGATCAGATTGGTGAATACCAGTATCTTTCTACTTATGGCTTTAGCTCTTATATCGTTGGTGGAGCAGAAACAAAGACACTTTATGAAACAAGAGTTCCTAATGAAGCAATTACATGGGAAATTGCCAACAACTCTAACTTAGGTTTTGAAGGACAGTTCCTTGAAGGCAAAATATTCTTCGAGTTTGATTTGTTCTACAACAAGCGTACAAATATCCTTTGGCAGAGAAACGCTTCAGTGCCACAATCAACAGGTCTAAATCTACCAGCTGAAAATATTGGAGAAGTAGAAAACAAAGGCTTTGACTTGAATCTAGGCATAAGAGGTGGAAAAGGAGAATTCCAGTATTCTGCAAGTGTAAACGGAGGTTATGCCAAGAACAGTATTTTGTTCTGGGATGAAGCTCCAGGAGCTCCTGAGTGGCAGAGATCTACTGGCAGCCCTATGAATACAGGCTTAGTTTACCAGTATGATGGAGTATTCCCAGATCAGCAATCAATCGATGCTGAGACTATTGACTACTCAGCTATTACCAATAATTTACGTCCTGGTGATATGAAGTATAAGGATTACGATGGTGATGGAAAAATCACTCCTGATGATAGAGTACGTATGGACAATAACAACATCCCTCTATTCCAAGGTGGAATTAACTTAAACGCCAACTGGAAAGGATTCGACGTTTCTATCTTGTTTCAAGGATCATTGGGAGCAAGACAGTATATCAGTGCAGGTGAGTCAGGAAACATAGGTAATTATCTTTCTGATATCTATGACAACAGGTGGACTATCGATAACCCTAGCAGCACAGATCCAAGACTTGCTAATAGAAACGATCAGTATTATTCTTCAGGAAATACATATTGGTTCAGACCATCTGATTACATGAGATTGAAAAACTTAGAAATTGGATACAACATTCCAGCTCATATCACTGAGAAGATTGGAGTCAAAAATGCCCGTTTTTACGTAAACGGATTGAACTTGATCACTTGGAGTAAGACGAAGGTATATGATCCAGAGTCTGACGCTTCAACAGGTCAATATTACCCACAAGCAAGGGTAATCAACACTGGTCTTTCTGTTTCATTCTAAAAAACTCAAATAATGAAAAGAAATATAAAACACATAGTAATAATGCTTACAGCATGCTTTACCATTGCAAGCTGTAACAGTGATTTTCTAAATACAGAACCCCTAGGTGAGATATCGCAAGCTGCGGTATGGACTGACCCATCTTTAGCAGAAGCTTTCGTAATTGGGATTTATCAAGGATTTGGAAATGGTGGATTTGACGAGCAAATGCTCGCATCTCTCTCTGATGAGGCAATGTTTACACACCCAGGACGTGGTATTACCACAGTCACTGAGGCGAGAGTAAATGCAGCTGATTTAGGTTGGGTGAATAACACCTATAGCTGGGCTAACATGTACAGCTATATCCGTAGAGCTAATATTGCCATAGCAAACCTTTCAGACCCACAGTTTGAAAATGATGGGGGAATAGTAGACAAACTACTAGGTGAAGCAAAGTTCATGAGAGCTTACTATTATCATCAATTAGCTAGATACCATGGTGGAATTCCCTTGGTGGATAAGCCTTATGGATTGGGTGAAGATACTTATGACCTAGCCAGAGCTACATGGGAAGAGACCATCAACTTCATTGTAACAGATCTAAATGACGCAGCAGCTTTATTGGAAGGTAAGTCTAAGGTAGATGGTAGAGCTACAGATATTGCAGCTTTAGCCTTGAAAGCCAGAGTGCTATTGTATGCAGCAAGTGATTTGCATGATGGCCCTACTGCCAGTTCTAATTCTACGCTTTTGGCTTCTTATCCTAATCTTGATCTAGTAGCATATCCAAGTGGCAATAGAACTGAAAGATGGCAAAAAGCTCAAGATGCTGCGAGAGCAGTATTAGAAAAGGCAAGTGGAAATAATTTGGGTTTGTCTGAGCCTGTTTCACACGAGATAGGTATCCAGAATTACATCGACAACTCAATGGCCAGAAATGGTGGTGAGCAAGAGATTATTTTGGGTAGATATTTCATCAACATGAAGCAAGAAAATGGTGGTCGTCAAGGTCTTTTCAACGGACCAAATGGCTATAACAACTGGGCAGGTAACTCTCCAGTACAATTGCTAGTAGATGATTATGAGATGATGGATGGTACTAGATTCGACTGGTCCAACCCTGATCAAGCTTCTGCACCTTTTGAGAATAGAGATGCGCGTTTCTATGCTTCCATTCTGTATGACGGAGCTCAATGGAAACCAAGATCCACGGCCAACCAGCCTAAGGATCCATTGGGTCAAATTCAAGCTGGTACCTATGAAGTAACAGACGCTTCAGGAGCTAAAGTGACTCACTTTGGTTTGGATACTAGAAATAGTTCTATCGAGGATTGGAATGGTAGCTATACTGGATATTATACCAGAAAATTCGTAGACGCAGATCCTACTATTGTTGATCAGAATACTTGGCAAGAAGTGCCATGGCCTATTATTAGATTTACTGAAGTGGTTCTAAATTACGTAGAAGCTTCACTGGAATTAGGTCAGGAGGACGAAGCAAGATTCTGGTTGAATAAAATTAGATTCCGTGTTGGACAACCTGCTGTTACTGAGACTGGAGATGCTTTGGTAGCTCGATATAGAAATGAAAGACGTATCGAAATGGCCTATGAGGAGCAGAGATACCATGATACGCGCCGTTGGATGATTGCTGAGGAAACCCTAGGTCGTAAAGCAAACATCATCAACATTACCGGTACACTTAAGCCTGGTAAAACTCTATCTACCTATAGGTATGATACCGAGTACTACGACTATGAGTACAAGGTGCTTCCAATTGACCCAGGAAAAGAGAACAGAATTTGGTTAGATAAAATGTTCTTTGTGCCGATAGCTCGAAGTGAGATGAATCGTAATCCAGCTCTAGTCCAAAATCCTGGAATAGACTAAAAAATAATTTTCTTTTAATTTTTGATCTAAGCCATCTCATTTGGGATGGCTTAGATTATTTTAACATATGATCAACCGGAATTTCATAGCAGTTTTGGGGCTCAGTTTACTACTGTTCTCTTGTTCTGAACCAGACAACAGCAATCAGTCTGAAAATCCCTCAATTTCAAATACTCCTCCTCTCTTTCATCTTTTGGCCCCTGAACAAACAGGAATCACTTTTTCCAATAGAATAGAAGAGACTCTCAACCTCAATGTCCTCATGTACGAGTACCTCTACAATGGAGGTGGCGTGGCTGTGGGAGATCTGAATCAGGATGGACTGGAGGATATCTATTTTTCTGCCAATGTAAGTGGCAATATGCTTTACCTCAATCAAGGAGACCTTAAATTCACAGAAACAGCTCAAGCTTCTGGAGCTACCGGAAGATCAGGTCCTTGGAAAACTGGAGTTGTATTCGTCGACATCAACGGCGATAACAAACTAGACATTTATCAATGCTACTCAGGAAATTTGCCAACTGAGAAACGTACCAATGAACTTTTTGTAAATCAGGGAAATGATGAAAATGGAGTTCCTATTTTCAAAGAAATGGCTGAAGAATATGGCATAGCTTCTAATGCACCAAGCACTTCAGCTAGCTTTTTTGATTTTGATCTAGATGGAGATTTGGATCTTTTTATACTAAATCACAACACCAAATCCATCCAAAATCAGGATGTGAATTTGACTAAGGTACTACTCAAAGAAAAACACGAAGCTGGTTCTCAGCTATTCGAAAACAGAGATGGGAAGTTTATCGAGATCACTCAGAAAGCTGGTATTTCTAGCTCGAGCCTATCCTATGGACTGGGCGTAGCGGTTTCAGATATCAATCAAGATGGCTGGCCAGATATCTACATAGGCAATGATTATTCCATGCCTGATTATCTATATATCAATCAAAAAAACGGAACATTCAAGGATGAGATCCAAAGCCGTCTAGGACATACCTCTCATTTCTCTATGGGTAATGACATCGCTGATTTCAACAACGACGGCTTGCCTGATATTTTCACGCTAGACATGCTCCCTGAGGGCAATGAAAGACAAAAGCTTTTGCTCGCCCCAGATAATTTTGAATTATTTGAGCTGAATGTAAATAAAGGATTTCATCATCAATACATGCGAAATATGCTGCATGTAAATTCTGGCGATGGTACTTATCAGGAGATTGGACAGCTATCAGGAGTATCCAATACCGACTGGAGTTGGTCCTCACTTTTTGCTGATTTTGATAATGATGGCTGGAAAGACCTCTTCATTACCAATGGTTACTTGAGGGATTACAACAATCAGGACTTTCTGAAATACATGGACAATTACGTTCGTACTTCAGGTGGTCAGCTCAAGCGGGAGGATTTACTGAACATGGTCAAAAACATGCCTTCTTCGAATCTGACCAATTACATTTTCCAGAATACAGGTGAGTTGACCTTTGAAAATAAAACGAATGATTGGGGAATCAATCAAACTGCAAATAGTAGTGGAGCAGCTTACAGTGATCTTGATAATGACGGTGATCTTGACCTCATTGTCAACAACATCAACTCCCCAGCATTTATCTATGAGAATCAGACCAGCCAACTCAATAGCGGAAATTATCTGAATGTGAAGCTTATAGGATCTGCTAGCAATTCATCTGCATTTGGAGCCAAAGTTGAAATCTTCGCTGGAAATACTGTACAAGTTTTGGAACAGAATCCGTATCGTGGCTATCAGTCTTCCGTGTCTACTACATTGCATTTTGGCCTAGGTGAAATAAGCGAAATCGATTCTATCCAAGTCAGCTGGCCAGGTGGAAAAACCACCAAGGAATATGCCATAGCTGCCAACCAAAGCCTGGAGTTGAGCGAAGGTACTACTGGCAGTCCTACCAATAAAAAGCTGAGTTCTTCGAAAGTTTTCTTGACAGAAAAAGCAAAACTAAGTAATGAGAAGGGTAGGGATTTCAATGATTACAAGCGGCAGCCCTTATTGATTAATCCAGTTTCTGGAAACGGAAAGGCGTTGGTTTACGCTGATTTTACTGGTGATGGACGTGAGGATATATTTGTAGGAGCAGGCTCCAATGCCTCTGGCACACTTTATTCACAGACATCGAGCGGCTCTTTTGTCAAGATGAATTCTAGCATTTTTGCCGCTAATGCTGCTTCGGAAGATACTGACGCAATTGCGTTTGATGCAAATGGAGATGGTAGTTTGGACCTTTATGTAGCAAGTGGTGGAGTATATGATTTCAATGTAGGAGATGAAGTTTTGCGAGATCGACTCTACCTAAATGATGGAAAAGGTAATTTCAGCATATCTTCTCAGTCTTTACCTTCTGAAGCATTTCCGACAGGTACAGTGCAGGTGGTTGATTTGAATTTGGATGGTACTCCAGATTTATTTGTAGGAGCCAGAATCAATCCAGGTCAATTCCCAACCTCTCTTGGTGCTAGAATTTGGATCAATGATGGCAACGGAAACTTTAGCGACCAAACCAAACAACTTGCCCCTACTTTTGTCAATTTGGGGATGCTCACGGACGCTGGCATCGCAGATTTAGATCAGAATGGAAAGCCTGAATTGATAGTACTCGGAGAGGCTATGCCAATTCAGATTTTCTCTTTCCGAGACAATCAATGGATAGAAACTACCCTTGAATTCTTCGAGAAGCATGAATTTGGTTTTTGGAATGACTTGACCTTGGCTGATTGGGATGGAGATGGCAAGGTGGAGATATTGGCTGGAAACCTAGGGACAAACTCCCAGATCAAGGCAAGCAGCTCGGAGCCAGCGGAGATTTTATATAAGGATTTTGATGGAAATGGATCCACTGATGCCTTTTTGGGATATTATATCCAAGGAGAAAGATATCCAGCAGCAAGTCGCGATGAAATACTTGGTCAAGTACTGTTCCTAAAAAAGAGATACCTTGACTTTAAGTCTTTTTCTAATGTAAAAATGAGTGAGCTTTTCACCCCAGGAGAACGCCAAGGATCAGGTTCCATTTACATCAATCGACTAGAGACAAGCTATTTTGTCAGAAATGAAACAGGAAAATTTGAGGTAAAAGAATTACCTATTCAAGCTCAGTACTCACCAGTTTTTGCTTCAGAAGCTGTGGATGTGAATGGAGATGGAAATCTGGATATAATACTCGGTGGAAATATCGGCTATGGTAAATTGTACTTTGGTAAATATGATGCAAGCCAAGGCACTGTTTTACTTGGCAATGGAAAAGGTGATTTTACCAATGCTTCCAAATCCAAAAGCGGGCTGAACCTGAGTGGAAACATTCGCAAAATTATAGCGGACAAGAGCCTGTTGCTGATATATTTGGATGAATCTACGGTGAGCATCTATTCCCTCCATCCATCAAAAACGGACTAAATTGCAAATCCAATACTATTATATTTAATGCTAAAGATTTTTTCTTTGAACATGTTTAAAACAAACACAAAATACAGCTTAATTGGCGCATTGCTTCTGATGAGCTTTGATGTCAATGATTCCAATTTTGAATCCTACACGCAGAAAATCCCAGGAACTCAAGTCGCTTTTCAAATGGCGGCTATTCCAGAAGGAAGCTTTATGATGGGATCGGACAATTTCGCCGATGAAAAACCTGCTCATGAAGTGAAAATTGATGCTTTCTGGATGGGAACTCATGAAGTGACTTGGGATGCTTTTGAGCTTTTCCTAGACAAAAATTATGAGTTAGCCCTCTCCGAAGGACCAATTGGAGAAATCGTGGATGGACTGACCAGACCAAGTATGCCTTATCTGGATATGACATTTGGAATGGGAAAAGAAGGTAAGCCTGCCATAGGAATGACACAGTACGGTGCCATCCAGTTTTGCCACTGGCTGTACCTGAAAACAGGTGTTTTCTACCGACTTCCTACAGAAGCAGAATGGGAATATGCCGCCAAAGCTGGATCAGAAACAAGGTTCTTTTTCGGCGACGATCCATCCCAGCTTGGAGAATATGCCTGGACTAGAGAGAATTCTGAGGATACTACCCATCCCATTGGTGAGAAGAAAGCAAACCCTTGGGGACTTTATGATATTTATGGCAATGTGCTAGAATGGACTTCGGATCAATACGATTCAGAATTTTACGCAGCATCGCCTGCAGCCAATCCTTCCAATCCATCCACTGAGCTATATCCAAGAGTGGTACGTGGTGGAAGCTACGATACAGAAGCTTCAGAATTGAGTTCTACCAAGCGATTTGAAAGTTCTGCAGATTGGAAGCGAATAGATCCACAGATTCCTAAAAGCCAATGGTGGTTTCCAGAAGCACCATTCTTAGGATTAAGACTAGTGCGTCCCCTTATGCCACCTAGCGATGAAGAAATTATGGCTTACTATCAAGCCGCTCCTATAACTGATTATTAACCCTTAAAACCTATACTCATGAAAATCGAAAATTCACGTAGGGACTTCATCAAAACTTCCGCCTTGGTAACAGGTGGTTTGATGACCTCGCCGTTTGTATTGCCTGGGGCATACGCTGCTCCAGTCAATGAATTAAAACTTGCGCTAATTGGCTGTGGTGGTCGAGGAACTGGTGCTACTTTTCAAGCTTTAGCAACAGGACACAATATCAAGGTAGTGGCGATGGCAGATGCCTTCAAAGACCGACTAGATAATGCACACAAGGCGCTAAGTGAAAAATATGGAGACAAGCTTGCTGTAACAGAGGAAACGAAATTTGTCGGTTTTGATGCTTACAAGGAGGCTATTGCATTAGCAGATGTAGTGATTCTGGCTACACCTCCTGGTTTCCGTCCTATGCATTTCGAAGAAGCGGTGAAGCAGGGGAAACAGGTTTTTATGGAAAAGCCAGTAGCAGTAGATGCTGCAGGTATTAGAAAAGTATTGAAAGCTGCTGAAGAAGCAAAGGCTAAAAAACTCAACGTTGTGGTAGGTCTTCAGAGACATTACCAAGCAAACTATATAGAAACAATCAAGCGAATTCACAATGGTGATATTGGTGATATTATCAATGGCCAGGTGTATTGGAATGACGGTGGCGTATGGGTAAGAGAGCGTCAGCCAGGTCAGACTGAGATGGAATATCAAATGAGAAACTGGTACTACTTCAACTGGCTTTGTGGTGATCATATCAACGAACAGCACGTGCACAACATTGACGTAGCTAACTGGGTGAAGCAGGGTCCGCCGGTAAAAGCTGAAGGAACAGGCGGTCGCCTTATTCGTACAGGTAAGGATAATGGAGAAATCTTTGATCACCATGTTCTAACTTTTACCTACGCAGATGGATCGGTGATTCACAGTGAGTGTCGTCACTTCCCTGGCGCGCAGAACCGCGTAGATGAAAGCTTCCAAGGAACCAAAGGAACAGCCTACCTAAGTGCTGGTAATTATGGAACATTGAAAGATTGGAAAGGCAATGTCTTGTATGAGCATGATCGTAAGAATCAGCCAAATCCTTATCAGGTAGAGCATGATCAGCTTTGGGCTACCCTATTCAATGGAGAATATAAATTTGCTGATGCAGAAAATGCCGCCAATAGTACCATGACAGCCATCATGGGTAGATATGCTACCTATTCTGGTAAGCCGTTGACCTTCGATGAGGCTATTAATGGTACAGTAGATTTGATGCCCGATACTTTAGCTTGGGATGCTTTGCCTAAGGTATTACCTGGTGCAGATGGCTATTATCCTCATGCTATTCCTGGCAAAACTAAAGTAGTTTAATCATGGAAAGAAGAGGATTTATTAAGAAAGTTGGCTTAGGAAGCACCCTAATGGGTGTTTCTGGGGCTATGAGTATGCCTTCTTTTGCAGCAGGCAAGGCTGAGCCTACCTTCAATATGGATTTTGCTCCACACTTCGGAATGTTCAGAAATTCCGCTCCAGGTGGAATTGTAGATGAATTGAAATTCATGGCTGATCAGGGTTTTAGATCACTGGAGGACAATGGCATGCTCAAGCGCTCTGTAGAAGATCAAGCCCTTATTGGCAAAACCCTAGATTCCCTTGGAATGAGAATGGGTGTTTTTGTGATCGAAGGCGGGGATAACTGGAAAGTGTCTTTGACTACAGGCAAGCAGGAATTCATAGATACTTTCGTGGATACCTGTAAGAAATCCGTGGAAGTAGCGAAACGAGTTGGAGCCAAATGGATGACTGTAGTTCCAGGATACTTCGAAAGAAATCTTCCTATGGGCGTGCAGTCAGGCAATGTCATTGAGGCATTTAAGCGTGGAGCTGAAGTATTAGAGCCACATGGACTCGTGATGGTCATGGAGCCTTTGAGTGATAATCCTGATCTCTTCCTACGTCATGCTGACCAATCTTATATGATTTGCAAGGCTGTAGATAGCCCAGCTTGTAAGATTCTGTATGATATTTACCATATGCAAAGGAATGAGGGTAATCTCATTGCTACGATGCAGAAGACTTGGGATGAAATCGCTTACATTCAAATCGGAGATAATCCAGGTAGAAAGGAACCAGGAACTGGAGAAATCAATTATAGCAATGTATTCAAATTCATCCATGAACAAGGATTCAAAGGTGTAATGGGTATGGAGCATGGAAATGCCTCTCCAGGAGTAGCTGGGGAAAAAGCATTAATTCAAGCTTATAGAAAAGTTGATATAGTCTGATTTTAGAATAATATGATCAAAAGAAAATTACTAGCGCTATCATTATTGATAGCGCTTTTTTCCTGCAAAAATTCTGATGAAGAACTAGCCGATAAACCTAGCGGCTGGGAGATCCTTGAGACGCCAGTAGAGTCATCTCTAAGAGGTCTTTCCCCACTCACAAGTGAGATAGCATGGGCAAGTGGTAGTAATGGCGTCTGGCTGAGGACGATAGATGCTGGCAAGACTTGGGATCATGGCGTAATCGCAGGATTAGACTCAGTTGATTTCAGATCTATACATGCTTTTGATGCGATGACCGCCATCGTGGTCTCAGCAGGTCAGCCTGCAGTGATCTATAAAACACAGGATGGCGGACAAACTTGGGAACTAAAGCATCAGGAGAATGAATTCGCTTTCTTAGATGGGATAAGTTTTAGCTCAGCAAGTAGGGGATTTGTCGTAGGAGATCCTTTTGAAGGCAAATGGACAATCCTCCAAACTGCCAATCACGGGAAAAGCTGGTATTTGGTAGATTCCCTTCCTGCAGCTGCAGTGGGTGAAGCGGCCTTTGCTGCTAGTGCTACCTCTTTGCTAGCGGAAGGAAATGAACTTTGGCTAGGAACTGGTGGATCAGAGTCGAATCTCCATTATTCGAAAGATATGGGAGCAAGCTGGGAGAAATTTACAAGCCCATTTATCCAAGGAGAATCCTCTCAGGGCATATTCTCCATCACAAGTATGGGAGGTGGTGATATCGTCGGCGTAGGTGGAGATTATTTGAATGAAGAGATGCAGGAAAATATAGCTGGCATATATGTATCAAATAAAAAAGAATGGGTGCTCCCACAGAGTGGACCAGGTGGCTATCGCTCAGGGGTAGTATACTTCCACAAACAAAAATGGCTAATTGCAGTAGGCCCTTCTGGATCGGATTATTCCCTTGATGCGGGCATTACATGGCAGCCAATTTCTGAAGATGGTTTTCACGCAGTGAAAATAGGACACGCAGATGGCTCAGTATGGGCATCCGGTGCTAAAGGAAAAATAGCTAAATTAAAGTATTGAAATCCTAATCTTCTTGTCAGTCAGAACTCCTGAAAGCAAATTTCGTGTTTAATACTTACAAAAGATTTGCATATTGGATAAGAATAGAAACAAGATGCCAGTGAATCTTCAATCTGAATCTCATTTCCCAACATAAACCTGAATAGTATTAAGATGTTTGAAATTGTTCCTTCCATATGGCTAATCAATGGGAAATGTGTCCGACTGAAAAGGGGTGATTTTTCCACTGAAAAAGTGATATCTGATAACCCACTGGGGATTGCTCAGGATTTTGAATCCATTGGACTCAAGAGAGTTCATCTCGTAGATCTAGATGGAGCACGCAGAGGTGAACCAAAAAATTATCATATCCTAGAGGCTATTGCAGGATATACTGACTTGAAAGTTGATTTTACAGGTGGTATTTCTACCGATGGCGATGTAATCAAATGTTTTGAATTTGGTGCATCTACGATCACCGTGAGTTCCGCAGCGGCAAATCATCCAGAGCGTTTCGCTCAGTTTATACTTTCCTATGGAAGAGAAAAAATCAATTTGGCAGCTGACGTCAATCCAGATGATAATAAAATCAAAATCAAAGGTTGGTTAAAGAAAACACAAATTGACCTATTTGATCATATTGAGTTTTTCTATGAGCGC
The DNA here is from genome assembly GCF_003254055.1 of Algoriphagus chordae. GTDB lineage: Bacteria > Bacteroidota > Bacteroidia > Cytophagales > Cyclobacteriaceae > Algoriphagus > Algoriphagus chordae. Next base: position 73,412 of record NZ_QKZT01000001.1, read on the forward strand.
GGATTGAAGTACTTGAAATGTTCTGACGTCACTGGAGATGGGGTATTGGAAGGCCCGAACTTCTCACTGTTTCAAAGTATCAGAAACAAATTCCCAGACATTCATCTTGCAGCAAGTGGTGGTGTAAGAGGAGTTGATGATTTTAGGCAACTTCGAGACATGGGAGTATCAGCTGCAGTGTTTGGAAGAGCTTATTACGAAGGGATGATTAGTCTTCAAGACTTAGAGAAATTCTTAGCAGAAGGATAGTTTAATCTGCTTTGAATTTATCTACGATGTAGAGAAAAATATTAAAAGACAAGGTAGAAGGTGCTGGTTCAGCTTTTTTCCCTTCACCGCTAAAAGTGCTTTCCTTTTTTGGAGCTGGAGTCTTGACTGGTGCGACGTTGGTAGTGGAAGGAATATAGCTCTCTCGAACCTGAATATCAGGCTGATCAGACTGATTCTCTACCAAAGGTTTGTCAATAGGTTTCTCTCGTTCCATTTCTGACTTTTCCTGCTCATTTTGAGCCATAGAATCCCCTGCCCAAAAGCATATTCCCAATACAGCAATGCTGAAAATGGTTAGTTTTTTGAAGGAAAAGTCAGTTTTTATTTTCATAGTTGGAAATTGTAACCTTTGTCTTTTACTTAGGGTATTGTAAAAGATTCCTAAAATTAGGAAAAAAATCCACTATGCAAACGATTGATAGCAAAGAATTTGACAAAGTAGAATTACGTGTAGGCACTATTTTAAGTGTTGAGCCGTTTGGAAAAGCGCGAAAACCTGCTTATAAAATCTGGGTTGACCTCGGAGAGGAGATAGGTGTAAAGAAATCTTCAGCACAAATTACTGTCCATTACCAAGCCGAGGATTTAATAGGCAGACAGGTCATTTGTGTTTGCAATTTCGCTCCTAGACAGATTGCCGATTTTATGTCTGAAGTTTTGATCACAGGATTCAGTGATGAACAGGGTCATATCGTACTGACCTCTGTAGAGAGAGCTGTACCAAATGGCGCTCGCCTACACTAGACTTCTTTGGAATAGGGAAAGTCCAACGGATCTGGAAATTCAAATTCGAACCCCGAATCCAAAATCTTAGCTCCAGAAACTAAACGATCAACTCCTTCAGAAGCATTTTCATAGCTTCTGGGAGGCTCAAAACCCAAGTCGAGAGCATTACGCTCATAGACATCTTTGCGAACTGAGTGGATTGGAGCTACCCCATTATAGACCTCATTCCATAGATTCTGCTCAATGATCCAAGCCAGCATTCTTGCCGCATCATTTCTATAGATGAAGTTTACACGGCTATGCCCTTTTACATTCTCTCGGCCAGCCACATATTTTCCAGGAATCCGCTCATCTCCTAATAAGCCCCCAAATCTCACAATGGTAAGATCAAAATTTCTGTCCTTTTCAAACATCAACTCACTCTTGAAAATGGTCTCATTACCAGTAAGACTTTTGTCAAGAAAATCAGTTTCTGTATAAGCCTCTTTTCTATTTGCCTCAGGATATACCCCTGTGCTGGAAACGAATAACACTTTCTTGATGGAAGAGTTATCTACCATGCTCCGCAAAAACTTGATTTGCTCCAAGAATAATTCTCCGGAAGATGTCCGAGTTCTTGGAGGAATATTAACGACTAATACTTCAGCAGTAAAAAGTTCTTGGAAGCCTTTACCTTGAGGAAAAGGAACTAGTGCAAATTGAATGGCATTGATCCCCTCTTTTTGCAGGCTCTCTGCTTTCTCGGCTGTAGTGGTAGATCCACATACGGTGTGATTAGCACAGAGGATTTTTGCCAATGGCAGCCCAATCCAACCCAAACCGATTATTGATATTTTGCTCATAGAGTTCATAAAAAAACCTCCCAGAAATTAGGGAGGTTTATGCTGTTAGTCCTTTTTTGGAATAGTACCGAGGATATAATCCCAGAGTGGTGTACTCACACCAAATGCTACATCGGGATCTTTGTAATGGTGAATCGCGTGGTGCACCCAAAGTACTTTCATGAAATTCTTTGGAGGCTGGATCGCATGAACCAAATAGTGAATTCCAAGGTAAAGTGCATATCCCAACAAGAAACCTGGTAAGAAATAGAATGCTAGATCTCCCATGGTTAATTTGAATATTAGATACAAAATGGCAGCATAAGCAGCACTCACAAAAGGAGGCATAGCCAATCTGTCTTTGTCCTTAGGGTAATCGTGATGAACACCATGTACTGTGTACTGCAATTTATCTTTTATAGGAGTATTCGGTTCCATATGGAAAAAATGCTTGTGCATCATATACTCTACCAAGGTGAAACCAATATATCCTACCACAAATAATAAGATGGCAGTTCCAATTCCCACGCTAGTGGTTTTGATTCCGAAATATATGGAAACACCACCGAGAATGATAAACATTACGATAGGCATCCAAATAGGGGTACGGGTAATTCTCTCTAGAATAGGGTTGGAGAACATCTGGGCTGTGCCAAAATTGTCCGGCTTATCCAATCTTCCAATCTTTTTCATACGCTACTAAATAAAACTATTAATATTTTCTTGATGCTGAATCAGGAATTATCGTACAAAGATAATTCAAAACGAGCTTTTGTCACTGACAAAAATCATATTTTCATCAAACTTGTGCCATGGTTGATTCTATGGTCTTTTGATAATGAGAAACATACAAAGGTAATATTTTTGAAATATCGAACTCTTTAGCCCTTTGCAATGCGTTTCTTTTGAAGGTTAGGAGGTTTGCATCATCTAAGATGAACAGCGCCTTTTCCTTCATGTATTGGATATCTCCGATTTCTGAAACAAATCCTGTGACTCCATCTACATTCAATTCAGGAATCCCTCCTGCATTGGAAGAAAGAATAGGTACTTCGCAGGCCATTGCTTCTAGCGCGGCAAGTCCAAAACTTTCCTTTTCGGATGGCATCAAAAATAAATCTGCGACAGAAAGTACCTCTTCTACTGCTTCCAGCTTGCCAAGGAATCGCACATCGTCACAGACCCCAAGCTCTCTACACAAGCGTTCCATTTTATCACGCTCTGGGCCATCGCCTACTAGGAGTAGCTTACTTGGAATTTCCTTTCTAACCTCATAGAAGACTTGAATCACATCCTCCACTCGTTTTACCTTCCGGAAGTTGGATGTATGAACCAAGAGCTTTTCGTCATTTGGACAGATTGCCAATTTGAAATGCTCTTTCTTCAGTCTTTTGAATCGATCCAAATCAATAAAATTTGGAATCACTTCGATGTCTCTTTGGATATCAAAAAATGCGTAAGTCTCTTTTTTCAAATCTTCTGATACCGCAGTTACTCCATCAGATTGGTTAATACTAAAGGTTACTACTGGCTCATAACTGGGGTCTTTTCCTACCAAAGTGATATCTGTACCGTGCAGGGTAGTCACTATCGGAATTTGAATTCCTTGTGCTTTTAATATTTGCTTTGCCATATAAGCAGCTGAAGCATGAGGTATGGCATAATGAACATGCAGTAAATCCAATTTTTCATATTTCACCACACTTACCATCTTACTTGCCAAGGCCAGCTCGTAGGGTGCATGTTCGAAAAGCGGATAACTCTTGATATCTACTTCATGGTAAAAAAGATTCTCACTAAAAAAATCCAAGCGAGTAGGTTGCCTGTAGGTAATGAAGTGTACTTCATGCCCAATTTTGGCTAGACCTTTACCGAGTTCTGTTGCTACTACTCCGCTGCCTCCAAAGGTAGGATAGCAAACAATGCCGATTTTCATAATAAAATGTGCTGGTGAATTGACCTGCTTTTTAACACGCATTAACCTCTCTTTTGTTCAATTCCGAAGTTAATTCCCTCAATATTCGGAACTGAAAAGCAAAAGCTATTGAAAATCAATACAGTTACAAACTATTTTTAATAAAATTTACACACAAAAAAACCCTGAGAAGGATCTTTTCTCAAGGTTTTTTATATGTTCAACACAATTTTTAGCGCTATTTCTTACTTTCATTTACCGCATGATGTGCCGCTCTCGCAGCAAATGCCATATAGGTCAGCGTAGGATTCTGAGTAGAAGTAGAGGTCATACAAGCTCCATCAGTGACGTACACATTTGGTACGGCATGCAGCTGATGGTTTCCGTTGAGCATGGAAGTTTTAGGGTCTTTACCCATTCTTACTCCTCCCATCTCGTGAATATCCAAACCAGGCACACGATGATCATCTCGCACAGAAATATCCGTAAAACCTGCCTTGGAAAACATTTCTGAGATTTGCTCCTGATAATCAATGATCATTTTCTCATCGTTATCATCGTAATCCACATTGAATTTCAAGGTTGGAAGACCATAAGGATCAAGTTTATCTTTGTCCAAAGCAATGAAATTAGATTCTTTTGGAATCGTCTCCCCCATCATGTGAGAGCCTACTCTCCAAGGTCCATCTGGCGGTGTTGGGTTCAGCATACTATTTTTCAGATCCATACCCACTCTTGCATCTGCTACATAGCCTCCACCTCGGTAAGCACTGAATCCTCCAGCATATCCTCGAAGAAAATCGGTTTCCTGCTTTTTCACATTTCTGAATCTTGGGATATAACCACTCGTAGGACGTCCACCAGTAGTCGTATATTCTTTATATCCGTCATAGGAAGCACTTACGCCAGCTCTATAATTATGGAAAGCGAAGTATTTACCTAAAACTCCACTATCATTTCCAAGTCCATTAGGGAATCTAGCAGAAGTGGAATTCATCAAAATAGCATTAGAATTGACGGCGGCAGCATTGATGAAGATTACATCTGCATAGAATTCTTCCACCTCTTTGGTATGTGCATCTATGACTCGTACACCAGTTGCCTTGCCTTTTTCCTCATCATAAATCACGGAATGAACTACCGAATCGGGTCTCAAAGTCACGTTTCCGCTTTTCAGCGCCCATGGAATAGTCGAGGAATTACTACTGAAATATCCTCCAAAAGGACATCCTCTCTGGCATAGGTTTCTGTTTTGACAAGTTGCTCTTCCCTGCTCGGAAAATTCTGGTCTAGTCTCATGAATGTGTGCACATCGAGCAGAAATCATATGTCGATCACCATAGACTTCTTTCATCTTTTGAGCAAAATGCATCTCGACGATGTTTAAGTCATAGCCTGGCAAAAACTCGCCGTCGGGTAAGGTATCTAATCCATCAAGGTTGCCAGAAACACCAGCAAATTTCTCTACATGACTGTACCAAGGAGCCAGATCCTTGTAGCGAATTGGCCAATCTACAGCAAATCCATCTCGTGCAGGACCCTCGAAATCATAGTCAGACCAGCGCTGTACCTGTCTCGCCCATAAGAGGGATTTTCCTCCTACTTGATAGCCTCTGATCCAGTCAAATGGCTTATCCTGGATATACGGCTGCTCAGAATCTTTTGCAAAAAAGTGCTCGGAATCTTCACCATAGGCATAACACTTGGCTACGATGGGATTTTCGTCTAATACTTTCTGCGGAAGCTTCCCTCTATGTTTGAATTCATAAGGAAGCATATTGGTGGTAGGATAATCCTTGATATGTTTTACGTCTCTTCCTCTATCGAGCAGCAGTGTCTTCACTCCCAAGTCACCAAATTCCTTGGCTGCCCATCCACCGCTGGCACCTGAACCTACTATAATGGCTTGATATGTTCTCTCTTGTTTGTTTCTGATATTCAGATTAGCCATTGATTCTAGGTTTTTGGTTTTCTGAGATTAAAGCTGCTCCATTGTAGGGACCAGGGATAAGTGAATAAGGAATAATTTCTGTCTGAATGTACTCAGAGGCCATATAGCCTTGCATGGTAAGCTTCTTGGTAGTATTCAGGAAATACGAGATAGCCCTATCCTTTTCTCCTTCTGGAGTCTCAGCAGGCTGCAAATCTATTCCTCCTTGAATTAGATCTTCTTTCTCTCTAGAGCTGAGCTGGTCAAACTTTTTCCCCACAGTATTTTTGGCGTAAGCTGGGAAAGCTGCAAGTCCCGTACTGAAAAGCACTTGGTTTTCAGCCGTCATGCAATCATTTACCATTACCAAAATAAAATCAGGAACTTCTAATTCAAGTGCTCCTTTCAATTCTCCAGCAGGTATGATACTATCTGAGATTGCTCCCAAAAGTTGCTTTTGTGAAGTAGTAACTTTGAGATTCTCGTATGCGGCCAAGATGTCATCTGAACTGAAATCGCAGGAAGGAATAAGTGCTAATCCTCCGGAAATCAATGCAAGATGCCTTAGGGCGATTCTTCTATTCATGGTTATGTAGATTTTGGGTGATAAATCAGGACATTAATGTAGCCAAATCAATGATTAATTACCACTTAATTTTGAACGGTTGTCTAGAACTCCCTGTAGCCAATCCTCATGAAGGGTCAATAATTCAGCTGCTACTTCAGGATGCTCCAGTTTTAGATTTTTAGACTCGGTGCTGTCCTGAGACAGATTCACCAGGTAAATTTTATCCTCTTCTGTGAAAGTCAATTTCTTTGCAGAATCATGAGGATTGCCAAGCAGTTTCCAAGGACCTTTCCGCACTGCCCATGAGTTAGTCTTCACTTCAGGATTTCCAGTAGCCCAGTGCATCACATCATGTCCTGATGCTGCATTGTCATAGATCACATCTCGCAAACTGATGCCATCCACCTCAGCAGGATTTGGCACTTCTACCCCAGTTAGGTCGGCAAGTGTAGGATACCAATCCACACTTCCAGCCCACTGATTACGAACTTTTCCCTGAGGAAGATCGCCTTCTGGCCAAGAGATAATCGCTGGTACACGAATACCACCTTCAAGCATGCTAAACTTAGCCCCATTGAATGGTCCTGCATTTCCACCTCCATAATAAGCCCGCTGCTCGGTGCTATGACCATGATCTGATTGGAAAACAATGATCGTATTATCTAACTGGCCTGTTTGCTCCAAATGATCTAATACATTTCCTACCAATTCATCCACCGTAGAAATGAATGCCGCATATTCCTTCCTTGGAGATGGTAAATCTTTGTAATGCTCCAACCAACTAGGACGTCCTTGATACGGATAGTGAGGCATATTGATCGCCCAATAGACAAAGAATGGATCGGCAGTAGGCGCTGTGAAATGCTTCACTTCCTCCACCATTAGATCGCCAAAGAATTCGCCAGGTCTATAGATTTCCTTTTCGTTTTGATAGAGATCATGAAGATTAGGTCCAGCCCAAAAGAAAAAGTGTGAATAGTTATCAATACAGCCTCTTTGGTGACCAAAGAAATAATCGAAGCCTTGACCGTTAGGAAGTTTTTCGGGGCTATGACCTAAGTGCCATTTGCCGATGGTAGCCGTCCGATATCCACCAGTTTTAAACATCTCCGCCATCGTGATCTGCTCGGTTGGCATTCCATCTTTGTGCTCCGGGTCATTGTTAGGAATATCCACATTCCCAAAAAGCCCTGCATTGTAATTATACTTTCCAGTCAAAAGTCCCGCTCGGGAAGGAGAACATACAGGAGCCACGGCATAGAATTGGGTAAACCTTACACCCGAAGCTGCCAATCGATCAAGATTGGGTGTGGCCAAATCTGTGGACCCATAACTATTCAAATCCAAGGTGCCCTGATCATCAGAAAGGATTACGATGACATTGGGTTTTGAAGGAGTAGCAGTAGTTTTTGCTTGCTCTTGTTCACAGGAACTCAGAAGAATAACTGAGCCTATTAAAGCTAATAATTTGTTGTTCATATTGAATTTGAGAAAGAGTACTTTTCTCATTTTGGATAATTTTGGAAAGAGTTAACTTAACGAGTAAGAACGCCTACTTCAGCAAAGGTAGCCGCATTTCCATCCGCGGTTTTGCTAGCCTTCAATCGAATAAAACGTGCCTCAACTTCGTCAAAACGAATAATTTGCTCAATAGGACTGTTGACAATATTAGAGAATTCGCCTGCGGCTACTTGCTTCCAAGATTTACCATCAGTACTCACTTCAAATGCATAATTAGTGATAAATCCGCTAGGATATCTTGCCTGCATTGGCAAATAAGTAAATCCTTTGAGAGATACATTCTCACCTAGATCAAGGGTAAGTTTATTATCCTCAGCCATGAAATAGGAAGTTGGATTTTCATCTATTGCCTTGATGGATTTCTCAGTAGAGCCAAGCCAATGTGTTTTTGCCAAATCAACATCAGCTCGAAGAGACTCACTTTCCTTTCCAGATACTGGATCTACAGAAATAGCCTGTAAGGTACTACCTGCATTATCCATTAGGAAAGGCTCAACATATAGCTGACTTTCAGTACTTGGTTCTGATCCGTCCATGGTATAATAAACTTCCAAACCTTCATCCGGAGCGTTCAAGGCCACTTCACCTGATTTGATTCTAGAGTAAATAGGAGGAAGCAAAAGTTTTGGAGCATTGTAAATGCCAATTTCGGAGATCACTGGAATATCCTTTCCGTCAGTAAACCTAACGCGAACCTTACTCGCTAACACATCTGGAAATCTCAAAATTCTTTTATGCCCTACAGTTGTTCCTTCAGCAATTTTCTCCCAGTTTCCATCACTTTCCTTTTCAAGTACAAAAGATTTTACGCGCTGACCAAGAGGCGTATATTCTTGGATCAAAAGTCTGTTGAAGGTAGTCTCCGCGCCAAAATCAATTGTGATTTCGCCTGTATTTCCACCATCCGGAGTAGTCCAATAAGTTTCGTAATCCTCATCCTGTAAGTTTTCGGCTTCATATCCATTTCCACGATCCTTATTAGCACTTACACTTGCTTGCGCCACGAGGTTTACTTCAAAATCAGCTTTGACTTTTTCTCCAAATTTCAAAATTGCCTCCACGTCATTCTCATGTATTAAGCCGCGAGTATCTACTGGAAAATTGATTAACAATGAGCTATTTCTACCGATACTTTTATAGTATATCTCCATCAACTGGGGAAGTGTTCTGACCTTATGATCTTCGTATTTATGGTAGTACCAGCCTGGACGGATGGAAACATCTGCTTCTGCAGGTACCCAATGTGTGCCATTCTCTTGGCCAGAAGCATAAAGTTTGGGATAGTCGGGCATTCCAGCATAAACAGAATCGCGCATCAGATTTGACCAAGTGGATTCATAAGCAAAGCCATGCTCATTTCCTACCCAACGTACATCAGGGCCTCCATCAGAGAACATCATAGCGCCAGGCTGAAGCTCACGAACCAACTCATACATAGAAGGCCAGTCGTAATAGCTGAATTTATCCACTTTCCTAGCTTCATTTGCACCGCCGTAATAGCCATCTCCGCCATTTGCTCCATCGAACCAGACTTCGAAGATGTCTCCGTAATTTGTCAGTAACTCTGTAAGCTGATTTCTCATGTAGGTGATGTATTCTGGCTTGCCATAGTCAGGGTGATTTCTGTCCCAAGGGGAATAATAGATTCCGAATTTCAAGCCATATTCCTTACAAGCTTCGGCCAGTTCTTTGATCAAATCACCCTTTCCATCCTTCCAAGGACTATTTTTCACTGAATGCTCCGTGTAAGCCGAAGGCCAAAGTACAAAGCCATCATGGTGTTTCGCAGTAATGATCAGCCCTTTCATTCCCGCCTCTGAGGCTACTCTCGCCCACTGACGGGCATCCAATTCCGTAGGGTTAAACATTTCAGGTTTTTCATCTCCAAAACCCCACTCTCTATCTGAGAATGTATTCATATTGAAATGCACAAATCCATAATATTCCAATTCCTGCCAAGCGATCTGCTTTGCATCGGGAATAGGCAGAACAGGTGCCGGTGGACTTGCTTTTTCAGCGCAAAAAGAGAGGCATAGTAACAATGCCAACCAAAGTGTATTTTTCATTAGAAAGGGATTAAGCTAGAATATTAGGGCTTTTGGACGAGAAACGAAAGGAGAATGTGATTAGGAGTACCTTAGAATGACCTTTGGCAACTTTGCCTCACATTCTTCAGGATAAAGCATTTAATTTGTCTCATGAACAAAATTTTTACCTTTTTATTTCTACTCGTATCCACCCTGGCTCAAGCTCAGATCCAAATCAAAGTCATTGATACTGAGACACAGATTCCCTTGGAAAATGTAAGAATTCGCCCAGAAACAGGCAAATCCCAACTCAGCAATACCTCAGGAATTATCGCTTTTCCAGGATCGGAAAAGCAAACTTTTTCTTTCTCAAAAACTGGATATGAATCTTTCTCTGCAATATTAGGCGAGGGAGAGCACCTCATTCAATTAATTCCAAAATCGCTTAACCTATCCGAAATTACTGTTTCTGCTTTTGAATCGGAGCGGCCTCTTCTGGAGCAGTCCGCAGCGATCGCAGTAGTCTCAGAGCAGGACTTCAATCGCTTCAATGAAACTTCCCTAGTCAATTCCTTCAATACCAAAGCAGGTATCCGCATCGAAGAGCGAGCTCCGGCCAGCTATAGAATTTCCATTCGAGGCAGTTCTCTGCGTGCTCCCTTTGGCGTGCGCAATGTAAAAGTGTACTGGAATGAGGTTCCTTTTACTTCACCTGATGGGACGACTGCACTGAACTTATTGGATCTCTCCAATATCCGAACGGCTGAAATAATCAAAGGTCCCTCAGGATCTATCTATGGTGCTGGAAATGGTGGCGTAGTGAACCTATACAGTCCTGCAAGTCCTAATGGCGGAAGGGTCTCCGCTGATTTTATGATTGGGGATTTCGGAATGACTCGCTATAGATTGGGCGTTTCTCAGCAAGTTGGGAATGGAGGATTTGAGGCTTCTTATGTGAGCCAAAAGTCAGATGGATACAGAGAACAATCTGCCATGGATAGGCAGGTATTCCAATTAGGAGGTTTTTTCTCTGTCTCAGATAAGCAAGAAATCAGAACGCAGCTGTTGATCTCTGACCTGGATTATCAGATTCCCGGTGGACTTACTGCCGATCAGGTCGCTGAAGATCCTACGCAAGCTAGACCTGGATCAGTAAACCAAAACAGTTCTATTTCCCAGCAGTCTGTCTTCGCTTCAATCGGGCATTTGTATCGTTTTTCTTCGCAGATCAAGAACTCTACTACGCTTTATCTGAACGCCAATGATTTTGAAAATCCTTTCATTTTGGATTATAAAAAGGAATTGGGTTATGGAATAGGCGGAAGGACGAAGTTCACTTTTGATTGGAAATTGGCTGGAAAAGAGCTGAGAATTATTGCTGGTGGAGAGTACCAAATGAGTTTGAACGATGCGCAGAATTTTGGGAATAAGGCCGGGAAAGCCGATACGGTTAGATTTGCTGATCAACTGTTAGCAACTCAAGGGTTTTTGTTTCAACAAGCCGAATGGGAGTTAACAGAAGACCTGTTGTTGACAATTGGGCTGAGTGAGAACTTTTCGAAGCTGGAAGTAGATCGCCAAATAGATGCTTCTGGCGGTCCTACAGGTCTTCAGGTCAAGAAGTTTGACCCCATCCTCGTTCCTCGCTTCGCTTTGAATTACCAGCTCAATGATTATTCGGGAGTTTATGGAAGTATCAGCAGTGGTTTTTCTCCACCGACCATCGATGAGGTTCGTACCAATGAGGGAAGTCTCAATCTGGATTTAGAGGCTGAAAAGGGACTTAATTATGAGCTTGGCTATAGGCTAGGCAAGGAAAGGTTGAATTTAGAAGCAACAGTATTTTACTTCAAATTGGATCAAACTATAACTACTTATACCAATCCTCAAGGCGTAGTACTTTTCCGAAATGCAGGTTCCACGGATCAAAAGGGAATAGAAACAGCGATTGATTATGCCTTGATTAGAAATGGAGGGGGTTTTATTTCTGATCTGAAAATCGGAACAGCATTCACCGGGAATTATTTTACTTTCAACGATTACCAAAAAGGAGATAACGACTATTCAGGAAATGATCTTACAGGAGTACCTCCAAACACGCTTGTATCTCGATTGGATCTGCGAACTGCAGCAGGAATTTACTTGAACTTCACTCATCAATACGTAGATGAAATTCCGCTTAATGATGCCAATACAGTCTATCAGGATGCCTACAATTTAGTAAATATGCGATTTGGCTGGGCGAAAAGCTTTGCTGGAAAATGGGAGTTGGAAGCCTTTGCGGGTGTGGATAATTTGACCGATGAGCTTTATTCTTTAGGGAATGATCTCAATCCTTTCGGTGGAAGATATTATCAGCCAGCGCCTGAGAGAAACTGGTATGGTGGAGTGAAAGTGGCGTTTTTGTATTGAGTTTAGACTTTAGTAGCTAGACGTAAGACATTAGATTTTACGTCATTGCGAGTAAGAAAAATTACGAATTTACAAAAGAGGGATGACGGTGTCTGCCTGAGCGAAGTCGAAGGCTCCTTAAAATAAGTAAGTGATGTTATTGTCCTCGACTTCGCTCGGACTGACACGATTTGCGGTGAAAATTATAATCCGTCATTGGTAGAAGTGAGGTACGAACGACGAAGCATTCACATGAAGAGTAAGTTTTTATACTATATTCAACTTCCCTTGAATTCCTAACTCATTTATAATTGTAAAACCCAATCAATTGGACATCTCCTATAAAAAGTAGAATGGATTTATTGTTAATGCTTGCACTAATTGGATTCTCTGTCTTCTTATTTAATAAGGGACTTCAAGAAAAAGGAAAAGACGTGATTACTAAAAGTATAAAGATTAGATTTTTTGGAGTTGAAATTATGTGTTTAATGGTTGTCATAGGAATGATTATCCATAAGTTTAGCTAGGAAGTCCTTTGGGAAAATGATTCAAATTTAAGCAAATCCCCCTTGGACTTCAATTTAAATTTGGATTCGAAAAGTCAATTAAAGGGGGCAGGGGGATTTTAGAAAGTTGTAGTTTTAGAATTTAAAGACTCAACTCTCTTTTCTTTTTTAATAAAGATTGCTTCACTCCTGCGTCGCTACCAATGACGCGAAACCTTTACCTACTCTATCCCGTCCAACTCACTCAATTCCAACCAAGTCAATTCCAATTCTTCCAATTCTGAATCGATTTCTCCGATCCGGTTGGATTGCTTGATTAGTTCTTCGTGATCAGCTATTCCTGCAGCTATTTTATCAGTGATTTCTGCTTTTTCTTTCTCCAATTTGGCCATGGAAGCATTCACTTCCTTGAACTCATTCTTCTGCTTAAAGCTGGCTTTTACTTTCGCTGGAGCCGCATTAGAAACCACAGCTTTCTCCGTTTTAGTAGATTCAATGCTTCGGTCTTCCGTCTTCGGTCTTCTGTCTTTTTGCTCTTTTTCAGTCTCTCTAAACTCAGAATAATTACCAGGGAAATCAGAAATCTCGCCTTCTCCTTCGAATACAAACAAATGCTCCACCAAGCGATCCATAAAATATCTATCGTGGGATACGATGATCAAACAACCTGGGAAGGTATCCAAAAATTCTTCAAGCGTATTCAGCGTCATCAAATCCAGATCATTGGTGGGCTCATCGAGAATCAAAAAATTAGGATTCTTGATCAACACCATCAGCAGCTGCAATCTTCTACGCTCCCCACCGCTGAGTTTGGCGATTGGCGTATGTTGTTGCTTAGGAGGAAATCCAAACTGCGTCAAAAACTGTGAAACCGTGATCTCAGATCCTCCGGCGATAGTTACCACCTCTGCCACTTCCTTTACGATATCTATCAGACGTTTTTCCTCATCAAAACTACTTTCTTCCTGTCTGTAGTAACCAAAAGCTGTAGTCTGTCCGATAGCAACAGAACCAGAATCAGGAGCTAGTTGCCCTGTGATCATATTTAGGAAAGTAGTCTTTCCAGCACCATTGGGACCAACAATACCGACTCTGTCTTTCTTCTTAAAAGTATATGAGAAGTCGTTGACAAGGTTTTTGTCGCCAAAAGCCTTGTTCATTTTTTCAATCTCGATGATTTTATTCCCCAATCGCTGAGTCGTCACAGTCAACTGAATATCGCGTTCTTCACGCTTTTGAGAAGCTTTTTCTTTGGTGTCTTCGAAAGCATCCACGCGGTATTTTGCTTTGGTGCTTCTTGCTTTTGGTTGACGACGAATCCAATCCAATTCTTTCTTATATAGACTCTTGGCTTTTTCGAGTTCTATGTCCTCGATCTCCATTCGCTCTTCTTTCTTGTCTAGGAAGTAGCCATAGTTTCCTTGGTAGCGATGAATTTTGCCCTGATCGAGTTCTAATATCTCATTGGTTACTTTTTCTAAGAAATATCGATCGTGAGTTACCATGAAAAGTGCAAGGTTGGCTTTTGCCAAATAGTCTTCCAGCCATTCGATAGTTTCTAAGTCGAGGTGATTGGTAGGCTCATCAAGCAACAGCAAATCAGGTTTCTCAAGAATAGCTTTCGCCAAAGCAACTCGCTTACGCTGTCCACCGGAGAGTGTTCCTACAGGAAGGTCGGTATCATGAAGACCCAATTTTCCCAATACTTCTTTCACCTGATATTCAAAATCCCAGGCTTGGAAAGCATCCATTTTCTCAAAGAGGACAGACATCTTATCCGAGTTATCAATACCACGCTCCGCTTCCAGCATGGCCTTGTGATAATCCTCAATCACTTTTAGCACTTCAGAATTACTTTGATCAAAGATGGTCTGATAAATACTCATCGTGCCTTCAAAAACAGGGTTTTGATGCACGTAAGCCACTTTCACCTGCTGGTTAGTTCCTACTTGTCCTGTGTCAGGAATCTCCAAACCCATGATGATTTTCATCAGCGTGGACTTACCAGCGCCATTGATGCCGACGAGGGCGATTTTCTGACCTTGAGAAATGCCAAAAGAGATATTGGAAAAAAGCTTGCGCTCACCGAACGCTTTACTGAGGTTTTCGACCGAAAGGTAATTCATGCCGCAAAAGTAGGGAAAAGGCGGGCAAGAATTACGTTAATTACAATCATCTTGTTTTCAGCCAACACATTAAATGTCCTTTTGAAATTAGATCGGGTCATCATTCAAAGAAATACGGCTTAAAATCTAGAAGAAATAAGCCTAAGTAAAAAGTTACTTGCCTCAGTCAACAAATCGTTGCTTCGAGCAAAAGTAACTTGACTCTTGGTTCTTTTGTCTCAAATCTTGATACTCCAGTCTAGCTACTTGATACTCCGAAAAGTCTTACCTTTGCATCATGGAAGCAATTCAGAAAAAAGACATCCGTAAGCTATCTCTGGCGCAGTTGGAAGAATTCTTTTTGGCACAAGGAGATAAGAAATTCCGTGCAAAGCAGGTATATGAATGGCTGTGGAATAAGTCTCTGAAGAACTTTGACGAGATGAGCAATATCTCGCTGAGTACCCGAGAAATGCTCAAAACGCATTTTACAATCAACCACATTCAGGTCGATCTGATGCAGCATTCGAATGATGGGACCATCAAGAATGCCGTAAAACTCTACGATAATATGATTGTGGAGTCAGTTTTGATCCCTACGACTAAGCGGATTACGGCCTGTGTTTCTTCGCAGGTGGGTTGCAGCTTGGCCTGTAACTTTTGTGCCACAGGAAAACTGAAGCGCATGCGCAATCTAAATCCTGATGAGATCTATGATCAGGTGGTGGCAATCAAAGATGAAGGAGAAAAATATTTCCAGCGTCCGCTGACCAACATTGTTTTTATGGGAATGGGCGAGCCACTACTGAACTATGCGAATGTGCTAGAAGCGATCGATAAAATCACTTCACCAGAGGGACTTGGTATGGCTCCTAGAAGAATTACTGTTTCTACTGTGGGCGTTACCAAAATGATTCGTAAGCTCGCTGACGACGAAGTTCGCTTCAATCTGGCTGTTTCGCTTCACTCTGCAATCAATGAAACCAGATCTATGCTGATGCCTATCAATGACACCAACCCTGTAGAAGAATTGGGTGAATCTCTGAAGTATTGGTATGAAAAGACCAAGCGCAAAGTCACCTATGAATATGTGATCTGGGAAGGAATCAATGATGATGAACGACATGCCCGAGCTTTAGCAAAATTCTGTAAGCTTATTCCCTCCAAAGTCAATCTGATCCAGTACAATCCTATCGATGAAGGAGAATTCCGTCAGGCTAGCCAGGAATCAGTAGATATGTATGTTCGCGTATTGGAATCACAAGGAATCATTGCCAAAGTAAGAAAATCCCGTGGTCAGGATATCGATGCTGCCTGCGGACAATTGGCTAATAAAAACGAGGTTGCAGAGCTGAACGTGAGCTAATATTTGGTTTCTAATTATAGGGCAACTAATTTCTTGCAGAATTATAACAACCCCATTTTATGAAAAAGGCTTTACTGATTTTTTGCGCCACATTTATGCTCTCCTTTGTTGCCATGGCCCAATCCCAAGAACAAGGAAATGTGCGATTTCACGGTTATGGAACATTCGGTCTGCGCTATAATAACTTCGGAGCTGGGGCAGGACTAGAATATTTCTTTGTAGACAAATTTGCCCTGATGCCGAGTTTTACCTTTGTATTTCCAGATGTTGGGAAAGAGAGCAACTTCAGTGCAGACCTTCGTTATTATGTCTCAGAAGGGTCTTCTCAACTGTATTTCATGGCGGGCTACAGTCAGACTTGGCAAAACACACAGCCAGATGGAGCTGGTACCAGAAGAAATGAAAAAGGAGCAAATGTGGGCGTGGGTGCTTATATCCGATTGACAGATTTTATTGGTTTAAGCACGGAATTCAGATTCCAGAGTCCTTATCCTAGAGAAGTTGGATTTAGAGTTGGTTTAGCGATTCCATTGTAGAAAAAGGAGCAAGTATGTAGTATCAAGACAATAGCGTTAAAAGCAAGTTGCTAATGTTTTAAGTCTCGCTATTTGATCCTTTTTTTAGTTTTTCTCCATCACAAATACTCCCATAGCTCGCTGTCCATGTACCAAGACTGATTTGGGATGCTCCAGGAATATCAAGCCCATTTCCTGCAACTTATCCACATGAGATTTACTCAATAAAAACCTTTCTGATCCATCAGGAAGCAGGTATTTTCCACCTGCAAGTTCCTGGCTTTTTTCGTGAATACCTCCGAAAGCAGTAGTCATTCGAAACCACAAAACCCCTCCAGGCTTCAGAACTCGCAACATTTCACTAATCATCTGCCAGAAATGGGATTCATCCTTTGCAAAATGTAGCACCGCAGAACAAATAACTGCATCAAAGGCTGCTTGATGAAAGGGAATTTCTTCAAGGCCAGCTACTTGAAAACGATGAGCATCATAGCTCATGTCTAGGCTTTTTGCCATATAGCGACAATATTGGATTGCCGTTTCATTCTGATCGATGCCAAAGACTTGATAGCCTCCATTGATGAAGTAAACAGCATTTCTTCCTTCTCCACAGCCTGCATCAAGGATTTTCATATCGGTGGAAAACCTCCCTTTCAGAATCTGATCTAGCAGGTAGATGTCGATATTTCCCAGCAATTTATTTAACTCAGCTATTTTCATTTTCCCAGTTATCTAAAGCCTGAATAGCTTTTTCCCTACCTATTTCTATCAATTCTTCCGCACGGTGAAACTCCAATGTTCCAGCTTGATTTCTAGCAATTTGGATCGAAATATCCACCTCATATTTCTCAATCAATAAGGCAGAAAATCTATCCTGAAGCAAATCAAACGAGCGAGTCATCAAACTAATCGAACTGAGAGAAGCGGGCTTTTCCTCCTTTACCTGCTCAGGAAAATACTGTCGCATCTTAATACGATAGTCAGTCAGCCAGGAAGGAATGGACATAAAGCTTTTTCCCTTTGCACCCTTTTTTGGCGGAAGCACCAATTCTGTATCACCCGCATTGAGACCTACCACCACGATCATATTTTCATCTGCATGTCTCAAAAGTGAAAGCGGCACTGGATTCAATACTCCGCCATCTACCAATTCATAGCGATGATGACGTGCAGGTTGGAATACGGTAGGAATACTCCCAGAAGCGCGGATGGCGGCATACAAACTCCCTTCATTAAAAATCACCTCTTTCCCACTGATATAATCTACCGCATTGCAATAAAAAGGAATGTCAAAATCCTCTATTTGACAGTCTTTCACTACTTTTTTTAAGGCATTGTAGACCTTATCGCCCTTGATAAATCCACGCGTAGAAAAAGTAAAATCCATCAGAGAAAAGACATCCAATCTATCTAAGTGGCAAATCCAGTCCTTGAATTCCTCCATTTTGCCGGCTGCGTACATTCCTCCTACAAGCGCTCCGGCTGAGCAACCTGCGATTTCGGCAATGTGATAACCCCGCTTCACAAGCTCTTCGATCACTCCCACGTGCGCTAATCCTCGCGCTCCGCCGCTGCTCAAAACCAATGATACCGATTTACTTTTCTCCATAATAAATAGGGAATAATCCGCTAAATTGTCACCGAAAAACCCACAACGAAAGTACACATTATGAGCCAATTTAAACCCTTTCACCTGGCTTTC
Source organism: Algoriphagus chordae (assembly GCF_003254055.1). Lineage (GTDB taxonomy): Bacteria > Bacteroidota > Bacteroidia > Cytophagales > Cyclobacteriaceae > Algoriphagus > Algoriphagus chordae. The sequence continues at coordinate 91,775 of NZ_QKZT01000001.1, forward strand.
CCGATCAGGGATATTGCAGAAACTCGCGTATTTTATGGAGATCTCCTTGGTTGCGAGATCGGTAGAAGTACAGACAAATGGATAGATTTCAACTTCTTTGGTCATCAGCTTTCTGCACATATCAAACCAGAGGAATTAGCTTTAGCACATACCAATACAGTAGATGGTAAATATGTTCCTGTTCGGCATTTCGGAGCAATCTTGCCTTGGAGCGAATGGCATGAACTTGCAGATAAACTGAAAGCTCATGGAATTGAGTTTGTGATTGAGCCTTACATCAGATTCCAAGGTGAGGTAGGGGAGCAGGCCACCATGTTCTTCTTAGATCCCTGTGGAAATGCACTAGAGTTCAAATCCTTTCAGGACGAAACTCAGATATTCGCCAAATAAACTATCCCTTTGAAAAATCACTATCTAGACACAGGAATAGATCGAACGATAACTATAGACGGAAAAGAATGCCTGTATTTCAGTGGCACATCCTATCTAGGCATCGCTCAGGATTTAGATTTCTTAGATATTCTAGCAGACAACCTTTTTGAATTTGGCGCAAATCACGGGCAGAGTAGAGTCAATAATATTCGCCTCAATGTGTTTGACGATTTTGAGGAGTCATTTGCGTTCAAAGCTGGGGCTCCTGATGCTGCTGTGCTGAGCTCGGGATATCTGGCTGGAATAGCAGCTTGGAAATCAGTCTATAAAGAAGCTGATGAGATCTGGATAGCTCCAAATACCCACTCGGCAGTAGTTCCTGATGAGCTTTCCCCTTCTATCCAATTAAATTTTACACAATGGAAAAATCATTGTTTAGAGCAGTCTGATAGCTTATCTCCTAGAAAAATTCTGCTAATCGCAAATGCAGTTGATCCATTTGCCTGTGAAATTCATGACTACGATTGGGTGAAAACTATAGGAGCAAAGCATGAGTTAAGTCTTTTGATAGACGATTCTCATGCCTTTGGAGCTTTCGGAAATAGCATTTATGGCACTTACCAAAACTGGGCTGATCCTTCTATCAACTTACTGGTTTCGGGATCTCTGGGAAAAGGCTTGGGTTTGCCAGCAGGCATAATTTTAGGTGGAAAGGATCAAATCAGCAAAATAAAAGAAACTCCACTTTTTGGTGGAGCATCACCGGGATCTCCTGCACATCTGAAGACTTTTCTGGAAATGGAAGATTTATATATAACTAAAAAAAGCTGGCTAGAGGATGCTTGTGGGATATTTGCTCAGGAAACAGCCAACATTTCTCAAATCAAAGGCAGCAGGAATTTTCCAGCTTTTGTCTATAGCGATGTCTCTTGGGTAAAAGAATTTGAAAAGGCTGGAATTATTACCTCCTCTTTTCCATATCCAACAGCCAATAGCCCTCAAGTGAATAGAATCGTGATTTCAGCTTTTCATGAATTAGAAGATTTAATGTATCTCAATCAAATCATCCATGGTCTAGTCCAATGATGAAATATATAGCTCAACTAATCATAATTTCTCTTTTCCTATGCTCGTGTTCCCCCAAAGAGAAAGTACCCTTTGAAGATGGATTAGGGGATTATCCTGTCCTCAAGAACGTTCTTGAAAATGTGGATAAGTACCAGGTTCAGATTATCTACAGTCGAATCGAGCGCAATGAACATGGCAATGCCTTGATGACAGATTTCACTGTAAATCTTGATGACACTCGTTATTTCTATCCAGCATCAACAGTAAAACTTCCCGTTGCATTGCTCGCTTTGGAATGGCTGGAAGAGCAAAATATTGAAGGTTTGACAGCGGAAACGACTATGTTGACCGACTCTGTTCGCCCCTCGCAGATACCAGCTTTCGTAGATTACTCTGCCAAAGATTCCCTTCCAAGTATAGCGCACTACATCAAAAAGATCCTGCTAGTCTCAGATAACGATGCCTATAACCGATTGTACGAATTGCTGGGACAAGATTATATCAATCAAAAACTCGTGGAAAAAGGGTTGGGACATACGATTATTAATCATCGCTTGAGCTATGTTGCAAGTCCTGAGGAAAATAGAATTGTGAATCCAATTCGCTTTGTGGATTCCACAGGAAATGTGATTTTGGAACTGCCTGAGCGCAGGACTGAAACTACCTATTCAAATGTGGATAACCCTACAATTGGGAATGTATATTACGAAGGAGGTTCTCTTGTAAATCACAGTATGGACTTTACCTTTAAGAACAAACTGGCGCTTTCTGATCTACATGGAATAGTGAAGAGAACCATTTTTCCTATGTCATTTGTGGAGTTTGATCGCTTTGCTATCAATGAGGCTCACAGGAATTTCGTATTGAAATACATGAGCATGCTTCCTGCAGAGAGTGATTTTCCAAAGTATCCTAAATCAGAATATTGGGATAGGTATTCAAAATTTTACCTAGATGGAAATGACAAAAGTGATTTCCCAGCAAACATTCGTATTTTCAATAAAACAGGAGAAGCCTACGGGCACTTGATTGATGCGAGTTATTACGTTGATTTCGAAAAGGGAATTGAGTTTTTTGTGTCAGCAGTGATCTATGCCAATGAAGACGAAAGACTCAATGACAATCTATATGAGTACGATGAAATTGGCTTTCCTTTCTTTGCGGAATTAGGGGACTATCTCTACCAATTAGAATCTGAGCGGAAAAAGATGATTCCTAAGGATTTGAAAAAGTTTAAATTTGAGTATCAGGAAAATTAGGACTCATGGATCCAGAAAAAGGTAAGGAACGATTTATTAAAGGCTTCACGTCGTACTGCAAGTATTGGTGGAAGCTTACCCTGCCTGGGACTATTTTCTTTGCTTTTGGCATCCATTTCTTGGGGAATAGATCTTTATCTTGGGATTTTCTAGCAAGCGGGGAGTTCTATTTGAAATTTTGCATTTGCCTGATTTTTTACACAATTATGGATTACTATGTGATGTACAGACCTAATTTGAGACATCACCTTGGCCGAGATCGTGAACACATTTAACTTATTTGATTATGAACCAGAAGAAAATTCCCTATATCTATCGTTCACTGGCACATTTCTATTTAATCTACGTGCTACCTACCTCAGTATTGACAATATTCTTTGTTCAGCTGTTCAATGAAAAAACGTTCTCTCTGGATCAGCTTAAAACTCCGGGGCCTTGGATCGCTTTTCTCGTGTTTCAGATAATATTTGGGTCTTGTGTTTACTTTTGGGACTATAAGCCTCGATCTAAGAAATTTAGAGAGAACGCCTGATCAGAATACGGGCATTCAACTTCAAGTGTATCTATGAAAAACCAAGAAGACAACATTCCTTCCTTTAACAAGAAAGCTCCATTCCTATACCGTTCATTTTTCAACTTCTGGTTAGTCTATATCCTGCCTGCGAGTATAGTCACCATTATCATCACTGAACTTTTCAAAGGATCGATTAGCGGAGAATTCTTTAAGCTTCCCTCCACTTATGTCAAAATGTTGATTTTTCAGGTCATTTTTGGGCTTTGGATGTACTTTAGAGACTATAAGCCCAAATCGCAGAAATTCAAAGAAGGAGTCTGATCCAAATCGAACAGTCAAATTCCTACCTTATTATGAAAAAACACCAAGCCAAACCAGCCCTTCCCAAAAAGCCAACTCCATTTATTTATCGGTCATTTTTCAACTTTTGGTTGGCTATAGTGCTCCCTGCTACATTGACGGCATTGGTTGTTTCCAAATTGTATTATAACAATACAATCAATTTCGAACCTTTGAAACAGCCGAACACTTGGCTATATTTTGCCATTCTGCAAGTTTTTCTGAGCTTTTTCACTTACCTATGGGTTTACCGAATCAAATCGAAGGAGTATAAAAGTTAACAATTGGCTGGAATAATTATCTTAGGCGAAACAATAACCCAAGATGAAAAACCTACGCTATTTCTTATTCCTTTTGGCCTTTTTGCCAAGCCTTGCTTTTTCTCAAAACCTGGCCGAAAAGCTCGGATATTCCAGCGATACCAAACTTCTAATCATCCATGCCGACGATCTGGGCGTATCACATTCTGAAAATTCCGCCACTTTTGAAGCTCTGAAAAATGGACTTGTAAACTCCACCAGCATGATGGTGCCGGTAGCTTGGTCAGCAGAAGCAGCGGCCATGGCCCAGGAAATACCAGATTTGGATATTGGAATTCATATTACACTAACCAACGAATGGGAGGATTTCAACTGGGGACCAGAAGCTGGAAGGACAGCAGTTCCGGGCTTGGCTAATCAAATGGGTCATATGTATGCCGACTGTGGGCCAGTGGCTATAAATGCAAGTCCTGAAGAGGTGGAAATTGAAATCCGCGCGCAGATCAAAGCGGCAAATCAGATGGGGATAACACCTACTCACCTAGATTCTCATATGGGTTGTATTTTCTACGGCCGTCCAGAGTATTTGGCTTCTTACCTCAAGATCGCGCAGGAACTGAAAATCCCTGCTATGATCAATCAGCAAATGATAGACAATATCGTAAGCCCTAATAGCCTTTTATTCGCAGGATTAAATGTGGAAAATTTCCCTTTGGTCGATCAGCTTTTTATGGCAGAACCAAAAGATTACGAGGCAGGAATGGAGGCATACTATACAAATTCCCTCAATAATCTGACTTCAGGCTTGAATGTGATCCTGATCCACTTAGCATTCGACGACGAGGAAATGAATGCCGTAACCAAAGGACACGACACATATCATGCACCTTGGAGACAGGCAGACTATGACTTCTTCACCAGCGAAAAAGCCAGAGAACTATTAAAAAAGAATAAGGTGCAATTGGTGACTTGGCGAGAAGTAGGCAAAACGATGTAGTTTTGCAGGCAAAGTCAGTCACTATGAAGTATTCCTTTCTCACAATTCCAGTAGTTCTTTTTATCACTATTTCCTGCCAAGCTCCTCAATCCGAGGAAGCAATGCTATTTGATAGTTTGGAGAAATTGCCATCTGTTACAGTTAAGGAAGCTTCAAGCTTTTCTTTGGGAAATAGGAACATTTTAATCAGTGGTAAGGAGCAGGAAATATCCTTGGAAACTATCCAGTTATTCTCAGGCTTTAGCGCGGCTGTCAAAACTGAAACTGAATTGATCTGTTTAGACAACGCAGACAGCTTTACTAAATACCCTTTCGCAAGTAAACAGCATTTCCAGCTAGCCGAAGGAGCTTTGGAAGTAAATCAGCTCCAGTTTATCAGCAAGGACAAACTTGGAATCACGCTTCTGTACGCTATCAAGAATGTGGATAACTCATCTAAAAACATCCAGTTCCAGTTTCAACCAAGCTCAGATCTCAAGCCTAGTGTACTGATGGACAGTACTTTTGGTAGCAATGCTGTAGATCAGATAATTTTTGATGACCTGACAGGAATCTTCACCGCCAAAGACGAAGGAAATGACTGGTATGCTGTCTGGGGAACCTCCACAGATTTTAGGATGAGCCCCAATAATTCAGATTGTACTGCAGAAATATCAGAGCTTGGTGCTAGTGCAGGATTTGAAATCAGCTTGGAACTAGCTGCAAATGAAGAGCGAGTGATTCCCATTTTTATCGCTGGTTCTGATCAAGGTGAATTCACAGCTATTGAGACTTTCGCTGATCTCCGAGATGGATTATTTTCGGATTGGGATGAGAATTTTGCTTTGATAGATTCTCTTCAAAAAACTTCGAAAATCACGATTCCTGAACAAGAAATCCAAGAAGCATATGAATGGAGCAAATACAAATTTGATTTGTCCGCAGTAGGAAAGGACATAGATTATCGAAAGCAAATTGGAACAGGGTGGGAATATCAAATGCTGGACGATTATAGAATGCACTATATAGAAACGCTGGATAAAGATGTTTTCCTCAGTCAAAATGACGAATTAAGAATAGCTTACGAAGGTGTACAATCACTGCTTTTGGATTTGCTAGGGATTCGGGCTGATATTGAAAGCCGTGTGACCTACATTCGTCCAAACTTACCTAAGGAATGGAAAGAAGCCTCCATAGAAAATCTATGGATAGATGATAATAAAATAAACATTAGCATCAGCTCGGAAGCAGATCAAATCATCGTAGAAGTCACCCAAACCCAAAAGAAAGCCGGTTTGTCCATTGAGCTTCCAGAAGAATTCTCTTCCGTAAAAGTGCTAGGAAAGGAAGTTAGCAACGATACTAAAGATGGCTTTCGCAGGATATTGATGACTGGCGATCATGTGAAGATCGAGGCTAAAAAGTAATCGAAGAAATTTGATTTGGAGGCCAAGTAGCTCAATGCATGATTGATGTTCTGTATTCAGCTCGGGGATAATCCGACATTCTACTATTTTCTTTTTGTAATTCAACTAGGGCATTTTTTGCTATCCATTTTGCTGATTTAAGATCAATTTCTAATATCTGTTTAGCAACCTCAATTGCTTTTCTATTTAGATCGATATTTCTTTTCCCAATGTTCCGTAATGCCCAATTAACTGCTTTTTTAACATACAGTCTTTCATCCGTAGCCTCTCGTATTATTATTGGAAAAAATTTCTCAAATAATTCATTTTCTGAGGTTTTGTCTGCCATGCAAAACGAAGCTAAACAAGCAAAGCCTGCTCGTTTTTCAAATTCAGGTTCTCTACCGGTCCACTCAACTATTTTGGCAAAGGCAAAGTTGCTTTTAGAAAAAAGACCCATGCTGAAGCTGTCGCAAATTTCCCAATTATCAAAAGTCTTAACCCATTTTTCCATTAGTGCTTCGGTAACATCTTTGGGTTTGAGCATCATGCTACACAACAATCTACCTTCATAAATTCCACTATCAAAAAGTTGCAAGGCAAGTTCGTTATCATGCCCTAGCTCTGTGGCTATCATTTTTAACTCCTTGTGGTATATTCCTAAGGCATTATTTGAAACTATGCCAAACTTCCTCTCTTTGAAAATTACGTTTTCAGCATTTCTCAAATCATATAAACGCGCAATAGTATCGGAATAGGTCACTTTTCTAATTTACTCAGGATATCCAGGAGTTTTAATTTTTTCTTGATAAGATCAGTTTCTAAAAACTGCAATTTGTCTTTAATATCCTTTATATAAGCAGGCTTGGTAAATTTTGCGGCATACTTTTCAACCGTTTCATTGGTAAATAATCGCAATTCTTTTTTACAAGAATCGCATATAGAATACCCATGAAATTCTTGTCCTTTTCTTCCGCAATTAAAACAGTTCTTACTCATAAAATGTAATTTCAAGATAGGAAGACTGATCCCCTTTTGATGTTTTACATCCCATGTTAAACGTCAAGCGAGAATTTCAAACTTCCACCTAAACCTTCTCTTATAATTCTCATTAAAGTTGAAAGTCTAATATCACTTGCATTATTTTCGATTCTTGAAATATAATTTTTAGTGGTTCCCACTTTCTCAGCTAGCTGTTCTTGGGTTAGATTCTGTTTTTTTCTAGCCTCCTGAATAAGAATCCCAATTTTAAATGTTTCAAATTCTTCTTGAAATTTATCACGAGATTCAGTCCCAATTATGCCGTACTGCTCATTCAAATGATCATCAAATGATGTAATTCTTTTATCTGCTTTCATAATATTCCTTTTTCAATTTTTCTGCTTTTCTAATTTCATTTTGGGGCGTTTTCTGAGTTTTCTTTTGGAACCCACTTAAAAGAATAACTAGATTCGCCTTATCGAAAAAGCAGAAAATCCGGAAAATCCCATTTCCTGCTGATATCCGTACTTCCCAAAGCCCATTTGTATTCGTAAGATGCTTTAGAAATTTTTCTGGAACTATCCGAGTAGTTTTTATCAATAAAAGAGTCCAATCTATTTTCTTACGAACACTGGATGACTGTTTTAAATAGAAGTCCTTAAAGTGGCTTTCATAAAAACCTATTTCTCTTTTAAAATCGCTCAATAGTATTTGCTTTTCTAACTTCTTCAAAGTTACCTAAAAAGGTAACATTTCAAAATTACCCGCATTACTTCCTTAAGCATCCGAAGGATAGATTCACCCAAACCTTCCTCTTCTAAATATTCAGCCAATAATTTAGTTTTATAACCAATGAGCGCTGCTTGGGCAAAAAGTCACCTGGGAAATAATTATCAGTATAAACAATAAACATATCAGAAACTGGCGCATATCGCCACTGCAGCCGTGTATTGATATTTAAATTATCAATTTGACTATTGTACTGAACGAAGGTAGTCCAAAACAATTTCTTGGTAAATGTCAGATCTATTCTAGGGCCAACTAACAACAAATTAGCATCTGCTTGAGGCTCTGGTAATCTAATTTGGTTATAGCTGAAATTCATTGAAATGTTAGCCGTGTAACCTAAGCGGAGTGCCATTTCACTTTGAATCGATCTAATATTCCCAGTAAAATACTGGCCAAATTCACTTATCAAGGTTAAGTTAAAAGGCTTTCTTGGGTTAGTTTTCAACTCCAAGCCAAATGTATTGGTACTGTAATCCGTACCAGCTGACAAAGGCTCTCCACCTGTCCGGGTGGGATCAAATGCGCTAAAAAGATAAATATATCTATTTCGCTGCGTGATCGTTATTTGAGCTAAATTTTGGAAGTGTACCTCGTAGGTAAACTTCAAATCACGGTCAGTAGTGCCCAGCTTTTCATTGAACAACTGCTCGTAATCGACCTTAGGACCATGCCGATTGATTATCCGAGACTGTGGGAAAAACATATAGGATAAATCAGGATTGAATCGCTTGAAACCAACCCTCGGAGCATATCCTACTTGAGGATTGAAGCTCTCACCAATATCTAAATAGCTAACACTCCAACTCCAATGTAATGCATCATAATTGACGTAGGCATTGAAGGTTCCTGGGTTTTCACCCACATCTTTCTCAAAGGTTCTATGATAAAAAGCCTTACCCGTCCACTTATTGTCTGCCGAAGCCAGATTATACTCTAAGCCTACTAATCGATTATAAGCCGAGGGATCGAAAAGAGATTGGTACTCATCAAGTGCCAGAGATTCTCTATCTACGAAGATGAATCCAATATTTGATCGTGCAAAAATCTTCTTTTGAACCGCCAAAACAGAAAAATTCTTGCCTGATATACCTGCTTCCTCGTCACTAGCAGTCTGCATATTCATCAAACCCACTCGCCAATCATCAGTCACCTTACCCGATAGCCGAGCTCCATAGATAATCTTATTTTGAATATTCTGACCCGTGTTCTCATCCCGACCAACACCTATTCTTCTGGAGAAAAATGGTCTTGCCAGCGGATGACCAAAATTTGCAAACAGATCCCCATTCTCTAAAAAGAACTGCCTTCGCTCGGGAAAAAATATCTCGAATCGATCCAGATTAGTCACTTGCTCATCTACCTCCACCTGTGAGAAATCGGGATTAAAAGTCAAATCAAGATTCAATGCCGGACCAATGCCGATTTTGGCATCTCCACCCATAGCTGGAGTAGGTTTTTCTTGAGTTCCTTCTAAGTAGTTTTTCGAGGTCCGTGCAGCGATATAAGGAATAAGGGAAATGTTGGCTCCAGTCTTCTTAAGTGGTTCTTCAAAAATCAATTTGCGATTGAAGGCAAGTGAGATGATGGAAAATTGACGTGGAATAGGAGACCAGGTACTTCTTTCACCTTCATGACTATCTATTCTATAGAAATTCACATTCCAGTTTTGAGCACCATCCTTAAATCGCAAGGTGGAGAGTGGGATAATCGCTTCCACTACCCAGCTATCTTCCAGTATTACAGCTTCTGCAAACCACTTATTATCCCAAGCCAAGCTCAAATCCTCTGATTTGGAGCCACCATTTGAAAGCAAACCTTCACGCTGTACACCATAAGGATTTATCCCAAACTGAAAGGCATTGGTTTTATCGTTAAAAGTGTCAAAGACAAAAGTAATCCCATCATTTGCTTCGCCACGATAGTCCCTTCTGAGCGAGGTAGAAACATATTTCCGAGGCTCTAGATTTTCCATTACCGCGGCGAGGTAGAGATTATCATCATCAAAAGCGATTTTGGTCCTCGTCCTCACTTTAGCCTGAGAAGTATCAGAAGGAAAATACTGCGTAAAATTCTCGTTCCATCCCTCCGGCCCCCAAATAGCCTCATCCAGCACCCCGTCCAAGCTAATCGGCTCGCTCAGTCTGGATGCAAAGGCATTGGGCATCGATTGAGATTGGGTATAACCCTCATAACAAAGCGACACAAGTAGCCCAAACAGGATAAGATACTTTGACATAGATAGTTGACTATAAACAAAAATATCAGCCTAGCCGTCAATCTCAACTTATATTATATCAATGGTCACAAATTGGAGCAAATTACTTTTCCATAAACTCAATTTCCATAAGCCGTGAGAATCAAGCTTCTATTCCCTCCATTTCTACGGAATTCGCAAAGATAAATTCCCTGCCAAATTCCCATGTTGAGTTTTCCACCAGAAATGGGGATTTGAAGACTTGTGTCAAAAAAACTAGCTTTAATGTGCGCCGGCATATCATCTGGGCCTTCGTAAGTGTGGATAAACCGTGGATAAGATTCTGGAATTAACTCATTTACGAAGGTCTGAAAGTCTTTTCTAACTGTAGGGTCTGCATTTTCATTGATCGTCAAAGCAGCCGAAGTATGCTGGATAAATACCTGCAGAAATCCAGTTTTAATCTGAGCAATTTCCGGAATCGCATCTTCTATTTCCTCAGTGATCAAATGATATCCTGCCGGAAATGGCCGTAAACGAAGTTTGTGTTGGAAAAACTGAGTCATTTATTTTTTACTGCTTTTCGCTAGTGGATTATATGCCAATGCTTTTTCTACCCAAAAATCCCAATCCTCATCCAAATCAAAACCCTCAGGATAAACAAAAACAAAGCCTTTCATCGGTCTGCCCGTGAATTCCATCGCTCGACAGCCTGTCCGTTTCATACATAATTTTTGAGCAGCTTCCCCCACCCGTGCCATCATGCGATCTTCACCTGTTTTCTTATCACGATCTAGACCGATACACATCTTCTCATCTACCATATGTATGAGCCCTCCCATCATTTTCTTGACCGTAAAAGCAATATTCTTTTGCTTAAAGGTAGTTGCGAGGCGTTCCGCCAAAAACTCATCGTAGGCCATGGTTGATAAGGATAAATAGGTAATAATAGTTACTCAGATTTTCTCAATAACATTCTCTAATACTCCAATCTCATCTATTCCAATTCTAACTTTATCTCCAGCTTCCAGTGTAAAATCGTCTGGAACTATACCTGTACCTGTCATCAGAAAACAACCTATAGGGAAAGTATCTGCTCGGAAAAGCCAAGCAGCCAGTTCCTGTGGTTTACGCTTCAGTTGCGTCAAAGCAGTCTCACCTACAAAAGCCAAAACATCCCCTCGGAAGATTTCTAACCTGATCGTGGCAGTTTCTTCTATCGCTTTATCCGTAATGAAAAGACAAGGCCCAATCGCCGCACAACCTGCATAAACCTTCGCCTGAGGCAAATAGAGTGGATTTTCTCCCTCTATACTCCTGCTACTCATATCATTCCCACAGGTATATCCTTGGATTTTTCCAGCGGGGGAGATCACCAAGGTCAGCTCTGGTTCTGGCACATCCCAAGTAGAATCCTTACGGATATTCACGGCAGTTCCTGGCCCAGAAACTCTGCTAGCAGTCGCTTTGAAGAATAACTCAGGTCGATCAGCATTGTACACCTTATCGTAAAAATCTGCTCCACCAGCATCTTGAGATTCTTCCATTCGAGCAGTTCGGCTTCGGTAGTAGGTCACACCAGCCGCCCAGATTTCCTGATTTCCCATTGGGGCCAAAATGCCCTTTGCAAGGATTGCCTCAGCATCTCCAGATGAAATCAGCTGCCAAGATTTGGATTCAGCACTGAGGTAATTCTTCAGATTTTCTTTGGCTAGCAAAACGTCCCAATCTAATTCTGGGCCTAAAAATGCCTGATTTTCATTTTGCAAAAGTGTGCCCGAAGGCAGTTTGTAGATTTTCATAGGTTAATAGGGTTTGATTAGAAATTTAGGAAAAAGATTTGAGACATCGGTAATAGAGAAAGCAGGAATGGCTCCGGATAAACTGAACGAATGAGACTTGAAGAAAATAATTTTCTAATCGACAGATTTGCGAAGCAACTTTTCCCCATTACCTTTACTCAAAGATCATAGGGGGTGCCTTAACAAAACGGGCTGAGATCATACCCATACGACCTGATCCGGATAATGCCGGCGAAGGGAAATGAACAAGAGTAGTAAGAGACAAGATCAACGAACCGAAGTGGTACCCTTCTGGATTTTCGATTTTGCCATTGCTACAGGGTAAACAGATAACGAGGAGCTTCCCTAGAGCTTTCTCATGTTTCACTCAATCTCCTGAAAGGGAAAAAAAACACATGAAAAAAGTATTACTTGGCTTGGCTTTTTGCCTAGCCTCCATTTCAAGCTGGGCGCAGCAAAGCCTCTCTGGAAAAGTGCTAGACTCCTCAACTGGTGAAGCCTTAATAGGAGCCTCTGTCTGGGCAGAAAATCAAGGAAAAGGTGGTGTCACCGATGAAAAAGGCATTTTTACCATCAGCAAGTTACAAACCGGAACCTTAGAACTTCGAGTTTCCTACATCGGGTACAGCACGGTCAAACAGACTTTGGAATTACCCCATTCTGGTGAACTGACGATAAAACTTCATCCAACCGATCTGATGACAGAGGAATTTATCGTATCAGCAACTCGAGCTTCCCAAAGTACACCCACCACTTTTCAAGAGATAAGTAAGGAAGAGCTAGGAAAGCGAAACCTAGGTCAAGACATGCCTATTTTATTGAATTTCACCCCATCTGTGGTTACTTTCTCAGATGCTGGAGCCGGAATCGGCTATACTGGGATGAGAATCAGAGGATCGGATCAAAGTAGAATCAATGTGACGGTAAATGGTATTCCTATGAATGATTCAGAGTCACATGGTGTATTTTGGGTGAATATGCCGGATTTCGCCAGCTCCGTGGACAACCTGCAGATTCAACGTGGAGTTGGAACTTCCACCAATGGCGCAGCGACTTTTGGTGCAAGTCTAAACTTCCAGACTGATACCAGAAATGATGATGCTTATGCCCAGATTGATAATTCAGCAGGATCATTTAACTCATTCAAACATACTATAAAAGTGGGTTCTGGCCTGCTAAACAACCGATTTGCTGTAGATGCGAGGCTTTCGAAAATCACCTCGGATGGCTACGTAGATCGAGCTAGCTCAGATCTGAGCTCATACTTCGTCTCGGCTGGCTATTTTGGCGAAAACCAGGTGTTGAAATTGAATGTTTTTTCCGGAAAGGAAAAAACCTACCAAAGCTGGTATGGCCTTCCAGAATCAAAGCTTGAGGATGATAGAACTTACAACTATTACACCTATGACAATGAAACTGATAATTACAAGCAGGATCACTATCAGTTGATTTATGCTGGAAAGGTCGGAACCAATTGGAAAGTAAATGCTGCTCTTCATTACACCTACGGAAGGGGATATTATGAGCAATATAGGGAAGACGATCCTTATTCAGATTACAGATTACCAGATGTGACGATTGGAGATTCGATCATCACCAATACTGATATTATCCGAAGACTCTGGCTTGATAATGACTTCTTCGGAGGTGTCGCTTCACTTAATTACATTTCCAATAATGGTCGCTGGGATGTGGTTCTAGGTGGAGGAGTCAATCGCTACGATGGAGATCACTTTGGTGAAATTATCTGGGCAAGAATAGCCGGAGACACAGAAATACGTGATCATTATTATGACAATACCGCGGTAAAAGATGATAGAAACATCTATTTGAAAGCTACTCGTGAAGTCCTGGAGGGACTTAGCCTGTATGGTGACTTACAGTTACGCTCTATTGATTACACCTTCTCCGGAATTAATGAAGATGGTAGGATATTGGATGATGAGCAGAAATACAACTTCTTTAATCCAAAAGTGGGAATCAGTTACGAGAAATCCGGACGCGTTTGGTACGCAAGCTACGCTGTAGCAAATAGAGAACCGAAAAGAGCTGATTTCACAGACAATGAAATCACAGAAATACCTAAACCTGAGCGCTTGAACAATATTGAAGCTGGCTTAAGAGCCCAAAGCGGAAGCTTCACGTACAATGCAAACTTCTACCTCATGGATTATAAAGATCAACTGATCCCTACTGGGCAAATTAATAATGTGGGGGCTTATATACGTGAAAATGTGGCAGATTCCTACCGGGCAGGTATAGAACTGGATGCTGCCTATCAGCTTTCAAAAGCTTGGACTTTTGGAGGTAACCTTGCACTAAGTCAAAACAAAATCAAAGAATTCACAGAATACGTAGATGATTACAGTACACCTGAATTTACTCAGGATAGTTTTACCTATACTGATACCGATATCGCGCTCTCGCCAAATGTCGTAGCCTCAGCAATGATCGAATTTATGCCGGTGAAAAACCTATCGATAAACTGGCTGAGCAAATATGTGGGAAAGCAATACCTGGATAATAGCAGTAGTGACTCAAGATCCTTGGATGCTTTCTTCACCAATGACATCCGCATCAGCTACTCAGTTCAGCCACGTTTCTTCAAAAGCTTGGAGCTAAATCTATTGGTGAATAACATCTTCAATGAGATGTATGAGCCTAATGGCTATACCTTCAGCTACTTCGTGCCGGGAGAAAGCGAAAAGGAATTGGTGACTGAAAACTATTACTATCCCATGGCTGGAACCAACTTTATGCTTGGTTTGAGCTTGAGATTCTAAGGATTACAAATAGGTAGGGGCGAAAGATTTTTCGCCCCTACTTTTGTTTTTTCAAATCCCCAACCTCTCCTTAATTACCTCCAAGCCCGCAACCGCATCTTTTTCTGTCGCAAAATCAAGCGCTAAAAACTTGGTGCCATCCGCTAACAAGACTACTTTATAAATAGTGATTAGCCCATTGAATGTAGGAGTAATCCCATTTGGGATAAAAGAAGTACGATAAGTGTGGTGTATGATTTCTGCATGATTTATTTCTGGGAGCTCTACCCATTCTCCGGATTCAAACCAGAGAATCTTTTGATACTCTTTGAATTTTTTGTTTCGAAAGTCAAACAGAATTCCTGAGTTGATAGAGCTTAAGAATATTCCTAACACTAATGCCCCTCCGCCTACTAGCGCTATTTTGACAGGAGCTGTATCTAACTCCACAAAAAATGCGGTTAGAATCACCACTATCCCAGATGCCAGAAATATCTGTCCAAGTAGTCTAGGACCCTTGGTCCCATCATTTTGACTTTTGTATTTAAAATATTGCAAGCGAAGGAAATTTTATCTAGCTCAATAAAATAAACAATCTGTCAATTACATAGTATTTCAACCCTTAGTTGTATTTCTCTATCCACGAGCGTTCGATCCACCCAGCTCCCGCTATAGGCAATATCCCAATCAAAGCGATCTATTTCGATAATAGCAGTGAATCGATTTTTATGAGCTGTAGCTCTAAATGAAATTGTATTGGAAATTCCTTTTATCTCTAATTCACCCACTATATCCAATTCCCCGCTCTCATCTTTCATGACTTGAACAATCGTAAATCTTGAAAATGGAAACTTATCCACATCGAAAAAATCAGCACTTTTAAGGTGATTTGTGAGGTTTCGAATAGGAATTGGATCTGTAGCAGGAATATCTGTCACGCTGATGCTATTCATATCTATGATAATTTCTCCCCCAGTTAATTGCCCATTGGATTGCAATAGATATCCATTACGAATCGCTATTTCGCCTTCATGCTTTCCCAATCCCATCATTTTGGTGCCCTTCCAAAATATTTTGGATTCAACTATGTCAATTGCAAGAGTATCTGCCTCCACTGTAGAAATTGGCTCTAGGATATACTCGGAAGATTTAGAGTCTGAACCTACTACGCAACTAACCATTAACAGTCCAAAAATGAAGCTTTGGAACTCATTCATAATCTGGAATATTCAAGCCAAGAATAAGATCTCTGTGCACAGTCAACAATCCATGCGCTTTCACAGGTGTCACTATCCCAGAGCCTCCTCGGTTTGGTAAATTCTTTCGCTTTTCATCTGAAAGAAGTAGATCATCTTCAAACACAAATTCATCCAGATAGTAAGCAGATTTTCCTGGCTCTTTTACAGTGAGATGAATATGTTCTGGTTCATTACTACTAGGATAAGCTCCTGGCCGAAATGTGTAGAAAGTATAATTTCCCTCACTGTCAGTCCTTAACCATCCACGAATAAAGCCGTGCCGTTTAGCCCAAGCGACTTCATCTCCTTTGGTCTCGTAGATTCCTTCTCGATTGGTATGGTAGATATAAAGGACAACATCTGCAGCGGGTGTTTTACCATCCTTTTGAAGAACCTTTCCTGTGACTTTCAACTTAGGTTCGTTTTCCAAAAAGAGCGGAAGCGTATCTATGGCATTTAGCTTCTCGTCTCCAAATTCAAAAATTGCCTCACAGCCCTCGCAAGGGCCACCGACAATTTTGTCATTATTGGACCTTAATGATTGCCCTGTGCAGGAGCTGAAAATAAAAATCATCAGCCAGCCCATAATTAACTTATAGTTTTTCATTTCGCAGTTTTTCCAAAAGCTGCAAAGAAGTCTGCTGATCCAAAAATAAAATAGGCTATGCTGTGGAAAATCTAACTCAAGACGATGGGTACTTCGAAAGCTTCTGCTTGAAGTTATCCACATAATTTCGACTCAATCGGATTTCCTTCTGATTAGAAAGTTGCACATCGTAGTCTCCATTGAGACGGGATTTGTAGGAAATAACTTTAGTCAGATTAACAATAGTAGATTTATGGATCTGCACAAACTTCGCTGGATTCAGCTGCTCCAAAACAGATTTAAGTGTAGAAGTATGAAGGTGTTTTTTCGCATCTACATGAATTTCTATATAGGGTGAAGCAGCTCTGATGTACAAAATATCCTTGCAATGGATCGCAGTCTTTGTTCTTCCCGAACCCACAATCAGCTGCTCCAAAAATCTAGCTTTTTCAATTTTAGCAGGCTTCTTTTTCTTAATCAGCAACAAGGCTATTACCGAATAAATTAGCAAATACTTATATAAATCCTCAGATATGGTGTATCGAAGGTTTCGAATAAATCCAAAGGTATGCTCATAGAAACTCGCGGATATCAAATGCACCAAGCCAGCAAAAAGTAGCATGTGAGCTACAGTCGCTACAAGGACAAAAACGAAGCGTTGGACAAATAAATTTGGAAGCTTTTCACTGATAGAAACCTTCTGAAATAACCAATTCAATAGAAAAGCTACTGGCAGAATCAGTATCCAAAAGGTATTGAAAAGGAAAGATTCGGAAGCGTAGAATGGATACTCGTTAGTTCTGGAATGCAGGTAATCCTGCAAAATCGTCACCAACAATACCAGAATCAAGACAACGAGATACTTAAGCGTTGCTTTGATTCTGGGTTTCTTTTGTTGGTGCTTTGCATTCATTTTCCTTAAGATTTTGAAGTGAGCAGCGCATATAGCTTTTCGTTCACATAGTAATTTCCTGTGCCTAGTTTCTCTTTTCTCAGCACACCATCTTCTGCCAGCTTGTTGAGATAGTTAGCAGCAGTGATACGAGATACACCCAAGTCACGCACGATAAACTCAATCTTCGTGTATGGATGTTTGAACAGATTATTGAGTAATTCCTGAGAATAAAACTTATAATTATCTCGAAGCCGAATTTTCATTTCAGCCATCAAAACCTTCAACTTTTCGATCAGATCTATCGTCTCCCGGGCAGTATTTTCAACTCCTCTAATCATATAAGATAACCAACTTTCCCAATCTCTATTTTCACGCACTCCCTGAAGCAAGCGGTAATAGTCAGCTTTGTTGCGAATAATATGGCTACTCAGGTAAAGGATCGGAAGCTTTTGCAAGCCTGCCAAAATCAAGTATAAAATATTCAAAATCCTTCCTGTACGACCATTTCCATCATAGAATGGGTGAATGCTCTCAAACTGAAAATGAATAATAGCCATCTTCACCAGGGGATCTAGATCACTCAGTTCGGGACGATTGATAAACTGCTCCAGATTGGATATCAGTCTAAGTATCTCATCGGCATCTTGCGGTGGAAGATAAACAGTTTCACCAGTCTGTGTATTTTTAAGTGCGGTGCCTGGCAGTTTGCGAAAACCTGCATTATTCCCCTCCAAGATCTCCTGGATCTGAAGAATTATCTGATTGGTCAATACCCCTTGTGTCTCTACCAAATCAAATCCACTTTTCATCGCCGCCACGTAATTTTTCACTTCTTTGACCGCTGGAGACATAGACTCAAACTCCAAATCTGACTTGAAAAGCTCATCGTGGGTAGTGATTATATTCTCCACGGCTGAGCTATCCTTGGCTTCTTGAATCGCCAGCGTATTCAGCAAAATCTCATGATTGGGGATAGAATATACCAATCCTTTCAACTCTGCCAATGCCGCATGCGCAGTAGGAAGTTGCTTGAGAATTGTTCTTGTTTCCAATTCTAGGTCATAAGGCAAAGGAGTTAGATTCCAAGTCATATGTAAAGATTTTCCAATTTTCTTTACAAAGATAAAGCTATGTGCAAAGAAAAGCTATAGTTTCTTTACATACCAAAGGGTTTATGTAAAGGTTTTTCGATTTTCTTTACATATTAATAATGATATGTAACGCGGCTTTACATTAGGTGTTTAAAAAAATGTAGGGGCGAAAGATTTTTCGCACTGTTAGTATTGGAATTTTTGGACAAAAATTATTAGTCCCTACCATTCTGCGAAAATCTGCTTCAGTAATCAGCGTTCAACTACGGGGAAATCTAAATCAATCCGGAAAAACACTCTTATCCATCCCCGGTACAATTCGCAAGGCATTTTTGTAATACAATTTTTTCAGGACCTCATCAGATAGGCCCAAGCCATACATTGCCCAGAAAGCATGGTATTTTTTGTAGTAAGGGAAATACTCATCTTCTGTTTCCAGTACGCGGAAATAGGTATAATACTCTTCCTTATTGTAAGCATCTTTTCCAAACAGGACACGATCCTGATACTTCTCAAAAAACTCCTTTGCACGTCTCGGTTGACGACCAAACTCAGCGATCACAGCACCGATTCCAAAGTTCACGTTTGGATATTTCTCTAAGTGCGCACTTGCCTCATCTAGGTCATTGGCCATCCAACCCATATGCGCATTGATAAAAGTCGTTTCTGGGTGCTTGGCAAAGACATCGTGCTGCTCAGCCATAATCTGTTCAAATGGAGCTGGATCATCAGCACCACGCTTACGACGAGGGTGGGTTTTTAATTCTAGCCAGCGTTCGTTATTAGCATCCATAGGCTGCCAAAACTGCGCAGGATCTGCTGAGTGGATTATCACCGGAATACCCAATTCACCGGCTTTCGCCCAGACAGCGTCCAAATCTGGATGATTGACAGGGACTCGATTGCCAGCTACATCATTCACATTCAGTCCTAGACTTTTATAGATTTTCAATCCACTGGCTCCTGCAGCTACATCTTCTACCAATTCCTTTACCGCAAGCCTAGTCCAATCTTTATCCCCAAAACCTGCAAAATTCAGATTGGTAAACACCATAAATCTTCCTGGAGCGTGTGTATTGAACTCCTGGATCATATCCTTGATATAATCTTGCTGGGAATTGCTATTGCCACGCCCAAAACCTCTACCGCTAAGATTAACCAGCACTCCCATGTTAATCTCGTCCATTTCAGAAATCAGTTGATCTATTTTCTCTTCATTCACCCCACCCTGATGGCTGTGAATATCCACAAAAGGAAACTTTGCTCGCTTCACTGGATGCTCAGGGACTTTCAGGGTTGAGGGAGGATTGTACTCTTCGAAACTCATCTCTTGAGCAAAAGCGAAGTTTCCAACTATGAAAAATATAAACGCAATAAATAATTTGGTAGCCTGATTCATATACTAATTAGTAGAAAAGGTTTGGCTTGCTTACGCAAAATTTTGAGTAAATGTTAAGTCACAAAAAAATCCCGAGCCAAAACCCGGGATATAAAATTACTGGCCTTATCTCGCTGTTCCTCCATTGATCACCTGACCAAAGAAGATCGCATTCATATAGAGTTTGTTTGTGCCGAACCAAAATGCCCGGAAATTCATATTATCTGCAAAGGCAACGATTCGTCCTCTACCTACTCCAGAAACCTGAATCACCGATCCATTCTGAATACCTGGTAAGTTCACCGGATGAAGATACCCGGAAGCCAAAGGCTTATCTGTATAAACCAGAGGATTTGCATAGGGATTTTCCGAAGGCTCCATAAACAAATTATCATTTCTAAAGGTGTGAATAGCTGAATTGAGGTAACCATAGCCGATTGGATGAGTCAGATCGAGAGTAGCATTGAAAATGGCTCCACCCGTCACTCTAGCTCCTCTTTCGTTATTATAATCTGCATAAGATCTTTGAAGACCCTTGATAGGTTCAGCTCCATCACGAAACTTGAAATCCCCTATTTCATTTTGAGCGAGGAATTGAATTGCTCCTCCTTTTGCCAGTAGTGTTCCTCCACCTGAAATCCAAGATTTCAGCGCAGCAGCACCGGATTTCCCAAGACCATTATATCTACCATCAGGCATCAATAGCACATTATATCTATCCAGGGTACTACCACCGATCCTATCCATAGGCAGTAGGGTTATAGCCATTTCATAACGCTGATCTAGCAAATGCCAGATTTCGCCAGCTTCATAACTATCCACTCCGCCTTCCACAAGTAAGGCGATTTCCGGCTTTTCTAGTACTTGCATAGTAGGAGAACCGAGATTTAAGCCACCAGTATATCCAGTAGTCAATGCGTAGATATCTACCGTAGACTCCTTCGCTATTTCAGAAAGTTTATTGAAAAACGCCTGATCATCCAATCCACTTTGACCCTTATCTATCAGCAGTGTTCCTCTACCATATTCCTTTCCATCTGCAGTGGTGAATTCGCCAGTAGCTACTCGCACCAGAAAATCTGCCTCCATCAACATATTAGCGGCTTTTGGAGCATAATAATCTGTCCATTCCATCGCATATTGATAAGCTCCAGCTTCCCCAACCACTTTTCCAGCTGCTAATTCGATCGTGCTTTTTGTGACCTCATTTACACTTGCTAAATTCAATATCTGACTGTTCAGCGCCATGTAGTCCAAGTTGAAAGCCATAGGATAGGTCCATGCAGAAACATCATAAAACAAGCTATCCTTAAAAGTATTTCTTGTCTCAAACATTGCCTTAATTAACCTGTACTGAGGTTGATCAGCAGGAACGATGTATGAAGTCTCAGATTTGAACTCTGTTCCATTCACAGAGATATCATCATTCAGACTAAAGACTTTGATGTCGTGCTGCAAAATCAAATCCGCCAGATGGTAACTTCTCGCATCATCTTCTTGGCTACCAAAAATGTAAGCCTTGTTCACATCTGCATCCACTTCCTTTTTGATATCCTTATAAAAACCATTCATGAATTGGTTCAGCTCTTGACGCATTTCCTTAGCTGCCTCAAAAGAAGAAAGATTAGCAGTGAATTGGTTTCTGATCGTAAAAGGAAAGCTGAGCATTCCATTTACACTTTCTTGCAAGTGGCCCCTGGAGCTAGCCTGCTCAAACAAAATTCCGATTGAACCCTGAACATCTGGATAAGTAGAGCCTTTTCCATAGTAATAATCATCGTAACTCTCCTCACTGTAATACATTGAGCCAATCGCATCCAATGCCTTCGCATGATACGTCCCTATTTTTTTCGTCAGCTCAAAGTTCTTCTCTGGTGTAAGCGGGTGCATTCTCGCTGGAACTCCCGGCTGAAAAAAGAAGGTGCTGTTGGTGCCCATCTCGTGGAAATCCAAGTGAATATTTGGAAGCCATTCTTGAAACACGCGCACTCTATTTCTAGATTCAGGATGCTGTACAGGAAGCCAATCTCTATTTAGGTCAAACCAATAATGATTCGTTCTACCACGCGGCCAAGCCTCAGTGAATTCAATATTATTCGGATCACCGTTCATATTGTAGGACTTGTGCGTATTCACCCAAGAAGCGAAGCGATTTAATCCATCAGGATTGATAGCCGGGTCGAGAAGCAAAACCATATTATCTAGATCTGCTTCGATTTCATTGGCTGCCGCAAATTGGTAAGCAGCTAGAAGTGAAGCATTGGCGCCAGATGGCTCATTTCCATGAACCGAATAGCCCATATACATCACAACAGGCATATTCTCAATATCCGCGGAGGATCCTGCATCGCGAAGTTTTTTTCGATCGGCTTTGATCTGATCAATCTTGCTAAGATTCGCAGGAGAACTGATCGTCAGAAGAACCTGAGGTCTTTTTTCGTAAGTGCGGCCTGTTTCTTCGAAAGTCACACGGTCTGAGGCTTCAGCCACAGCTTTCATGTACATCACTAATTGGTCATGGCTCACATGCCATTCTCCCACTTCATATCCCAATACTTCCTTTGGTGTAGGAATGGATTGGTCATAGGTATATCCCGTTGGTAAATAATAGCTTAGGTCGACCTGAGCGTAGGTACACAGCGCAAAAAAGGACAAAAGCAGCGATAGCAGACTTTTTTTCATAGAGATTGGAGGTTTAACTTTTAGCTAAATTCATACTTTGATTCTTTAAAAAAAGCTAATTTGGTTCAATGGTTAAAATAATTGAAGAAAAGACATGGATTTAATAGCTCCCGGAGACGGGCAAACCTTTTGGCAAATTTCATTCCTTTTATCCCTAATCTATCTAGGTTTCTGGGCTTATGCCCTTTTTGACGCCTTGCGCTCTGAATTTAGAGCGGCACACAGCAAGTTTTTATGGGTGCTGGTTATTCTCTTTGCCCCATTTGTAGGAACCTTTCTTTACCTAGCTATGAATAGAACTGTCAGAAAAGACCGACGAAGTTTTAACCCTCATTTTCCAAAAAACACAACAGCTAACTAAATGACTCTATCTTTTATTCAAAACATGGGCGGTGGCTCCATTATTATCTTTCTTCTGTTTGGCCTGGTCTATGGCATCTTATGGATTTA
Organism: Algoriphagus chordae; assembly: GCF_003254055.1. Lineage (GTDB taxonomy): Bacteria > Bacteroidota > Bacteroidia > Cytophagales > Cyclobacteriaceae > Algoriphagus > Algoriphagus chordae. The sequence goes on from NZ_QKZT01000001.1 coordinate 114,817, forward strand.
CTGTTTAGTCGATATCCTACGATCAGATTTTAAAGATTCAAATATGAAAATCATCTGGATCGTAGTTATTTTATTTGCTCAGCTTATCGGTCCCCTTGTTTACTTGGCGATGGGGAAAAGCACGAAAATCACAACTTACTCTTGATATGTTTGGACTTGGAATAATTGGCTTAGCTATTTATGCTTTTACGATTTACGACGTAGTCATCAGTGACTTCGCCAACCAAAACGATAAACTCATCTGGGTAATCATCGTGGTGTTAGTTCCACTGGTAGGTGCTGTACTTTGGTTTTTGGTCGGTAGAGGAAAGCGGATTTAAATTAGCTACTTTGCCTCATGGAACTTATAGGATTATATAAATGAGGCTACTTGCTTATGAGAGGCCTACTTCTTTATTATAAACAGATTCACAGTTTCAATATCCCATTTTCACTTGCTGTTGCCTTATTAGCTTATTCACAAGGCGGTAGTTTTGGCATGTATTTTTTCCTTACTCAATTAACCTTCGGCTATCTACTCGCTCTGTACTTGTTTGAAGTAAGGTATGCGAATTAATACTTTTTCTATTACAATTTAGGCCTCAGAAAAGTTAAGTTATTTGGTTTTTGCTTTGCTATAAATGCCGCCATAGCTTTGCTCTATTATCTTATTTTTCGCTAGATTATGGCAGAGCATATTTTAGAAGCTGACAGTATAATCAAAGGTTTTGGTTACAAAAATTTACTTACAGATATCTATCTGAAATGCACTACGGGAGAGGTTTTAGGTATTTTGGGGAGAAACGGAACAGGCAAATCCACACTACTACAAATTATATTTGGTTCACAAGAAGCGGAGAATAAAAGCATCAGGATAGATGGCCAATTCTATGAAAAACCTTTTACTTCTCGTGATAAAATTGCCTATCTACCTCAAGGTAGTTTTCTACCTAGTAACCTTACCGTTGCTTCAGTCATTCGGACATTTCTAATTTCAGAAATCAGCAGAAAAACAGTTGCTGAAAACGCACGAATTCAAGCTCTTCTCCTAAAAAAAGTCAATGCTTTATCAGGAGGTGAAAAGCGATACTTTGAAGTGCTTTTGATACTTAATCTCCCGACTTTATTTGCGCTGCTTGATGAACCTTTTGCACAGATAGAACCGCTCTATAGAACTGATATTGCAGAGCTGATCACTTCATATAAGAAAGAAAAAGGCATAATCATTTCTGATCACGACTATATAAATCTGATGGAAGTCAGTGACAAAACTTTTCTTCTCAAAGGTGGAACACTTAAACCAATACAGGATAGAAAACAGCTAATCGAATACAATTACTTGCCTCCTGAACTATCGTAATTTATTAGGAAAAAATCACTTGTGATAAATCTCCTTCAAAGCCCCATTGAGCTCAGGACATTCAAAGTCAAAGCCTGCTTTCTGAATTTTTTGCGAGGAAACTCGATTGCCCCCCAGCACCATCGCAGCCATTTCTCCTAAGATTATCCTTAGTACAAAGCCTGGCACTCCTATACCCACATAAGATTTTCCCTTGGCTTTTGCTGCTGCTTGAGTCAACTGCTGATTGGTGGCTGGATTTGGCCCCACAGCATTAAATACACCCTGAAGTGTGGTTTTTTCCAAGGCAAAGACGAACATTCTCGCCAAATCCTCAATTGATATCCAGCTCATCCACTGATCACCAGTTCCCAGAGGTGCAGCAATGGGTGGTTTCATCATTTCGCCAAGTGCTCCTCCATTTGCATCCAGCACTATACCTATTCTGAGCATCACTGTGCGTAGGTGAAGCTCCTCCATTTTCTTTACTTCACTTTCCCAGGCTAGCACCACCTCGGCTAGAAAATCCGAACCAGCCTTATTTGATTCGTCCATAAGTGCAGTCCCAGTATTGAAACCATAGTAGCCAACTGCGGAAGCAGCGATAAAAGCATTGGGTTTTTCGGTAGCTTTTTCCACAGCATCATAAAGCAAGCGTGTACTCTGAATCCTAGAATCCAAAATAAGTTTCTTGCGTTCTTCGGTCCAGCGCTTCTCCGCAACTCCAGCTCCGGCTAGGTGGATAATTGCATCTGCCCAGTCCATCGCCTCTGAGTCAATAGATTGCTTTTTCACATCCCAGAGAAAAGACTTTTGCTTTTGCTGAGATCTGCTGAGCCAAGCCACAGAATATCCTTTCAGTTCTAGCAGCTGAGTGATTTTTTGGCCAATAAGACCAGAACCTCCAGAAATAAGAATATTTTTCATAATTGGGTGATTTACAAAAAGAACCTTAAAATCTACATTTTAGTTGATCTTCTCACTAACTTTTAGCAAACGTTCTAATTCTTAAAATCCAATTTCTATTCCTAATTTGGGTCAATATTTATAAAAAGCTGATTTGAACACCCAAAAAATTTTAAAATATACTGGGCTCTGGATCGTTTTAGGTCTTTTGGTTGGCATACTTTCTGGCGCGGCATCAGCCATTTTCCTGATCACTTTGGATTGGGCAACAGCTTACCGTGAATCGCATTTTTGGATCATTGCATTATTGCCGATTGGCGGCTTCGTCATTGGCTGGACATATTATCGCTATGGAGAAAATTCGGTAAAAGGAAACAATCTTTTACTCGATGAGCTCTATAAAACTGAAAAGCCAATCCCGCTCAGAATGACACCTCTGGTGTTTATTGGGACGGTATTGACACATTTATTTGGTGGATCAGCTGGCCGTGAAGGTACTGCAGTACAGATGGGTGGATCACTGGCAGATCAGCTGACCAAGTATTTTCATCTCAATCCAGAGGATCGCAGGATCATCTTAATCGCTGGTGTTGCTGGTGGATTTGCTTCTGTTTTCGGAACTCCACTTGCGGGAGCCCTTTTTGCCTTAGAATGGATGCTTCACCGAGAAATTCGCTGGAAATCGCTGTTTCCAGCCTTGTGGACAGCATTCGTAGCCAACTGGGTATGTGCATCACTTTTTGGAGTGAGTCATACACATTATCTTATAGATCTCGTTCCTCAGCATACCTTGATTAATTTACTTTGGGTCATTCCGGCCGGAATAGCCTTTGGATTTTCCGGGAGATTATTTGCCCAAAGCACTCACTTTTTTTCTCATCAATTTTCCAAGTACATCGCATACCCGCCTCTTCGCCCGGTCATAGGCGGACTCCTGATCGCTGCATTTGTATATATTTCGGACAGTACCACCTATATTGGATTAGGCGTTCCGAGAATCGTCGAAGCATTTGAGACGCCGCTTCCTTGGTATGATTGGCTGGCAAAAACTGGCCTGACTAGCTTTACATTAGGTGCTGGGTTCAAAGGCGGGGAAGTGACTCCCTTATTCTTCATAGGAGCTACCTTAGGCAATGCACTTGCTACGTGGATTCCGCTACCACTAGCCTTGATGGCTGGGATAGGTTTCGTCGGTGTATTCTCTGGTGCTACTAATACTCCTCTGGCATGTACAGTAATGGGAATGGAACTGTTTGGATATGAGTCTGGAATATTTTTGGGTATTTCTTGCTTGATCGCGTACCTTTTCAGTGGAAGGTCAAGTATCTATTCCTCCCAAAATCTGAATAATAAATTTCATTTGTATCCTGCTGAAGGGCTTTTCACCCTTTCAAGGAATAAGTCCCAAAAGAATGATTGATATTGCTTCAAAGTCTATTTCTACCCTATGAGACTAAAGTTGAAATTTTTTGCTAACCCTGATCGAAACATCCTTTTCTTGAAAAAGGTGATCAAGGTGCAGGAGAAAGTGGTTCAGTTCAGCAGTATTTTCGCATTTGCAGTTTTGCTTTTCCACTTGGGCTATTCTATAAATCCCCAAGACCAAGTCACTACCTCATCGCTCTTCAACATCTCACTTATCCTTATCGGATTAGGCTACTTTGTCAGAGTTTTATTAGTAGAAAAATCTATTTTTCCAGCCCGAGTAATCCTCGAATTACTTCTTTCACTCACCCTCACCCTCACGGCGCTTATTCGCTGGAATGTGCTGGGGGATGAAATGACGAAACTTATTCTAGAATTCACTGCGCATTACCACCTGATCAATGCCCTGGTAATCATCCTCTTTTTCATAGAGCTTAGCAAGTTTAGCCTTACTGTAAATGAGCTCAAACTCAGTCCATCGCTGGTATTTATTCTTTCCTTTATCCTCCTGATCTTCGTAGGAACTGGACTTCTGAGCCTACCTGAGGCGACTACTAGAGATATAAGTTTCATTGATGCGTTGTTCACCGCCACTTCAGCAGTCTGCGTAACTGGTCTGATCGTGCTTGATACAGCAAAAGACTTCACCTTTTTTGGTCAGGTAGTGATCATGATTTTGTTCCAAATTGGCGGACTTGGAATCATGGTGTTCACCAGTTTCTTCGGCTTCTTCTTTAAGGGTAGTTATTCCATTCAAAACAGGCTCTTCATACGAGATTACATCAACGAAAACAATGTAAATGAGATTTACACCACCTTATTCAAGATCATCCTATTTACCGTTTTAGTAGAAGGTTTTTGTGCTTTTATGATTTATCATTTCACGGATGCAGCACAGTTTTCCGGTCGTGGAGATCAGTTGTTCTTTTCTCTTTTCCATGCTATTTCAGCCTTTTGTAATGCGGGATTTTCAACGCTGAGCAATGGCTTGTATCAAGAAGGATTCCGAGAAGCTTATAATATGCACTTAGCTATTGCCTTGGCAATTGTGCTGGGAGGAATCGGATTTCCAGTGGTTTTGAATTATTATTCTTACCTAAAGCATGTGATCGTAGGTAAGGTTAAGAGCATATTAGGTATTGAAAAATACCGACATACTCCTCGCGTGTCCAGTGTAAATACCAGATTAGTGATCTATACTACCGGCATTCTCCTGCTAGTAGGCATGATTGTATATGCGATCTCGGAGCAAGATGCTACGCTAAAAGGCCTTAGTCCCTATGGTAAATTTGTCACCACAGTTTTTGGGGCAGTGACACCCAGAACAGCAGGGTTCAACACCGTAGATATGCGGGAATTGGCAGTTCCAACCGTATTAATTTACCTCTTTCTGATGTGGATAGGAGCATCACCTGGATCCACAGGAGGTGGCTTGAAAACCAGTACTTTCGCCGTTGCGATGCTGAATACATTTAGTATTGCTTCAGGTAAGTCTAGAGTGGAAGTTTTCAGAAGACAGATCAGCAATGAAACACTGAAGAAAGCATTTGCGGTAATTTCCCTCTCAGTATTAGTCATTGGGCTCGGTGTATTACTTCTGATGATTTTTGATCCTGAACTCCCCATGATAGATGTCTCATTTGAAGTGTTCAGCGCATTCTCCACGGTGGGACTCACACTAGGAATCACCCCTCAATTGAGCACAGGTAGTAAAATAGTTTTAATGGCAATTATGCTCATAGGTAGAGTAGGTACACTCACTATCCTTATTGCAATCGTCCGCAAAATCGGTGAACAGCGATACAAATATCCTGAAGAAACCGTCTATATCACTTAATCAAACAAGCATGAAATACATAATCGTAGGCATAGGAAACTTTGGAGGCTATCTGGCCAAGCGTCTTACTAATCTAGGTCATGAGGTAATAGGCGTGGATTCTAGCGAAAGTAGAATTGAAATGATCAAGGATAGCATCACGCATTCGATTGTAATGGATGCTACAGATCAGGCTGCAGTCAAGAATCTTCCATTGAAGGAAACTGACGTCGTCATTATCGCCATAGGTGAAGATATCGGCGCATCGATCATGAGCACGGCTATTTTCAAACAACTCAAATCCAAGCGCATAATCGCCCGAGCTATTAATGATCTTCATGAGACGGTCATTCAAGCTATTGGAGTGGACGAAATCATCCATCCCGAAGAAGAAACAGCAGATCGCCTTTCCAAACGCCTGGAGATGAAAGGTGTGCTAGACTCTTTAGAAATCTCCGACGAGTATAATATAGTGGAAGTGAAGGTGCCAAAACGCTACCTAGACATGACGGTAGCTGATGCTGATATTCGAAAGGAATATTATCTCAATATTCTAACTATAATCAAAATTGAGCAAAAGAAGAATCTGCTAGGTATCAATACCCCACACAAAAACGTGATCGGAGTAGTGACACCTGATTATACCTTCGCAAATGAAGATATATTGCTACTTTTTGGAAAAATCAATAATATCCATGACTTCTTGAAACTCGGGGATTAAAACAGTTTTTCTCCACAGTTTTTGCAGTAATTATCTGTCAAATTAATCGGACTAAATCTGCATTTTGGACAACTGTTGTTAGCTTGTGCCTTTTCATCTTTTCTCTTTTGCGCAGCCATCTCCGAAGATACAATCCCCGTAGGAACGGCAATAATAGCATAGCCCAGCAACATGATCAATGAAGAAACCAACTGCCCGAGTGGAGTGACGGGGTAGATATCACCAAAACCCACCGTAGTCAAGGTCACAATGGCCCAATACATCCCGATAGGAATGCTCGTAAAGCCATGCTGTGGGCCTTCTATGATAAACATAAAAGTGCCCATAATAAGAACTACCGTCACCACAAATCCGATGAATAACAGAATTTTGTGAGAACTAGATCGAAGTGATTTAGTCAAATATTCTGCCTCCGCTACATAGCGTCCAAGTTTCAAAATTCGGATTACACGGAGCAATCGAAGAGCTCTCACTACAGTAAATAACTGCGAATTGAGAACAAAGAAACTCAGGTAGGAAGGTAAAATTGCCAGCAAATCTACCATACCAAAAAAACTGAAAATATAGCCCTTCGGCTCTCTGGACAGCCATACTCTCAAAAAATATTCGATCGTGAATAAGATGGTAAAGACCCATTCTAGAACGAAAAATATCTCTCCATACTTCGCTCTAAGGCTAGCAACGGAATCTAAAATTGCTATAAAAATACTTCCAAAAATCATACCCAAGAGCACGATATCGAAGGTCTTCGAAGCCCAGTCATCAGACTCAAATACAATATGAGCTAACCGCTTTTTTGTGATTATCATGATGGAATTTAGAAAAATTTAAAAGCCAAAACCAACCCTAGTCAAGGTAATATACACGCTTCACCCGAGTACTGATATTAGTCAGTAGCTCATAAGGGATAGTTCCTATCTGATCAGCAAGTTCTTTCAGCGAGATATTTTCCCCATAAATAATGGCTTCATCACCCTCCTTCACATCTATTCCACTCACATCCACCATACACATATCCATACAGACATTCCCGATGATGAATGCCTTCTGCCCATTGATCAGCACATAGCCTTTGCCATTGCTAAATCTACGGTCATAGCCATCTGCATATCCGATGGCAAGCGTGGCAATTTTGCCGCCTGAGGGCATAACTCCTCTTCGAGAATAGCCTATCGTCTCTCCCGATTCAAGCTCCTTGATCTGAGAAATAGTTGTTTTCAACGTACTAATCGCTCTCAATGCCAATTCATGCTTGCCCGTCACTTCCACCCCATATAGCCCAATTCCCAATCTCACCATGTCAAATTGAAATTCTGGAAAAGCTGCTATTCCAGCAGAATTGAGTACATGAATCAAAGGATTGTAGCGTAATACAGTCAGTACTTCGTTTTTCATTTCTTCGAAAGACTTCAATTGACTCAAAGAGAATTCACGGTGAATTTCTTCATCTGCCCCAACTAAGTGCGTATAAATCGAAGCAATTTCTACCTGAGGGTTTGATTGAATCAAGATTTTTAACTTGTCTAAATGCTTTCTCTCAAAACCCAATCGATGCATACCTGTATCTATGTCAAGATGGATTCTCATGCTTGTATGATGAACTGTACACCAGGAGGCAAGGCTTTCGAAAAACTCTGGACTGAAAACTACTGGCTCCAAATCAAACTCACTACAAAGTCCAAAGGACTCTTGCATAGCATTTAGAACCATAATTGGCAGCTTGATGCCCTGCTTTCGCAAAGCAACACCTTCATCCGAAAAAGCAACACCCAAGTAATCTGCACCCATGGTCTGGATCTGGTTGGCAATCTCCAGAGCGCCTCCACCGTAGGCAAAGGCCTTCACCATGACCATTACCTTGGTTTTAGGTGAAATGAGTGTTTTATAGAAATTATAATTGTGTGTAAGCGCATTGAGATTGATTTCCAGTGTAGTGCCATGAATTCGCTGTTGCAGTCGATTGACCACCTCCTCAAATCCAAAAACCCGTGCACCAGTTATCAAAATCATATCATTGGCAAAACTCTCCGGGTCTATGCTTTTCAACAGCTCTTCGGTAGAACCAAAGCCTTTGAATGATTCAGGGAATTCTTTTTCGAGACAGAAAATTTCTTTGCCTACGCCGTACAACTGATCAAACTGATATTTCTTGATGAGCTCGGCAACTTCCTCATAGATTTTCTCTGGCGATCCTTGCTGCAGCAAATCTGAAAGAATCAGGATTTTATGTCGCTTAGGTCTTTGCTGTCCCATAAAATCCAGCGCTACTTTCAAGCCGGCTAAATCATTATTATAGGTATCATCGATCAACAAGGAGTCATTAATTCCAGGTTTCAGCGTGAGTCGCATATCTACCGACTTGAGATGAGCAATTCCCTCTTGAATCGACTCTGCACTTTGCCCCAAAGTCATAGCTGCTACGATCACATGCGTAATATTTTCTAAGGAGGCCACATCCGTAAAAGGAACCTGAAAAGTATGGGTGCTAAGATCCGATTTCATCAAAATCAGGCGAGCTCCTTTTGGGTTGACCTTCACAGATCTAGTGAATTCATCTCCAGCTCGGTCCGACCATCCTATTAGTTTCTCAACAGGAAAAAGACTTGATATTTGCTCAGAAACTTCCTTTTGGTCGGCGCAGTATATCAAAAAATTAGAATCTGAAAAAAGCGATAACTTCTCTTTTAACTTTGATTCCAAACTTTCAAAACCCTCTTGATGAGCTGTTCCAAGGTTGGTGAATATTCCGAGATTCGGCTTGAGTATTTCTTCCAAAGCGGACATTTCACCTGCCTTAGATATTCCTGCTTCCAAAATCGCTACTTGATGGTAGGACTCGATTCCGAAGATGGAGAGAGGGACACCAACCTGAGAATTATAACTTTTTGGGCTTTTGGCCACAGCATATTTCTGCCCCAAAATCTGCCCTAACCATTCTTTTACAATTGTTTTACCATTACTTCCCGCTATGCTAACAAGAGGATTTTTGAAAAGAGATCGTTGAAATTTAGCTAACAATTGCAAAGCTCTCCGAGTATCTGAAACCTTTATTAAACAAAGATCTGGCAAAGCTAGCTCATCAAAATCATGATGAACCAGGAAGGACTTTACTCCTAGGTCAGCTAGTTGTGTGATAAAATCGGCCCCATCTGCCTTGGCTCCTCTGAGTGCTACAAAAAGGGTTTTTTCAGGATGAAGAATTTGTCTGGAGTCAATGGCAATTTGTGAAACCAGCAAGTCATCCTTTTCATTCAGAATGCTTCCATCAGTAATTTCCGCGATTTGTCCTTGACTAATTTCCTGAAACATCTTTCTCAGGATTTGTGGTCTTTTTCTTGAAAAACACTTGTTTGACCCATCTAGGAAGGAAAATCGCCCCTAATATCAAATATGGATAGTAGGATAGAAGTCTCCACAAAATACTTGTGATGAAGGTATAGCTTGTCAAGAATTCAGTAAAGAATTGGCCAAAGAAGAACTCCGCAGTTCCACTACTTCCTGGAGTAGGTGAGATCATCATCACAATCCACATAATCACTTGTCGCGCAAAAACGATTACATGCTCATGGGCTGCCAAAGGCACAAATGCAGAAATAAGTGCATTGAGCATCAAATACCTTGAGCTCCATATAAAAATCGTCGCTACAATAATAGGTAGCCAATAATTCCACTTTTTCCCAGAAAGCTCCTTGGAGGCTTCTATAATCTGGTTACCATATTCCTGCGCATCATGCTTCCATTTACGAAGCCATTTGATTGAAAATATTTTAATCAGCACCCACTTGAATACCCTTGGTCTGAAAAATAACGCTGCCGCCATGACCAAACTATAAGCTGCATATAAGGTATAACTGATCCAGAAGATAGCTTCCATGCTATTTTGCATCTGAGACTCCAGTACTTTGCTTTCAGGGAAAATATTGCCCTTGGCAAAGAAGAGTATTATAGGTGCGCCTATGACAAAGAAGAGATTGTCCAGAATAGCCGTCACCATCACATAAGCGATGGCTCTGCCCAGTTTAATTCCTTCTTTATTCAAAATAAAAATTGCCACAGCTGTACCACCCACTACGGAAGGGGTGACCGCCGAGGCAAATTCCCAAAGGATAATTACATATAATGATCGCTGCCAGGTAAGGCTTCGATCTGTGATCTCTCGAATTCGATAAACGTATCCTAAATCTCGAAACAAAATCACCACAATCGCCAAAATAATCCAAGGGACAGATGCATCAAAAATGCCACTTAACGAGTCCTTATTTACCGAAGGATCAAAGTAAAACATGCCAAAAACAATGGCCAAACCAATGATCACTGGCACCCAAATCTTATTCGGATTGAGAGTTTGAAAAATCTTTTTGTTATCCAATTTCATACGCTAGGCTGCAGCTATTGGCTCAGTCTTTTCCACCCAAAAGTTGTTAAAACCATCTCCTATAATTATGGTAACCATTGAGAGCTGAAGTAATTCTAAGATTGCAAGAAAGGTATAAATCACAAAAATTTTATCTGGTTTGTAGCTGATAAATTCAGCGAATGGCACTTTTTTCTTAAAACTTATTTTCTCCAAGACGAATTCCTTTTGCTGAGAAATAGTATAAGGGTATTGAATTACGGTGTGCTTTGTTTCATCTACTCGAGCGGCCATTTTGGCCATGCTACGTTGGAACACCTTTAATAATTTGTACAAATCCATATCCTGCATTTCTGCATCCACGTCATCCACCTTACTCAAAGCTTGCAATTCAGCTGCGATATTTCCTCGCTTTTGCTTAGTCATTTCTTCCCCTTCCATAGCGGAAAGCTCTTCAATAACTGATTTGTACTTCTTATATTCCAGTAGATTCCGGATCAATTCCTCCCTTGGATCTATTTCTTCTCCCTCATCATTTAGCTCTGGCCTAGGCAAAAGCATTCGTGATTTGATTTTCATCAAAGTTGCCGCAAAAAGGATAAAATCACTTGCTACCTCCATTTCCATCTGCTCCATCTGATGTACATAATCGAGGAAGTCATTGGTAATCTTGGAGATAGGAATATCATAAATATCCAGTTCATCACGCTCGATGAAGAAGAGCATTAGGTCAAAAGGACCTTCGAAGAGTGGTAATTTGATTTCGAAACTCAAAGGATATTTAAATTATTGGTTAATTTTGCCACCTTGTAGCCAAAGATATTCAATTAAGCTAAATTAATTGAAAACGGCAGGAGAAAGAGGCAATCGCCTTTAATCCAAATTTAATTGATTGGAAAAACAAAGAAGCACATTTATTGTTATTCTACTTTGACCACATTACCGCTTAAAATGCTGATTGAACCAGGAGAGTTATTAGCTCAAATAAATAGTCCCGCAGACCTTAAGAAATTTCCTAAGGAAAAATTGGTGCAAATCTGTGATGAACTTCGACAGTTCATTATAGATAATGTATCCGTATATGGGGGTCATTTTAGTGCTAGTCTTGGCGTAGTAGAGCTTACCGTTGCCCTTCATTATGTATTGAATACACCCGAAGACCAATTAGTCTGGGATGTAGGACATCAGGCTTATGGTCATAAAATCCTTACCGAAAGAAGAGCGCGTTTTCATACCAATCGACTATACGGCGGGCTTTCAGGTTTCCCAAAAAGAAAAGAAAGCAAGTACGATACCTTTGGTGTAGGACATTCAAGCACCTCTATTTCCGCTGCATTGGGTATGGCAGTAGCTTCCCAATACAAGGGACTTTCTCAAAAACAGCATGTGGCTGTGATCGGAGATGGATCTATGACAGGCGGCATGGCTTTCGAAGCTATGAACCATGCGGGTGTCAGTGATACAAACTTGATCATCATCCTCAATGATAATTGCATGGCCATCGATCCAAATGTCGGTGCGCTAAAAGATTACCTCACAGATATCACTACATCCAAGACCTACAACAAGGCTAAAGATGAGGTTTGGAAGATTTTGGGCAAACTGAGTAAGTTTGGAACAAGCGCTCAGGATGTCATATCTAAGGTAGAAGGCGGAATTAAATCCGCTCTACTCAATCAAAGCAATCTTTTCGAATCATTAAATCTTCGCTACTTCGGTCCAGTGGACGGGCATGATGTCAATCATCTGGCAGAAGTACTAAAAGATCTCAAAGATATTCCCGGTCCAAAAATCCTTCATTGTGTCACGATGAAAGGAAAGGGATACGCTCCAGCAGAAAAAGGAAATCAGACCACTTGGCATGCGCCAGGGGCATTTGACAAGGTCACTGGAGAAATATATAAGACCACTCCTAGTGCTCCACAAGCACCAAAGTATCAAGATGTTTTTGGAAATACCTTGGTGGAATTGGCTGAACTAGATGATAGAATCATGGGAGTGACGCCGGCGATGCCCTCTGGTTCATCTATGAATATCATGATGAAAGCAATGCCAAAGCGGGCTTTTGACGTGGGAATCGCAGAACAGCATGCCGTGACATTCTCTGCAGGATTGGCTACACAGGGACTCGTTCCTTTCTGCAACATCTATTCTACGTTCATGCAGCGGGCTTATGATCAAGTATTGCATGATGTCTGTATTCAAAACCTTCCTGTTGTTTTTTGCTTGGATAGGGCAGGATTTGCAGGAGCTGATGGTCCTACTCACCACGGAGCTTATGATATCGCTTTTTTCAGATGCATACCGAATTTGGTGGTATCGGCACCAATGAATGAGGAAGAACTTCGAAACTTGATGTATTCGGCCTCGATTCACAACGGACCATATTCTATTCGATACCCACGAGGTAAAGGTGTAATGCCCGAGTGGAAAACTCCATTTGAAGAAATTCCTGTTGGACAAGGTAGAATCATAAAAGAAGGAGAAGAGATCGCCATTCTCACGATTGGGCATATTGGTAATTATGCTGTAGAAGCTTGCAATAAACTTGAAAAAGAGGGTTTAAATCCTGCTCAGTACGATATGCGATTTGTGAAGCCTTTGGACGAGGAACTTCTTCATGAGATTTTTGGCAAATTCAAAAAGGTAATCACCGTAGAAGATGGCTGCCTGATGGGAGGATTTGGATCGGCAGTGATTGAGTGGATGATGGATAACGGCTATCAGGCACAAGTGAAGCGTCTGGGAATTCCTGATGCTATCATCGAGCATGGAGAACAACTAGATCTACATCGCGAGTGCGGATTTGATCCAGAAGGGATAGCTGAAGCCGTCAGAAATATGGCAGAGGTATCCAAAACAGTTTAAGTAAATGTCTGCTATTCATTTTTTTGAAAAAGGCCAAGGTCAGCCTGTGATTCTAATTCACGGATTCTGCGAAATCTCTGAAATGTGGCAAGATTTTGCAGAGGCACTTTCATCAGAATATAGAGTTATATGCCCCGATCTTCCCGGTTGTGGAAAATCCCCTTTGACACTATCTCAGAATAGTCTGGAAGAAGTAGCGGTACAGCTGGAAGATTGGATAGAAGAACAAAATATCCAAGACCCCATAGTTATTGGGCATTCTTTAGGAGGCTATGTGACCTTAGCTTTGCTAGCATTAATGGGCTCAAAGCTTAAAGCTGTTGGGCTTTTTCACTCAACTGCCTTTGCAGATGATACCGATAAAAAAGGAATGCGAGATCGAACAGTTGTATTTCTGAAAAAACACGGAGTAGATACCTTCGTTACCTCATTTGTTCCTCCACTTATTCCTGAGCACAAAAGAGATGATTTTCAAGCTGAAATTGCAGCAGCAATAGTGCAAGCCAAGCAATCCACCTTAGATGGACTAATTGCCTATACCAAAGCCATGCGAGATAGAGAAGATCGTTTTGAGGTATTTCAGAATTTCTCTGGACCAAAACTGATGATCGCAGGTACACTAGATAGCGCTGTCAAAATCGATGCAAGTCGTAAACACAAAGTAGCTGTCACAGACTATCACGAATTGGAAGGCGTTGGTCACCTAGGAATGATCGAGCAAAAAGAAACCTGTATGGAGATTCTGAGAGGGTTTTGTGGGAAGGCTATTGGATAAGCTTCTCTACTTCAGCAATTAAAGTTTTTACCTTTTCTAAATAGGCTAAGACTGTTTCTCTATCAAAGTCAAATAAATCATCATAGTCACCCTTTTGCCACCAAGTAAATAATTTGTTATTATCAGCCAAAAGCTGAGCATCATCAAAGGTTTCATGGGCTCGAGCTAATCGATAATTAACAAGATCTTTTTTGGAATTGCTCATCTAAGACGTATAGCATTTTTGGAAATACGTTCAAAAAGTAATGTATTTCTCCTAGTATTATTCCAGTTACTTTTTGAGTAGATAATAGGCGAGATAATAGCTCCAGTGCGAAGTTCTAACTCATAAAAATCATCCATAATTGCAATTTCCTTTGATAATGGAACCTTATCCAAGTCTAATAGTACAAGAATATCATAATCTGATAATCCCTTTGAAGTACCATTTGCTTGAGAGCCAAAAAGATATAATTCAGACTTAGGATATTTCCTAGAAGCCATATCCACAATATCCTTTACTATTTCCTCTTTATCAGACATATACAAAAATAGGATAAAAATTAAACTCGACGGAATGAATGAGCGAAAAGAGGAGAGTTTAGAGATTGTGAGAGGGATTTGTGAGAAGGCTGAGAATTCTTAAAGTTTAGCAGCTCTTAAGCTTGAAATTGGGAAAATCAGATCAAAATCATTCCAATTAATATTTCCTTCAATAATTTGAAAACTTCTGAAAAGGCCTAGATCTAAGTACTTCTTAATTTCAGGATGGCTAGATTTATTAAGAAAAGGAAGAAAATCTACAATGTTCTTAAGCCCATCAGAAAAACTGATTTCTAATTTATAGTCAGCCAAATATTTTGCGGATTCTACTCTCAAAATATCCTGCTGCTTTTCGCTATAATCAACTATTAGCTTCATTTGATCTTTCTTTGTATTTTTTCAAACTTAACAGACTTATGATACACAAAATAGTCTACCCACTTTGCTACAATTTTGTTTGAATATAGTGATAGAAAATTTTGAAAATCCTTTAAACTCTTTCCTATTAACGGGGTAGCTCCAGTTACATTTTTAATCCTAATTTCCTCTATTACTCCATCTATTATAATAAATTCCGCTTTACTCTCAAATTCACCTTTTCTTGCATGAACATGTATTGGTTCATGTTCATTCGAGTAGAAAAATAGTATTATCCCCATATACTCGAAAATCTTAGGCATATTCGATAGGTTTTATCCTTAAGATACTATTAATCTAATTTGAAATTACAACTGCTTACCCAGCAGCCCCATCAACTTCTCTAAATTCTCCTGATCTACTGAGTCAAAATCATCCAATTGATCTGAATCCACATCGAGAACCATGGCAACTAGTCCACCTTTGAAAACTGGAACTACGATCTCGGACCTGGAAGCAGAACTGCAAGCGATATGTCCTGGGAAAGCATCAACATCTGGAACAAGCATCGTTTTGCCTTCTTGCCATGCTGTACCACATACCCCTTTACCCATAGAAATCCTCGTACAGGCTATTGGACCTTGAAATGGACCCAATACTAACTGATTCTCTTTGGTCAGGTAAAAACCAACCCAGAAGAAGTCAAACGCTTCTTTCAGAGCCGCTGAGATATTGGCAAGATTCGCATAGAGATCAGGCTCGCCAGTGATCAAGGCTTCGATCTGTGGTAAAATCGCTTCATATTTCTCGGCTTTAGTTGCCGATTCTGGAATGTATAGACTATCAGACATGATGATATATTCTTAAGGTATCTTCCAAGATTTCTATGGTCTCGGATACTGGGGTAGGGGGAATAGGAGCTGCTATCCCAGATCCAAATTCATTACTGCTTGTAAACACCCGTGCCTCGTCCCAAAGTTCGGATGCTAAAAATTTATTCAATAAATAACTGCCTCCTTCTATAATTACACTTTGAATTTGGCGCTTGTGTAGTTCTTCCAACATATCCTTAACCAGAAATCCTGAGTTCAGTTTGACAAACTCTAAGGTTCCTCTCAACTCTGATTTCTGCGTGTTAAAGCAAATAGTCGGTACAGCCTCATCAAATAGTTTGAGTGAATTTGGGAGCTCTAACTTGTTATCCACTACAATTCTCAGCGGGTTTTTACCAACCCAATCTCTTACATTCAACGCTGGATCATCATATTTGGCAGTATTTTTTCCCACCATAATAGCATCTTCTTCAGCTCTCCACTTATGGACAAGTTGGCGGCTGGAAGCATTAGTGATCCATTTGGAAGAGAAATCTTCCCTAGCCACAAAACCATCAGCCGTTTGTGCCCATTTCAAAATAACGTAAGGGCGTTTCTCTTCGATCTGAGTGAAAAAGCGTTTGTTTTGGATACGAGCCTGTTTCTCCAAAACGCCAGTTTCAACCTCAATACCAGCCTCTTTTAAAATCTGAATGCCTTTTCCACCTACCAGAGGATTGGAATCGAAAGTAGCAATCACCACTTTCTTTACCTTTTTCTCCACCAGGAGATTCGCGCAAGGAGGTGTTTTGCCAAAGTGAGCGCAGGGCTCCAGCGTCACATAAACTGTCGATTCTGCAAGCAAGTCAGGATTTAAGACTGAATTAATAGCATTCACCTCAGCGTGCGCTTTACCGTATTCCTGATGATAACCTTCTCCGATAACCTTATCCTCATACACGATCACACACCCCACCATAGGATTTGGGCTTACTTTTCCTCGGCCAAACTCCGCGAGCTCAAGTGCCCTCTGCATGTATAAAAGATCCTTAGCCATTAAGGTTTCAGCTGAAAAGTAACATCCTCCAAGACGCTATCTGTACTAATAGTCATGTCTAACGTGAAAGAAATGTCCTCGTATTGCTCATCTTTAGGATCGAAATAAATCCTGTAAGAGCCTGGCGGAACTCGAAAATAATAATTGCCAGATTCATCAGTATGTGTAGTGAGAGTATCTTGATCCGTACTTAGATAAATGGCAGGATATAGACTAATCGGTTCCAACACACCACTTATATCAACTGTCCCAGCTCCTTTTATTAGGGTAAAAAAGGGGTTAAGTTCGTACGAAAGTGGGGATTCTGAAGTCTGAATTATAGATTTTTCTAAGTCAATATCTAATAATATATCATATGAAAATCCATTTTCAATTTCCAAAGGACTTTCTAAAACCATTTCAAAACTAGCATCATCCTCCAAGGGCAAAGGATATTCTTTTTCATCCAAATACATGGAATGATTATCGCCCAAAAGAATGGTAGTCTTGATGACCTGGCCTACTGGAAGTTCATTTCTACCCAAAAGCAGCGCATTTCCTGCAACCAAGTCACTCACTTTAATCCGCTTATCCCCATTTTTGTATTCGAAGAAAAAAGTCTGACTTTGAGTGTCTCTACCCTCAGCCAATACCTCTACGTTTACCCCATTGATTTCGACAAATACCGAATCCCAATGCGCTGGACTATCCACTAAGATCAAGTTGAGAAGTCCTCTAGGACTGGAATCTGTATCTTCACAGGAAGCGAAGCATAGCAGACAGACAATAGGAAGTAGAAATAAATGCAGTTTTTTCACAGAACAAATTTAGCCAAATCTTTTCAAAACGATGATTCTAGATAGGCTAGAACCAAAAAAGACCAGCAGCAACTGGTCTTTAACTTATTAATTCTGAAGTAATATTTGAGAATCCACCTTTGTGACTTTTCCATTTTCTACAGCAATTCCTTCTAGTACTAGAATACTAAAAAGATCATTAGGGGTAAATGTCAGTGTATAAATACCATCATCAAGTCCAGTGATAGTATAATTTCCGTTTGCATCAGCGAAAGTATTCATAGTATCCTCACCATCGAAAACAGTCACTTGAATAGGTCCCGCTTCAGAAGGAAGAACTTGCCCCATAATCCCAGTAGAAACCTCATCCAAATAAGCCCTCAATACTGGTTTAAGAATAATTTGTCCAGAATTCCCAGCCTCTACAATAGACTTCGCAGCATCAAAATCGATGATCAAATCATAAGACATTCCAGCTTGGATATCTTCATCTACCTTTATTTTCAAGCCACTCTGCTGAGCACTTGGTGTTTTCATATCATGACGTACCCCATTTTTAATTACATAATTGTCTTCGCCAAGAATCAATCTGATCTGATCGATTTCACCATTAGGGAAGTCTTCAGAACCTATCAAGGCTCTATTTCCACCAGTCAAAGCCAAAAGATTAATAGGTTGGCTTTCATTATATACAATCTCTACCCAAGAAGATTCATCATCATTCAAATCATCATCTACCCCATCCTCATCTACTTTGACCCGCAGCGCCAGTACTTCAATCCAAACTTCATCATAGGAAGCCGGCGCATCCACTAGATAAAAATTAACACGTGAGGCGCCTGAGCTTGGGGTATCACCGTCGGAGCTACAGGCCATTGCCAAAACGGCTAGGCCTGCTACCATGAGATAAGAAAATATATTTTTCATGCTAATAGAGTTTGGTTTAGTAATAGGTATAAGCCAATGACTATGCCAAGTCAAAAATGACAAATAGTAACCTAATGTCTGAAGAGCTTCTTATTTTTGGGGATGATGAAATGGGAACGCCTTTTATCCCGAGGCAGATTTGGGGACAAGCCGGGATTTATACCAACGCAAGTGGTTCGAAGTGAGTTTGAAGTAGATTATGATCGGATCATTTTTTCATCACCTTTTCGAAACCTTCAGGATAAAACACAGGTATTTCCTTTGCCTGAACAGGCATTTGTGCATACTCGGCTGACCCACAGCTTAGAAGTATCCAGTGTGGGTAGATCGCTAGGCAAAGCAGCTGGGGAAATGCTTTTGGAAAAGTACCCTCAATTGAGTAAAACTGCCATTACACCATTTGAAATCGGTGCAATTGTGGCTGCTGCAGCTTTGACACATGATATTGGAAATCCTCCCTTTGGACATGCTGGAGAAGAAGCAATTTCAGATTTTTTCAAATTTCACCCTTCGGGAAAATGCTGGGAATCTCATGTTCGTACAGAGCAATTGGCTGATTTGCACAATTTCGAAGGCAATGCTCAAGGATTCAGAATGCTAGTTTCTAAGCAATTTGGACTGAAACTTACCTATGCGACTTTAGCAGCCTTTTCTAAATACCCTCGACCAAGCATGATTGCACAGCGGGACATTGCCCGTAGAAGTCAAAAGAAATATGGCTTTTTTATAAACCAACTGGCTGATTTTGAGCAAATGGGAGCTGTACTTGGAATGGAGAAATCCAGTCCAGAATGTTGGTATCGACATCCTCTGGCATTCCTAGTGGAAGCCGCAGATGATATTTGCTACAGTATCATCGATCTGGAAGATGGATGCACACTGGGTTTGGTGAGTTTTGAAGAAACAGTGAAGCTTCTTGCACCGATTCTGAAAGATAAGTTTGATCCGAAAAAACTTAAAGAACCCCGAACAGTAGCTCAGAATTTGGGTGCCTTACGTGCTTTAGCCATTGGTGAGTTGATCAGTGAATGTGTAGAAGTATTCGCCAAGTATGAGGAAAGTATGTGCAAAGGGAATTTTGATAAAGCATTGACCGACATCATTCCTTCTGCTAAAGCACTGCAGAAAATCACCGATGTTTCCGTTCAAAAAATCTATCGTTCACAGGTCGTTTTAGAAAAGGAAGCTGCCGGATTTCAAGTACTAGAGGGATTATTGGAGGTCTTCTCAAAAGCTCTTTATCACCAGTTTTACGATACTGAAAACTTCTCTGGTCAGGACAAAAGTATCTTGAGGCTATTACCTGAAGACTTTCCTATGAAAGGTTGGGGCGCGGAAGTCAACCCGTACCCATTGCTACGATCACTGATCGATTTTATCTCTGGAATGACAGATAAATATGCGCTGAATCTCTACAGAAGAGTGAAGGGAATTTCATTCCCGGGATCTTAAATTGCAGATGTAATCCACCAGGTATTCCCGAATGGGTCCTTTATCCCGCCACTTCGGCCATAGGTCTGATTTGAAACTTCAAGAACCATCTCGGACCCCAGGTCCAAGGCAAGTTCAAAAGCTGCATCAGCATCTTTGACGTACACAAAAAGTCCTGCGTTTTGAGGTTCATAATCAGCAGTAGTCTCAGCTACCATCACCGTGCTATCGCCGATTTTGATTTCCGCATGCATGATTCTGTTTTCGTCACGCATTTCTTTCAAGGCTACTTTTGCATCGAAAACTTCCTCAGCAAATTTGATAAAAGCGGCTGCATCCTTAAGAATCAAATAGGGCATTACTGCCTGATAATTTTCTGGAACTTGAAGGTCCTTATTCATAGCTTTTCATTGAATGGGTTTATCTAAGTATTAAAATAAATCAAACAGTATTCCAATCCTAGGTGCATCTAGAAAACAAGACGGCTTAAATCTTGTTATTAATTAGACTCAAAAGGCTACCTCCTACGTATCTAAAAGCCTGTTCAGAATGAATCTGATTCTGGCAAAATCATCCATTTGTTTAATCAAACCCATATATGAAGAAGACACTGATCATTATTCTAGGTGTATTTATATTTCTGATAGTTGCAGCAGTAGCTGTCCCTTTCCTATTTAAAGACAAAATCGTTGCTCGAATCGACCGAGAAATTGCCCAATCAGTGAATGCAAAGGTGATTTACGACATTGACAATGTTAGCTTAAGTCTCTTCCGAAGATTCCCGAATGTCTCTGCCAGAATTAAGGATTTTGATATGGTAGGAAATGCTCCATTTGAGAATGACACCCTAGTTACACTACAAGAGCTCGCCATTGATTTTAATCTTAAATCAGTGCTTTTCGATGACTATCCTACACTTACTGGAGTGCATTTGAACGGTGGGAATCTTTACATCAAAGTCCTGGAGGATGGTACAGCCAATTATGACATTACTTTCCCTACAGAGGAAGTTGCGGCAGAATCTACCGAAAATAATTTCAAGATAGGAGTGGACGAGATGCAAATCAGCAATTTGAATGTAGTCTACGACGACAGACAACTCAATTATTTCATGGCTTTGGGCGCGATCAATGCCAAAGGAGCTGGGGAATTTACAGCTGATGTCTATGATCTCCCGATTGAGATAGAAGCGCTAATTGCAGATATTAGTTATGAGGACGTCAGCTACATCTCCAATAAAACTTTCAAAGGTGAAACCCTGCTGAACATTGATTTGGATAAAATGAAATTCACGCTGGGAGAAAGCAATTTCCAGTTGAATGATTTCCTCTTTGGACTAAGCGGATATCTCGCCATGCCTGGTGATGATATAGAAATGGATATCGTAATTGAAGGTGTTGACAATGAATTCAAAAGTCTATTATCCTTGGTTCCAGGTATTTACTCTGATAGTTTTTCCAACTTGAAAACATCTGGGACGATGGATTTCTCTGGGAAAATCAAAGGAGTTTACAATGAAGAGAAAATTCCAGCTTTTGATATTTCACTAAAAGTGGCAGATGGAATGTTCCAATATCCTGATTTGCCAAGGCCTGTGAAAAACGTAAACCTTGATCTTCAGGTTAAAAATGAGACGGACAATATTGACAATACTTCTGTCTCCATTCCAGCTTTCAATCTGGACTTTGGTAGCAACCCGATTTCTGGGAAACTGTATTTATCAGATTTGGTAAGCTATACCATTGATGCGGCTTTGAAAGGCAAACTAAACCTGGAAGAATTGACATCTATTTTCCCGATTGAGGGTATTGCTTTGAAAGGAAATCTGGATGTAGATGCCACCGCAAAAGGTAAATATGATTCTGTAGCAGGTATAATTCCTGCAATCAATGCCAAGCTACTTTTGGCAAATGGCTATGTGAAAAGTACTGATTATCCCGCGCCGATCGAGAAACTTAACCTCAATGCCTCTATCCAAAACCCGAGCGGAAGTATGACGGATTTCCTTGTTGACCTGAATCGTTTTGGTTTTGAACTTGAAGGTGAAGCAATCAATGGAAACATGAAAATCCGTGATTTCGACAAGTTGATATGGGATGGTGAGATCAAAGGTGGAGTAGATCTGAAGAAGATTCTGGCGATTTTCCCAATGGACGACATGAGCATGGAAGGTCGTATTCAAGCTGATATCAATACTAAGGGTTCTTACGCTGCCCTAGAAGCCAAGAAGTATAATCAGCTGGAAACTCGTGGGACCATGGATGTCAGCAATTTCAACTACAGTTCTACAGATGTGCCTCAGGGAATTCAGATCAATAAAGCCATCGCCGAATTTACCCCAGATCGTATTAATCTGACGGAATTCGATTCCAAAATTGGTGAAAGTCCACTTCAAGCTACGGGCTCACTTTCCAATTACATGGATTATTTCTTGGGTGAAAATGGTACGCTGAAAGGCCAACTGGCTATGAAAAGTAATCGATTCAATGTCAATGAGTGGATGAGTGAAGAGGCATCTGCTGACACTACAAGTAGCGAGCTTTCTGTCATTGAGCTTCCAAAGAATATAGATTTCAACATGACTGTGGTGGCAAATGAAGTGCTATATGATAATTTGAATCTCAAGGATGTAAAAGGTAATATGACTTTGAATGATGGGGTTCTGAGCTTTACGGATGCTTCCATGAAAACCATGGGTGGCACTATCGGCTTGTCAGGAAATTACGACCCAAGAGACCTCACCGCGCCAGCATTTAAATTCAATTTGAATATCGCTGAGCTCAGCATCGCAGAAGCCTTCAAATCTTTCAATACTGTAAAGGCTTTTGCACCGATTGCTCAAAACCTGACTGGCAAATTCAACTCCAATCTTAATTTCTCAGGAAAATTGGGTCAGAATATGATGCCGTTATTATCCAGTTTGGATGGAGAAGGTGTGCTAAAAGTGCTGGAAACTGCCCTGAAAGACAGCAAAATATTGGAAGGAATCACCAGTCTGACTAAGCTTAAGGACGTCAATACGCTTCAGATGAAAAACATTTCCATTCCCATTACTATCAATGATGGAATTATGGACGTGAAGCCATTTGATGTGAAACTATGGGATTATCAAGCCAAGGTACAGGGAACAGCCGGTTTTGACGGCTCTATAAATTACCTAGTAAATATGCTGATTCCCGCGGGCAAGTTTGGCTCTCAGGCAAATTCTCTATTGGCTAGCATCACTGGAACGGCGATGGATGAAAACTCCACCATTCCATTGGCATTGAATCTCTCGGGAACCTATAACTCGCCAAAAATATCCTTGGCTGGCGGAAATAGTATAGAGTCTTTACTTACCAATGCGCTAAAAGCAAGAGTAAGCGGCGAGGCTACTGGTCTACAGACTCAAGCCACAGAACAATTCAATGCATCACAGGATAGCATGAAGCAGGTGCTTAAAGCTAAGTCCGTTGTAGCTCAGGATAGTGCCAAAAAGGAACTTGAAAAACAGGTGGATGTAGCCAAAGATAAAGCTGTAGACGAAGCGAAGAAGTTATTGAAAGGCTTTTTCCCAACAAGTACTCCAGTTACAAACCCAGATACTACAACCGTGAAAAAGGATTAAGTTTAGCCTTATAGATCTTTTGAATAATTACTTTGACTTGCTCAACCTAAAACACGATCTGCCTATTTATAGAATTCCCTGCTAAACCCAATATTATCAACGATAACCACTCCTGAGGCACTTTGATCGAAGACAAAGGCTATGGTTTCTAATTGATCCAGGAGAAAGTCTGGGTTGAGTTTGGCTAGTTCGCCCAAATTGTAGGAGAAGGTCTGGAAGACATGTTCAGATTCTGATTCACCCTTTAAAAAATCAGATTTCCAGATAGTCACGTCGATTTCGCGCTGCAAAGCGGAGAATTCGCTCAATAGAAATTCGATGGATTGGCCAGCTGAATCGGTCAAATGTATACTGAAGTCCAAGGGTTTCTCTGCGATCTTTTCTTCAGGTTCTGTTTCTTCTTTATCAGGTTCATCAGTTGAAGTGTTCTGCTCAGCTTCTTGGCTGTTGGCATTGTTATCTTCCTTTTTGTTGTTAATCCATTTTCCAGAAGATTTGGGCTTAGTGTCTTCCCTTGATTCTGCCATAGAGAATTGTAACAGGCTGGTGGAATCAAGGGAAAATACAGTCGGATCAAATTTCAAACTGTAACTGGCAATCAAAGAATCAGATACATAAGCTTTCGCTTTTTCATCTTTCAAACTATCCTCAAGCTCATAATCCCATCCTAAAAATGCAGCACGAGAGCCTTTTTTACCCCATTTCAACTGAATTTCAGACTCCTTCCATACTGTTAAATTTTTGGACTGTATTCGGCCAGAATCTATAGATACCGTACTTACATTGAAATCCTCATCAAAGTTTGCGAGAGCCTTAAGATTGGAATCCTCAAATTGGTTTAGGTAAATAGTTTCAGGCAACCAGTTCTTCCCTTTTCTAGCATCTAAAAAAAGTGGTAAATATTCCTTTTTGTCCAATAAAGTAGCTTCAAGGAAAGCTGAAATGTAAACCTTGGCAATTTCTTGTTGACTTGATTCATCTAGCTGCTGCTTAAGATTTAAAAGGCCCACGAATGGATTTCCGCTATCATTATTCCCCCAGGAAGTATTGAATTGCCCATGGTTGGCTCCATAGACATAAAGTCCTGATTTGAAATGATAACTAGTATCCTGAAAACTAATTCGCTCAAATTGCATAGAGCCCGCAAAAGAAGTCACATCCGCATCCTGAGCTCCATGGATCGCAAAATAGTTGATGTCCTTGAGTGCAGTTTTGGTATTTCCTGCTTGATATTGCCCATCCACAGGAGCTATTGCGACGATCGACTCGATGTTGAAATGATAGCCTAACTCGACACTGGCATCATCAGGATAATAATCCATCTCATTGAGCATGGCAGCATGAGCTACGGCTTCTCCGCCACGTGAATGACCAATCAATGCAATCTTTGTCGTATCTATTCTATCATAAAAAGGATGGTCAATCTTCGCATTCCAATTATGCCAAAGCTTGAGATGTTCCAAAAGCAACCAGCCTCTAGCATCGTTTTCTTTTGCTAAGCCCTTGAATATATCTGTCCAAGAATAATTTATAAAGTTCTCATCAACAGATACCAAAATCATCCCTTTGGACGCGAGCAATTCACCTAGGTAATCGTAACCAGTATCAGAATAATCCTGCATACTATGGTTGCCATGAACGACGAGCACTAGAGGAAATGGTCCAAGTCCTTCTGGATACCATACGCGCCCATTAATGGGTAAGGACTTATCATCAAAGCCCCAATATTTTTCTCTCCACCAACCTGAAAAACCTTTCCAATTATCTAGAAAGGCTACTCCATTAACAGAATCTGTTAGAAAGTTGTACGTCACCTGCTTTTCAAACTCTGCCCTGTGCTTATCCTTTCCACTCCCATAAGTAAGAGTTTTAACAGCATAGCTACCAGGTTTTGCGGGCGAGTTGCCTGCAATTGGACTTATATTTTTGCTGGATAATAAGGCTGCATTTGCAATCGGATCTACATCCAATCCGCTCAGCGAATAATAGTATATCGAAGCTCCCAAGCCCAGAAGTCCTAGCAATAGACCAAGTGCAGCGACAATTTTTTTGGGAATTGACAGTCGGAAGAAACTAGATCTGAAAAAAACGAAATATACAGCGCCAAGTATTGAAAATAGTATCGCTAATCCTGCCGCCAGCTCCAATTGAAAGAACAGTATCATTGCCAGAAGTGGCAGACACATAAACAAGGCAAATTTATAGGGTCTTGGTATCTGATAGAGGAGTTTGATTATCCATACGCCTAGAACTGCGGCTAATGCCAAGGCAATAATGTTCAAAATCCCAAAAATTAAATAATAAGGATCGCCTATTTCAAAAGCGTATAAAAACGAATATAAAAGGGCCAAAAATATGGTCAGATAAATCAAACCCCGAGCGGCTCCTTTCATGGCATTTTCGCCTGGAGCAATCAACAAAACTTTTGACTTAATCCATAAAATTGTATTCTTAACCCTCTTTTTCATATTCAAAATGCAATTCCATTAATTTAGACACAAGCTAAATTAATAGAATTTAATAATCGAACCGTTTGTACAGCTTTTCAGACTGCTTAGACAATAGATGAGTTATCTAATAGCTTAAAGTCCTTGATTTCCTTGCCTTCCAAGTGATTTTGCCATCTATCAAGTACTGGTTGTTCTAGATGAGCTTCTCTATACTCATCCGGATTCATGATAGGAATACCTTTTATGATTGGATAAAGCCGAGTACATGTGGCGCAAGTCAGCCAGCCTTCAAGGATATTCTCTTTCTCATCTTTCAGGATAATTTTCAACTCTAGATCATCCTTATCAAAAGGACAACACAGTTTTTCTATAGTTTCTAATTTCATGTGTTTATGATTTTTTGTTAGCTACCACATGGAATCGTGCATGGGAAATAATCATCCCATCTTTTGACAGTTGGGTCATGCTCGATTTCATTTTTTTAGGTCGGTTAGTAATTGTTGATACTTCGTTATGGCTTTAGCAGGATCAGCAGCACTCATCACGCCAGATACGACAGCGATGCCGTCAAAATCTAGAGATTGCAGCTGAGCGATACTTTCCGTAGAGATCCCGCCGGCCAGGAATATTGGGATTGAGGTACTCATTCTTGTTTGTCTGACTATTTCAAAGTCTACCAAATCACAACTAGTGGCAGTGGATGATGGGAACATGGAACAGAATGAGAGATAGTCAACATCTGCTAGAATAGAATTTTGAATCAGCCCATATTCATTGTTTGTGGTGACTCCAATGAGTTTTCCCTGCTTCTTTAGCTTGGGAAAAGATGTAACATAATCTGAAGGTAATTCATCAAAATGCACTCCATCCAGACCAAACAGTTCGGCCCATTCAGGATGGTTATTCATTATAATAGGAATTTCTGAGCGGCTACAGATCAGTTTAATTTTACAGATCAGAGATGCCACTTGATCGTGGCAGGGAAAATTGTCCCAAATCTGAAGTGCACATGGCTTTGCTGAAATAGCCTTTTCCAAGGATTCTAAAAGCTGACTTTCTTCCATGGAAGGATCGATAACCAAGTATATTCCAGAGTTAATTTTCGCTTTTTCCTTCATTTCCATCCAGCTTTTAATGAATTAAAATAAGCCGCCCAATAGGGATCAGTTTCTTGATACACTAGGGGAGAGCTAGTCCCAGACTTTTGGATTTGAATCCCAGAAATACTTTCAGTTACTCTACCCACTTCAGTGCAGAGAATATCTTCCTCATCTAGTCTCTTGATCACCTCTGCAGATTTTCTCTGATCACAAGCAATGATCATAGAACCTGCGCCAACGCAGTAGCGAGGATCAAGACCAAACAAAGCTGAAATGGCAGTAGCTGTATTTCCAATAGGAATCAAATCATCATGGATCATTCCTCCTTTGTCGGATGCAACAAGCATTTCATAAATAGCTCCTAACACGCCACCTTCAGTGACGTCATGCATAGCATGGATTTCCGTGAATTTTTCATCCACACCAGCTGCTAATAATGCATCACTAAGTGAGGAAGTTTGGTAAAATTGCTCGCAAGCTGATAGGTAAATGTCCTTCCCAAGCTTTTGCTTGACCGTTTCAGGAAAACTCATTCCCAAAATCGCAGTTGCGGTCAAAGCGCAAGTCTTTGTCACCAAAATCACATCTCCTTCCTTCGCTCCGGTAGAACAAATCATCTCGGATTCCTTTGCAATGGTGATCAAGGTTCCGCCACCAGCGAAAGTCGAATTTTGTCCCTTTACAAATCCCGTATGGCCTCCTGTAATAGCAATACCGATTTCTTTACAATATCGATCAATATGTGCCCAATAAGTACTGAAATCGGCATTAGAGAGCGTCTCCGGCAGATTCAACACAAACTGGGCATATTGCGGAGCAAAGCCGGTCGTTGCCATATCGTTTGCCATCAGGTGCACACTCAGCCAGGCAGATTCCTGCAAACCCAAGGAAGGTATCAATGAAAGTGGATCGCTCGTAGCCGCCATCGCCAAACCTCCAGGAAGTGAAGTTATTGAAACGTCCACTCCAAATGCTGGCCCTTGCTTCACCTCTTTTCGAGAAGCACCCAGTTTTCCAGATAGCAGTTTTTGGTATCCTTCATGATTGATTTTGCCGATATCAGCCATCAGTCCACGTCATTCAATTTGACATATAATCCGAAAAAGTCTCCATAAGGAACACTCCATTGCTGTACAGGAAACCACTTTGGAAGACCTGTACACGACCACTCAATCGTGTAATCTCTTCCTTCTAGCGCTTCTTCTATGATCTTGATGAGCATCGCTGGAGTATAAAAAGTAGCAGTGACATAGAAGGGATTTTTACCAAAAACCTGCTGAACTCTTCGTCGAAGTACCTTCGGAGAATTGCGATTCATCATTCCCATCGCAATGCCGTATTTGGCCACTCGAGCAGATTCCCGAATCACTTTCACAGGATCTTTGTAATATTCAAATGTAGTGATGAAGGCCAAGGAATCGAACGTATGATCCTTAAATGGCATGTGGTGCGAATCCGCCATGACCAAGTCACCATCAAACAGATGGACTGCTTGGGAAAGCATCAGTGGTGAAATATCACCTCCAGTTGCTTTGATGCCAATTTCCTTCCACCAACGCGTAAATCGAGTCGTGCCACAGCCAAATTCCAAAAGTGATTTTACTCTTTTGTCTTTGGACACCAACTGCTCCATGACTTTCTTTTGCCATACTTCGGCGCGCTTGTATCTTCCTTCATACCAAAGTTCATAGGTGTCGGTGTGGGCACGGTTGAAAAACCATTCAGGACGATTTTGCCAGTTCTTCTGTGCCTCAGGTAATAATTCGAAATGCTTTTTCTCGAGTTCCATAGGGATTTTTAGGTTGCAAAAATGTTAACTGCATTTCCTGCGGTCAGACAACCAAGAGAAAACAAAGGCGTTTTCTAGCTCAAGCATCCCTACGTTGGCATGATCCAAATCAGGTAATTCGGGTATTTTCTCAGCCTCACCAATAGTAAGGCACCCCGTGCAATTGTTTCAAATATAGACTAAAAACTGTGGACAAAAAATCTATTCCTCAGTGAATAGGAAAAGATAATTAACTGTCTTTTTTCGAATTATATTTCTCCGTTTTCTTGTAAATCCACTCTATCAAAAAGCAAGAGCTTATTATCCCAAGTGCTATCAACACGCCCAGCATATTGGTGGCAAACTGTTGGATTATCAACACCACCGTAGCTACTCCACACAGAATTGCACCAATTAGAGTAATTGATTTTTTGCTTTTTACATCTGCTGAGCGCTTGAATCCTACCAGATTTACCATAGCAAAAATCAATAGAAAACCGATGCTCCCAGCAATGGAAATGCTTTCTAAATCTAGGGTGTTCGTGATAAGAAGAGTCAAAACAGCGGTGATCATCAAACCAATCGGTTGATTCCAAAACTGACTGGTGAGCTCATGTGGAAGTTCATCGTCTTCAGCGATTTCAAAGCTGACACGACTTCCTCCATATAGAGATGCATTGATTGCTGAAAAAGTAGAAATCAAGGCCGCAATAGTAATGATTGTAAAACCTATTTGCCCAAGCATAGGCTTAGCAGCTTCTGCCAAGACATAATCCTCGGCTTTGGCTATTTCCCCAAAAGGCAGTGAACCGACCGTGACAATAGCGATAATGATGTAAAGTAGAATCACGAAAATCACCGAATAGTAGTATGCTTTAGGAATATTTTTCTCTGGATCTTTAATATCAGGTGCAGCATTGGCTATCAATTCAAAGCCTTCATAAGCTACAAAAATCACCATTCCTCCAGTCAGCAATTGTACGGGACTTTCCCAATTGGAAAAGGAAAACTGAGCCAGGTTCTCATTCCCAATCAAACCATAAGCTCCAACTCCAACAAAACCCAACAGTATAATTAGCTTAATGATGACTGCATAGGATTCTATTGCCCCAACCACCTTTATGCTATAATAATTTATTGCCGTAGCGAAGATCACGACGGAGCTAGCGTAAATGTGAAAATCTAGCTGCTTGCTACCAGTCAGTTCGTATAAGTTTGGTGCATAAGAGCCAAAAGCAGAAGCGTAAAGTGACAGCATGATGATGTAACTTATCCACAGCAGGTTATTGATTCCTCCACTGAAAATCGTCTTTCCAAAGCCCTCGTTTATGAATTTGACTGTTCCACCACGATCTGGAAAAGCCAAAGAGAGTTTCACGTAGCTGTAAGAGGTAACTAAGGCCAAAATACCAGCAATCAAGAAAGCAACTGGTGTTCCGCCTTTGGCCAAGGAAACGGCAAGGCCAAGCACTGCAAAAATTCCTCCTCCCACCATACCGCCAATTCCGATAGAAATGGCTTCTTTTAAACTGACTTGATCAGACTGCTCTGTTGGCATAGTTTATAAAAATTGTTTGAAAACTTTCAAGTTAAAATAATCTTCATTCACACACATAAACTACTGTTCTTTTTGCTATCAAATAGTAATAAAAAAAACAGGAGATTTAGGCTCCTGTTTATTCTACTAAGGTTAACTGTTTTTCTTACTTTCTCTTTTAGCGGCCTTTTCAGCTCGCTTTTCTTTTAGTGTTTTGGTAGCCGCCGATTTATCATTCTTAGGTTTACCTTCTGGTTGTTTAGCCATAGTTCATAGGAGAAATGGTGTAACTGAATATCGTTAAGGTAGGGTGAATTCCGCAACTCCCAATCTCGCTAGCAATTTATTTTTCTAGAGATTATATGACTACAACTTTCAATTCACTGCAATAAAAATATCAACTTCAGAATTATCCCCCTGCTGGGATTTGGGGCCATAAACTTCAAAATCTGCTGTATATTTTCTACCCAAATCTGCGTCTTTAGCCCAGATTTCCTGCCAAGTTGTGACGATTGCTTCAGGCATATTTCCCTTAGCTACAAACTTGGTATACTTCCCTCCAGAGAATTCTCTAGCAACTAATCCTTCAGACACTTTTTCTAAACTATCTACCTGATAACCAATCAGACAAGTATACTCCCCTCTGTAGTCTGACTCATAATCTGTATAGATTGAGTAAATATCATCACTTACTTTTCCAGCTATTTTTTCCCCAATCTGCTCTGTAAAAAACCTTGCCCATAGTGCTCCCAATTCTTCTGCAGCATTTCCAGAAGTATTTGAAGATCTAACTGCAATTCCAATAAAATTAAATGGGGCTATACTGTGGTGCATTTTGTGTTTCGTCATGAATAAAAATTTTGTTCTTTAAAAGCTCACAAGTTAACTAAAATAGCCCCTACATCTAAACCGAAAAGTAAGTAGGTAAATTAAGTTGTAACCTTCGGATTCCCCTTAGCCTTCTTTGTGGTAAAAATCAAAAAAAGCCTCCGAACTCTTTCATTTCGGAGGCTTTGGTACTCAATCTATCACAACATTAAAATGGATACTTTCCCTGATCAATCATATAATCAGCGATTTGTCTTCTCAACTCTTTTGTATTGTATAATTCTGATTTGGTAAATCTCTTCAATCCCATCAGCATCACTTTTTGCTCGTCGCCTTTGGTAAAACTACCAATTGCTTCTTTTGCAGAAACGTTGATCTTGTCAACTGCCTCCGAAAGATAAATCTGAGCCATCGCAATTTGATTCTTGCAAGCTTCTTTTCCTTTCATAGAAACAAGCTTCTCTGTACGCAAAATCGCTGACTCACTCGCGTAAATCTCAATCATCACATCAGCAAGATTCATCATGATTTCCTGCTCATCTTCGATCTTATCCTGAAGCGTCATGGCAGCTTTGCCACCTACCATCAAGAAAACCTTCTTCAATTTTTTCAGCACTTCTTTTTCCGCTGCAAAAAGCTCAGAGGTATCAATTGTTTCAAATGATGGCACAGAAATCAGTTCTTTGGATACCGCCATTGCAGGATCGAAGATATTGATCTCACCTTTCATCGCACGTTTCAATAGCATTCCAACCATCAGCATGCGATTGATTTCATTCGTGCCCTCATAGATTCTAGATATCCTGGCATCACGATAGGCACGCTCCATCGGCGCATCGGCTGAGTAGCCCATACCTCCGTAGATCTGAACTCCTTGATCAACTACGTAATCTAACACTTCAGAACACTGTACTTTTGCAATAGCACACTCGATAGCGAATGCTTCTACACCTTTCAGTTTGGCTTCTGTAGCATCCATTCCATCAGCTTCCAGTGCATTGATTTTATTTTCAATATCCTGACCAGCTCTGTAGCACAATGCCTCTGCAGCGTAAGATTTGGTTGCCATCTCAGCAAGTTTGGACTTGATCGCTCCAAAGCTGCTGATGCTTACACCAAATTGTTTACGCTCATTGGCATAATTAACAGCATATGAGGTTACGGTACGTACTCCACCAAGAACTCCAGCACCTAGTTTTACTCTACCGATGTTTAGGATATTAACGGCGATTTTGAATCCATTCTGCCGATCCGAAAGCATATTCTCCACTGGCACGGGGCAATCGTTAAAGAAAACCTGACGAGTAGATGAGCCTTTGATTCCCATCTTTTTCTCTTCCTCGTTCATAGTGATTCCGCCAAAAGACTTCTCTACGATAAAACAAGTCAAGTTTTTATCATCTTCGATTTTGGCAAAAACGATGAACAAATCTGCGAATCCTGCATTTGAGATCCACATTTTCTGACCATTCAAAAGGTAGGTTTTTCCATCTTCAGAAAGAGTCGCTTTCGTTTTCCCACTATTGGCATCCGATCCTGCATCTGGTTCAGTCAGACAATAACATGCCGCCCATTCACCAGTAGCAAGCTTTGGAAGGTATTTTTTCTTCTGGTCTTCTGTGCCATAGTACAAAATTGGAAGCGTACCAATACCTGTATGAGCACCATAGGTAGTAGAGAAAGAACCAGCAGCACCGATGATATCTGCGATGAGCATGGACGTATTGAAACTCATACCCATCCCTCCATATTCTTCAGGAACAGTGATTCCCAAAAGGCCAAGATCTCCGGCTTTTTTGAAAATGGTTGGAACAAGCTCAGGGTCTTTCATGCTATCAATTTCTTGCACATGAGGTGTAATCTCCGTATCGATAAAATCCTGACAGGCCTGAGCCATCATTCGTTGTTCTTCGGTAAATTCTGCTGGGATAAAGATGTCTTGAGCATCTGTTTCCTTGATGAGGAATTCTCCTCCTTGGGTTGATTTTGTGGCCATGATTCTATTGTTATTATCAGCTTATTTTCTTCATTATTCAAAATTCGACGTTCATCATTGGATCTTAAAATTTCAAGAATTCAGAATATCGAATGTCGAATGCTGAATTTTGAATGATGAAGTACGCCGAAATTCCTATTTAAGCAATTCATACACTCCCGCTACGCCCTGACCACCACCAACGCAGGCAGTGACAAGTCCATACTTTTTATTCTGGCGACGAAGCTCATTGAACATTTGAATGGAAAGTTTAGCACCAGTACATCCCAGCGGGTGACCAAGGGCTACTGCTCCACCATTTACGTTGACAATATCTGGATTCATTTCCAGTGCTTTCATAACTGATAGACCTTGCGCAGCAAATGCTTCATTCAGCTCTATCAAATCAATGTCATTCAAGGTTAATCCTGCCTGCTTCAGTGCTTTTGGGACGGCCAGTTTAGGGCCAATACCCATGATTCTAGGATCAACTCCAGCAGCACTGTAAGACATCATTCTAGCAATTGGATCTAGGTTCAGTTCCTTCACCATTCGCTCAGACATTACTACCACGAAAGCCGCTCCATCGGAAGTTTGGGATGAATTACCCGCAGTGACTTGTCCACCATTTTTGAATGCTGGTTTCAATTTTGACAGCACCTCCATTGTAGTTCCTGGACGAGGTCCCTCATCGGTATCAACTACATATTTTCTGGTTTTCTTTTTACCTTTTTCATCGAGATAAGTCTCTTCCACTTCTACTGGTACGATCTCATCTTTGAATTTTCCAGCCGCTATAGCAGCTATGGCTTTCTCATGAGATTTGACAGAAAAAGCATCTGATTCTTCTCGAGTGATGCCGTATTCCTTAGCCAATTCCTCAGCAGTCAATCCCATAGAGATGTAATAGGAAGGATGCTCGGTGGCTATTTTATAATTCAAAACTGTTTTGTAGCCCATCATCGGAACCATGGACATGGATTCTGTCCCACCAGCAATGATGCAATCCGCCATTCCAGCTTTCACTTTTCCTACTGCCAAAGCAATAGCTTCGATCCCCGAACCGCAGTAGCGATTCACTATAAATCCTGGGTTTTCAACTCCTAAAGCAAGGAGAGAAATCATTCTGCCCATTTGCATTCCTTGTTCCGCCTCCGGAACAGCATTTCCTACGATCAAGTCATCCA
Source organism: Algoriphagus chordae (assembly GCF_003254055.1). Classification (GTDB taxonomy): domain Bacteria; phylum Bacteroidota; class Bacteroidia; order Cytophagales; family Cyclobacteriaceae; genus Algoriphagus; species Algoriphagus chordae. The sequence goes on from NZ_QKZT01000001.1 coordinate 149,334, forward strand.
CCATTTTGGCTTCCAAACCTGGGGTATTTGCTACCAAATGCTTGATCACATCTGCAGCTAGATCATCCGGGCGATAAAATCTAAAGCCACCTTTTTTGGCTTTCCCTACCGCTGATCTATATCCATTTACTATATATGCTTCCATTATTGTTATATTTTATTAGTTATTTGGGATGAAACGAGATCCTAGAATCAAGATATTAGAGTCAAGAGGTTAAGAAGTAAGCGTTGCTTTAAAGCCAACTATCATCCTTTGTATTTCAGAAATATCAGCTTCTAAATCCTGAGCAATTTCATTTGAAATGAGACTTACTCTTTCTGCAATGATCATTTGTGTTTCTAATTCAAAGCTTTCACCTAAACTGATTTCAAGTGAATTAGAAAAGGATTTTGAAGAAGATTTTGCTGTTCCTTCAGCAATATTTGAAGGAATAGAAACACCTGCTCTACGCATCTGAGAAGTCATTCCAAACTTCTCTGAAGCTGGAAATTCAGAAGTAATCTGATATATTTTAACTGCCAGATCTACTGACTTTTGCCAAACTTTTAAATTCTTAAAATTATGCATGACAATTAATTTTAGGTTAAATCTTGGTTCTTAAATCTTGTCTCTTGGTTCTTCATTCTTGCTACTAATTTCTCAACGGTTTTCCTTTGAACAATATGCTATGTATTCTCTCCAGCGTCTTCTGTTCACCAGTAAGACTTAGGAAAGCTTCTCTTTCCAAATCCAGTAGGTATCGCTCCGAAACTTCTGTAGGTGAAGACAAATCACCACCTGACATCACCCAAGCTAATTTTCTAGCAATCTTCGCATCATGCTCTGAGATGTAGGCACCATATTGCATTCCAGTAATTCCCGCATCAAAAAGTGCTAGCGACTCTTTACCCAATACTTTGATATTTGTCTGCTCTATTGGCTGAGTGTATCCAGCTTCATGCATGGAAAGCACCTTTGATTTTGCTTCCGCTAATTGACGCTTTCTATTCAGCGTGATTCCATCTGATTTTCTCAAGTAACCAAGATTTCTAGCTTCTTCAGCAGAAGTGGAAACCTTAGCCATGGCGATATTCATGAAGTATTCTTGCAGCTGATTCAGCTCTACATCCCCGGCGTTTACACTATTGGAAAATCTCAAGGTCATCTCCTTGGTACCACCACCAGCTGGTATCAAACCAACTCCAACTTCCACTAGTCCCATGTACAATTCCGCATGTGCCTGAACGTGATCAGAGTGGAGCGAAAGCTCACATCCGCCACCCAAAGCCATATTATGTGGAGCAACTACCACAGGAACTGATGAAAAACGAGCTCTCATCATCGTGTTCTGGAACTGTGCAATCATCAAATTAATCTCATCAAAATCCTGATCGCCTGCGAACATAAAGAGCATCGCAAGATTCGCTCCTGCGGAGAAATTCGCTCCTTCATTTCCGATCACGAGTCCTTTATGTGACTTCTCAGCCATACCGATCGCAGTATTGATTCCTTCGATCACTTCTTGACCCATGGAATTCATTTTGGTGTGGAATTCCAAGCCGATCACATCATCGCCTAGATCATAGACAGAGGCTCCAGCATTATCCCAGATTTTCTTTCCAGCAGCTTTCAGCGTATCCAAAATGATGAATTCTTCTAAGCCTGGAATCTCTAGGTAGGATTTGCTTGGGATATCGTAATAGTGCTTCTTACCATTTTCAACTTTGTAGAATGAATCATTTCCAGCTTCAAGCATCTCATAAACCCAAGCGGCAGGCTTCTCACCAGCTGCTTCCATTTTGTCCACGGTTTCTTTGACACCAAGTACATCCCAAGTCTCGAAAGGTCCAAGTTCCCAACCGAAACCAGCCGAAACAGCCTGATCGATTCTATATAACTCGTCTGAAATCTCAGGAATACGATTTGAACAGTATCTGAACAAATCATAAAAAGAAGCGCGGTAAAACTCACCAGCTCGATCATCAAAATTCACTAAGAATTTGATTCGCTTTCTTAGGTCTTCAAATTCCTTGGCAGCTTCTAAAGCCTTAAACTTCGGCTTCTCTACGTCCTTATATTCGAAAGTTTCAAAATCAATTTCCTTCAGCTCTTTTCTGCCATCTTCATGACGGATCATTTTGAAGTAACCCTGACCTGTCTTATCTCCAAACCATTTATTGTTATAAAGTACCTCGACAATTTTTGGAAGCTTAAATTTCTCCCGAGACTCGTCATTCGGTAAAGCTTTGTAAAGGTTATTCGCTACGTTCACAGTAGTATCCAAGCCAACCACATCCATTGTTCTGAACGTAGCTGATTTGGCTCTTCCTATTAATGTTCCTGTTAATTTATCTACTTCAGATACTCCAAAGCCCATTTTTTCTATGGCATGCATCGCAGAGATAATAGCGTAAACACCAATTCTATTGGCAATAAACGCTGGAGTATCCTTACAAAGCACGGTTTCTTTTCCTAGGAATTTATCACCGTATTCCATCATGAATTCCACGATCTCAGGCTTAGTTTTAGGCCCAGGAATTATCTCCAAAAGCCTCAAATATCTTGGCGGATTGAAAAAGTGCGTGCCTACAAAATTCTCCTGAAAATCTTCAGATCTTCCCTCGCACATCATGTGCATCGGAATTCCAGAAGTATTGGAAGTGATCAGCGTACCTGGCTTACGGTGGTTTTCTACCTTTTCAAAAAGCGACTGCTTGATGTCTAATCTTTCTACTATTACCTCAATTACCCAATCGTAATCTTTGATTTTCGGTAGATCATCATCGAAATTTCCAGTGGTAATTCTAGAGGCAAATGCTTTATCATAAATAGCTGAAGGATTTGACTTCAGTGTACTTTGTAGGGCACCTGTTACTATTCGGTTTCTGACTATAGGATCTTCCTTGGTCAGTCCTTTTTTCTGTTCTTGCTCTGTGAGTTCAAAAGGTACTATATCCAGTAAAAGTACCTGTACGCCTATATTGGCGAAATGACAGGCAATTCTGGATCCCATAACTCCCGAACCTAAAACGGCAACTTTTTTAATGGTTCTGTTCATAATTTTGGGCTTTTGGTCTTTATTAACCTAGTGGCGGTTATTGGTTTATAATTCGAATATTGGTTTGTTGATATCTACTCCTTTATCAGTTTGCACCTGATCGATTACCAACTGTATCTTTTCAAATACGCTAAAAAAGCCATTTAGATCTTCTTCACTCACAACTTCGCGTACTTGCTCGTTAAATTCTCTGATGGTATTGATTGAAATCGCTTTTATTCTTTTTCCTTCCTCAGTAAGGTAAATCCGAACGGATCGCTTATCTACCAGATCAGGCTTTTTGAAAATCAATCCCTTTTCCTCCATCGTCTTCAACATACGGGTAAGACTTCTAGTCTCCAGACCAATCTGAGGAGCAATCTTAGTCGCTGGCGTTCCCTCTTTAGTATTGATGTTGATCAACACAAAGCCAATTGCAGTGGTAAATCCTTCTGCAGCGGCTTGCTGATTGTACATCCGAGAGATCGCATGCCAAGCACTTTTTATATGGTAATCAACTGTTTCTTCTCTCTTCATCTCTACGGATTGCTTCAATTATATTGATTTCTAAGGTACAAAAAATATTGTATGCATGCATACTATATTGAAAAAAAGTTATGCATGCATCATAAATAATACCTAGAAGGTACCTTCCAAAAACCAATGAGTAGGTGATTTGTAGTTGCGAGCTGAACTTGATCTAATCTTTGTAAAGATTATCTATCTGCTCCGCAAATTTCTGATGAATGATTTTTCTCTTCAATTTCATCGTAGGAGTTAATTCCCCTGATTCTATCGTCCAAGAGTTTTCCAAAAGTTTAAAACGTTTGATTTGCTCCCATTTTCCAAAAAACTTATTCAATCCTTCAATTTCTCGATTGAATTTATCTACTATCTCAGGTTTCTCGATCATTTCAGCATCTGATGTATAAGGAATTCCCTTATGCTGACAATAATCTTTCAAACCTTCGAAACTCGGTACAATTACCGCACTCGTATAATTCCTATTTTCTCCGACCACTAAAAGCTGATCGATTAAGCTTGACTCTTTGAATTTATTTTCCATTACCTGAGGTGCGATGTATTTGCCGCCAGAAGTTTTGAACATCTCCTTTTTTCGATCTGTGATTTTAAGGTACTCGCCGTCCATCTGTCCGATGTCACCTGTGTGGAACCAGCCATTTTGAAGTACCTCTGCGGTCAGTTCGGGTTGCTTGTAATAACCTTGCATAACATTAGGTCCTTTGACGAGGATTTCGCCATCTGAAGCAATTTTCACTTCCACATCTGCAACTAATTTCCCTACATATCCAATACGCATATCTTCTAAGGTGCAAATTGAGGCTGAAACTACCGGAGAAGTCTCCGTAAGCCCATATCCCTCACAAACTTTAATCCCTGCAGCCCAAAATACCCGAGCCAATCGTGGCTGTAAAGCTGATGCACCAGAGTTAATCTGCTGCACTTCTCCTCCCAGCGCTTCTCTCCATTTACTGAAAATAAGTTTATTGGCTAATTTGAGTTGAAAATCGTACCAAGCTCCCGCACTTGTATTAGGATTATATTTCAATCCTAGATCCAAAGCCCAAAAGAAAAGAGATTTTTTTATTCCTTTCAATTCGTAACCCTTTGCCACAATTTTATCATAGATCTTCTCAAGCAATCTAGGAACAGTATTGAATGCATGAGGCTTGACCTCCTTCATGTTCTCACCAATGGTATCCATATTCTCCGCATAGTAAATCGAGAATCCTATGTAGAAAAAGCAGAAAAATCCTGTGCGTTCATAAATATGACAAAGCGGAAGAAAACTTAAAACCCTAGAGCTGCCTTGATCAGGAGTCATTATATTAGCAATAGCCATAAGGTTTGAAAGCACATTAGCATGGGTAAGCATGACCCCTTTTGGGCGACCTGTGGTACCAGAAGTGTATATAATGGTAAATAGATCGCTGGCTTTAACCTGTTCTTTAGCATACTCTAAGCCCAGAATATCTTCATTGACGCCTATTGCTAGAAAATCTTCCCAAAAGATTGCACCTTTTAATTTTTCAAAACTGTAGATCAATCGATCTCCTGCAGCAGCTTTTGCTTTCTCATGGATTATTTCATCACCCACAAAAATCATTTTGACTTCTGCATGCTCAAAAATATATTCGTAATCAGCAGAAGTGATCGTTGGATACATAGGAACCGAAATAGCTCCAATCTGCTGTAAGGCTAAATCTATAAAATTCCATTCTGGGCAATTATGCGAAATGATTGCAACTTTCTCTCCAGGTAAAACTCCGACTTTGAGAAATGCCAAACTCAAATTATCTGCGATTTCTTTTACATCTCTAGAAGAAAAGGATTTCCATTTTCCATTCTCTTTTTTGGACAAAGCTATTTCCTTGTCGAACGTAGCAATTTGGTAAGGAATTAAATCAAAAAGTCTGGTCGGCTCCATGAGGTTCTATTTTGGGTTACCTATAATATTACCAAAATACCAGAGCATTACAAAGAGTTATCCACGCTCTCTTTTTATATTAATTGTAAAATAGATTTTTAAAAAAATTCTTTACTAAGGTTATTAGGACTGTGGATTTGTGGAAAAGAAGTCAAATTATTCTTCTCCACGTTTCTAATAAACAATAATATGTGTTACCCACGGCTTATCCCCGTTTTATCCACATGTAAGTTATTGTAAATGATCAGCCTAATTGATTTGCTTGATTTCTGTGGATGAAGGCTTGTTTATTTACTGTTGGAAATTTCTCTGTGGACAGAATGACTTTGAGTGGTGGATAAACCTGGGCTTTTCCCCAAAATTGATGCTCGGAGGAAAAGGGCGATGAGGGTAGGTGTATAAGTGTGGAGTTATCATTGCCTATTCTGTTTTTATCCACAGGTTATTTGGTACTTATCCACGTCTAATTTTGAATACTTTTCTGACCAGTTTTTGGACTAGATGTGATTATTAGGTCTTCTAAAGTCCAACCTCCTCTTATCGAAATATTCTTATTTCCTGTTTCTGGATCTATGTAATAAAAGATTCGTTCTGCGTATCTTTTTTCTTCGTAATTGGCAGGATCCCATCGGTGATTACCATTGGTATCCTCTATGATTCTTATTTGATAGGTTCCTGCTTCAATTAAATTGAATGAAAAATTATTTCCAGAATCAAAGTAAGCTTCTTGTTTTAAGTCCCCCTTGCTATCTAAAAGCTGTACGATGAATGGTCCTTCAGCATTTGCAATGGTTCCGGTGATAGCATCGGCTAATGTTTCTCGCTTGAGCTTTTTATAATTTGCAGAAAGTTTTTCTTCGTTGTATTGTCCTTCTATATCTATGAAGGTAGAATCAGCTGCTTTTACTGTGAAAATATCAAAAGGCAATGAATCAGCTACGCTAAGCTTGATATTAAGTATATCCCTTCTCAAAGAGTCTTTGAAGCTTAGCATTTCTGGTGTAATAGGAATTACTGAAGCTGTATCATAAGCTAGGTAGAGCGAATCGAAATTGATGCTTTTAAGAGGCTTATTGAAGGTTAATTCTACAGGTAGGTCTTGGTAAAAGCTTTTTCCTGAATTTGGCATAATAGTTAGCTTTTCTGGTCTTCTTTCTGACTCCTCAAATTTTGCCCAGATTAATGAATCAACTTGGTATCCTACCGAATCTTGTAATTGAATATTGAAAGCCAAACTGTCTTCAATAGGCTTTTCTGAGTATAGATTGATTCTTTTGTCTGTCAGGCTATAGAATATATCCTTACCAACCTGCTCATTTTCTAAGGTGATTTTGATAGGACTTTTGTTCAAAACTATGGAGTAGTGTGCTCCGGTAGGTGAAGATCTCAGTAATCTAATCGGGTTTTGATCTCCTTTTGAAAGGTTGAAATGAATACCTTCAATGTTTTGATTGATACTGATGGTGTCTTTGATAAAATCAAAAGCTTCGGACTTGTATTCTGCCTTTAAGCTGTTGTTATCGTCTTGCCAAGCATAAGCCAAGTATTGACCCGCTTTGATATTGGTAATATTAAATCTGCCAGCTGTATCCACCTGGGTCAAATAATAAGGAGGTGCTATAAATACATCTGTGGTATCATCTATAGGATATAATCCTACTATGGCATCTTCCAGCTTGTCATTTCTACCTGGAAAATAGTTATTGACTGATCCCGAGAATGTCAGGCTGTCGATGGTTTGTCCTGTGGAAAATACCAGTTTCAAATTTTCAGCTGGATTTCCTTCGGATAGATCTTGAATCGATTTTTGAAAGTTGAAAACGTAGGTTGTACTATCCTCTAGTTCCTGATTTAGTTCTATTACAAGTGTGTTTTTTAAAGCTGTGATGATTACCTCATCTTTGTTTATTCTAGGGGTGATGAGGATATTCTTGTTTGCATTATCAAGTTTGATGTATTCATCGAACGTGATAATAATTTCCTCTGGCTTGGTGTTTAGACTTTGGTTTTCAGGATTCATGTCCAAAACTATTGGAGGATCCTCATCTCTTGGACCTCCCATTGGTGCGCTTTGTTTAGCACATGAAAAAGCTAGTAAGCTTATTACTAAAAGTATGATTAGATTATTTTGTTTCACTTCTTTTTGAAAACGAATAAGTTACTAGAATAATTTCCTGCAGATTTTGATGCTTCTTTATTTGACTTTTTTCCTGATAAAATGGCTTTCCAATATTTTTGAATAATTGACTGCTGTGGGTTTTTGTATCCTTCCGAAAGTAAAGAAACGTAGTAGCTGTCGAAATTCATTGGCATCTTCTCCACTAGCTGTAAATCAAAAATCTCTGTGAAGCTTTCTATTGCGTGATGATTAAAATGATAAAGATGTCTTGGTACATCCCAGCCCGCCCAAGTTGTACCATATTTTTCAGCATCGTAACAATCTGGATTTGGAACTGCTATAAATATATAACCGTCTGATTTTAAGTGGTTTATGAGTTTTTTTATAGTTTTTCTTAAGGTATGTATATGTTCTAATACATGATATAGGCTAATGATGTCATATGAGCCTTTGGGTAGATCCTGTATTGTTTCATATACCTTTCCATCCAATTTGCTATTCGCTAAATTCCTTGCCTTTTCATTTGGTTCTATACCAGTTACTATCCAATCCTCTTCCTTTGCTTTGCATAAAAGCTCTGCTGTCCCGCAGCCGTAATCTAGGTATTTTCCCTTAAGAGGTTTGAGCTTATTTAGCTGCTTTACTTTTTGAGAAATAGCATATTTTCTAACTCCCTGATAGACAAATTGAGTTAGATTTTTTGCCTTATCATCATGGGAGAAATATTCGGGGAAATCATAATATGGAGCAATACTTTCTTCAGTTGGTCTGGGATTGGTAAACTTCAGACCACAGTTGGTACAGTTGCATATAATGAAAGTCTCCTGACTTACAGCAAAATCTTTTATCTCTTGAGAATTGAGGAAAAGCCCGCTTTTGCAAAGTGGACATTTAGTAAGTCTTTCGAGCATTTTATCTTCCAAGGTATACAGTGATTATAGATAAGTCTGCAGGTGTAACTCCAGATATTCTTGAAGCTTGGCCCATAGTCTCAGGTCTTATTTTCGTCAGCTTTTGTTTTCCTTCTGAAGAAAGTGCTGGAATGGCTAAGTAGTCAAATTTCACAGGAATCTTAAAGTTTTCCATACCACTTAACTTATCTACCATTTGCTGCTCCTTTTCTATATAACTATCGTATTTGATTTGTATTTCCGCTTGTTCTAGAACTTCAGCTGGATATTTGGATAAATACTCGTTTATTTCAGGATTGAAGGTTTTTAGAAGCTGAAGACCAATTTGAGGTCTTTTTAGGAGTTTCTCAGCTGTAATTTTTTCCTTGATAGCTGCTGTACCAGAATTTTCCAGTCCTTTATTTATACTTTCAGGAGAAAATTTCTTTTGCTTTAGATCATTGATAAGTTTAGCCGTTTCTTCCTTTTTAGTATTCATTTTGGCTAAGCGTTCGTCTGTAGCCAAACCTATATCAAATCCTTGCTGAGTCAGTCTTAAATCTGCATTATCTTGACGGAGTAATAGTCTGAATTCAGCTCTGGAGGTAAACATTCTATAGGGCTCCTCTGTGCCTTTATTGATCAAATCGTCAATTAAAACACCTATGTATGCGTCTGATCTTTTGAGTAAGAATGGATCTTTTTCTTGTGCTTTTAGACTTGCGTTGATTCCTGCTATTAAACCTTGACATGCTGCCTCTTCATATCCTGTTGTCCCATTGATTTGCCCGGCGAAATATAGGTTTTCTATCAATTGCGTCTCTAATGTGAGTTTCAATTGAGTTGGTGGGAAATAATCGTATTCTATAGCGTATCCAGGACGAAACATCTTCGCGTTTTCAAAACCTGTTATTTTCCGGATAGCTTTATACTGTACATCTTCTGGAAGTGATGTAGAAAAGCCATTGATATACATTTCTACTGTATTCCATCCTTCTGGTTCTACGAATATTTGATGTCTATCTCTTTCCGCAAAACGATTGATTTTATCTTCTATCGATGGACAATATCTTGGACCTAGGCCTTGTATTCTTCCATTGAACATAGGAGATCTATCGAATCCTTCTTCAAGTGTGGAGTGTACATCCTTATTAGTATAAGTAATCCAACATGTTCTTTGTTCTTTTAGGGGAGTCGTTTGGTCAGAATAGCTAAATTTTTCAGGGTTTTCATCTCCGTGTTGGACTTCCATTTTGGAATAGTCCAAACTTCTTCCATCCACTCTCGGTGGCGTCCCAGTCTTCATTCTACCGGACTCGAAGCCTAATTCAACCAGTTGTTCAGTAATTCCTCTTGCAGCAGCCTCTCCTGTTCTTCCTCCTCCAAATTGCTTTTCTCCAATATGGATTAAACCATTTAGGAAGGTTCCATTGGTTAATACCACTGATTTGGCTTGTATTTCTAATCCAATGCTTGTTCTTACTCCTTTAATATCTCCATTTTTCACTACTAAGCCAGTGATCATTTCCTGCCAAAAATCTACGTTTGGAGTTTGTTCGAGTGCTAATCTCCATTCCTCAGCGAATTTCATTCTATCATTTTGTGATCGTGGAGACCACATTGCAGGACCTTTTGACCTGTTTAGCATCCTAAACTGGATCATAGATTTGTCAGCAATTATTCCTGACAATCCTCCTAAAGCATCTATTTCTCTCACAATTTGCCCTTTTGCCACACCACCCATTGCTGGATTACAAGACATCTGAGCAATTGTATTCATATTCATAGTGCATAGCAATACTTTGGAGCCCATACTGGCTGCTGCATGCGCAGCTTCACAACCTGCGTGCCCTGCTCCTACTACTATAACATCATATATTGGAAACATTGTATTCTTTTTTGTTTACTGTTTCACGTGGAACATCTAGAGATTATTCTGCTACTCGAGAACTGTTTCACGTGGAACGTTTAAATCTTTTCGAATAAATTGATAGCAAATTCTTCTTTTGACCTCATTAGATTTGCTTCGGCTTTGGATTTATCCTTAAATCCTAGCAAGTGAAATAGACCGTGGCTTATAACTCTGCTTAGTTCTTTTTCTAGTGCTACTTTTTCTATTTCTGCGTTTTCTTTTACCCGATCTATACTAATGAATATATCCCCTTCTATTATCCCATCTTCTACAGAATTATCAAACGTGATAATATCTGTATAGTCATCGTGATCCAAATATTCTACATTAATGCTGTGTAGGTATTCGTCAGAACAGAAAATGTAATTGAGTTCGGAAATGGAGTGTTTTTCACTTTCTGCGATTTGTTTAAGCCAAGCTTTTCTTTTTCTCTTTTCTTTTAAGGAAAAGGAAACTTCTTCTGTAAAGAAATTAGTAGCCATGGCTTAATTCATGTAAAAGGATAACACCGTCTTGGTTCCGTTCTCTTCAAACTTTACATCATCAGAAAGATGTTTGATAAGGAAAATACCTCTTCCTCCGGTTTTTTCAATGTTTTCCGGTGCCGTAGGGTCTTTCAATTCATTGTAATCAAAACCAGCTCCTTCATCTTGAATAGTGAATAGCAGCAATTCTTCTTCAAGTGCTAATTCTAAATGAACAAGTTTATTTTTGTCACCTTGATTTCCATGAATAATTGCATTACTAATACATTCAGTTACAGAAATCATAATGTTACCATAGATATCATCATTGATCTCAAAGTTTTCACGAGCATTGTCGATGAAACTTTCAATTATTTTTATGTTCTCGATAAGAGAAGGAATAGAAATTTTTATGGTTTTCATCATAATAGTATTCAATGAGTAGTATCTACTAATTTTATTCGACTTCGATTAGAATTGGACAGTGATCAGAATGTTTTGCATCTGCTAAGATTATTGAGCTTTTGAGACGATCTTCCATTGGATTAGTTACCATATGATAATCTATTCTCCATCCCAGATTTTTTGGTCTTGAATTAGCTCTATAGCTCCACCAGGTATAATTATGTGGTTGGTCGTTGAACTTTCTGAAACTATCCACAAATCCTGTTTCTGTGAATTTATCCATCCATGCTCTTTCTTCCGGTAAGAATCCTGAAGTATTCTTATTAGATTTTGGATTATGAATATCTATTGCCTTGTGACAAATGTTGTAATCTCCACTTAGAATGAAATTAGGGTTATCCTTTTTCAAATCTTGAGTGTAACCGTATATATCGTCTAGGAATTCGTATTTGAAGGTTTGTCTAATGTCTCCAGTTGTGCCAGAAGGAAAATAGGCAGTTAGATAAGAAAAATCTTCAAAATCAAGTTGAAGTAATCTTCCTTCATCATCATATTTTGAGTATTCCATACCATACCTAACTGATTTTGGTTTTATTTTAGTTAGAATAGCTACCCCACTATATCCTTTTTTTACTGCTGGATACCAATATATTTCGTAACCTAAATCTTCAAAAATAGTAGCATCTATTTGATCAATATTCGCCTTAACTTCTTGTAAACCAATGACATCTGGGTTAACTAATTTAAGCCATTCTATAAAACCTTTATTCATTGCGGCACGAATGCCATTCACGTTGTACGATACTATTTTCACAATTTATTCGATTACTATTTCGTATTCCTTTTCAAAATATTCTAACACCTGTATTTTTAGTAATTTCTCCTGGTCTAATAGATCAAAATGTGGTAGCTCTTTGGTTAGTTTCCAATGTGGCCATCCGTCTTGATCAACATGATCAAGCTCATAAAATCCATCATAGCTCAAAACTTTACAGACTGCTATATGCATCAAGTCTTGCTTCTGCTCCTTACTAAATATCTTATTGCCTTGTCCAAGTTCTTGAACACCAATAAGAAAGAGTACGCCATTTAAGTCCGCAGGTTTTTTTCCTATGGTTTCTTTGAGGCCTTCTAATAATTTTGCCCAACGTTTTTCTAATTCCAGATCGCGCTTAAACATTATAAATTATTGATTATCAAGAAGTTCCCAGTATTCAGCCGCCCTTCTTAGGTGAGGTATTACTATAGTCCCTCCTATTAAGGTCGCAATGGAGAATACTTCAAATATTTGTGCTTTAGTCAATCCGACCTCATGGCATTTTCCTAAATGATACTTTACACAATCGTCACATCGTAACACCATAGAACAAGCTAGCCCAATCATTTCTTTGGACTTGGTATCTATTGATCCTTCTGCAAATGCGTTGGTATCTAGATTAAATATACGTTTGAGCACTTTATTGTCTTGAGCCAAGATCTTATCGTTCATTTGGCCTCTGTACTCGTTGAATTCCTCTATGAGATTCATTAACTTAACTGTTTAGGAAAGAATTAAGTAGCAAATATACCACTATTTGCCCTTGGCAGATAGGAACAAGCCTTTTTCCCAATGCGTTTATTTTTTGTAAAAGATTTTTTGGATTTGGTGTTTCCACGCAATTGTTTGCTCTGTGGGACTTCTCTCTATGACTATGAGAATAATCTCTGTACAATTTGCAAAGGATCACTTCCTGTAACTAGTTATCATTTGAGGCCAATGGATAATGATTTAGGTGATAAAGTAAAGGGTCTCAGTACTGTGGGAATGGTGATGTCTTATTTGAAATTCACTAAAGGCGGAAAAAGTCAAAAGCTTCTTCATCAGTTGAAGTATAGAAATAAGCCTCAGTTGGCTCATGAATTAGGATCCTTATACGGTAAAATCTTAAATGATCATGGCTTTGGGACTCAATGGGATATCATTGTTCCTGTGCCATTGCATCCTCTGAAACAGAGCCGCAGAGGATATAATCAAAGTGAACAATTTGGGCTTGGGCTGAGTGTAAGTCTTTCAGTGAAGCTGGAAAATAGCCTAGTTCGTGGAAAATTTACAGAGACACAAACTCAAAAATCTCGACTAGAGCGAATGTATAATGTAGATGATGTATTTGAGCTTGCCCCTCGAAATTCTATCACTAATAAATCTATTCTCCTCGTAGATGATGTAATGACTACTGGCGCTACTTTATGTGCCTGTGCGAATGTACTATTGGCTAATGGAGCAAATAATGTAGATTTGGTTACCATCGCAGCAGGAGGATAGAAAATATGATCGATATAGAATTACTAAAATACCCAATTGGAAAGTTTTTGAAGCCGGAGACTATTTCTGAACAAAACTTCAAAGAGGCTACTGCTTATTTACGAGTATTTCCACAATATTTGGAGGACAGTATTAGTGAATTTACAGAAGAGCAGTTTAATACTCCTTATCGTCCTGGAGGATGGACTGTGAAAGAACTAGTCCATCATTTAGCAGATAGTCATATGAATGCTCTGATACGCTTCAAACTGGCCCTCACGGAGGATAACCCCACCATCAAGCCTTATGACGAAGCTTCTTGGGCAAAAATGCCTGATTATATCTTACCGATTGAGACATCCCTAGCTTTGATAGCGGGAATTCATTTGAAATGGGCTGTGATACTTGAAAATATGAGTCCTACAAATTTTCAGAAGTGCTATTTCCATCCAGAATCTCAGACCTCTGTTCCTTTATCTGAGGTGACACTCATGTATCAGTGGCATTCACAACATCATTTGGCACATATTCAGCATTTGATGATTCGGGAAAAGTGGTGAGTATTATCCTTCTTATGGAAAACCTAAGGAAATATTGATTTTAGCCAGTATTTTCATGCATGAATATTTCCCTCAAAAATCAACGAATTCTTGTTACTGGAGCCTCTCGGGGCATTGGTAGAGCTATCGCAAAGCAACTCTCAGATTCCGGTGCTGAAGTGATTATTCATTTTAATAAGAATGCTGCCGAGGCAGAAAAACTCAAAAGTGAATTGATGAATCCAGCATTTGTTGAATCCTGTGATCTTTCAGATGTTAAGCAAGTGGTTGGATTTATTCCAAAATTGGTAGAAAAATATGGCCCGATCTCAGGCTTGGTAAATAATGCCGGAATCGCTAAATCTGCTTCTGATGATTTGCCAACAGAGGAATGGTTGAAAATCTGGCAAGAAACTGTACAAGTAAATACCACTTCACTTGCTATTCTTTGTAAGGAATTTGTGGAGCATGCTAAAAGCAATCAAAACGGGAGAATTGTTAACATCTCTTCTCGTGCTGCTTTCCGTGGAGATACAAGTGATTACATCGCCTATGCAGCCTCCAAAGGCGCTATTGTAAGCCTTACACGGTCGATTGCGAGACAGTACGGTAAACAAGGGATAAAGTCATTCTTGATCGCTCCTGGTTTTACTCGCACTGATATGGCAGATGAAATTCTGTCTGAATACGGTGAGGACTTTGCCCTAAATGATATCGCATTGAATGAACTGACAAAGCCTGAAGATATCGCTCCTATGGTGACGCTACTTTGCTCTGGACTAGCTGATCATGCGACAGGTGCTAGCATCGATATCAATGCAGGTTCGTATGTACATTGAGCCCAACTTGGATCTTTAAGCAAAATCCTCATGCCACAAAGGCAAAAGTCAGACGAAATCTTTACACCAGAACTCATCAAAATCATAAAGATTTTTGGTTTGATATCGGTAGGGCTGGTGATAGTGCTTTCATTTTTCAACACTAAGCGAGCTAATAATTCTGGTGAGGATCTCACTTTCCGGATGACTTCCTCCTCTCGTCTTTATTTTTTGAATGTAAAAGCTATCAAGTATGATATAGAGAGACGCTCAGATGCTGGGATGACTTTGTTTCGTCATGGGAAAAGAGAAGTTTCTGAAACCAATCCAAGTATAGACCTGGTTATAATCCTCAATACTGTAAAAGACGAAGCCTATTTGTATATAGAACCTGTCAACTTGGATTGGCCGCTAGAAATCTCTGCATCAAAGGATGGTAAGAAAGAAATATTTTCGTTTCAAAATGGCAATAATTCAGAATTGCTTTCTTATGCGAGACAGCTAGAGCCTTGGGTAAATAAGGATGCTAGTTTTGAGATTAGGAAAGACTCAATCTGGATACCTATTTGGACAGAGCCTAAAGAAAAAGCAGCCCTACAAACTATATTTGAAGACTATTTTAGATTGATAAATGAACGAGAATAATACCATGGAAAAACCGAACCAACCTTTAGATCAATTCAAGACGTTAATTGGGCAAAAACTAAATAAAATGCCCTCTATGGCTGGAAACTGGCTTGGAGGTACACTCCTGGAAATCGAGAAAGGGTCTATTAAAGTATCCTATACTGTAACTCCGGCAATGTCTAATCCTGCACGTATTCTGCACGGTGGTGTAGCCTCATTGATGATGGATGACGTGATCGGCATGGCAAACTTTGTGGCGGGCTCTGAATATCTGATGACCAGTATCAATTTGAATGTGGATTTTTTGTCTGCCGCACAGGTTGGAGAGAAATTAGAAGTATCTGCAAAATTAGTTCGCTCAGGTTCAAACCTAAATCATTGGGAATCCGTCATTATTAAAGATTCAGGTAAACTAGTAGCAAAAGCTAGCTCCAATATGATTAAAACACATATTAAGCTGAGTGAACTTGGGTTTTAATATTTTTCACAATCTAATTTCACACAAATGAAAAAAACTCTACTGATTGCCTGTTTTGGCCTATTTTCCCTAACTGCCTTTTCACAAACTACCATCACCTTTCATCAGAGCAACCTCCCTTTTATAGGTGTAAATTACCAATTTGGTGAGCGTTTTATTCCAGAATTTAGAGTTGGAACGGATAATTATTTTGAAGATTTGTCAGTAGAGCTTGTAGCCAATTATATTTTCAAGAAAACTGATCGTTTTGAATTCTATGGTGGAGCAGGTCCAAGAATTGGGAATTTTGCAGGTATTGCAATACCAGTAGGCTTGAATATTTATCCTTTTGAGCAAAAAGATTTTGGTTTTCAAATTGAGGGAGCACCGATAATTGGGTTTGATGATGATTCGATTTTCCGCGGTTCTTTTGGTCTTCGCTACAGATTTAATAAAAACTAAAACTGCTCCAATTTAACCATCAGGTCCCAAACTGCTATTCCTAGCGAAACAGAAATATTCAAGGAGTGTTTGGTGCCCAATTGCGGGATTTCCAAGACTGCATCACAGGCATTGAGCACTTCTTCTTCTACCCCAAAAACCTCATTTCCGAATACCAGAGCATATTTTTTACCTTTTTCAGGAGTAAAATCATTCAGCATCACAGAGCGATCTACTTGCTCCAACCCACAGATTTGATAGCCCTCAGCTTTCAGTTTCTCCATTGCCAGCATAGTATTCAGACAATATTCCCAGGCTACAGATTCGGTAGCACCCAAAGCTGTTTTCTGAATATCTCGGTGAGGAGGTGTACCAGTAATTCCGCAGAGGTAAATTTTTTCCACTCCAAAAGCATCTCCTGTTCGAAATGCAGAACCCACATTATTTAGGCTTCGAACATTGTCCAGAACGAGTACGATCGGCGATTTATCCATTTCTTTAAACTCCTCTACAGAGACTCTTTCGAGTTCTTCCATGCTTAATTTTTTCATCCTTTTTTGTTCTGCTTTATGAATGGCTTATTTTCGGGCATATTCCCTTCGAATATCCCTCCCAAAATTAGTATAAAAGTAAGCATACCCCCATGAGTAAGTCAAAAGACGGAAAAGAAACGCCCTTAATGAAGCAGTATAATGCGATAAAAGCCAAGCATCCAGGTGCCTTGCTGCTTTTTCGAGTTGGGGATTTTTATGAGACTTTTGGCGAAGACGCCGTTCGAGCTAGCAAAATACTGGATATCGTTTTGACTAAGCGAGCCAATGGTTCTGCTTCGCACATAGAACTGGCAGGCTTTCCGCATCATTCTTTGGATACCTATTTACCGAAATTAGTGCGGGCGGGGAATCGGGTAGCTATCTGCGATCAGTTGGAAGATCCTAAATCTGTCAAAGGGATTGTTAAACGAGGAGTAACGGAATTAGTGACTCCTGGACTTTCCTTTAATGATCAGGTACTGGACACGAAGAAAAATAATTATTTAGCTTCTATTTCTTTTGGCAAGGAAAAGCATGGGATTGCCTTTCTAGACCTTTCTACGGGGGAATTTATGTGTGCAGAAGGGACTTCATCCTATCTCGAAAAGCTGATTCAAAGCTTCGCACCTTCAGAAATTATTTATTCTAAAGCAGCAAAAAAGCAGGCTGCTGATATGCTGAAGAATGATTTTATCACTTTTCACTGTGAAGACTGGGTTTATCAATATGACTTTACTTACGAGAAACTTAAAACACATTTTGGTACAGCCAATCTGAAAGGATTTGGTATTGAAGAAATCGAAACTGGGATCATAGCAGCTGGTGCGATTTTATATTACTTGGAAGAAACTGAGCATAAAGAGATTCAGCATATTTCCTCGATTTCACGTATTGCTGAGGAGAAATATGTGTGGCTGGACAAATTCACCATTCGCAATTTGGAGCTCGTATTTCCCCAGCACGAGGGCGGAGTTCCTTTGATCAATATCCTGGATCAGACAGTGACTCCTATGGGTTCGAGGATGATGAAAAAGTGGATGGTTTTACCATTGAAGGAAAAATCTACAATAGAAGAGCGACTGAATGTGGTCGATTTCTTCTATCAAAATGAAGCGCTGATAGCCGAAATGGTAGATCCACTGAAGCATATTGGTGATCTGGAGCGATTGATTTCTAAGGTAGTGGTAGGACGTGCTAATCCGCGTGAGATCAATCAAATCAAACGTGCGCTGATCAATATTCAGCCCATTAAAGAACTTCTCAAAAATCAGAAGAATCCTACACTGAAGCGACTATCTGATCAGTTGCATCCATGTGAGTTTTTGCTGGATAAAATCGTCAAGGAGCTCAAAGAAGATGCTCCGATGCTCACTCATCAAGGTGGAATTATCAACGATGGAGTTGATGCGGAATTGGATGAATATCGTGGTTTAGCGAATTCAGGTAAGGATTTTCTGGTTCAAATCCAGCAACGAGAAGTTCAAAAAACAGGAATTACTTCACTCAAAATAGCTTTCAACAAGGTATTTGGATATTACTTGGAAGTGACTCATTCGCACAAAGACAAGGTGCCTGCGGAGTGGATACGTAAACAGACACTCGTCAACGCCGAGCGATACATTACCCCTGAGTTGAAAGAATACGAGGATAAAATCCTGAATGCTGAGGATAAAATGATTGCGATTGAGCAGCGATTTTTTCTGGCACTTGTCCAGGAGACAGCGCAATTTGTGACTCAAATCCAGCAGAACGCCAGAGTGCTCGGTACTTTAGATGTTTTGATTTCTTTTGCACAGGTAGCGATTTCAAATAACTACGCGAGACCTAAAATCTCTGAAACAGAAACTCTAGAAATCAAAGATGGTCGTCATCCTGTGATCGAGAGACAACTGCCTCCAGGAGAGGATTATGTACCGAATGATATTTACCTAGATCACGATTCTCAGCAGATCATGATTATCACAGGTCCCAATATGGCTGGTAAGTCTGCTCTCTTGCGTCAAACGGCTTTGACAGTACTTATGGCTCAGATGGGAAGCTTTGTGCCCGCATCCTTTGCGAGAATCGGTATTATTGATAAGGTTTTCACGCGAGTGGGAGCTTCGGATAATCTTTCCAAAGGCGAATCTACCTTTATGGTGGAGATGACCGAGACCGCCAGTATTTTGAACAACCTATCGGACAGAAGTTTGGTATTGATGGATGAGATTGGTCGAGGGACTTCTACTTATGATGGTATTTCTATCGCTTGGTCTATTGTGGAATACTTACACAATCATCCAACTTTCAGAGCTAAAACGCTTTTTGCTACGCATTACCATGAATTAAATCAACTTGCCAGCGATTTCCCAAAAATCAAAAACTTCAATGTTTCTGTGAAGGAAGTAGGAAACAAAGTGATTTTCATGCGTAAGCTAAAGCCAGGTGGTAGTGAGCATAGTTTCGGTATCCATGTGGCTCAAATGGCCGGAATGCCTAATCCAATTGTGTTGCGAGCAGCTGAGATTATGTCCCATTTGGAGAAAGATAAGGCGGTGGCTGAGCAGAAAGAAAATATTAAGTCTATTCCAAAAAATAACTATCAGCTCAGTATGTTTGAAATGGATCCTAAATTCCAAGAGGCGAAAGATTTGCTTGAAGGAATAGATATCAATGCGATTTCTCCGATTGAAGCATTGCTAAAACTGCATGAGATTAAGAAAAAAATCGAATAGAGGAGGAAAATCATCCATCTGATAAATATATTTATTTGTCTGTAGTGAGTTGAAAATCAATGAAATTGGAAGTTTTGGAAGGAAATACTAAAAAAATTAACAGGTGAATGCTTGTGAATTTATATCTGACCCTTACCTTTGCATCCACAATTCAACTGGATCACGTTTCAGTTAACAACAAAAGCGAGAGTAGCTCAGCTGGTAGAGCACGACCTTGCCAAGGTCGGGGTCGCGAGTTCGAATCTCGTCTCCCGCTCAAAAAGCCCTTGATTCAAGGGCTTTCTTGTTTCAGAATAAAGTAGCTCCGGAAAGTCGGAGTCAAACGGTGACAAAATCTATGTCTCTAGAGATAGATTAAGCCGGGATGGTGGAACTGGTAGACACGCAAGACTTAAAATCTTGTGACCGTAAGGTCGTGCGGGTTCGATTCCCGCTCCTGGTACATAAGCCTCGTAGAGATACGGGGCTTTTTGTGTTTATACAGTTTACTCCAAACTGGTAGAAGTATCGGATCCCAAAACTCCATTATCGCAAAGCCTTCAGTCTTGTAACATTTTTTGGTTTGAATTTATCTCTCCTCCATAAGTACTACTGACTTTTAATTTGGCTTTGCTAAGTCCTACTTACTTTATTTTGTGAAATATGACTCTAGGTACTTTGCTTTTAGTCAAATAACCAAGTTGATCTTCGGATACTAATTTTTTAAATAATTGATATTAAGTTTTTTACAAAAAATTGGCCGTAGTAATATGCATTAGCTCCTATTATATTTTGCATGAATTTTACATGATAAAACTTGCAAAATGAACTTGGTAATGGTAGAATTGTGTTACGGGAGTATTGCAATGAAAAAACTCAATGTATTAAAGCGACATTTAAGACCAGGAAGGGTCTATAGAAGGGATGATCTTATAAAGTGGTCAACCTCTGTGGATCGCCATTTGCAAGAATTAGTAGAAACTGGAACTCTTAAAAAGCTCGCTCAGGGTCTTTATCACTATCCTAGAAAAACTGTATTCGGGGACGCTCCGCCAGAAGAAGATGAATTACTTAAAAGCTTTCTCAAAGATGATCGTTTTCTAGTGACCACTCCCAATGCGTATAACAAATTAGGAGTTGGAACAACTCAACTCTACAATAAGCGTGTGGTGTATAATCACAAGCGCCATGGAGAATTTCAGCTTGGAGGGCGAAAGTTTGATTTTGTACAAAAATATAACTTTCCTAAAAAGGTAAGCCCTGAGTTTTTGGTTGTTGATCTGGTGAATAGCCTAGATAAGTTAGCGGAAGATAAAAACGCAGTTCTGGAGAGCGTATTTGAAAAATTAAAATCCATGGATGTTTCCAAGTTGAAAAAGTCAGTTACTGAGTACGGGAATACCCGCACTCAAAAGATCTTGCTTCCGAAACTACAAAACCTGGAAAGTGATGTTTATGCCTACTAATTACCTCCATGATCATCCTGCATTTAATGACCTGATAAGCATCACAGCAGATGAAAAAGTAATTGATCCTTATCTGATAGAAAAAGATTATTGGATCATGCATGTCCTTTTTGGACTAAAACAGCAAGCCTTCGAATTTGATCTTAAAGGCGGGACCTCTCTTTCCAAAGGGCACAGGATTATTCATCGCTTTTCTGAAGATATCGACATCTACATCAAACCAGATGAAAGCCTAATGGTCAATGAGACCAGTGAGAAGAAAAATGCCATCAAATCCCGATTGGAATTCTATGATCATTTAGCAAGCAGCATTCATATAGATGGTATTATTAAAGTTGAGCGAGATCATGAATTTGATGACACCGTAAAATATCGCAGTGGTGGGATTCGACTTTTTTATAATTCGGTTATAGGTAAGTCTGATGGCATTAAGGAGGGTATTCTATTAGAAGCCGGTTTTGATACTATTACACCAAATAGCCCTAAAACCATCAGCTCATGGGCATATGACAAAGCCTCAGAAACCAATAGCATAGAGTTTATTGATAATCGAGCAGTGGATATAAAATGCTATCACTCTGGATATACTTTTGTTGAAAAGCTTCAAACGGTCGTGACCAAATATCGACAGGAAATCGAAACAGGTGTTCAAAGGCAAAACCTAATGCGCCAATACTACGATCTGGCCAAGTTGCTCGGTCAGCAAGAAGTAAAAGAGTTTATTGGTACCTCAGAATATGAAGAGCATAAATTAGAAAGGTTCCCAAAAAAGGACCTAGAGATCCCCTTACAGAAAAGTGATGCATTGCTTCTCCCAGATGAAAAAATGGAAGAATTTGAAAAAAGATACATTGCTACCAAAGCTCTTTATTATGCTGGTCAGCCGCCCTTTAAAGAGCTTATTGATATTATCCAAAAATCAATAGGACGATTTTAAGCTATAAGGACTAACTAATTCTTAAATAGCCATCCTCCTCAAAAACAGCCCTTCATACTCCATTTAGCAAACCTATACGAACTTGCCAGCCTTGTTTAGGGCTTATTCTATAGAATAAATTTATATTTGGGGCTGAGGCTATTTCTCTTGTGGTGAAACCCATGACATACATTTGGGTTAATTGTTCACCCCTCCATTTCATCCAACAGACATTATTGATGCAAAACATTCCATTATTTATTGGCAATAAGCCATTTCCAGGAACAGGTAAGAAGTTTAACAATTACAATCCTGCAACTGGTGAAGTATTAAATGAAGTGTGCAGTGCTTCGCAAGAAGATTTCGAAAAAGCGATCGAATCCGCTAAAGAAGGATTTAAGACTTGGTCTGCCATGTCTCCTACTGAGCGAGGAAAAATTTTGCATAAAGCCTCTAGACTTTTACGTGAAAAGAATGATGAATTGGCGGTATTGGAATCTCAGGATGCGGGTAAGCCTATTCGTGAAGCACTAGAAGTGGATGTTGTTTCTGGAGCAGATTGTCTAGAATATTACGCTGGTATTGCTTCTTCCATGCATGGAGAGCATATTAATTTGGGTGATGATTTTGCCTATACACGTAGAGAGCCTTTAGGGATCTGTGCAGGCATAGGAGCCTGGAATTACCCAATTCAGATTGCTTGCTGGAAATCAGCTCCTGCCTTGGCATGTGGCAACGTGATGATTTTCAAACCGGCGGAACTTACACCCCTTACTGCCTATAAACTGGCGGAAGTATATAAAGAAGCTGGTTTGCCAGATGGAGTTTTCAATGTAGTACAAGGAGACGGAGAAGTAGGACAAATGATGACTTCGCATCCAGATATATCCAAGGTATCCATTACTGGAGAAGTAGGAACTGGTAAGAAAGTAATGGCTGCCGCAGCCGCTACCCTGAAGCATGTGACTTTGGAGTTAGGAGGTAAATCACCAATTATAGTGTTTGAAGATGCAGACCTAGAAGAAGCTGTGAATGGAGTTTTACTAGGCAATTTTTATACGCAAGGAGAAATCTGTAGCAATGGTACACGTGTATTTGTGCATGCTGCTATTCGTGAAAAATTCCTTGAAATACTCGTAGAGCGAACCAAAAATCTGAAAGTGGGCGATCCTGCTGATCCAACAACTCACATTGGCGCATTGATTAATCAAAATCATTTCGAAAAGGTGATGGGCTACATCACATTGGGGAAAGAGCAGGGAGCAGAATTGATCCATGGTGGCAACCAGGTAAATGTAGCTGGATGTGAAGGAGGCTATTTTGTAGAACCTACTATTTTCGCCAGTGCCCAGGATGAAGTACGAATCGTAGAAGAGGAAATCTTCGGTCCTGTGATGTCCATACTGACTTTTACAGGAGAGGAAGATGTTTTGCAACGTGCTAATAATACTCCTTTTGGACTTGCGGCTGGTGTATATACCCATGACCTAAGAAGGGCTCATCGCATGGTGGCCAAGTTGCAGGCGGGAATTTGTTGGGTAAATACCTTTAATATCACACCTGTGGAAATTCCTTTTGGGGGATACAAGCAGTCGGGAATTGGACGTGAAAACGGTTTGGCAGCGATTGAGCATTATTCTCAGCTCAAAACAGTTTATATCGCCATGAAAGATTTGGGAAATCCGTTCTAAATCATTTTGCCCCTTTAGCCCATAAAAGCTAAAGGGGCAAAATATTAATTACCCCATTTTTTTGAGTGCTAGTGGTGGACAGCTTTTCTGAGTTAATCGAGACACAACAAGGATGCTGATTAAGCCACATGCCATTGCTAATGTTCTGAAAGGGAAAAGAACCACTCCATCAGCCTGAGTCATTGGGTAAGGGATGATTGCTTCGATTCCAAAGACAGGTTCTCCAGCTCCAAATCGTAGAATAAAGGAAACAACTAATCCTGCTATCGCACCATAGCGATTGGCTTTCTTGTCGAAAAGCGCACAAACCAGTGGTGGGAAAAGAAGACAGTACACCAAATCACTACACAAAAACCAAAGTGCATAGACACTTTGCACCTGTAGCGCAATAAGCGTAGCAGCAATACCAATAATCCAGATTACTTTTTTGATAACCTTGGCAAGAGATTTAGAATCAATATTTGGTTTCAAAAGCTTCCGGTATAAATTCCATGAAGCCATAGATGAAGCCGATAGGATAGAAGAATCCACAGAAGACATCACTGCAGCGGCGATGGCACCAAGGCCAACAGTCGCTACAATAGGGTTGGTCAGATATCGAACTACATAAGGCAGAGTAAGTGCTGCATCCTCAGGTGGAGCTATTCCAAGCGCGTTCCAGTCCACCACATTTCCGATCACACCAATCATAATCGCCGGAATAGCAGCTACTAAGCATACAAAGCCTGCTATAATAGAAAGGCGCATTGCTACTTTTTCATTTTTGGAAGCCAAAACTCTCTGAAAGTAAACTTGCCATGGAATACCACCGAATATTAGCAGTAATGCTGAATCCCACCAGTTCCAATAGTAATCTCCCCAAAGTTCATTTTTCCAGCCATCTAGCGGAGGAAATAAATCAGCAAAAATTCCTTTATTTTCTTGATAGGTCGCCCAGGCATAATCCCATCCGCCGACTTTATCTAAAGCAAAAGGAATGACTAGAATAAGCCCTAGGAACAATAAAGCCATCTGTATGACATCTGTAAAAGCTACTGCCCACAATCCGCCAAGCGCTGTATAAGCAATGGCGATGGCTGCAGACAAGATAATAGAAGGGACAAAGTCCATTCCTAGCACCGTACCGAAAGTGGTACCCAATGCGGTAAGAATCGCAGAAGTCCAAAACAATTCTCCTGTGATCGCTGGTAGGCTTAAGGCTGCTGCTACATTTTTGCCAAATCGCTGCTCCAAGGGATCAATCATCGTTTTGAACTCATATCGGCGCATTTTCCGGGCAAAAAATAAGCCTCCAATGATGAGGCTTAGTGCATATCCCCAGGGTGCTTGTACCCAGGCGAGGCCAGAAGAATTTGTGTACTCTGCCGTCCCATTGATGTAGCCTCCTCCTACCCAAGTGGCACTCATGGTAAAGATGGCGACCCCTAGAGGCAGGGATCGTCCCGCCAGCATGACACTGTCCTCTGTGTCCTGACTTTTCATATTTGCTGCATAAGTTCCTATGTAGAAAATAGCGGCATAGAAAAACATCATAGCAATGAATCCTGGCCAGTAGACAGGTCTGCCCATCCAATGCATAATGGCACCGGCGAGCAATAAAACAAACATGATTATTAAGGAGGGAAATAACTTTTTAAGCATTGGGGGTGATTCTTTTCAACCTTGAATATTGACATGCAGATAGGTGTTGGATTTATTCAAGAAATAGAACCCAACAGAAAATAATATCCGCAAAGAGTGATTAGAGACATGCAAGCTACTATTTTTAATGGGAAGGGTCCCTGTAATCTGTGTTTTTCACGGAATTAGGACTTTTAGTGGAAGGATAGTGCTGTGTCTGGAAGCTTGAGCTTTTGAAAATAATAATCTCTACCATGAATTTTTTGTATTTTCGAACCCATGGAAGAATTGAAATTTCTATCAGCTGATTGGGCTACTGTAAAACATTGGCTGATCATAGCTGGCATAGCGATCGCCACTTTTTTGTTTTTTCTCTTTTTAGCTAGAAAGCTGCGAACACTATTGAGCAAGAGGCTAATCAAGAGGATGGACGATGATCTACTAGCGAATTTTCTAGCAGGTATTTTTGGATCAATAGTGCTTCTAATCGGTTTGCTAGTCGTGTTCCGTATCATTGGACTGACAGGAGTAATCTCAGGCATGCTTGCTGGAGCTGGGATATCTGCCTTTATCATCGGTTTTGCGCTGAAAGATATTGGAGAAAACTTCCTTGCTGGAATTATCTTGGCGTTCAAACGGCCATTTCGAGTAGGAGATGTGGTGGATATCAATGGAATCAGAGGTCAAGTCTTGACATTGAATCTTCGAGATACTCAGATCAAAACTGGTGATGGCAAAGATGTATTTATTCCCAACGGAATTATCTTGAAGAATCCATTGATCAATTTTACTATTGATGGATTTCTACGCTATGATTTTATTGTAGGACTGGATTACGGCTCTGATTATCAAGCTGCGATTGAAGTGATCAAATCGGCAATTGTGGAGGTTCCTGGTGTGTTGGATAGTTCCAAATTGCCCTCAGTGTGGGTGACTGAGATGGCAGAAAGTACACTGAATATTCAGGTCACTTTTTGGGTAGATACTTTTGAGCGTGCTATCTCAGATGCTGTGGTAAAAAGTTCGGCGATTCTCGCAGTGCTGGGGGCATTAGAAAAGGCCGACTTTAATATGCCGGCCCGAATTGTAGAGTTGAAGAATTATCAGGGG
Organism: Algoriphagus chordae; assembly: GCF_003254055.1. Classification (GTDB taxonomy): domain Bacteria; phylum Bacteroidota; class Bacteroidia; order Cytophagales; family Cyclobacteriaceae; genus Algoriphagus; species Algoriphagus chordae. Next base: position 175,782 of record NZ_QKZT01000001.1, read on the forward strand.
AAGGAATTGAAAACCTCCGTCCCTAATTCGTTATGATTTGATGATTCCAGCTAAATCAGCCGGTGAATAAGCTACTGATTTTAGTGTTTTTCGATCGCCTTCTCTGAATACCAAGAACAAATCGCCCTCTTTTTCATAGAAGCATTCCGTGCCTTTAGCATTGTAGTGGGCCACGGTTGCTTTGGCCTCATCTTCAGTTTTACAGGCTTTACTCATATTGGAGCGCTGCACTTCGTCGAAGAGGGTTTTGAATTTTTCCCCCAAACCAAATTCCAAAATTGCTCCAGAAAGCACGTATTGCAAATCACATAAGGCATCAGCCACTTCGACCAAGTCATTATTTGCGATCGCTTCTTCTAGTTCTTTCAGCTCCTCAGCCAACAGAGAGATTCGTAGATCACATCTTACTTTCTCAGGAATAACCGGAGAAGGCAAAACTGGGTGTTTGAAAGTTTCGTGAAATAAAGCGACGGAAGTAAGTGACTTAGGATCTTGCATTTTTTTGAGTTGTTGAAATCGAGCATGACTTCAAAGTCACACACCGGGATGATTATAACTTAGCGAGATTCCATGTGACCATTAAAAACAAATTATGAACACATGAAAGGCTGAAATAACTAAAAAACAGTGGATTTTCCGGCCTTTTTTGCGATGGAATTGGAATAAGATTCGTGGATGCTGCCTCAAATTGGTTCCGCAATGTTATTTCTTTCAGATCTATAATGTCCATTAATGGATTGTCATAAGTCTGCGATTACGTCCTCAGCTTACTTTATCCGGGTATGTGTACATATATTTTTTTAAAAAAGCGGGAGAAAGCAGGCTTTAACTGTCTTATTTGAAATTGAGAATCAGACAATAAGTCTGTTTTTGTGACAAGATGTTTAAGTTTGTGGTTCAGTAAGGGCTTGGATGGGTTTTTGTCCCGATGTTCACAACAATTTTCCATGGAAATTTCATTTTACAAATATCAAGGAACCGGCAATGACTTCGTCATGATCGATGATCGTGAGGAGAAGTTTGATGATTCGAATTTGAAACTAGTCTCTAAGCTATGCGATCGAAAGTTTGGTGTAGGCGCTGATGGCTTGATTTTGATCCGAAATCATAAGGATTTTGATTTCGAGATGATCTATTTCAATGCCGATGGATCTCAGAGTATGTGTGGTAATGGTGCCAGATGCGCAGTTGCCTTTTCGGCTTTTCTAGGAATTTTGGATGAAAAGACGAGTTTTCTAGCAATTGACGGAGCTCATGAGGCTATTCTGAAAGACGGATTGGTGCAATTGCTGATGGGCGATGTCGCTGGCATAGACGAGAAAGAAGCTGATTTCTTTGTCAATACAGGTTCGCCACATCACATTCGATTTGTAGAAGATGTTCAGAACTATCCCATTTTCGAAGAAGGAAAAAAAGTGCGCTACGATCAAATATATGCTCCTGCTGGAACCAATGTCAATTTCGTGGAAAAAGTAAGTGCCGATGAGATCTTCGTTCGAACCTATGAGAGAGGTGTTGAGGATGAGACGCTTTCTTGTGGAACTGGAGTAACCGCCGCTGCGATTGCTTTTGGCAAGGATCAAGCCGCTGCGACTATTAAAATAAAGACCCTTGGAGGTCAATTATCTGTGAAATTTAATGCTTCCGAAAATGGAGCCTTCAATAAAGTATGGCTAATAGGACCTGCGGAGCAGGTTTTTGCCGGGAAAATAAGTGTTTAACCAGCCAATGGAGCTCTACTCCGATGAACTGGTTTTATTATCAATTATAACAAAAAGGGCTTAATTTTGAAGCCCTAATAGAGAATAACAATAAGCTAGCATGTTAGATATTATAGCAAAAGGTATTGCAAAAGTATTTGGAACCAAGTCCGACAGAGATATCAAAGAACTTCTTCCGATCGTCACAAAGATCAATGAAGCTTTTTCTGGTTTAAAGAACCTCAGTGATGATCAATTGCGGGCAAAAACTGGAGAAATCAAGCTTGAAATCAACGCACATCTGAAGGAATTCGACGATAAGATCAGTACCATCAGATCACAGGTGGATGATTTGCCTTTGAAAGCAATCCATGAAAAAGATCAGCTTTTCAATCAGATCGATCAAATCGAAAAAGATCGAAATGAAGCCCTAGAAGTAGTTTTAGAGAAGGTTTTGCCAAAGGCTTTCGCAGTAGTAAAAGAAACCGCGAGACGCTTCAAGGAAAATGGTAAGCTAGTTGTGACGGCTAATGATCAGGATCGTGAACTCTCTGCAAGTAAGCAGAATGTAGAGATCCAAGGTGAAGAAGCTATCTGGCATAACAAGTGGATGGCCGCAGGTACTGAAGTAGTTTGGGACATGATCCATTACGATGTTCAGCTTATCGGTGGTATGGTGCTTCACAAAGGAAATATTGCCGAAATGGCGACTGGTGAAGGTAAAACATTGGTTTCTACCCTACCTGCTTATCTCAATGCACTTGCTGGTCGTGGTGTTCACATCGTAACAGTGAATGATTACCTGGCCAAGCGTGACTCCGAATGGAATGCGCCACTTTTTGAATTCCACGGATTGACAGTGGATTGTATTGATAAATATACCCCCAACTCAGCTGGACGTAAGAAAGCCTATAGATCGGATATCGTCTACGGTACCAATAACGAATTTGGTTTCGATTACCTAAGAGATAACATGGCTCGTGAAGCTGGTGATCTAGTTCAGGGCAAGCATCACTTTGCAATGATTGATGAGGTCGATTCCGTGTTGATTGATGACGCGAGAACACCATTGATTATCTCTGGACCTGTGCCTAAAGGTGATGTGCATGAGTTTGATGATATGAAGCCTCGAGTTTCTACCCTAGTAGATGAGCAGCGCAAGCTGGTACAGGGTTTCTTGAGCTCTGCAAAGAAAATGATTGCTGACGGCAATGATAAAGAAGGTGGAGTAGCGCTATTCCGTGCATTCCGTGGAATGCCGAAGTACAAGCCATTGATTAAATACCTTTCTGAACCAGGGGTTCGAGTGATCCTACAGAAGACTGAAAACCATTTCCTTCAGGACAATAAGCGTCAAATGCCAGAAGCAGATGAGCCGCTTTTGTTTACCATAGATGAAAAAACAAACGTAGTCGATTTGACCGATCGTGGTATCGAGACGATGACTACCAAGAATGAAAATACTGAATTCTTCATTCTTCCAGATATCGGAGTTTTGATCGCGGATTTGGAAAAAGAAGAAGGAGTCGACGATACTGAGAAGCTTGTTCGCAAGGAAGAAGCAATCAAAGATTATAGCGTAAAAGCACAACGAATTCACACTGTAAATCAATTGCTTAAGGCATATTGTATGTTTGAAAAAGACACCGAGTATATCTTGGTGGATGGCAAGGTAAAAATTGTCGATGAGCAAACTGGTCGTGTGATGGAAGGTCGTCGTTATTCTGACGGATTGCACCAGGCGATCGAGGCGAAGGAAAATGTGAAAGTGGAAGACGCTACACAAACCTACGCGACGATTACCCTTCAGAATTACTTCAGGATGTATCACAAGCTTGCTGGTATGACTGGTACTGCGGAGACTGAAGCAGGTGAATTCTGGGAGATCTACAAACTGGATGTAGTTGTAATTCCTACCAATAAGCCGATTATCAGAGCTGACCGTGATGATAAAGTTTACAAGACTGTTCGTGAGAAATTCAACGCTGTTGGTGATGAGATCAATGAACTAGTAGCTGCAGGAAGACCTGTTCTAGTGGGTACTACTTCGGTAGAAATCTCTGAGGTACTCAGTAGAATGTTGACACTGAAGAAAATTCCTCATCAAGTATTGAATGCGAAGCAGCATGCTAAAGAAGCGGATGTAGTGGCAATTGCTGGTCAGTCTGGCACAGTTACTATTGCTACCAACATGGCTGGTCGTGGTACAGATATTAAGCTTTCTCCAGAAGCCAAAAAAGCTGGTGGTTTGGCGATCATCGGTACAGAGCGTCACGAATCACGTCGTGTCGATAGACAGCTTCGAGGTAGATCTGGTCGTCAAGGAGACGTGGGTTCATCCCAATTCTTTGTGTCACTTGAGGATAGCTTGATGCGTCTTTTCGGTTCAGATCGTATCGCCAAGCTGATGGATAGAATGGGCCTTGAAGAAGGAGAAGTAATCCAGCACAGCATGATTTCTAAGTCTATCGAGCGTGCACAGCGTAAGGTGGAGGAAAATAACTTTGGTACGAGAAAGAGACTACTTGAATACGATGATGTGATGAACTCACAGCGTGAAGTGGTCTATAAGAGAAGAAGAAATGCACTGAAAGGGGAAAGATTAGAATTGGATATTTTGAACATACTTTACGATGTCTGCGAAGGCCTGGTAGATATGGGCAAATCCAATCCAGATCCTGAGGACTTCAGAATGAATGTGTTCACTACTTTAGGAGTGGATCATATTGTATCTGAAAATGATCTGAAGTCTAAAGATCCAGCTCAGATGACTCAGGAGCTTTATACCCTAGCTTTTGAAACTTATCAGAAGAAAAGTGAAGTGATGATGAGCACTGCACTTCCAATTTTCAAGCGAGTTCAAGAAGAAAGAGGAGCTACTGTGAAAGATATCATGGTACCTATTTCTGACGGAATCAAGCAAATTGGCGTAGTGGTGAACCTTGAGGATACCGTGAATTCTGAAGGTAGAGAATTGGTGAGAGCCATCGAGAAAAATGTATCGCTTGCCATTATTGATCAAAACTGGAAAGAGCATCTTAGAGATATGGATGACTTGAAGCAGTCGGTTCAAAATGCTGTGTATGAGCAAAAGGATCCTTTATTGATCTATAAGTTTGAAGCATTCGAGATGTTCAAGCGCTTCATTGGTAAGTTGAATGAAGATATGAGTACCTTCTTGACAAGGGCAGATTTGCCTAAGCAAGATCCTAATCAGGTACATGCTGCGGCTCCGCAAAAAACTGCCGAACCACAAGTGCAAGCGACCAAGGCTGATTCTGGAAGTACCCTAAATCCTGGTGCTAACCGTGCTGCAGTAGCTGCTTCCAATGCTGGAAGACCTGCTCCGCAAGTGGTGGCGCCAAGAAAATCTGACAAGGCTTACGGAAGAAATGACAAAGTTTCTGTGCAATACACTAATGGAACCACCAAAAAGGATGTGAAATACAAAAGTGTGGAACAAGATGTGCAGGAAGGTAAATGTGTGATCATTGATAATTAAAAATAGTATGAGGATATTCTGGATTTTAGGATTGGCATTGATATTAGCGAGTTGTAATACCTCGCGTAAAACGACGAGTTCTGCATCAAGCTATGCGAATTATCAGGAAAATTTGAATCCATCTCTACCCGTTTATCCAGATTATCGTGCACAGATGAATACAAAAGCATCATTTGAATCAGCAGAGTCTGCCGAGGCAATTGATGCACAACTAGCGCAAGTGCAAGCGAGCTTAATTAGCAAGAATAAGTCTGAGCCTTATTTCAGTGGATATTCAGTTTTAATTTATTCAGGGATTGATCGTGAAAAAGCTTTCAAAACCCGTGATGATTTGGCCATGAATTACCCTGATCTTACCCCAGAAATGCAATATGAGCAGCCAAGGTATCTTGTGAAAGTTGGAAAATTCACCCACAAAATAGAAGCTCAAAAGAGCTTTGCAGAAGTAAAATCAGAATTCCCAACAGCGAGGATAATTCAAGATCGCTTTCAGCGTGAAGAATTTAAAACGCTAAACGAACTCAATCAAGAAAATGCTGAAGGACAAAATTAAATCTCTGGCTAAGGCCTACAAAGAAGAAGTAATTGCAAATCGTCGCCATCTTCATGCAAATCCTGAGCTTTCTTACCAAGAGTTTAATACTGCTGAGTTTGTAAAGAAAAAGCTTCAAGAAATAGGAATAACTAATATCGAATCTAAGGCCGACACTGGATGGTCTGCTTTGATTGAGGGTAAAAACCCGAGTAAACGTGTTGTTGCCCTTCGTGCAGATATGGACGCATTGCCGATCATAGAGGCAAATGATGTTTCTTACAAATCTCAAAACCCAGGCGTCATGCATGCCTGCGGACATGATGCACATACCGCATCTTTACTAGGTGCCGCCAAAATACTAAATGAGGTAAAAGATCAATTCGAAGGAACGATCAAGTTGATTTTTCAACCTGGCGAAGAAGTGGCTCCTGGTGGGGCTTCTTTGATGATCGCTGATAAAGTACTCGAAAATCCTCGTCCAAATGGAATTATAGGCCAGCACGTGATGCCCTTTATCGAAGTAGGCAAAGTTGGTTTTCGTCCTGGTATTTATATGGCTAGTGCTGATGAAATCTACGTCACCGTAAAAGGTAAAGGTGGTCATGCGGCCATGCCTGAGACTTTGATTGATCCGGTGCTGATTGCTTCTCATATGATTGTTGCTTTGCAGCAAGTAGTGAGTAGAGCGGCCAGCCCAAAGATCCCATCTGTACTTTCTTTTGGTAGAGTGGAGGCATTAGGAGCTACCAATGTGATTCCTAATGAAGTGAAGATCCAAGGCACTTTCCGTACTCTTGATGAGGATTGGAGAGCGAAGGCTCATGAGAAGATGCTTTCTATTGCCAAAGGAATCGTAGAAGGAATGGGCGGAGAAGTTGACTTTGATATCCGAAAAGGCTATCCATTTTTGAAAAATGATCCTGAATTGACAGAAAGATCTCATCAGGCTGCAATAGCTTACCTAGGAGAGGAAAATGTACTCGATTTAGATATTTGGATGGCAGCAGAAGATTTTGCTTTCTATTCTCAGGAAGTGGAAGGTTGCTTCTACAGATTGGGAACTAGAAATGAAGCTAAAGGTATTACATCTGGGGTTCATACGCCTACTTTCGATATTGATGAAGATTCCTTGGAAATTGGAGCTGGTTTGATGGCTTTCTTGGCTGTGTCCGAGCTCGAAAAAGCCTAGATTTTCGATAACTTTCCTTTAGTCTTTTTTGCAGAAATTTTCCGCTTTCTTAGAGATTCCTAACATGAAAAAACTCCTTACTACCTCAGTTTTTGTTTTTCTAATAGCCACTCAAAGCTTCGCTTGGGGCCAACTGGGCCATTATTTGATTGGCTATATGGCAGAAATGCAATTGAAGCGATCAGTACGTAAAAAGGTGGAAAAAGTACTCTATCCTATGTCTATAGGCAGAAGTGGAACCTGGATGGATGAGATCAAATCTGACCGAGCATTTGATTATGCTAATCCTTGGCACTACATGACTAGCATTGCTGGAGAATACGATGAGTCTATTCAGGAGAAAGGTGGGAATGTCTATGCAGAAATCATTCGAATCAAGTCTGAGCTGAAAGCTGGAAATCTATCTCCAGAGAAAGAAGCTGAAATGCTGAAAATGCTCATCCACTTAGTCGAAGACATCCATCAGCCGTTGCACGTAGGAACTGGTGAGGACAGGGGTGGAAATGATGTGAAGCTTAGCTATTTTGGCCGATCCACCAATCTACATGCAGTATGGGATTCAAGCATAATAGAAGGCTGGAATATGAGTTATACCGAGATAGGAGATGAATTATCAGGTAGATTGAATAAAGACCTTATTGCAGGATATAGAGCCGGAGGTATAGATACCTGGCTTGCGGAAGCTGTAGCTGCAAGACCTTTGATTTATAATCTCCCAGAAAACAAGAAGCTCTCTTACAACTATGGTTTCGATACCAGAGCTACAATTGAAGAAAGATTGATTGCAGCCAGTATTCGTCTAGCTCAGATTTTAGAAGAGATATACGGGTAAGAGGAAAGTTTATTTTCACATAATGCCGTTGGGATATTGTTGACCAACGGCATTTGTGTTTTCTTGACTTACAGTTTGTAAACTCAGGCAAAATATCTTTCATCCATTTCTTCAATTGCAGTCCCTTATCAGGGAATTCGGGAGAAATTGTAGCAATGGCAAAAATTAAATCTACATCCCTTCGAACAAGCCACCGATTCCCTGAGAAGGCTTTATCTTCAAATGTTTATAAGCCAACTCTGTGGCCATACGACCCCGGGAAGTTCTCTTTAAATAGCCTTCTTGAATCAGAAAGGGTTCATATACTTCCTCAATAGTCTCTGCCTCTTCGCTACAAGCGGTGGCAATGGTACTCAGACCTACTGGACCTCCTTTGAACTTCTCAATGATGGTTAGGAGAATTCGGTTATCCATTTCGTCCAAGCCATTCACATCCACATCCAAAGCATCCAGCGCAATTTTTGATATTTCTAGGGTAATGGTTCCGTCACCCTTCACTTCTGCAAAATCTCGGGTTCTACGGAGTAGCATATTTGCAATTCTTGGCGTTCCTCGGCTTCTTCTTGCAATCTCATAGGCAGCTACTTCATCGATGGGAGTTTGTAGAATACCCGCAGAGCGTGTTACGATATCTGTCAATAGTTTGGCATCGTAATATTCCAATCGGGAATTGATGCCAAATCTGGCTCGGAGCGGAGAGGTCAACAAACCAGAGCGAGTAGTAGCTCCGATTAGTGTAAATGGACTTAGCGTAATTTGTACAGAGCGAGCATTTGGTCCCGAATCCAGCATAATATCTATCCGGAAATCTTCCATCGCCGAATACAAGTATTCCTCCACAATAGGATTGAGGCGGTGAATTTCATCTATAAAAAGTACATCCCCTTCTTCCAGATTGGTCAGTAAACCTGCCAGATCGGAAGGCTTATCTAGGACTGGACCCGAGGTGATTTTGATCCCAGCCTGAAGTTCGTTAGCTATTATGTGACTAAGTGTAGTTTTGCCTAAGCCTGGAGGTCCATGAAGAAGCACATGATCCAATGGCTCATTTCTATTCTTGGCTGCCAACACAAAAACTCGCAAATTCTCCACGATTTTGAACTGACCGGTAAAATCCTCAAAGCTTAAGGGTCTTAACGCTTTTTCATAATCTTTGTCCTTTGGGCTTAGACTTTCATCCTCCCCACTTAAATAATCTTCTCTCATAGTATATCCGTACGCACACAAATATAGAAAAATACGAATGCCTTCGCCTGCATTTTTGAATCCTTGGCTTTCCTTCGAAACTGGAAAATAAGCTTTAAATTTGCAGTCAAATTCAGAAAACCATGCGCCAAAACGCCAGAAAAAATATCATCTATTCTATCGTGTTACTTGTTGCCGTAATGCTGGTCTACTCCTGGCGAAATCGGGACAAGACGGAGACAACTGTCACCGAAACTCCTGTCAGCGTGGCAGGCAAGATGATTCTTTCTGGTAAAACCATGGGAACGACTTACAATATCACTTACCTAGATGAGGAAAGCCGTGATCTGCAAACTTCCATTGATTCACTGCTGGAAGTTTTCAACGAATCTCTTTCTACTTATATCCCCGACTCGGAACTGAGCCAATTCAACTTAGACGATACACTGGACTTCAAATTACCCTATTTGCTGCCTGTGCTAGAAGCTTCCAAGAAGGTCTATGATAATACCAATGGAGCTTTTGACCCAACAGTTGGACCACTAGTGAATATTTGGGGGTTTGGCCCTGGCGGACCAGAGCTTAAGGATAGTGTGGATATCAAAAATCTCTTAAAGACGGTAGGCTTCGACAAAATTGCATTTGATCAGAATCAGCTTCGCAAAAAAGTACAGGGAATCTATCTTGATTTTTCTGCTATTGCCAAAGGCTATGGTTCTGATGTAGTCGCAGATTATTTGAAGAATAAGGGAATTTCAAACTACCTGGTGGAAATCGGTGGAGAACTGGTAGCAAAGGGTCAAAATGAAAAAGGTGAGCTTTGGAAGGTAGGCGTGAATCGCCCGGAGGTATCTGCCAATGCATCTGCCCTATTAGGTATCATAGCCTTGAAAGATAAAGGAATGGCTACCTCAGGTAACTACCGCAATTTCTATGTGCGTGACTCTGTGAAAATCTCACACACCATCAATCCTGCCACTGGTTATCCTGTAAACCATACCTTGCTTAGTGCAACGGTTGTGGCGGATAATTGCATGATGGCTGATGCTTATGCTACTGCGATGATGGTGATGGGAAAAGATGAGGCAATCAGTTTGGATGAGAAATTAGATGAAATAGAAGTCTTTCTAATTTACGATGATGGTAATGGCGGATTTAAGACTTTTGCGAGTGAAAGCTTGAAGCCATTCTTATCTTTCCCACAAGCTAATTAATTTTAAATGCAACATTATTGAATTTTATTACCTTTGCCAGAGTTATAAGTTTCTCCTTTTCACCTGAAAAAAGAAAAGTAACTCAGTCCGATGGAAATCAAATTTTTACTTCTTTTTCTTACCGCCATGATCGCAGGATCATTGGTTTTTTTTGCACCCAATTTTAGAGAGAAGTACTTTCGCCTTGTACTGGTGTTTGCTGGGTCCTACCTCTTCTCGATTACGATACTCCATATTTTACCAGAGTTGTTTGACAGTGGATTTGATAGCAATAGAATGGGATTATACATTCTGATTGGGTTTCTACTGCAGCAATTACTGGAATTTTGGTCTAGTGGGATTGAGCACGGACATATTCATGCTCATGAACATCAGGGGAGTAAAGCCATGACCACGGTTATGCTGGGTCTGTTCATTCACGCTTTCCTAGAAGGGACTTTACTTTCGCATGGAGAATTGATGGATCAAGGAGAACATGTTCTTGGGCATGTACATAATAGCAAGACCGTATTGCTAGGAATTATTCTTCACAAAGGCCCAGCGGCATTTGCGCTGGCAGCGGTACTATCAAGCACATTAAGTAAGAAAACTACATTAATACTATTGACGCTCTTTGCCTTGGCATCACCGCTTGGTATGATGTCAAGCTCATTTTTGTTTGAAAGTGGAATTCTTGAAAAACAAGGCATAGGAATTCTATACGGATTGGTAGCAGGCGGATTTCTTCATATTTCCACCACCATATTTTTCGAAAGCAGCCCTCATCACAAGTTTCAGTTGAACAAGCTGATCGTAAGTTTTCTAGCAGCAGGTCTAGCCATACTATCTGAGTTTTTTATTAAATAATAGGTAAAGCATACAGCGCACATTTTTAGTTTTCTGATCGTTAGCTAAGCTCTGACCCAAAGAATCTCAGGCAATTTTCAGGGGTTACGGTAAAATTTCGATTATTTCATGGAAAACAGCTTGCATTCCTATGGATGCAATCGCTAGCTTCAAGGCTAGTTTTATTTTCTAAACATAAACCCTAACCTATGCCTGCCCAAAATGAAAAAATGAAAGCTTACTGGAGGAAAAACCTCCAAACACTTTTTATACTCTTAATCGTCTGGTTTATCGTTTCTTTCGGCTGCGGCATTCTTTTCGTCAATGAACTTAATGAATTTCGACTTGGCGGATACAAGCTTGGATTCTGGTTTGCCCAGCAGGGATCAATTTTCGCTTTTGTCATTCTGATTTTTGTCTATGTGGTACGAATGAACCGATTGGATAGGGAATTTGATGTGGACGAAGAATAACTTTTTGAGCTAACAAACTATGGAAATCTTAACCTGGACCTACATACTAGTAGGTATTTCATTCGCATTATATATAGGCATAGCCATCTGGTCCCGCGCTGGATCTACCCAAGAATTCTATGTCGCAGGTGGAGGCGTATCTCCACTAGCAAATGGCATGGCAACTGCCGCAGATTGGATGTCTGCAGCTTCCTTTATCTCCATGGCCGGAATTATTTCTTTTTCGGGATATGATGGCTCAGTCTACCTGATGGGTTGGACAGGAGGCTACGTTTTGCTCGCACTCTTGCTTGCTCCTTACCTTCGGAAATTTGGGAAATTCACTGTTCCTGACTTCGTAGGAGATCGTTATTACTCCAATACTGCGAAAGTGGTCGCGGTAATCTGCGCGCTATTTATCTCCTTTACTTACGTAGCTGGGCAGATGCGAGGGGTGGGAATTGTTTTCTCCAGATATTTGGAAGTTCCGATAGAATGGGGCGTGGTGATCGGGATGTGTATCGTGTTATTCTATGCTGTACTCGGTGGAATGAAAGGAATTACTTACACGCAAGTCGCGCAATACTGTGTCTTGATCTTCGCCTACATGGTTCCTGCGATATTCATTTCTATGCAGTTGACTGGGAATCCTGTTCCACAACTTGGATTAGGTGGATCAGTCGCTGATGGCACTCCCTTACTGGACAAGCTTGATGGAGTACTCGGAGAACTTGGTTTTGCGGCTTATACTTCCGGTAGGAAAAGCATTACGGATATGTTTATGATCACTTTGGCATTGATGGTAGGTACTGCTGGTTTGCCGCATGTGATCGTACGTTTTTTCACCGTACCTCGAGTGAAAGATGCTAGGCTTTCGGCTGGATATGCCTTGGTATTTATTGCTATTCTATATACGACTGCTCCTGCAATTGCAGCTTTTGGGATGTATAATGCTATAGAAAGTACTTCTGAAAAGAAGATTTCAGAGCTTCCTGCCTGGATTTCTACTTGGCAAAAAACAGGACTAATAGCGGTAGATGATAAAAATGACGATGGGAAAGTGCAGTACCTCGCAGATCCTACTGCCAATGAATTGAGCATAGACAGAGACATTATGGTCCTGGCAAGTCCAGAAATCGCGCAGCTTCCCAATTGGGTGGTTGGTCTAGTAGCTGCCGGTGGAATGGCCGCTGCACTTTCTACTGCTGCAGGACTATTATTGGTGATTTCTACTTCAGTGTCTAGAGATTTGTTCAAGACATTTAGACCCGACATTTCCGATAAGAAAGAATTGAGAATTGCTCGTATTGCGGCAGCAGGAGCAGTAATTTTAGCTGGTTATTTCGGTGTGAATCCCCCTGGTTTTGTAGCAGAGGTCGTTGCCTTTGCTTTTGGACTTGCAGCAGCCTCTTTCTTCCCAGTGATCATAATGGGTATTTTCTCTAGCCGAATAAACAAAGAAGGTGCTATCTCAGGAATGCTTACCGGCTTGATATTTACGCTGGGCTATATCGTTTATTTCAAGTTTATAAGTCCAGAATTAAACTCCGCCGAGCACTGGTGGTTTGGGGTTTCTCCAGAAGGAATCGGATCTATAGGAATGATACTTAACTTCATTGTATGTGTGACGGTCTCCAAATTTACCCCTGCTCCACCTCAAGCTGTGCAGGATATGGTGCAGGAAATAAGAATCCCACGTGGTGCTGGTAAAGCGCAGGATCATTAAATTAGAGCATATTTTACCCAAAATTGAAAACAATAAACCAAGATTATCATGAGTGACAGAATACATACCCTCAGCGGATACCTCTACGAATACCAAAAAAGTGTAACTCAGCCGGAAGAATTCTGGGCAAGGATTGCGGATTCATTTCATTGGAGAAAGCGCTGGTCTAAGGTATTGAAATGGAACTTTGATGAACCAGATATACAATGGTTTGTAGATGCTAAACTTAATATCACCGAAAACATATTTGAGCGTCATCTGTTTACCATAGGAGATCGCCCAGCTATCATTTGGGAAGCCAATGATCCAAATGAGGAAGGCAGGACACTTACTTACCGAGAGCTTTTTCACGAAGTGAACCGCTTTGCAAATGCCTTGAAAAGTAAGGGAATAGGTAAAGGGGATAAGGTAATCATCTATATGCCCATGGTGCCGGAATCAGCCATAGCCATGCTAGCCTGCGCCAGAATCGGCGCGATTCACTCGGTTGTTTTTGCTGGATTCTCTAGTTCAGCTCTAGCTGATCGAGTAATCGACTGTGAGGCAAAAGCAATTTTGACATCTGATGGGAATTTCCGAGGAAGCAAGAAGATCGCAGTAAAAGCTGTAGTGGATGAGGCTTTGGAAAAAAGCTCAGTGGAAACAGTGATTGTTTACGAGCGTACCAAACAGGATGTGACCATGAAAGAGGGTCGTGATCACTGGTGGCATGATGTGATCGCTGAAGAAGCTGATCTCTGTCCAGCTGAAGAAATGGATAGTGAGGACATGCTATTTATTCTTTACACCTCTGGCTCTACAGGCAAGCCAAAAGGTGTGGTTCACACCACAGGTGGATATATGGTTTATTCTCAGTATTCCTTTGACAATGTATTCCAATATTCCGAAGGTGATGTGTACTGGTGTACCGCCGATGTAGGCTGGATTACCGGTCACTCTTATATTGTTTATGGACCACTTTTGGCAGGAGCCACTACCCTGATGTTTGAAGGTGTTCCGACTTTTCCAGATGCTGGCAGGTTTTGGGCAGTAGTAGAAAAACATAAAGTAAATGTGTTCTACACCGCTCCTACAGCCATTAGAGCACTACAGGCCTACGGTACTGAGCCAATTAATAACTATGACCTAAGCTCTCTGAAAGTGTTGGGTTCAGTAGGTGAGCCGATCAATGAAGAAGCATGGCATTGGTATCACACACATATCGGGAAAAATAAATGCCCTATAGTAGATACTTGGTGGCAAACAGAAACTGGAGGAATCATGGTTTCTCCGATTGCTGGGATCACCCCTACCAAGCCTGCTTATGCGACTTTGCCACTTCCAGGTGTACAACTTTGTATTGTAGACCCTGAGGGCAAAGAACTCACAGGAAACTCTGTGGAAGGGAATCTCTGTATCAAGTTCCCTTGGCCTTCTATGATCCGAACGACTTATGGAGATCATGAGCGATGCAAGCAAACGTATTTCTCTACTTATAAGGGAATGTATTTCACGGGTGATGGTGTGAAGCGGGATCATGACGGATACTATAGAATCCTAGGGCGAGTAGATGATGTGATCAATGTATCAGGACATAGATTAGGTACTGCAGAAGTGGAAAACGCGATCAATGAGCATCCGAAAGTGATAGAATCTGCAGTGGTAGGTTATCCTCATGAAGTCAAAGGACAGGGAATCTATGCATATGTCATCTGTGATTTGACCAACCGAACAGAAGCTAACCTGGTCAACGAGATCAAAGAGATGGTTTCCCAAATCATTGGGCCAATTGCCAAACCAGATAAAATTCAGCTAGTCTCAGGATTGCCTAAAACTAGATCAGGAAAAATCATGCGCAGGATTTTGCGAAAAGTAGCTGAAGGATCTTTTGATAGCATGGGAGATACCAGCACCTTGCTTGATCCGGATGTGGTGACCAAGATTATTGAAGGGAAAAAGTAATATCCTTTTGAAGAATCAAAATACTAGAGCCAAGGTTTTCGATAAGAAGATCTTGGCTCTTTTATTCATTAGGTGCTGAATCATCTTCCTCCTCGTCCATTTGTATGGAAGAAACGATAGAATCAGGAGAGTCCATCTCCTGCTTGTAAAAATTGTGAATACCAACCATAAATGCCACTATCAATGACCACATGATACGTCTGATGTAACGAATGAGAGGGTGATAATTCATCATGCATTCTTCTTTACAAGAAATATTCCTTTTTTCATTATTGCCAGAATGTCAGATAATTAGCGTTTAAAGTTCTTTAGGGGTTTACTATAAAATGTCTGATTACGAATCGAATTTATTTTCAAAACTGTCAATTTTGATGGGTTTTCTATTTCCATTCTACATCCACTTCGCCAGCTGCTTTCATCTGGATTATCAAGCCAGTAGAGGTTGGATAAAAACCATCTGGAGCGACTTCTAAATCTGCGATTTTTAGATCTGCGATTGGTGTGCTAAGCCTTAGACGATCAGTGATACCTTCCAAACTCCCTTGCAAAACATTGCCTATTGGAAAAACAGCTTTGCTTTCAATCTGACGAATAATTTTACCTTTCTTCAATCCTACACTAGTCTGAGCTCCCAGATTGCCACTTTCCATTTTGAAATTGACATCTGTAAAAATTAGACTTTGAGTAGCTGCATCGTAGCTAGGTCTAGTGACTACGAAAAGTGTTCCTTGCAAGCTTTTTCCATTGGTTTGGACTGCGTCAAAGTCCATATTGATAGCCAATAAGTCACCGTATGCGCGGGTTTTTATGTTACTCGGAGTTAAAGTTGTCTTTTTATCAACTTTGATCAGCTTCCCTGCCACATTATTAGACAGGATCTGATCGAGCTGAGCATAACTTACAGCCAAAGGCATGATAAGATCTAGATGATTTTCCGACTGGTCATTGGGACTGAGTTTTGGCAGTGGAAAAGCCCTTGAAGGGGCGGCATCTACAGGATGTGTAATGATTTTGCCCTGCAAACCCAGCCAAACAGTTAGGTTTTCATTTTGGTCGAAAAAATTATGGAAGCGTACTTCGGTAGGTTGAATAGAAAAAGCAGTTGTGCCACCAAGCCAAGCCACTTCAAATGGCTTCCCAACCTGCGCCCAGGCTAAATCTACCAAAGTTTTCAAATCTGCAATAGATTTTCCATTGGTGAGATTTTTCTCTCCCCACTTGCTGATTTCCTTGCTCAGCAAGCCACTCAAATCTACCTGCATTCCTAAAATATCCAACTCCAAGCTTCCGCCTAAGTCAAGTAATTCAAAGTTGTCAACAGTAACCTTCCAATCGGAATTAATGGATGGATTCACGATAAAAACAGGACTGAACTCCTCATCGAGAGGTAGACGTGATTGAAATAAATTGCCCAAACCACGCTTCTTCAATCCTACCTCTCCTGCTATTTTCACAGGAACAGTCAACTGTATCCGCTGACTATCCAGCGCTGTCCAACTTATCTGACCATTTCTGCTCATGGTAAATTCACCTTCTATGCCACTGCCCATGTCCAGATTTTCCTCCGTTAGTAGAACTTGAGGGATTTGGCTGTTCATAAGTTTACTAAGAGTGTTTTTGGGAATTACCAGAGGCACATTCACAGCAGAAGTAGCTGCAGGCGGAGCTGTGGTAGGACCTGGGTCAAGCATTGGATTGACACTTTTGCAGGCAGATACCAACAGAATTGAAACAAGTAGCAAAGAGAAATATTTTGCGCTAGCAGGAATGAACTGTATTTTCATAAATGAAGTTTGGTTTGCAGTGGCGAATCTTTCTTCTGCAAGTATTGCCCCAAAAATATAAAATCACCAAAATGAATTGGAATAAACTAGATCAAGCTGAGCAAATACAGGAAATCAAAGCGCTAAGTAATGAAAAACCCGTCTTGATTTTCAAACATAGTACAAGATGCTCCATCAGCAGTATGTCATTAGATCGTTTGCTTAGAAAGTGGAAAGACTCGGACAGCGAGCAAGTGACACCTTATTTTTTGGATTTGATTTCACGTCGTGATTTGTCAGAATTAGTGGCAAAAGAGTTTCGGGTTCCTCACGAGTCCCCACAAGTATTGTTGATAAAAAATGGAGACGTTATTTATGATAATAGTCATTTTGGAATCTCCTATGCAGATATTATGGGCAAAATTTAGGCCTTCTGATATTTAAATGGTTTTTATACCATTTATCCAACCCAACATCCATTCTTATTTTTCCTCAGATGCAGAATAAACCTTTGACCTTGTTATTCGGTCAAAGAAGTAGAAATTTGCATAGACATGAAGAAAAACTACCACATTATACTACTGATTTTTAGCCTTTTAATAGGCACATCAGCATTTGGACAGCGACCAACAGGTCAAGATCGTCCTGAAAGAAAATTAAAAGGAACCGTCATGGACGGGAGCACCAAAACACCCATGGCTGGTGCCAATGTGCTTATCAAAACTGTTACAGATTCGCTTTTGGTCGGAACAGTTACAGATGGAAAAGGGAATTTTGAAATTGTAAGACCTAACATTCCTTCAGTAAAAATCGAAATCAAATTTATTGGTTACGAGACTATTTCTAAGACTCACTCAGGGAGAGATCCAATTGATCTTGGTGTATTGACGCTTGTAGAAGATGCACAAGTATTAGGTGAGGTGGTCATAGAGGGCCAAAACCCAATGGGTGAAATGAGAGGAGATACTACCTCATTCAATGCCAGCGCTTTTAAAACTAGGGAAAATGGCATGGCTGAAGACTTGATTGGTAAGATTCCAGGTGTTACCATCGCAAACGGTGAAGTTCAGGCTCAAGGTGAAGCTGTACAAAAGATTTTGGTAGACGGCCGTGAGTTTTTCGGTTCTGATCCTAATATTGCTTTGAAAAATCTGCCAGCAGAGTCAATAGATAGAGTAGAAATATTGGATCAAAAATCTGATCAAAGTAGATTGACTGGTTTCGATGACGGAACTTATACGAAGACTATCAATATCATTTTGAGAGAAGATCGAAAAAATGGCCAGTTCGGTAGAGTATATGGTGGATATGGTACAGATGAAAGGTATAATGCCGGTGGTAGTGTAAATTTTTTCAAAGGCGATAGAAGAGTTTCTGTCCTAGGATTGTTCAATAATATCAATCAACAAAATTTCTCCAGTGATGATCTTGCGGGAGTAAACGCCAACGCTTCTGGCGGTGGCGGAAGAGGACGTGGAGGTTTTGGTGGAGGCAATAGCAATTTCTATGGAGGCAATGATACTGGTATTATTACTTCCAATGCATTGGGACTTAACTATAGTGATAAGTTGGGCTCTAAGGTCAACTTTACAGGAAGTTACTTCTTCAACAATACACAGAATACCCTTCGCCAAATCACTAATAGACAAACCGTAATCAACGAAACTACTACGCAGAATTATCAAGAAAACTTGGTCAATTCTGTAGATAATTATAATCACCGTGCTAATGCCCGAATTGAAGCGGATCTGAATGATAAAAACTCCTTAATTATCACTCCGAATATTTCATTCCGTACAAGCAAAACCTTCTCTGATAGGGATGCCTTGACTTTAGCAAATGATACAGATTCACTTTCTTCACTGCGTTCTATTACGAATGCTGAGACCAACTCCTATAGCATCGCCAATAACCTGACATATCGCTATAAGTTTGACAAAAAAGGCAGAACTTTCTCTACAGATATAAATACCTCTTGGAGTAATAATGATCAAGATTCAGAGCTGGCTGGGGCTAGCAAGGATTATGGGAAAAACCAACTGGACACGACGCTGCAAGACACAGACTTACTGTCAAAGGGTTTCAACTATAGAATAAATGCTACTTTAACAGAACCTTTAAGTGAAAAATCCATTGCGACATTTGGCTATCAGATAGGAAACAACAAAACTGATTCAGATCAAAAAACAAGAGTATTAAACGATGAAAATATCCCGGTTTTAGATACTGCCTTGAGTAATGAATTTAACAACAAGTTTATCACGCAGAGATTGAGAACTGGCTATGCTTACAATAGTCAAGGCTGGAATTTGAGTGCTAATTTGGATTACCAATATGCTAAGTTGGATAATGAGGCTTTCTTCCCTACGGAAGGGGTATTTGTTCGTGATTTCAACAATATCTTGCCAAGCGCAAGCGTAAGCTATAGAAATAGAGAGTCTGGACTGAACTTCCGCTTAAGGTATAGAACAAGCACTGACGAACCTTCAGTAAGCCAGTTGCAAAATGTGGTGAATAACCAAAACCCATTGAGCCTAAGCGTGGGTAATCCAAATTTGGGTCAGAGTTTCCAAAACAGCATTTTTGCTAATATTGGTAAATTCAATATGGAGAAAAATCGTACCTTCTTCATATTTGCTAACATTGCTACAACCAAGGATTACATCGGTAGTAGCACCTACATTGCCGCTCAAGATACCTTGATCAATGGAGAGATTTTACTTCGTCCAGGAGGACAGATTTCTCAGCCTGTCAACTTGGATGGGAACTTTAGTAGCCGAATGTTTATGACTTATGGGGCTCCAATCAAAGGAATCAAAACTAATATCAATTTAAACACACGAGTTGGTTTCAGTAGATCTCCAGGACTTATCAACGGAGAGAAAAACATCAATGAGAATATTGATCTGGGTCAAGGAATTACCTTTACCTCTAATATTAGCAAGGATTTTGACTTTACGATCAGTACCACAGGTACCTACACGATTGTGAACTCAAGTTTGCAAGAGAATTTAAATAACAATTACTATATCCAAGAATCAAATCTTCGCTTATATTACTCTCCGAATGATGGAAAGCTATTTGTTGGAAATACGGTAAACAATAGCTTATACCGTGGACTTTCAGAAGGATTTGATCAGTCTGTATGGCTCTGGAACATGGAAGCCGGTTATAGATTCGCTAAGAACAATAAGGCAGAGCTAAAGTTAGTCATCTTCGATTTGCTTAATCAGAATAATAGCATCACCCGAACCATTTCAGATGTATCCGTGTCCGATGTTTATACCAATGTCTTGACCAGGTATGGTATGCTGACCTTCACTTACATTCTGGGTAATTTCAAACAGCCAGAACCGTCTGACCAACCTTGGCAAAGAAGAGGCCCTTCTAGAGGTGGAAGAACTTGGTAAAGTGTGATTTTCGCGTTTTGATTTAAGAATTACGAAATCTAAGAATCCTTATACCGACTGGAGAAATTCAGTCGGTTTTTTTATTATCATGAGAATCCTTTTTTTGACTCAGGTTAGATCAATCATCCAAATCGTAGTGAATGAAGAGACAAACGAAATCTATGGACTGACAACCGATGAAGATCCTGGGATTGCTGTATTTCAAATTCCCCAGGAGCTTTTCTGACAAAAAATTATTTGCCAATCATATCCCCAAAATTAGAGTAGAGAATTGTTAACCACCGGCTTTTGGAGAAGTAGGCTAACAAAATGAATTGTGTCCTCCGCGTAAAACTCTGCGTGCTTTGCGGTTAAAAAAATTCACACAAAAAAGCCGACCCCTTTCGGAGCCGGCTTAGCATTGGGCAACCAGCAACTATTACATTTTTGGTAGTAGTACGGTATCTACTGAGTGGATCACACCATTAGACTGCCATACATCCGCAATTGTAACTTTAGATTCTCCACCGTTTGCGTCAGTGATGTAAAGATCTTTTCCTTTCATCCAAGCAGTTAACTTTCCGCCTTGAACTGTTGTAAGTACAGCTTTACCGTCTCCTTTTTTGATGGCAGCAGCGATTTCTTTGGATCCCATTTTACCAGCTACCACGTGGTAAGTAAGAACTGCCTGAAGTGTAGTTTTGTTTTCCGGTTTCAAAAGAGTCTCTACCGTTCCTGCTGGAAGCTTCTCAAAAGCCATATTATCCGGTGCAAAAACCGTAAATGGTCCAGTTCCTTGAAGCGTTTCTACTAAACCCGCTGCTTTTACAGCCGCTACCAATGTGGTATGATCAGCAGAATTCACTGCATTTTCCACGATATTTTTTGATGGATACATTTCTGCTCCACCTACCATTTTTGTTTTTTCCATTTGAGCAAAAGCTATGTTTGCAGAAAGAAAAATAAAGGCTGCAAAAGCCAGTTTGAAGAAATTTTGAATTTTCATGATCTTGTTAGTTTCATGATTTTTTTTGGTTTCTTATTTGGAATGAGATACGGGAGATTACTAGTTTCTGGATTTACAGAGATTAAAAAATTTACGAATTGGGATGGTTGATTTACGAGATAATCAGAACTCCATCCTTTCATTACCCTTCAGGCCTTTTGATGGTAGATGTAGGACGATTTTCTGATCTTCTAGCTTTTCACAACCTAAAGTCAACCTTCATCCTTTCCAAAAGACCTCAAAAATGGTAGCTTTGTCACTCGAATAAATGGAGTCCAATGTATCAGGAGAAAATCGAATCTATCAAAGCAGCTATTTCAGCCGCCGACGCAACTAACCCAGAGGAGCTAGAAGCCTACAGAATGGAGTATATCTCCAAGAAATCTGTGGTGGGAGAGCTTTTTGCTGGCATGGGAAAAATCCCTAACGAGGAGAAAAAATCCTATGGTCAGCTGGTAAATGGCGTAAAGCAATTGGCGGAAGCGAAGTTTCAAGAATTGATTGAAAAAGTGAGCCAAGCCAACAAGAAGTCAAAATCAGCTGATATTGACTTGACGCTACCTCCTTCCAATCAAAGCCTTGGTGGGATTCATCCACTTACAGCTACACGTCAGCGCATCATCGAAATTTTCGAGCGAATAGGTTTCAACCTTTCCGAAGGTCCGGAGATCGAAGACGATTGGCATAACTTCACTGCCCTGAATTTCCCTGAAAATCACCCTGCTCGTGAGATGCAGGATACATTTTTCATAGAGAAAAACCCTGATATCGCGTTGAGAACACATACTTCCTCTGTGCAGGTTCGCGTGATGGAAAATCAAAAACCTCCGATTCGTACCCTTTCTCCAGGAAGAGTTTATAGAAATGAAGCGATCTCAGCTCGTGCACATTGTATTTTCCACCAAGTAGAAGGATTGTATGTAGATGAAAATGTAGGTTTCGCTGATTTGAAAAACACCTTGTATCACTTCGCCAAAGAGATGTTTGGTAAGGAAACCAAAGTACGCTTCAGACCATCATACTTCCCTTTTACAGAGCCAAGTGCAGAGATTGACATCACATGCTTGATTTGTGGTGGCAAGGGCTGTAATGTCTGTAAAGGCAGCGGTTGGGTAGAAATCGGTGGATCAGGAATGGTAGATCCGAATGTGTTGGAGAATTGCGGAATAGATTCTAAGAAATATACTGGCTTTGCCTTCGGTATGGGTATAGAGCGAATCGCCATGCTGAAATATCAGATCAAAGATCTTCGATTATTTACAGAGAATGACCTGAGGTTTCTGAAGCAGTTTAGGACAGTTTGATAAAACTTAGAAAGGCGTTGAGAAATCAGCGCCTTTTTTTTGAGTTTTTATAACCGTAGTGATTGCAGACTCTCGATATATATCTGGATCGCCGTGGGCGTACCTGGAATTTACTGTTATCCTGCTTCTCCAGAAGCTGGATAATGTAAAATTAGATTGCTTCCCCGACACATCTGGGCAGGCTGTGTCTACCAATGAAGCATTGTGTTTTTATAGGAATTAGTGCCAGTCAGAGCGAAGTCGAGGACAATAATTTTACTTGCTTTAAAGTAGGCTTCGACTTCGCTCAGCCCGACACAGTCATCTCCGTTTTATATATTCTTGGATTTTGAATACTTGCAATGACGTTACTCTGTGTTTTCTCTGCGAAATCCTGGCGCTCTTTGCGGTAAAAAGTACTACACCGCTTTTGCTGTTTCCATTTTATAGATAATATCCTCGTAGTCGAGCTTATTCCAGTTCTCCGTGATCAGTGGATCAGCCATTACGCGATCCATTATGGCCTCCTGAAGCTTCCCTTGAGTATAAGCTTCCGAATACCTCATATCTGTGAAAGTCACCATAGAATAGAGCGGAATCCAATCATTCGGATACAATTCGTACAGCTTGGCTTCAATCTTTTTGCGAAGCACAAACTTAGGATCTGCCACAGAATCTCTCATTTCTTCAAAATTCTCCATCGCCAATTGGCAGATTGCATCTGTATCTATTTTGCGAGTTTTTTGGAATTTTTCGAATACCAAATCCCATGAATTCGTCCCGAACTTATCAATCAAGCCATTCAAAATCGAGCAATCTTCAAAGCCACAATTCATACCCTGTCCATAGAACGGAACCATCGCATGACTAGCATCTCCCATCAGCAAACTCGTGCCTTGAACCCATGGGAAACATTCCACATTGATCAGAGCTGAAGTAGGATTGGTAAAAAACTCAGTCTTAAGATTTGGCATCAACTGATACGCATCGTCAAAATAATTGGAGAAAAGGATCTCAAGATCATTCTCATCATTGATTTTGTCAAAGCATATTTTGGATTTGCTGTGCGGCAAAAATAGCGTGCAAGTAAAAGTCTTATCAGGATTGGGAAGTGCGATCAGCATAAACTTGCCTCTTGGCCAAATATGCAGTGCATTTGGGTCCATCGCAAACTCTCCTTCTGCAGTTGCAGGGATCGTGAGCTCCTTATATTCGTGCGTGATATATTCTTGCTTGTAATTGAATCTGATCTGCTTTTGCATCGCCAATCTAAGCGAGGAATAAGCTCCATCTGATCCAAATAATACCGGTGCAAGCACTTTCTTTTCTCCTTCTGGAGTCTGGAAGTCAATTTCCTGAGTACGGAAATCCACGTCGGTACACTTGTATTCAAAATTAAAATGAACACCTAGACGCTCTCCTTCTTCTACCAGCAGTTGGTTGAATTTTCCTCTCGAAAGGGAATAAATCGCCTCATTCTCTTTACCGTAGGAAATAAAAGTAGTGCCTCCATGCTCATCATGAACCTTGCGGCCATACATCGGAATAGCCAAAGGCATCACTTTATCTTTTAATCCGACTTCCTCCAATGCTTTCCAGCCTCTATGACTCACTGCCATATTGATGGATCTTTTGCCTTCTTCGAAAGTGGATTTTCGCTTGTCAGGTCTCTTGTCATATACTTCGACCTCTAAGCCCTGTTGCTTTAGGTATATAGCCATTAGGGATCCAATTAATCCGGCTCCTAATACGGTAACTTGATTCTTTTCCATTTGGATTGTTTTATCCACGCTTCCTTTAAGCGAATTTCTTCAGAGATTGTTCCAAAATCTGTGCAAATCGGAACAGGTCTAGGAAGCTGTTATAGAGCGGTGTAGGTGCCAGACGAATCACATTTGGATTGCGCCAGTCGCCCACGACTCCCTGTTTATACCATTCATCGAATACAGCCTT
Source organism: Algoriphagus chordae (assembly GCF_003254055.1). GTDB lineage: Bacteria > Bacteroidota > Bacteroidia > Cytophagales > Cyclobacteriaceae > Algoriphagus > Algoriphagus chordae. The sequence continues at coordinate 200,277 of NZ_QKZT01000001.1, forward strand.
GCCTCCGCGATGAATGTGCAAAGATAACTGACAGCCTCTTTCCGCAGGATTTTTAGGAGTAATAATTTCCAAAACCCCTGATTTTCCGCTGATTTCCTCAATTAAATAGGCCAAATATGCTGTCAACTGCTCAGATTTCTTTCTCATATTCGCCATTCCAGCTTCTTGGAAAATATCCAACGAAGCCTGATGAACGGCCAATCCAATGATATCGGAATTGGAAAGCTGCCAGCCATCTGCACCATGCATAGGCACAAAGCCCTTTTCCATCTTGAAGCGCTGCTCCTGATCATGTCCCCACCATCCTGCAAAGCGATTTAAGTCAGGTCGCTCCGCAAATCGCTCATGGATAAATACGCCTGAAACATTTCCAGGGCCTGAATTCATGTATTTATAGCTACACCAAGTAGCAAAATCCACATCCCAATCATGCAAACTTAATGGAGCATTTCCCGCTGCATGAGCCAAATCAAATCCTGCATAAGCTCCTACTTCATGGGCGGCTGCCGTAATGGCTTTCATATCAAAAACTTGGCCCGTATAGTATTGCAAACCAGCCATATTCACCATAGCCAGGGAATCACCCTGATTTCTTATTTCTGCCAAAATATCTTCCGTACGAAGCGTATGCTCGCCTTCTCTTGGCGTAAGTTCCACGATGGCTTCCTCCGGATCTAAGCCATGGAACTTCACCTGAGTTTCCAACATATATTGATCTGATGGAAAAGCACCTGCTTCTACGATGATTTTGTAACGCTCCTTGGTAGGCTTGTAAAACGAAACCATCAACAAATGAAGATTAACCGATAGATTATTCATCGCCACTACCTCGTGTTCATGAGCACCGACGATTTCGGCTAGGGCTGGCTTTGATTTCTGCTTCGCAAAAAACCAGGCATCTTCCCCATGAAAATGCCCATCTACAGCCATTTCAGCCCAGTTTTTCAATTCCTTTGCGATGTAATCTTTAGCCGATTTGGGCTGTAAACCCAGAGAATTTCCGCAAAGGTAAATCGCATCTTTTCCATCTACCTTAGGAAAAAGAAACCTATCCCGAAAATGTGAAAGAGTATCTTGCTCATCCATCTCCTGAGCGAATTCAGCTGAATATTGGTAGTTCATTTTTGAAATGTTTGGGTATATAAATTCTTTATAAGTTCGCGAAACAATGAAAGTGATCAAATAGGATATGGCGATTAAGATCCGAAGGATTGATACGATTAATGACCCTCGGCATAGCCGGGGGAAAAGGAAAAACTTGGTTAAGAAGCCCCGTAGGGGTGCTACTTTATAGTTTCGCCCATTCAGGGCTCAGAATGAGATCGATTCTATAACCCTGCACTTTGTACAGGGTTATGAATAGTTTTGCTCCTTCGGAGCTCGTCGTAGTATAATATGTGGCTTAAATGGTGAAATTCAAATATTATGCTGGTGATTTTGGTACCTGGCGAAAACCGTATAATCTCAGCTATTAAGTAAGACTCATTATCTACGCTTTAAAGCAAAAGCATCCTATACATTCAAGGCGCATCGGACATCGGTCACCCGGCATCCTGCCATTGCCTTAAACAAAACGCTATTTCTCCATTACCGTTCCGCAATTCTTACAAGTATGATTCTCTGGATTTCCCCAGAATCTCTCCTGTACTGGCGGTAGCTGTGTGACGATGTCAGTAACCTCGAAGAATTCCTCGTAGAGCTTTTCTCCGCAATTTTCACAGTGCCAGATAAATCCATCTTCCTCGCCAGCTCTTCTGTAGCGTTCGATCACCAAGCCAATAGTATTAGCTGGACGACGAGGAGAGTGAGGTACTTTGGCTGGAAGTAGAAAAATTTCCCCTTCACGGATATGAATGTCTTTTGGCTTTCCGTCTTCAATTACTTTCAGCACGATATCGCCTTCTAGCTGGTAGAAAAACTCTTCTCCCTCGTTGGAATGATAGTCTTTTCGGGAATTTGGCCCGCCTACAACCATCACAATGAAGTCATCATTCCCTTTATAAACCTGCTGATTCCCGATAGGTGGTTTCAATAGATGTCTGTTTTCATCTATCCATTTTTTGAAGTTGAAAGGTTGAGCTAAGGCCATATCGCTTAATATTCTGATAAAATTGAAAATCGATCCGAAGATTACTTAATTGTATTACTCCCTAAAAGTATTAAAAAACATAGGCTTTTTTGGCTTACTTTGTCTTAACCCCAAAAAATGATGAGCTACCCAATAATTGACATGCACTGTGATTTGTTGTCCTATTTGGCAAGAATCCCGGGAGCGAACCCGTATGCAAAAGGTGAAATTGCCTGTGCTATTCCTTGGTTACAAGCTGGAAAGGTGCGAATGCAGATTTTGGCGATATATACCGATGTAAAGCCAGAAAGCATGAGTTTGGCAACTAGACAGGCTCATATTTTCTCTGAATTATTGGAAAAAAATGAGAATGATCTTGCCTATGCGGATGCTGAATTCTTACAAAATTGGGACAAGCAAAACTGTGTCGGGATCAAAGCTTCCGTGGAAAATGCTGCTGGTTTTGGTAATGAATCGGCAAGTTGGAATGAGATCTATAGCCAGTTTGATGCTATTTTGCAAAAAGTAAAATCTCTCGCTTACATCAGCTTGACGCATCATACCGAAAATCGCTTTGGGGGCGGAAATTATACCAAAGGCATCGGTTTGAAGGACGATGGGAAAAAGCTGCTCGACTACATGGCTGGCAAAAGTATTCCAATTGATCTATCACATACTTCTGATTTGCTTGCTGAGGGAATTTTGAATCATATCGATAGCAATACCTTAGATATTCCAGTGATCGCAAGTCATTCCAATTTCAGAGAAATCTGGAATCATCCGCGAAATTTGACCGATGAGTTTGCCAAGGAAATCATCCATCGTGGAGGAATCATTGGAGTGAATTTTTTGAGAGCTTTCTTGGATCCTGAAGTTCCGGAGCGGCTATTTGAACATATTCTTCGTGGTTTTGAACTTGGAGGAGAAAAGTCCATCTGCTTTGGAGCTGATTATTTTTATACCAAGGATTTTGGTGATCCAGCACGCTTCCCATTCTATTTCCCACTAGTGGAGAATGCCGGAAAATATCCTTCATTAATCGAAAGCATGGAAGACAAATTAAGCGCAGCCGATTTAGAAGGTCTAGCTTATAGAAATTCACTGGAGTTCTACCGCAAAATCCAATCTTAATGTCTTCTCACCATTTCGTCAAAGATAAACAGGAGCCAGCTGTGATGATTTTGGAACTCGATCAAATCCGATTTGATCAGGTTTCACCTCTTCTAGAATGGGTTCCGACGGTACTTGTGAGTGAAAAAGTGCTAGATCAAGTTATGAGTTGGGGAATTAAAATAGATGTAATTCTAGCTTCAGAGGCTTTTCAAGCAGAAAATCAACATTTACTGGAAGAGCAATATCCAGTGAAATTCCTCAACACCTTAGATGAAAAATATCTGCAAACTGGACTTGATTATTTGGTCTCCACTGAGCACAAAGCAGTGCATTTGGTAGGCATTTCACATCTGAAAGCACTTGAGCTGCAGGACAAACTTGAGCTACTGAATCTTACAATTTTAGATGGTGATTGGAAATATTACCCTGTGAAATCGGGTGAATTCAAAAAATGGTTTGCAGAAAGCAATATCCATATCCATGGAAAAGAAGGAATGCCGGTGCAGATTCAAAATGAAAATGGAGAGTTGATCCTGCCAATTACCTATGCCACGATGCTGGAAGTGCCCGAGGGTATTACAGAGATTAAAGCACCTGGGATTTTTTGGATTGGGGAGCAGGTTTATTCATAAACTTTAGAAACACTAAGGTTCCAATAACATAACAAACCACATCCAATGGGTCTGCAGTGTAAGTCGTTGATTTAAATGGCAATAAAACTTCAAATACCAGAGAGAAATACACCAAGCCGATCATCACCTGCTTTGTGCTGAAAGTGAGTTCCCCGCCTGCTGGATGCCAGCATCTCATTAACTGAAGGCAAATCCCAAAGACCACAGGCATCGCCATCAGATCATCCCCATAGGAATGGTAAACAGGCAGGAATATACCTAGCGATTTTTCCAGGTATTGATTTACCCAAAAAGCGATGGAGGCAAAAATGAAAATTGGATTTTTGAACATACCCATCATCCCGGCAAAGCGGCTATAAACCACATAATAAAAGTCATGATAGCCATAAAGACGGTGTAAAACAGGTTACCGGATTTCTTAAAGAATTTTTTAAACCCAGAATCTTCGGGGTTGATGTAAAACATCCATCCCTTTTCTTGGCGATCTTGCTCCTGAATGAATTTTTCCTTCCGCTCAAGCTCTACGGGAGATAGAAACTCTCCGCAATGCTCACAACGATCCTCGTAATTATTTGTCCAAATCGACCATTCTCCGCAATGGGGACATTTTTTCTGGCTCATATGATTATGCTATTTCTTTGTCTGATTTACCTATTAAAACCTCAACAGGCAAACAAAGTTTTTCACTTAATCCACGAATCATATCAACAGTCAGGCTTCTTTTCCCCTTGAGAATTTTTGAAATGTTACCTTGATCACCCATTATGGGTTCCAGGTCTTTGTTCTTCAATCCCAAATCCTCCAATCGAATTTTTATTGCTTCTATCGGGTCAAGAGTTGGTAACTGAAAATTTTCTTGTTCATAGAGTTTGACTAGAGTTACTAATAATTCTAACTCATCACCTTCCTGTGTTCCTTGCTCAGCATCAAATATCTCATCTATTCTCGCTAGATAGTTTTGATACATCGCTTCATTTTGGATTATCTTAATCATTTGCTAAAGTATTTTCCGTAAGTACTTTCTGCATAGAATGAAGAGCATTGGTTGGTATATACTACGATTTCATTTTCCGCAATTTTATTCCAATGTTCTACAAGTTCCATTTCAATATTGTAACATTTCATCTTCCTTATTGTCAACCCTCCAATTGGTGGCGGGGGTGGAGAAGCAACGGTCTCAAAAATTTTATCTTCTTTATAAACTGCTTCACTGAAAGGGCGGAGGTTTTCAAATTTTTCTATTCGAGTACCAACTATGATATACTTTTCTCCAAACCTGAAGGCTTGAATGCAGTTGCCAGTTTCAAACTGATTGATAAAAACGAATTCAGTTTTTAAGTTTCCCTTATAAATCTTTTCTACTTTGAATTTTAAATCTATTCCAAACTTTTCGCTATCCAAAGTAGCTTTTATAGAGTCATTATGATGAACATTTTCAACAGCAGTGCCCAATAAAACATAGTCAGCATTCTTTGTGATTTTTTTTACATCTTTTTTAGTTAGGGACATGCAGGTGCAAGTCCATCCAATAGTCGGAAGACTTAGTAAGAAAAGGATGAGCATTATCCTTTTCAGATATGAAGCAAAATGATTTTGATGCATTTCAGTTTGTTGAATTTTTTCTATCATTATTACAATCTAATAACTTAATACTTAAGTCTAGTGTCTTTATACTCAAATCTAGCGTCTACCAATTGCAATTCTCTCCTTTCCATTCAGATCCTTCAAAACCTGAACTTCGGAATATCCCAAGTTCTGCATCAAGTCTGCAACTTCTTTCCCATACTTTTCATTTATTTCAAAATACAATTTACCACCTGACTTCAGTAACTGTTTTCCCTTTTCAGCTATTACTCGGTAAAAAATCAGCGGATCAGCATTGCTGACGAACAAGGCCAATTCAGGCTCAAAATCCAGCACATTTCTGTGCATTTCAGATTTTTCCAGCTCAGGAATGTAAGGGGGATTACTTACCAAAATATCCAACTCTGAGACTTCTGGAGTCTCAGTCAGAATATCACAGTTGGAAAAAGTAACTTTAGTACCTAGTGCTTCTGCGTTTTGAGCGGCTATTTCTAATGCTTCATCAGAAATATCTACTGCAAAAACTTCCAGATTTCTCATCTCCAATGCCAATGAAATAGGAATACAACCCGTTCCAGTGCCAATGTCTAATATCTTCAATCCTGCTTTGGGATTCTCTTTGATGATTAAATGAACCAATTCCTCAGTTTCATTTCTTGGAATCAAAGTAGCTGAGCTAACGAAAAACTCTCTGCCATAAAAAGGGCCTTTCCCCATGATATACTGAATAGGCTCCCCAGTTTTCAATCGCTCAAAGTCTTCAAATAGCTTTGGAGGAAAGGAGCTTTCATCAGCTTCATTCAAAATCTCCGTTCTCTTCCATCCTAGATGATGTTCAAAAAGCCAGCTCAGGATTGATTCAGCCTCTTGCTTCTCGTAGATCGAAAGTTTAGTAGCCCAGGAAGAAAAAACGTCTTGATAAGTAGGCATAGCGAAATGGCTTTTGGAGGATTGAATTGCAAAGGTATCAAAACCAAAATTTCTATTTCGTCACCAAGTTCACAATCTGAATACACAGTTTTTCAAGCCTTTTAAATCTCATTCTGACAGACTCAGAAAGAAAAACTACCTTTGTGCAGAATTTATTTCGCATGAAACTACACAACAACACCATCCGCGGAGTTCATACCGCACTTGCAGCCATTTTCGAAGAAGGTCAGTACGCTGATAAAGTGATCGAAAGAACACTGAAATCCAATCCAAAATGGGGTGCGCGTGACCGCTCTTTCATTGCAGAAACTACTTATGAAATGGTTCGTTGGTGGCGTCTAATCAATTTTTTGAGCCCGAGTAAGGACCCATACGATCTTTTTGGAACCTATTGGTTGATGCAGGGTCATAGCCTCCCACCATGGGAAGAATTTGCAAAAATCAATCCTGACAAGATCAAAGAAAAGTACGAGAAATTGGATGATCCAGCTAAGTTGGAATCTGTTCCCGATTGGCTTTTTGATCTAGGGAAAAAAGAATTGGGTGACAAATGGGAAGCTGAAATCCACAGTTTGAATCAGGAAGCACAGGTAGTTTTACGTGTCAATACGCTTAAAATCACTCGTGAGCAACTGAAAAACAGATTAGCTGAGGACAATATTCATACGCACATTATTAAGGGTTATCCAGATGCTTTGATCTTAGATGAAAGAACTAATGTGTTCCGTAATGCAGCTTTCAAAGAAGGGATGTTTGAAGTGCAGGATGCCTCTTCTCAATTGGTGGCTCAGGCATTAGCTGTAGAGCCTGGCATGCGAGTGATTGATGCCTGTGCAGGAGCTGGAGGAAAATCCCTTCACATAGCTGCCTTAATGCAAAATAAGGGTAAAGTTCTTTCTATGGATTTGCACGAATGGAAACTTCAGCAAACCAAGCTAAGAGCACGTCGTGATGGTGTTTCTATCATTGAGAGAAAAGTAATCGAAGGTTCCAAGACCATTAAAAGAATGAAAGAAACGGCTGATAGATTACTATTAGACGTTCCTTGTTCTGGTTTGGGAGTGCTTCGTAGAAATCCTGACACCAAGTGGAAACTTTCTGAGGAGTCCATTGCTCAAGTAATACAGACCCAACAAGAAATCCTTCAAAGCTATCCCTCCATGGTAAAGCCAGGTGGACAAATGGTCTATGCTACTTGTAGTATTTTGCCTTCTGAAAATCAGGATCAAATCGCCAAATTCTTAGCAAGCGAAGCAGGTAAAGACTTTACATTGATCGAGGATCAGAAAGTCCTAGCACAAGAGAGTGGCTTTGATGGCTTCTATATTGCAAGGCTCCAAAAGAAGTAGGTTTGATATCTATGATGTCTTAAGAGATGAAAATCAACAGGGAAAATTCAATTTCAAACTGAGAATTATTTATTTCTTCTAACCGTAAGTTTGGTTTGAGCAAGAAATAGAGCACTATTCCAAATTTATTTTGGACTGGATTAGTTTGGCATTGGATTTTGTTTGTAACTTTGACGCGCAAATAGGGTTACCTCCATACCAATATTTGCCATGAATAGAAATTCCGACAAGTTCCTTTACGAAGCACTCACCTACGACGACGTGCTTCTTGTCCCAGGTTATTCAGAAGTCCTTCCACGTGACACGAATACCTCTACCCAACTCACCAAGAAAATCAGGCTAAACATTCCTTTGGTTTCCGCTGCTATGGACACGGTAACAGAGGCTGAATTGGCTATTGCCATAGCCCTTGAAGGCGGCCTTGGGTTTGTTCACAAAAATATGTCCATAGAGCAGCAGGCGGCGCAAGTGCGCAAAGTAAAGCGTTCTCAGGCAGGTATGATCCTAGACCCTATCACTTTACATGTAGATGCCAAGGTGAAGGATGCCGAAAGCATCATGCGAGAATTTAATATTGGCGGCATTCCTGTAGTCGATGAAAATAAGGTTCTTACAGGTATCATCACCAATCGTGACCTGCGCTTCATCAAGGATCAGGATCGTCCTATTCGCGAGATCATGACAATCGAAAATCTCATTACCGCCAAATCTGGTGTATCGCTGGAGCAAGCAGAAGAGATTCTTCAAGAATATAAAATCGAGAAACTTCCGATTGTAGATGATGAATATAAGCTAACTGGCTTGATCACTTACAAGGATATTTTGAAGAGAAAAGACAAGCCAAATGCTTGTAAGGATGAATTTGGAAGACTACGCGTTGGTGCAGCTGTAGGTGTGACTGCAGATATTGTGGAGAGAGTTGAGGCATTGATGAATGCAGGTGTGGATGTAGTATCTATAGACACTGCTCATGGTCACTCCAAAGGAGTAATTGAAACTTGTAGAAGAATCAAAGATGCTTTCCCAGACTTAGAGGTAATCGTAGGGAATATAGCTACACCGGAAGCGGCTATCGCGCTGGCTGACGCTGGAGCTGATGCTGTCAAAGTCGGTGTAGGACCAGGGTCTATCTGTACAACTAGAATCATTGCTGGTGTAGGTGTTCCTCAACTATCAGCTGTGTTTGAATGCGCTGAGGCATTGAAAGGTCGCGGAGTTCCTATCATCGCAGATGGTGGTATTCGCTATTCTGGTGACTTGGTGAAAGCGATCGCTGCAGGTGGAAGTTCTATCATGATCGGATCTTTACTTGCTGGAACAGAAGAAGCCCCTGGGGAAATGATCATTTTCCAAGGAAGAAAATTCAAGTCTTACAGAGGCATGGGCTCTTTGGAAGCGATGGAATCTGGTTCCAAAGATCGTTACTTCCAAGATGCAGAAGACAATATCAAAAAATTGGTTCCAGAAGGAATCGTAGGTCGAGTTCCTTTCAAAGGCTTGGTTTCTGAGGTTCTTTACCAACTCGTAGGAGGTCTTCAAGCAGGAATGGGCTACTGCGGTACTCAGACCATCGAGGATCTTCAGACCAATGGCAAATTCGTGAAAATCACTGCTGCTGGCGTGAAAGAATCACATCCACACGATGTATCTGTAACTAGAGAAGCTCCTAACTACAGCCTCAAATCATAATTAACTCGGGTTTTTAACCCATTGACTAATACCAAAAAAGACCGGAAACCCCGGTCTTTTTTTGTTTCTCAGAAAATGAATTATGTATATCCACTTTTCTACCAGTGAAGAGGGAAAAGCAATTAAGAATATGTTCAAATTTATAATTGAGGTCATTCGGTCTTCGGTCATCGGTCTTCCGACCAGATAAGCAAAGAATCTAAGGCACCTGGCTTCATTGCGGATAATTACAAAATGAATCTTCCAATTTTAATTCCTCAAGAATTCACCTCAAAACTCACATCCCATTCCTCCAGAACTTTTACAGATTTTTGAAAATCAGGATGAAGAGGATTGATTAATACATTATGTTCGATTGGATAGCTTTTTAGAGGAATTCGGCAGGATGGGATTTTAAGAACAGGAGAAATCATCCCCTTTGCCCAAGCTGTACCAAACTCCTGAGTTGATCGAGGATGAGGTCTATTTTTCCAGTCAGACGGCAACAGTGAAGCATCTAATTCGGGAATTGGAGTTTGAATCTCTAGTACGACAAGCTTCCACTTGCTTTCAGTGACTACAGCTCCTTTGATACTTAGTAACTCTAGGAAATTAAGTGAAGAAATACTGCATCCGTAGATTATCGGTGTTCCGTATTGATTCCATCTTCCTGCTCCTAGACCAAAGCCAAGTGAACTTCTACCTGCAATATTTTCAATCAATCGAAAATATGTCACCACCTACAAAATAGCGCCCCAAGACATCGCCTCCATCGCCTCATCCACACGATCGACACCATACGGACTCTTCATCAGTAGGGATGGCTTTTGATCACCAAGAGATGTATTCTCAGTATGAAGCCATTGCGAAAGCAAGTCCTCCGTACCGAATATCCTGATACCCTTTGCAATCACCTGATCCATCTCCAAAATACTCTTCGTAAGCATCTTGGTAAGCTTTCTGTCTTCTTTGCGCCAGCGAGATAAGGTACTCGGATCTACTTCTAACATCTCCGAAACATCCTGCTGGGTAAAATCCAGAAAGTCAAAAATCTCTCCGGTATCGTGAAATGAAACAGCAACGTCATAAACAGCCGCTGGATCGCTTACCATGGATATAGTGTCCTGGAAGAAATAATAAGAATCATGACCGGTGCGTATGGTCTCAGCTCCAGTCTCGCCAAATGATATTTTCCAAGTGTGTGTCATAGCTATTCAATTAACCCACACTAAGTTACACATATTTACCGCAAATGCAATATCTTAATATTGCATTTGCTATATTTTGAAATCCCTCTAATCTAGGATCTGTTTGATTTCATAGTCTTGGAGGTGAGCATTCAGCCAGCCGGCTTCTAGCGTTGCACCATATTTTCTATAGAAATTGATTGCTGGCTCATTCCAGTCCAGTACTTGCCACATCATTCCTGTGCAGTTTTCTTCCAGGCCTTTTTGCATAATCCTATCAAAGAGCAATTTGCCAGCGCCATTTCCACGCTCTGATTGAGTCACTATCAGATCTTCCAAATAGATTCTTCGGCCCTTCCAAGTGCTGTAGCGATAATAATAAATTGCAAGGCCGACGATTTCAGATGTTTCCTCCTTCACACAGAGGAAGGTTCCAAAAACAGGATTTTCTCCAAATCCATCTTCCTCCATCATTGCAAGCGTATTCGTCACTTGCTCAGGCGCTTTCTCATACAAAGCTAGCTCATTTATCAATTCCATTACCCGAGGTAGATCCTCGATTTTTCCTTCTCTTAGTGTATACATGTCGAAAGTTTATAAATCCGTTTAATTTTGGGAAAGGCTAATTTAATCAAATCCGAGAAACAATGTTTTTAGCAATCGATGCAGGAAATTCAAATGTGGTTTTTGCACTGTATGATGAGGTCGATAAAAGCTGGAAGAATCACTTTCGGATTGAAACGCATTCGTCCAAATTTAGCGCTCAACTTCACAAAAAAGTCCCAATGTATTTTTTGGAGCATGGGATTAATCCGGGAGATATAAAAAGCATTGGCTTTAGCTCAGTTGTTCCTGAGATCAATGAGCAGATTCTTCATTTTTGCGAAAATTACTTTGGCACCCAGCCTTATCTCATTTCAGCTACTAGTTTTCCCAAACTGCCGATAAAAAGCCTAAGTCCAAATGAGATCGGAACGGATCTGATGTGTAATGTGATGGCGGGATATTCAAATTATGCCAAAGCCTTAATTGTGGTAGATTTTGGTACAGCACTTACCTTCACCGTCGTGGATGCTAATGGTGAAATCATGGGAGTAAATATCGTCCCAGGCTTGAAAACTGCCATTAAATCACTATTCACCAACACTTCCAAACTCCCAGATGTAGCGCTCAAACTCCCCAAATCTGCTCTTGGGAAAAATACCACTCATGCGATTCAAGCAGGAGTTTTATATGGCTACACGAGTTTGGTAAAAGGTATGCTAGAAACGATTGCGCAAGAAACAGAAATGGAATTTACTGTCATCGCTACGGGAGGATTGGTAGAGATCTTGACTCCCTTGGAAAAAGTTTTCGATAAAATAGACAGAAACCTAACCTTGGAAGGATTACGATTAATCACGGTAGCCAATTCCTAAAGGAGTTCGCTTCTCAAAATCAAATTGGGATCGGGACAAATTGCCTGATATTTCTCCACTTCTCGCTGCGAGCAAACACCCGGAAAATCACCCACATTTTCCATCAAATCCCAGATTAACTGAAAATGCAAATGTGGTGGCCAATCACCATTTTCCGGAAAAGGCCCTACATGAGCGATTAATTCACCAGTTTTTACTTCCTGGCCAATTTCTAATTCTGCAAGGTCAGATAAAAAAAGATGCCCGTAGAGAGAATAGAGTGTTTTCCCAAAAAGCTCATGTTCCAAAATAATAGTAGCTCCATAATTCCCAAAGCCAATATTGTCTTGAAGGTTGTGTACTCTACCATCCATGGGTGCAAAAATCGGAGCTCCAGCGGCTGTCCAGATATCTATTCCGAGGTGAATATTCCTGAAATCGGCTTCAGCTGTCGCAAAAACGGCACTTCTGCGATAAATAGCTCTTTGTTCCAAGTAGCCACCTACTCCATATTTACTCCCTGAAGATTTTAATTGATGAGTTACATATTCATCAAAGGCAGCAGTATCAGCCAGATCCAAAATCTCCAAATCTGGATTGCTCGGACTAAAATCCAATTTGCTTGTATTTTCTGCTGTTAACTTCTCACCCATGACTGGGAAAAAATCAATCTCATTCCAATTCATGTCGAAAGATAAATAATCATCTTAAAGTGCCTTAACTATTTCTTCATTCTCTAAATCTCCTTTCTCTTTTTTCCCTATTTTCAACTTATGAAATCGACTTTTCCTTCCCTCACTGACATTCAAACAGCACATGATCGCATTCAGCCTTTTATTCATCGTACGCCTATTTTGACTTCTTCAGCTATCAATGAAATCGCTGGATGTAAGATTTTTTTCAAGTGTGAAAACTTCCAGAAAGTTGGTGCTTTCAAAGCCAGAGGAGCTGCTAATGCGGTGATGAAACTTACCGATGCACAGAAAGCTAAGGGAGTAGCAACGCACAGCAGCGGAAATCATGCAGCAGCATTGGCAAGAGCAGCAAAGGTGGCTGGGATTCCAGCTTACATCGTCATGCCATCTAATGCACCCGAGATCAAAAAAAAGGCTGTAAATGGCTATGGTGGAGAGATAATAGAATGCGAACCAAACCTAAAATCTCGAGAAACCACTTTGGAAGAAGTTGTCAGGAAAACGGGTGCTACTTTTATTCCTCCATACGACTTTATGGATGTGATCGAGGGACAGGCTACTTGTGCGCTTGAGCTTATTGAAGACCAACCTGAGCTAGACATCATCTTGGTTCCAGTGGGTGGAGGAGGACTTTTGGGCGGAACTGCTCTGACTTCACATTACCTCAACTCATCTATTGAAATAATCGCCGCCGAACCACAGGGTGCTGACGATGCATTTCAGTCCTTCCACGCTGGAAAAATAATTCCCCAATCAGGTCCAAACACCATCGCAGATGGATTATTAACCTCGCTTGGGGTTTTGAATTTCGAACTGATTAAAGCTTACGTTTCTGATATTCTTTTAGCTACAGATCCGCAAATCATCGAAGCAATGAGATTGATTTATGAGCGGATGAAAATAGTTATTGAGCCTTCCTGCGCAGTACCCTTAGCTGCTTTGCTTGCAAATCAGGATAGATTTAGAGGTAAGAAAGTTGGAATTATTCTTTCAGGTGGAAATGTGGATTTAGGAAAATTGCCTTTTTAGAAAGACTATTTCTTCCCCATCGCCTCATAAATGATATCATGGATATCAGTACGAATTCCTTCACTTAGCAATTTTTTGTTCGTCGCGTCTGGATACACACGGTTGGAAAGGAATACATAGATCAGCTGATTATCTGGATCTGCCCATACACAGGTGCCTGTAAATCCCGTATGTCCAAAGGTTGATTTGGGTGCTAAATCCCCAGCTGAACCACCACTCCCTACTTCCGTATTGGGTTTGTCCCATCCCCATCCTCTACGGCTTTGGCGGGATTGGTTTTTGGTAAATTCCTCGATAGTCTCAGGACTGATCAGGTTAACATCACCATAAAAGCCTTTATTTAGCATCATCTGCATCATCACCGCCAGATCATTTGCAGTGCCAAAAAGCCCCGCATGCCCAGCTACTCCGCCGTACATAGCTGCTCCGGGATCGTGAACATATCCCTGCACTTGCCTTTTTCTGAAAGTGATATCATTTTCCGTCGGAGCAATATTATCTATAGGCATTTTTTGGGCAGGATTGAAGGTCATAGTACTTAGACCCAGGGGCGCATAGAAGTTCTGATCCAAGAAAGTCTCCATAGGCTGATTCACAATTCGCTCCACTACGGCTTGCATAAAATACATCGTCAGATCAGAGTACACATATTTATGTTTGCTTGCGCCTCTAGGAATTGGCGTTATTTTCGAGTCTACAGTCCAGTGCCAAATACTATCACGCAAGGCATCCATACCGTACATGTCATTGGAAACTGGCCTAGTAAAACCTAGTTCTGAGTTAGGTTTGTAGTAATCTGCGCGCCAGCTACCTGCTTCTACGCTATGTGCATAATAGGGAATAAAAGACACTAGTCCGGCCTCATGTGCCATCACATCGCTGAGTCGCAATCTTTCCTTATTTGTTCCATTCAACTCAGGCAGATAATCACCTAGGGTCTTTTTCATGTCGATCTCCCCACGACTTTCCAAAAACATGACTGCTTGGGTCGTAGCCAGTACTTTGGTAATAGAGGCTAAATCATACACAGTTTCAGAATTGACCTTAGGACTGCTTTTATATTCCAGTTTGCCATAGGATCTTTCGAAAATAACCTTCCCATCTTTTACCACTAGCACATTTGCTCCTGGAGTAGACTGAATTTTAATAGCTTTTTCGGCTACAGCATCGATTTTATCTAAAATCTTTCCATCCACACCCACGCTTTCGGGCGTTCCATATGAAAGCCGATTGCTTGGTGCCAAATAACCACCTACTCCTTGAGAAAATTGTTGATTTACCGTTACTGGCAGTATTCCTTTTGCAGCTCTAGCTCCAAATAAAATCTGAGGAGCCAATTCCTGAGTGGTCTCGTTGTTTTCATAAGCAAATACTACATTTCCTAAACCCTGCAATTGTTCGGAAGCATAGGCATTGCCGAATAGAACAGTCACTACTTTTTTCTTTTTTGCCAGATCTTTGATGAGTTGTACATCAGCAGCAGAGACACCAAAATTTCTTCTTGGACTATTTGTTACTCCCATCAAGCCTACTACGACCACATCGTAATCTTCCAGTTTCTTCTGCATACTGGAATGGATAGATCCTGTTCCACCTTTTTGCATATTGAAATGATCAAACTTGGTGTATTTGCTTAGGTACTTTTGAAAATCCTTACCATCATCGCCAATACTCAGGCTGGCAAAGGAATTCAAGTCCAATTGTTTGAAGGGGAGTAGATTATCTTTGTTGGTCGCTACAGTAATTGCATCTGCATATAGACTTTCGATGATTACGTCAGTCTCTGGAGTATCCAATCGCTCCACCAAGCCGAAGGTTTTGATAGGCTTATAGTTATTCAGGCCAGCCCAATACTTTGCCTTCAGGATTTTTTTGATTCTTCGATCAATTTCTTGCTCAGAAATCCTCCCATCAGCCACAGCCTGCTTGATCAGTTCTTTGGCTTTGGATACGTTCTGTGAATAGAGCAACACATCATTCCCTGCAAGCAGTGCCTTCAAATCAACTTCCCCAGGAGAGTTGGCAATGGCCACTCCTTTCATATTCAAGGCATCAGTGAAAACCAATCCTTGAAAGTTCATTCTATGCTGAAGTAAATCCGTCACCACTTTTTTGGAAAGACTGGTGGCCATATTATCCGAATCATCCAAGCTGGGTACATTCAAATGTGCGACCATCACCGACATGAGGTTTTCTTTGAAAAGCTCCTGGTAGGGATACAAATCTATGTCCCATATCCGCTGTTCTGGATTTTTGATCACCGGCAAAGTATAATGACTATCTGCTTCTGTGTCTCCATGTCCAGGAAAATGCTTGGCATTGGCTATCACGCCATGGTCTTGCAAGCCTTTCATGTATGAAACGGCATGTTGGGCTACTACTTTTTTTTCTCCCCCGAAAGCTCGGTATCCGATCACTGGATTGTCGGGATTAGAATTGACATCTACGACCGGAGCAAAATTGATATGCATTCCCAATTCTTTAAACTGACGAGCCATTTCCTTGCCCATGTTATACACCAACTGTTCATCTTGTATTGCTCCCAATGTCATGGCCTTTGGGAAATCTGGTATAGAGTCCAAACGCATACTTATGCCCCATTCGGCATCCATGGCTATAAAAAGCGGAGTTTTGGATTGAGCTTGGTAGAGATTGGTTAGGCGAGCTTGGCGATCAGGTCCTCCCTGAAAAAAAATCAATCCCCCAAGATTTTCAGTTTTGATCAAATTGGAAATCTGATTGACATGTGCCTGACCTTGATTAGAGTAGGCAGCTACCATAAAAAGCTGTCCCAAACGCTCATCAAAACTGAGGCTATTAAAGACCGAATCTACCCAATTCAGCTGAGCGATAGGATCTGAAGAAATCAGGGGATCTTCTACTGTTAAAGACTCGTCGAGCTTTCCAGACGAAAAAATAAGCGCTATAAAACCTATTGCTAAAACTCTATAAAGCTTGCTGCTCATTCTCAAGTAAATTTTTAATCCTTAACTTTTAAAATAAATTTGTATACACGATGGTTAGAGAAGGCAAAATTGGCTTTTCACATCGTTTTCCTTGTCCCAAGTTTACATCCTGTAGCTGGATGAAAAAACTTGAATAATGAAGTTACGCAAGATAAGGTAAGATCGAATCGCAATACCGGTTAAAAAGCTCATAAATTTGATATCTGGTCTATTGTCCGGAACTTATTCCCACTTTGTGACTTTACTTAAGCTGAGAATACTAATTAAAAAAGAAGCTCATGAAATCGAGCAATTGTAGGTCACATACTTGGAAGATTTAAATCCATGCGAGATTCACTATCCAACTGGTCTAAGCCGGGCGGGCATCTGAGTTCTTAAAGAAAATTATATACATATGAAATTCCCATCTATATTTCGTACTGCTGCTCCAATGAGATTTGATATCAAACCTAGGTATTATGATCCAGTTCGTGAGGAGATCGAGCAAAGAACCTCCCAAATCAAAAAAGACTTGGAAGCACAGGGGCTTTTGGAAAATACTGATGGGAATTCTCGGGACATTGGAGCCTATGGAGCTGGAATACGTGGATCATTTGCACAGCATAAAGGAATAAAAGAGCGCGATGGGGTTAATATGTTTGCTTCTACAGCAATGATCCGAACCTTCATTTTTTTATTCCTATTTGGGACCATATTCGGCTATGTGTACTTAGGCACAATGATATTTGAATTCTTGGCCTATGCAGGAGTTCTGTTGGCGGCGATTTATTTTTTCTTCAGGATAATTAAACCTAAGAAGAAATATGAGTGATGTCATCCAACTCCTTCCCGATGCGATAGCTAATCAAATCGCAGCAGGAGAAGTAGTTCAAAGACCAGCTTCCGCACTCAAAGAACTTCTCGAAAATGCGGTGGATGCTGGCGCTACCCAGGTGCAAGTGGTAGTGAAAGAATCAGGAAAACAGCTTATTCAAGTAATAGACAACGGTAAAGGTATGTCTGGCACTGATGCTCGTATGAGTTTTGAGCGACATGCTACCTCCAAAATCCGGAGTTCTTCGGATCTTTTTTCTATCAGAACTTTCGGATTTCGTGGTGAGGCTTTGGCATCTATAGCAGCAGTAGCTCAGGTAGAACTTAAAACCCGCCAAGCTGAAGCTGAATTGGGGACTTTGATCCAAATCGAAGGCTCGGAAGTGAAAAAACAAGAGCCTTTTGCAGGGAATGTAGGGACATCAGTTTCTATGAAGAATCTCTTTTATAACGTTCCTGCACGTAGAAATTTCCTAAAATCAAATCCTGTAGAAATGCGCCACATCGTGGATGAATTTCAGCGGGTAGCACTTTCATATCCTGAAATTGGTTTTTCCCTTTTTCAGCAAGATCTGGAGGTTTATAGCCTCACGCCAGGTAAACTCAGTCATAGAATTGTAGGGATTTTTGGTAAAAATTACCAAGGACAACTGGTGCCTTGTGAGGAACTTACTCCACATATCAATGTGAAAGGCTATATAGGTAAGCCTGAAAATGCCAAGAAAACCCGAGGTGAGCAGTTTTTCTTTGTGAACAATCGCTTCATCAAAAGTAGCTACCTCAATCATGCAGTAAGCACAGCTTTCGATGGACTGCTGCAACCGGATCAGCATCCATTCTATGTGCTTTTCTTAGAAATCGACCCTTCCCATATTGATATCAATGTTCATCCGACTAAGACCGAAATCAAGTTTGACGACGAGCGGACGATCTATGCTGTACTTCGATCTGCTGTAAAGCAAGCTCTGGGCGCGCATCATGTAGTGCCCTCATTGGATTTTAGTTTGGATGTGAATTTCAATGAAAAGTGGGATAAGGATCCAGAGAAAAAAGCACAGGTGGATAGAGAGTACAGCTACAAATCATTCAATACTCCAGAATTCAAGCAGGCTAGCACATCTGGCTGGGAAAAACTATTTGAAGGGGGTCAACAAACAAATAGAGAAATCAATCGATCTAGCCAAACTGAAGAAACAGAAGTATTAACTTTTGAAAGTAGGGCCAAGCCAGATGAAGCCACTGAGTTTATTCCTAGGCCCCGAGAGACCGAATCCACAGGAGCGACCTTTCAGGTAGAGTTGAGCTATGTGATTGCCCAGATGTCCACAGGTTTTCTGATCATAGACCAGCAGACAGCCCATGAGCGGATATTGTACGAGCGCTATTTGCGCCAGTTGACACTCGCTCAGGGCACTTCCCAGCAATGTCTTTTTCCCCCGACTATCAATCTCGGCCCATCTGACTTTGCTTTGGTGATGGATATCATGCCAGAGCTGCACAGTTTGGGATTTATGGTTTCTGAGTTTGGCAAAGACACCGTTATCATTCAGGGTGTGCCAGCTGATATTCCAGTCAAAAATGAAAAGGAGCTTTTCGAAGGGCTTCTAGAGCAATACAAACATTTCAAAAGTGAGCTTTCGCTCGACACTAGAGAAAATCTAGCGCGTTCTTTGGCGCGAAAATCGTCCTTGAAAAAAGGGCAAAAACTAAATTCACAAGAAATGGAAACTCTAGTTGGGCAGCTTTTTGCCTGTCAAACGCCAAATTACGGCTTGGGAGGAAACAAAACATTCGTGAAATTAGATTTAAGCAGTATTCATTCATTCTTCGGAAAATAGCATGTTTAGAAATATTACTCCAGTAGTCAAAAACCTACTTATTATCAATGTGGGACTGCTTATCGTCTCGCAGTTTATCTTTCCTCAGTTGAATGATTGGTTTGCGCTTTATTACATTCATAGCCCACACTTCAAGCCTTTTCAGTTTCTGACCTACATGTTTATGCATGCGGATTTCTGGCACTTGTTCGGCAATATGTTTGGGCTTTTAATCTTCGGGCCATTGCTAGAGCAGTTTTTGGGGCCAAAGAAATTGTTGATTCTATGGATGGTTTGTGGCGTAGGTTCAGGGGTTCTATACTCAGGATATACTGCTTACCGAATGAATAGTCTGGAGGAAAAAGTGGCGATGTTCCAAAACAACCCTGATCCAGATTCCTTCAATAAATTGGTGTTGGAAAACCGTGGCTTCTTCCAAAGTTCAGTATTTGATTTTGTAGATGCCTATAGTCGCAATCCAAATGATCCAAATAAAATCAGTCAGGCTAAGCAGACGCTGGATGCAATTCTGGAGATTCAAGGCAATGTTCCAATGGTGGGTGCCTCAGGCGCTCTATTCGGGGTTTTGATCGCATTTGCCATGCTTTTCCCCAATACGCAATTGTTCTTGCTCTTCCCGCCGATACCGATCAAGGCAAAATATATGGTGCTTTTCTATAGCCTTTATACTATATATAACGTATTTGTGAATAATCCGCTAGACAACGTAGCTCACTTTGCCCACCTCAGCGGATTGGTGATAGGCGGAGTGTTGGTTTATTTCTGGAAAAAAGACAGAAACAGTTTTTATTAATTATGTACGGTAACTTTTGGGACAATCTTCGGAACGCTTTTAAACACAGCGACAACAGCCTTTACAAGCTGATTGCAATCAACATCTTGGTGTTTTTTGTGGTGCTGGTGTTTAGGGTATTTATGACCATCGGCGGTTTGGGAGACTTATATTCCTCTGCTCTTTCCCTTTTGATGATGCCGGCATCTCTGCCAAGATTAGCATCCCAACCTTGGAGCATCTTTACTTACATGTTTTTGCACGAAGGGATACTACATATCCTCTTCAATATGCTTTTCTTATTCTGGTTTGGTCAGTTGATTCATCAGTTTTTGGGAAGCAGGAAACTTGCTAATCTCTATATTTTGGGAGGTTTATCAGGTGCGCTTTTTTACGTACTGATTTATAACTTATCTCCTTATTTCAACACCAATTTGGACTCCTCGCTGATGCTAGGAGCCAGCGCTGGAGTTTTCGCCATAGTGGTAGGAGCGGCGACACTTTCACCCAATACCACCTTCTTTTTGATTCTACTGGGTCCCGTAAAAATCAAGTACATCGCGATTTTCTATGTGATTTTATCCTTTGCCAATTCTGCTGGCGCAAATGCAGGGGGAGAGTTAGCACACTTAGGAGGAGCACTTTTAGGTTACTTATATGTTGTGCAGCTGCGCAAAGGAAATGATTGGGGAATACCTGTTCAGAAAGTTGGGATCTTCTTTGAGGATCTATTCTCGGGGCGAAAAAGTAACGTAAAAGTCTCCTATCGCAAATCTAAAACCTCCAGCGGAGGAGGCTTCTCTTCCTTCAAAAAGACTCCAAAATCAACCCCTGCATCTAATAGCACTGAGGAAGCAACTCAGGAGGAAATCGATAAGATCTTGGACAAAATAGCTGATCGAGGTTATGAGGCGCTGAATAAAGACGAAAAGAGAAAGCTATTTGAGTTTTCGAAGAAGTAATAAAGTATTAAGCAGTTAGACTTAAGATACTACTCACTTGCGGCTAATTATCTATGGGACTAAATACTTGTTTTACTAACCGATCCTAAATCTAGGTCTGAGTACCCATCCAATAATTAATTTTTAATTCGCCTCAATACCTGACTAGCGAACCGAAATAAAGTTGGATTTTTGCGGCTCGAAGTTTCTCGAAATTGATAACATGAATTCTTAGATGGATTTACAATACGGATTAGAACTAGTTGGGACTTTTGTGTTTGCGATCTCAGGGGCACTGGCGATACGTGAGCGAGAGCATGATATGTTTGGAGCGGGATTTACAGGCTTTATCACCGCGATTGGTGGAGGTACACTTAGAGATATTTTGCTGGATAGCTATCCATTAGTATGGGTTGATGATGTATGGTTCCTCTATGCAATTTTAGTAGGAGTTTTGGCGGCATTTACTTTTCCCAAATTTCTGAGCGAGCTCCGAAGGACCTTCTTCCTTTTTGATACGCTGGGAATAGCATTTTTCACTGTGCTAGGAGTAGAAAAAGCTCTTAATCTCGGTATGAGACCTGAGATAGCGGCGATCATGGGAATGTTTTCTGCCGTAATGGGCGGGGTGATTCGAGATACGCTGACCAACGAAATTCCGATTCTTTTCCGAAAAGAAGTCTATGCCTCAGCCTGCTTAGCAGGAGCAATCGTTTATTTAATTCTCAATTCTTACGAAGTCTCTAGAGATATCAATTTGTTGATTTCAATTGCTGTGATCATAGCAATTCGAATGCTTTCTATGAAGTATAAAATTAGCTTGCCGAGGTTGGACTAGCTCAATGTTAAATTGCCAAGACTAATCCTGGCTCAGGCCTACCATAACCTTGGAATCAGCGGAGGAACTTCAGTCTTGTATTTTTGATAGCTTTCGCCAAATTGATGAACTAGATTTTTTTCCTCAAAATATATCCCAAACGGTAAATAGAGCAATAGACAGCCTAGATGAACAGCAGAGCTCACTGATCCTGAAAAAAGAAAATAGCCTAGAAAAATCAAGATCAGTCCGGCGTACAGGGGATGACGTATCCTTGAATACAGGCCTGTAGTGACCAATTCCTCCGATACTTCTTGCTTGGGGATAAGTCCTAGAAAGTTTTTGAGCGAGTATTTTTTACTTGATTTGGTAGCGATGATCGTCCCGAATCCTGCAAACATATATCCTAGATAAGTCGTCAGCTCAGATTTCGGTATCAAAATCTCAGTTGGGATCAGCAGTGCCTGGATCATGATACCTAGAAAAAGCAGGATAGCAATCAATGTGTATGCTAAGCGATACCATTTGTAGGCATTTCCCAATTTTCCCTCCAGAATTCTTTTTAACTTGGATGCAGCCAGAAATGAATGAAGCGTGTAAAATATGATCCAGCTGAGCGCTAGCAAAACATAATTCATTGGGTATATTAAATTTCGGAGTAACTATAATTTACATGAAAATCGGAATAATCCGCGAAGGAAAAAACCCTCCTGACAAACGAGTTCCTTTTACACCAGAGCAGCTGAAAGCTATTCAGGAACAATATGTCGGCAAAATTGCTATTCAAGTACAATCCAGTCCATTTCGTGCCTATTCGGATCAGGAGTTTCTTGAAGCTGGAATTAATGTATTTGAAGATATTTCCGATTGTGATGTGCTTTTCGGAGTGAAAGAAGTGCCGGTGGATCAGTTGATACCAGGAAAGACCTATTTTTTCTTTTCGCATACGATCAAGAAACAAGCCTACAACAAGAAACTTCTTCGGGCGGTTTTGGACAAAAATATTCGATTGATAGATTACGAAGTCCTGAAGGATGAGGCAGGCAATCGCGTGGTCGCATTTGGAAGATGGGCAGGAATAATCGGCGCATATAATGCTTTTTGGACCTATGGAAAGAAGACCGATCTCTTTGATATAAAGCGGGCTAATGAATGTGTAGATCTACAAGATCTTCATTTAGAGCTTTCCAAAGTGCAGCTACCGCCTGTTAAAATTATCCTAACAGGCTCGGGTCGTGTAGGCAATGGGGCTATGGAGGTCCTGAAATCCTTGAAGATTCGCGAAGTTTCGGCTCATGATTTTTTGCATCTATATTATGATGAGCCAGTGTATGTGAAGTTGAGCTCTTCGGATTACAATCGTCGTAAGTCAGATGGAGGCTTCGATAGAGAGGAATTCTACGCCTCTCCAGAGCGATATGAAAGTCATTTTCAGAAATTTGCTGAAGCAGGGGAAATACTGATTTCAGGAGCTTATTGGGATCCTGATGCTCCACGTCTTTTTGACATAAAGGACATTGCTGCTGATGATTTTCAACTTTCGGTGATAGCGGATATCAGTTGCGATATAGCTGGATCTATTCCTACCACTCTGAGTTCATCCAGCATATCTGATCCAGTATATGACGTAGATCGGCAAAGCGGCAAAAAAATCCCAGCTTTTGGAAGTCAGACTAGTATCTCGGTTATGGCCATTGACAATTTGCCTTGCGAACTTCCACGTGAATCCAGCAGAGAGTTTGGAATTCAATTGACCAAATGGGTGATTCCAGCGCTTTTGGAAGAAAACTCCGGAATCCTAGAGCGTGCTACCATTGCTCGAGATGGAGATCTTACTATTGAGTTTATATACTTGACAGATTTTATAAACGAGCATGAATAAGTTAAATCGTTTTTTGGAATCCACGCTTTTGAAACCTACCATGACTGGTGCAGATGTGGATGTTCTGGTCAAAGAGGCTATTGAAGAGCAGTTTGTCGGGGTTTGCGTTCCTCCCTTTTGGCTCAAAAAAGTAAGGAGAGAGCTAGGTGAAGCTGATGTCCAGCTAGTGACTGTCATCGGATTTCCTTTTGGCTATACGGATACGGCTACCAAGGTATTTGAGACTCAAGAAGCAATCCGTCAAGGAGCAGACGAGTTGGATCTGGTTTGGTCACAGACGGCCTATCAGTCTGGGATGAACTGGCCAAAAATCGAAATTGCTCAAATCGCTAAGATTTGCCATGAAGAAGAGCGAATCTTGAAGGTTATTATTGAAACAGCCAATCTAGATGAAAAGCAACTTATAGAGGCTTGCTTGATCTGTGAAGATGCTGGAGCTGACTTTGTGAAAACTTCCACAGGTTATGCTGCTTCCGGTGCCAAGGTGGAAGATATCCAATTGATGCGTGAGAATTTGTCTTCTTCGGTTGGTATCAAAGCTAGTGGAGGGATCAAAACGCTGGATTTTGCGCTAGCCCTGATTAAAGCAGGAGCAGACCGAATTGGTACGAGTTCAGCCAAAGCATTGATGAATGCTTGGAGAAATTCTTAATCGTTGCTAAAGTAGATAAGCAAAAATGGAATGATAAAGAATGTCAACAGGATATAGGCGAAGCCCAAGAACCGACTTTTAACAGATGTTCTACCCATATACAAGGCCAAGGTCACCGGGATATTTCTCAATCTAGGAAATGGCAGAAAAATCATAGCCCCTATTAAATTGAAAAGGAAGTGAACTAGCGCTAGGGCTATTGCAGCCTCAGTTTTATAGATAGCAGCAATAGCAGCCGTGATGGTAGTACCGATATTGGCTCCGATGATAAAGGGGAAGGACTTTTTTACGGAGACCTTTTTGCTGGCGACTAAGGGCACTATGAGTGAGGTAGTGACAGTGCTGGATTGTACAGCAGCGGTGAAAAATGTCCCATAGATAAATGCCATGTAGGGATCTTTGAAAATCAACTTGTTGATATCTCGAAAACTATTTAATACAAATGCTTTGTAAACAGCTGTGGACAGGATTTTGATGGCAGCAAAAACTAGGAAGATCGAAAGTATCAGGGTCAGAAATGGAATATCAATCGTTGTAGTGATCCATTCTGTGATTGGTCTTGTAAACACCTTGTTGGAAACGATGGGACCAGAATAGCTATCACCCTTGATAAAAAGATGCGCAATTTTGATTGCTATATTAGAAAGGAAACCAAAATAGACCTCCAATGGTAACAAAACAATAACAGTGAAGATGTTAAAAATATCATGCAGCATGCCCGCGGAGAGTGCTCGCTTAAATTCTCTCTTGTTCATGATAAAGGAAAGTGAGACCAAAGTGGAAGTCAGCGTAGTTCCGATATTTGCGCCCATGACCATAGGTACTGCTTGTTCCAGACTGAGATGACCAGATGCGACGACAGCCACTACACTAGCAGTCACCGTGGAACTGCTCTGAATCAAGGCAGTCATCAACAATCCAATAAAAAGACTAACAAAGGGGTTTCTAGTAGCTAGAAGGATGTTTTCAGCTACCTCATTGTTCAGATGACTCATTGCCACCGTGAGTAAATCTATCGCGAAGATGAATAGCATAAGCGCCAAAAGCATCATCAGATAGCTTTTAGTCTTATTCTCTTTGTCTTTTTCCAGCTCTAAGCTTTCCATCTACTTGATTCAGAATTTATTCTATTTACTAAATATTTTATTGGAGGATTGAGCAATTAAAAAAAAGGCTGATCTATTCTAGAATCCAAATTTTTGATAAAATATTGAGCAAAATTTGAAATTTTTTTGCGAAAAACAAGACGAAACTATCTTTTAGAAGCTGAATTGTATTTACTTAACAATTTGATAATATGGAGAGAAACATATCTTCTTTAATTTTGCGCGACCGACCAACAGCCAAATCATGGCCAAGAAAAAAATAGACCAAAACATTAATCAGGATAAGCTCTCCAAAGGAGCCTACTCCCTGTTCGATTTTACCAAGAAGGAAAAATCATTTTTAGTTGTTATTTGTATCCTGATTTCAACCGCAGCTATCATTACTCCCTACACCTATGCTGCTATGTGGTTTGGCTTTGCTTTAGCTGCTTATTCTGCCATTGCCAACGATAGTATACAGACCATTGGTACATTCATAGCTTCGAATCATAACAAGAAGTGGTATTGGCTATGGTTATTTATGGGGTTGATTTTTGTTGGGACGGTTACTTATAGTTGGTTTACCTACAATGGTGATGTAAGTTACCAGCGCTTGAGTGTGCCAGGGCTGGACAAAGCTCCTTCTAACTTTGTTTTCCTTCAGCTTGCAGCTCCTATTGTGTTGCTTATTATGACCAGGCTGAGAATGCCTGTTTCTACTACCTTCCTTTTGCTGAACGTCTTTACCTATAAAGCAGGCACTATTGTCTCTGTGATGTTCAAGAGTTTTGTAGGATATCTGTTGGCATTTTCTATCGCAATTGCCGTATGGTTTGTGCTGGAGCGATTTGTCAAAAATTACCTAAAAGGTAAACCTGCTCCATACTGGATTTATCTACAATGGGTGACTTCGGGTACACTTTGGGCAGTTTGGATTATGCAGGATGCTGCTAATATTGCGGTGTTCCTTCCTAGACAGTTGAATGCCATAGAGTTTTCCGTTTATGCCGGCTTCGTGTTCATTGGCTTGGGCTTCCTTTTCTATATGAAAGGGGATAAGATCCAAGGCATTGTCAACGAGAAGACAAGCGTAACGGATGTACGAGCAGCTACGATTGTGGATTTTGTCTATGCGATTATCTTATTCTACTTCAAGCTGCATAGCCAAGTGCCGATGAGTACTACTTGGGTATTTATAGGTTTGCTAGGTGGTAGAGAAATAGCGATTGCTCTGGGTAAACATGCCAAGGCAGAGAAGCGGAATGCATGGCTTTTCAGGGCGGTTAGATTAGCTCGAAAAGATGTGTACAAGGCATTTATAGGCTTGGTGGTTTCACTGATTTTAGCCTTCATTATCAACGATGGCGTACGTAATGAAATTTTAGATTTTTTCTAGACCATTTTGGAAATCGAACTGTATAGTCACGAGTACTTCATGAATGAAGCTTTGAAGCAGGCGAAGTATGCTTTTGAAGAGGGGGAAATTCCGGTGGGAGCAGTAATAGTTTCCAAGAATAGAATCATCGCCAAAGCCTACAATCAAACCGAGAAGCTCAATGATGTCACAGCTCATGCGGAAATGCTTGCGATCACTTCTGCAGCAAATTATATGGGTGCAAAATACCTGAATGATTGTAAGCTCTATGTGACCCTTGAACCCTGTGTGATGTGCGGGGGAGCACTTTTTTGGTCACAAATAAATGAAATCCATTATGCTGCATCTGATCCTAAAAGAGGATATATGCAAAGTAATCCGGGGATATTACACCCCAAAACAAAAACCTTCTCGGGGACTCTTGGCTTAGAATCCGAACAGCTTTTATTGGAATTTTTCAAAAAACTGAGAAAATAAAAGGAAATTGGATTCATAAGAACCTTTTTCAATCTCCCTTGGTTGCTTAGGCAGATTATTTGTATGATTTTCAATCAATCTTTTAACCTTAAATAATAGACAAAATGGCTTTCGAACTTCCTTCTTTACCATATGCCGCTGCGGCATTGGAACCAAACATTGATGCAAGAACTATGGAGATCCACCATGGTAAGCACCACAATGGATATGTAACGAATCTTAACAACGCAATTGAAGGTACTGACCTAGCTGGCAAATCTCTAGAAGAATTGCTTCAGGTAGCAGGATCTAATACAGCAGTAAGAAATAACGGTGGTGGACATTACAACCACAGCCTATTCTGGAAAATCATGTCTCCAACCGGTGGAGGAGCTCCAACTGGTGATCTTGGAAATGCGATCAACGCTAAGTTTGGCAATTTTGATGCATTCAAAGATGTGTTCAACAAAGCAGCAGCTACTAGATTCGGTTCTGGTTGGGCTTGGTTGATTTTGACGGCAGCAGGTACCCTAGAGGTAGTTTCTACTGCCAATCAGGACAATCCATTGATGGATGTGGCTGAAATCAAAGGAACACCAATCATCGGACTTGATGTATGGGAGCATGCATACTACTTGAATTATCAGAATTTGCGTCCAAGCTACATTGCAGCTTTCTGGAATGTGATCAATTGGGATCAAGCAAATGCGAACTATGCTGAAGCATTGAAAAAGTAAGTTTCGCAATACAAATCATAAGATCCCTGGACTTAGGTTCAGGGATTTTTTTTGTCCAAAGCTGAAATATAACTGTACGATTTCGATACAGTCATTTTTTATTGAAGTTTAAAAAGAGGCTTCTAGTGCTTATTAGGGCTGATTTCAAGCCTTGGCATTTGATTTTCAATAGATGGCACAGAACGACACACAAAGTATTATTGAAATGAAAACGACCAACTTACTTTTTTTAACCTTTTTGACTTACCTCTTGGGTGTAAGTAATCTTGCTGCCCAAGATGTAAGTAAAATATCAGGAACAATCACTGATCAGAATGAGCAAGCTGTGCCCTATGCAAATGTAGCATTGATAGATGCAAGTAGTGGAAATCTAGTGGATGGAGCGGTATCTGATGAAGAAGGAGTTTTTCTAATCAAATCGACGAAAACTGCCCAAGTTAAATTGGTGGTTTCTTCTATTGGGTTTACGCCTTTCGAGTCAGAAGCTTTTGAGCTAAAACCAGGTTTGATCAAAGACTTCGGGTCAGTGGCCATCCAGGATGAAATGATGGGATTGGACCAGGTTACTGTCAAGTCTAGCCGACCAGAGATTATCATCGAGCCTGACAAGACAGTCATCAATGTAGAAGGAACGGTGATGGCTGAAGGAGCTAATGCCCTAGATGTAATCGGAAGATCTCCTGGAATCTATGTAGATCAGGATGGGATAATCAACTTGAATGGACGTACTGGCGCGACAGTGATGATCAATGATCGATTGACCTATATGAGTGCAACGGATCTTGCTAATTTCCTTCGCTCCATGCCAGCAGATAACATCAAGAGTATAGAAGTGATCAATAATCCATCTGCTCGATTCGATGCAGAAGGTTCTGCTGGTGTGATAAATATCAAGTTGAAAAAGAATACAGTAGATGGGATATTTGGAAATATTCAGGCTGGAGCCCTATATAATGGACAGTGGCTACCAAACACTGGAGTAGCACTGAATGTGAAGAAAGGAAAGTGGAGCACCAATGCCAATTTGAACTATAATTACTATGGTAATTTCAATGATTTGGAGATTAACCGAAATTTTGCTTTGCCAGAAGGAGTTTCCAATTTCAACCAAGACTCAAGAATAACGACTAGAAACAAAAATCTGTTTTTCAATGGAGCAGCCAATTATGAGATTAATGAGAATCAGAACATCGCTATAAATGTGCAGGCTTCAGACTCTAAGGATAGTGATGATAATAAGTCTTTGACCGATATCATCACACCGGGAATGTCAGATATCAGCTACTTGAATTCAGAGAATGATTCAAAAGGAACAGGAAGTAGGATTTTTGCCAATCTACACTACGATGCAAAGCTTGATACACTAGGAACCAAGATCAGTTCTGATGTTGACTTTACGAGAATGAATTCCGACAGCGAATCTCTGCTCACCAATAGACAATGGGTAGGAGAAAATACTTCACAAGCTATGAACAGTAAGATTTTGACGCTGAATGATATGTACTATAATATCTTCACTGCCAAAGTGGATTTTGTAAAACCTGTAGGAAAGGGGAATACAATCGAG
The DNA here is from genome assembly GCF_003254055.1 of Algoriphagus chordae. GTDB lineage: Bacteria > Bacteroidota > Bacteroidia > Cytophagales > Cyclobacteriaceae > Algoriphagus > Algoriphagus chordae. Next base: position 229,830 of record NZ_QKZT01000001.1, read on the forward strand.
ACAGGTGTGAAAGGTAGCTGGGTCAAGTCGGATAATAATCTAGACCTAAGCAAATCTCAAGAGGAAGGACCGTTTGTGCCTGATTCAAGTAGCAATAGGTTTATTTACAATGAAAATGTGCTAGCTGCTTATGTTTCTTACAAAGGGAAATTTTCCGAAAAACTTTCATATCAAGTAGGCGTACGTGGAGAGCATTCAGATATCACTGGGAATTCCGTGACCCTTGACCAGGTGAATAAGCAGAAGTATTTCAACCTGTTCCCAAGTGCGTTTCTGCAACATAAAATCTCTGATAATTATCAGATCGTATATAATGTGAACCGTAGAATCACCAGACCGAACTATCGACTATTGAATCCTTTTGTGTATTACATCGATCCATTGACCACGGAAAGGGGTAACCCAAACCTGAAGCCTCAGTATTCCACCAATTTTGAGATGAGCCATGTGCTGAAAGGAATGTACCAATTCACTCTTGGCTATAGTGAGACTGAGGATGCTTTTATGCAGGTTTTCACACAGGATGAGGCAAGTCGCACAACGACTACCTACACGGATAATTTTGACAAGACCAGAAATGCCAATTTCAGAGCGATTATCCCTGTGGATATCAAAGAATGGTGGGCTACATCCAATATGGTGCAGGTGAATTATAATCAATATAAATCACAGATTGGAGATGATTACTTGAACAATTCAAACACTTCATTTATGATCCGATCCCAGCACAATCTTACCTTGCCTTTAGGTTTCAAAGTAGAAGTAATGGGAATTTATCTAGGTCCACAGATTTGGGGGCAAGGCGAAATCGCAGGATTTGGCTGGGTGGATGCTGGTCTGACCAAGTCTATCATGAAGGATAAAATCTCGCTTTCGGTTAACGGCACAGATTTATTCCGTACACAGGTAATCAAGGCGAATATAGATTTTGCGGATATCGATACTAACTTCCGTCAATATCGCAGCAATCAGGGCATCCGATTTACGCTGAAATATAACTTCAACAAAGGAGAAAGCTTCAAAGTAAAAAGTAGCTCAGGAAGCTCAGAAGAGCGAAATAGATTGGATTAAGAAAGTTGCTTAGCTTTCCTTTTGGAAACGAGCTACTTATGATCTTCCAGAATTAGGAGAAATGACACTCAAACAGGCTGCTGCTTCCATAGCCTTCAAGAGACAATTATCAAAAATAGCCAGCTGATCGCCTGGCTATTTTTGATTTAAAAGCTGCTTTATTTTACTTCTAACTTATAAAGGCTGTAGAAATCCTCTTCTATTTCAGGATTTGCTTTGCCCATAAACCATAGAGCTTCATCTCGGCTTACGAACACATCGCTTAGCTCTTCAGGAATTTCAGAATCGCTTAGCATTTTGCCGTCCAGATCTAGAACCTGGTAGCGAAGTTTATATTTCTTAGCTACTCGTGAATCAAACACTTCCCATTCATCGTCTGATTTTTTCTCATGGTATTGGAGAGCATCTAGCTCGTCATAGCCAGTATCATAAGTGAGTACTAACTTGTCTCCCAGGCTGACTAATTTATGAATGATGCCAAAAGAGGGGTCATAGCTTATTGCTCTGGGGTCTGCTTTTTTGGGGTCTTCTCCTGGATTTAGTCTATAGTTTTTGAGTTCAAGAGGAATTCGTTTGATTCTTGAATATGGCGGATTAAGTTCATAGACATTCAGAAACGGATCTATACCACTAATGACATAGAGCTGATCATTTACCACATCAAAGGAGGTAGAAAGAGTCGTCGGTTCATGGGACATATTGTTTTGGAAGATGCTCTCCGGATCAAGGTGTAAAAACTGCTCGTAGTTTCCAGTAGTTGGATCTGCCCACACTAACTGCAAAAACTGGTCGTAAAACTCCGGTTGAGTTTTGTTAAACTCACCACGTGCGACTGTGCCTGTTAGGAGAATTTTTCCATCTACAAATTGGATCTCCCGCTTAGCATCTATTCTTCCGCTGAAAGGCTTTATTTGATCTCTTGGAACTTTGGAGCTATTCAGCAAATTGCCGGCTATGTCGTATTCGAAAATGCCTGAGCTTGAAACTACCTGGATATTTTTGGAAGAGTTGAATTTGCCTGCGGCCATTGGGTAATAACCAAAACCATCTGGAGAATCCCTTTCTTTGCTGAATTCGCCCAAAATGTTTCCTTCAAAATCAGTACTGACAAATTTCATGTTCTGTGGATCAAACAATAGAATCCTCTCGAATTCTGGATTGACATCCATTAGGTTGAGTTTGCCAATGTAGGCTACACGGATCGAATCTGTAATCTCTAATTGTAAATCTTCAGATTCAGCACTAGTGGAAGAAGTGGGAGATTCGCAGGCATAAAAGGAGAATGCAAGTAGGATAAGAATGCAGTGAGGAAATTTCATTCAATTGGCGCTTAGTTCCAACTAATATATTTGCTCAAGCTATAATTACCTAATCGTTTTGCGAGTCTTTATCTATTTATTCAAAGACTTGGATATGATTTTCCAGAATGCATCCATAGAAAAAGTATTTTACTCGAAGTGATACAAGAAGATCAAAACTCCGGTAAAGGCCGGCTTCTTTTGATCCTTGATTTCGAGTTTCACGGATACTTCAGCTTTCACCGTACCTCGTAGGTTAGCTACGTTTTTCAGGGTTGCAACTAGACGAACTTCGCTATCTACCAGCACTGGGTTCGCAAATTTCAAGGATTCGATACCGTAGTTGATCATCATTTTCAGATTTCGAACATCTACGATTTGGTCCCAAAGATGCGGAACAATACTTAGCGTGAGGTATCCATGAGCGATGGTGTTGCCAAATGCTCCTTCAGCCTTGGCACGTTCAGGATTGGTGTGAATCCACTGATGATCATGCGTAGCTTCTGCGAAAATATTTATCTGTTCCTGGGTGATATGGAAATAATCAGATGTGCCTAGGCTTTGTCCGTTGTATTGTTCGAACTCTTCAAAACTACCAATGATTACAGGGGGCATGGTTTTTTTATTTGGTATAAAATCAAATTAGGGAAGATTTGATGAAAATTACAAGTGAATTAAAGGCAGCTGATGCATAAATATTGTTGCTCATTTTGCATGGAATATATTTTTTATGGCTTGTTGGTTTAAATAAAAAATATATTCTTTGTGAACAATTATCTTTGAATTCTATATGCAAATTTTGCTTGTAGTTGCTCATATGCTACTTGGTGTTCAAGCACATAATGACTCTACTTATAATAAAAATCCAACCCCTGTTTATTCTATTCTTTCAGAAAATCAGCGAATCGAAATTTCTGATTCGTATGAAGTAGTTCATAAAATCGAGCGAAAGTTCACTATTTTATCGTCTGAAGGTTTAGCCCACGCTTTTACCTCTGTTTTCTATGATAAGCTGAATGAAATAGAGAGCGTAGAGATAGAAATTACTGATCCGGTAAAAGGTAAAACTCTTGAAAGGGCAAAGACCAGGGATATGACAGATGCTGCCATCTATTCTACTAGTAGTATCTTCGATGATAATCGGCATAAGTATTATGAAGTACAAAGCAGCAAGTTTCCTGTTCAAGTTACTGTTAATATAGAGACTAAATCTTCTAGTAATTTCCAATTAAGTGATTGGGTGCCAGTTCATAGATATAATCAAAAAGTAACTAAGTCTACGCTCACTGTAGTCTATCCAGAGAAGATTGGCTTGAGATATAAAGCAGTGAATTTGCTTGGAGAGAAGTCTGAAAATAAAGTGGACAACAGAATAGAAATGACCTGGGTTGAAACTGATCTGCCTGTTCAAACACCTGATCTTAATAAAGAAGATGATCATAAATTACTATTAGCTCCAGTCGGTTTTGCAATGGGGGACTATGTTGGAAAAATGGAAGATTGGTCAGGACTCGCTGCTTGGCAATATAAACTAAATGAGGGGCGTAAAGTTCTTCCAGATGCTTTCAAAACCAAACTTGTTGGCATGGTAGCTAATGCAGATACTGACTATGAGAAGATCCAAATTCTCTACGAATACCTACAGAAAAACTACCGCTATGTTAGCATACAGCTAGGTATTGGCGGCTGGCAGACTATGCCTGCTGAAGATGTGGTGAAGTATGCATATGGAGATTGCAAAGGATTGACAAATCTGATGCAAACCATGCTTAAGGCAGTTGAGATTCCTTCAAATTATACATTGGTTCAAGCTGGTAAAGATGCTGATGATATAGAAACTGATCTCCCTTCCAATCAATTCAATCACGTGATTTTGCAAGTGCCCATGAAAGATGGGCAAAGTCCAGTTTGGCTAGAATGTACTTCTAATTCCCTTCCTGCAGGCTTTCTTGGGGACTTTACCAAAAACAGACACGTGTTGGTAATCGCTGAACAAGGTGGTTATCTGACCAAAACGCCATCCTATAGTTCCTTCGATTGGAATGCTATTCATAGCAAAAATGACGTGAAAATAGACAAGGATGGAAATGCCACCATTGCTACGAGGATGAAAGTTGATGGCAACTTTGCAGAAGATTTGTTGATGGTAAAGCAACACCTTGACACCAGACAGCAGCGGGATTATTTCAATCGCAATTCTCCTGTAGCAGGATTGATCATCAACCAATACGAGCTGAATGTGGATCATAAAGATTCCCTCCTAATAGCTGATCTTAGTTATGAAGGGTTTATTCAGAAGTTTGTCCAAAACACTGCAAAGCGAATGATCTTAAAGCCATTTCTTGGAAAAGTATCTGAAGAAATGCTCGTTAATAACTCTCTAAGCCAAATGGACGAATATCAGATTGAACTTCCGGAGGTGATGGAGGCTGAGAATTTATCAGAAAAACTGGTACTGGAAGAAGAAGGTATTACCGTGATTTTAAAAGCTTCTTTGGAAGGAAAAAATCTAAGTGTGAATAGAGAAATTAATCTATCACTGAAGGAAGACATTTCTGATGAAGACAAAACTGAACTAATCAAACGAATCAATGCCCTAGGTTCTACTAATTTCTATTTTATCAAAAACACAGCCGCACTAAGACATGAGTAAATCTTTACTAACATTTATTTTTTTATTCGTTTCCACACTTACTTTTTCTCAAACACATAAACTTGGAGATTTTGAGGACAGTGAAATTTCATTAAAAGAAGTGTCCTACGAGCCAGATGCTCCAGCAGTGATTTTAGTATCGCAAGGGTATTCAAGGTTCTTATCTGGATATTTGGAGACTAGCCATTTTGTACGCCTAAAAATACTTTCCGAGGCAGGGAAGGAGAATGCGGATGTTAGGATTCGCTATTACGCCGGAGATCAAAAAGTGGAAGATATTCTTGCGGTCAAAGCCCAGACCACAAACTTCGAAAATGGTAAGGCTGAAAGCATTAAGGTGTCAAAGGAAGGGATTTTTGAAGTTGATCTTGATGATGGCTACAAGGAGCTTAGGATATCCTTTCCGAATGTGCAAGTAGGGTCTATCATTGAGTATCAATACAAGAAAACAGATAAAAATCTCACATTTATTGACGGCTGGACCTTCCAAAATAAGTTACCTACACTTTATAGTAACTACGTAATCAAAATGCTTCCATCCTTAGAATATAGGACACTCGGTCAAGGCCAAAACTATTCAACTGGTGTAGAAAAGACAATCGAGAACGATAATTATGGATGGACTTTGAGAAATATTCATTCACTCAAAGAGGAGCCATACATGAAAAATTATCGGGACTACATCGACCGTATAGATTTCCAATTGTCGCGATACGAAGTGAGAGAAGATTATGGAACAAAATGGGAACATGTAATGAGCACTTGGGAAGTACTTGGAGATGAGGTGATCTCTATGTATTCACAAAAAGGGTTTTATAGAAGTAATCCAATTGAGAAAGAATTCTTGGATGTTGATTTGAAAGGTGAAACGCAGCTAGAAACTGCACAGAATGCCTATTACTATTTGAGAAATAACTTCAGGGTTGAAGGGGAGGATTGGATTTATCCCGAGCAAAATCTTAATCAGCTATTGAAATCCAAGGTAGGCAGTCCAGTAGAGCTTATGCTAGCACTTATGGGGGTATTGAAGTCTGAAGGGATAAGCTGCGAGCCTGTTTTGATCGGTAGTAAAGGCTATGGCCGAAGCGACATTGTTCCTTTTCCATTTCTTAATCAATTTGATGAAATATTATTACTTGCTGAACTAGACGGGAAACAGCAATTTTTGGATTTATCTCAAGTTGAAGCTCCTTTTGGCTATGTTGATCTAGATAAGCATGTGAAAGCAGGTCTGTACCTGCAGGAAGAACAGAGTAAGCTTGTACCAATTGATATTCAGCATAAATCCAACTCCACTTATTTCGGTCAAGTTGAAATGAATGAAGAAGGTCAATTAGTTATGTCGAATGCTCATAGAAATTACCGCTACAGAGGTCTTGGTTTGGCTAAGCAAATAGATGGAATTCAAGCAAGAAATGAATCCTTGGAGAAGTTATTCGAAATAGAGGAAGGTGTGGTTTTTGATAATTTTAAGGTAAATAATGCGCTGGAAGATAAGGATATGCTGACCTTAAGTTTCGAAATGAAATTTCAAGAGATAGTGGACCAAGATATGATTCTATTTAGTCCACTGAAGTTTTCATCCTTTGCTGAAAATCCATTTACGCAAGAATACCGAATGTTTCCAGTCGATTTTGGATATGCATTTTCAGAAACATATAACACCGTAGTGTCTGTTCCTGAAGGGTATGAAATAGATGATTACCCATTAGAGGCGGGTTATACGATAGATGGAGGATATGTTGTATTTATATACTCTCCTACTATAATCGACGGTAACCTTAAAATCTCGGCTAAATTTATGGTGAACGCTCCGCTTATTCCAGCAAGTCAATATGAAAACCTAAAGTATTTCATGGAAAGTGTGGCCACTAAACTGTCTGAGCCTGTGATCCTAACAAAGAAATCTAATCTCTGATTGAACTGTTAGTAAATAATCGAGTATCATTTTCTTAGCACGAGAAGTTGAGTAAGGATGAATAGTCAGGATTTTTATAATGCATTATTTCTCAAAAGCGGTAAAATTTTCAAAATTGGCGATCATGCCCATTTCAGAAAATCCAGAATAAATAATGCCTGCAGAAGAAAAATTACTACACAGTAATTTATGAGATTAGCTACTGAGAGACTTCTGAGTTAATCTCTATTAGTCCTTTGCATATCCTATCAATTTTAAAAAATACAGATTCGATTGATGATTAGCCTGAGAGCGAACTGATCATACATACTCCACAAGGATTAGATTTTATAACAACTGATAAAGTATTGTTTCAAAATTATCAGAGCCAACTCTTTTAAAGAAACTCTAACTCAGTAGTTCAATCATTTTATTGGTAATTTCGAGAAATCTTCCCGCAGATGGCAGCATATTTACACGGATTTATTCCAGAGGAACAACAACGATTAATTGATCAGGCAGGAGTTCTGGAGTCTCTTATTTATCCTCGTATTGATTTCACCGGCTGTAAGAAGCTCCTCGAAATCGGTTCGGGCGTAGGTGCGCAGACGGCGACTTTGCTGAGATTATTTCCAGAGCTAGAGATTACTTGTGTAGATTATTCGCAGAGTCAACTTGATCGAGCCAAGGAGAATTTAGCCTTTGCTAGCGATCGGGTCAGGTTTGTTTGTCAAGACGCGAAGAAGCTTAGTTTGGATGAAAAATTCGATTCAGTATTCATCTGCTGGGCATTGGAGCATATTCCTGATGCCCATGAAGTATTGGAAGGAATCAAAGCTTACCTCCTTCCAAATTCAAAACTTTGGTTTACCGAGGTATTTAATTCTAGTTTTTACTTCAATCCAGCTCTTCCAGGATTGACCAAATATTACGATGCTTATAATGAATTCCAGCGTTCTCTCGGGGGAAATCCTGACATTGGCGCAAATCTTGGTAATCTATTGCTGCGAGCTGGCTACAAGCAAATCGAATTGTACCATGGCGGTTTTCATCTAGACCAGCGCAATGCAGAAGATCTTAGAAACATTTGTCAATATTGGAAGGGTTTGATGAAAAGTGCTACGGCAGGTATGCGCGAAGCGAAATTGGTTAGCTCAGCTGATGTTTTGGCGATGGAAAGGGATCTTGATGCTATTTTTAAAGACGAGAATGCGGTCTTTTTCTATCATTTTGTACAGGTGAGTGCTACAGTTTAAGTTGATTTTATGAAGATATTTAGATGGTTATGGCGATTGATATGGAAGACCTTACTCTGGTTTTTTGTGCTTTCTATTGGTCTTACCTTGCTTTATCGCTTTGTGCCAGTTCCGATCACCCCCTTGATGGTAATTCGAGTTTTCGAGCAAGCGTTTGATTCAGAGAAGGAAGTTCGACTAAGCAAAGACTGGGTGCCCATTAGTGAGATTTCGAAACATGCCCCTCAAGCTGTCTATGCTTCAGAGGATCAGAAGTTTTTGGATCATCATGGCTTTGATTTCGAGGCGATGGAAAAAGCTTGGGAAAACAATAAGAAAGATAAACGGGTGAAAGGAGCAAGTACCATTACACAGCAGACGGTCAAGAATGTGTTTTTGTGGCAGTCGAGGACTTATCTGCGAAAAGGCCTTGAGGCTTACTTCACAGTATTGGTTGAGCTGATGTGGCCCAAAGAACGTATTATGGAAGTATATCTGAATGTGATAGAAATGGGTGATGGTATCTATGGAATTGAAGCAGCTTCTCAGGAATACTTTACTAAGCCGGCAGCCAAACTTTCTCGTAATCAGGCTGCGCTGATCGCTGCTGTACTTCCCAATCCGAGAAGATGGTCACCGGCTAAACCTACTCCATATATTATTGGCCGTCAGGCTTGGATACTCAGACAAATGAACAACTTAGCACCTATTGGTATGGGGATTGAACCCTAGGATTTGCACTGTTAAAATTGGATTATTTGGTGGTAAAATACGAAAGATTTTAATAAGGTGTTTTTGGAGAGAATTTAATTTTCGATTTAGGATCAGGCAAAAGCTGCTCACAAAATATTCTTTTAGAACTTGGCGAAAATGGCAATTTATACGGCTTGTAATTTTAATTGCTTTGAATAATAAATTATCTCCAAAACCTTAGCTCAGAGCCTCTATTTAAGGTTTAAAAAATGCAAGTATTTTTTATCCACATTTTCAATAATTTATCCACACTTCTAGATTTACCCGTTCTAATACTCAATAAATCAGATAGTTATAGGTGTAATTTTAAAGGTAATTTTGTGGATAAAGAAGGCTAACTTAAAAAGTTCTGTATAAAGTGGGGTGCAAAAAAGTGGATAAATCCGGCTTCCAAATATTATTCTTAATTCGATTAATCTTGCTTTTGTTTAATCAAGCGTTTTCTATAGGCATTGAAGATTCTGGACTTAGAAACGAAGCCCAAATATTTGCCATCTTCGATGACAGGTAGATTCCAAGCTCCAGATAACTCAAATTTTTCCATCGCTTTTTGCATATTCTCAGTAGCCAATAGGATTTCTGGGGGACTATGCATGAGCTCTTTCACAAGAACCACATCTTGCTTTTCACGATCAAACATGATGTCCCTGATATCATCCAAGGTAACTATGCCACGCAAGGCTTTATGCTGATCTACAACAGGGAAAATATTTCGTTTGGAAATTTTCACCAAAGAAATCAAATCCTTTAGTTTTGAATCAGGATGAATTGGAAGAAGGTCACGTTCGATTACATTGGTAATGGTGATAAGTTCTAGCAACTCCTGATCCTTTGATTCGGGAAGGTGTCTTCCTTTTTCCTTCAGCTGTATCATATAGATACTGTCCTTTTGGTAGGCCGTTTTAGTCACATACGAGATCGCAGACACAAACATTAGTGGAACAAAGAGTTCATAACCGCCAGTGATTTCTGCTATCAAGAAGATTGCGGAAAGTGGTGCATGTTGAGCTCCGGCCATTACACCACACATTGCTACTAAGGTAAAATGTGCCAGTGGAAGAGGAATAGTGAAATTAAAAAGGTTGCTAGAATAGGCGAATAAGAAACCCAAAATACCTCCAACATACAGAGATGGAGCAAAAATACCGCCACTGCCACCCGCGCCGAGCGTAACCGCAGCAGCTATTGGTTTCACTAGGATAATAAAGGCTAGAAAAATAATGATCAAATAGGGGTTCTCAATCACTGAAAAGAAGGGGCTTTTTTCTAGCAACTGACTGGAATTACCATCGATTAAGGTATTCAAGGTGTCATACCCCTCTCCATAGATAGGGGGCAGAAAGAAGACCATGATGCCCAAAATCGCACCACCGTAGAGGATACGTAGCAGTTGGCTATCTAGGCTCTCCATAAGCGATTCTGTCTTTCTCACAGCTTGGCTGAAATAGAGAGAAACTAGACCACATACTATTCCCAAAAGGAGGTAATAAGGCATGTGTGAAGCTTCGAAGTTCTCTGTCAATTTGAAATTGAAAACAGAGTCTTTCCCAATTAGAATCATGGAGGTTAGAGAACCTGTCACACTGGCTATTAGCAGAGGGATGAAACTTGCTGTACTGATTTCCATCATGATTACCTCGATAGCGAAAATCACTCCACCGATAGGAGCACCGAAAATTGATGAAATCGCTGCAGCAGCCCCACAACCTATCAATAGCGTACGCTTTTTTGCATTGAGATGCACTAAGGAACCTACATTGGAACCTATAGCTGAGCCTGTGACCAGCATAGGAGCTTCCAATCCTACAGATCCTCCAAAACCAACAGTTATCGCGGAAGTAAAAACCCTGCTATAGGTTTTCACTCGTTTAATGATGCTTTGTTTTTTGGAAATGGTGAACAGAATATCGGGAACACCGTGTCCCCCTGTATCCTTGAAAATAAACTTGCCTAGAATAAAAGCCGCTGAAATACCTATCAGCGGGTATATGATATATAGAAAATTAGCATACTCCTTATAAAATCCCTCTGTAAGAAAATTCTGTATGACATGTACACCTTGTTTAAGAATTACAGCTGCCAAGCCAGAGAAAACACCTATTATCCCACTTAGAATTAGGATAAAGGTTTGGTTGCTCATGTGTCTGAGCCTCCATATCAAGAGCTTGGTGATAAAATCTGTTTTAGGCAAAATATCGCGTTAGTAGCGTGCTTTAAATTCTAAATTAAATAAGATGTTGTTCAATGAAAAGAATATCACTTACTCTTTGATCAATTCTGCATCTAGTGCTAAGGTACACTTCAAGATAAGATTGACCGCATTGACATAGAATTGCTGATCAATATTTTCAAAAGAATCCCCTGGTTTGTGATAATCAGGATGATCTTCTACGCCAAAATATATATGTGGCACCTTCACATCAAAGAAAGCTCCATGATCGGATGATTTGGTCCAGTTGTCTCTACCGGTATTTGGCTCATCGTGACCAAATAGCAATTTTGGCGTAGAGCCAGCAGCGGCGGTTTCCAAAATAGTCTTAAGATTTGGGTTGTAATAAGTACCAGAAGCGTACAATTCTCCTTTTTCATTTCTGGAAATCATATCCATATTGATATTCAATACAACCTGATCCATCGGGAAAGGGAAGTCTTTAACTAGTGCTTTTGCACCTTGCAAGCCCATTTCTTCACCATCCAAAGCCGCAAAAATCATGGAGTGCTCAGGTCTATTTTCCTTGAAATACTTTGCTAGCTCGATCAAAGCAGCAGTGCCTGAGGCATTGTCATCGGCACCATTATAGATAGAATCACCTTCCGCACTTGGCCTGCCCACTCCCACGTGATCATAATGTGCTGTGATCACGATCAATTTCTTCGTAGAGCTGCCCGCGACAAAGCCTACGACATTTACTGCATCTACATAGGCTTTATTATCCCGACGATTTTCAAAACTAAATTTCTGCTGATAATCAGGAAAGTGTGTCTCAAGTCCAATACTTTTGAATTGATCTAGAATAAAGTTACGTGCCACTACATTTCCTTCAGATCCAGTTTTTCTACCTTTGAGTTCATCCGAAGACAAAAACTTTATATTTTCAAGGAGCGTTTTGCTAGCAATACTTTGCCCGTTGGCTTGGAGAAAAACAAGAAATAATAAACAACTTAGGGCATTTTTGATTGAGAGTTGCATCAAGGAAAGTATTTTACGTTACGTATATTGGCAAAATTAATCAGCTTAGTGGTTCACTCCTCTGAATTCATGAAATATTATATTCTACTTATTTTTATTCTTTTAATTAATCTCCACTTGGTTTCTGCTCAAGGGAGTTTACCTCAGTCATTTTTTGATGGGAAATCTGTGGTTTTTATCTCTGCTGATCCTGCTGCTAAACCTGTGATGACCTGGACAGAGGTAGCAGATAGCGTGCATCATTCACTGGTAAAGGCTGGAGGAGACCCTGTGGCTTATTTTGAGTTGGAAAAAGTGGCACTATCGGAAGCTGTTCAGGCAGATTATGCCAAGTCATTTCAGCAAAGGCTTGTGAAAAATATTATTCTGGTGACACGCAAAAAGAATCAGATGAGCATTCATGTAGCTCCTTTTACTGAAACTGGACAAATCATTCCATCTACGGCTTTATTTGGGGTAACTGGTGGAGATATCGGGGCGGCTACAAATCAGTTTGGTTTGATAGGTGAGAATCAGGTTTCACAAAATCTTTTGGTTTTGGACGTTCCAGAATTTCTGAATATCAGCACTACAGAAACTACTTCAAATGAGAGGTTTTTGGCAAGTAACCCGCTTAATCTGGATGTGTTCAAATTGGGAATTACTATAGAGGGCTCATCTGCTGAAACTGGACTGCTAAGTTATTTTAGGTACGATATGTACGGCAAATCTCAAGAGGCTATTTTGGCGGAGCAGGCAGCACAGAAGGCAGGAATAGAGCAGGTACTAAAGCAGGAATATCCCTATCAGATAGCTTGGCTTACTGAAGCAAAATCTGTTCAAGAATTGATTCAGGATAGAGTACAATTCCTACTAGTGAAAGTGGAGGGAAGAGAAGCCGATTTGATGAGCAGTATGGGGCTAGAGCCTAAGACTGGTCCATCTTCTTCAGCTATAGTGGTCAAATATTACATCAAACTTTTGGTGCGCGATGAACTATATATTGGTCCTGAATGGGATGCTGACCCTGATTGGCGAGTTGCATTAGATAATTTCTTGAAGAACTTAAAAAAATAGACCTCTCGAAGGAGAGGTCTATAGCTACTTAATGATAGGGGTGATTTAAGCAACTTCTACTACTGCTGATCTCTTCATCCCGTTTGGAATATTCCGTACGGTTAGGATAAATCAAAGTTTTAAATTTCAATTATTCAATAATACTCATTTTTTGTCTTATTAAAAGAGACTTAGGTAAAAAAATTATAAAAAGCAGGACATTTAATATAAGGCTTCATTTAAAAAAGGAATCAAGGCCAATATAATTGCTTGATTATAATAGGTTTGTCTAGTTAGCACGCCGTGAGTTAGAATTCCTACAGATCCTCCATTTTGTTTAGAGTTTTCCTGAGCAAAAAACGCATCATCGGCTGCTCCTAGTTCCATGCCATCATGGACTAGTTTGGCGATGGCTTCAGGAAGATAAAATGTCCCTGTTTTCGCTTTGCCATGAAGACCTGATTTGTTTTCGATATAGATCCAGGCAAAGGCATACATTCCTGCAGCGTCTTCTCCGATTCCTCCTTCTATGCCTACCCAATAATCTGCCTCGGGAAAAGTTTTTTTGGCATTGACTACACGGTTTCTAGCTCCCAAATATGTTTCTTCATCACCCTTGGGTTGATCAGATACTTGTGATGCAGCAGTGATTCCATTTACGACAAATCCTTTGTGAAATGCTTCTGTAAATGCGGATTCGGTGCTGGCGACTTTTACTGGATTTTTACTGCCGACGATTATTAGTGGCTTTTCGGAAACTTGAAAATTTTGTCTTTTTGGGAAATTCATAGAATAAAAAAACCTAGGCGGATGCCTAGGCCATGTTGGTGAAAATTTGGTTTACGTCATCATCATCTTCCATTTTTTCTATCATTTTATTGATAATCTCTTCTTGCTCTTCGTCAAGCTCAGTAAGAGTAGTTGGAAAGCGTTGAAAATCAGCGCTGATTACGTCAATATTTTTTTCTTCAAGGGCTTTTTGCATGGTACCGAAGTCTTCAAATTCGGTATAAACGAAGATCTCACCTTCGTTTTCATCGATGTCAACTAATCCATAATCTATTAATTCGAATTCAAGCTCTTCTAAGTCAAACTCACCTTTTGCGAATCTGAAAACTGCCTTTCGATCAAACATAAAAACTACCGAGCCAGAAGTACCTAATGAGCCACCAGCTTTGGAGAAACAGCTTCTCACATTTGCTACGGTTCTATTGATATTATCCGTGGAGGTTTCTACTACTACTGCGATACCAAAGGGTCCATAACCTTCGTAAACTACTTCTTCGTAATCTTTTTCATCCTTATTTGATGCCCGCTTGATCGCTGCTTCGATTCTGTCTTTGGGCATTTGAGCGCCCTTGGCATTTTGGATTATTGTACGAAGTCTGGGGTTTGAAGCGGGATCGGGACCTCCCGATTTCACCGCCATTACGATTTCTTTTCCTAGACGCGTAAATACTTTGGACATTTTGTCCCAACGCTTGAATTTTCTCTCTTTTCTGAATTCAAATGCTCTTCCCATGATTATATACTATTAGGGAAGTAAAATTAGCAATTCTTTTCGTTTGGCTAGAATAGAACTATTCTATGTCAAGAATTTGTTTGAAAGTGTGCCATTTTTGAAGTGACATTTTTCCAATTCAAGACGACTAAAATAAAGTATAACCATGTCGGAATTTCTCTCAACTCCTCTTCCCAATATTCCTAAATCAGATTTACCAAAAGTAGTAATTGTAGGTGCTGGCTTTGGAGGACTCAAACTTGCCATGAAGCTGATGAATAAGAAGTTTCAGGTGATCTTGCTGGACAAGCATAACTATCATCAGTTTCAGCCCCTATTCTATCAGGTGGCCACAGCTGGACTAGAGCCTAGTGCGATCTCTTTTCCTCTTCGTAAAATTTTCCATGGATCAAAAAATGTCACCTTCCGCATGGCTCAGGTGGATCATTTTGATCCTAAGCTTAAAAGGATCTATACAGATGTGGGCTACATAGATTACAGCTATCTAGTGATGGCAATGGGAGCAGACACCAATTATTTTGGCTCTAAAACCATAGAAGAGTCTGCTTCACCAATGAAAACAGTCTCGGAAGCACTTTATATCCGAAATAAAATAATTTCGAATTATGAGCGAGCGATTAATATTGAGAAAGCAGAGGATCGTAAATCTCTGATGAATGTGGTGATCGTGGGCGGGGGACCTACAGGAGTGGAACTGGCTGGGGCAATGGCAGATCTGAGAAATACTGTATTGCCAAAGGATTATCCAGAGCTCAATTTCCATAACATGAAGATTGTACTTATAGAAGCTGGACCGGAGTTGCTCGGGCCTATGTCTAATGAGTCTAAAGAAAGTGCCTTGAAATATCTGCAGGATCTTGGCGTGGATGTAATGCTGAATACTATGGTGAAAGACTACGATGGTAATGAAGTAATACTTGCCGAGAAGGAATCTATTCAGACGCAGACTTTACTTTGGGCGGCGGGTATTAAACCAAATAGGATTGGAGGATTAGAGGCTGATAATTATGCCTCAAATGGAAGAATAATGGTGGATGATTTTTCAGAGATTAAAGGATGTCCTGATGTCTATGCACTTGGTGATATTAGTTTGATGACTCAGAAAGGATATCCTAAAGGTCATCCACAAGTAGCACAGGTAGCCATTCAACAAGCAGTTTGTCTGGCTCATAATCTCCACAAGATTGTAGAAGGAAAGGACAAGAAAGTTTTTAAATATAAAGATCTAGGATCCATGGCCACAGTAGGTAGAAAGCTCGCTGTGGTAGATTTACCTTTTATCAAGTTTCAGGGTATTTTGGCTTGGTTTACTTGGCTATTTGTTCACCTGATGGCTATTCTGGGAGTGAAAAATAAGGTATTTATTTTCCTTGATTGGTCTTGGAACTATCTGAGCTTTGACCCTAGTCTGAGACTGCTGATCAAGCCAAAAGCAGTAAGACCATCTGAACAGAAGGAACTGACAGAGGAGAGATGAGACTTAGTGTTTTTAGTGCTGTAATGTTTGTAACTGTTAAGAGGAACAAGCAGCATAAGCAAATTTTTACTGGAGCTAGTAGAAATGGCGTATTTAGATTTGTTAACAAAAACTCTTTTGGCTTAGATTAAACTGCAATCCATAACCTTGGTCTAATCCATGTAACTAAACACCAGAACACATGAAAAAATGGATTTTCGCTACAGGCTTGATGGTAATGATCAGTCTTAGCACATTTGCGCAGAGAAATGGAGGAGGAGAAAGACCAAGCGCTGAAGAAAGAGCTAAAAGGAATACTGAGCGTATGGCTGAAGAACTTCAGCTAACGGATGCTCAAAAAAAGCAGATTTTGGATATCAATCTAGAATATGCAAAAAAGAATGAGGCTGAGATGGCTGAGCGAAAAGCTAAAGCTGATGCCAATAAAGATGCCGCGGAAGCGAGAAAGGCTGAAATGAAGGAGCAGGATGACAAAATCCAAGCGGTTTTGAATGATGAGCAAAAAGCAAAATGGGCTGAATACAAAGCCAAAAACCAGAATGGTCAAAGAGGGAGAAATGGCGGTGGTCCTCCAAGAGGTGGCGGGAATTAATTCGCCAATTAACCCCCACAAGACAAAAAGCCATCCTGAATCAACTCGGGATGGCTTTTTGTTATGTTATGGAAAATGAACTTAGTCTAATCCTTCGACTTCCTGTTCTACTTGGAAGAATGACTCATCTTTCTGTGGTAGAGCAGATTCACCCATAAGGAATTCATCTACTTTTACAGCAGCCTCCCTTCCTTCAGAGATTGCCCATACGACCAATGACTGGCCACGGCGCATATCTCCAGCTAGGAATACTTTAGAGTTTGTGCTTTGGTAATTTTTAGACTTTGGAAGCGTGTTCTCCATGGTAGCTACCCCGAATGCTTCAAGCAATCCATTTTGGGCAGGACCTGTGTAGCCGATAGCCAAGAATGCCAAATCACACGGAACAGTACGTTCTGTACCTGCGATTTCTTCAAAGACCATACGACCATCTTTGTGTACCCATTCTAGGTCTACTAGATTCAATCCAGTTACTTGACCTTCTTCATTTACAGTGAATTCTTTCGTAAGCACAGAGAATACTCGCTCGGCTCCCTCTTCATGTGAACTAGATGTTCGCAGAGTCATCGGCCATTCCGGCCATGGATTAAGCGTGTTTCTTTGCTGTGGAGGCTTAGGCAAAAGCTCAAGTTGTGTGATGGAGGCTGCTCCATGTCTATTGGATGTTCCTATACAATCACTTCCTGTATCACCACCACCGATCACGATGACATGTTTTCCTTTGGCAGAAATCGGATTTTCTTCGATCTCATCTGATACTACCTTATTCTGCTGACCTAGAAATTCCATAGCAAAATGAACCCCATTGGCTTGTGAGCCTTTGATATTCAATCCTCTAGGTTGTCCTGCTCCAGTGGAAAGTACAACAGCATCGAAGTTTTTCAGAATATTTTCTGCTTTGATATTGAAGCCTACCTCCGTGTTACAAGTGAAGATTACACCTTCTTGCTTCATGAAATCGATACGACGATCAATAACCCATTTTTCCAACTTGAAGTCAGGGATACCAAACCGAAGTAATCCTCCAGGCTTGGAGTCTTTTTCGAATAGAGTCACCTCATGTCCTGCTTGGTTAAGCTGATCTGCCGCGGCAAGTCCTGCAGGTCCTGAGCCAATAACGGCTACAGACTTTCCAGTTCTTGTTTTTGGCGGATTAGCTTTGATCAAGCCTAGTTCATAAGCTTTTTCTGCTATACTCTTTTCTATCAGTTCAATCGTAACTGGATCCTTATTGATCCCAAGTACGCAGCTCGCTTCGCAGGGAGCTGGACAAATTCTTCCTGTAAACTCAGGAAAGTTATTGGTACTTCTTAGAATCTTGATTGCATCTTCCCACTCATTATTGTAAACCGCATCATTGAAGTCTGGAATTACATTTCCAAGTGGACAGCCATTGTGGCAAAAGGGCACCCCACAATCCATGCAGCGAGCTGCCTGATTGTTGAGTTTTTCTTCTGCAAAATCCTCATATATTTCCTTGAAGTCACTGACACGTGCTTTTGCATCGCGACTGCTAGGTGTTTCTCTACTAAATTTTAAAAATCCGTCTTTCGCTGCCATCTTACACCAATGATTTTGATTGTTCTAATGCTCTTTTCTCTAAAACTGCCTTGTAATCTCTAGGGATTACCTTGATAAACTTCTTTTTGGAAGTATCCCAATCTTCTAGGAATCTTATTCCCAGTTCCGATTTGGTCAGTTTTACGTGTCTTTTCAGGAAGGTTTTTATCGTGCTGAAATCTTCCTCATTTAGATTATCTATATCTACTAATTCTGGATTGATTTCAGTGATGTAGTCCTTGAGAATATAGGCTATTCCACCGCTCATACCTGCAGCGAAGTTTCTTCCGATTTCTCCAAGATTCACTACCAGTCCACCAGTCATGTATTCACAACCGTGATCTCCGATACCTTCTACTACGGTTTGTACGCCTGAATTTCGTACACAGAATCTCTCACCGCCTTTTCCGTTAATGTATGCCTCTCCAGAAGTAGCGCCATAGAATGCTACGTTGCCGATGATGATGTTATCTTCATGTTTGAATTTGGCATTTCTGCTAGGATAGATAATTAATTTCCCACCTGATAACCCTTTGCCAAAGTAATCATTGGCTTCACCTTCTAGTTCGAAGTTGATGCCCTTGGTAAGGAATCCACCGTAGGTCTGACCTGCAGAACCTGTGAATTTGAAATTGATCGTATCCTCAGGCAGACCTGGACTTCCATATATTTTGGAAACCTCATTGGACAACATCGCCCCAACGGATCTGTCAATATTTTTGATCTGGAAACTTCCAGATGAAGCCATAGCTTGTTCTAGCGAAGGAAGCGCAGCTTTGATCAACTGCCGATCCAATACTCTTTTCAGCTCAAAATCTTGATCAATTTGCTTATGTATTCCTACATGATCCGGAACCTCTACTTTGTGGAAAATAGGACTCAAGTCCACTTTATCCCATTTCCAGTGGTTCAAATGACCCGTAGATTGAAGGACGTTACTTTGTCCTACCATCTCGTCTATAGTACGGAATCCGAGGGATGCCATGATCTCTCTGAGGTCTTGAACAAGGAATTGGAAGAAATTCACTACATGATCAGGATCACCAGTAAATAGTTTTCTCAAGTCTGGATTCTGAGTTGCAATACCCACTGGACAAGTGTTCAGGTGGCATTTTCTCATCATAATACATCCTTCTACCACCAAAGCGGCAGTGGAGATTCCCCATTCTTCAGCTCCTAAAAGTGTCGCAATCGCAAGATCACGACCCGTTCTTAGCTGACCATCGGTCTGAAGTACCACACGGCTACGAAGGTTATTTTTCACCAAAGTCTGATGAGCTTCAGAAAGCCCAAGTTCCCATGGTAAGCCTGCGTGACGGATTGAACTCAATGGAGATGCTCCAGTTCCTCCGTCAGCACCGGAGATTAGAATCACATCAGCCATGGCTTTTGCCACACCTGCTGCTACTGTTCCTACTCCAGCCTGAGAAACAAGTTTCACATTGATTCTTGCCTTTCTATTCGCATTTTTCAAATCGTAGATCAGCTGAGCTAAATCTTCAATTGAATAAATATCGTGGTGAGGTGGAGGGGATATCAATCCTACTCCAGGAGTAGAATGTCTTACTCTACCGATCCAATCATCTACTTTATGACCAGGAAGCTGTCCACCTTCTCCAGGCTTAGCACCTTGTGCCATCTTGATTTGAAGTTCGGCAGCATTTGCAAGGTAATTACTCGTAACACCGAATCTACCAGAAGCTACTTGCTTGATTGCAGAGCGCTCCCAGTCCCCATTTTCTTTTTTGGCAAATCGTACCTCATCTTCTCCTCCTTCACCAGAGTTACTTTTAGCTCCTATTCTATTCATGGCTATCGCCAAAGTAGAGTGTGCTTCGTGAGAAATAGAACCAAAGGACATCGCTCCAGTAGCAAATCTTCGCATGATGGAAGAGGCTGGCTCTACTTCGTCGATTGGAACAGAGATTCTCTTTTTGAATTCAAATAAGCCTCTTAAAGTCAAGGCATCTTTGCTTTGCTCATTTATTTTGGATGCAAATTTCTTATACAATCCATAATCATTTAAGCGAGTTGATTTCTGAAGCAGGTGAATTGTTTCAGGGTTGAACAAGTGTTTCTCACCTCTTCTTTTCCACTGATAAACGCCTCCTTGCTCTAGTATCGGCGATTCTGTCTCGTAAGCAGCTCTATGTCGAATCAAGACTTCCTCAGCTAATTCATTAAATGAAATGCCAGATATTCTAGAAATAGTCCCTTTGAAACATCTATCAATCACATCTGGGCCTAAGCCTAATGCCTCAAATATTTGGGCACTTTGATACGATTGAAGCGTACTAATTCCCATTTTAGAAAGAACTTTCAATAGTCCTTTTCCTATCGCAGATTGATAGTTTGAAAAAACTGTCTTCTGGTCTTTTGCATTTGGAAGCTCAGACTTTTCAAACATATTCAACAGTGATTCCAAAGCCATGTATGGATTGATGGCAGAGGCTCCATAACCAATCGCAGTAGCGAAATGATGTGTCTCTCGAATATCTCCAGATTCTAATACCAAGCCGGCACTAGTTCTGATTTTCTTTCTGACCAAATGATGGTGAACAGCTCCGATCGCTAATAGAGAAGGGATAGGTGCATATTCTACCGTGCTGTTTCGATCGGAGATAATGATAACATTTTTCCCTTCATTGATCGCTTTTTCCGCTTCATCACAAAGTTGGTCTAAGGCTTCTAATAGCCTTCCAGGCTTGTGATCAGCTATGAAATGACTAGTAAGCGTGGCACATCTATAGCCTTGGCCTTCCATATTTTTGACCTTTTCCAAATCTTCATTCAGAAGAACTGGCTGGGAAATATGAATTTGGCGTGTATGCTTAGGACTTTCTTCCAAGATATTTTGTCCTACACCCAGACGGGTAAATAGAGACATTACCAATCGCTCACGGATAGGATCAATCGGCGGATTACTTACTTGAGCGAATAGCTGTTTGAAGTAATTGGAAATATGTTGACTTTCTTTGGATAGGACTGCGAGCGGAGTATCTGCTCCCATTGATCCGATAGGCTCATATGCAGTATTTCCCATAGGGCTTAATACTACCTTGAGCTCTTCAGATGTGTATCCAAATATGGTTTGTTGCTTTTTGATATTCTCTGTAGAATATGGATGTGTCAGCGTGACAGGAGCATCTTCGAGACGTAGCTTGATGCGCTGATCTGCCACCCATTGTTCGTATGGCTGCTTCACGCATATTTCTCCTTTTACCTCCTCGTCAAATACGACACGACCTTTTTCCAAGTCTGCCCAGATCATTCTTCCTGGACTGATTCTACCTTTTTCTAGGATAGTAGCTTCGCGAATAGGCAAAGCTCCCGCCTCAGAAGAAAGTATAAGTCGCTGATCTTTGGTGATAAAATATCTTAGTGGACGGAGACCGTTTCTATCCAAGGTAGCACCTACGGATTTTCCATCTGTAAATAGCAATGCTGCAGGTCCATCCCAAGGCTCTACTAGTGATGCGTGGAATTTGTAGAAAGACTTCCTATCTCGATCCATGACCTCATTATCCTGCCAAGCTTCTGGCACAAGCATCATCATCGCATGTGGAAGAGATCTACCGCTTAAAGTCAGAAGTTCTACCATAGCATCAAGATTGGCCGAATCCGACTTGTGTTTGTCGGTGATTGGCATCAGTCTGGAAAGCTCTTCATCAGTGAAATACTTAGACTTCATGAGATTTTCCTTCGACTTCATCTTATTCAGATTTCCCTTGATCGTATTGATCTCACCATTGTGAGAAAGAAAACGGAAAGGCTGTGCTAGTCTCCAGTTAGGAAAAGTATTAGTAGAGAATCGTGAGTGGACGATCGCAAAAGCAGATTCGATTTTCGAGTTCTGAAGATCCTTGTAAAAGGCCAAAACCTGATCCGTTCGCAACTGACCCTTATATATAAGTGTCTGACTACTCAAACTCGCAAAATAGAACGACTGATTCACTCCAGGAATCTTAGTATTGATTTCTGAAGTGGAGTAATTTCTCAGGACATAGAGTTTACGCTCCAACTCTATTCCGGTAAGTCCTTTTTTGTGCTTGACAAAGAGCTGCTCAATATTCGGCATTACTTCCAGTGCTCCAGAACCTGGCACTGTTTCATCCACGGGTACTGATCTATAGCCGATCAATTCAAAATCCAACTCTTCAATCAGCTGATTTAAGAGTTCTTTTGAGCGATGAAATAATTGCTTATTCTTTGGGAAAAAGGTCATACCTACACCGTAAGAACCAGCTTCTGGAAGCTCAATTTCTGTGCGTGCAGTAATATCCTTGAGGAACTGATGAGGTACCTGAATTAATACGCCAGCGCCATCGCCAGTCTTAGGATCAGATCCACGACCACCACGGTGCTCCATATTGCTTAGCATGTATAAGGCATCGCTAATCGTCTCATGTGAGGGAACTGCACTCAGATCGACAACCGCACCTATACCGCAGGAGTCATGCTCAAACTCCGATCGATACAAACCTTCTTGCATTTTAATAGAATTTATTAGGTTCAAAATTTCCAAAAATTACAGAAAAAAAATGTCCTATTAAAATTTCGGCAACAAAATGGCTGCTTTAGTGCCTTATTATTTATGGATTTTGACTTTATTAATATTTTGACAATTAGCCTTTAGGTATGAAAAAATGAACTGAGACATTAAATTTTTGTCAGTATTTGAAGAAATAGGCTGCTTTTTTATTCAATTATGAAAATTAGTATGAGAATCTCTCGATTCAAATATGTGGAAAAATAAAGTTGAAAATAAAAAAATTATTTTTCGTGAAATCTGCTTTCAGCTTGGGATTGCTCTTTTCAGAGAAATTTGTCCAATATATTATTTCGAAAAATAGGGGAAACTACAAATTATTGTAATAAGCTGATTTTCAGTCTGTATGTGGACCAAGTGTTTCTTTGTCTAAGGAATTGATATGAACCTTAATTTTTTTGATTTTTCGGGAATCCACCGCCAGGATGGTAAATTCGAAATCTTCAAACTTGATCTTCGTGCCATTCTTTGGCAATTTGGAATTCAGCTCAAGAAGCAGGCCTCCCAGAGATTCACTTTCACCTTTGACTTCTTCGAATATCTGCGAGTCTAATTCTAGTTTTTTACAGAAATCATTGAGCGAGACTTTGCCTTCAAAAATATAGGTGGCTGGATCAATCTCACGAAAGAAAATATCATCATGATCGTCAAATTCATCGTTGATTTCTCCGATTATTTCTTCAATCAAATCTTCTAAAGTTACCAAGCCAGAAGTTCCTCCATATTCATCCACCACGATGGCCATATGCACACGCTTCAGCTGAAAATCCTTGAGGAGCGTGTCCACCTTCTTGTTTTCAGGCACAAAGAGACTTTTGCGGATCAGCTCATTCCATTTGAAGTCTTCTTCCTGCTCTATATAGGGCAAAAGATCCTTGATATAAAGTATGCCTTGGATCTTATCGATGGTCTCTTCATACACAGGGATTCTAGAATAACCACTCTTGTTGATTTTATCCATCAATTCGTGGAAATCCATTTCCATATCCACCGCGGTGATATCCATACGGCTTTGCATGACTTGCTTCACAGTGAGCGTGCCGAAGTTTACGATGCCTCGTAGAATCTCCCGTTCTTCATTCGGAGCATCTTCCGTTGTCAAATCCAAGGCTTGGTTTAGCTCATTTACAGAAAGTGAATAGCCTTTCTTTTCGATACGTTTTTCCAGAAGATTACTAAAAGCCATCAAAAATAGAGAGATGGGTTTGAGTACTGTGGAGAAAAAACCGATGGTAGGAGCCATGACCATGCTAAATTCCACCTTGGCCTTATTGGCGTAGACTTTTGGGACTATTTCTCCAAAGAAGACTATTGCAAAGGTGATACCTACTGTCTGAACCAAGATGATGACAATGCCGGAGGCGTTGGTGCCAAATATGGACCAAGTCACGAAAGTAGTTAAGGTCACTATCCCAATATTGATAAGATTGTTGAGTATAAGGATAGTGCTGAGAAGATGCTTGGGGGAATCAACTAGGCTGATTACTTTTTTTCCACGTGGGGTGTTTTCTTCTTCAATATTTCCTAAGTCTTCATTGCTTAGGGAAAAAAATGCCACCTCTGAACCAGAAACTAGGGCAGAGCCTATTAATAGTAGTATAAAAAGCAACCCATTTAGAATCAGATAGCCTACCGAGGGTGAGCTAATCTGAGCGAGTAAATGGTAACTCGGATAGGGATCGTCCATGTATTAAACCGCAAAGGTTAATGCAAAATTAAAAAATTCCCCTGAAAATTGCTTCCAGGGGAATGAATAATTAAAATGGCAAGTCATCATCTGCATTGTCTGCTACTGTTTCTTGAGGTTTTGGTGCTGCAGTAGGTGCCGCCGAAGCTGGTCTTTGTTGTGTGGATTGCTGAGGAGCACTAGGGCTTCCTGTTCCATCCGGTTTTGGACCGAGCATAGTGAAACTCAACACTCTGATTTTGGTTCGGTAGCGATTTTGTCCCTGCTCATCTTGCCACTTGTCAGTTTTAATTTTGCCGTCTACATAGATCTGACTGCCTTTTTTGAGGTATTGCTCAGCTATTTTAGCTTGAGCTCCCCAGATTTCTAGGTCATGCCATTCTGTTTGTTCTACTCTTTCGCCGTTTCGGTTTTTGTAAGCTTCTGTGGTTGCCAAACTTACATTTGCCACTACATTATCACCTTCTAGATATTTCACTTCTGGGTCTGCGCCGAGATTTCCTACTAAGATTACTTTATTTACTCCTGCCATAATTTGTTTGATTTAAGATTGAAAAAATCTAATACTTGAAGGTACTTAAATCCCTTGATCGTTCAAAAAGTTCACGATCAACTTTGGTTTGGCCAAATATTCGATTCGGCTTTCTTCTACGAGCATAAAACCTTCTTCTTCACACCAGTTTTCAAGTTTTGACAAGTTTTCTTCAGCAATTTCGACTTCTGAGAAAACGGCATTTAATCGTTGGTGTGACAGGATGTGTCTGTATTTCTTGGGCAAGTGCTGAGTTTCTTCGGCTGAACTGGAGGGAATCTCCATCGCAGGAGCTATATCTCCTGTGCCTGATTCTACCTGAGGAAAATCAAAAAGGCCTTCCCAGATATCTCCTGAAGTTCGTTTTTTCCATACCCAGTTTTTTCCACACTTGATGACATAATAGTGTAAGTGACGCTCCTTGATTTTGATTTTATTGACCTTCACAGGAAGATCCGACACCATATTATGTAGCAATGCAAAACAGGAGTCTTTTAATGGACAGGATTCACAGCCTGGATTTTTGGGAGTGCAAAGTCTAGCGCCGAAGTCCATCATCGCCTGATTGAACTCCCCGGGCTGATCCTTTGGGATAATCTGATTGGCTAATGCTTCAAATTCCTTCTTGGCTGGAGAGCTGGCGATGTCGGTATCAATCCCGAAGTAGCGAGCCAGCACCCGAAATACATTGCCATCTACCACAGCTTTGACTTCAGCATAAGCAAAACTTGCAATTGCGGAGGCCGTGTAGCTGCCAACTCCTTTTAGTTTGAGGAGTTCATCGTATGTGTTGGGAAACTCACCGCCCATTTCAAACCAGATACTTTTTGCGCAAGCATGGAGATTTCTCGCTCGGCTATAATATCCCAATCCCTGCCAGAGGCGGAGGACTTCTTCTTCGGGTGCCAAAGCAAGATCTTTTACCGTAGGGTAAGTCTCCACAAAAGCATAATAATAAGGTAAGCCCTGAGCGACTCGAGTTTGCTGAAGAATGATCTCAGAGAGCCAAATTTTGTATGGATCAACGATTCCTCGCCATGGTAAATCTCTTGGATTTTCACGATACCAAGTTAGTATTTGATGCGAAAAAGCCTGATATTCAGTGGTTTTGTGGGCCATAGTCAATTAGTGTCTATCATACAAATCACGGTAATTTTTGTGAATATGTTTTTTAATTGCAATCGTTCTCGTACATTTGCAGTCCCAAAAACACTTGGTTAATAGGTTGTTAAGCTTATTTCGTAATTTCTAAATTAATATTACAGTGACTAAAGCAGAAGTAATCACTAAGATTTCGGACAAGACAGGTATCCAAAAGGATGATGTAACACAAGCCATTGAGGCGTTCTTCAAAGTAGTGAAGGATTCAATGTCCGAAGGAGACAACATCTACGTGAGAGGATTTGGTAGCTTCATCAATAAGAAGAGAGCTAAAAAAATCGCCCGAAACATCTCCAAAAACACAGCGATCGTTATCGACGAGCACTACATTCCGGCATTCAAGCCGTCTAAGGTGTTTGTAGAGAAGATCAAAAACAGTAAAAAAATCAAGGAACTAGCTCTTCAAGACTAAATCTTAAGGGTTTTTACCATGAAAAGATCTCAACTCATACTTATTGCATTAGGGGTCATCACAATCGGAGGATTGTATGTACTACCTACTGTGGTCGTGGACAATGAAAGTAAGGCAGATTCAGTTTCGCAAGAAAATGACTCCGCTGCCACTTCATCCACCGATCCAGTAGCGATGCATGAGGCTGAGTTAAGTCCTGATCAGAGACTTCAGATAAATACACTGAAACTTCAAATCGCTGAAAATGCTTCGAAAGAAGTCGTAAAATCTTCCACGGAAGAAATTGCTGCGATTTATCAGGAACTTGGGAAGTACGATAGTGCAGGATATTACTTAAGTTTGGCAGCTGATCAGCAGTCAGACATGGAGCTAGCAGAAGAAGCAGGAAACGCCTATTATGAGGCATTCAGCTTTGCACTAGATCCAGAAAAGGTATCTTACACTGCCGAACAGACCCGAAAGTATTTAAATCAGGTGTTGGATAATGATCCCACCCGTTTGGATTTGAAAACAAAGATAGCGATGACTTATGTGTCCTCGTCCAACCCAATGCAGGGAATCACGATGCTGAGAGAAGTCTTGGCTGAGGACCCTAGCAATGAGGATGGGCTGTTCAACATGGGTGTACTATCTATGCAATCAGGCCAGTACAAGCGTGCCACTGAGCGATTCGAAGAATTGATCCAATATCACCCGGATAATCTTCAGGGGCAGTTTTACTTGGCAGTGAGCTATTTCGAAGCCAAACAAAACAACAAAGCGAAAGCTCAGTTTGAGAAAGTTAAAGCGATGACCGAGGATGAAATGATCCTAGGATCCGTCGAAAGCTATCTCGAAAAGCTATAATTTATTTGTATCACTACTAAATCCAAAGACTATGCCTTGCGGAAAGAAAAGAAAAAGACATAAGATCGCTACGCACAAGCGTAAGAAGAGACTAAGAAAAAACAGACATAAGAAGAAGTAATACACTTCTTCTTATTGTCATGTGAGTAAACGTTCATTTACATAATATAATAAGACGAGATTTTGAGTACGGAATTGTTAATCGATTCTGCTCAAAACGGAAGTCGAATTGCCCTCCTTCAAGACAAGAGCCTGGTTGAGTTGCATTCCGAAGGAATGGACAATCAGTTCAAAGTTGGAGATATTTATCTCGGTACGGTCCGCAAAATCGTCAATGGGCTCAATGCAGCTTTCATTGACGTAGGTTATGAGAAAGACGCCTTTCTTCATTACCAGGACCTCGGGGCAAATTTCAACAGCCTGACGAAGTTCACCAAAATGGTTCGCAACAACAACTACGGCAATTACAATTTGAAGGGTTTTGAAAACGAACCTGAAATCGACAAGATTGGAAAAATCTCCGGTCCGCTGTCCAAAAATCAACAGATTTTAGTTCAGGTCGTCAAAGAACCCATCTCTACGAAGGGGCCTCGACTATCCTGTGAGCTCTCTCTACCAGGTCGCTACCTCGTGCTAGTACCTTTTTCGGATTCGGTCAACGTATCCAAGAAGATCCGAAGCAATGAGGAAAGAAAACGTCTCCTGAGACTCATCAATTCTATTAAGCCAGCCAATTTCGGAGTAATTATCCGTACCGTGGCAGAAGGTCAGTCCGTTAGTGACTTAGATAAAGACCTTCGCAATCTTCTCAACAACTGGGAAGAAGGCATGGCCAAATTGATGAAAGCCAAGAGTCGCGACAAAATTATCGGAGAGATGAGTATGGCCTCCTCACTTGTGAGAGACCTGCTCAATGAATCATTCGACGCAATCACCGTAGAAGAAGAATCTACTTACGATCAGATCAGATCCTACATCAGGAATATAGCTCCTGAAAAAGAAAAAATTGTCAAGCTTTACAACGGTAAAGCCAAGCTATTTGAAAATTTTGGAATAGAAAAACAGATCAAAAGCCTGTTTGGACAGACGGTCAGCCTTCCGCAAGGAGGGTATGTGATCATCGAGCATACAGAAGCCCTGCATGTCATTGACGTGAACAGTGGTAATAAATCCAATCAGGAAAGTAACCAGGAAGCAACGGCCTTGCAAACCAATCTGGTTGCCGCTAAAGAAATTGGCAGACAGCTCCGCCTCCGAGACATGGGAGGAATCATCGTAGTCGATTTTATCGATATGAAAAAGGCCGAGAACAAAAAGGCCATATTCGAAGCGATGAAAGAGGAGCTTAAGTTTGACAGGTCTAAGCATACTATTTTGCCACTGAGCAAATTTGGGCTCATGCAGATCACCAGACAGCGAGTAAGACCCGAAGTCAATATTGTGACTAAGGAGACTTGCCCGTCTTGCAACGGCACCGGCAAAATCCAGGCTTCTATCCTGGTAGCTGATAAGCTGGAAAAGGACCTGGATCACATTGCTACTATCCAGAATGTGAGTAAAATACAAATTGGGCTGCATCCCTACCTGCACGCATACTTTACTACCGGAGTAATTAGCCGAAGAGTGAAGTGGTTTTTCAAGTATAATAAGTGGATAAAACTGATCAAAGATTCTTCCCTACCCGTGACGGAATACAGATTCTTAGATGAATCTGGAGAGGAAATCGAACTACAAGTAAAAAGCGAGACTGATTAGTCTCGCTTTTTTTTATGGGGATTTTTGTAAGGCTTTCAACCGCGGAGGTCATAAAGTTTACCTGTAGTTGCAGCGTTTTATTTGAATTGTGAATTAGTCTAGATTTTTGTTTCCTATTTGGTGTCGGTTTTCGCTTCATTGATTTTAGAGAAATCTATTATTGCGAATGCTGTTACATCATCTGTAGTTTCGGAATATAGACTAAGCGCATAGCCTTTGGGTGTATTGAATCCATACATTCCTAATTCCTTTTTGTCAAATTCTAGTTCTGCCTCTCGATTCAACTTCTCATCGAAAACTAATAAGCGATTCCTTTCTTGTGCCATATTCTCCAAAGTAGGGCCTTTTACTCTAATCCAACGTAGAATCTTGTTAGCATGTGTATCATAATCTAGACCATTGTATTTGCTACTTGAATGATCAGGTTGGAAGACAATATATTCCCCGCTTGGCACAGTTGTACCTTTTTTATATTCTAGCGATTCGGATGTCCCTGCCCATTTCCAGGTCTGCTTCCCATTTTTCACCACAGCTATCGAGTCTGATATCGCAAAACTTATCAGATGTTCTTTGGTGGATGGAATATAAACATGACTAAAAAGCCCCAATTGATCGTCGTTTGTGAACTCTATTATGGTCTTCGGATAGCGGAAATTAAAATTAGAAAAACTGTGCGACTCGGTATTGAAAAGCATACCCCACTGATCATAATCCTCAAACCCATCTATAAAAACATAAGGAATATCTACGAAGGAGAGCTCATTTCCAGACTTTCGAATTCTGTTAAATCCTGCTGTGGAATAATTAGCATATTTTCTGGCTTCACTTACTTTAGGAAGATCCCATCTATGAATCACTTTTCCGTCGAAATCACACTGAATCAATTCTTTCTGTTGAGAAAGCACGTATAGACTATTCTCATCTACAAATGCACCTGTAATGAAGGAGCCTATTCCATCTGGCCCCTCTATCTCATAGTGTTGTTTTTTCTGCTGCTTTCCTTCAGGATAGCTATACACCCGTAGTTGATGGCTCAAAAAAGTAACTAATACCTCTCCTGAATCAGTTTCATAATAGCTGAAATTGTCACTCAAATCTTTGGTCAAAGTATCCTTCTCCAAATACAAAGTATCCACGATCAAATCCTTCAAATCGAGGATTGGTATTTCCTTTTGGGGCTTAGTGGAGCAGGAAACTCCAAGAATCAAAAGGACAAAGAAACTGAGTAAAGTAAATTTTCTCATGGGATATGGTTCAAATTTGTCTCTTAAATTAAATAATTCGGTACAAAAAAAAACTCACCGTTTTATAAATTCAAAATGTGCCCAGTTCTTCAATTGAATAAGTTCAGCATGATTGTCTATAAATCCATATTCCAGCAACAGCTTTTCAACTCGAATGGTATGAACTCCTTTCTTTAAAGATGAGATATCTATTCCTGTCTGATAAATTTTCTGATTTGTATTCCTAAGTCGATGCTTGCTCCACGAATCGATAGGAATCTCTTGCTCATCTATAAATATTCTGTGCAGATCAGCAGTTTCGTCTAGATTTTTCCAGGCTAAAGATTTCAAATCATTCCTAAAATCTGATTTCAGTTCGTTAATGATTTTGGTATCCCCTTCGTAGCGGGCTATACCTAGTCTTAGTAAGTCATCATTGACTTCCTCTGTAGAAATAAAAGCTCTTGGAAAACGAGTGTTAGGCTCATGCTCATTTTCAAAGTGTAGGTGTTTTGCAGGCCATTCTATTTCTTTCTCTTTAATATTTCGATCATTTCTGAACATTGAGAAATCTACCGTATCAGCATAAATGAGAGGCATGGATAGCACAAAAATGGATATGCCATAGAACAATGCAGTCCATTTGCCGAGATTGCTTTGGTAAATGGCCGAGACTGAACTTAGCATGCTTTCCGAATACCAAGCTTTGAATTTTGTTCTCTTTTTGGAGAGCATCATTACCCCCAAAAGAACGAGACTTAACACAAAAACTATAGAAATTATAAATAAGTTGAGGTTAAGCCAAACGTATATCCCAATGAGAAGGCCTAAGTAAACGGTAAGAACTAAAAAGATCAATACGAGAGAAACTGGGTAAGCAAAGGTCATACTACAGATCTTTTCCAACTTCAATACCATTTCTGATGGGTTTTGATATTGATACTTTTGACCCATTTTGAAGAGGTTTTTATTAATCACCCCATGCGGGTAGGCATAGCTCAGACCCAGCAATCCAGCCCAGACAAATCGTAAACACAAATGCACCACAAAGAATATCTTGAAAACAGAAATAATGGTGGTGAGGTAAAATAGAATCAACATGCTTGGCAGGTAAGCGATGCCTAGTTCTTGAACTAAAGATGCTGAGAATAGATAAATCTTAGCAGGGAAAGCAAATAAAAATGCCAAGGTAATACCAGAGATAATTACTTCCGGTTCCCAGCTATTTCGTTGGAGATTTTCAAGCCAAGTGAGTTCTTCTTGCTTGCGTTGATAGTCATTGCTTTTATTCATCTTCCAAAAAATACATTAGAATTTCGGTTTATCTAAATTATTGGTCCAGCCAGTTTTTGAAATCAGTTACTTTTTCACGACTTATTAGAATGTCTGGATCAGCACAGTTTTTCAAGGTCACCTTAAGACGACTATTGGAATAAGAAAAAATTCCATCTATAGCCTCCATACTACAGAGGTATTTGCGATTGATTCGAAAAAAATTGGCTGGATTTACATGTGATTCTGTTTGTTCCAAGGTGCTTTCGAGAACATATTTTTTTCCTTCCTTAGTTTGTAAAAAAGTGACTTTTTCTTCGCTGCTGAAATAAGAAATATCTGCTATTGGTATGCTTTGAATTTTCTCTCCGTAGCGTACCAAAAATCTAGATTTGAAGCTTGTTTTACTCGGATTAAGGAGGCCTTTCAGCACATCTAGTTCGATGGTTGATCTAATCTGGTTTTCTTGATACTTATCCACAGCCCTAGCTAGATCTTTGGTATCTATTGGTTTCAAAATATAGTCAATGGCGTTTACTTGAAAAGCCTTTATGGCGTATTGGTCAAAAGCTGTTGTGAAAATTATTGGTGTTGATAACTTGACCTTTTCAAAAATTTCAAAGCTTATACCATCTGCCAATTGAACATCACAAAAAATCAAATCTGGATCTTGATTTTGTTGAAACCAAGCAATACTTTTTGAAATGCTATCTAGATTTCCAAAAATCTCAGCCTCAGGAAAATATTGCTTAATTTGCTTGATAAGTAAATTAGCAGCAGGTTTTTCATCTTCTATGATCAGTATTCTCATGTGGATAAGTCTAAAATTGGAAGTTGAACCAGAAACTCATCTTCAGTCTGAATGACCTCAATGTTTCTGTTAGAAAGAAGTTGATATCTTGATTTAATATTGTTCAATCCAACGCCAGTAGATGGTTCTGTTTGAGAGGTTTTGGGTTGAAATGTATTGCTAATCCATAGATTATTTTCCTTTCTGAAAATGTGGATAAATAGCGGATTATCCTCGCTTACAATGTTATGTTTTATAGCGTTTTCTAGCAGAAGTTGAAGAGAGAGTGGAGGAATATTGCCTGTGCGATCTCCGATTTCTATAGAAAACTTCAAGCTTTCTTCAAATCTGATCTTTTGAAGCTCCAAGTAATTTTCTGCGAAGTCTATCTCTTTTTCTAAGGATATTAATTCCTCTTTTTGAGCCTCTAATACGTAGCGGTATATGCGCGATAACTTCTGGATAAATGCTGCTGATTTATCTGCATTTTCATAGACGAGACCCGAAAGGACATTCAAAGAATTGAATAAAAAATGTGGGTTGAGCTGATCTTTCAAAGACTGATATTGACTGGCCAGTTTTTCGTTTCGTAGAATTTCAGCTTCGAGTGCTGACTTTCTCCATTCCAACAACCAAGAGCGAGTGGTGAACAAGGCCATAAATCCTAAAGCAATGCCCATTGGCATCAAGGAATAGTTGAAAAGCAACTTCCACGGTATACTTTCAAGGGTAAATCCACCTCTCCACCACGAATATATTCCTACTATAATGAACGCGACTAAGAACGCGTAGCTCAAATAGGTGATACTGGTAAAAATGAATCGTTTTACGGGATGGTGAATCCACGAAATTCTTTTGTCGAAGTAGCTCTCTACAGCTGTTCCACCCAAACTCATGGCTGCAGTGATGGCGAATGAAAAAATGAAATCCGGCACCATGCTCTTGATTCCTTCCCAGGTTAAAAAGCAGCTAGGGCAGAAAAACAACATTAGAATCATCACAATTCCAAAGTTGATAATCAGAAAGCTCGGAAGACTTTTCCAAATTCCTCCTTTGGTGTTGCAGCTTCTTAATTCGTTTACTTCTGGCATAGCTGGAAATTAAGTAAAATGAGGCAATTCCTTTCTCCCAAAACTGAAAGAAAGGAATGCCTAATTAAGTATCTATTAATCACATTTAGCAGTAACCTGCTCTGCTACCGTTTTTCCCCAGGTAGGTAGGATGTATTCATCAGTGATTTTAGCCTCTTCTTTTGTGTATAGTTCCAAACTCATTCTTGCCATTCCACAGGCTTTTTCTGGCCCTGTTCCGAAGAATTGCGCCATTCCCAATTCCATTTGTGACATCAGCGTAACTGCCCTTGGGTTCTCACGATCCAAATCAATTGCTTTTCCAAAAAGCTGCATCGCCTGTGGACTCATGGTTTGTCCACGACCTGCAGGGTCCAAACTTATTTTTCCCATCAAAATGTAGCCATTCAAGGCTGTGATCTCAGAGTTTCCGGGAGCAATTTTGTCTGCCTTTTTCACAAGTTCTAAAGCCTCGTCTAAGCTTTTATCTTTATCTATTTCGAAGCGAAAAGCAGCTTCTGTTTTTAGTAGAGCGGCATAATAGTAAGGAAGCCATTCAGTTTCGGAAGCATCAGCAATCCTTAAAAAACCATTAGTCACCGTTTGGGATTGCTCATAGGTTGCGATTGTCTTTTTCGCATCCAATTGCTTTTGCATGGCGGCGATGAAAGCTGGATCAGATGCTTGCGCAAAAGCTATCCATACTAAAGAGAGAGCGAGGGTTAAGATGTACTTTTTCATAATTATAAGTTGTTTAAGTTATTTGCTGTTTTGTCTTTAGAAAGCGTGAGGAAAATCCCCAAGAATAGGAATCTAGGTGCTGGCTGTCCAGTGGGAAGTGACTCGAATACTCCTTGTTCATTGGGTTTGCTTGCATAGGAATAGCCGAATATATTTTCTCTGCCGAATACATTTTGCACTGCGAAATGAATGATAAGATTTGGCTTTGGCAAGTAGCTCCAAGAGAGGCTAAGGCTTTGGTAACTTTTGGTTTTAGAGTTCATTTCACCAGATTGGTTAGGGTCTGTATACTTGTACCCATCATTGAAGGAGTATGTAGTCCCAAGCTGGGATTTGAGTGTCGGAATGAAATGCTTTACGACCAATGAGAAATTGTGCTTTGGGGCGAAATCAGGCTGAACTTTCGTCTCATACTGGTTATAGATTCTTTTGCTATCTACGAAACTGTATGATATCCAGTAGTCCGTATTTTTGATGCTATTTCGATCCCTAAGGAAAACATCAAGCCCCCGAGCATAGCCCGAGCCTGCATTCTGTAGCTGGCTTGGGTTGTTAGTATTTCCTTTAAATGTAATCAGGTCTTCATAGCTTTTGTAGAAAGTCTCTGCTCTAAACGTAATACCATCTTTCTGGTACTGGTAGTTTAAGATTAGATGTTTTGACTTCGAATTGCCAATGCTTGGGTCAATTACTCGGAAATTCTCAATCGGTAATTGATGATACTGACCAGTGGCTAGAGATACTTGACCAAATTCTGAGATTTGATAGGCTAGCGAAATACGAGGATCTACCCAAGTCTGTTTTGCCAATTGGCTGTTTCCCGCTCGCAATCCACCTCTAAGCACTAATTTTTTGCTCAGATACCAATCCCATTCCGTAAAGAGATAAGTTTCCCCTTCTTCAAAACTTCTTTCCTGCTTCTCTAATTGGAGTTTTTCGGAGTAGTTATGGATGAAATACTCGGTGCCAACTTTCATTGAGATACGATCCGAGAAATCTTTGATTGCAGTGAATTTGGCATGTGAAAGCAGATTTTTTCTTTCTAGTGGAATGGAATCAATGATCAGATCATCTTTATTGGAAGAGACTGAAAGACCTCCAAACAAGGACCAGCCATTCTCGTAGGAATTCCTCCAATTGCTCTGTGCGTATGAATACTTGTTATGAAGATTTACAAACATTCCCCGCCCATCTTCTCCAGGCTGAGCTTGCCAAAGCTGCATTCCCCCAGCTTCAGTTCGGGCCAGAACTTTCACGAGACCGCCCTTCTTTAGCTTTTGCTGCGCAGACAATTCCACATCCCAGCCATAAGGAGCTCTTTCCCAGTCAAAATCTTGCTTTACTAGTTTTTGGTAAGGTTTTAGGTCAAAATAATTTGCGGTAAGCGAGATACTTTGATTGTCATTGGCAAGGGTTTGGGAATAGCCACCACCTACCGACATGATGGAAAGATCACCTTGAGTTCTCAAGGAATGGTCTTTGGTATTCAGCGACAAAGCAGATGAAAGCGCCTGACCATATTCTGCGGAGTATCCACCTGTACTGAAAAATGTCCCTTTGAAAATATTTGGGTTAAAGCGAGTTCTGGTAGGCACATTTGCCGTGGTGCTTCCATAGGCATTTCCTACACGTAGTCCATCGATGTAGATTCCAACTTCGCTGGCGTCACCTCCGCGTACAAAAAGACGGCCGTCATTGCCCACAGTGCTTGTGCCTGGTAAAGTTTGCAAAGCTCCTACAATGTCGCCCATCGCACCTGATGTGGTGACGATATCCAGTGGTCTCAGCACTACAGATTTTTTCTCATCCGAAGCCTCCATGGCTCCTGCGGTGATCGTCACGGAATTCATTTCGGTGATTTCTTCGATCAATTTGACTAGTGGGATTTGTAGAGAATTAGTGTCGAGACTTATCGACAGTTCTTGGGTTTTGAAGCCAAGAAACTTGAAAACCAACACCTGAGATCCTGTCGCTGAAGTCTCAAATTGGAAGCTGCCATCTTGCTCACTAGTCGCACCATCATAACTTCCTTTGATCTGCACATTCGCTCCTGGAAGAGGCATGCCCCTCTCGTCTAGCACTTGGCCATGGAGACTTGTTTGGGCAAAAGCTTGAGTTTGCAACAGGAGAAAAGTGATAAAAAGTAGCTGTCGTGGATTCATTTCGATTCAGATTTGAATCAAATGTGCAGGACTAAAGCTCCTCAAAAAATTAAAGCTTACTGAAATGTAGAAATCCGCTACTGAACTGTAAAAAAGTGAAACTGGGCAAAATCAGAGAAATGCGATTGCTAGCAAAATCAAACAATAATCT
Organism: Algoriphagus chordae; assembly: GCF_003254055.1. GTDB lineage: Bacteria > Bacteroidota > Bacteroidia > Cytophagales > Cyclobacteriaceae > Algoriphagus > Algoriphagus chordae. Next base: position 266,464 of record NZ_QKZT01000001.1, read on the forward strand.
CAATCCAATTGCCTTCTGGATCTTCAATTACACTTTCAAAATATCTCTCTTTTATAGATGCCTATCCGGACTAATTGTTTTTTGCCTTTCGTTCAGCTTTTTTCTCAGCTTTAATTTCCTTTTTATCCTTCTTTTCTTCTTGCTTCTCTGCCTTACTTTCTTTGGAATGAGGCAAGAGCTTTTGCACTACCTTGGACGGAATAGTTGCCATCAGACCATCTTTTGCACTCAACCAAATTAAGTTTATCGGTCCCTTGTAGATGTCGCGAGTAGTGGAATAAGTCAATTCCTGATAATTCTTGTCACCTGGTAGATGTTGCTTGTGAATAGCAAGATTAGCTACCGAACTCATAAAGCCTTTTTTGTGATCATCAGGATTGATAAGTTCCATTTTCAAATCTTTGTACTGCATCAGAAAATGGTTGTCCGAAGCTGTAGCAGTAGCTTCCATTTTCATATGGAGTTTTTGCAGGTCTCCAGTTACTATTGAAATACCCGCTAGGTGATTTACGGTCTGGTTCAATTGCTTCATGTCCATGGCTTCCAATGTGAGATCAGCAACCCATTTTCTTTCGAAGTAATTTTCTGTGACGTTGAGATTTAGTTTTCCGGATCCATCGAAAATTGCCGAAATAGCTATCAGCAAAGGTTTTTCTTTCTCCACTGCGTCGATTGATGATACATTCTGAATTAATCCATTGACTTCAGATAGAGTGATTGTACCCGCTTTTGTCTTTCCTGATTCAATTTCGGAATAGGTTATTTTGGAATTCTTGATGAGCAAAGAGTCTATGGCTACAGGGAAAGATAACTCCTCTAGCATATTCGAAAAATCCTTTTTTGCCACCTGCGGAGGCAAGGGTCTATTTTTATCTTTTGAGACATGCAGATCTAAACTATCTATCTCCAGTGATTGACTGATCACCATCAGTGAATCATAGAACTGGCTTTCACTGCTCAATCCTCTTAATGCTAGATGGCCAATATCAAATGACATGATACCCTTCTGCACAGGTTGGGTTTTAGCATATTCCTCCCATGTGGAGTTTAGCTTCATGCTTAATGCTTCCAAATCCATCTGCCCTTTTTCTAGGTCAAAATCAAATGCGCCTAAGCTCAATGTCTGCCCATCAGTAGTCAGGTAGGAGAAATTTTTGAGACTGATGGTTATATTTTCTAGTTTGAAAGGAATCGCTCTTCCTACCTGAACCGAATCAGTAACCAAGCCTGTAGCGATGATTTCAAGTCCTTCAAAAGATCCGATTTTTTGCAGCGTATCCTTTTGATATAACAATTCAGCTTTTCCGCCTAGTAGCGAAAAGTTTTTGATCTCACCTCTAGAAATAATGTCTTTGAAAAGACTTTGGAATGGCTTGGTAGTAGTGGTTGACTTTTTGGGAAAATCACTGTGGATTACTGTAAAGTCTGGAGTTAAAAAACTCAATTTTTGAATTTTGATCGCTTTGGCGGTAATAAATGAAAGAAAGCTTATTCCATCTAATTCAGCCTTTTCTACTGTTCCAGTAATAACAGAGGGCAGGCTGTCTGTGTTTAAGGGGGTGATTTTCAGATTGTCCAATTCAATATTTCCCGCAAGAATACTTATAGTAAAATTCTCATAGTTTAGATCATATTTTCGATCTGGGTTGGAGTTTAGCCTACTTTCAAAATTGTTTTGAACCCAATACTTCAGTCCAGTGATACCTATAGCGAGCAAAAAAATAATCGATCCGAGTATAATAAACAATTTTTTCATCCAATGGAATTTTAGATTAGTACTCTAAATTTAAAAAAAATACTGTCACTAAAACTATTCAGTAGAATGCAGAGGTCTAAAATATTTACGAAGCAATATTAAATAGAGCCAAATTATATAAGGAAAAGACTTTAAAAGCAGCGTTTTTTTGGGGATTTTCACCTTCCCTAACTATTGTTTAACTCATCAAATTAATAGTTACCACTCTCTGCCAACCGGAATTACTTTCCAGTTTTGATCGAAGTAAGGAGTTTGCTTATAAAACCAGGAATAGATTGCTCGTGGAGACTTGGCGAATTCTGCATTTGAAGTTTTTTCTGCCTCAAATCTCTGCTTCAAATCAACATCTTCAGACAGCATTTTAGCAATCAAAGGTTCCATGATATAGGTTTCCATATATTCCGTTTGGGATAAAATAGAATTGAAATATCCCCACTGGAAAAAGCTATCGATGGACTCAGGCTCCATCAGAATCACTAGAAGTTCTGCAAGTGGTTGATCGGTACTGATCCGAGCCGAACCTGGTTGCAGGCTGACAGTTCTGTCTAATTTCTCCAGATCAAATGATTGGAAGCGCATCAATCCTTCATAGGGCTGATTATTCATTTTGAAGTCTCCGACTTTGGAAAATTCCAATTTCAGTTCTTTCTCCTGCTGCAAAATCTCCATTTCAATACCATGAGCCTTCATTTTTTGGATGACTATGCTCCATTCTGCTGGAATCCAATAGGCCTTGGGAACCTTTACATTTTCTACTGGTCTATCCATCAAAAGGCTTGGTACGATCTGGGTGATCTCCTTTCCTTCCCAAACAACGTATTCTCTTCCGGTGATTTCGGATGTTTCTTTTTTCGAAGCGATTCCTAAAAACTCCATTGAATCTGCCGGAGTTTCTCTGAAAGCAAATTTCACGGTGATCTCACTCGGCTTTTGGTTTCTATCGGATTTCACTGCCGATTGTAGCTCCGCAAAATGTTCGCTAACTGATTTGATTGCCTGTTCTAAGAACACATAAGTGCCTAGGACGCGTTGCTCGAAGGGTTTCAAAGAATGATTCTCTATCAAAATAGAAGGAACATGCTTGATGTCTCCATAGGTATGAGAGAATCTTGGACTAAATGAAAAAGCTACATTGCCCTGGGAGAAATCATTTCCATTTGCAGCAAATAACAATGGGCCAGGAATATGACCTTTATTTTTTAAAGCTTGATCTACTTCCGGTTTGAAGCTAGTGGCTAGCCAAGTTGAAATTTCTGGAGAGTAGCCTCCTGTTTCCACAAAACCATAGGTAATATCGTATTGGTAATCGGCACCATCTGTGACATGAATATCGACATAGAGATCAGGATCGTAGCTGTTGATAACTTTGGCTACCGCTTGGATTCCTGCAGTCTCCAATTTGGTGTAATCTCTGTTTAAATTTAGGTTTTGAGCATTAGTTCTCCAGCCCATTTCTTTTGGACCTCGCTGATTTACTCTGCCGAATTCGCTTCTTCTTTCATGCCCATCCACATTTAGAATTGGGATAAAAAGTAGGTTAGCATCATCCAGAAGGGCTAATTTATTCCCTTGGGAAATATCTCGTAGTAGCATCATGCCAGCATCTTTGCCATCGATCTCTCCTGCATGGATTCCTGCCTGGAAGAAAATAGCCGGTTTTTTGGATGTGGATAACTCTTCAGGGGAGAAGCCTTTATCTTTTGACGCAATCACCATATTTATTGCTCTTCCTTGTTCACTAGTTCCAATAGTGACGATTTCTAGGTAGTCAGAATTAGCTACTAATTTCTCAATCCAGTCCATAGTCTCCGCATAGGTAGGCGACTCCAAACCATCAGAAAGCTCAAAAGGAGTTACCCATTTGTCTGACTTATCCACAAGTAATTCTGTGCTTTGACCATTCCAAGGAATAGCGGGAGGCATGATGTCTTGGGCAAGCAGTAAAGTTGGAAATGTAAGTATGAGAAGGCTTGACAGAAAGGAAGATAGGAATTTCATTTTTCGAGATCGTTTGCTCTAATATCGCAAGTACTTTGTGACTTGTGAATCATTTTTAGATAAACAGGCAATTGCTCATTTAAAAGCACAAAAGCCCAGTCTGAAAATGGACTTGGCTTTAGATTCATAGCTAAGCAAATATTAGCTTTTGTACATGATTTCATAGTATTCCCGCGCCATACGATTACTTTCAAATTTGTCATTCACATCTTTCATTCCCTGCTGAGTGATTTTTCGCCAAGCGTTTTTGTCAGTATAGTAGGCAGGAACAATCTCGTTTTCGAGTACTTGAAATAGGTTTTTAAGATCAAAAGCATCTTGGTCATGGATGCTCATATTGTGATAATCTGCCGCTGGCACGATAAAGCTATTTTTGCCGTGCTCCGCAAATTCACAGATCCAGCCATCGTATGTACTGAAATTCACCGCTCCGTTCATTGCCGCAGTCATTCCTGAAGTACCACTGGCTTCTCGAGGGACACGTGGATTGTTGAGCCAGACATCAGAAGCCTGTTTGAGACGCTTGCTTAGTGCTAATTCATAGCTCGTGCAGACAGCAACATTTGTGTATTTTTTGCTTAGATGTACGAGTTGATTGAAAGTGGAAATAGCGCCATAGTCGCTAGGGTATGGCTTCCCTGCCCAGATTACTTGTACAGGCATGTCAGGATTGTTGATTAGTGCTTCGAATCGCTGTAGATCTCTGGTGATCAGCTCAGGTCTCTTATATCCCGCAAACCTCCTTGCCCAGACAATGGTGAGGACATCTGGATCTAGCAACTGACCTGTCTGATCTGCTACGATTTCGAAGGCTCGCTTTTTCAAAAAACGCTTACGATCATCGAATTTCTCCACATCATCTTCATTCATGAAAGTATAGAGCTGTTTATCTGCCCAATAGTTGAAGTTCTGTGAATTGGTGATGGAGGTTATCTCTGGGATATTGTCGTAGGATTCCCACATATGCCTACTCACTTCTCCATGCAGTTTGCTTACGCCATTTGCCTTGCGTGCAAATCTAAATGCTGCCAAACTGTGATTGAATAGATCTCCATCCATTCCCGTCAAAGCTCTCACCTCGTCTAAAGAATAGCCATTGAAGTAGCCCATTTCCTCACAGAGGTAGATGTCGTGCTTCTCGTTGCCAGCTTCTTCTGGTGTATGGGTAGTGAAAACCAAACGTTTTTTCACCTCCTCCTTGGATCCAAATTTGCGCATCAGATGGAACACCGAACTTACCCCATGAGCTTCATTGAGGTGATAGACATCCGGATTGAAATTCAATTCGTCCAGCAACCTAACTCCACCTATGCCTAGCATGATGAACTGAGCAACTTTGGCAGCAGTATCAGAATCATACAGTCGATGTGTGATGGTTTGGCTTAGATAATCGTTCTCAGGCAAGTCTGTGCTCAACAAGAATAATGGCGCACTTTCAAAGGTTTGTGGAGCCAAATACCATGCTTTAATCCAAACAGGATTGCCGTGGATGGTGATTTGATATTTGATCCCAGTGTCTTCCAAGAAACTGTAGATTTTTTCATACCACTCCGCTTTCATGGTTTGATCCTGATTTCTACTTTGATCGTAATAGCCGTATTTCCAGAGAATACCGATACCGATCAGATTTTGCTTGAGTTCGTAGGCGCTGCGCAAATGAGATCCCGATAGAAATCCTAGTCCACCAGAGTAGATTTTAAGTGGCTGATGGACGGCAAACTCCATGGAAAAATAGGCTACACTTTCGGAGTATTCCTGCGAAGTTTGGTAGGGAACTTTGTAATTTCTAAAATCAGTCATAGTTGAGAAGTTAATGCTGTAATTTAATAGAAATCAGAAGATTGCTAACAAAAAATAGTTTAGAGAATCATAAAGAATTTTGGATGATTACGAACTGGTCAATTTGCCCATTCCTTTGCACCAAGTGCAGTGTATTAGCCCCTCAACAATTCTTTAATAGCGGCTTCCTCCTTTGAGTCCTCCAGCATGATCATCAGGTTGTCTCCCTCCATCAATTCAGTGTGACCATTTGGCGTGATAAACTTTTTGTCACGCTTCACTACTACTACCAGTGAACTTGCCGGAAAGCCAATTTCCAGAATTTTTTTCCCATTTGCGGCACAATCCTTTTCAAGACGAATTTCCATAACCGCATTTTTGAAATCATCTGATAATTCCAAATCCAAGAGTGTTTTTCGCTTGAGTTCGGCAGGAAGTGCTAAACCTAAAAGCTTGGCTGCCAAAGGTAGTGTTGGTGCTTGAATGGCTACAGAAGTCAATACAATGAAAAATACTATATGAAAAATCGTCCAAGACATTTCTATTCCTGCAATCAATGGCAGTGTGGCAAATACAATCGGTACAGCTCCTCGTAAGCCTACCCAGGAGATAAAGGTCTTTTCTTTTAGGCTAAATTTGAAAAAGGAAAGTGCCAGAAATACGCCCAGCGGTCTGGCGATAAAAATCAGAAACATTGCAGCTGATAATGCGATGCCTGCAACAGGGAAAAGTTGCTTTGGAAACACCAGTAGCCCTAAGGTGATAAACATCACCACCTGCATCAGCCAAGCCACTCCGTCGAAGAACTTCATCAGACTTTTCTTATGGGCCATATTAGCATTGCCGACTGTGATCGCAGCGATATAAACTGCCAGGAATCCGTTGCCATAGCAAAGATCTACAACGGTGTAGGTGATCAGCACCATCGCCAGCAACATTACTGGATAAAGGCCTTCGAAATCCAGCTTGACCTTGTTGATGAGTAGCACAATTGCTCGCCCAAAAAGCCATCCCAGAAGTCCACCTACTAGCATTTGGACGATAAATAGGGGGATGATTTCCCAAATAGAACCTGTCTCGAGGGTAATGAATCCAAGTATAGAAATAGTCAAGAAATAGGCCATGGGGTCATTACTTCCACTTTCGAGCTCCAGTAGTGGCCTTAGGTTTCCTTTTAGGCCTAGGCTTCTTGCCCGTAAAACTGAGAATACTGCCGCCGCATCTGTCGATGAAACAATAGATCCTAAAAGCAAACTTTCTAGAATTGACAGATCAGTAATCCAATAGACAAAACCACCTAGAGAGACACTTGTAAGTAGCACTCCTATAGTGGATAGCGACACTCCCGCCCATAGCACTGGTTTAATACTTGGCCACTTGGTGTCCATACCACCTGAAAAAAGAATGTAGGTCAATGCTATAATTCCGAGAAGCTGCGTGATCGCTGGGTTGTCAAATTTGATCCCGCCTATGCCATCCGAACCCGCCAGCATCCCCACTCCCAAGAAAATCAATAGCAAAGGTATGCCTGTCTTTCCGGAAGTTCGGCTTGCTAAAACTCCAGCTAGAAGTAAAAGTGAACTGAGTAAAAGTATGTTTTGCGCTGTAAAGACCATGAAAGAATAAGTGGTATGATAAAACTAGGCACGTAAGGGAATGCCTAAAAGTTATGCATATTCCTGGAAAAGGCTAAGATTTTTTGAATCAGTTGTGCTGAAGTGGATTAACCAGCAAAAAGACCGACTACTTCTCAGCAGTCGGTCTTGAAAGTTAAATTTATTTTAGGTTCTTGAATCTAATCTCTTGAGCCTGATTTACTGTCCGACCATAAAGATCGCATTGCTCAAAATCAACTTTCCAGACTCCCAGAACCCCCTGAAGATCGGGTCATCTACGAAGTAAACGATCTCGCCTCTGCCTGTATTTTCAACGCCTATCACCATGGATTCGCCCATGGAAGATTTGACCTTGTAGCCAATGTAGCCCGTACGGTGAGCATCATTGGATGAAATTACACCAGCATTTACGCCATTGTCTAGGTAGGCATATCTGCTCGCATTGTTTTTCAAAGTGTAATATTTTCCACCCGTACCATAGCCAAGTGGATGAGTGACGTCCATATCTACTTGATAGATAGCGCCAGCTGCACCGCCGGAAATTGCTACTCGCTCGCCTTCTTGGTAAGGAGCAAGACGTTCAGCTTTAGCTAGAGAATCTGCTGATTTTTTAGCAGCCTTCTTCTCATCATCTGTATCAAAAGTCTTCAATGAAAAACCTTCTTTGTTTGCAAACATATTCAATGCTCCATCAATTGCTATCAATTTTCCACCTGCACGAACCCAGTCCATTAAACTCTTTTGTCCACCTTCATCCAATGCTCTTCCTCTGGTGGAAGGCATGATGATTACATCGTACTTGCTCAGATCATAGCGAGACATATTTCCAGTCTCTAGATTGCTGAGGGGATAGTTGAGTTCTTTTTCGAAGAAATGCCAAATCGCTCCGTAATTCAGGGAATTTGTGCCATCTCCTCCTATCAGAGCTACTTTTGGAGCTTGTAGAACACGGATGTCTGGAGAACCAAAATCCTTCCCTTTGTCCACATATCCGCTCATGGTAGTAGCAAGTGTAACACCGAATTTATTGGCGATGTCTACCATTTTTTGATCAAAATTCTGAACGTATTCGTTACCACCCTTGGTGATCATTAGAGATCCTGCGGGGAAGCTTTTTCCTTCTACTTCAAAACCAAATTCGTTGAACTTCACTCGGATTCCTTCATTCAAAAGTGCGGACAAGAAAGCAACATCACGCGTGCCCTGCCATGCTGCTATGTAAGCCACAGGAGTTTTGCCTGCTTGGTTTGCTGTAAAAGTTGGCTTCTCATAGGCGGATGCCGGTTCGAGCTTGGTTTCCACTGCGAAAGCTTCCAAACCGTAAGCATAAGGCATAGACCAGCTAGTGATATCATAGGTGATACTGTCGTGTAAGGCAGGATTTGGTTCAAAAAAAACCTGTGTCAAGACAGATTTTGGCTGGTGGGCACTGATAATGATATCCTTATCTGTGGTGGCGAAAGACTCGCTCTTGCCAGTTCCATAAGCAAAGCCTTTAAGCCCTGATTTCGAACCTGCTTTGCCGTAGCGAATACCATTTTTGTCCAGTAATTCTAGCAGTTTGGATACTTGAGCCGGGTTGCTTTCACCTTTGATGATAAAGCTCTTGTACTGGCCTTTTGGATTAGTAGAGTTGTCTTTGTAGAATTTTGCAAACTCAGAAAGCAATCGCTCAGCATTTTTGCTCGTCACTTCAGCAGCAGACATAGCGGCTGTATAATGCCCTTCGATTCTATAGCTGAGGGTGACTGTATCGCCCACGGCATTAAATCCACCGATACCAGCCTGACCGCCGCCACCTTGCTCGATGGTCATGCCGATAGCTCCGTTAAACATCGGATAAGAATCCCCATACGATGGATAAAGCAAATCGAAGCGCTCTTTCGTAAAGTAAAATCTTCCAGCCTCATCGAAGTATTTAGCGGTATTTCTACCAAAAATATCCTGAAACTCATGCTGAAATGGGCTTAACTGCTCATGAAGAGGCTCTGCAGCGGGTGCCATGTAGAATGGGTTATTGATACCCTGCTCATGGAAATCCAAGTGTAACTGAGGCATCCATTCTTGATAGACTTTCATTCTCTGCTGAGACTCCACTTGCACTTGCCAAGCCCAATCACGGTTTAGATCAAACAAATAGTGATTAGCACGACCACCTGGCCAAGGCTCGTTATGCTCCACCGATTGTAGATCGGGCTGAAGCGTAGTATTCATTTTCTGGTTGTACCAGTTCGAATAGCGGTCACGACCATCTGGGTTGATCGCTGGATCGATAATTACAATTTGGTTTTTCAGCCATTCTTGAGATGTAGCATTTTCTGGGTTTGCCAAGGTATAAAAGGAAGAAATCGCCGCTTCCATTCCTACCGATTCATTTCCATGGACATTGAAAGACATCCAGTTGATCGGAATGGAAGTGGAAGGAGATCCCTCAATCAAACCTGCTCTTTTCAGATTGTCAGTCCGGATCTGCTCTAGATTCGCCATGTTTTCGGAGCTGGAAAGGATAGCGATAATCAGTGGACGTTTCTCATTGGTTTCTCCGTATTGGATGAGTTTGACATTTGGATTGTTTGCTGCGACATGCTCAAAGTAATCGACCATGCGATGATGCGGCGTAAATCGATCACCGGGTTTGTAACCCAAAAATTGCTCTGGAGTCTGAATCTGCGCCCAAGAGCTGATGGTGAGCGAAAAAACGAATAATGATAAGAATAGGAGTTTTTTCATAAGATGGTGGTATAAAATGCTATCCTGAAAGTTAAAAGGATTTGTCTTTTCCTTTCACACCGATTAAAAAAAAGCTTGGGGATAATTTTGTATAAAAAGGAAGAAGGTAAATTTTGCTTTCAGAAGCTCTATGTGACAAAAGTTGCAGTTTGCGAAAGTAGGAGGCACGACATTGCAGTCATAAAATTTATCAGAGCTAACTAATACGTATAAGACATGGGCTTTTTCTCAGCAATTTTCGGAAAGAAAGATAATACTAAGTTGATTGAAGCGATCAGGGATGGAGCATTTCTAGTGGATGTTCGTTCTTCTAGTGAGTTTGCTTCTGGGAGCGTGAAAGGAGCGGCCAATATTCCATTGGATAAGATTGGCAGCCAAACCTCCAAGTTTAAGGGAAAGAAGAGTATCGTAGTGTTTTGCCAATCTGGCAACAGAAGTAATCAGGCGAAAAGCATTTTGGAACAGAAAGGAATTCAGAATGTCATCAACGGAGGTACATGGCGTAGTGTGACTAAGTGCCTAGAATAATTCTGAAAACAAAATTTACCATGAAAATCGTAAATCTAACCTTCGATTTTCATGGTAAAAATAGTTGGAATCTTAATACAACTTAAATGGCTCAAGTCTGAAGACTGCAACGAAGAAAGCGTAAGCCTGCCAGCTACAGGCAGATATGGAGGCTTGCGCTAATAAGTTCTGTGCTAGTTGGGATTGCTTCGCTTTGCTCGCAATGACGTAGAATATTTGCGAGATGCCTTAAACAAAAGCCTCTCTCAGATACTTCGCAGTATAATTCCCTTCTTCTTTCATCATATCCTCTGGTGTCCCTTCGAAAGTCAGATATCCTCCCTTATTTCCGCCTTCTGGGCCCAAGTCGATTACCCAATCTGCAGATTTGATCACTTCGGTATTGTGCTCGATGATGATCACAGAATGACCCTGATCGATCAGGGCATTGATGGAATGCAAGAGTTTTTTGATGTCGTGGAAATGAAGTCCAGTCGTCGGTTCATCGAAGATAAAGAGGATATGATCTCCAGCTTTGGTACCTCCTTTTCCTAGGAAAGACGCCAATTTCACCCGTTGAGCTTCACCTCCAGAAAGGGTATTGGAGCTTTGTCCCATGCCAATATAACCCAAACCAACTTCCTGAAGTGGCTGCAGTTTGTTGATGATCTGAGTTTTGCCTTGGAAGAATTCCAAAGCTTCGTCGATGGTCATTCCAAGTACATCCGAGATGTCTTTTTCCTTGTATTTGACATCCAAGATCTCATTCTTAAATCGCTTGCCTTTGCAGGACTCGCATGTCAAGTGGATGTCTGCCATGAACTGCATCTCGACTGTAGTGATTCCTTCGCCCGCACAGTTTTCACAGCGTCCACCATCCACGTTGAAGGAGAAAAATGCTGGTTTGTAGCCTCGCTGCTTAGAAATAGCTTGCTCAGAGTATAATAATCGGATCGCATCGTAAGCCTTCACATAAGTCACCGGGTTGGAGCGTGAAGATTTTCCGATTGGATTTTGATCTACAAATTCCACTTGAGAAATAGATTTGTAATCGCCTTCGATCTTGTCGTATTTTCCACTTTCGTCGATGACAGTTCCCAGCATTTTGCCTAAGGCAGGATAAAGCACTTTTTTGATCAAAGTAGATTTTCCTGAGCCAGAAACACCAGTTATACAGGTCAGTGTGTTGAGCGGGAATTTGACAGATATATTTTTGAGGTTATTCTCTCTAGCTCCTTTTACTAGAATGGAATCTTTCCACTTTCTATTGCCATCTTTTTTGAAGATTTGCTCTTCCCCACGAAGATACTTTGCAGTGTGAGTTTGTGCAGAAGTAATCAACTCTTCGATTGAGCCTTGGAAAAGCAATTCTCCACCATGCACACCAGCATCTGGTCCGATGTCGATGATCTGATCGGCAGCTTTCATCACTTTTTCCTCATGCTCCACCACGATCACAGTATTTCCCATGTCTCTAAGTGATTTCAGTACATCTACTAATCGATCTGTGTCTCTAGGATGAAGACCAATGCTTGGTTCATCCAAAATGTACATCGATCCGACCAAGGCAGAACCCAAAGAAGTGGCGAGTTTGATACGCTGAAATTCCCCTCCAGATAGTGAGGCAGTCAAGCGATTTAAAGTTAAATATCCCAAACCAACCTGAGCCATGTATTCCAATCGACTCTGCACTTCTTTCAGAAGACGATTTGCAATCTTCGCTTGATGTGGAGGAAGTTCCAGGTTAGCGAAAAATGGCAATGCCTCATCAATCGGCATCAGGACAATGTCAATGATGGATTTGTCTGCGATTTTGACATAAGAAGCATCTTTGCGCAAGCGAGTCCCTTTGCAATCTGGGCAAGTCGTGCGACCGCGAAAACGCGAAAGCATCACACGGTATTGAATTTTGTGTGTTTTGGTTTCTAGGTCTTTGAAAAATGCGTCTAAGCCTTTGAAATACTTGTTTCCAGTCCAAAGCAACGCTTTTTCTTTTTCATTCAGATCTTCATAAGCACGGTGAATAGGGAAATCAAACTCTATCCCTTTTTTCAAAAGAGGTTCCACCCAAACTCTGGAAGATTCTCCACGCCAAGGAGCGATGGCACCCTCGTATACAGAAAGATCTTTTTCGGGTATTACCAGATCTGGATCTATTCCGAGCACATTTCCGAAGCCTTCGCAGGTCCGACAAGCTCCAAAGGGATTGTTGAATGAGAAAAAGTTGACTGATGGGAGCTCGAATTGCATTCCATCCAATTCAAATCTATCTGAAAAGCTCTTTGTCTCTTTCCCAGGAATAGTGATTTTACAATCTCCATGACCTTCGAAAAGTGCCGTTTGTACAGAATCTGCAATTCGAAACTGATTGTCTTCATCTTCCTTATGAACTGCTACACGATCAATCAGGATTTCATAGGTGCCTTTTTGGATCTTTTTTTCCTGAAGCAAATCTTCCACGAAATAGGCTTCATCATCGATTAGAATCCGAGTGTATCCTTTTTGCAAAAGCAATTCTAGTTCTTGGTTGATCTTTCTCCCACGCTCGATTTGTAGCGGACAGGAAATCATGACTTTCGATCCTTCTTCGAAAGACTGAACGTAATCCACGATATCCGTGACGGTGTGGTGCTTTACTTCTTTGCCAGAAATCGGCGAGATCGTTTTTCCCACTCTGGAGAAAAGCAACTTCAGGTAATCGTAGATTTCCGTGGTCGTTCCGACAGTGGATCTAGGGTTTTTGGTGTTGACTTTTTGCTGGATTGCGATGGCCGGAGCCACGCCTTTGATGTATTCCACATCAGGTTTTTCCATCCTTCCGAGGAACTGACGCGCATAAGAACTTAGGCTTTCCACATACATTCGCTGGCCTTCGGCAAAAAGTGTATCAAATGCCAAGGAAGATTTTCCTGAACCCGAAAGTCCCGTTACGACCACAAATTTATTTCGTGGAATAGCGACGCTCAGGCTTTTCAGGTTGTTCACCCGGGCGTTTTTGATGATAATAAATTCCTTGGGATCGAGAGAATCGATGTCTGTAGTAGCGGATAAAGTGCTCAAAGTCATAGCTGGCAAAGTTAGCAATCAAACAGAGTAAGTCAGGAAAAAGTTGGGAAGCTTGTGAGTAAATGTTGTCATAATTCTGTCAGGTCATTATTATTATATCCACTTAACAAAGCAAAATGGAAGCTAATGACTGCGAGTTTAACTGAGATTAGGAGCATTATTTACCTTATAAAACACAAATTAGCCATAACTTTATCACTCAAATAATTCAATGCATTTTGTACTTTACGAAGATACATCTGCTAAATTGTACTATCATTTTCAATAGATGCGCCAACTTCCTTGTTTAAAAAATCCCCGTACTTTTTAAATGTCTGATCTTAGATTTAACATACTCGATAAGGTTAGAGAGAACTCCAGATACATCGTTTATAAAGCGAATCGGGTCTTGGATTCTAAACCTGTAACTATTCAGACCTTTCGTTCTGCCTATCCTACTTTTCGTGATTTGAATCACATGAAGCAGGAATTTGCCATCCTTTCCAAGCTTTCGCATCCCAATATTGTACAACCAATTGGTTTGGAGCATTTGGAAAATCTCCCGATTCTTGTCAACGAAGATGTCATAGGAGAAACGCTTGCAGAATGTTTGAAAAGAGGGAAACTGGACTTGTTAGAATTCCTGAAAATAGCCATGGGAATCACCAAGGCGGTACTTTATCTGCATAGCAAGAATATTATCCATAAAAACATCAACCCTAATAATATCATAGTCGATCCTTATGGTGATATCAAGGTTTGGGGTTTTGACTTTGCAATTGAGCGAGGGAGGGATTTGAACTATTCTAATGTGAACGAGGCGCTAGAGCTTGGTCTGCATTACATTTCTCCCGAACAAACTGGCCGGATGAACCGACCGATTGATCACAGGACGGATCTATATTCTATAGGAGCGGTTCTATATGAAATGATCACAGGACGTCCCCTTTTCAATCTTACCGACCCTGTAGAGCTGATGCACGCGCATTTGGCACTTTTACCGGAGTCTCCTCGCAAATTCCGAGACGATATTCCGGAGGTTTTGGAAAAGATAATTCTCAAGCTCCTGAGAAAAAATACGGAGGAAAGATACCAAGGCTGTCAGGGCTTGTTAAATGATTTGCAGCAGTGTCTAGATCGACTGTTGGATGTCAATGAGATTTCTGATTTCAAACTCGGTACTCAAGATCACTTAGATCAGTTTCAGATTTCATCCAAAATCTACGGAAGAGATCAGGAACTGGCGCAGATGGATGAGATTTTCAAGCGAACCAAGAATCAAAAAGCTGAATTGGTGCTCGTCAGCGGTTATTCGGGTGTGGGGAAATCAAGTTTTGTACGTGAATTTCAGAAGAAAATAGATCTCGAAGGTGGTTTTTTCATCTCGGGCAAGTTTGAGCAATACAAGATGAATCCGCCGCTAAGCTCACTTTTGCTAGCGCTAAATGATCTGATCGATCAGATTATGATTCGTGGAGATGAGCAGCGGGAATATTGGAAAAACAGTGTCCTTCAGGCAGTAGGAAACTCTGGGCAATTGATCATCGAAATCATGCCCGATTTGGAGCTATTGATAGGTCCACAGCCGGAAGTGCCTAAGCTTCCTATGACCGAATCCAAAAACCGATTTAATCAGGTTTTTAATAGTTTCATCCGCTCATTTGCCAGTCAGGATCATCCTATGTGTATTTTCTTGGATGATTTGCAGTGGCTGGATTCGACTACCAGAAGATGGCTGGAAACTACACTTCAGGATAAAAGCTTAAAACATCTACTGATCATCTGCGCCTATCGGGAAAATGAGGTTTCGCCTTCACATCCGCTGATGCTGATGCTCGATAGGCTGAAAGCTTATAATATTATTTCTACACTGATCGACCTAAAACCACTTGATCAGAACTCAGTAGCAGAAATTGTCTCAGATTCGCTGTCCATTTCATTGGAGAAAAGTGAGGATTTGGCACAAATTATCTTCAGAAAGACACTTGGTAATCCATTTTTCATCCGTCAGTGTCTGCTCACACTTTACGAAAGCGGGGCGATTTATTTATCCCAAAACACCCAGCATTGGACCTATAGCGCAGAGAATGCTTATCGCGTAAAAATCTCTGATAACGTCATTGATTTGATGGCTGAATTGTTTTTCAGACTTCCAAAAGAAGTTCAGGTAACACTGAAATATGCTTCTTGTATTGGAAATACGTTTTCTATAGAGATTCTAAGTGGATTGATTTATATCAGTGAAGAGGAGCTGGATATGCAGCTTAAGCTTGCTGAGAAGCTATGTATCATCGAAAATATCAAAACCAAGGAGCGGTCTGGAGATGATGATTATGGTTTTCAGCACGATAAAATTCAACAGGCTGCTCTGGGCATGCTACCAGACGATGAGAAGCAGAAGGTGCGCTTTGCTATCGCAAAAAGCATCATGGCCAAATTAGGCAATATTGAAAATTCGGATCACATCTATACGGTCACCGATCACTTCAATTTTGCGCTAAGTCTGCTTACTGATGAGAAAATTCTAAATCAATTGGTCTCGCTGAATATAGCTGCAAGTATACGTGCGAAACATGCAAACGCCTATGAATCAGGCCTGTCTTATATCAAGACGGCCATGGATATTGTGGAGGGAAAAAACCTCGACTTGTCTAAGAAAATGCTACGTGACCTGAATTGGCAGCGGGCAGAATCGGAACATCTCGTGGGAAATAATGAGGTGGTGGAAGCATTTTTTGATAAAGCGCTGAGCTATACCGATGATGTACTAGACAGGGCTAAAGTCACTATCCGGAAAATCCAGTTTTTCAATAACATTAGAAATTTCCAAGCTGCATATGACGCTTGTAGAGAAGTCACTGCTGAATTGGGTGTGAGAATTCCCGCGAATTTCTCTCCACCTAGTTTGGTAATAGAGTTTGTGAAATATAAGAGTTTGATGGGCAACCGTGACGTAGATGATCTGATCAATCTGCCAGAAATGCAGGATGAGAAGCTAAAAACGGCGATTTTGGTGATGGCAGCCGCAGCGCAGTCCGCATTTCAGATTCGACCAGAGCTATGTGTATTGGTGAGTGCTATCATGGTAAATCTATGCTTGAGGCATGGGAATGCTGAAGGTGGATTTATTGGGTTTCTGGGTTTTGGGCCAGTATTTCACAGTGGGATTCTAGGTTTCCGCACTACTGGCTATAAAATCGGGCAGCTTACTTTGGCACTGGTAGAAAAATACCAAAGCTTTGGCGCTAGGGCTGAAGCTAATTTTGTGACGGGATATTTTGCTATTCCATGGCGAAAGCCAGCGCTGGAAATGGAGACCTACTGGCAAACTGCTTACGAATCAGGATTGGAAGTTGGCGATCTTTTTCATGCGAGTTGCGCGAGCTGTGCAATGATCCAAAGTCATTTTATGCGTGGTGTTCAGTTTGATGCAATCTTGGATTCAAGTGCAGCTTATCTGGATTTTCTCAATAGAATTCAGCTGAAAGAAGCTATTCTTACTATTGCTGCCGTAAATCAAGCTATCAAAAACCTTAAAGGTGAGACTGATAGTGTTCTTTCATTTTCAGATCAGCATTTTGACGAAGAGCAGTATATCCAGCAGCTAGCAGGATTTAACTCTAGACATTTTGCACATTTTTACTACATCAATAAGATGCAATCGCTTTATCTCTGGGAGGAGTATGAGGCAGCTTATCAGGTTTCTTTGATCTCCGATCAATATTTGAAGGATTCCCCAGGAATGCTTCACACAGCAGAGCATTATTTCTACAAAGGGTTAATTCTTGCTGCGAAAATTCCTTCTGCAGGAGCTGTTGACAGCTTCAAATGGAAACGGAAATTGAGCCGGATTGTGGATAAGTTTAAGAAGTATACCCTCCATAGCCCAAGTAATTTTGAACATAAGTATGAACTACTAGCCGGAGAACTTGAGAAGGTAAAGGGATCTATAGACGGTGCCCAAAGGCATTATTATCGTGCCTTGGAGGCAGCCGAAAATGATGAATACCTTCAAATTCAGGCTTTGGCCAATCGGCGATTATTTGAGCTGCATCTGAATGGTGACAAGAAGAAAATCGCAGCGATTCACTTGAGCGATGCGGAATTCACCTATGAATTGCTTGGCGCAAAAGGAATTGCGGAATTGATGGTTTCCAAGAGAAGCACGAGCAACTTTTCGCAGAAAGAATCCAGATTTGGACAGCGAGGAGAAGATAAAAGTACTTCTGAGAAAGTTTCTAATCAGGATCTAGATCTAAAGTCGGTCATGAAATCATCCGAGGCTATTTCTAAGGAAATTCGGCTAAAAGATCTGTTGACTATTTTGATGAGAATCATCATCGAGAATGCAGGTGCGCAGCGGATGGTTTTGCTTCTGAAAAATGAAGATGGTTTCAACGTGCAATCAGAAGCCTGTACCAAGTTTCCAGAACCAAAACTTTTTGAAAATCTTCCTTTGAAAGACTTTGACTCCATTGCAAGGGAGGTTATTTACCAGGTTGCGAAAACGAATGAAACCTTGATTTTGGAGAATGCTTTTCAGGATTCTCGCTTTGCCAAGGATGCTTACATTCAGCAGGAGCAGTTGAAGTCGCTTATGTGTATCCCATTGATCAAGCATGCTGAAGTCACGGGAATTATTTATCTGGAGAATAATCTGATCGAAGGAGCATTTACTGAAGAGCGACTTACGCTGATCAATATTCTTTCCAGTCAAATGGCGATTTCCCTTGAAAATGCCCTTCTCTATCAAAACATGGAGGATAAAATCCATTTGAGAACTAAGCAGCTCAATGAGGAAAAGGAAAAAGCAGACAATTTGCTGTTGAATATTTTGCCTCCTGAGATAGCCATTGAATTGAAAAATCATGGATCGTCCAAAGCTCGGCAATTCAATAATGTCAGCGTCATGTTCACTGATATTGTAAATTTCTCTGGGCTCTGTGAGAAGCTTTCGGCGGAAGAACTTGTAGCTGAATTGAACTACTTCTATTGTGAGTTTGACAGGATTGTGGAGAAGTTTGGTGTGGAAAAAATCAAGACAGTTGGAGATAGTTATATGTGTGCTGGAGGATTGAATCTGCAGAAGGAATTTGATGCTGCAAATATCATCTTGGCGGCTTTTGAGATCAATAATTTTATTCAGGCTCAACAGCAATCAAAAATTGCCGAAGGAAAACCAGTGATAAGCATGCGGATTGGAATTCACACAGGCCCAGTGATCGCCGGAATAGTTGGTTTGAAGAAATTCGCTTATGACATCTGGGGCGACACCGTGAATATTGCTTCCAGAATGGAAACCGCCGGTGAGGCTAGTAAGATTAACATCAGCGGTTACACCTATGAGTTGATCAAAGATAAGTTCGCTTGTTCGTCACGTGGAAAAATAGAAGTGAAGAACAAGGGACTTGTGGAGATGTATTTTGTAGAGAGTAAGATTTGATCCATGCTTTTCGTTTGGGTCAATGGAGTGATAAAATAAATTGTTCATTTTAAGCCCAATTTTATGAGTTATCTGTCCTATCCCAGGATCAATTTTTACGGTAGATTTTTTACTGATCCATCCACCGTGAATAATGATCCTACCCATTATGAAGTGGAGAATACCGTCCCTTCTCCCTGGCAAAACCCTAATGGTTTGCACCGTTTTCAGCTAAAAGAATGCACCGTTGTCTCCACTATTGGAGCAAATGGGGAGGTCTCTGATCCATTGGTAAACCTTCCTTTTGTCACCACTGATAAGCCATCCTCGGCCAAAATTGTCGACATCGATGTGTATCAGCAAGGCGTGCCGACGATCTATGGTATGCAGCTTAGCATCCCTATTTCTGATGGAGTGAGTCTAACTGGCTTGGTTGATCCAGCCGTTTTGAATCAAATCTGGTGGCTCGCTGTCTTGGCGACTCGTAGCTGGCAGGATTCGGATTATGTGATGGATAGTTTTGGTGGAGATATGAATGCCTGTGGTGTTTTTCAGACAGTCATTCGTGTGCCTCAAGCTACTTGGCCAGCGGATTCAGTTTCACCCGTTCTCGCTTTGCTCAAAAGCCAGACTACGCTTGAAGATGGAAATTACCTGATCTCCATGCGCTTTGTGGTAGATGGCTATCGCAATGTGCCTGAGGACATGAATTATCAAACTGGCAGAATCACAGGTTCTCTGGGTCCAGTGATTGGTACTGAGCCTCGATATAATCCAGGTGCAAGAATATTGGCTGGAAGAACACAAGATAAAAGTAATCCATGGAACTGGCCAATGTTTAACAATTGTCCTTTTGTCATCGATCAAAACCGAAAGCTTCTTATCCTTGATTTGGCGAATGGAATCTGTCGACAAAATGCTGGTGGCGCTCCAGTAGATTTAGGAACTTTGACAGCTTGGGTCACACAGGAAGATGGTTTAGAGGCTTCTTTAGGCAATGTTGATTATTCAGAGTTTTGCTACAATCTCTACTCTCACATTATTGAGTTGCCTTTGACAGATGCACAGATGGCGCAGGCGCTAGCAGGTTCTATCAGTCTAAAGATGTCAAGAACGGATATTGGTCCTGTAGAAGTTTTCCAAGAAGACATTACTCAGACGAATATAGAGGTGGAGGTTAGACCGATTCGGATCTCAGGTTTTCCCGGAACAACGACTACGACGAGTGTCTATGTAAGCAAGCTACAGCAACCATTGGTAGGAAAACAACTGCAAGTGGATGTGGTGAGTGTGCATGGTAATACTCCCGGAGCGACAGTTCCACCTAGCAATCCTGGAAATACTCCACAGGCTGATGGCGCAGTTGAAGCGGCTATTTCACCGACTGATGCCAATGGATTTGCTACCGTGACTATCAACGTACTTTCCGATCCCGGCTCACGTACGCCACAGCTAGATGGACAGTTGTATTTTATCAACATTTCCGATCCTGATCAGTTGGTCTCTGAGCCTATTTCTCAAAGTGCGATGATCTCTCTTCTGGTGTGGTCAGCATACACGATCAATGAAAATCCTACGTGGCCGGAAATCCAGGAGATATTCGCTGGCTATGCGAAGTTGTTTCCGGGCATGACTGAGAAGATCAATCTAATAGATTATAATTCCTTCCAGACTTTTGCCTTGAATCCACCATTTGGATTATTTCAAGCACCTCCAGGTCCTCTGGGAATAGATAGAGGGGCCATTCCTTTTTTCATGAGCAGGGAAGTAACAGATCCTAGATATATGCCTGTGACGCGAGATTTGTCTCCTGAGCGAACCATGACGGTTTTACATTTTATCAAGAATATGCAAGACAGTCCAATTACTCCCCCTACATCATGAAACGACTTCAATTAATACAGCTGTCACTGATTGGATTTAGTATTATCGCTTTTTCCAGTTGCTCGACTACACAGAAAACAGAGGAAACTACTACTCCTGAAGTCTTGGTTTCAAGCTCTGTTTTGGATTCCAATATTGTTGCTGATGCTTTGCCTTTTACTATAGAATTTGTGGAGCAAAACTATGGGTCTAAACCTGCATTGCCGAGTTTGCAATCCTATGTGAGTGCAATGAATCAAGCTGGGGAAATTTTCGTAGCCGGTGGAAGAAGACAAGGCTTGCACACCTTTAATCCTGCTCCAGCTACTAATTTTGAGAAGGACAGTGCCAATAATTTTCTATTTATTATCGATCCTGTGGCAGGCGATCAGTGGTCTTTTGATGTGAACCAGCTGGGTGATGAGCTTTCAGCTCCTCTTCAGGCTAACAACCTTCAATCATATCATGACGAAGCTTCTGACTTCATGTATATCGTGGGAGGCTATGGATGGAAAGCTGACGGTTCAGACATGGTGACATTTGGTACCGTGATTCGTTTTAAGCTCGAAGATATATCTGCGGCAATCAAATCGGGCGCTCCGGCTAGTAGTGTTAAAGCCTTGATGCAGATTGGCAATGACGACAGGTTGGCGATCACAGGAGGAGAGTTGTTTATGCTAAATGGCAGCTTCTACTTGGTTTTTGGGCAAAGATTCGATGGGCAATACAGAGCTTTTGGAGGGACAGATTTCACGCAGGAATATTCCAATGCATTCAGAGTTTTCCGACTGGATCCTCAAACTCTAAAAATCACAGCTTATGGAGCTACTCAAAATTCTGGAGCAGATAAGCCTTTTCACCGTAGAGATGGTAACATATTTGAAAGTATAGATCCAGCTACGGGAATGGCAAATATTACAGCTTTGGGTGGTGTTTTCAAACCAGGAATTATCGGCGGATATGACTATCCAATTTTCATTTCAAGCCCATCAGGTGTGGTGATGGACTCCACTGTTCATCAGCGATTCAGTCAGTATGAATGCCCTGTAATCACGATTTACAATGAAACAGCTCAAGATACCTCTTTGTATCACACCATGTTTGGGGGAATAAGTATGTATTACTATTCTCAAACTCCAGATCAGCGGGCGGTATTTGATTCTGCCACTATGCAAGGCAGAAATGATGGACTACCGTTTATTGCAGATATCAGTACTTTTCAGAAATCTAGCACTGGTACTTATCAGGAATTTATTCAGCCAGAGCCGATTGCTGGAAATAGACTCCTTGGCTCAAGTATCACGTTTATTGGAAATAGAAGCTTGGAAGCTGACTTAATGGCTTTTGATAATGGTGTGATTAAACTGAATAAAGTACCTGTCGGGGCTAAAATTTTGGCTGGGTACATCTATGGTGGCATCGAGGCCCAAAATCCTTTTCCAAGTATTCCCAATGAAGGAACCTGGGCTTCCAACACTCTTTTTGCAGTTTATGTGACCAATTCTCCATCAGGAGCTATTCCTGCTAGTTTTGCCACAAAAGCTAGAAATGGAGCACCTCTGACTAGATTGCCTCATTAAATTATGGCCTGCTTGGTATCTACTGAGCAGGCTTCTTTGTGTTTAAACTCTTCTTAATAGCACAAAAATTCGTTATTTCGAGCCATGGAATTACAATACCTGCTAGATGGCTTTGCGGAGGGTCTCCAGAATATGACTTGGCTGGAGGCAGTAGCAGTATTTTTTGGGATTGCCTCAGTGATTTATTCCATGAAGGAAAATATCTGGGTGTACCCTACCGGGATTATTTCCACCCTGATTTATGTCTGGATTTGCCTTCAATACAAGTTATATGCGGACATGGGAATCAATGCCTACTATTTCAGCATGTCGATTTATGGTTGGTATGTGTGGACTCATCCAAAAGAAGGAAAAGCTGAATTGCCCGTGACCTGGCTAAAGGCTCGTGGCTGGGCAGTCTCTCTCGGGATTTTTGCGGCTTCTTATTTTATTTTGGCCTTCGTGCTGGTCAATTTCACGGATAGCGACGTGCCTTATTGGGATTCATTTACCACCGCTTCAGCATTTGTAGGGATGTGGCTGATGGCAAAAAAGAAGGTGGAAAACTGGATATTTTGGATTCTGACTGACTTGGTGGCCGTACCACTCTATTTTTACAAAGGATTGATTTTGACCTCATTCCAATATTTGTTTTTCACCATTTTGGCAATTTTAGGATTAATTGCTTGGATCAAATCTGCGAGAAAAAATGCCTAGCCCAAAACGAATTTTAATCCTCGGTCCAGAATCTACTGGTAAAAGCACTTTAGCCCAGGATTTGTCAGCGTATTATAGAGAGCCATGGGTGCCTGAATACGCGAGAGAATATTTGGATAATTTAGGTAGAGAATACAGCTATGTGGACTTGGCAGAAATAGGGAAAGGACAAGTAGCTCTGGAGGATGAATTGGCTAAAACTGCTGAAAAATACCTTTTTGTTGATACCGATTTGAGAGTTATCCACATCTGGTCAGAGCATAGATTTGGAAAAACTGATCCTTGGGTTTTGGAACAGATCAAGGAAAGAAAGTACGATTTGATTTTGCTTACCGATACTGATTTGCCATGGACTCCAGATCCACAGCGAGAATATCCAGACTTGGAGATGCGCAATTACTTTCTTGACTTATACACAAAATTGGCAGAGGAAAGCGGGTTTCCTTATTACCTCATTTCTGGCAATAGGGATGAACGGCTTCAAAAAGCGATTAAATTGATCTAGATTTATGTCTTAATACTAGTAAGACATGACACGTAATATTCTCTCTCTTTTCTTTTTGCTCCTCATTTTTTCCTGCCAAAAAGCAGAGGAACAAATACCAGTAAAACCAAATGTGATCTTAATCCTAGCAGATGATTTAGGATTTGGAGAAGTAGGCTATCAAGGTCAAAAGAAGATTAAAACTCCTAATATTGATGCTTTGTCTGAAACGGGCTTGGTGTTTACTAATCACTATTCTGGGGCTCCGGTTTGTGCACCAGCTAGATGTGTGTTGCTTACAGGTAAGCATATGGGACATTCCTATATCCGTGGAAATGACGCGATGAAAGAACGTGGAGATGTCTGGGATTATGCCAAAGCATCCGCAGATCCCAATCTGGAAGGACAGCGAAATATTCCTGTGGAGACAGAGACTATGAGTAAGATGCTTCAACAGGCTGGATATAAAACAGGCATGGTGGGCAAGTGGGGGCTGGGTGCACCCTTAACGGATGGAATTCCAAATAACCTAGGTTTTGACTATTTCTACGGTTACAATTGCCAGCGCCAAGCACATAATCTTTATCCTACTCACCTTTGGGAAAACAGGGAGAAGGTGCCACTAAATAATGATTTGGTAATTCCAGGTACAAAATTGGACCAAGGAGCTGATCCAAATGATCCTGCGAGCTATACCAAATATGAACAAAATGATTATGCACCAGATTTGATGCATGATAAGGCTATGAACTTCATAGAGGAAAATAAAGATGAGCCATTTTTTCTTTATTATGCCTCACCACTTCCTCATGTTCCTCTGCAGATTCCAGCGAAGGATAGAGAAGACTATATCTCTGAATTTGGTGCTGAAGATCCCTACGACGGGAGTAAAGGATATTTTCCAAACCAGTATCCACATGCCACTTACGCTGCTATGATCACAAAGCTGGATCAACAGATCGGAGAGATCCAAGCTAAGTTGAAAGAGCTAGGACTGGAGGAAAATACCATGATTATTGTGACCAGCGATAATGGGCCTACATACAATGGCGGGGTAGATTTTGATTATTTCGAGAGCTCTACACCATTTACAAATGGATTCGGTAGAACAAAAGGCTTTGTGTATGAGGGAGGAATTCGAGTTCCAATGGTGGTAAGCTGGCCTGGAAAAATCGCACAAGGTACTTCAGAGCACATTTCTGTTTTTTATGACATTTTCCCTACGCTATCTGAATTGGTGGGAATGCCGATTTCCAATGACATGGATGGAAAAAGCTTCCTGCCTGAGTTGATGGGCAAGGAGCAGGAAAAACATGAGTATCTCTATTGGGAGTTTCCGGAAACTGGAGGTCAGCAGGCTGTGAGGATGGGCAATTGGAAAGCGGTGCGACAAAATATAGTGAAGGAAAATAATTTGGATATTGAGCTATATGATCTATCTAAGGATATTTTGGAGCAGAATAATATTGCTTCTGAGCATCCGGATTTGATTAAGAAATTCGAAGAGATAATGGCCAAAGAGCATGAGACTCCTGTTGTAAGTACTTTCAGAATGGCTGCATTGGGAGATTAATTGTATTGAGCACAATCTTATTGATTACCATTTCCCTAAGGAAAGCGTAGCGGCTTCCACTATTCTCATGAGGTCTGGATGGGCATTGTTGTTCAGGATGATGATCGTTTTATTTTCGTCGATGTATCTAACAATTATGGTCTTATAGCCTGGATTTCCACCAGTATGCATGACCATTTTTCCGAAGGGACTTTGTGGTTTGATCTCCCATCCGAATCCATAATAACTTAAAAACCCATCTCCTAATTTGATCGGTCTGAAGGCTTCTTCCAGCGTCTCTTTGGAAACTAGCTTCTCGGTATATAATGCTTGATCCCATTTCAATAGATCCTCAACAATGCTGCTGACTCTACCGGGCCCTTTTCTGTTACCTAGCCAAATGGTGTAATCTGAGGAGTGGAAATTATTAGCATTGACATAATGGCCAATATCGTCCTTGAGATGTCCAGCGGCAAAGGTCTGTACTTGGGCTTTTTCCTCCAGAGATCTGATGGCAGTGCTTTGCATGCCTAGCGGATCAAAAATCCATGTTTTGGAAAGGGCTACAAAATCTTCACCTGTTACTTTCTCTACCAAACTTGCCAGCATGACATAGCCGGTGTTGCTGTATTCATACTTTTCTCCAGGCTCAAAGGATTTTACAGGTGCATATTCGCGTAGGTATTCCAAGATTTCTGGGTTGCCAGCAACCTTACTTTTGTCCCAATGTGCATCCATGATCGCTTGATAATCCGGCAAGCCACTAGTATGGGTAAGAAGCTGACGGATGCTGATGTCTGGATAAGGGATCTCGATATAGTTGGAAAGCTGATCATCAAAATCGAGCAGACCTTTCTCCTTGCAGATCATCACCATCATAGCGGTGAATTGTTTGGAGAGGGAGGCTAATTCGAAGATGTCATCCTCATGGAGCAAAATTTGATTTTCGTATGAGCGCATGCCCATCGCTTCTTCAAAAAGTATTTTCCCGTTTTCGGCGACTAGAATTACCCCTGAAAAACCTTCCTTATCGGCTCGCTCTACAGCTTCTTTGAGGATTTTCTTCTGAGCATGAATAGTCGTCTGGAAGGAAACTAGCGCCAATAGAAAGAATGCGAGGAATCTGTACATGACAAGTGGGATTTGTCAGGAAATTACAAAACCTTTTGTTATGGCGCTAATGGGAAGAAGAACTGGCTTATAGTGAAATTCTATTTTAACCACGAGGGGCTCAAAGGTTTCACAAGCTGACAGAATGTTCTCTGCGATAAAAAAGTAAAAAAAGCCACGAGAAATTTCCCGTGGCTTTCAGTATATATAAGAGGTTAAATAACTTAATCTACTCCACCTTTTCTAGTTGGAGAACGTACAGCAGGCCATTCTGATGGCTGACCACCTCTACCCAATGGAATTCTTACTTCTCTTGAAACCATGTCATCTTCTTCACTTGCCATGTACACCATGATAGCTGCCATGATCACGTTGTTTTGAACATCGTCAAAAACAATTTTATCATAAGTATCCAAGTTGGTATGCCAAGTATAATTGAAGTATGACCAGTTCAAAGAGCTCAAAGAGAATGCTGGAACACCAGCTGCCACAAAGGAAGCGTAGTCAGATCCACCACCGCCTGGATTTCCAGGGAAGCTAGTTTCAATGTCTCTAGTGATGTCTCTAGGTACTTTAGACATCCAGCGGCCTAGGTACTCATAACTATGAATAAAGCCTTGTCCTGAGACGTTTGCCACACGACCTGTACCGTTATCTTGGTTGAAAAGCGCCTGGATCTTAGGCATCATTTCAGGGTGGTCTTCTACGAAAGCTCTTGAACCATTTAATCCCTGCTCTTCAGAACCCCAGTGTCCTACGATGATTGTTCTCTTAGGATTAGGATATACTTCTTTCAAAACACGCATTACTTCCATCATCATGATAGAGCCTGTTCCGTTGTCAGTGGCTCCAGTACCGCCATCCCATGAGTCAAAGTGAGCAGAAAGCATCACATACTCGTCAGGCTTTTCAGTTCCTTTGATTTCAGCAATTGTGTTGAAGGTAGGCACCATTCCATTTTCTTTGGATTGTGCATTTAGGTTGATAACTGGTTTCGATCCACCTTCAGCCAATCTGAAAAGTAAGCCGTAATCTTCAAGAGAAAGATCTACAGTTGGTACTTTTTTAGTAGATGCGGAGAAGATTTTGTTTGCTCCGAAACCTTGAGACCAGTAAGAAGTAATGATTCCCAAAGCTCCAGCATCTTCTAGGGCAGTAGGCAATTCTCTTCTACCTTTTCCAGTACTTCTTAGTCTGTTATTCCAATCTCTATTCATTTCATTACGATCTTCTTTCATTTTAGTGAAAGACTCTTCCGTCGCAAATTCTTCCCAATTGTAATCAGGACGTCCTGTTATCTGAGGAGCTGAGATCATTACATATTTACCTTTCACAGAAGGAAGCCATTTTGCGAAAGCTACTGAATCTGCTAATTCTGGAATCACGACCACTTCGCCCTTTGCACCACCCTGAGGTGAAGAAGGACTCCATGCGAGTTGCATACCAGCTAGAGATCTAGTCCAAGGAGCCACCATATCTATGTGGGTAATTCCTCTTTCCCAGCCTCTCCACTCGCCCCATTGTTCGTTACGCGCTTCTATGCCCCAGCCTTTATATTTAGCCACTGCCCAGTCATGTGCTTTTTGCATTTGAGGGGAACCTACCAATCTTGGTCCGATTCCATCCATCAACTCATGCCCAATTTGCTTAAGCTGGGAGTTTTCAGTTTCTTCTTTGATGATCTTATCGATCACCTCGTCTTGTGCTTGAACCTGTGTGCCTAGAAGCAACATCAAGCCCATGCCTAATAAATATCTCTTTTTCATGCGTTAATATTTGGTTTATTTTTGGCCAGATGGAATCTCACAGGGTCTAATCTTCCTAGTTTATTAAGAATAGAATATGCTCGATTTCATAACTGGTTTATTTAAGTCCTAAAATTATACTTTGCTAATATCATTTCCGAACCGTTGGTGGATTAGTGGAGCTGAGGAGTGATTCAGTTTAAAGATTGCGGATTACCTGACATGGGTTTCCTAGGGCAAGAACATCATTTGGAAGGTCTTTGGTCACGACTGAGCCGGCTCCGATGGTGACATTATTTCCGATAGTTACACCAGGAAAAATCAATGCATTACCGCCTATCCAAACATTATCTCCAATGAGCACTGGCTTGGAAGAGGTATGATAGCGAGTCTGATCGGCATTTTGGTAAATTCTATCGCTGGCTTTGATGGGATGTCTTGCTGTATAGATTTGAACCATGGGGGCAATCAAGCCATTTTTGCCAATTTTAATCAAATTGTCATCGAGGAAAATACAATTCGTATTAATAAAGGTATTTGCACCTATTTCTATATTCTCCCCATAGTCACAGAAAAAGGGGGCTTCAATCCAAACTCCCTCTCCTTTTTTAGCAAATAGCTCATTTAGAATCAGTTCTCTTTCCTTCAGATTTCTAGAGTCTAGCGAGTTGTATGTTGCTAAAAGTGATTTCGCTTTATGGTATTGTTCTAAAAGCTCTGGATCTCGAGAATCATATAGCTCTCCTGCGAGCATCTTTTGTTTTTCAGTCTTATTGGGCATTTAATTCCTTTTGGTAAAGCATGAAATTAATTCTGGCTTTCGAAATAATTATGGAAAAACAGTAACTGGTACTGAACTGCGTCTCTCCAATAGTCCCAGCTGTGACCGCCCGGCCCTGTCATGAATGTATGTGGAATATTGTTGTAAGCTAGCTTTTCATGCAGTTTCACATTCACGTTGTAAAAGAAATCTTCAGTGCCGCAACTGATGATGAGTTTCAGTTTGTTCGGTATAAGACGATTGCTCTGATACATCACAGAATATTCCTCCCAGCGCTCCGGGTTTTCTGCTTTGGTGCCCAGATACTTTTTCATTTCCCAGTTTTCTGGAAAAGGCCCAATATCCACACCTCCGCTTAAGCTTCCTGCAGTGCCATAGGTTTCCTGATGGCGAAATGCAAGATAAAGTGCGCCATGACCGCCCATACTCAGGCCAGTAATAGCTCTACCTTCACGGCTTTGAATTGTGCTGTACTTTTGGTCGATAAACTCCACTAATTCTTTTCCTACATAAGTCTCATACTTGGAGTCTTCATCCTCTGGACTGTCCCAGTACCAGCTGCCATAATTACCATCAGGACTTACGAAAATTATCCCATACTGATCAGCGTAAGATTCTAAATTTGGGACTTGATTGAGCCAGGCTTTATAATCCCCCGAATAGCCATGAAGTAAATACACTACCGGGTAATCTTTTGACTCAGAATAATTTGTAGGGGTAATTACAACTGCCTTGATCTCCTTTTGCATCACAGTGCTATAAGTAGCCACTGTGTCCACAGTTGCCAGTGTAGGAAAAGAGAGTAAGGTGATGAAAAAAATGACTGCTAAAGTAGAGGTGAATATGTGCTTCATTTCTAGGGGCGGGTGGGTTTGAGTGGTTAATTTTTTTAAGCAAATAAGTCAATCAGATTCTTTTTGAAATACTCAGCGCTGTCTTTTACACTTTGGATTGGATTCTGGGCAAAGTTTCCGCCTTGCTCTATGTAGTAATATTCCATTCCAGAGAGTGTAGCATCAGGGAGTATTTTGGTGTAATCTATAGAGCCATTTCCCATTTCGGTATAGTCCCTGCTGACTTTGTCCATGTCTTTGATGTGCCACATGACAAAGCGGCCAGGTTGCTCCAGAAATAGCTCATGTGCTGTACGTGGAGAGCTATGCGCTACCCAGTACAAATCTATTTGGAGTTTGACTAATTCGGGGTCAGTGTTCTGCACGATAATGTCGTAGCCTATCTCTCCATCATGATCTATAAACTCAAAATCATGGTTGTGATAAGCAAAGCCCAAACCTGCTTTATTTACACGTTCTCCGATCAAATTTAGCTTGTCGGCCAAGATTTTAAACTTTTCTATACTGCGAGAATCAGGGTCAAGCCAGGGCCAGGTGATATATTTTTGTCCCAATGCATGAGCGCCTTCGATACTTTGGTCGGTATAGCGCAGAAGCTCATCTTCTGAGCCATTGAAATACTTGATAAAATCGTAATGACCAGATGTGCTTTCAAGGGAATTGTCCTCCAAAACCTGCTTGAAATCCGTCGCTGGCATGCCATAGAAACTTTGTGTAGCACCATCATATCCATATGTTTCGGTGTCCTGATAGCCAAATCCAGCTATGGTTTTTAGCGCTTTTCTTGGATCTTCTGCCATAGGAACTCTAATGGTAAAAAGCTGAAGCCCCATTTTGTATTTCTTTGGCTTGAAGTTTTTGAAACTAGTAAGTCCAAAACTTGCAGCAGAAAGGGCAAGGCCAGTCTGTTTTATAAAATCTCGACGGTTAAGCATTGACTGAGTGTTGGATTAAAAATCAGCTTTCTTTGAGCTGTTGATTTTCTGAGCTGTCTAATATACTACTTGTAATTTCAAACCGCCTAACTCTAGATATTCAAGAGCAGAGAGGACAACAATTTGTCATTCGTATTTTGTCTAAAGTGGCTCAAAAATTCAACTGTGCCTGTATCCTCAAAAGGTTCCCTGCCTGATGATTATCCTGCAACTGAAAATCCTCATAGCGACGATTCGAAAAGGTGTACATCGCCACGTGTTCGAAGGCTTTACGGGGCTGCCATGCCAGCCCAAGTTCCAGTTCTTTCACCGTGTAGCTTCGATTAGCAAAATTTTCATTGTCACAAAAATAACGGACAATTCTGGAAAGAATTGGGAATGCAAAAATTATAAGGATGGTGGTTTATAGATGAATGCATATGATTTAGCCCACTTGATAAATACTCTTGGGGGTGATTTATAAATCCCTTTGGACTAGAAATATACAACTGAATCTGTAAAACTTTTATTGGCGAATGCTATGAATCCTGGTGAAAAAGATTAATAAATCGTTAATAATCAATATATTGTATATAGTATAGGTCAATAGCCCAAATTTTACAACCGGCCATAGGCCCTATTTACCACCTATAACAGGATAGTCTGCCTGATATAATCGCTCTGGTTAAGTTCAACTGAAAACTTCAACTTCTTAAAAATTTTAAACTAACCCACTTTATATGATGAAAATTATACTTAAAGGGCTAGCGTGTAAATCTAAGATCTTAGTACTTGTACTAGGTTTTCTTTCATTCTCGGCCTATTCCAACACGCTTGGCAATACTACACTTCTTGAGGCCAGCCCGACAATAAAGAAGAACTTGAGTTCTTCTACTGATGTCGAGGTAACGATTAAAGGTAAAATAGTAGATGCGGAGGGTTATGCACTCCCTGGCGCAACTATTACTGTACAGGGCACCACGAGAGGAACTGTATCAGATGGAGATGGTAATTACACCATTACAGTGGAAGAAGGAGCTATCTTGCAATTTTCCTTTATAGGTTATGCGACCCAAACAGTAGAGGTTGGAAACTCTAGTGAGATTAATATCACTATGAGTGAAGATGCTCAATCACTCTCTGAGGTAGTGGTAGTGGGTTATGGTACTCAAAAAGCGACCAATTTAACTGGAGCAGTAGATGTGGTAGATGGTAAAATGATAGAAAGCAGGCCATCTCCAACTGTTTCTCAGCTACTTCAAGGTACCTCTCCTGGCCTTACTTTCAGTGTAGGTAATAACGGTTTCCAACCTGGAGCAAACCTTGGAGTTCAAATCCGTGGAATGGGATCACTGAATGGTGGAGGGGAACCCTATATTATCATTGATGGGATTCCAGGTGATATGAATCGCCTAAACCCTGATGATATTGAATCTATTTCCATTTTAAAAGATGCTGCTGCCTCTGCAATTTACGGAGCTAGAGCACCATATGGGGTAATTGTGATCACCACCAAATCTGGAAAAAATCAAAAGTTGAGAGTTAGCTATTCTGGAAATGTATCCATACCAACTCCACAAAATCTTCCAAGTATGGTGAACTCATTGACATTTGCGAAAGCAATTAATGAAGCAGGCGTAGCAGGAGCTGGTGGTAGATTTTTTAGAGATGAGATCGTAGAAAACATCATTGCTTACCAAGCTGGAGACTTTGATTTCCTAAGAAGTCGACCAAATTTTCCACAGGATGCTACTTATTTTGAAACAACACCTAACCTTAACAGTCAGAACCAATGGGGTTTTAACCAATTTGGTAATGCTAACAGGGATTGGTTTGATGAGTATTATGGAACGGGATTTATCCAAAAGCATGATTTAACACTTTCTGGAGGAAATGATAAAACGGCCTATTACTTTTCTGCTGGGCTATATGGCCAAGACGGGGTATTAAACTACGGTACTGATACCTTTAATAGATATAATGTGATGGGTAAAATCACTACCTCAATTACTGAAAACTGGGATTTCACCTATCAGCCACGCTTCTCTAAGCAAATCCGGGAATTGCCTAATATGGATCGCCAAGGTTCTTATGATCTAATATTTCATCAAATTGCTCGTACCATGCCTACCAATGCCATGTATGACGGATTTGGAAATATTATGATTCAATCTAAAATCCCATGGGTAAATGATGCTGGAACAGATCGTACGGAGACTACCGAAAACTGGCAAAATTTTTCTACTGATTTCCGACCAATAGAAGGATTAACTGTTCATGGTGATTTTGCTTTTAGAAACGTAGATCAATTCTACCAAAGCAAGGAACTAACTGTTTACGATCACTTGGTAGATAAAACCTTAACTCCAAGTGGAAATACTGTACCTAGTAACTATCGATCTACACATTATAGTAATATATACTGGACAACCAATGTGTTCTCATCCTATGAGTTTAAAGTTGGGGAAAACCACAATTTTAAAATCTTAGCAGGTACACAATTCGAAAGAACCAAACTAAGAAACCTGAGCGGATTTCGAACAAATATATTGGTGCAAGACGTGCCTTCTTTAAATACATCTGATGGAGAGATCCAGATGGATGAAGGTCTTCTAACTTATAGTACACAAGGTTATTTCGGCAGATTCAATTATAACTTCAAGGAAAAGTACTTGCTTGAGGCAAATGCCCGCTACGATGGTACATCAAGGTTTAAAGAAGGCAGCAAATGGGGTTTTTTCCCTTCTTTCTCGGTAGGATGGAACCTTGACAAAGAGAACTTCTGGGAGTCTATCCAACCAGTTGTCAATAAATTGAAGATCCGTGGTTCTTGGGGTGAGTTAGGAAACCAAAACGTGAATCCTTATCTCGATCTTTTACTAATTCCACTTTCTGGCAATGCTGTAAACTGGATTTTCGAACAAGGAGGAAGCAGACCGGTAGGCTATGCTGGAACCCCATCCTTGGTAAGTAATAATTTGACCTGGGAAACAGCACGCACACTTGACATAGGAGCGGATATGTCCTTCCTAAACGATAGATTAAAAGTAGTGTTCGACTGGTTCGAAAGAACTACCTATGATATGATTGGTCCTGTGGCACCTGCGCCGGGAGTACTTGGTTCTAGTGTACCACAAACTAATAATGCCACCTTACGATCTAGAGGATGGGAGACTTCTATCAATTATGGACATACGACAAATAGCGGTTTCACTTACAACGTAGGTTTCAACCTCTACGACAGTAAAGCGGTTGTAACTAAATATTCAAATCCAGAGGGAGTTCTTTCCAATTGGTATGAAGGACGTGAACAAGGTGAGATTTGGGGGTATTCGGCAAACTCTCTATACCAAACACAAGAAGAAATAGACACTTACACCTCTCAGGTTGATTTAACAGACCTGACTGGTTTGGCATGGAATACTGGTGATGTAAAATACCTCGATACCAACGGAGACGGCAAGGTGGATAATGGAGCAAACACGCTGGATGATCATGGTGATCTTCAGATTATCGGAAATAGTACTCCTAGCTTTCAGTTTGGTTTGAACTTGAGTGCTGCATATAAGGGATTCGACTTGTCTATGCTAATAAGAGGAGTAGGTAGAAGAGACCTTTGGTTTGGTTCTGGTGAAAATATGTTCTGGGGTTTTAGAACTGGTAACCAAACTACTCTTACTGAAGATCATTTAGATTATTTCAGAGATCAAGTAGGAGATGCCTATACGGGTATCACTGAAGGCGAGGCTAACTTCAACACTGGAGCTTATTTCCCGCGTCCTTATATCAATAATGCTCAAAATAATAAGAATAGAATTGCCAGTACAAGATACCTACAAAGTGGCGCATATATGAGAATTCAAAATGTTCAATTAGGTTATACCTTCCCTAGACCGCTGCTTGATAAAATGAAAATTAGTAACCTCAGAGTCTATTTCTCAGGAGAGAATCTACTTACATTATCTAGCCTTCCTAAGGGAATAGATCCTGTCGCAGTAGGTGGGAGCTATGGTGTCGGCAAAACCTATGGTGCTGACCGTATATTTTCTTTCGGTTTAAAAATCACCAATTAATCAAACCACTACAAAAATGAAAAAGTTACTATATATACTTACAATAAGCACACTACTCTTTGGTACAATGGCTTGTGATGAGTTCATTGAAAATCCGCCTGAAGATCAGATTTCAGTTAATGACTACTTTAAGACTAGTAATGATATTGAAAATTACGTCAAGAAGTACTACGCTAATTTTCCCAGTCATGGGAGTGCTAATCTTCCTTTGTCTGAAAATAATTCCGACAACTTAATTGTTGCAATTCCAAATGCTGTAATTAATGGTACTCGCGCACCCAGAAATGGACAGTGGACAAATGAATGGTCGAATCTAAGAAGTATCAATATTCTGTTTGATAACCTAGATAATGTCCAAGCAGATATCAGTTCATATGGGCAATTCTTAGGAGAAGCTCATTTCTTCAGAGCTTGGTTTTACTATGATTTGTACAAGGACTATGGAGATCTTCCAATCTATGACCATCAGCTCTTCCCTGGGGACGAGGCTTTGCTTGATCCTCGTGCTCCTCGCACGGATGTAGCAGATTTCATTATCTCTGAATTGGACAAAGCGTTCCAGTACCTCGGAACAAGAGAAGCAGTGGGTAACACGAGACTTAATAAGGAAACAGCCCTTGCATTCAAAGCCCAAGTAGCATTATATGAAGGCAGCTGGCAGAAATACCATGCAGGCACCGAATTCGCTACAAGTGGTGCAAATCCAGACAAATATTTTCTTCAAGTAGTAGAAGCTTCGGAAGAATTAATGAACGGGAATTATACAGTGGGACTGATGAATACTGGTAATCCTAATGCAGATTACTACAACCTTTTCGGGCTGGATAATATGTCAAATGTCAATGAAGTCCTTTTCTATAAAATAGCTAGTACTGCAGAGCAATTAGGACATGAATTACAGTTTTATACTACACGTAGAACGAGAGATATGTCTCTTACTTGGTCACTGGTTACTTCCTACCTCGGGAAAGATGGAAAACCTTACGATTACTTAGGGCTTGCACAATCAACAAAGGGGAATGCATTTTTGACCCAAGTTGCAGCGGATGTTGATCCTAGGTTTCATGCTACAGTATGGGTACCTGGAGATTTGCGTGTAGGTAGTTCTGGACAATTATTTGATAAGCCATTCCTTGATGGAGGATCTGAGGAACTCAGTGCTACTGGATTTCAGGTGAAGAAATATTCCAATCCATATTCCTCAGGTGCTGGTGCTGATTTTGGGGGATATAGCCAAACAGGTAGAATATACTTTAGATATGCGGAGGTGCTTCTAAATTATGCTGAGGCTAAGTATGAACTGAATCAAGAAATAGCATTCTCAGAATTAAACATGATCAGAAGCCGAGTTGGAATGCCAGATTTTGAAGTGATTCCTCAAGAACAATATGGCGATCAATTGTTGGACTATGGATATGCTATAGATGATGCACTTTATGCAATTAGGAATGAACGTCGAGTAGAGCTTGCTCTCGAAGGACAGCGCATAGATGACTATAGAAGATGGGCTGCAGAGGGATTATTTGTAGGCCAAAGACCGCTTGGATATCCGTTTGAGCAATCAGAATTCCCAACCCTAGAGGTTAAGGTGAATGAAGATGGTTTGGTAGATTATTTCCAAACCGAAATTCCTAGTGGGTACGGTTTCAAGGCAAATCGAGATTATCTAATCTCAATTCCCAACGATGAGCTTACGCTCAATCCAAACCTAACACAAAATCCAAACTGGTAATTTGATAAAAGGAGAAGCTAATTGCTTCTCCTTTTATATTTTTAATCCTCCACAAGTAATACCAAAATGAAAACTTGTTCATTTCTTATTCTCAGCTGCTTTTGTCTTGCATTCCAAGCAATGGCTCAAGGGAGCGAGCATTCATCTCCCAATATTATCCTCATTATGGCTGATGATCTCGGCTATGAAACATTGGGTATTAACGGATCTGATGATTATCAAACTCCGAATCTTGACAAGCTTGCGAAGGAGGGGATGAATTTCACCCAAACGTATTCCATGCCACTTTGCACTCCTTCGAGGGTACAAATCATGACAGGTAAGTACAATTTTAGGAATTATATAGGGTTCGGATTATTAAAGCCAGGGGAGCTTACTTTCGCTGATTATTTGAAAAAATCAGGGTATAAAACCTTCATTGCTGGAAAATGGCAATTGTATGGGAATTCTAAGCAGCATGAGTTGGCAGGAGGGAAAATAGGAACGGAACCTACAGACGCAGGCTTTGATGAATATTTTCTATGGCAAATCAAACAGTTGGGAAGCAGGTACAAAGATCCGCTGATTAGCTCTAATTCAGGTACCCAAACCTATGAAGGAAAATTTGGTCCAGATCTCTTTACAGAGCAGATTAATCTGTTTATGGAGAACAATAAAAATGAGCCGTTCTTTATTTATTATCCTATGGTGATCACTCATGATCCTTTTGTGCCCACTCCATCTAATCCGGGTTTTGCAGATTTTGATGCCAAATCAAAGACCAATGACCCGATTTACTTTACCGAAATGGTTAAGTACATGGACAAACTGATAGGATCCATCGTAGACAAAACCAATGAACTTGGCATCCGTGAGAACACCTTGATACTTTTCGTCGGGGATAATGGTACCGATAGAAAAGTGACTAGTTCTCAACTTGGTGAATCCATTAAAGGAGATAAAGGTCATACTACTTCTGCTGGAACACATGTGCCATTTATTGCAAACTGGAAAGGAATAATTGAGCCGGGAAGCAAGAATGAAAGCCTGATTGATTTCACTGATTTTCTTCCCACTCTCCTTGAAGTTGCTCATTTCAAGAATCCTGAACTAGTGCCTACAGATGGCCTGAGTTTTTATCCTCAGTTAGTTGGGGATAATGCCAATAGACGTGAATGGATATACTGCTATTACGCACCTAATTGGGGACAATTTGAAAATAGCACTTACGTACAGGATACGGAATTGAAGCTCTATGGAGATGGTAGAATTTATTCACTTTTGGAAGATCCTTTGGAGCAAAATCCACTTGGCAAAAATGATCTTTCCGAAAAAGACAAACTGAAAATCTCAACTTTTGAATCTGTGCTTGAAGGATATGAAAAAGCAAATTAATCAGCTAAGGACTATTTTTTGAGTTTGGGTAAATGCAACCAATAGGGTTTTTATTATGGCTAATGTTGGCCAATAGAGCAAAAACTAGGCAAAATTGAATCTGTGAGGGATTAATATACTACTTGTCAAGAAAGACTTAGCTATCTAAAATGATCATTGAAAGTTCGAATAGAAAATTTTCGGTTTTCTGATAATCAGTTAGCCAGAAGCTGGATTATTGCTTATTGAATTCCAGTTCATAACTCACACTTCTTCCCCCGCCCTGCGGCAAAAAGATGCCTAATTCCACCAAAGCCTGTAAGTCCCGGGTGGCTGTCGCCTTTGAGGCTTTGCTGATCGCCATGTATTTCTTTGCAGTCATTCCTCCTTCAAAACCCGCTGGTCCTTCAGCCAGCATTCGATTGATAGCTTTGGTCTGGCGTTCATTTAATAATTCCTTAAATCGATCAAAGAATTTGACTTTTTGGAGCGTGAAATTGACCAATTGCTCGGCATTCAGCTGTGCATGAAAGACGGTTTCGGCAAAATAATCCAACCAATCAGAGATTTCGTTGGAGCTTTGTCCACTTTTCAAAGCCTTGTAATACTCATTCTTTTTCTCTTCTATGACACTGGAAAGACTAATCAATGTGGCATGTCCCAGTCCTTGATGCAACGATTTTTCCGCCAAAGCACGGCCAATTCGCCCATTCCCATCCTCGAATGGGTGAATAGATTCAAAGTATAAATGCGTAATAGCAGATCGTATCAGGGGATTATTTATAGGTTCAGCCTTGTTTGGAGCAGTTTTGTTAAACCAAGAGATAAAGGCTTCCATTTCCTTCGGAACCTTGGCCGACGGCGGTGCTTCGAAATGCACGACTTCTTTCCCAATAGCTCCCGAAACCACCTGCATAGGCGAAGAATCAGTCCGCCACTGGCCAGCTCGTACATAGCGATTGCCTTCCATGAGCAACTCATGCCATTTGAAAAGCATCTCTTCTGTCAATTCTTGAGCAAATTCCGAACGTACCTTGATCATAAGCTTGGCAATACCTTTTGCCCGCGGATCCTTTACAAGTAAGGGTTGCTCTTCGTGTATTCCAAGATTCTTTTTGATAGAAGACTTTACGTCTGCTCGACTGAGAAATTCACCTTCGATCTCTGAAGTTTTTATTGCTTCCACCACCATCATTTCCATTAGCAGTTCAGTCTGATTTCTCTCTGCCAGACCAGTGAGTACACCAGACATTTGCCTGGATTTCATGAGGAAATCAAGCAGTATTTTCCCAGATTTACCTTCCTTGTAAGTAAATGTTGGCCAATCCGACTGTTCCCAATTATAACTCATGAGCCGAATATACAGCTTATTCGGCTCATAATTCTAATGATTTTGAGCCGATTAGATGTTCTATTCGGCTCAAAAGTGTAAAATCAATCTATTTTATCGCTTTTACACCAAGCGCATTCTCATTTGAATCAAGCTGCTTAAATTTCCTATTCATTTGAAAATCCCAACTTATGAAAGTTAGTAACTCAATTCTGATTGGAGGCCTAGCATTGGCATTTGCCTGCTCTTCTCCAAAAACTACAGAAGAAACAGAAGCTCCCAAACGTTCAGGAAATCCTATTTTCGAAGGCTGGTATGCCGATCCGGAAGGGATAGTATTTGGAGACGAATACTGGGTTTATCCAACTTTTTCTGCTGGCTACACTGACCAGCTTCATTTCGATGCCTTTTCTTCCAAAGACTTAGTTATA
Source organism: Algoriphagus chordae (assembly GCF_003254055.1). Lineage (GTDB taxonomy): Bacteria > Bacteroidota > Bacteroidia > Cytophagales > Cyclobacteriaceae > Algoriphagus > Algoriphagus chordae. Next base: position 305,815 of record NZ_QKZT01000001.1, read on the forward strand.
TGGGGAAAGCATGCAAATATCCTTGACACAGCCGCGATTAAGTGGGCTCGACAAGCCATGTGGGCACCAGCAGCTATCGAGAAAGATGGGAAATATTACTTATTCTTTTCCGCTAATGATATTCAGCGCCCAAGCCGAGATGGTTGGGATCCAAATAATGACATCAATCATTTTGGTGGATTGGGAGTAGCGGTTGCTGATTCACCTGGAGGTCCATTCAAAGACCACATTGGTAAACCACTTCTTTCCGAATTCTATAATGATGCCCAACCCATCGACCAGTTTGTTTTCAAAGATACCGACGGTACCTATTATATGCTGTATGGAGGCTGGAGTCACTGCAATATTGGTAAGCTTAACGCTGATTTTACAGGATTTGAACCTTGGGAAGATGGAGAGATTTTCCATGAAATCACTCCTGAGGGCTATGTAGAAGGTCCTTTCGTATTTATCAGAGAGGGAAAATATTATTTCCTCTGGTCGGAAGGAGGCTGGACAAATGACAGTTATAAAGTGGCCTATGCCATATCAGACAATATCAATGGCCCATGGGAAAGAATCGGAACTATCCTAGAAAATGATACGACTGTAGCAACTGGTGCCGGACATAATTCCGTGATTCAAAAGCCAGGCTCAGACGAATGGTACATGGTCTATCACCGTCGACCGATTCCAAATGAAGGTCGAGATCATCGCGTAACAGCAATTGACATCATGGAATTCAACGATGATGGCACTATAAAACCTATCAAAATGACTTTTGAAGGAGTGGAAGCGAATCCAATAAAGTAACAGAATATTTACTTTCGTGACTAAAACAAAACCCCGAAATCCATGAGATTCCGGGGTTTTGTATTTACATAATCTTGATTCTAAAATCTAGTTTCTTAGCTCCTAAAAAACCACCTTCACTTCCTTTTTCTCCCCACTTCTTTCGTAAGCTACAGTAGCTTCATCGCCTTTCTCAAAAGCACTTAGCGCACGCATGTAGCTCATCATATCCACTATGGTAGAATCTCCCATTTGCACGACTACATCACCTTTTAACAGACCAGCTGCTTGAGCAGGCTTGTCTTCAGACACACCATCGATTCGCATTCCTTTGCCATCATATAAGTAATCAGGAATTACCCCAAGTGAAACTGTGAATCGAGGAGAGTCTCCTGTGCTGTCTTTCGTCTTATTGAAAGCAAGCTTAGGTTCGGTATCCAACTGCCCAATTAAGCGGTCTATGTATTTTACTACAAGTAATAAACCATCGTAATTGATCAATTCAGAATCATCAGAAGGCTTGTGGTAATCTTCATGCTGACCCGTGAAAAAATGTAGTACTGGCAAATCTTGAAGGTAAAAAGAAGTGTGATCGGATGGACCTACACCAGATTCTGAGGTAACTAACTTCAGGCTATCAGCATTCGCCAATTCTAACGCTGGAACAAAGCTTGGGCTCGTACCAACTCCATTAATCGCGAGTGTCTTCTCATCATTCAATCGACCAACCATATCCATATTGATCATGTAATTGACTTTCGTCAGGTCGATAGTAGGATTTTTCACGTAGTAATTTGATCCCCAAAGACCATTTTCCTCACCTGAGAATGCGATAAATAGAATGTTGCTTTTGCGCTCTTCATGCTTCAATAGTCTAGCTAAAGCTACCAAAGCGGCTGTTCCACTGGCATTGTCATCTGCACCATTGTGAATCGCTGCTTCGCCACGATGGAGAGAACCTTCACTACCCATTCCTAGGTGATCGAAATGTGCTCCGATCACAATGGTATTTTCAGATTTGTTGTCCAAATACCCAATTACATTTCTACCAGTAACTCCTTCTCCATCAGTACCAATGACAGCTTCTTCATGAGGATTAGTAGGTTTTGACACTGTAAAAGGCTGGAAGTATTCCTCAGTTCCTTTGGGCTCCAATCCAATTTCTTTGAATTCAGCAGCTAAGTATTCAGCAGCCTTTTGTTCACCTTCAGTGCCGATTGCACGACCAGCAAGATTATCTGCAGCAAGGAAAATTACATCGTCTTTTAATCCAGCCTTTAGGCTTTCATCAGATGGTGCTGTGGTGCAGCTCCAGGTAAGCATTGCTCCTGCGAATGCAGCAAGCGTATAGTTAGAGAGATAATTCATGACATTTTTCATATTTCGACAAAGATAATAAATGGTAACTTTGCGCAGCAATTCTTAAAATTCAAATTAATAATGAGACAAATCCTTGTTGTGCTGTTGCTACTTTCTTTTGCCTGCAGCCCAAAAACAGACGTTCAAACGGAAATAGAAACTGAAGTTCACTCTGCATCCGATTCTTTATTGTTGACGCCAGAAGAAATGAAGTATTTGAAAAATATCAAACAACTGACTTTCGGAGGAAATAACGCCGAAGCCTACTGGTCTTTTGACGATTCTATGCTGGTTTTTCAATCCGACTATAACAAGTGGGGAGCTGAATGTGATCAGGTTTATTATACCAATTGGAAAACAGACGATTTGCAAAATAATGCTCCTAAGCTTCTAAGCACAGGCCTAGGCAGAACCACCTGCTCCTATTTTCTTCCCGACAATAAAAGCATCGTCTATGCTTCTACGCATTTGGGCGGGGATAACTGCCCAGCACCACCAGAGCCTAGAACTGACGGGAAGTATGTTTGGCCGATTTATGACTCATTTGATATTTTCACTGCCGATTTGGAAGGAAATATTCTTGCCCAACTTACTGATGATCCTGGATATGACGCAGAAGCTACTGTTTCTCCAAACGGTGATAAAATTGTCTTCACTTCATTGAGAACAGGCGATTTGGAACTATACACGATGAATATCGACGGTTCTGATGTAAAGCAAATTACTTCAGATTTGGGTTATGATGGCGGAGCATTTTTCTCTCCTGATGGAAGTAAAATTATCTGGAGAGCCTCTAGGCCAACCTCTGATGAAGATGTAAAGGAATACAAAGACTTACTCGAGGAAGGATTGGTCATGCCTACGAGCATGGAGCTATATGTAGCAAATGCTGATGGTTCAGATGTGAAGAAAATCACCGATCTAGGTAAAGCCAACTGGGCTCCCTTCTTCTTTCCTTCTGGAGACAAGATCATTTTTGCTTCAAACCATCAAACGGAAAGAGGATATCCATTCAATTTATTCATGATCAATATCGATGGAACTGGTCTAACGCGAATTACCCACGATGGGACTTTTGACGCTTTCCCAGTATTCTCCAACGATGGCAAATACCTAGTCTTTTCTTCTAATAGAAACAATGGCGGCACTAGAGATACTAACCTCTTTGTAGCTGAGTGGATAGGAAATTAACGCAGGCAGTCTTCCTGTCTTTGCTTTTCAAATAAGAATAAAAGCAGTATAATTATCCTTCACTTTAATAATGCTTAATGAAAATAAGATATACACTTCTCATATGTGCTTTCGGATTAATCACATATCAGTCCTGTACCAGTACTAAAAAAGCATCTAATAATACGCTTGCTTTGGTTACTTATGACAAAGACATACAACCTATCATGTTGGCACATTGTACACCATGTCATTACCCAGAAGGAGAGAAGGATCAATTAGATACTTACGATCGAGTATTGTCACGTATTGACGACATTTTAGATAGGACGCAAAGGGATACTTCAGAAAAGGGTTATATGCCTCATAAAATGAAAAAGCCTGCACTAAGTCAGGAAGAGTTAGCCGTTTTCTTCAAATGGATGGAAGATGGGATGCCTGAGAAATAGACTTAGACACAAATAGCATTTACAGAAAAGACCGTCATTTGGCGGTCTTTTTGTTTTTATTATGCTGTAACCAACTGTAAAACAGCCATGAAAGCTTTATATCCGCTAATTTTTACTGCTTTAATCCTTATCTCTTGTAAGGCTCCAAAAGAAGACTCCCCAATTGATGTAGCATTTTCCCCAGATTCCGAACATGTGGAAGAATTGAATACTGAGTGCTTTCGATATATAGGGGAAAAAGATGAAGTCTTTCTGACCACTCATGTGGATGGGACAAATATCACGGGCACTTTAGAATATGCACTTTTTGAAAAGGATCAAAACAGCGGGACAATCAATGGAGAAATCAGAGATGATATGATTATCGCTGAATATACTTTTGTTTCCGAAGGTGATACTTCCAAGCGTCAAGTGGTCTTCAAAAACACAGAAGCAGGCTGGAAAGAAGGATATGGTAAAATGGAGACGGTCGATGGAATTCCTGTACAAGCTAATATTGATGACTTGGACTATAGTCACGATATGATTTTATCACCAATACCATGTGATGATATGTAGTCATATTTTGGCTTTTTCCATTCTATTCCCTAATTTCTAAGCTCTTACCGCCCAGAATTACCTTTTTCTATGGCTGAATTATTTCAGTCCAACTACTTCTAACCCTTTTCAACTTAGCTTATGAAATACTATACCCGGTTGGTAATGCCACTATTGGTCACGCTTGCCTTAGCTTTTTCAAAGTTCTATTACGGTAACATATCTAAAGATTGGGAAGGTATCTGGGCTTATTTGCCTCATATCACTACCGTATTGATTGTCTGCGGATTTACTTGGTGTTTGTTGGTTTTGATGCAGATTTTGAAAAAAATCTTTATCAAGCAATATGACATTTCGCAAGAAGATAACCTCAAAGCCAGGAAGGTGCTCACTCAAATAAACATGATGGTGAAAATCGCAAACTTCATGATCATTTTGCTGGGAATTGGACTTATTCTACTTTCCTTCGAATCAGTCCGAAAAGTAGGTGTAGGTTTCTTCGCTTCTGCAGGTGTGGCGGGAATAATTATCGGCTTCTCTGCTCAGAAAGCAATCGGGACGCTGATTGCGGGGATTCAAATTGCTTTTACCCAGCCATTTCGTCTCGAAGATGCTGTGGTAGTGGAAGGTGAATGGGGCTGGATAGAGGAAATTAATTTGAATTACATCGTAGTTCGGATCTGGGATCTGCGCAGGCTAGTGCTTCCAACCACCTATTTTCTAGAAACTCCCTTTCAAAACTGGACAAGAACCTCTGCCGACTTACTTGGATCCGTTTTCTTATATACAGATTATACGGTTCCCTTTGAGGAGCTTCGCAAAGAGTTGGATCGCATCCTAGAAACAACTGAGCTATGGGACAAGAAAGTGAAAGTGCTGCAGGTCTCTGATGCGAAAGAATTCACAGTAGAAACACGTATTCTAGTCAGCGCCAAAAACTCTCCAACAGCTTGGGACCTTCGAGTGTTTGTACGGGAAAAAATGATTGAATTTATTCAGAAAAACTATCCAGAAAGTCTTCCAAAAACTCGTGTGGAAATGACTCAGAAATAAATCAATAAGGAAGTATTTTACTCCAAAACAGGAAGATAGTTACAGGCAATTTTTATAGTGCAGAAAAATATTTTCACCTTCTCTGTGATTTTTTCGAGTTTCTCACGAATCATTGACAAAAGCAACTTGGAATGCAGCCTACTACTGACCGATCTTCTGAATTCACAGCACTACTACAAGCCAATAAGGGTATTCTGTATAAGGTTGCTCGGACCTACTGCTTCAGCGAGGAAGAACAGAAAGATCTGATTCAGGAGATTTCATTTCAAGTGTGGAAATCATTTTCGGGCTATGATCCCAAGTACAAATTCTCTACCTGGCTATATCGTGTGGCGCTGAATGTGGCTATTTCAAATCTGCGAAAAGAGTCAAAACGCAAAGAAATCACTAGTCCTCTCCAAGATGAGATTGTTCAGTTTTCTATTCCTGATGCGGATCCGGTAAATGAACAAGTGGCACAGCTGTATGCTGCCATAGGCGAATTGAAATCACTGGACAAAGCGCTGATGCTACTTTACTTGGAAGAAAAAAGCTATGTGGAAATAGCTGACATCATGGGTATATCTGAAACCAATGTGGCAACAAAACTGAGTAGAATCAAAAAACTGATTAAAGAGAAACTCCTAACACTAAACCGACCATAACATGCAAAATCAAGATATTTTAAGCCTTTGGAAAACACAAGAAAGTAAAATTGATCAGCTTATGTCATTAAACCTACAGCTCTTGCGAGAGCAACAAAGCCAGAAAATGAAAAAGGCTATGTGGGGAATGAAAGCCGAGAAAATCACTGGAATTGCCTTTGGTAGTCTTTACCTACTGTTCCTTGGAGCTGTGCTGGGAATAGGATTGAAAGCCACAGATTTTCAACCTGACTTCTTTACAATTTCAGTAGCCGTGATTTTCATTGTAAACATTAAAGTGTTTTCGGATTACATCCGTCACTTGGTGATGGCAAACCAAATTCGTTATGACGGTTCAGTCGCAGAGATCCAAGCACAATTGATCGAGCTGAAGTTCTCTCTGATCAGAAGCATGCGCATCGTCGCTATCCAACTTCCATTTTACAGTACTTTTCATCTTAGCCTGAGTTATTTTCCTAGTCAGGCCCCAACTGTTTGGTTGATTACCCAGTTGATCATCACAGGTTTGTTTACAGTGTTGGCAGTTTGGATTTTTGTGAATTTCAAACCAGAGAATGCTGATAAAAAATGGGTGAAATGGATGATATCTACCGCTGGTGGTACGCAGATTGAAAAGTCGCTGGAGCAATTAGAAGAATTAGAATCATTTAAGAATCAGTAGATAATGAGATGGGAAGCAGTACTTCCCATCTATTTTGCTCAGTTTTTAATCATTTGATTAAATATTATGATTAAAACGTTTGATTATAATATTTCAGCCTTTTACTTTGTGCTAAATTAAGTACTACAGATACAGTGGCTAAAGAAAAATTAGACAGTTCCACAGAGGAAAAAATCAAGAATGCCGCACGGATTATATTCCAGCAAAAAGGCTATGCAGCTACGCGTACGAGAGATATTGCAGAAGAAGCTGGTATAAATCTAGCGCTTTTGAATTACTATTTTAGAAGTAAAGAGCGTTTGTTTGATTTGATCATGACCGAAAGTCTCCAGGGCTTTTTCCAGTCACTCCGATCAGTTTTCGATGATCCAAGTACGAGTTTCGAAGAGAAAATCGAGCTAATCCCAGAGAATTACATCGATAGACTTACTGAGAATCCTAACATCCCAATTTTCATCCTGAGTGAATTGAGAAACAATCCTGAGGAGCTCATCAAAAAAACGGGAGCGAAAAAGGCTTTTCTCAACTCAATTTTCATTCAACAACTCCAAGAGGAAATAGAAGCTAAACGAGTGAAACCTATCAAACCGCTGCATTTCATGATGAATATGCTAGGAATGACAGTGTTTCCTTTCGTGGCAAACCCAATGATAAAAGGTCTGGGTGATATCGATCAAGCAGAGTTTGAAGAACTGATGCAGGAGCGTAAAACTCTTATTCCAATATGGTTTAAGGCCATGTTATAAAATATGAGTTCTTCACAGTAAGATTATTCAAATGTTTAATAACTGAACATGAAAAGTAGTTTAAATCAAAAACAACGCATTATGGCCAGTGCTCTCTTGGCGCTGATACTGCTTCCGAATTTAGCTTTTTCTCAAAATGAAAAACAGCTCAGCCTGGAAGAATGCTACGAAAAAGCTAGGGACAATTACCCACTTCTAAGGCAAATGGAACTCATTGAGCAGACCAAAAACTATTCTGTAGAAAATATTTCCAAAGGGAATATCCCTCAGTTTAATATCAATGGGCAAGCAACTTACCAATCTGATGTTACTGGCTTGCCGGTAGATATTCCGAATATTATCATCGAGCCACTTGCCAAAGATCAATACAAGATCTATGGTGAAATAGTCCAGCCCCTGACTGATTTTGGCACTAATAGCCATCAGCAGGCAATTGCCGAAGCCAATGCGGAAGTGGAATCCAAAAACTTGGAAGTGGAGCTCTACCAGATCAAAAATAGAATCAATCAACTATTTTTTGGAATTATGCTCGTAGATGGACAATTACTTCAAACTGCACTGTTGAAGAAAGACATCCAAACTGGGCTAGACCGTGCAAATGCTGGTATAGCGAATGGCATCGCGCTAAAAAGTGATGCTGATCAACTAAAAGCGGAAATGCTAAATGCTGATCAAAAAACAGTAGAAATGGAAGCCAATCGAAAGGCCTTTATGGATATGCTCTCCATATTCATCGGGGAAGAGTTGGACGAAAACACACAGCTGATTCCTCCTGCACCACGGGAATTGGACGATGAGATCAACCGACCAGAACTCGCAAGTTTTGCCGCCCAAAAAGAGAGTTTTGTCTTACAAAGTGAATTAGTCAATAAGAGAAATAATCCTCATTTCAATTTATTTTTTCAAGGAGGCTACGGTAGACCAGGCTTGAACTTCCTGAGCAACGATTTTGAATTTTTCTACGTGACTGGCTTGAGACTAAATTGGAACATTAGCAATTTCTACACCTCGTCCAGAGAAAAAGAAATAATCCAATTGAACCAAAATGCTGTTCAGCTTCAAGAGGAAACTTTCCTGCTAAACACAAATCTGGCGATGACTCAGCAAAAGCAAGATGTCCTCAAATACCTCAAACTATTGCAGACTGACGATGAGATTATTACCCTCCGGGAAAAAGTAAAAACCACGGCTAATAACCAGCTTGAATATGGAAGCATCACTGCAAATGATTACCTGATGTACGTCAATGCCGAAGATCAGGCTCGACAAAATCAGGTTTTGCATCGCATCCAACTACTCATGGCGCAATATACCTATCAACTTACCACTGGAAATTAATCAAGAGATGATGAAAAACTTATCCCTATCCATACTGGCCCTAGCCACTATACTGAGCTTTGGCTGTCAAGAAGAAAAAACTTTCGATGCATCTGGAGCATTCGAAGCTGATGAGACAATCATCTCGGCGGAAGCTGCTGGAGTGCTGAAAGTATTTAAGTTAGAAGAAGGGCAAACACTTCAAGCAGGAGAACAAATAGGCTATGTAGATACTGTCCAGCTGTATCTCAGAAAACTACAGCTGGAAGCACAAATCACAGCGTTGACTGGCCGAAAACCAAACATTTCTCTCCAACTCGCCGCGTTGAATGAGCAACTGAAAACCGCCGAACGTGAGCAAACCCGTGTGAGCAATCTGGTGAAAGCTGATGCCGCTACTCCCAAGCAATTGGATGATGCTACTGCCCAAGTGGACCTGATCAAAGCGCAAATTCAGGCACAGAAATCAACCTTGAATATTTCAACACAAGGGATCAGCAACGATGCTAGTCCGATGGAAGTTCAGATCGCACAGCTAAATGATCAACTGGGAAAAAGCCAAATCATCAACCCTATGGCAGGAACCGTTTTGACTAAATACGCCGAGCAAAATGAAATGACCGCTCCAGGCAAACCGCTTTACAAAATCGCTGATTTGTCGAATATCATTCTCCGGGTTTATATCAGTGGAAATCAACTTTCGCAGGTGAAGCTTGGGCAAAAAGTGACAGTACATACAGATAGTGGTGATGGTGGTTTTGACAAGACAGAAGGCACAATTTCTTGGATCAATGACAAGGCAGAATTTACTCCGAAGACGATCCAAACGAAAGATGAGCGTGCCAATATGGTGTACGCCATCAAGGTAGATGTGCCTAATGAAGGCAAGTTCAAAATCGGTATGTATGGAGAAATCAATTTTCAGTAACATTCATGGTTACGCTCGAAAATATATCGAAAACATACAATGAAGGGGCTTTAACTGCGGTCGACAAGGTCAGTTTTGAAGTCAAAAAAGGCGAACTATTTGGGCTTATCGGGCCAGATGGGGCTGGGAAAACAAGCATTTTCCGCATGCTTACCACAGTGCTACTTCCTGATGGAGGCAACGCATCGGTCAATGGATTAGATGTGGTGACTGGCTACAAGGAAATCCGCAAGCAAGTGGGCTATATGCCGGGAAAGTTCTCGCTCTATCAAGATCTTACGGTGGAGGAAAATCTGAATTTCTTTGCAACCCTTTTCAATACAACTGTCAAAGAAAACTACGATTTGATCAAGGAAATCTACGTGCAGATCGAGCCATTCAAAACCCGAAAAGCAGGTAAGCTATCGGGTGGAATGAAACAAAAGTTGGCACTTTGCTGTGCTCTGATTCATAGACCGACAGTTTTGTTTCTAGATGAGCCAACAACCGGTGTGGATACGGTTTCCAGAAAGGAATTTTGGGATATGCTGAAGCGACTGAAAGTGCAGGGAATTACGATTCTAGTTTCGACTCCTTATATGGATGAGGCGACACTTTGTGAACGGATTGCTTTGATCCAAAGTGGAAAAATCATGTCCATCGATACGCCAGCAGCAATTATCAAAGCTTACCCTGAGCCACTGTTCGCAGTGAAATCAGAAAAAATGAGTGTGTTATTACAAGATTTGCGAAAGCAAGAATCCGTCAAAAGTTGCTTTGCTTTTGGAGAATACCATCACTTGACTTTTCAGGAGAATAGTCCAGAAGTCCAGCCATCTCTACGCAAGAACTTAGAAAAGCTCGGTCACGCTGCTATAGAATTGAAGGAAATAACGCCGACGATTGAAGATTGTTTTATCCAACTAATGAATCATTGATATGCAAAATGTAGTCATCAAAACGGATAAACTCACCAAGAAATTCGGGGATTTCACCGCAACCGACGCGATCACTTTCGAAGTCTATGAAGGTGAGATATTTGGATTTCTTGGAGCTAACGGAGCTGGCAAAACTACAGCGATGCGGATGCTTTGTGGCTTGTCTACACCCACGTCGGGTGAGGCTACCATCGCGGGATTTGATATCTACAAAGACACAGAAAAGATCAAGGCAAACATTGGTTACATGAGTCAGAAATTCTCTCTTTACGAAGATCTGACTGTGATAGAAAACATCCGCTTTTTCGGGGGAGTTTATGGACTCAGCGATCAGGAAATCAAGGAGAAAAGTGATCACCTGATTGACTTACTTGGATTAAAAGAAGAAAGCAAAAAACTGGTAGGCTCACTTCCACTAGGTTGGAAGCAAAAGCTTGCCTTCTCTGTGGCGATCATTCATGACCCAAAGATTGTATTCCTTGACGAACCAACTGGCGGTGTAGATCCTGTAACCAGAAGACAGTTTTGGGATTTGATCTACGAAGCTTCCAATCGCGGAATCACGATTTTTGTGACTACGCATTACATGGACGAGGCTGAATATTGCAATCGCATTTCAATGATGGTTGATGGGGAAATGAAGGCTTTGGATACACCAACTAACCTTAAGAAAACTTACAATGCAGCTTCCATGGACGAAGTTTTCTTTGAACTCGCACGAGGTGCAAAACGACAAGCAGACTAATATGAAGCAGTTTTTCACCTTTGTAAGGAAAGAATTCTACCACGTGTTTCGAGATCGAAAGACGCTTCTGATGCTCTTTGGGCTTCCCATTGCGCAGATTTTGCTCTTTGGATTTGCACTTACGAATGAGATCAAAGATTCCAAAATCGTGGTGGTAGATTATGCCAATGATCCGGCATCGAGAGAGATCACGCAGAAACTTGCAGCCAGTGATCAGTTTGAACTTCAAAGCTCATTGATGTCGCATAGGGAGATAGAAGCGGCATTTAGGAAAGGCGTAGTCAATCTAGCGGTAGTATTTCCAGCCAATTTCAATTCGGATCTTCTGGCTCAAAATTCAGCACAAATTCAGGTAATCGCTGATGCTTCTGATCCTAATAAAGCGAATACGCTGACGAATTATGTCAACAACATTTTGCGGGATTATCAGCAGGAACGCGTGAATGAAACCCAACTACCGTATCAAATCCAGCCAGAAATCAGGATGCTCTATAATCCCGAATTGAAGGGAGCAACGAACTTTGTGCCTGGTGTAATGGCCTTGGTGTTGGTATTGATTTGCGTACTGATGACCTCGATTTCTATTGTACGGGAAAAGGAAAATGGCACCATGGAAGTTCTGCTAGTTTCGCCCTTCAATCCCTTCTTAGTAATCATCTCCAAAGCAGTTCCCTATTTCGTCCTTTCTCTATTCAATTTGACAGTGATCCTTTTGATGTCCATATTCTTTATGGGATTGCCCTTCGAAGGAAGTCTATTGCTCTTCTACGCAGAAAGCAGCTTGCTCATTATTGCAGCACTTTCACTTGGGCTTTTGATCTCCAATAGCACGGATTCTCAGCAAACCGCCATGCTGATCGCACTGATGGGAATGATGATTCCGACCATGCTTTTCACTGGCTTTATGTTCCCCATCGAAAATATGCCAATGCCGCTTCGTATCATTTCTAATGTGGTGCCGAGTAAGTGGTATTACATTATCGTGAAGTCGATTATGATCAAAGGACTCGGCTTCTCTGCGATATGGAAAGAAACGCTGATTCTGGTCGGGATGACGGCTTTCTTCCTCTTTGTGAGCTTCAAAAAATTTAAAATCCGTCTGGCATGAGAACGCTTTTATTCCTGCTCAGAAAAGAGTTTAAGCAGATTTTCAGAAATAAATCTCTGCTTCCGATGATCTTTGCCATGCCGATGATCCAACTTTTAGTCATGCCTTTGGCAGCGGATTATGAGATCAAAAACATCAATATTTCCATCGTCGATCACGACAGAAGTCCTTATTCTCAGCAATTGATTTCCAAGATCACGGCTTCGGGATATTTTGTCTTGGCAGATTTTGGAGATTCTTTCGATGCTGCTTTTCAGCAAATTGAAGAGGAAAAGTCAGATTTGATTCTGGAAATCCCGGAAGGTTTTGAGAGAAATCTTGTGCGGGAAAACCGCGAGAAACTCTTCATTGCAGTAAATGCGATCAATGGTACTAAGGCGAGTCTTGGAGGTGCATACCTCAATCAAATCATCCAAAACTACAATGCAGAAGTACGCCTGGATTGGATTGATCCTTATCGTTACAATCCCATTCCTCAGATCGAAGTTGCTTCGTCCAACTGGTTTAATCCCTTTATGAATTACCGATTCTTTATGGTTCCTGGGATTTTGGTTTTCTTGGTGACAATGGTGGGAGCTTATATGTCCGCTCTGAATATCGTGAAGGAAAAAGAGATCGGAACCATCGAACAGATCAATGTCACGCCGATCAAAAAGTACCAGTTTATCTTAGGTAAGCTTATTCCATTTTGGATTATTGGCATAATCATTTTTAGCATTGGACTCTTTTTCGTTGCTAGGATCGTTTATGGAATTGTCCCGATGGGTAGTATTTTCCTCCTGTATGGATTTCTGGCTATTTACCTGGTTGCGCTTTTGGGAGTGGGCTTATTGATCTCCACCTATAGCGATACCCAGCAGCAGGCGATGTCAGTAGCATTTTTCATTATGATGATTTTTCTTCTGATGAGTGGACTATTTACTCCTATCGAAAGTATGCCAGGCTGGGCAAAAGTCATTGCCTACTCCAATCCCGTATCCTATTTCATAGAAGTAATGCGTATGGTAGTACTCAAAGGAAGTGGATTTCAAGATATCTCAAAGTACTTTTTGATCATGATCGGTTTCGCAGCATTTTTCAATACGTGGGCGATTTTGAAGTATCGAAAGACTTCTTGATCAAAGAATGATGGGGCTAAAAATCTTATACTCAGGATTTTGAAATAATTCGTAAAAAAACTGATTGGATAAAGTACGTTGTCTTCATAGCCAAAGGTCTATAGAATAGCCTTAACACAATACTATGTTACGAGTGGAGAAGGAGCCAAATTGTATGGTGCATAGCTAAAATTATCGAACCATTAATTTTGCAAAAAAGCTATAACCTTAACAACCATCCTAATGCTTTGCATGAGTCAATACCTAAAGCAAGGCATTGAAGTTTTTCTACCAGCACCCCGCTTCTTTGTAGCTAAGAAACTATATCTGACACTGACTTCATTAGCCCCTCCCGTGTTAGCATTTCCTAGTGAGGATAATGTGAAATCATGGCTATATCCTACATCTAGCCCATTTCCTAAAGAAACTCCCAGCACTCCAATGATCGATTCATGGTTTGTAAGTTCTGCCTTTGTCACTGGAATTCCCCGATACCAAAGTCCTAGAACTAGTGGCTGAAGATTCACCTGAGCGCCAATGTCCAACTGTTGAAAGCCACCTTGATTCTTGTAGTTGAATGCTAAAGTAAGTTCGCGGGTATTTTCCGTTTTATGCAAATATTGAACAGCACTTCCTCCAGATAAATCAAAACGAATTCCTCCTTGTGCAGAAAGCTTTAGAGGTAATTTGCTATCCAGATCTTCCAGAAACGAAATTGTAGGCTGTGTCAAATGATGAGCAGCAAATCCAAACCAAATATTGTCGTTGTTGTACATCATGCCAAAACTGTAATCCATGAATTGATGACTAATATCATCTCCGAGTTTTTCTCCGGAATAATCTTCTATATCTCCTGTTTGGCCATTGATTTGACTACCAAAAACCATATCTCCAAAATAAGAATCCCTAGTCATGTAGCTTACTTGGCCACCTACTCTCAAAAAAGATTTAGAACCCAATCTCATTCTATAGGAGTAGGTAGCTCCGATTTCAGTCATACTGAGATTTGCCATACTTTGTTCAGAGCGATTGACAATTAACCCGACACCACTATTTGCACTGAATATATAATGATCAGCATAGGCAGAATAAGCTCGAAAGGATTGATCCAAACTTGGCCATTGATTTCTATAATTCACTCCAAATCGAGTCATTTCAGATGCTCCTGTCATAGCTGGATTAAGATACAATGGCGCAGCGTAAAATTGTGAATATTGTATATCCTGCGCACTGACAGCGAGGCAAAGAAATAGAAGGGCCGTAAGGGTGAAATATTTTCTCATTTAATTAACGAATTAGGGTGATTCTGCCTGTACGGTAGTAGATTTCGCCGCTGAGAGAAGTATAGGTTATTTTGTACAGGTAATTTCCGCCAGGTGAAGCCTGACCTTTATATATTCCAGCCCAGCCTTGACTTTCCAGGCCGGAGGTGGAATAAATGTGCTCTCCCCAGGTATTAAAAATTTCCATAGAGAAAGTAGCAACTTCTCTAAGTTTAGGAAGAAAGGTGTCGTTTAGACCATCCCCATTCGGGGTGAATGCATTGGGAATCGTTATTAATTCTGCAGGCTTATTGACTTGAATGATGTTTTTTTCCACACTTGAACAGCCAAAAACATCATAGGCAGTTAGGGTAACTTCGAATGTTCCTGAATTGTCGAAAACATGAATTGGATCTTTGTCTGTAGATGCATTCCCATCACCAAATGCCCATTCCCAGCCGATGAATTCTTCAGAAATTTCACTTTCGAAGATGATCTCCTCGTCTACTTGTACTTTAGGCTCGCTGTTGATTTTTAGTTTTCTATACTTGAAGTTCAGTCTTCCAGATTTACTAATTGAAGTCGGAAAATCTACTCTCACTTCAGTTTGTGAAGAACATCCAGTTGCATCTGTCACATTCACTTTGATATTTCCAGCTTTACTAAAATTAATTTCCCGTAGGTCCTTTTCTCCAGTATTCCAGGTAATTTGATAGGGTTGGTTTCCACCTTGAATAGATACCCAAGCCACTCCAGTCACGGCTCCCAACTCACAGTCCACATCTAGTACTGTTTCGATTTTAGCTTGAAGAAGGTTGGGCTCGCTGATCGTGAAGGATTTTGAATTCTCACAACCACTTTCGTCTGACACGGTAAGTAAATATGTCCCTGCTCTCAGATTGTTTCTGTTTAATTCTGTAAATCCATCATCCCATAGAAAATTCAATCCTTTTTCTGCGGAATTTACTTCCAGCCTAATAGATCCATCATTTGCTCCCTGGCAACTGGCATTATTCATTTCGAGCAGTTTTATTTCCAAACTTGAAGCCGGAGCTAATACGATCTCCTTTTCCAGAGAACAGCCCATAGCATCGGTAACTACAACCGTATATTTGCCTGAACTGAGTTTAGAATTAATCGAACTAGTATTTCCATTATTCCAGCGATAGGTATAAGGGGCCTGTCCGCCAGAGACCTCAAGCTGAATTAGACCACTGGCAGAATCGGCGCAAGTTGGATCAGAGATTTTAGTTTGAATCTCCATGGAGGTTGGAGCTGTAATACTATAGGAGGCCTGGTATGAACAACCTTTCTGATCTTGGATTTGGACAGAATATTCCCCAGCACCGATGTTTTGAAGATTTTGAGAAGTTGAGCCATTGCTCCATTTATAAGTATAGGGGCCAACTCCGCCTGACACATTCAAAGTTATGCTGGCACTTTTCTCGCTAGCACAGCTCAGCGTTTGAATGGATTCTGAAACATTGATTCCTTCAGAGACAGCTTTGATTTCAAAAGTTGTTGTCACATCGCAGTGATACTTGTCCGCCACAGTCACTGAGTATACCCCAGGCTCCAGTCTATTTGCCTCCCAAGTGTTTTTGAGTCCATTGCTCCAAGTGATTTGATAAGGTTCCCCTCTACCTACCTTTACAGCTATTTTTGCATAGCCATCTTTTCCAGAACTACAACTTGCATCTTTTATCTCGGGCTCGCTTAAGATCAAAGGATAAGGAGGCTGAACAACAATCCTTTCAATATGAGTAGTCCCAGTGGCATCGGTAATTTCTACTGTGTAAGTACCTGCATTAAGATTCGTACGATCTTTACTTGTTTCAAGGGTATTCCAGCGATAACTGTATGGAGCTACTCCGCCTGCTACATTCAGAATAACACTTCCTTTCTCCTCATGTGAGCAAAGTGCGAGCTTACCTGTAACAGTCACCTTAATAGGCTCTGTAACTGATAAACTGTAATCTGAAGATGCATACATGGGGAAGGAGCATATCATGCTCAGCAAAAGCACCAGCCCTTTACTTCCACTTTTATGAATTCGAACTTGCATTCTCTTACTAACTCTCAGAATTTTAGGTGATTTTAATTTTATGAAAATTGCCTTATGAATTGACATTAATGCATTTCGCATTTAAGAATATTATTTTTTGTATATCACATACAACAAAATGATATTCTTCATTTTTCATAATAATCCAAAATAAGCATAGAAAATTCTTAATATGCAAGTATTGGGAATTCTTGGAAATCGGGGAAGCTGAATTAGCTTAAATAAGCAGTGTGCTTGAAAAAGTATATTTTCTATTAAAATATTACAATAGTCAAAAAACTTAGGAAAGGATGCTTTTTTCTAGGTGCCAAATAAAAAAGAGTGCTACAAAGACTCAAAAAAATTAATTTTAAAAATTTGGCTAGTATTTAAAACATGGCACAATACGACTTCGCTGTCCCCTGCTTTTGGAATCACCCCATAAAAATGTATAAGTGAGAGATACTTCATGAGCCCCTCCACTATTTTTCAAACCTAATTTGGAGATTGTCATATCATAGGAATAGCCAATATTTAGTCCGTTTTCCAGAGATACGCCCACTACGCCTATGACCGCATCATTATTTGGCAACTCATTTTTGGTAGGAAGTCCTCGATACCAAAGTCCCAGAACCAAGGGTTCCAAATTCAATTGTGCACCTACGTCTAGTTGATTGAAAGGGTCTTGCTGTTTGTAGTTGAAGGCAAAAGATATTGATCGCTCCGCATAGGCATGGGTGAAGTAATTTCTGCGTCCTCCAGCCAGATCAAATTTAATTCCTCCCTGTGCTGATAGCTTCATAGGAAGTTTTGAGATCTGATCATCTACAAAAGAGGTATTGGGTTCGGATAGATGATGGGCAGAAACGCCTAGCCAGATCTTATCGGAATAAAACATTCCTCCGACACTGTAATCTACAAAACTATAGCGACTGTCAATCGGGATTCCATTGAGCTCATCGGTAATGCCGCCTATGGTACCATTGGTGATATCGATCTGCGAACCAAAGACTAGATCTGTGAAGAGTGCGTCACGCTGCATATAGCTGACCATGCCGCCAATTCGGAAAAATGTCTCCTCGCTGAGTTTTAACCTATAGGCATAAGAAAGGCCAATTTCATTAGTTGATAGATTGGCCATACTTTCTTGACTTCCATTGAAAATCAAACCTATACCAGAGTTATAATCAAAAATATAATGATCGATGTATGCTGAATAGGAATTGAAATTTTGGTCCAAACCTGGCCATTGATTTCGGTAATTGATGCCTATACGAGTAAGTTCGCTAGCACCAGTCAAAGCAGGATTCAAATACAGGGGAGCAGCGTAGAATTGAGAGTACTGGGTATCCTGAGCTTTGGCCACACCAAAGATCAAGACGAATAAAACCCATATATACCTCAATTTCCTCATTTATCTAATCAATACAAATACACCGGCTTTCTCTACTTTTTGGCCAGAACGAGTTGTGAAGATAGCCTTGTACACATAATTCCCATTTGGAGTTGCTTTGCCTTTCCAAGTACCATCCCAACCCAATGTTTCTAGAGAATTAGATTCAAAGATCAATTCTCCCCAGGTATTGAACACATAGAAATCCATCGATGAGATCCCTCTAAATTGAGGTTTGAAATAAAGATTCTTGCTCCCTGTAGGAGTAAAGGCATTGGGAATTATGATCATGTAATCGTCCCTAACCTCAATAACGCGCTGGAAAGTAGCCACACAACCAATCTCATCAATGGTAGTCAAAGTCACTGTAAACATTCCCTTAGTATCGTAGATATGCGTAGGATTTTGTTCCAAACTATTCCTTCCATCACCGAAATCCCAATTCCAAATCACAACATCACCTTGGGAAGCATCCAAGAAATCTACTGGCTCTAAGATCTGAACTTCTGCATTGACAAGAATATTGCCTCCTCCTTGATCTGCTTCATAATTAAATTCGGGGATCAGTTCCGTTTCAGCAATTTTTACGAGTATTCGATTGATAGGCGTCCAGCATTTGGCACCTTTCAAACTACTTTGAACAAGGTAGGTTCCACTTTCATCCACTGCTTCGATCTCATCCAAACGCATAGATTCTCCAGTCGGACTTTCAATCTGATAATCATAAATAGTAGCATTGAAGCCTTCAATATATTCGGTCAAATCCACTGTTCCTGTAGGATCACATACAATCGAAGGGTTAGAAACCCTGAGATTTGGAATAGGGTAAACCATTACATCGACGGCTTTCAAAGGAGGTGGACAAACTCCAGCACCAGAAATCCCAACATAATAAGTGTATGGAGTAGCCTTGCCAGGTAATCCTGTGATGGACAATGTGCCATCAGAACCCAGTTGATATGTAATTCCAGCCGTAGTTCCAGAGGTGATTTCTCCGGTCCCATCAGAATTTTGATACCAGGTGTAGGAAGGTGATATTCCAATCTGTGTGGACGTAGGCGTAATGGAGGCAACTTCTCCTTCACAAATTTCTTGGTCTGGAGCTTCCAAAGGAGTTAATCCATCTACTAAATCTATTACATCAGCAACAGGATATATACAGCC
Source organism: Algoriphagus chordae (assembly GCF_003254055.1). Taxonomy (GTDB): domain Bacteria; phylum Bacteroidota; class Bacteroidia; order Cytophagales; family Cyclobacteriaceae; genus Algoriphagus; species Algoriphagus chordae. The sequence goes on from NZ_QKZT01000001.1 coordinate 325,180, forward strand.
TTTTCCATCGGTAATTTCAAAGCTGTAAGTACCAGCCGTTAGATTATGCAATTCAAAATTACCATCAGAAAGGTTTGTTGTGCCTATACTTTGACCGTTTTGGAAGGTTTCAACAGCATAATTCTCAAATCCGCCAGAAATCTGGAATGCGATTACTCCATTCGACTGTCCACAGGTAGGATTGCTCGTAGTAGGTGTAGAATTACTAATTGGAGTGGATGGCCCAGTGACTATGATATCGCTTGAGGTATTTTCACATCCACCACTTCTTACCGTAGCAGTATAGGTTCCAGAGGCCACGGTAAAAACATTTGAGGATTGGAAGTTGCTGCCGTCGAGTGAGTATTCATAAGTACCACTTCCGCCAGCTGCAGCTAATGTGATGGTGCCTCCCTCTCCAAAACAAATTTCATCTACAGGTACACCCGTGACAGTAGGTTGGTCAAAAACTCCAACTGTTGGATCTGCTACAAATCCTGGACAAACCCCAGCTCCCACAGCTCTTACATAATAAGTGACTGGTGAATCAGAATTATCTAATCCAGAAACAGAGAGCGTCCCATCAGCCGAGATTTCGAAAATATGACCATTTGCATCTGGATTGGGATCAGAAACAATTGGTATCGTGAGCGCAGAATTTTTAAACCATTCGAATGTAGCTCCTGGTGCAACTGGGTTGATACTTGGTTTCAACTCCGCGACACCACCTTCACAGATTTCTACATCATCTACCAAAATCTGAGATGGGCCATAGACTAGTGTGATGGTATTAGAAGAGATAATACATCCTTCAGCATCTTCTATACTCAAATAGTAATCGCCTGGAGCTAAATCCAGTGCTTCGTAATCTGATCCAGTAATATTCTGAGTATTCAGCGCAGTGCCATCTTTGAACAGGGTCACCTCATAAGGAGCCCAACCGCCGGTGATCTTTGTTCTAATAATTCCTATATCAGCACCACAGCCTGGATCGATCTGAGTCAATGGCTCTACATTCAAAGGTGCCGCTGGCCCTAAAACTTCTACTTGGAAACTTGCGGGACATCCTATTCCTATATGTTCAACACGGATATCGTATACCTTAGGAGCAAAGTTCAGATTCTCCAATTCTGCTTGAGTCAGGGCTGTTGAACTTCCATCCACAAAATAAATTTGACTTGCATTTCCACCAGATGCGACAGAGATTTTTCCATCAGCTGCATCAAAGCAAGTCTCTGGCGAAGATTCAAAAGTGACTACTGGAAAAGCGAAAATCTCCACAGCTACTGGGATCTCTTGTCCGGTACATACCACATAGAAGTAATAAGTATAGGAACCAGGAGCTAGACCATCGATTGTTATTTTCGGATTGACCCAATCTGTGTCATCTATAGTATAGACCACATCAGGATCCACTGGATCTGGTCCATTCTGAATTTCATTTGTTTGACCTGGGCCTTTGTACCATTTCACTTCTGTAGTTGAGCTTCCACTGACAATGTTTACAGGTGTTAAGGTGACTGGAGTTCCTTCACATTCTTCTTCTACGGGCACTACTTGATAATCAGGGAGTGGTTGTTCTTCTACCAAAAAATCGAACACTGTGCTGCAAGATCCATCCGCAGCATTTGTGATAATCGCAAAGTAGGTACCTGAAAGCAAGTCTTGTGCACCAGTCAGATCTCCAGGTACTATTGGCCCAGTTTCGGATCCTCTTCTCCATTCTATGGCGTAGGTACTAGAACCTCCTGTGATGACCAAATTATCTATACTTCCATTGGGCAAACCGCAAGATGCTCTGGAAATATCTGGTTGATTGACTTCAATTATAGCAGGCTCAGGTACTACAATTCCAGTGAGTTCTTTAAAGCAGCCGGTCGTTTTATTTCTGATTTGAATATCGTAAGTACCTGCAATAAGTCCTGAGAATGCATCTCCATTTTGGTAGGTAATTCCAGCATCAATGCTGTACTCATAGTCACTTGCTGTGGCAGGATCTGAAGGAATCAGGGTAATGATACCATCTGTGCCACCATTACAAGTCACAGGAGTTACTACTGGAGCATCTACTACTGGAGTTGGCGTAATGTTGACTGTTGCCGTGATAGGAGCTTGATTACAAACATCTGTCCCAGTTACCTGTAGATAATACTCGTAACTAGACTGGTCTTCCGTCAAACCGTCGATAATCAAATCATCCCCAGAAAAAGAATAAGTAACTCCATTTACGGTTCCAGCAGTGATTGGCTGGGTGAATGCTGCGTCAAAAAACCAGTTAAATACAGGCACACTGTTACTTTGATCAATGATTAATGGACTCAAGATTGCCGTTTCAGTAGGGCATATGTCCACATTGCTTGCTTCAAAGACTGGTACTGTTGTAGCAGTCAATGCCGTAGAATTTACTGTTGCATCACAGGAGTTTGCATCAAGTACTTCCAATGTGTAGCTAGCTGCGGGAGCCAGTCCAGTCAAGGTGTATATGTTGCCAGATACGGTGGAACTGAAATCGGAGAGGGGAAGTCCATTTACATTTATCGCGTAGGCAGATGTGCCACCAGCTACTTCGAATTCAATCTTTCCATTTTCTAATCCGCAAGTAGGATCTGTTTGACTCAGGATGGTGATGGAAAGTGCTTCATCAGGACCTTGAATTTCTTCTTGGGGGCTAGTGCTGATACAGGCAGGAGTTCCGGAAGTTACTCTTACCGCATAAATACCTTTTGCAAGCCCAGAAAATGATCCGCTTGTAGTGTTGATATTTTTGAATGATAGTACAACATCATTTTCATCCAGCAATTCCAATAAAAATGCACCATCTCCTCCTCCTAAATTACTAACTGTAATTTCTCCTCCATTTGCCAAGCACCAGTCCTCCTTCGTCACGTCAACTAAGTATGTTACCCCTGGACCTACAGTTACCTTAGCTGGAGTTAAGTTACCCGCTTCAGAAGCACATAAATTATCAGCTGGGTTATCTACTTCTACATAATAAATATAGGGAGTCGTATTGGGAGCTAGTCCTGTGACAGTCAATTCCCCTGTCAATGAATTGATTGTGTAAGTCACATTCCCTTCTTGAAGATTATTGGTAATCTCAGATCCCGGCACTTTATTGGCATCTTTGTACCATTTGTAAATAGGATTATTCCCGTCAGTTGGATCTTCTAATCTTGGAACAAAGGTGACAGGACCTCCCTCGCAAATTGCTTGATCATCCGCATCCACTACAACTGGTGTACCTCTCTCATCAGTTATTTCAAACTCTTGAATGACTGGGCAGCCATTTCCACCATTGCTGTTTGTTACCTCTAAGTAGTATTTACCTATATTTAGTCCTGTAATCCCAGTAATAGTACCTCCTTGGATTGGCACTTTATTGATAATCTCTCCATTGGTATCTATGCCATCGCCTTCATACCATTGAAATGAACTATTTGGACTAGGCAATAAGTCATTTACAATTACCCCAGTGATATAACCATCCGATTGACCATCGCATGTAGGACCTACAATTTCATCTGGAGCTGGAGGAATTATTGTTGGCAATGAAGTGTAAATAATTTTAATAGGCTGGGGATCAGATATTTGACCGTAATTATCTGTCACTGTATACCATACCTGAGCCACACCTGAGGTGAAACTAGGATTTGCAGTGAATTTTACATCTATCTCTCCAACGATATTACCATTGTCGTCTACTTCATCAATTCCAGTAATCTCAAAGTTTCCATAACCTTGAGCATCTTCTAAACTTTCATTACCATTTAAGCAATAATTATAGCTACATATTCCATCCACAGCACATGCATTATTTGGATCTTGATCTGGCCAGATCGGCGAAAAAGTTGGTGCCGATGGAACATCAGAAATGCTACGGTATAATTGAATACAGCGAATAAAACTATTTTCATTTTCAAGAGGGATTTTTAATATCAATTCTCTTTCAGATTCACCTTCACAAAATTCTTCATCAATTGGATATGTATTTAAAGGGAAAGTTGCTTCGGTTGAAACATCCACAGTTACATTACTAATTTCATGATAGCTAAAGTCTTGACCATTAGCGGCTGCAAAACCTATTTTTAAATTTTCAGGTGATGGAAAATTATAAGAAACGTTAGTGAAAATTGGCTCTATTCTGGGGTTACCATCGGTAGTTGTTACTAACATCCACATAGAAACATCATAAAAACCAGTCGAAGGATTAGGCTTTAAATCAATAAATACTTTTCGATATCCTGATTCATAACAATCCGTAACTCTATAATCTTTGGTGGTTCCGATTGTAAAAAAATCTAAGGGGTCGCTAAATAAATAATAGCCGAGATTTGTAGCGCCCAAGTTATAATCATCAAAGGATTGATTCAGTATTTTACCATCAATAAACTTATAACTATCATATTGGTAAGTTACATTTGAAGGGTTCGAATAATCGGGATTATTGTCTCTGTTTATATCATTAGTATTAACAGGGCCTCTAAGGGAAATACTATTAATGTATTGCTCTGTAGCAGGTGCTGGTCCAGTAAGAAATCCAATCGGGTCTCTGAATGATCCGACTTTTCCATTATACTCATTGCCAAAATTTCTCTGATCTAAACCAATGCCTAAATAACCACCTGTTGCCCCTGCTGAAGTTATTGTGCCAGAATTATACCTGTGTGCGGCATACCCTAGCGAGCCACCTAAACCGCCAATTTCAAAAGTAGATGCATCAAAATTTCCATCAAAAAGGAAGAAGCTAAGCCCATCTGCAGGATCTGTAGAGCCGCCATAGGCAAAATACTCAAACGAAGCTCTAATTCCATAAACTGGTGAAAAAGGCAAATCAATAAAAGCATATCCTGTTTGATCAGGAGATTCAGAAGTTAACTGCAATGCTCCCCCTGGTAGCATTGAAGAAACTGATTTTGGAGTTTTTTGCGTTCCAGAATAAAAATACCCTCCTATTACTGTATTTGCCCTAGGAGATGTATTTGTAAATGGTTCGCAGTAAGGAAAGCCTTCTCTTGGCACTACCACCTGCGCATAAGTAGATATCCCCGAAAGCACAAAAAGCAAAAGGGTCAATATCAGTAAAAATTTATGCTGTATAGTTCTTGTCATGCACTACGCCTCCAATTCCTTCTCTTCAAATTTACTTATTTTCATTTGGGCAGAAGGTTATTTGAACATGAATTATAGGTTTTGAAACTACTAGGGCTTTTGATTGGGGCGTACAATCGAATGAGTTTCAGACCTTTTCTACTGTAAATGGGCAGCTGGATTGTTATCTGCTTAATGAGCACTGTGGGTCAATAACTATACCAAAGGGAATGTGGCTATAGAAATATGGAATTAAATGTCTAAAACGATCTGATTTCTAATTAAATCCTCAAAAACTTCACGTTTTCTGATCAATTGGGCCTTGCCTTCCCATACCAAAACTTCCGCAGGACGTAGCCTAGAATTGTAATTGGAGGACATACTGATGCCATAAGCCCCAGCATTTTTGAAAACCAATAAATCTCCTCTGCTGACCGCTGGGAGCATTCGATCTTTGGCAAGCGTATCCGTCTCGCAGATATAGCCAACTACATTGTAAGGTTTTAGCTCTCCGTCTGGATTACTCAAATTATATACATCATGGAAAGCATCATACATCATAGGCCTGATCAAGTGGTTTAATCCTGAATCTACCCCTACAAAGGTGATTTGAGGAGTCTTCTTGACCACATTAGCTTCTACTACAAAGTAGCCCGATTCACTTACTAGAAACTTGCCAGGCTCAAGCCAAAGCTCTAATTTTCTGCCATACTTGTCACAGAACTCATTGAAGGCAGCAGATACTTTTGTGCCTACTTCTGCCATATCTGTCGCGGGATCACCAGCCTTATAGGCTACTTTGAAACCTCCCCCAAAATCTAGAAATGTAAGATCCGGGAAATTCATGGCTGCCTCAAACAGCACGTTGCCTCCTCTTAGGAATATCTCAGCATCAAGAATGTCGGAACCTGTGTGAATATGAAGACCGACGATTTTAATATCAAACTTCTTCACCAGATCCAAAATCTCTGGGAGCTGCTGGATAGATATCCCAAACTTACTTTGAATATGGCCAGTAGATATTTTAGCATTTCCGCCCGCCATGATATGTGGATTGATCCTAATACATGCTGGCATCGTATTGCCATATCTAGCACCAAATTCCTCCATCAGCGGTAAGCTGTCAATATTAACCATGACCCCCAATTCCACTGCTTCTTTAACCTCACGGAAATTTACTCCGCTAGGCGTATACATGATCTCAGAGGCCGCAAATCCTGCTTCCATACAGATCCTTACTTCTTCGATGGAAACGGCATCTACTCCTCCTCCAGCCTTTTTCACCAACTTCAAGATGCTGATATTGGAAAGGGCTTTAGTCGCATATTTGATCTTCAAAGGAACGGTAGCGAAGGCAGATTGTAATGATTTGATCTGACTCACAATCTTTTCACCATCATATATATATACTGGCGAACCGAATTCTTGAGCTATGGATTCTAGGGCTATGCCTTGGAGTTGAATAGGATGTTGAGCTGCTGACATTATCTGGAATTTGCGGGCAAAGATAGCCAAATAACAAAAAAAGGAGGCATTGCTGCTCTATTTTCATAAGTTATCCTCTAATTGAGAAAATGCTGTTTTCACACCAAAATGCAGGAGAAATAGAAAGAATAGAATGCCCTTTCAGCTGCTTTGTGGAGGTTAAATGTTGTTAAGCTCCCTTCATGGCCTGATTATAGGATTAAATTTGCATAATGTCGAAAAGTAATATCATCCTTATCGTTGTCTTGATGTCCTTGGCCAGCTTTGGTCTGATGGGATTCCAATTCTATTGGGTGAAAAATGCTATCCGTATTAATAGGGAACGTTTCGATCAAAATGTCCACGAGGCGCTTACATTCACGATCGAACAAGTCGAGAAGGGCGAAAACTCAGATTTATTTTACAGCACCTTGATACAGGATTCGGCCATACAGAAATCCTTATTTGAAAAGATAGACCCTCTTGAATTTCAGATTCGACCTAGAAGGGTTACAAACGCTAGACCATCACTAGTCGATACTTTTTTTCAGGAACCAGCGCCTCAGGTCAGCCCTACTTTCAGAAGAATCCTAGAATCTCGGGGTGTAGATAGCAAGGTTCTGGAAGATCTGGAAACCTTCTTTACCTATATGACTCCTGAAGTTGCCTCAGAACTCTTTACTCCAGATGAAATGGAGGTATTGCTCGAGGAAAAAGTACGGCAATTACAGTACCTAAGTAGGGTTGAAAATTCGACCAAGCCACAAAGGCCAACTATTGCCCAGCCTAGTTTGCAGTATGGTTTGCCCGAAATGAATCTTACTCCTGATGCCTTAGAGAAAATTGCCAAGGCAAATATGAAGATCGATTTCTTCAATAAGCTTTGGGATGAGACGGCAGCTGGTCAGCAGGCTATTTTGGATAGATTAGATACTGCTCAGGTAAGAACATTACTCAAAAGATACCTGATTGAGCAGAATATTTTAGAAGATTTTGAACTGGGTTTACTCAAAGATGATGGGCTGATCATGCCTATCGGGAATGTAAAGGAGCAGTTTACCTTGGTACAGCAAGGCATTCAAGCAAAGCTTTTTCCCAATGATATTTTGGGGAAAAGCAATTACCTATACGTGTATTTCCCTGAAAAAAACAGCCATGTAATCAGAGAGGTCTGGCTCCCGATATCCAGCTCATTGCTTTTCATTTTTGTGATTATCTTTTGTTTTGTCTATGCAATCAAAGTGATTATTCGTCAAAAGGCACTTTCGGATACAAAGAACGATTTCATCAATAATATGACCCATGAATTCAAGACTCCGCTGGCGACGGTGAGTCTGGCTGTGGAGGCACTTCAGGATCCCGAGCTATCCAGTCAGGATAAGTTTCGCTCGAGATATTTGGGAATTATCAAGGATGAAAATAAGCGCTTGGTGTCCCAGGTAGAGAACGTTCTTCAGGCTGCTGCGTTGGATAAAAAGGATTTCAATCTAAAAATAGAATTAATAAATCTAACAGAGATTTTGGAGAGTACTGTGGATCATTTTAGTCTGCAGGTGGAGAAGAATGGTGGTCAAATCACCTTTAACAACTCAATGACTTCGCCGATAATAGAAGGTGATCTTTTTCACATCTCTCATATATTGAACAATCTGCTGGATAATGCAAATAAGTATTCCCCTGAAAATCCTTTCATAATTATTGAGGCCAGAGATGATGCTGATCAGGTGTATATCACCATCAAGGATGAAGGAATTGGGATGAATAAAGATGCACAACGGAAAATTTTTGATAAATTCTACCGAGTTCCTACAGGGAATGTACATGATGTTAAAGGCTTTGGCCTTGGATTGTCCTATGTCAAAACCATGCTGGAAGCTCACAAAGGCGGAATTCAAGTAAGTAGCGAACTTGGAAAAGGTAGCTCATTCACCATTAACTTACCAAAGAAACAATGAGTAAAGCAAAATTATTAGTGGTCGAAGACGATCCAAATTTAGGAGATATCCTACAGGAATATTTGGAAATGAAAGGGTATGAACCTACGCTTTGCCGTGATGGTGAAGAAGGTTGGAATAAGTACAAAAAAGGGAAGTTTGATCTATGCCTGCTCGACATTATGATGCCGAAAAAGGATGGATTTACGCTGGCGAAGGAAATTAAGAAGGTAGAAGAAAACATGCCTATTCTGTTTCTTACCGCCAAAAACCAAAAAGATGACATCATCGAAGGACTGAAGATTGGGGCTGATGATTATCTCACCAAGCCATTCAGCATGGAAGAATTACTCCTTCGTGTCAATGCAATCTTGAGAAGAACTCATAAGAATGAAGAGGTCAATCCTTTGAAAGTTTATTCTTTTGGAGGATTTACACTGCACTACGATGAACAATTCCTGGATGGGCCAAAAGGTCGTCATAAATTGACCTCCAAAGAAAACGAATTGATCAGGCTTCTTGCCTCTGAGATCAACAATCTGGTAAACAGAAGTCATGCGCTGAAGCAAATCTGGGGAGACGACAGCTACTTCAATGCACGAAGTATGGACGTCTATCTTAGCAAAATCCGTAAACTCCTGAAGGACGATCCAAAGGTGCAAATCATCACCGTTCACGGGGAAGGATTTAAACTGATCGTGAGTGAAGGGTGAAACTTTGTAAAAAGTGAGCAGTAATTGTAGTAAGAGGTATATCCCTTAACACAAAAAGCCAGAGCGATAAGAATTGCTCTGGCTTTTATAATTCTAAGATCTTTGATTTAGATTCTACTACTAGATTCTCAAACAATCATTTCCGCTCCGATCCCATTTCCTTCTGGGAAAGTGACTTTTTCGGCTGTGATCTTGACTCCCTTTGCTGGGTCTTTGGAAAGTAACATCGCTCCGTCCATATCAACATAATCTAACAATGGAGCAATATGCGCAATGGCAGTGATCCCTACGGAAGATTCGGTCATACAACCAACCATAGTTTTCATCCCAAGTTTCTTGGCCTCATGAATCATTCTCAGTCCTGGAGTGACTCCTCCAGCTTTTACCAGTTTTACATTGATTCCATGAAAAAGACCATGACATTTCTTAACATCAGATTCTACAATGCAACTTTCATCTGCGATCACTGGTAGTTTACTGTGTTTGAAGACTTCTTTCATCCCTTCCAAATCATCCTTTCCAAGCGGCTGCTCCATAAATTCAACACCCATTTTCTCTAGCTCCACGGAGTAGTCAATTGCCTGCTCTGCCGTCCAAGCACAATTGGCATCAATTCTAAAAACCGCATCAGTATGCTTTCTGAGTTCGCGAATAATAGACAAATCATCGGAAGTGCCCAGCTTGATCTTGTAAATCGGCCAGTGCACCTCCTTCATTTTGGCCACCATCTTTTCCACCGTATCGATTCCAATTGTAAAATTAGTAGTAGGAATATGGGCTGGATCCAATTTCAAAAGTTCATAAAGTTTCTGCCCGCATCTCTTGGCATATAGATCCCATGCAGCCATATCCAATGCGCACTGTGCAAATGGGTTTTCTTTAAAAATATCTTTACCCAAATCCCAGAGCTCAGCTGGAGTTTCCCAAACACCTTTTTCGACGATTGGCCTGAATTTGTCCAAACATTCCGACATATTAGTAATAGTCATGCCGTAGAAAGGATTAGTGGTGGATTCACCTAGGCCGTAGATTGCACCATCTTGCAGTTTTACAATAAGAGTGTCTTGCACATCTCTGCTTTGATGAGCAATGGTAAAAGTATGCTTGAGCGGAAGATCTACGACTTGATAGGATAAATTCATTGGAGTAAAATTCGATTTGAAGCAAAATTAACGTGTTTTTTGCTCGTATGATATTAGTATTGCGTTTTATTCAAGGTAAAAAGAAATAATTATGAAAGCCAATTCCACTCAATCAATTAGCCTGTTTTTGCTGTTTTTGATTTCAGTACTTAGTTGTAAAACAGCAACTGGCCCAATTGCAGATACTAGTTCTGTAGCTACGCTTGAATCCGCCTATTCAAAATTCAAAGAGCCAGCCATTACTCACAGAAGATTTAAGCATGCAGATCTTCAGCCCTTGATTCAGAAGCACAAAGACTCTTTTCAGCTTACCAAGCTTGGTGAGTCAGTGGAAGGCAGAAGCCTTACGAGTTTGGGCTGGGGTGAGGGCAAAACCAAGGTGCTGCTCTGGTCGCAAATGCATGGAAATGAGAGCACGGCTACTATGTCACTTTTTGACTTATTCAATTTCTTGGAGGCGAGTGGAGATGAGTATGATGAACTCCGTGGTTTATTGAAAACTAACCTGGATCTTAAGTTTATCCCAATGATTAATCCTGACGGAGCAGAAGCTTTCAAGAGAAGAAATGCTATTGATATCGATTTGAACAGAGATGCAATTTCTCAAATTTCTCCTGAAGCCGTAATCTTGAAAGGAGCGAGAGATGACTTTGAACCTGAATTTGGATTCAATTTACATGATCAACAGATCTATTACAACGCTTCCGGATCTGCCAAACAAGCTACGATATCAGTGTTGGCACCTGCTTACAATTATGCCACCGATGTCAATGATGTACGAACTAGAGCCATGCAAACCATCGTAGGTATGAATGAAGTTTTGCAGCAAGTAGTGCCAGGTCATGTGGGAAAATATAATGATGCTTTTGAGCCGAGAGCCTTTGGTGACAATATCACCAAGTGGGGAACAAGCACCATTTTGATTGAGTCTGGAGGATATCCGAATGACCCAGATAAGCAATATATCAGGCAGTTGAATTTTATGATTATCCTCAATGCGTTGGAACAAATAGCGACCAGAAGCTATGAGCAGTACAGCACGGAGGAATACTTCTCTATTCCTGACAATGATTTACAACTCGTAGATTTGTTACTCAATGAAGTTCAGATTCCAGTAAACGGGAAGTACTTTCCGGTGGATCTAGCAATCAGACGTCGAGATAGCAGCTCGGGAGATACCTATTATATGACTGGATCAGTGGATGATTTGGGAGATATGCAGGTGTATTATGGGATGGAAGAACTTGATGCCACAGGCCTGAAATATGCAGAAGGAAAAGTTTATGATTTGGCTTTTGAGGCTGTATCGGAAATTGATGAAGCAAAAGCGATGGACTTACTAAAGCAAGGTTATTTGGCCGTGAAAGTAAAAAATGGGGCAAAAGGAGATTTGCACCAGTTGCCGATATTAGTGTTGAAAAGTACAGATAGTTTCTCTGCAGGTTGGAAAACAGGAGAATCCACCAATTTCTTTTTGGAGAAAGATGGGAAAAGAAAATATGCTGTACTGAATGGCTATCTGATCGACTTAGAGAATCCGAAAGATCAGGAATTTAAGCAGCGGGTTTATTGATGTTGCTGGTCTCCTTACTCTAAATACCCATTTATTGGCGGGTTATTTGTTAGTTGATCAGTAATCTTTCATTCCATTTTTAACTCGTAAAACTCATGAAAAAAAACCTATCTGCTATCTTTTTCGCTGTGGCCATCGTGATTGCTTCGATTGTTTTGGGAAATGCTGTGATCAATAGAAATCGACCTCAAGGTACCATCAATGTTACCGGTTTGGGAGAAAGTAATTTTACCTCTGACTTGGTCGTCTGGGAGGGGAATTTCAGTCGCGAAAGCCTTGACTTGAAATCTGCCTATGCAGACCTGGAGAAGGATAGAAAACTTGTTTCTGAGTATTTGATTTCAAAAGGAATTCCTGCCGAAAAATTGATTTTTAACGCAGTAAGTACCAATCCAAAGTATCAGCAAAACTATGCCAATGATGGACGATATTTGGGTCAGACTTTTGACGGATATACCCTCAATCAATCCTTGAAAATAGAATCTGCCGAGGTGGAAAAAGTAGAGAAGATCTCTAGAGAAATCACAGAATTGCTTAATCAGGGAATAGCATTCTACTCACAGTCTCCGCGCTACTACTATACCGAACTGGAATCTTTGAAGTTGGAAATGATCGCCAAGGCCACCGAAGACGCGAGAATCAGAGCTGAGCGAATCGCCGAAAACTCTAAAGGGGATCTCGGCGATCTGATCTCAGCAAATATGGGTATCTTTCAGATCACTGGACAAAACTCCGGGGAGGATTATTCTTGGGGTGGCACCTTCAATACGGCCGACAAAAACAAAACCGCTTCGATTACCATGAAGCTTATCTTTGAAGTAGATTGATTTGAAAGAACTAGAAAAAATAAAAACTGCACTTCATCCTAGAAATGCCCATCGGGAGCGTTACGATTTTCCAAGCCTGATCAAGACTCAGCCAGAGCTTGAGCAGTTTGTCTCGGAAAATAAGTATGGGGATCTCAGCATTGATTTCGCCGATCCTAAAGCTGTCAAAGAACTCAATAGAGCTTTACTGAAGCATTTTTACCAAATTTCTGACTGGAATATTCCTGATGGCTACCTCTGCCCACCTATCCCTGGAAGAGCTGATTACCTTCATTACTTGGCAGATTTGCTAGCAGATAGCAATGGGGGCAAGTTACCTGAGGGTGAAAAAATTAAAATTTTGGATATTGGCACTGGGTCTAATTGTATCTACCCCATGCTGGGAAACACAATTTACGATTGGCAAGTAGTGGGTTCGGAGATAGATGAAATAGCGATCGATTCGGCTCAGACCAATTTGTATGCAAATCCGCAATTTCGTGGGAAGGTTACCTTACGTCTTCAGGAAAACCCAAAGGAAATTTTAACAGGAATCATCAAGTCAAACGATGTATTTGATATGGTGATTTGTAACCCTCCGTTTCATGAATCTCTTGCTGCTGCTGAAGCTGGTAGCATGAGAAAAGTGAAAAACCTAAAAGGAAAAGTAGGCAAGAAGCTCACCTTGAATTTTGGTGGTAAGAACAACGAACTATGGTGTGAAGGTGGTGAGTTGGCATTTATCCATAAGATGATCCGGGAAAGTATGACTTTCAAGTTCAATTGCCTGTGGTTTACCTCCATCGTTTCCAAAGAAGAACACCTAAAGGAACTAGTGATAGCCTTGAAGAAAGCAAGAGTGGCTGATCGGAAAGTCATCCAAATGGCGCAGGGAAATAAGAAAAGTAGGTTTATCGCATGGACATTTCTGAATCCTGAGCAACAGGAAAATTGGAGAAAAATGAGATGGAAAGAAATTTAGAATTTGGGAATTTATAATTGCCAAACCCAGAAATAAGAAAGTCGATTTGAATTTCCCCAAATCGACTTTCTTGTGTCTAAATACTTGATACTATAATCTAGTATTTATGCATTAAGCGTGCTCTCCACAGTTATTTCCAAATCTAAAACTCTAGAAATTGGGCAATTTTCCTCAGCGTCTTTCACCAGCTCTGCGAATTTTTCTTCAGAGATGCCATCCACTTTTGCCTTAAGCACCAAGTGAGATTTAGAAAGAGTGCCTTCTTCAAATGTGATATTGGCAGTCACATCAAGTTCTTTGGCTGTATAGCCAGCCTCTTGCAGGTTGAAACTCAATTTCATGGCAAAACATCCAGAGTGAGCTGCTGCTATTAATTCTTCAGGGTTGGTACCCACTCCGCTTTCGAATCTTGATCCAAAAGAATATTGAGTTTTGTCTAAAACAGTACTTGGCGTAGTCAATGTACCTTTGCCGTCTTTACCGGTTCCTTGCCATATGGCGGTTGCTTTTCTGATCATAATTTAAAAGATTTTAGGGTTAAAAGTTATACCTATGAAAGCAGAAATTGATGCCGAAAGTTCAGGAAAGCGCAAGTAATTCTCAGGATTTTACTTTTTCCAATGTGGGTTTTGCAGAGGAAATTGCATGTGCTTTTTTTCCAGTCAAATTCTCAAAAACTTCCAGGTATTGATCTGTTACGTAATCCCAAGTATAGCGCTGAATTAGTCCCTCTCTGGCTATACTACGGAAATAACTCATTCTTTCCTCACTGCTTTCAGCAGCTTCCACAATATCCTGAACTGATTCGATTGATTTTTTGAAGTACCATCCATGCTTGCCATTTTGGAGCATTTCTTGGTTGAATGGAGTATCCATAGCTAGGATCGCACAGCCAAAACCTAGGGCTTTCAACATGGCAGGATTGGTGCCACCATACTCGTGACCGTGGAAATATGCATAGCAATGCGAGTACCAGGCAGCCAATTCATTTTGATCTGTCACATAGCCCAAGAACATAAGCCTTTCATCCTCCATGTTTTTCAAAATGGTCGCATAATCGTCATCAAAGGGCACGTCTCCTACGATGACTAGCTTTCTCTTAGAATCAGATTTCAAAAAACCTTCGATAATAAGGTCTGCATTATTGTCTGGGATCAGTCTGCCGACAATAAGAAAATAATCACGTGACTTTATTCCCCACTTCTCGATAGGCTCCGGATCCACATCAGCACGTGGATTTGCACCATAGGCGATGACCTTCGAATCAGCATTGAATAGTTCTTTATAGACACGTTGCATTTCATCCGAGTCGTTGATAAGCTGATCATAATATTTTGTAGCCATTTTGGAAGCCCAGAAAAAATATTTGGAAGCAATGCCATGCCATTTTGGTCTTAGCCACTCCAGACCATCGACATTGATGACAGTCTTCTTTCTAAAAAATCTCGGTATCACCCCGAATGGTCCATTCGCACTATTGACTACCAAAATCACGTCAACATCTGAGAAGCACGCATGTACCATAGCAAAAAAACTATGTGACAGCTGGGTAAGTTTTTTGGATTCTATGGCTATAGAATAGATGCATTCAATACCATTTACATAGCGTGGTTTTAGGGGAAATAAGGCTCTATGATTATAAACACGTACGTGCACGCCTCTTTTGACAAGACGTTCACCAAGTTCTCTAATCATCGTATCATATCCACCGTAAACATAGGGATACCCTTTTGCACCCATTATGGCTACTTTTAATTTCTTTTTAGCTGCTGCCATAAATGGTCTTCAATGTTTTTACCAAAACTTTCCAAACTGAATTCCTCCAACACACGATTTCTACCTGCATTTCCAAACTTTTCTCTAAGTTCCGGATGCAAAATTAACTTAATTAAAGCATTTACGCCTTGGTCTAGTGCGTTTATTGGAATTAAAAATCCAGTTTCCCCATTTATAACCATTTCTGCAGCCCCGCCTGAGCGTGTAGCTACGACTGGACAGGCAGCTGCCATGGCTTCCAAAATAACCGTGGGAAGTGAATCAGGTAAAATTGATGGTAACACGAAAACATCAGTAAGCTTCAGGATATCGGCAATGTCTTCCCTAAAACCAAGATTGGTTACGAAAGTTTCAAGCTTATTCTCCAAAATATACTTAGTCAGCTCAGCTTCGATAGGTTCATATCCTGGATAGGGATCGCCTACCAATACAAAATGACACTGTGGATAAGTGTCTATAATTTCTTTAGCCATTTGCAAAAAGAATAATTGCCCTTTTCCAGGATTTATTCTTCCAATCATCGTAATGATTAGCTTGTTTTCGGGGATTCCAAGCTCCTGAATGGCTATTTCTGGGAGATTCAGAAATTTCTCATAGGAGATGGCATTGTGGATAACTCTCGGTTTAGATGTCTTTAAGCGCAGATCCCAATGCTTCTTGACGGCTTCTGAGACTACTATCGGAGAAGGCGTAGTACCATCCAATAACCTTCGAAGAAGTCCCACTAGAGGTGGAGGTCCAAGTAAAATTTCATGAATATGCCAGATGTGTGGAAGTTTATTCCATTTGGCCCACTGAGCTCCGACTACTACCGCTAGGGTATTGGAGTAAACAAGCTCAAAGTTAAATTCACGATGTAATCGATCTAAAAATCTATAAGCTTTGAAATTTTTACTTAGCCTGTTGATGAGTCCTGAGGGATTGACATACTTGCGGCGTAATATCCCTAGGTTTTGGATGCGTACAACTATACCTAAATCGGTTAGGAGGGACTGCAAAGGACCAGGTTCAGACAGCACCACAACTACCGTCAAGCCGGCGTTTTTATAGATTTTTACTACTTCAGTCAGAATTCTGGATGAGCCATAAAGATCTGATGAACTATTAAGGAATAGTACTGTCAATGGGTTACCGGTTGTTATTTTTTAAGGATTACATTTTGAAATCCCTCAATAAACTTTTGAGCAGAAAATTTTTTGGATTGCTCAAGACCGTTTTGGATCATTGAATTGAGCTGCGCATTATCCAGGCTCAAAATTATCATTTTTTCCATCAAATCCTGCTGATCACCAGTTTTGAATGCTAGCCCAGCAGCTCCAGCCACTTCTAGCAATGCCGGCTGATCTGAGTGTATCACAGGTACACCTGTCCCCATTGCTTCTACGACTGGGATTCCAAAGCCCTCATTCTCCGAAGGAAATACATAAGCAAATGCATTTTTGTATAAGGTCCTAACCTGTTCGTCATTTACATAACCAGGAAGTAGGACCTTGTCTTGAATACCAAGTTCTTCAAGGAGTTTTTCTACTATAGGAAAATCATTCATTTGCACGCTTTGCCCTGCCCCTCCAGCTAAAACCAGTTTAAAATCTGTTTTCGTTTTTTTAAGAAATTGATCAAAGGCCCGAACGAGCAAGGGGAGATTCTTGCGCTTATCGAAGGTTCCAATATGCAGGAAATATTGCTTGGTTGCCAAGTCATTTTCTTCCAGAAAGGTAGTATCCAAGCCTGAATCCAAGCTCTTTGGAGCTTGATAAATAACTGTAATAGGGTTTACCTTGCCTAGGTATTCTTCTAGAGAGCGCTTGGAGTATTCAGTAGTGGTAATCAATTCAGTGTTTTTCTTTATTCCTTTTCTAAGTAAACTTAAGAAGTATGTTCTCCACCATTTTGGATAATTCTGAGGCATCTGCCAGAAGAATGCATCATGTATCACCGTCAACCTGCGACATGGCAAACTTGCTGCAGGAGAAATAAAATCAAGGCAAATCAGGACGTCAGGCTTATGTTTTTTGATCAAATCGGGTAGTTGAAACTCCTTCCATCGAAAATAGTCCAAGTGGTAATTGAGACGTTGGATTTTAGATTGTGGACCTTTGAAAGTCTGATCAGCACTTTGATTTTCAGGATCATGTGAAAAAACCCACTCAATATCAGGATGTGGATAAGTTAGCGCGGCATGCGCCAATTCCATCATATAGGTTTTGATACCTGTAGTGGCGACGTTGAGGTATTGTAGATCGAGGAGTACTTTCATTTGTAACTTTACTCTTACTGAATTAATTTTTTTAATTCTTCTTCTTTTGGCAAATAGAGCAAGTACTTGCTTGCAAAAATCTGCTTATTATCTTTTGGCAAGGTGATTTCTACCATAGTATCTTTTTTATCCTTACATAGAATAATTCCTATGGTAGGCATTTCGTCTTGAGTTTTTACAAATCTATCGTAATAGTTTACGTACATCTGCATTTGACCGAGGTCCTGATGTTTCAACTTTCCTATTTTAAGATCTATTAGGACGAAACAGCGAAGCAAGCGATTGTAAAAAACTAGATCAATTCTGAAATGTTCTTCGTCGAAAGTAAAGCGTACTTGGCGACCTACAAAAGTGAAACCCTTTCCCAGCTCCAATAAAAAATTCTCAAGTTTGTCAATTATAGCTTGTTCTAATTGAGACTCTGAGTAACTATGCCTGTCTTCAAGATTCAGAAATTCCAGCACATATGGATCTTTGATGGTCTGTAAGGGTGAGTTCAAAATGCTGTCTCCTTGATCTTCTGGAGGCTTTATTTTATTATTATCTTCGTCAAATACAATTCGCTGAAATAAACTGGAGTTTATTTGCCTGTCTAGCTCTCTTACACTCCAGTGGTTTATCTCGGTTTGTTGTTGGTAATAAGACCTTTCTTTTTCATCTCCTATCCGCATTAATTGTATATAATGAGTCCAGCTGAGATTTTGCGAAATCGGTGATTTCGCATTCTTGTAGGTTAGGTAAAATTTACGGATCAGTTCAAGGTTTCTTTTTGAATAACCTTTCCCAAATTCTGATGTCAGTCGCTGAGATAATTCAGATAGAATATATGATCCATATTCAGCTTCCTCACTTCCATTTTGTTCTTGTTCAACTATTTGTTTACCCATTTCATAATAGGTAGAAACCATGATGGAATTTACTTGCTTTACAACGCCTTGCTGAGCTTCCAAAAGCAATTTTTTAATCTTTTCGAAGAAGGAGGATTCCAGTTTTACGTTCATTTACAGGCTTTTAGGTAACTTTTCATAGGTGGATCATGATAAAGTTCTAGTTTAATTACCTTCCCCAATCACTTATCACTATTTTCTAGCAGTCAAAAAACAGATTTCTATTTCTTCTTACTAATAAGCCACTGATTCACTTGAAAAGCATTCTGGATTAGCCGGTTTACTTTTTTCTTCCAAGGCATGTTGTAGCTAATCAAATTACTGAATTTCTCACCAAAATTGTGGGTATAGTGATCAACTGTCTCCAAGTCTTGCTCTTCGCATAACTTTCCTAGCAAGTCTTTAGGGAAAATGAAGGTGTGCTCTAGACCATCTATTACATCTGGAACCTTCAATTTTAGCAGTTTTGACCATCTGTGAAAGCGATACAGGTTGCTGGACATATTGGGAGTGCCAATGGCCAGATATCCTCCAGGTTTTAAAATTCTCTTCATCTCTGAGATGTAAGCCTTCGGGTCTAGTACATGCTCGATCACATGGGAGATATGGATAAAGTCAAAGTGATTTTCGGGATACTGCGCTTCCCATATATCTCCTTGGAAGGTTTCTACAGCAAAATGCTCCTTCACAAATTTAAGAGCGCCCGTATCAAACTCCGTGGCATATAATTTACAGTTCAGTTGACTAGCATATGCCAATCCCAAACCCAAGCCACAACCTACATCTAAGAATTTAGATCCACTTTCTAGTCTAGATAGAAACCTAGCCTCCTTTTTAATTTCGTTTTCAGTTAAGCTTTCTATTCGACTAAAATGATTTAGAATAAGGTTCTTATAGTCAACCGCCTCGTAATGATCCTTTTCATAATAATTGGTGTAATAATCTGCCAACTCTTGGCTATCTGCCATAGGATTGGCAAATACCAATTTGCATTTCAGGCATTGAACTCTCGATATATGTGGTCCTTTTCTGTGTGTATCTATGGCATAACCCTTAAGGCTTTCAGATCCACAAATCGGACAGTTTCTATATAAGATCATAAAACTAAATTACTGTATCGTTTTTGTAATCGGGGATTCTAACTCTTCAACTTTACTCGGGCAGAGCAGTGTTCAGATTTTGTACATCTCTTCTTTTACTTAACTGAAGTCTGGAATATTCATTAACACTTAGACCAACCATCCACCAAGAAATCCAAGAGACGTAGGTATAGATTTCTACATTGGCAGTAAATAAGGGAAGCAATAATCCTGCTTTCACAGTCCCAGCTACAAAAGCCATTCTTGCTAGATTCAGATTAGTAGAATTTTTGAATACATAGATTGAATTTCTGATACCCGTGAATAGTGTCCCGATATACAGAAACATTCCTATCCAGCCTAATTGTACTCCATAGATCAAGAACTGATTTTCACCACCTACACGCAGTTCATCTGACACACTTCCAAAATTCCCACTCATTGCTAGTCCTATTCCCTGTGGATTAGCTACCATGGATTCCAATGCTAAGGCCCACTCTACCACGTGGCCTATGCTGGAAGAATCCGCAAGTGTCAAGGTATCTACTACATAGAAGTAAAAATCTTCGGATGCAAAGAAGACCACATAGACTATCCCTAGGAGCAAGCTTAAGAAACCAAAGCCAATTAGTTTGTAGAGTTTGAAAACCAAGGCAATAAAAAATATCATCAGGAAAAATGCCGCAAATGATGCTCTAGATGAAGCGAAAATAAGGCTTCCAATGCAGCATAGCATGATGAGCAAATATTTCCATTGATGAGTTCTCTCGCTGGTTAAATACCAAATCAGGGCGGCAGAAAATCCCATCAGGACTGAACTAGCCAGTTCCAGTGGATCAGAGAAAAAGCTACCAAGACGTTTCATAGCATTGGTAGTTTCAAAGGTCCAAGTCAGATTATAATTTCCCTCAGGCTTGATATCATTGACCACCTCATTGAATAGGGCATATCCAGTAAATTGTTGCAAGTGAGCATTTAGTAAATAATTTTCTATCAAATTCATCAGAAATGCTCCTACGGCAATGACAAAAATAATCTGAAATAAGCGCTTCAATTCTAAGTCCCCAAACTGGGTGTTCCTCCCTAGTAAATAAACCAAGCTAGGAATTAATATGCTTTTGAAGTACAATGCCTTATTGATGAAACTCGCTTGACCTATTGGCAGAAATAGAAAAATAAGGGACAAGCATATAAATGCCAATATAAACCAATCGGTGGATTGCAGTCGGAAAGGATAGTTCGCTAGTTTTCGCTGGTAAATAACAAGTACTAAACCTGCAATTAGAACGATTACTTCCTTGCTCATCTGGAATAGACTCACCAGAAAGGTTGACCTAGTTGCCAAATAAACAACACTCAGCGTAGTAATGTAAAATGGCAGAAAGGCAGCCAGAAAGAAGATAAAATAAGTCCATTTTCCTTTGAATACCATTTGCTGTACCGTCCAGAGAAATCCGGTAGTCACAGCAAATGCGATTATAAGGAAAAATATTAAGGCCATAATTCTGCTTTTTGAAGCGGTAATGTCCAGCCATCCTTGATGCCACGGGATACAGCTTTTAGCTTTTGGAATCTACCTCTCAGGCAAAAATAACCCATCCATAGGACAAATCGAGTAAGGTGATACGAGGAAGCAATTAATCTACTTAGACCCGTTGATTGCGCGCGAATCAGATAGAACTGATTGCGAACATGGAAGTAAAACACCCTAGGACTTAGGGTTCCCTCGGAGTGTTTTTTCTTGGAAGATGCTCCAGCCTCATGATAGATCATCGCCTGAGTAGCCAGCTCAATAGTATAGGCTTTTGCCCGAAAGCGTAAGGACCATTCCACATCTTCGAAATAGGCAAAATAACTTGCATTAAGCAGGCCGACCTCTAAGAGGGCATCTCTAGATATGAGCATACAGCAGCCAGTTGCCCAATCCAGTTCTTGGTCTTGAGCTTGGTATTCTTCTTTGAATTTTCGATCTCCGAGAGTGATGGCTCTGCACCATAAGTGATTCCATTTTCCTCCAGCACTCCATATTTTAGTTCGATCATGAAGAAAGAAAATCAATGGCTGCACTACACCCAATCTTGGTTTGCCTTGAAATTTGAGCATCATCTGTGCAAGAAAATCAGGAGCCACTAGGGTGTCATTGTTCAACAACATCACATGAGAATATCCATCCTCCAGGGCTTTTCTAATCCCAACATTATTCCCAGCTGAAAAACCTAGATTGGAGTCGTTTTCGATTAAATCAATTTCAGGAAACTCAGTTTTCAGTTTTTTCCCTTCCGCAATATGCGAACCATTATCTACTACAATAACCTTGTAATCTGGGAATTCTAGCAATCGGAGTGACAACAGGCAATCTGCAGTAAATGCATACCCGTTCCAATTCACCAAAATAATCGCGACTGAAGGATCAGGAGTAAAAGCCATAGAAAAGTTTTCGATTTCGCTTGTACAAAAGAAGCATACAAATAATGTAGGCTACTATTTCTGTTGACAGAATACCAAGGCATAGCCCTACGCCCTGATAAAGATAAGTCAAAATAGATGTCACGATGATCATATAAAGGCACATCATCCAACTTGCTTTGAAGAGTAGTTGCTTAAGATCTGCCACCAGCATCATGGTAATATTCGGAATGTTCAAACAAGAAAGGAATAAAATAGGGGACAAGAGTTGCAGATAAGTGACCGATTCTGCCAGTTCTGATCTAGATAATACTCTAATGATCCATGGCGCTCCGAGATAAGTTAATGTTGCGATCAGTGCTCCTACCAGTAAAACTCTGATGTATACTAATTTCAAAAAACGATAGAAGGAGTCTTCATTATTTTTATAGAGCTTGGAAGCATTCGGGAATATCGCCTGTATAATCATTGCTGGGAATAGACGTAACACCATCACTACCCGCTCTGCCAGACTGTACATCCCTAGGGTCTCCGCTCCTGCAAAAAAACTGAAAATTATTAATCCACCATTAACGGATATATAACCGGTAAGATTACTGAAAAAGAATAAAATGTTCTCTTTCAAACTTGCCCAAATCGCAGAAAACTGCGGTCTATAGAAGCGGATTTCTAAGAAGGTGTGGATGTAAGCGAGTAGAAATAGGTTGATTATTAAGCCGGTGAAACCCATCATAAAATTTACCCATTTGCTAAGTTCTGGACTGTGGATAAATAGTACAATCCCCATCAGGAAGAGTAATTTGCTGAAAATGTTTGCGATGCTGATCAGCTTCATTTTTTCCATTCCCTGAAAAAACCAAAGGGGTAAAGTGGCCTCCGAAAAAAGCAAGAGTACCGAATACACCAGGATTAACTGGTATTCTTTAAAGAGATTTAGGCCAAATACTCCGATCAAAATCAAAACAGTAGCAAAACTTGCAAGTAGGATTTTGGCGGAAAAAATATTAGAAACTAGATGTGAGAGTGCTGTCTTATCATTCTGATTGACGGCAACTGCGCGAGGTGCACTCAGATTGTAGCCGAAGCCCACTAGAATATTCAAGAGGATAATGATGGAAAGGGCGAGATTGACCAAGCCAAACTGATCCACTCCGATTCCTTGAATAAGTAGGGGCATCGAAATAATGGAAATCAACACATTGGATGATTGAATAATCGCCAGAAACAAAAAATTCTGAATCGATTTATTCTTGATAATGTCGCTGATGGGAATAAGACCGAGTTTTTCTAGCATGCCAGCTTATAGTTTAGCTTTCCTGCACATGCTTCTGATATAATCGTCGGAAATAAAGCCAAAAAATCGTTAGCATTCCTATAATCGCACAGCCATAGACCATGCCTTTTACCAGTCGGATTTCAGATCTTTCCAATGGGAACCTAGGAGAATCTATGATCTGAATTAATGGAGAATTGTTGCGATGATTGACTTTGGCGATTTCCAGATTTTTAACAACTTCTTCATAGACTGCACCTGTCGCTTGTACGTCTATTTGTTTCTTGCGAGTTTCGATGGTTGCAGTCGATAGCAGCGGGTTTGCATTGGGAACTCGGTCAGTAGCAGAGGCAAAAGAATCAATACTTTGATCCAATATTTTGCGAACACTATCTGCCTGAGATTGAAGAATAGACAAGTTTTCACTCGTCTTTTTAGTCTTAGTCTCTCTGTAGAATTCATTTACATTTTCTACCAAATGCTCATTGAATGATTTCGCATATGCTTCATCCTTTGATAAAACAGTCACTTGTATGATTGTCAATTTCCGATCTGGCTTAGCCACAGAAAGTTGATTTTCACGCACAAGTTTGGCTACTTCTTTGACCACCGAATCCTGAGTAACTGTAAAGCTTTCTCTAGGGATAGAAAAGTCCATGCTAGCAATATCGACTTTGGAGGCCCACTTTTTGTCAAGCTCTTCAAATTGGATAAAACGGTCTATTAGTAATTGATTCTCATCAAAAGGGCTCAATAATGCTTCGTCAAGCATGCGTTCAGAACGGTAGAGCTCCATGATGTTGTCTCCCTGAAAAAGCCCGCTAGTTCCACCCATGGAACCAAGGTTTACGCCTACCAAGGAGGCAAGACCAGACATTTGCCCCATTCCACCGGAATCGCCATCTTCCAAAACAAAGGAAGTCGTGGCGATGAAAACGGGTTTTTTGAATATGGAAACCAGTGCTCCTAAGGCTAAGCCAAGGATGCCAGCTAGGATAAGAACCTTCCATTGAGAAATGAAATAGGATATCCAGGAGGAAATATTTTGAATGACCTCTTTGAAGGTAAATTGATTCTCAGAAAAATGATTTGATCCAGCCATTACTGCCAGTTGATTTGTGAAAGGACTAATCCCAGTGTAGCTAATCCAGTAGTAATACCTACTATCTCCCCTAAGCGCAGTGGCACTTTTGGCCCTTTGGTTGGCACGATGACCTCGGCTCCTGGTTCTACTGGAGGATAGTTTTTAATTCCCAAAAATCCCTTTGTACGCTTTACAGCTCCATTCGCATACACCACATAAGTTTGCTTTCTATTGGCACGGCGTTCAAAACCGCCAGCGCCGTTGATGTAGTGTTTCAAACTTCTTCCTGACTCATGTCGAAGGGTAGTAGGATAGACCACATCTCCTCGCATTCTCACCGTCTGAAACAATTTGGGAACGGATAAAATATCTCCTTCTTCTAGAAGAAGATCATCTTCAGAACCAGGGTTTTTCAGAATTTCTTCCAAGTTGATTGCTACCGCCTCGGTTTCTTTCAACTTGATGGCAAAGCCAGGCGTTTCTGAAGCGATTTGATCTAGAGATTCTTTTTTGGATTGCGCCAACTGGTTATCTACGGGAGATACCGACGTAGGGAAATCAGTGATTAATCGCTGTAACAATTCGGACTGAGCTTCTGAATTGCTTGGGTTCTCCGCAAGTTTCATACGCAAGCCTTCCAGATTTCTCTGACGACGCAGTTGCTCAGATTCTGTGTTGAAAAATTCAGTTCTTCGGATCAATGTTGCTCCTTTTGCATAAGCAAACTGATTGAGGCCACCAGCTCGTTTGATTAGATCTGAGATGCGTTCTCCACTGCTTTGGATGGCAAATATTCCAGGGGAATTCACCTGACCTTCCACTGCTGTCAATTTCTGCATGGTGAAGCTTGCTCTTTTCCTTACGATAACTTGGTCAAAGGCTACTAGCGATGGGGAATTTGGATTGTAACCTAAGTCTGGATTTACCTGCGTAGGAATGATATCGGCTAAAGTTCCCAAGTCAGAATCTTCCAATCTTCTGGCTATTTCTATGTCTTGTGAGTTTGCAGATTCCTGAAAACCTCCGGCCATTACGATCAAATCTTCCACCTTCATTGCTGCTGAATAGGGATAAACACCAGGTTTCTTGACTTCACCTAGAATCTGCACATATTCCTCATTATTGATATCGTAGATACTGGCAATTCGAACCACATCTTCACGCTGAAGTGGAATATCAGGGCTGGTCCCCTCCAAAACTTCTCGAAGCTTTACCTGAATCATCTCGGTGCTCAGATCATCTTTTGTTCTCAAAATACTTGCCTGAGTGGTATAAGCATCTCCTCGTAGACCTTCTGCATTTTTTACCAATTGGGATAGGGTAAGACCTTCGTCCAAAGCAAATGTGCCTTCTCGGTACACTGCGCCCTTGATCTGCACACGATTGGAATAGCGATCCAGAATTCGTTGAACAGTGATTTCATCTCCACCTTTTAAGAGGAAGAGATCAAATTGATTTTGATAGACATCAGAAACGGAGCGTTGATTACCGGTGATCCGGGAAATCGCTACACGGTCTTTGAATGCATGGTCAGTAAATCCTCCTGCATACTGCAATAGATCAGTAAAATTGTCATCTTCTTTTGCCTCAAAAATCATCGGACGCTTGACCTCTCCTTTTACCTTCACATGAGAAAGATAAGGAGGCACCAAAATCACATCCTGATCTTGTAATTTAAGATCAAGTTGAGCACTGCCATTGATCAATAAATCATAGACATCTATCTCTGCGACAGCCTTATTATTCCTTACCAATTTGATCTTACGCATGGAGCCATTTTCATTGGGGCCCCCTGCAGCGTATAAGGCATTGAAAACAGTGGAAAATGCGCTTAACGTAAAAGTGCCTGGCAGGCGTACTTCACCTAAAATATTCACTTTGATGGTACCTACATTTCCTAAAGTTACCTGAAGAAAGGTATTGGGATTGTTTCCCAAAAGACCCGAGTAATACTTCCCAATTCGATTTTTTAGAATTCCTGTGGCTTCTTCTATGGACTTGCCAGAAACGGACACGGGTCCGATATTATCCAAAAGCACAAAGCCATCTGGGCTGACCGAGGCTTCGAAATACTGCTCTGATTGCCCATAGATATCCACATATATCAGATCTCCAGGACCTAGAATATAGCTTTTAGGAGTGGCTTGGTTAAGGTTTGGCTCAAAGCTTAGGCTTCTATCTTTCTGATAGAAAAGTGAAGAACCAAATATTTCATTTCCATTAGGTTTATTTGAAACATGAGAGGAGGGTTGATACATACCCAGGTTTATCTCATCCAAATCCACCTGTTCACGGGCATCCCGCTTAGATATTTTGGTGTTCCGGCCTGCTACGTCTTTCTCTTCGCCTATTCTTGTTCTCATCTTCGCCAACTCGCTAGGGGGCATTCCCTGGAGTTCTAAGGCTTTAAGAAACTCTGCCTTAGTCAGCCCAGAATCATAAGCACGGTCTAGTAAATCCTGAACTTGCTCATCAGATAGTTCGTCCACTTTGATTTTTTCGGCTTCGTTTACTTCCTGCGCCAAAGTTTGCGGAATAGCCAGGCCTAGATAGGCTAGAAATATGAAAAAGTAAGAGAATTGCTTAATTGAAATCATATAGAAAAGGTAGTTCCAGGTGAATCAAGAACAAATATGGGGATTAAAAATCCATGAATTTCTTAATTCTACCAAATATAGTTCCAAAAACCTGAGATCTCATTTCCTTCTGCCTATACTCACTCCGTACAATTCCTGCATATTTCGATCTGAGTTCGGTCATTTAGCAATTGTTTTCTGAAGTTTTGATAGGGGGGTGATGACCAGATGGAGGATAAGGATTGGGATTTTAATTCTCCCATGACATACGCTGCATCCTTGTCGAAGCAGCAGGGCACGATCTTTCCATCCCAAGTAGACACAGCTCCTTGCCACATACGCCAGCATTTGTTTTCTAGCTTTTTCTTCAGCTTCCACTTGCCATTTCCCGTAGGCACATATCTGGAATAGCCCAAGTCTGATGGAATCAGCTCAGAACCATTCTCATAGTCATAAATCTGAGTGGTTTTAAGTTGCAGCTCATCTACCTGCATTTCTTTCGCCCAGCGCTTCAATTCTGGCAACTGGTGTTCGTTTTGCCCAGTAACCAAAAATTGTAGGACCACCCTCGGGAAGTTTTGCCTGGACTTTTCACGTTCAGATAAGAGTAATGTGATTCCTTTCTGTACTTTATCGAGCCTTCCTCCCACTCGGTATTTTTCATAAATATCCTGCGTGATTCCATCCATGGACACTATCAATTGCTTCAAGCCACTTTGAAGAACTTCGTTGACTTGCTTTTCCTGCAAGTAATGTGCGTTGGTAGAAGTGGAGGTGAAAATATCTTTAGAATCTGCATAGGCAACCATTTCCAAAAATCGTGGATTCAAAAAGGGCTCTCCCTGAAAATATAAATGTAGCCAGGTAAGATACCCTTGTACTTGATCAATGGTTTTCTTGAAAAGTTGCTCCTGAAGCATGCCCGTAGGACGAGAAAAGTCTCGCAATCCTGATGGACATTCGGGACATCTCAGGTTACAGCTGGTAGTAGGTTCTATTGAAAGTGTCGTGGGTTTTCCCCATAAAATTGGCTTTCCTATAATCCTGGAAAGCTGAAAGGAACTTGCCAACAAGAGGTAATTGAAGATTTTCTGAAAAGTCAGAAGACTTAAAAATGCTTGTGCCGTGGTCAGCTTATTTTTCACGCGGTCAAGTAAGGCATAGGATAGGGAAGAAGCAATTTGTAACACTTATTTTACTACTTCCAATACTGACACAGGTTTGGCTTTATTCTTTAGGCTGATTTCACCTAATTTTTGAAAAGTGAATTTATCTGAAATTCCTTCTGCCCACTTCTCCAATAACAAAATTTGTCCAGGATTTGCAGCGTTCTGAAGTCTGGAGGCCACATTGACAGCATCTCCGATGACCGTGTAGTCCAATCTTTTTAAGGATTGTGAACCGATATTTCCTGATACCATTTCACCCGAATTCAGGCCTATAGATACCTTGGGGTTGAAATTTGATTTTTCGGAATACATCGGTAAGGCATTTATTTTGTCTCTGATAGCGATGGAAGCTCTCACAGCTCTTTCCACCTGATCTGGTCCTTTGAAAACAGCCATTACTGCATCTCCGATGAATTTGTCTACAGCCCCTTTTTCCTCGATAATTTCACGCACCATCAGGTCAAAATATTCATTGAGCAGAGGTACCACTACATTTGGTTCTTCATTTTCTGAAATTTTAGTAAAGCCACACAAATCCACAAAAGCAACTGTAGCTACTACCGTTTCATTTTCCATCAAGGAGTTTTCGGATTCCTTACCCACCATGAAATTGAGCACAGTTTCGTCCACATACATTTTCAGGATGTTATTTTCCCTCATCGCAGTAATGGTAGATTTGATCTGATTGATATGCTGAAGGGTCTTCTCAATAGTGATTTCCAAATCCTGAAAATCAACTGGCTTGGTGATGAAATCAAATGCACCCCGATTCATCGCTGTACGGATATTTTCCAAGTCTCCATAGGCTGAAATAATCACAGCTTTGAGCAGGGGGTTTTGTTCCTTAACCTTAGTTAATAAGGTCAACCCATCCATTTCAGGCATATTGATATCACTCAAAATCATCTCGATATCAGGCTGCTCATGAAGAATCTCCAATGCCTCACGTCCATTCAGCGCAAACACAAAATTGTATTCTCCTGCTCGAATCTTTCTTCTGAATTTCTGTGTGATAAGAACCTCTAAATCCGCCTCATCGTCCACTACAAGTATTTTAGCCATAGCTTAATAATCTACTTTTGATTGATTATTCTTCCGATTTCTTTTCGAAGTGCATCGAAATTTATCGGTTTCGTGAAAAATTCTTTAGCTCCAGAATCCATTGCTTTCTTAAAGTTTTCAGTGTCTCCATATGCTGAGATCATGCTCACGTTGATGGAGGGAAACTGACTTTTGACTTTATCCAATAATTCTAGTCCTGTCATGCCGGGCATATTGATGTCCGAAAATACATAAACAACTGCAGGTGGATGCTCGCTATCAAGTAACTTGAGCGCCTCATCGCCCGAAAAAGCAAAGGCAAGTTCTAACAGCCCGCTTCTAACTTCCTTTCTAAACTTCTGACGAAAAAGTAATTCTACATCTCGCTCGTCATCGACGATTAATATTTTTGTCATAGTGTTGATGATATGGGTGGTAATGTGATTTCAAATTTGGTAAACTCTCCCTCCTTGGAGGTGATAGCCAAAGTGCCATTGTGCGCTTTCAGTATATCATGTGTAATCGACAAGCCTAGGCCTGTACCTTCTTTTCCTTTTTTGGTAGTGAAAAAAGGCTCTAAAATTCTATTCAAAATAGGTTCAGGAATGCCTGCACCATTGTCTTCTATTTCTATAGTAACCTTGTTCTTGTCTTGGCTAGTTCGGATCTTCAATACCGGTTGATAGGAGGATTTCTCCTCCTTATCCATCTCTGAATTGAACTTGCTACGCATCGCATCAAAAGCATTATTGCAAAGGTTGACTATCACTCTACTAAAATCCTCTGCAATGATCGCCACCTGCCCGAGCTCTGGATCTAGGTCCCAAACAAAACTTACATTGATGGGGTTTTTTCCAGCTCGCATGCCATGAAAAGCAAGATTCACAAACTCTTTCAGCAGGGTATTCAGATTGGTGGGCACGAATTCTCCTTGACCACCTCTAGAATGCATCAACATAGATTTGACTATTCCATCCGCTCGCTTACCATGCTGGAGGGTTTTCTCTAGATTCGCTTTGATATCCTGTAGTAGCTCATTGATTTCAGTAATGGTATCATTTTGCTCCAGTTTTTTTAACTCTTCCGCTATTTCCTCCACATACTCTATACTCAGCTCGGAAAAATTATTGATGAAATTGATCGGATTCTTAATCTCATGAGCAATCCCTGCCGACAACTGGCCAAGACTTGCTAACTTCTCCTGCAACAGTAACTGCTCTTGGAGTTCCTGACAGTTTTTCAGAGATTTTTCAAGTTCAAGCGTACGTATTTCGAGCAAGCGCTTCAGCTCTTTGTTTTTTACAATCCAATCTTCTTGTACCTTATCCATATTATTGGGCATCTATCGGTAATCGAACACAAAACTCAGTTCCTTCTCCTTCTTTGCTTTCTACTATGATTTCTCCTCCGTGAGCTTTCACAATATCGTAACTTATTGACAAACCCAAACCAGTACCTTTCCCAGTGGGTTTGGTGGTGAAAAATGGCTGGAATATTTTCTCCACTACTGACTTTGGAATTCCCTTTCCATTGTCTTTGACTTTGATCTCCACCCAATCAGTTAATTTCTTTGTACTCACCTCTATTAATGGTTCATACCCTTCCTTACCATCACTCTTTTTATCAGTTACTGCGTAAAAAGCATTGTTAATTAAATTAAGTAAAACCCTACCCAGTTCCTGTGCGACAAGATCCATGTTCCCTACGTTAGGATCAAAATCTGTTTTCATAGAAGAATTGAATGACTTGTCTTTTGCTCGCAGGCCATGGTAAGCTAGTCTTAAAAATTCATCTGCGAGCATGTTGACATCGGTCGAAACCCTATTTCCTCCACTCACTCTACTATGCTGTAGCATCGCTTTTACTATGGCATCCGCGCGCTTCCCATGTTGATTTATTTTATCTAGATTTTGCTGAACATCAACACTGATGGCTTTCGCTTCATCAATATCCCCATTCTCTAATTCTTCCCGCATTTCATCGATAAGTTCACTGCTAAGTTCAGAGAAGTTATTTACAAAATTCAAAGGGTTCTGTATTTCATGGGCAATTCCTGCCGTCAATTCACCCAGCGAAGCCATTTTCTCGGATTGAACTAGTTGGCTCTGCGCATTTTTCAACTCGTCTATGCTCTTTTTAAGTTGTGCTGTACGATGTGTTACGCGCTCTTCCAAAATACGATTTTCCTTTTGAAGATATTTCGATCGCAGCTGGACGATTAAATAGATAAATCCCGCCACTAGAGATGCAAAAATCACATAAGCAACCCAAGTCTGCCACCAAGGTGGAGAGATTGTAAATTTGAAACTTGCCGGTTCAGACCAGAGTCCGTTAAATCCCCTACTAGCTACCTTGAAAGTATATTCTCCTGGAAGAAGATTGTAATAATTTTGAGTCGTACTTCTTGAATTAATATTAGACCAGTTCTTATCCTCTCCTTCTAGAATATATCGGTAAACAATCTTATCCCTACCCTGAACATTAGGATTCATAAATGAGAAATTCATCGAATTCTGATCGTATGGCAAAACTAGACCAATGGGCATTTTCGTGATCATATCTACACTATCCCAGGTAATATTTTTTTGAATCAGATAGGACGAATCTTTAGGTATATCCTTTTTAGTATAATAAACCGTGTGATCAGTATTCCACAAGGTGTCATCATCAGTAATCTTTGTTCTAACAAAGTCGCTCCCCAAAAAACTAGGGTTTTGATCCATAATGTTGATATGAGTCAAAATAATCTTAGGAGGGATTGAATCTGTTTTTGGTTTCTGCAGATTCACAGTCATGATGGGGGCTGCTCCCCACCATACATTTCCTTTGCTGGTATAAGTGGCAGTAGCTTGATTGTAATCATTAAAGGGGAATCCCTCTCTTTTGCCAAAATTGTAAAACCTCCATATATCTCCATCGATATCCTCCCTGGGACGCTTTGCCACTATAATACCATTGTCCGAACCTATGTGTAAGTCCTTACCCACTTCTACCAAATCGTACATTACCGGCGGTATTAGACCTTGGGAAGGAGTCAAGTTGGTGATTGTATTCTTCTGAAGATCGAAGATGGACATGCCCGAATCTGAGCCAACGATCATTTCACCTCTTTTAGTTTGTAGTAAAATAGAAGTATAATCACTAGTGAGACCTGTCTGTGCACTTATGTAGGAGACCTTGTCCAGAGTAGAATCGATTACGTCCACACCAATGTCGTTTCCCAGCCAGGCCCGATTTTCAGAATCAAACTCTATTAGCCAGA
The DNA here is from genome assembly GCF_003254055.1 of Algoriphagus chordae. Classification (GTDB taxonomy): domain Bacteria; phylum Bacteroidota; class Bacteroidia; order Cytophagales; family Cyclobacteriaceae; genus Algoriphagus; species Algoriphagus chordae. The sequence goes on from NZ_QKZT01000001.1 coordinate 357,671, forward strand.
CACGGCTAGAAGAAAGCCCAGAGAAATCATCTGTCTTTTTTAATGAATTCATTTCAGGGTTAAAAATCAAAACTCCATCATCCGAGCCCAACCAGATATTGCCTTTGGCATCCTTTAGGGCTTTCCATGTTATCCTAGCGATTCGCTCATCTAACTTATATACTGTTGCGATATTCGTATCGACATTGATAATTACAAATCCCCCATAACTACCTACCAAAATCTCGTTATCGCTTATAATAGAAACGGATCTGTGGTCATTTCTAGAATATTCCTTAGAAAATTTTAGTAAAAAAATTCGATCCTTTTCAGGGTCATAGACATTGATTCCTTCATAAGTAGCCATCCAGATCTTGCCTTTTGGGCCTTCTTTAATTCCCCATACTTCATTACTTGCTAGGCCATTGATCGTGCTAAAGTGCTCAGAAAACATCCCGTCTGGATCAATTAAAAGTATACCTGCCCGATCAGTGCCGACCCACACATTTCCCTTCTGATCTGTAAGTGTGGCTGAAGGAAATCCGCTTGTATTGAATTTAGCATTTGTGATAATTTTTTTGATCTGCTGGTTAGATGGATTATATATAGTGAGGGTGTCGTTGTCCGTAATCCATACTCTATCATGCAAATCAAAAGTGACAGATCGGGCAACACCATTAAATCCTTGTTCCTTACCTAGCCTAGTGATTTCTCTCTTTTCCAAAGAAATACCTATAGCCTCCCCGCTAAAAGATGAAAGCCATATCTCTCCCTTAGTATTCTCTGAAAAATCATAAAAAGGATCTGTGGAGTTGTTGTTGAAACCTTCTTGTAAAATCTTTATGGATGTACGTTCCGGATTAAATACTCCAACTTTTCCTTTCATTCCAAAAAGCACATTGTCCTGAGCATCTACAAATACTCCAATAGTACTGCCTGCTTCCATCTCTTCAGGAAGCCATATATGATGGAGCTTTTTGGTAGTTCGATCTAGGAAATAAGGAGAGTCCCCACTTTTGCCCAGCCAAATTAAGCCTGCCTTGTCCTCATATAGTCTCGCATACTGACTTCCGATCTGATAATTATGAATGATCCCTGACTCTAGATCCAATTCATATAAGCCAGACAAATTGGAGAGCATCAGTAAATTACCATCCTGGGTAAGTTCTAAATCACCTATGATGTCAATCAAACCATCAGGGTTACGCGGAATTACATTATAATTTTCGAATTGATCTCCAGTAAATTTGGAGATACCCCGATCAGTAGAAATCCAAATCATTCCATTATTATCTTGCACTAGTGCATAGATCTGAGTTCCGAGTAGTCCCTCCGTCTGCCCTACTCTTAGAATACCTGTAGAACCGAGCTCAGATTTACCTAATGTTCCTAATTTAGAGATTACCGGTTGTTCCAAAATTTGCTTTTTCACATTGACCGTTTGTCCAGTGATCGTATCCAATTGATAAGGAATCTCTGGCTGGGCATCCCAATTCATCGAGGTTTTATAAATAGGTGATTTAAGAGGCTTAAAGTCATGAAGGAAGAATGGCCTAGATGGTAGTTTGTCGAAATCAATTGGATAATCAACTCCTATTGGTAAGTCTTCAGTATGAATAACATTCCATGTCAAAGGTTTACCCTTTGGCATCTCAAAAGGCTTAACCTCTGGATTCTGATAATCAGATGGGTTTTCTGGAAAAGCGACCTCATGATTTTGCTGACAAGCTGACACTAACAATAGCCAACATAAGCAGATAAAGTAAGTAGAAATATGATAAAACTGCTTCATAGTTAGCTAAGATTGGAAGGGATAGATAGGCTAATAATGAAAGTGGTTCCTTCACCTTCAATAGACTCTACTCGGATATCACCATCATGAGCTTTGATAATATCGTAGCTCAAGGACAATCCAAGTCCAGTTCCCTGCCCTGTTGGTTTGGTAGTGAAAAATGGCTGAAAAACCTTCTCTATATTAGCTTTTGGGACGCCCTTGCCATTGTCAATCACTTTTATTCGAATTGTTTTTTTGTCTTTAACAGACTCAATTAGTTCTGTTTTCACAATTACGTTCGGTTTATAACTATCATCAGCCACTTTTTTCTTTTCATTGACTGCATAGAAAGCATTATTAAATAGATTCAAAAGCACTCTTCCCATATCATGTCCCAATAGAGGTATTAATGGAAGGTTTGGGGCAAAGTCCATTTCAAAATCAGAATTGAAGGAGCTATCTTTTGCCCTTAGTCCATGGTATGACAAACTCAAATATTCATCCGCAAGTGCATTGATATTTGTAGGTTCTTTTGATCCTTTACCTGTTCTACTATGTTGGAGCATGCCTTTCACAATTTCCCCAGCTCTCTTCCCGTGCTTATTGATTTTCTCAAGATTACTCGCAATATCCTCTAATATATCGTTTTCTAATTCAGGATCTCGCTCCTCATCAGGCCGGTCTCTTTCTTCCTTGATTTCCTTCACCAATTCATTGGTCACTTCGGAGAAGTTGTTTACAAAGTTTAAGGGATTCTGAATCTCGTGGGCGATTCCTGCCATCAATTCACCCAACGAGGCCATTTTCTCTGAATGCAGTAACTGCGCTTGGGTATCCTTCAGATTTTCATGCGTGGTGGCTAACTCTGTGTAGGCAACTTCTATCGCCTTTGCATGTTCCAGCTCACGCTCCTTGGTTCGTTCATTTTCAGCTTTGAGCACTTGGTTTCGCTGATATATACTAATCGGGTAAATCAAGGAAATGAAGAGTAAGCCATAGATCAAATAAGCCCACCAAGTTCTATACATAGGAGGGAGAACTTCGAAACTGTAACTAATAGGAACTGTCCAGTCTCCCACACCAGCATCTACAGATCCGGTAAATCGTGCTTTTACTTTGAAAGTGTAGCTGCCTTCCTGAATGTTTCCGAAGTTGGCAGTGGTTTTTTTGAGCACAGGACTCCATTTTTCATCATATCCTTCGAGTATGTATTGATACTCTACCAGGTAAGGTTTGGCGAGTTCATCTGTACCGAAATCAATGTTGATGTCATTACTTCGATAGGGGAGGGTCAGATGATGGGGTAGAGGGTAAAAACTTGAAATGCTATCGAATTTGATTCCATTGAATTTGCCTTGCAATTCCTCTCGTTCAGTGTCACTTAATTTTTTACCGTATACGATCAATTCATCTATGGTTCGGGAAAAAGTATTGACATTCGTTCCCTTGTACTCTTGGCTTAAGCTATGCCAAGATATGACCTCTTCGTTAAGTCTAAGCTCTTTGATTAATACGGATGGTGGCCTGTGATTTCTTTTTAGAGACTGGTAATCAAAGCGGACTAGGGCTGTTTTGTTATTGCCTGTTCCTGCCCAAATAACACCTTTCTTGTCCACAAACATGCCGTTTTGCCCGTCGACAAGATCCTTCACAGGAAATCCTGTTTCAGAATTAAAAATCTCAATATTTCGCAGCGAGTCAAGTGGCTTTCCCTCTTTTGCACCATCAAAAATGGCAATTCCTAAATTGGTGCCTACAGCCATTTTTCCCTCTGGCAATTCTGTGATTTGAAGAATTACATTGTCAGGAAGTCCTTCGGCAGTGGTGAAGGTTTGGAAAAGTGAAATGGAATCTTCCAAAATTGATTTGTAATCATCGAGTTCAATAACATTTTCGATTTGATGGATTTTTTCAGAACTCAAAATGCTCAAACCATTTTCAGTACCGATCCAGAGATTGCCTTGAGAATCCTTTATGAGTCGAATTACAGCATTGTCGGCCAGCCCCTGATCTGAGCTGAAATTCGTGAAGGAAATCCCATCAAATCTACTTAATCCACCATCCGCAGCTCCAAACCAGAGCTTCTTGAAATTATCCTCTGCAATTCCCAAGACAACGTCTCCGGCTAGGCCTTGCTGGCTGGTATAAGTAGTAAATCCCTCTCCATCAAATTTGCTAAGCCCTCCACCATCGGTACCAAACCACAAATTTCCTTGTTGATCTTCATTGATATTGTATACATCATTGGCAGCCAAACCTTGACTGGTCGTATAGCTGGTAAATGATTCTCCATCAAACATGCTGACTCCTCCTCCTACAGTGCCAAACCACAGCTGATTTTTTTGATCACGATGGCTGCTGCTGATTATTTCACTAGCTAGCCCTTGGGACGCAGTGTAATTGGTGAACTTCTCTCCATCAAATCTGCTGAGGCCTCCACCAGCAGTTCCAAACCATAAATCACCAGCCTTATCCTCTACCGTACTCAGCACGATATTGCTGCCTAAGCCCTGTGAGGTAGTGAAATTGGTAAAACTGCTTCCTTCAAATCTACTGACGCCACTACCATCTGTACAAAACCATAATTTGCCATTTGCATCAATTACGATGTCCAAAATAGAGTTGCTTGCTAAACCCTGTTCGCGGGTATAGGTAGTAATTCGCTTGCCATCATAGCTACTTGCTCCATGCTCGGTAGCAAACCAGAGTGTTCCATCACTGGTTTCGACAATCGTGCGGATCACCAGACTGGCAAGTCCATCTTCCAAACCAAAAGTTTTGAAATTCTCCCCATCAAATCGGCTCACCCCGCCACCTACCGTACCGAACCAAATGATCCCTGAATGATCGACAGTAACACTTCTTACTCTATTAGATGGAAGCCCTTGCGAAACCGTGTAATTGACAAATGAATTTCCATCATATTTACTAGCTCCTCCACCGAAAGTGCCGAACCAGATATTTCCAGAATGATCCTGAGCAATACCAATCACCACGTCATGCGGTAATCCCTGAGCGGTAGTGAAAGTGGTGAAGGCTTTACCATCAAATTTGCTCACTCCAGCACCATAGGTTCCAAACCAGATATTGCCATCGCTATCTTCCATGATGCTTAGAATGTCATCATTCCCCAATCCATTTTCGGTAGTGTAGGTGGTAAATACATTGCCATCATAGCTACTTACACCGCCTCCAATTGTGCCAAACCAAAGGACTCCTTTGCTATCTTCAAGGACTGCTCGAACAGTATTGCCTGCTAGTCCCCGTGCGGTACTGAAATTGGTAAAAGCTATCCCATCAAATCTACTGACTCCTCCGCCATTGGTAGCAAACCAAAGGTGACCTCTGCTGTCTAGCATGCCGCTGTTAACGGCATCTAAGGCTAAGCCATTGTCTGTACTGTAGTTTTTGAATTGTGAAATACCTCCCTTGCCTTGGATATATGGCTTTCCTGCAGAATTTCTTACTATTTGACCGCTTTCATCGGTCAAGAAGGACAAATATTGGGAACTTGGTTTTTCCAAATTGACCTGCGTCATGGTGCCGGATTCGCTCACATGAGAATAAGAACCGACTGATTGGCAGGGTACTTCAATGCGAATTGGCTTTGGGACATCTTTTAACTCAATTCTTATGGGCTTCTCAGCAATAGATAGCTCATTGAGGGAAATCATTTCTGGAACTGCGACCAAGCTATTTGTGGGTACAGGCTTGTCGTCCTGCCTAGTAGTGCAGGAAAAAAGAAATATCAGGCTTCCTACAAATAATAGAAAGTTTTGCATGTAAAAATTCATTTTGGTAAAGATCTGTCCACTCAGATACTCAAAAAAGAAAAGCAAAAGGTAAATATATTTTAAGCTATAAAAAACGCTTTACACAAAACAATTTTTGTACTTTTTCAATGCTGTGCCTAATATTTCCTGTTTTCAAAAATGCTTGATACTTATTGAATTCAGTTTTTTGCTGAAAAATGAAGTTCAAAAAATCCAATTAAAATGGTAAAATTCCTAGACTAGGATTTCCCTAAATCCTAATCATTCGAAATAGAAATTATAAATTCAGTCCAGGAATCTTCCCCTTTTTTCGAATCTCCAGTTTGACTAGTTACAGTTAATTCACCGCCATGTACCTTCACTATTTCATAACTCAGAGAAAGTCCTAAGCCAGTACCAATGCCAGTAGGTTTAGTAGTGAAAAAAGGCTGAAATATTTTTTCCTTTACGGAGTCAGGCATTCCTGTCCCATTGTCTTTGACTCTGATTTCAATGCCATTTTTGGTGGCCTTCGTACTTAGCCAGACTGTGGGTTTGTAATTACTCACAAGTTCTGGGTTGCCAAGGTTCTCCAATAGCTTTTTCTTTTCGGACACAGCATAAAAGGCGTTATTAACCAAATTCAAAATCACTCTGCCTATTTCTTGCGCAACGACATTGATCATCCCTATTGACTCGTCAAAATCAGCCTCCATATTCGCATTGAAAGACTTATCCTTCGCCCTCAGTCCATGATAGGATAGACGAAAATATTCATCTGCCAGCTCATTGATGTCGGTTGCTTCTTTGATGCCGGCACTACTACGGCTGTGTTGCAGCATGCCTTTGACGATGGCATCAGCACGCTTGCCGTGATGGATAATCTTCTCTTCATTACCCACAATATCACTTACAATTGACCTGATTTCTTCCAGATCTCCTTTATCCAATTCTATTTTCAATTCGTCTAGTAGCTCTTTATTCAGCTCAGAAAAGTTGGTCACAAAATTCAGCGGATTTTGAATCTCATGTGCAATTCCAGCTGTAAGCTCTCCTAGAGATGCCATTTTCTCCGATTGGATCAGTTGGGACTGGGTTGATTTTAGCTCATGCAGGGTTTTTTCCAAGGATTCTTTTTGTGCTGTGATTTCTGCAGTACGCTCAGCCACTTGAATCTCTAGTTCGTCCTTTCGTTTTTGAGAAAGATTAAATTGGATTTCTTGCTGCGCAGCTTTGATTCGCTCTGTCTCCAGTGCCTTACGTTGTTTCCTACTGATAATAAACTGAGCACCCAGCCATATCCAAGCAAAAAGCCCAGCAGTACCAAACCAACTTTCCCATTCGTGGAAAAAGTCAGGAGCTACGAGTCTGGTTAGATCCTGTAGAAAATGAACCAAAATAATCGGGGAAAAAGCGTACACAAATGGCTTGAGTGGCGAAAATTCCTTTCGATTATAGGCAGCATAAATGACAGACAAATTGATAAAATGTGCGGTCCAGCGCATTAACCCATCTGTACTATCAAAAACTATCTGTATTGTCAAAAAAGCACAGGCAGCTAGCAAACATTTAAAAAATATCCCTTGCCAATCAGGATACAGTACTTTGGTTTGAGTATGGGTTTGAAGAAACCTAAAGGCAATGATTAGCAGTATAAAATCCATTAAAACAGGGCTCGCATTAAAAATTGAAACTAAGCAATAGGCAAAATAAGAATAATTTCAGTAGATGACTCCATTGGATTTTCGGAGCTAGCGGTTTTACTGTTTACCTTAAGCTCTCCTCCATGAGCCTTCACTATATCATAGCTCAGAGACAAACCAAGTCCAGTGCCTGAACCAGTAGGCTTTGTAGTAAAAAACGGCTGAAAGATTTTCTCCTTATTGGCATCAGGGATTCCATTCCCATTGTCTTTGATACTTATTACTACGGACTTGTCTTTTCGCTTGGTAGTCAGAACCACCATAGGCTTATAATCGTCTTTCTCATCTTTTACAGCAGTACGATTACGCTCAGCACAGGCGTAGAAAGCATTATTTACTAAGTTGAGTAATACGCGTCCGATATCTGAAGCTATAACTTTTACTTTAGGAAGATGAGAGTCCAAGTCAAGTTTGAAATCTGCATTGAAAGTCTTGTCTTTGGCGCGCAAGCCATGATAAGAAAGTTTCAAAAACTCCTCTGCAAGCAAATTAATATTAGTAGGAGATTTTTTGCCGGAATTGCTTCGGCTGTGCTCTAGCATTCCTTTGACAATTAAGTCCGCCCGCTTGCCATGATGGTTGATTTTACTCAGGTTTTCTTTGATGTCTGCCAAGATCTCTGTCACTAATTTTTCGTCTCTTGATGCTAAATCCTTGCTTCTTTCCTCTTCTATTTCCCCTATCAACTCGTTGCTTAGCTCTGAGAAGTTGTTGACAAAGTTCAGCGGGTTTTGTATTTCATGGGCAATACCAGCGGTTAGTTCCCCTAGCGAAGCCATTTTTTCAGAATGAATAAGCTGAGTTTGGGTTGCTTTGAGATCAGCATAGGCCTTTTCAATCTCTTTGGCATGAGCTAATTTCTGTTCTCGATTTCGCTCACGTTCTCTTAATTGAAGACGTTTTCTCAAAATCCCAATTACTCCCAACACCAATACTACAGCAAGTAGGAAGTAGGCCGTATACGCCCACCAAGTCCGCCACCATGGCGGGCTAATCGTGATCAGGAGCGTTTTTCCTTCCTGATTCCAAACACCATAAGCATTCGAAGCGATTACCTTGAATTCGTAGGTGCCTGGATCGAGATTGGTATAGGAAGCAAAGTTTCGGTTGTTGTAAATCCAGTCATCGTCCAAACCGACCATCATGTGTGCATATTGATTCTTTGCAGGATTGGCATAGTGTAAGGCTGCAAACTCAAAGCTCAAGTCATTCTGATCGTAATTCAGCTGAATAGAGTTGGTAGAAAGTAGATTTTCTTGGAGTGGAGAATCTTCCTGCATATCATACACTGATCTATTGGAAATAAGGAGATTAGAGATAATCACCTTAGGCGGTACGCTGTTGGAAGCGACGGTAGAAAAAGTCGTCACTCCATGATCTCCACCGAAATAGAATTTGCCAGAAGGGCTTTTGACTGCAGCTAGCGAAAGAAATGTTTCTCCACCTAGTCCATCTTCTTTATTGTAATTAATAAAAGTGACTTTATTGAGTGCTTCATTTCTGACCATCTGATGCAGTCCGTTTTGGGAGGCTATCCACATTTCCCCATTTTCTCCAGGAAGAATAGCCTCTAAGAAATTGGTTCCCAAACCATCTTCCTCTGTGTATCGCGTGATCACATCGGTCTTTGGATCGATTATATTAAGACCTCCATAAGTAGCGACCCAAGCTCGTCCTTCCTTATCTTCATAGATGTCAAAAATCTGATTACTAATCAATGAAGCAGGATCCGAAGGGTCAGCAGTATAGTATTTTACCGTGTTTGTTTCGGGGTCTATTCTGTTTATACCTGCAAAATTACTAGCCACCCAGATGTATTTTGCACCCATTTCTATGTCCGTAATGTTTGGCCCTAGTATGACAGATTCGGAACCTTCTTCGCTCACTTTCACAATCATAGCCTGAGCATCTTGCTGCGTCTCTTGCTTAAAAAGCGCAATCCCATAGAGAGGGAGCAAGGTAGGCGGAGCAGCATTCCAACTGTCGTAATGATGACTATCATCAGATTGGTAGTGAAGATTGTATTTGCCAGGGCTGAGTTGGATTTCTTTGATAAGTAACCGGTTTTTTGGATCGCCACCTGCAAAATAACTTGTTCCAAAGTCTTGCATTCCTGCCACTTCTTCATCTTTGGAATTAGTCAACCAGCCAAAATCTGCCATGGATTCCTGATCTCCTTCTCCCGCCACTGCAAGAAAATAACTACCTGATTCAGTAATGTTGACTTCCTTAGCCAAATCCTGATTAGCGACTACTTCATTAATTATCGCGATTTGTCTATCTGATTCCAGCCACTCACTTACACGTTCTATAATATCCGAAGCATAAGCCTGAGTATACTGGCTTTGCACTTCGTGGAATACTTCTGTCTGTGGATCAAAAATATCCAGTCCTCCATTGGTTCCTATCCAAAGTTTACCCTTGCTGTCTTCTCGCATGACCCTTACCTGATCATTGATCAAACTATTTTTCTCTCCAATTTTTTTCTTGAAGCGTTTGACTTCATTATAATTCTGATCTAGTTTGATCATGCCATCCCCCCAAGTACCCAACCAAATATCCCCTGTGCGAGCTTCTGCTATAGATCGGACTGATCCACCAAACATATCATTGGAAGAGGCATATTGGTGTTTTTCAAGTGAATTATCACGTTCATCGAGCACGGTAAGTCCATCTCCACGGGTCCCTATATATACTTTCCCTGGATTAAGTTGTGAGGCACTCATCCCATAAACTCCCTCTGGACTTAAGCTTTGGGGATTCCCTTCTTCATGGCTCATAAAAGAGAAAGGCTTATTGACAGGATCATACTTCAATACTCCTTTTCCTAAAGTGCCGAACCAAATAATCCCACTATTATCCACTAACAATCGTCCTATAGTTACTTCCCATCCACCACGTATTTGTAGCCGTCTATTTCCAGGAATAATTACTTCTTGATAGGTATCAGAGTTTCCTTCAAATTTCAGAATTCCTCGGGAATTATTTGAAATCCAGATGTTGCCTTCCTGATCTTCTGCTATACTGTTTAATCGGTTATATGGATCGTCAACATTGTAATCATATTCCTGAATGGTTGTTAAGTTGCCAGTAGAAAGATCCAAGTTATATACCCCTAATCTACTTGTGAGCCATAGTTTATCTGCTTTGTCAAAGTAGATAGCCGAGAGATCATTCAGAAATGAATTAAATCCAACATCTGAATTTACCTGCACCTGCGAAAATTTGGACTCGCCCTTGGCCATGTGCATCAATCCATAAGTACTAGATCCTGCCCAGATTCCGCCGACAGCATCCTCAGTTATTGCAATCGATAAGCCATTATGAGAGGGATCATCAGTTTCTTTCAGCTGATAGGGAGAATGTACCCAGGTGTTATTCTCAGGATCAAATTGTACAAAATCTACGGCTATAGTTCCTGCAAAAATTCTTCCTTGAGAATCGGCAAATACCTTAAACACTCTTCCAGACCCAAGAGATAAATCAAAAATTTTGCTGAAATCATAGTTCGTAAAACTGTTGTTGGTTCTATCGAATTTGGTCACTCCCAAATCATTGGCAATCCATAGGTTATGATCCAAGTCTTCAGTAATATCATTTGTACCGCTATGCTGAATACTATTGGGATTACCTGGGATATTTCGATAAGTCTTCCAGGTATAGCCGTCGTAGCGTTGAACTCCATTGCTAGTGGCGAGCCATATCAATCCGTAGCTATCTTGCATTACAGACATCACGTTTGGAGAAGCCAATCCATTAGCAAGAGAGATCGTTTCTATGCTGATTTCTTGCGAAAATGCTGGGTGATTACTAAGTGAAAAAATAATGAAAAGAACTAAGGTATACTTTCTAAAAGTGCTCATATCAACTAATTGTGTGGCCAAAGTAAAAAAAACAAGATAAGAGTCTCTTGGTTTAAAATGTTGTTTTATCCCAAAAAACATTCGGAAAAAGTATTTCACATTTAGTTTAATGAATTTAAACTAAAGATCATGCAGTGATATCAATGCTAGTTCATGTTTGTAAAGAAGATTTTCACTAGCAAGTAGCGTATGATTTATCAAGTTGTTTCTACCATTGCTAGTGAAAATTATCTCATCTGAATATTAACCTACCATTCCCACTAAAATCTTGAATCCGCCAGTCGCGAAATTAGGAAGATCCCCAGCTGTGGCTTGTCCTTCATCAGATCCCATGGATTGCTGCATAGCCTCTGGGCTCTCGAAATAGAGTTCTGCCATGCGATAATATGCAGGATTGGATCCATCTGCTTCTGGGAGAAACTTGGTTACTTCAGCTCTAAGTACCCCTTGGATTTTGCCTACAAGTGGCATATGAGTCGCTGCATAGTAGCTTTCGAAAGCGGCTGGATCTGCCGGATGATTGTAGATGACTGTTAATTTGATCATGATATAGTAGAATTAAAATATGCGTTTAATTATTTCGACATAGGTAAGGTAATGGTAAAAGTTGAGCCATGACCTGCGATACTATCCACTTTGATCTCTCCGCCATGAGCTTTCACAATATCATAGCTCATCGAAAGTCCCAATCCTGTACCTGAACCAGATGGTTTGGTGGTAAAAAATGGATTGAAAATCTTTTCCTTGATCGAATCAGGAATTCCGCTACCATTGTCTTTGACCTCTATTATGATACTTGATCTCGCTACTTGAGTAGATACGATTACTTCAGGATTGTAGTCATCAATTTTTTCCCTTACCGCAGTTTGACTCCGCTCAGCACAGGCATAGAAGGCATTATTAATCAAGTTCAGCAGTACCCTTCCTATATCCTGTGGAATTACATTGATCTTGGGTAGATCAGGATCAAGATCTAATTTGAAATTTGCATTAAAACTTTTGTCTTTCGCACGTAAACCATGAAAGGACAAGCGAATGAATTCATCGGCAAGTCCATTAATGTCCGTAGGCAATTTCTCTCCGGAATTGGTTCGGCTATGCTCCAGCATTCCTTTTACAATAGAGTCAGCCCGTTTGCCATGGCGGTTTATTTTAGATAGGTTTTCCTTGATATCTGCCAAAATTTCTGAAATCAAACCTTCATCAATAGCAGCTTTATCTTTAGCTCTTTCCTCCTCGATTTCTTGAATCATCTCAGTACTGACTTCTGAGAAATTGTTTACAAAATTTAAGGGGTTCTGAATTTCATGAGCGATCCCTGCCGTCAGTTCACCCAAGGAGGCCATTTTTTCAGCCTGTACTAACTGTGCCTGCATGGTTCTCAATTCGTTTAGAGAGCGCTCTAGATCTATAGTACGCTTCCGTACTTTATCTTCCAGATTGGTATTCTCAGCCTTTAGAATAGACTCCTTTTCTTCTATTAGGATTCTGATTTTGGTTGCTACTGCCAAGGAGAAGAATATAGCTTGAAGCACTACTCCGATAAGCAGGCTATTGTGAATCACCCAATAATATTCCAATAAACCATAAATATATAGACTAAGTATAATGACTGAAATACTTGCTGGAATGTATGCTGCTAAGTAAATAGCCGCTGGCTTAAATCCATCCTTGTACCTTCTAAATCCCAGATAAAGTAAGAAAATAGAGGTAGGCGCAGAAAGAAAATAACTGGTTCTTTCCAAGAATGGGACTGAAAAAAGTGAAAATAGAATGGCGAAAATATACAGTATCTGAAAAGCTGTGTAAATCTTCCAGTAGCGAGGGTTTTTATCCTTCTTGATCCCTAGGAAAACTATGCTAAACCATAAGCTGAAAATGGAGGTAAAGGGGCCAAGAATATTAAACAATTTGTAATTCCAACTAGGATCTGAAAAGCTCAGTATGCCATAGCTAGCTCCAGATATGGAAGCAATCAGGGCAATTAGAAAAATCATATAAATGCTGAGCAGTAGGTATTCTCGTTCTTTGACTCTTATGAAAATTAGAATGTGATAAATGATCACTCCAAGAATAATTCCCAGTAAAATCCCTTCTGCAGTGAAATTCCTTTGCTGTAAGCTTATCAGTTTTTTCCCACTAATAACTCTTGCAGATAAGGTCTTATAAAGTACTCTGTTGATGCGAAGCAGATAACTTGCTGACTCAGCCTTTTGTACTTCCATATCAAAAAGCTCACCTGGGTATTTTAGATACCTTTCCTTGTCGAAGCTGTCCGTACCTCCTTTACTTAGCAGCCTTGGTTGATTGCCTTCGATTTTATATAATTCAATCTTCGAAATGAAAAGTTGTGGAATGGATAAAAATAGCTGCGATACCTCTGATTTGAGCTCAAAATAAAACCAATAGTCCGTTTCACCATCTGGATCAATGGTGATTAGACTCAGATCAAAGTCTTTGAATTCTGCCTTCCGTTGCAAAACCTCTGCAGCAGTTGAGCCCTCAGGTGTACGGAGCATTGTTGCATGATCTCGCACCCAATAAGCTTCATGATCACCCACAGGTACCTGGCCATCTCCTGCTTGTGCAAAGGAAGGCTGCGATGCCAAAAAAGATAATAGTACCAACATCAATATCGAAAATCCTTGTTGTCGGATTTTGATGAATTGAGGAATATTTAACATCATTCTACTGAAGGTGCATTTGAAAATGATTTTTTAGAAACCTGTATAATATAGATGATGTTCAGGACAAATACTGCAATGGTAAGCAAATGAAGGAAGTGCGCTTCTGGGTGATGTAGATACACAAACACTGACATAAGTAAATTTCCTATAAACTTCAGCCATGCGACTTGCTTGGTCCCAATCAGTCCAGAACCTTTCCGAGCTGCATTGAATACAAATAAACTAGCCATGACTACGGTGATCATGTAGGCAGAGGTAGTACCCATTTTAGTATCCAAACCTTCCGTCTCAAAAAAGTAAAAGAGAGGCGTCCACCAAACAACCAAAAGCAATAAAAAGGGAACAAACTTCTTCCCAAAAATATCTATGCCCATTTGTTTTGCACCATACTTCACGGTGTAAATGAATATACCCACATCCATGAAAAACCACACGCGCAATCCCCATTCGAACAGCCTACCGAGATCTGTATAGAGCAACCAAGCCCAAGCAAATTCCCAAGCTATATTGGAGCAAACTGCCAGAAAGGGCATCTCCATTTTTTTATAGCGAATGGCATTTTTGATAATTATGAAATAGGCAACGATCCACAAAATCGTCCCAGCCGCTAGAAATATGATTTGGGTGATGGTGTAAGTCTCAAGATTGATCCATGGATGTTTCATCGCGCTATCTTAGGTGGTTCAGGGTTGATTTCTGGCTCTCCAGTCTTGGGTCAGAGATTTTGGCAAATAGAAATTGATGATAGAAGAATTGGACATTCTTCTGAGCAGCAATAGCAATCCGAATTTGGTGAAGAATTGAAGTACCATCGAAAATACCAAGCTCTTATCCAATACCTCTCCGATCTTAGTCAGGAAAGTCATTCTCTTTTTCATCTTGGTGATTTTCTCTGGAGATACAGACGGAACAGCCAGCAAATCTGACACTTCATCACCCATCATCAATCGCATCAAGGCGGTGTTGGAATCCTCACCTAGGATTGGCTTGGATTTTAGATTTTGAAAATCACGAAGAGCCTTGGTCAAGGCTTTAGCCTGCTCACTTGGCGCTTTTTCCTTATCCAAAATGCTATGACCTAGCTTCAGTGCATCTGCGGAATTTATTGGGATCATATCATCATCTAATCCTACAATATGTCCAATAACTCTCCAGCAATGTATGTAAGCTTCCAGTTCTACTGGCTCAAACTCGATCCCGATGATTCCAAGACCTTCGATCACCAAGGCCGAAAATGACATCAATGTACCTGCCAAATCTTCTTGGTTGATAGGCTCCCCATATTTCTCAGCATCCCAGTTGTGCTCCTTTAGGTAATAGCGGATTACGGCATGGATTAGTCTGACTTTTTGGGTAGCAATCAATCCTTTCCCTTTGGGATCAAGGCCATCTGGTGACATGGAGAAAACAACAAATTGAGCTGTTTCGGCTATCCTTCGTGAGAAAGCTTTCAATGAACCGTGGTTTTCATTGAGGCGGGCAGTCCTATGTAATACCTCGGCACCATTAGCGCAGGCATAGCACTCAGGCAGAGATTTGTAGCAAAGTAATATGCCTATCCAAATCCCATGTCTCAAATAGATTTGCTGACCCATGTTGATCAGATCTTGATCTGCCCATTCAGGCAAAATTGCTGATTGCTTAAAAAAATCCCTTAGCTCTTCAGGGGCATCATCAGGAAGTTTATTCTGATCCAACACTATGGATTCAAATAAGTGATTGATGGTATTAACCTCCTTTTTGGCCATGATAGCTGCAACAGTTTTGTCGGCCAGCGGATCCATCACATGACGCTTGGCAGCTAATTTCTCTGTAGTCCAGTCTGTTGTTTCAGCTGTATTGATATTCTTCAACTTTTCCAACGCTCGCTTTTTGATGCGTCTATTTTTAATTATAAAGCTGATGGAGAGGCCTATAAATACAATTAGAAGAATGAGAAAAATTTTTGTGAGCATAAAAGATGAAAAGTTCTAAAGGTTGGGAAATATCAGTGCTAAAACCATTTACATCATGTCTTCCAAAAATCCAATACCTACAGATTCCGTTAAACAATTCTAAGGAAATCAAGCTTAAGTATTGTATTTATCCTAGAAAGCATAATCAATAATACTTAAAAAATGGGTAAGAATTCTGATTTGTGAAGATAATAGGTGGATCTTATTGCTAGAAAAGTGTTTTACATAGGCTTTATTATGCACTATGATCTTTTGAAAGAATCTTCTTTATATGTACCGAGCCTAAGGCTCTTTGGAGGTTTATTCAGCTTCCTCATTCAACGGATTGAAATCCGTCGTTACAGTATTGATCGAGCCTATGGCTCTGGTTTGATTAATGTATTTAAGCTTAAAGGTTTATTACTAAGCTGTTGATCGAGTCCGCATGGCATTTTGCTTAAGCTGAGGCTTTAGTTTTTAGAGGCTTCAATTTTGGCTTCCGCTAGTTTCAACGGATTGAAATCCGTCATACAGTATTGACCGTGCCTACGGCTCTGGTTTGATTTAAATATTTAACTTAAAGATTTATTATTAAGCTTTTGATCGAGTCCGCATGGCATTTTACTTAAGCTGAGGCTTTAGATTTTAGAGCTTTCGATTTTGGCTTCTACTAGTTTCAACGGATTGAAATCCCTCGTTATAAAATTGACCGAGCCTACGGCTCTGATATGTTTCATTTTTTACCGTTTTAGCTTCATATGGTTTAAGTGTGGATAGGCAAAAAGATGATCATTTCTGTACCTTCGCCTTCGATACTTTTCACTCTCATATCTCCCCCATGTGCTTTGATGATATCATAGCTTATGCTGAGCCCGAGGCCTGTTCCACTTCCGGTAGGTTTGGTGGTGAAAAAAGGCTGGAAGATTTTGTCTTTGATGGCTTTGGGGATTCCTCCGCCATTGTCTTTTATGCAAACCTCTATTCCTCCCAGATCTCCAGCTAGATCGATAAGCCGAGTTTGAACAATAACTTTTGGGTTATATGTGCTTTTCCCATTAGTAGATTCAGACTTGTTGTCGTTTTGAGTTAAAGCATTTCGACTTCGATCTGCACAAGCATAGAATGCATTATTGATCAAATTCAAAATCACACGTCCCACATCTTGCCCTACCACATTTATTTCAGGAATATTGTAATCTAAATCCGAATCAAAATCAGCATTAAAGCTTTTGTCTTTGGCACGTAGTCCATGATAACTCAATCGTAGAAACTCTTCTGCAAGGGCATTGATATTGGTTGGTTTTGCATCGTTTGTGTTGCTACGGCTGTGGGCTAGCATTCCTTTTACGATGGAATCTGCTCTCTTACCATGGTGTTTGATCTTGGAGAGGTTTTCCTTTAGGTCATTTGATATTTCCAATACCATTTTCATATTTCCTTTTTCGTATTCCTCCTTCATTTCGTCAATGAGTTCCTCACTGACCTCAGAGAAGTTGTTTACAAAATTCAATGGATTCTGAATCTCATGGGCGATACCCGCGGTAAGCTCACCCAAGGAAGCCATTTTCTCGGAGTGGATCAGCTGAGATTGGGTATTCTTGAGGTCTTGGTATGCTTTTTCTATTTCTTTGGCATGGGCCAGCTCTATATCTCTATTTTTATTCTTTTCTCTAGCTAATACACGGCCCGTTTGGAATCGTACCAGTGCATATACTAATAAGCCAAAGGCGATAAAATACAGTATGAAAGCCCACCAAGTAGCATACCATGGAGGAAGAATTACAAAGTTGTAGGTGATTTCGTCAGAAATGGTATTGAAGGTGTTTTTGGCGCGTACTCTAAAGCTGTATGTGCCGTAGGGAAGATTACTGAATTCCCGGTTAGTCTTACTTTCCCATTCAGTCCAGTCCTCGTCCAGACCCTCTAGAAAAGTTTGGTACTGCATCCTATTTTCCTTGACGAAAAAAGGAGAGATATACTTGAAATTAATTTTGTTTCCTTTGTATTCAAGCTCAGGGACTTCATTTTCAAAAAATTCCGGTAAAATTAATTTATCATTTCCCGAAACCACAGAGTTGAAATACAAGAGTGTGGGATAATCTGTTTTGTAATTACTGTTAGGATCCACCCGTAGGAGTCCTTCGTCAGTACCAAACCAAAAAATACCAGTTGGCTCCGTGTACCCTGAACCTGTAAAACTCGCGGTAATCAAATTGTAGGGATATTCCTGTAGAATGTAGCTGCTGTCTGGTTGAAGTAAGGCAAGTCTTTTTTCTCCGATGAAATCAAGAGTGACATTCCCAAATTGGTTTGCTCCCAGCCCATAGGTATCTAGGTTGATATCGGCAACCTCATCTGAAAAGCTGAATACATTATCTCTAATGAATGATTCGGAAGCATGATCGAAATAATAAAAGCCATCAATTCCCGATGTATAAACCCTTCCACTTACATCGACAATTTGACCAGAAAGGCCTCGGACGCCATCCTTATCGCTGTATTCCGTCACTTTGGAATTGTCCACATCTAAATTTCCAGAAGCAGTATTAGGGATTTGGACTCGATATAAGATACCAGCCTGTGTTCCTCCCCATATTTCACCATGCGCATCTTCCATTAAGGAGTATATGGACCGCTGAACTTGGGAAACTTGCCCAATAACCTCATACAGATATTTTCCAGACCCAGTCAAGCTTCGCTTTAATACATGAATCCCATCGTTTCCACTAATGATTACATAACCCTCGTGTTTTTTAGAAATCAGTACTTGAAGCGATTGAAAATCTTCCGTTCCTTCGACTATCGTAGCTTGATCTCCTCGAATCTCGTATAGACCAACCCCGGTAGCTATCACCTGATTGCCATCATCTTCTAAATCAAAAACTTGTGTATTTGGCAGATTTTTGACAGGCTTGATCAAACCATCTTCCTTGTCTATATATAGGACAGTGGTAGATCCTCCGATGTACAAATCTTCCCCGTAGGCATTAAGAGACAGGAGGTTTCCAACTTCATATTGGTCAGAATCAAATCGGGTAACAGGCGAAAACAACTCGATTTTGGAAAGTCCAGCATTTGTTCCTACCCAAAGGTTCTGGGTGTTGTCCAGAAAAAAGGAATAGACACTTTGATCTGGAATGGAGTTTTTGGTAGTAAACTGTGATAGTGCTTTACCGTCTTGATCGATGATGAAAAAGCCATGCCCTAGGATACTCATAGCATAGGTATTATTAGGTAATGCTAGGGCTTTATATAAACTCCTGACTTGGAGTAGGGAATCAATGTCGGTTTTGAAGGGCTTAAAATTTTCTCCATCAAAAAGATACAATCCCCCAGCAAATGCCCCAACCAAAAACTCTCCTGGATTTTTGTGAGGCAAAAGTACCTGTACCCGTTCTTCTCCTAAAAAATCACTTCCCGGAATAAGCTCCAAGATTTTGTTGGTTTCCCGAAATAGCCCAAGGTCCATTTGATGGGCATAATACCTACCCTCAAATGAAAAACCGTACATAAAGGAGGTATCTGGTTTCCATACCCGAATTCGAGAGCCTTCGTTTTCGGTTTCAGGAGTGTATATAAAAATGGCTTCTCTAGCCTGGAAGTAAATATCACCGCCAGCTTCCCGTATTGTCCATATATCATTGAATATAAAGTCCTCAGGTAAGCCTTCAATGACAGATTTAAGAATGGTATTCCCGAGTGAATCACTGCTGATATACCCAAAATCTCCAATCGAGCCATAGTAGTATGTTCCTGATGTGGAGAGATAGGTAGCTCTCACATTGGTATTAAAATCCTGAATAGGAGAGGAGAGCAATTCCCAATTTACTCCATCAAATCGCTGTAAACCACTAGATGTGCCAACATATAGATAACCAAATTTATCTTGTCCTAAATCCCAAACTTGCTGTCCAGCAGCACTCAGATCTCCGACGACATAATTGGTGAAGCTAGGCACCCCTTTCGAAGCATTGATTTGCCCATACGAAACTGCGCTAAACAAGAGCAGCAAAAGAATACTCAAGAGGGTGAAGCATTTCAAAAAGTAACTTTTCATGAGGTCATTATTTTTAAATAAAAATTAGGTTTCGACAGCTGGGGCTGAGGCTTGTTTCGCTTCGGATAATATTGTCGATAAATAAGGGATGGGAAAAGTTGGCTTTAATCGCTTTAGGGATTCCGACCCCCTTGTCTTTGACTAAGAGTTCTTCTTTTATTTCACTACTAAACTCCATAAAACAACAATTAATAAACAAGTTTAAAATCCCATTTTGTATTCATAATATCCACTAAAAAAGACACCTCTTATTTGGAGTCGCGGATTAACTATAAAGGCATTACCATTAGATAAACTATAAATGATCCCTTAGAAATTATCAAAAAGACTCGGAATTATGTTCTTAGAAACAAAAGCCATCCCTACCTAAAAGACACTAGTCTTTTGATTTTTAAATAATTAAGGAAAAATTTCTTAGAAAAAATACAAAAAACGACTTTTAAAATACATTAAAAAGTAATTGGCGGAATGGAAAAGCCGATCAATCAGCCTATTTTTCCATCTCCATCAATGTCTTTGCCTGATTGCTCCTCAAGTATTTTGAGGGTTTTGATCAGTAATTCTTTGGTATGTGCCAATTCCCACTCCAAATTCCTAACTCTAGCTTCCAGCGTTTCAGCTCTAGATTTATGATCTTGAATTTGGCTTTGCTGGATAAGGTTCCAAAATAGTCCCATAGCTTATTTCAATTGGGTTTACTTTTTATTCAAATAGTGATTGAACCAACTCAAGATCGAAGCCGACTTGCTCATCAGCATACTTGGACGATTCACTAATCCGTGAGATGCATTGGGAATACGTACCATCGCTGTTTCTACTCCTTGAAGTTTTAATGCAGCATAAAATTGCTCAGATTCTGCGATTGGAGTGCGGTAATCAGCTTCTCCTCCGAGTAGCATGGTAGGCGTAGTCACATTTCCAACAAAAGTAATTGGAGAGCGCTTCGCATAGTTTTCAGCTTCCTCCCAAGGGTTGCCTGGGAACCAATATTTCGTGAAAAATGCAGGGTTATCCGCATAAAGCACATGGGTTGACCAGTTGATCACAGGCTTAGCTACTACTGCAGCTTTGAAGCGTTTGGTTTTGCTTACGATCCAAGCCGTCAGCAATCCGCCACCACTTCCTCCTGTCACGAAGAGATTATCAGTATCTACATATCCTTTTTCGATCAAAGCATCTACGCCAGACATCAGGTCTGCATAATCATGGTTTGGGTAATCGTGGTGAATGGAGTTGCCAAATTCCTGTCCGTAGCCAGTACTACCACGAGGATTGGAATACAGCACTACATATCCTGCTGCGGCATATTGCTGGACCTCATAGGAAAAGGCGGTGCCATACATCGCAAAAGGGCCTCCGTGGATCTCTAAGATCATCGGGTACTTTTTATTTGGGTCGAAATTAGGAGGAGTCACAATCCAACCCTGAATATCCAGCTGATCGTAGGAAGATTTCCACCACATTTCTTCTACTTTCCCGAGGTTTCGGTAAGAAAAGACATCGTCATTCACTGCTGTAATTATTTTTACCTCACCATCTGACCAGACAGCCAGATCGGCAGGATGATCGGTGCCACCTAAGGTGAAAGCAAACTTAGCATTGTCAGATACCGTGAAATCGCCGGCATTGTATGGTCTTCCCAAATCCAATCCGCCCAAACCTTCTACTATTGTTCGGATTTTTCCAGTCAGCGCAACATGTCCAATTTTGGTGTCACCTTTTTCGTCGTATTGAAAATAAATTCCTTTTCCATTGGCTTCCCACTGTGGATTGGCTGCATCACGATCCAAGTCTGCAGTAAGAGTTTTGACATCCGAACCGTCTAGATTCATCACATACAGCATATTCACCTGGTAGCCTTGGTAGGTATCATCGTAACCTATGAATGCGATTTTTGTACCATCAGGAGAAAGTTTGGGATTGGAATCTGTCCCAAATCGAGAAGTCAATGCGGTCACCTTACCATCTGCAAAATCAAATCGATAGACTTCAGAATTCCCAGGCTCTAGCTCATTATCATCGTGGAGGTTGGCAGAGAATAGCAAGCTTTTGCCATCTTTTGTCCAGCTAGGATTGCCATAATTTTTATCATCAAAAGTCCATTGTCTTGCTGTACCACCGTCCAATCCAAGTGTGAAAATCTGGCGATTTCCAGGTTTGGTATACCCACCACCATCACTTCTGTAATTCATTTCATCGATGAAAATTGGAACTTCATTCCAACTCGCTCCTGCTGGTTTGGAAGGTATCTTCAGAAGTGACTTTGGAGCGGTAGCGACAAACTGAGTGAAGGCAAGCTGCTTATCATCTGCAGACCAAGATACCGCACCTGGAGGAGTAGCTGAATTGGTCAAAGCCACCGACTCGCGAGTATCTAAGTATAGAACAAAAAGCTTCGTTTTATCATCCTGCTGATTGGAATGATAAGCGACCTTCGTTCCATCATTGGACCATGTTGGATTAGAATCTCGCTGATTTCCCTGAGTAAGAGGGCGATTTTGAGTACCATCTATATTGCAGATCCAGAGGTTAGCATAATCACGATCTGTCATCACATCTTTGAAATTCCGAACGTAGATCACTTTGCTTCCATCTGGGGAAATCTCAGGATTGGAAATATATTCCAGATCAAAAAGATCCATCAACTCCATGTTGGTTTTCTGCTGGGAAAATGTGTTTTCCTGTATAAAGAATGTAATGACAACTAGCAATAAAAGTTTAGCCTTCATAGTTTTAAAATTAGCAGTGATGAATAATTATTAGCCGCAGAAAAATATACTGAGGACACAGTTTAGCAGGTAATTTAGGTTTTTTTGTATAAAGATCAGCAAAGCCAAGAACTTCCTACTTTAGGTAAGAGAGTACTTGCAATTTGGAATATATCGGCGATTTTAAATCAAATTTCAGTTCACTAATTTCTTTGCTTTCCTTTTGCAATAACTTTCATCAAAAAGTAGATCAAGGTCAGCACCAGCACAAATACTAGGATGCCTATTTTTTCATAACCGGTTAGATTGGAAAGAAAAAACAGGATAATTCCAGCTGCAAAAATTGGAATTGTATAGCCGAATGGAATTTTGAAATTTCCAGTTTCAGAATTATCCATCCTCCGAAGCTTGATCACAGATAGGGTTACACCGAAATAAACAAGAAGCATACTGGCCGAAGCAATGACAGCTAACTGCCGAAATCCTCCTACAGCAGCAATTGTAAAACCAAAGCCTGCGTAGAGCAAAATTGACAAATAAGGAGTTTTGAATCTAGGATGTATTGCGGCCAATTTGTCTAAAGGGATAATTCGGTCACTTGCCAAACCAAACAATACTCTAGGCATATTCAATATTTCCCCACTCAGCATGCCAAACATGGAGACTCCGGCAGCGATTAGTAAAATCGTATAACCGATAGGTCCAAAAACTACACTGGCTACGGAAGCTAATGGAGCTTCTTTAAGCTCAGGCAATTGATCGCCCAATACTCCCTGCGCAGCAGTCTGAATCAGAATATACAAGAACAGCACGAAGGTTATTCCTATGAAAATAGCCTTTGGGACAGTCTTTTGAGGGTTTTTGATTTCTCCACCTACAGTTAGGCCTGCATCGCCACCTTGAAAAGCGAAGAATAGAATCAGAGAAGCAGCACCAAAATTCTTGAAGGAAGGTGCATTCTCAATATATAAATTTGCTAACGAAACATCTTTCCAACTGAAAAATATCAGCAGTATCAAGGGTGTTAATTTGGCGACGGTATTGATTTTTACCAAGCCAATTCCCTGCTTGACCCCGATTACATTGAGGTAGGCCAATCCACCAAAAATCAAAAACAACAGTAAGACTCGGATGATTTGATTAGTGAACACTGGAAAAGCTAGGCCTATCAATTCTACCAAGGCATTGGCAACTGCAGCATCCGAAAAGGCAGACCCCAGAATCATAAATACCGCGGCCAAAAATCCTGGATATGGCCCAAATGCTGTTTCCACATAGGCATAAGCTCCTCCTGATCGGGTTACTTTGCTTCCTGCTTCGGCAAAACACAACATCACCAAAGCAATCAGCAATCCACAGAATAGGTAAACAAAGATTCCGGAAGAACCCATGATTTCAGCAACAATAGCCGGCAAAACAAAGATTCCTGCACCGACGATGATATTTACTATGTTGGCCGAGAGTCCCCATACACCGATCTCTCTTCTTAAGCCTGTATCTTTTTCCACAAATATATTTTTATCTCTATTGCTGCTATTAATAATTTGGTGATCAGTCTCGTCACTTCAGGATGTTACTTCTCAATTCCTACTCTTATTTACTATTTTGGGTGAAAAAGTGTGATTGGATCCTCTGCCCATTAGAACAATAAAACCCCAGCATTTACAATTCATCACTTAGTTATAAGTACCATTATAACCTTGGACCTTTTACATCTAACCACTCACCTTTTACCACTTACAATATTTACATTCTAGTACCCTCTAGCTCCTCCATCTTCACTGGAAGAATCAGAAGAACCTGTGTAGAGCTTAGTAGATGCATCATAAGTGATACCCATGAGCACTCCAATATTGGTAGTCGGTCTGAGTGTGTGGCCCATTTTCTCAAGCGCATCCCGCGTATCTGGCGAAAGTAGATTGCGCTCATACAAGATCTGATCTGGCAGCCATTGATGATGAATTTTCATTGCCTCAATCGCTCGGTCAATTCTCATATCGTATGCAAGTACATTCAATACCGTCTGAAAAACCGTGTTGATAATAGTTCTTCCTCCTGGGCTACCGATCACCAAGTATGGTTTGCCGTCTTTTGCGATGATTGTCGGTGTCATACTGGATAGCATACGCTTCTCAGGAGCGACCAAGTTGGGGTCCGAACCGATCTGCCCAGTAGCAGTAGTTACTCCTGGTACTGGATTGAAATCACCCATTTCATTGTTGAAAATAAAGCCCAATTTATCCGAGCCCATTTTCACACCGTAGGAATTTTCCAAGGTATAAGTCAGCGAAATAGCATTTCCTTCTTTGTCCACTATGGAAAAATGTGTGGTATTATCTCCACCGTAAGGATGTCCAAATTGAGCAGGATCAGAAATGGAAGCCTTATTCATATCAATATTTTCGAACCTAGTCTTTGCAAAATCCTTAGATAGTAGTCTGTCCAAAGGCATGTCAAGATTGAAGTCAGGATCGCCTAGGTACTCTGCTCTATCCGCAAAAGCTCTTCTCATCGCTTCGGCAACCAGGTGAACATAAGCTGTGGAGTTGAATTCCACGCTTGAAATATTGGCTTGCTCCATCAGATTCATCATCTCGATCAGCGCAACTCCCCCAGAGCTAGGTGGAGGCATGGAGTAAATATCATAGCCATTGAATGTGCCTTTCAGGGGCTCACGCTCTACAGCTTCATATTTTTCCAAATCTTCCTTGGTGATAATTCCACCATTGGCTTTCATGTAATCTTCGATCTTCTGAGCTACTTCACCCTTGTAGAAGCCATCTCTTCCATGCTTTTCTATTTGCTTCAGTGTGTAGGCTAAAGCAGGCTGCTTCCAGGTTTCACCAGGTTTTACTACCTCACCATCTTCACCACGGAAATAATTTCTCATGATATCTTCAGCAGGATCACGCTCTGACATTCTCACTGCTACATTATACAGACCATAAGTCATCGTGAACCCTTTCTTTGCCAATTCCACAGAGGGTTTTACTAGTTCTGCCCAAGGCAACTTTCCATACTTTTGATGTGCTTGGTAGAGTCCAGCTACTGTTCCCGGGACTCCTACAGCTAATAGTCCTTGGTGATTTGAATTATTCTTTATCTCGCCATTTTCATCTAGAAACATACCTGGGCTTGCTGCCAAAGGGGCTTTTTCTCGAAAATCAAAGGTGGTCACATCTCCATCTGATTTCATAAATACGATGAAACCTCCACCACCGATGTTCCCGGCTTCAGGATGTGTGACCTCTAGCGCGAATGCTGTGGCCACGGCGGCATCTATCGCATTTCCACCCTTCTTCATAATATCGACTCCCACTTGTGAGGCAATCACGTTGTCGGATACGACCATGCCATTTTCAGCGTAGGTCTGGGCTTTGGTAGAGCTGATAAAAAATAAAAGCAGCATTGTTAATCCAAATGCTGCATGTCTGGAATTGATATTTATCATCTGATTTTACGGTTGAATGGTGGTTTGAGTAAAAATAAGATAAAATACCAGATCATTGACAAGAGTTCTGATAAGTGGAACCAGCCGATTCTAGATTTGATAACCATCACTGGAAAAGTAAATAAAAGAATCAGCCGGTCAA
This sequence comes from Algoriphagus chordae, assembly GCF_003254055.1. Lineage (GTDB taxonomy): Bacteria > Bacteroidota > Bacteroidia > Cytophagales > Cyclobacteriaceae > Algoriphagus > Algoriphagus chordae. The sequence continues at coordinate 383,721 of NZ_QKZT01000001.1, forward strand.
TCTTTCGATTTATTGCTGGTAAGACGGTGATTCATAGTTAATCTCAAAATATCTCGGTTGTAGTAGCCTCCATTTTGACGCTGGTTTATCCATTTTTGATAAGCTATTTCCACGTTCAAATCAGGGGAGAAAGCATAGTTTAATCCTGCTATTAACCGATTTTGATCAAAGATGTAAGAAACTTTATTGCCTGCCTGAACCAGCAATTCATCTCCAGCAATCACCTTCAGCACTTGATTTTCCTTACCCTTCCAAATAGGATAGGAGACCATAATTCTATAGCGAAATCTGAAACTCCCAAAGAAAAAGCCATCTACCAATTCATCCTCTTCCAAATCTAGATTATGAAAATAGCGGGCTTCTGCTCTGTAGCGATGATCAATTGTTAGTTTGCTCAATTTCTGCTTATAGGTTATTTCTATATGAGCTCTTAGTTCTGGCTCTACCAGATCCAGCTCAGATCGGGGATTGTTGGGGCTTTGAAAAAAGGTAGCAAAACCGGCTGTAGCCGTCCATCCGCTTTTACCAAGTTTTCGGTTCACATGAGCACGTAAAGAAAGTTGATGCTGCGCAAAAGGACTTACAAAATGCCTCTCTTGAACTTCCGCCATTACAGACCAATTCTCATCAATTGGTAGCGTAAGAAAATAGCCATACCAGATGAGTTGCTGGTGGGTGACATCCTTCTGAGCCATAGATGACTTTGGGCAAAAACTCAGAATCAGAAGAAGGGAAGTAGTAGCTAAAACTTTCAATAGGGTGAATTAAGCTGCAATTTTACGCCAATTCCTAGTGAATTAATAGGGTAATAAATAATAATTTCTTGAGGATAGCATTTGCATATCCCGACCCTTATAGGAAGTTTCTCTTATCTATATTTTTTCAAATTTATCTACAGTCAAATCAGACTTTACTTCTCCTGTATGCTTTGTGTTTTGAGGTTCGAAAAGCAAGATCCAAGTCTCTTCTTCTGCAACTGGTTTATGTTCTACTCCTCGTGGAACGACGAGCATTTCACCTTCATTTAGTCTGATAGATTCACCTTCGAAATCAATCTTCAGAGATCCCTTCACTATCAAAAAAAGCTCATCCTCATCGGTATGATTATGCCAAACAAACTCTCCTTTGACTTTGGCAATTTTCACATCCTGGCCATTTAGCTCGCCAATAATCTTAGGGGTCCAAAGTTCTTTAATCAGCCCAAACTTCTCGTTGATATTTACCTTTTTCATAGTTCTGACTTTACTTGGATCATTTGACATCTTCCTACTTTCAGCTACATCGGACATCCTACATCTAACACCCTACTTTATCAATCAAACTTCATCTTCTGAATTCGTATAGCATTCAGAATGGCCAATAAAGCCACTCCCACATCTGCGAAAACTGCCGCCCACATGGTTGCCATGCCTAATGCTCCAAGAATCAACACAATAACTTTTACTCCGAAGGCAAAACCTATATTCTGCCAAACAATCATCTTGGTCTTTTTCCCAATAGCAATCGCCATCGGGATTTTGCTTGGTTTATCATCCTGAATGACCACATCTGCAGTCTCGATTGTAGCATCAGATCCCAGGCCACCCATCGCAATTCCCACATCTGAAATCGCTACCACAGGAGCATCATTTACCCCATCTCCAATGAATGCTACAGTTCCTTTTTGAGTTTTGATTTCCTTGACTTTATTCACCTTGTCTTCTGGAAGCAAGTCGCCAAAGGAATTGGGAATGCTGAGCTCATCAGCGACAAATTGGACCACATTGCTCTTATCTCCGCTGAGCATCGTAATGCCAACGCCCATGGACTTCAAGCGATCAATCGTCTGCTGTGCATCCGCTTTTATTTTATCGGAGATAGTCAGATATCCTGCGAATTTTCCTCCGCATGCTATTGCCACCAAGGTGTGAACAATGCTTGACGGTTCGAGAGAATATGGGATAGCAAACTTGTCCATTAGCTTGAAATTACCGACTAGCACTTCCTTGCCTTCCACCTGAGCTTTCAAGCCATGTCCGGCAATCTCTTCTACGCTTTCTAAAATAATACTTGAATCAATCTCACCCACATGATGCTTTATTGCGGTTGCAATTGGGTGCGTGCTTTTGCTTTCAAGGGCATTGACAAACTCAAGGATTTTTGTAGCCTGAAATTCAGGTTGAAGATGAACTTCCTGCACATCGAAAACCCCTTCGGTCATCGTACCAGTCTTGTCCATCACCACCTCTTTGATCTCGGCGAGACTGTCTAGGAAATTACTTCCTTTGAAGAGAATCCCGTTTTTACTGGCTGCTCCTATTCCTCCAAAATATCCGAGCGGTATACTGATTACGAGCCCACAAGGACAGGAAATCACCAAGAAAATCAGGGCACGATATAACCATTCACTGAATACATAATCATCCACAAAAAGAAAGGGCAGAAAACAGATAGCTATCGCCAAATAGACTACAATAGGCGTGTAAATCTTAGCGAATTTTCTAATGAATAATTCAGTAGGGGCCTTCTGAGCAGTGGCATTCTGTACTAGTTCTAAGATTCTGGAGAGCTTACTGTCTGTGTAAGCGGTCGTTACCTTCACTTGGGAAACAGTATTTAGATTCACCATTCCAGCCAAAACCACAGCTCCTTTTCCTTTGGAATCGGGCTTACTCTCTCCTGTCAAGGCGGCGGTATTAAAGGAGGCTTTTTCTGATAAAAGCTCCCCATCCAAACCCAGTTTCTCTCCGGGTTTCAACTGGATGATATCGCCGATGTTTGCTTTTTCAGCCTTGATGGTTTTAGTCGTATTCCCTTCCAAAATTGTCACCTCATCAGGTCGCTGATCGAGTAGTGTTTTGATATTAGTTTTGGCTCGGGTCACTGCCATGCCTTGAAAAACTTCTCCTACAGAGTAAAAAAGCATCACCGCCACTCCTTCAGGATATTCTCCAATGGCAAAAGCTCCCAAGGTTGCGATTCCCATGAGGAAAAACTCTGAAAATACATCGCCCTTCAAAATGCTCTGAAAAGCCTCTTTTAATACAGGAAGTCCAACGGGAAGATAGGCCAGAATGTACCAGACCAATCTTATATAGCCTGTGAACCAGTCCTGAGGAAAAACATTATCCATCAAGATGCCCGCAAGCATCAAGACAAAAGAGAAGATAGCAGGTAGAAAAAACTGGATAGAGCTCGGGTCTCCATGTGAATGATCATGCCCATCGTCGTGGGAATGTCCCTCATGGGAATCCTTTCGATTCACTTTTGCATCCACAGCGCAGCAATCGTCGGCTATCAAATTCTCACTTTTAGCTTTTGTTGTCATATTTTAATTTCTATTTCATCCAGTCCATTACCTGATCCAGAGGAAGTTTTGATACTGTGTGTCCATCTTTTCCAGTCATACTTTCTGCTGCGAAAAGTGAATTGATAATGGCCTCTTCAGTAGCTTCGATAACGGCCATAAAGAGCGAAGTCATATCGTCATTTTGCACGAATTCGGCTTTTTCTAAGGTCTGAGCTTTTAAGACATACGGAATTCTAAGGCCTTCAGCCGTACTGAATGCAATCACATAATCACCAGAACCATTGGAAGCAATCCCGCCGGTTTTGGCCAATCCCATCATGGCACGCTTGGCCATTCGCTCCAGATTCCTGTCCAGCACAGGAGCATCAGTTGCCACCACAATCATGCAGCTCCCATCAGATTTTTCCATCGAATCACGAAATGGATACTTACCCATTTTTTCTCCCACAGATACGCCGTCGATTTGAAGATTCCCTCCAAAATTAGTCTGAACCAATACGCCGACTGTGTATCCTCCCAAACTCTCGGGAAGCTTGCGTGAAGCCGTTCCGATGCCTCCTTTCCAGCCAAAACACACTGTACCTGTTCCTGCTCCTACATTTCCTTCAGCTACTTTTCCAGACTCAGCCGATTTTATCGCCTGAATTACCTCATCGGAAGAAATATGCATGCCTCGGATATCATTCAGGTAGCCATCGTTCGTTTCACCGACTACAGCATTCACAGATTGGGCATTTTCATTTCCTTCTTGTTCTAAAGAATACCGAACGGCACCTTCAATTCCAGCAGCCACACTTAGCGTATTTGTAAGGATAATTGGCGATTCGATGTTACCCAGTTCCTGTACTTGGGTAGTGCCAGCAATTTTCCCGAAGCCATTTCCTACATATATCGCAGCTGGTACTTTTTGCTGAAAAATATTCCCGCCATGTGGCAAGATAGCTGTTACTCCAGTGCGGATATTATCGCCTTCGATCTTGGTGAGATGCCCTACTTTTACTCCAGGCACATCAGTAATTGCATTTAGCGAACCTGTAGGAAGAACGCCGATGATGATTCCTTTTTCCCGGGGTCTTTCTTGAGAAAATGAGTGGGAGCTGTGCAGGATCAAAAATACAATTAGAAGGCTTAGGTATTTCATGGAAGGTCGTTTCCCGAATTTAAAGCTTATGTCTTCAAGGAAAAATAATGGAGGCTATCAATCAATGAAAAACTCCTCATTATCTTGTATTCTCATTTTTTTGAAAAATATCATACCTTTTGTATCTAAAAATGGGATTGGTCCAAGCATCTTATAAATTAGCAGTCCACTCAGAAGAAAATTTTGAATCGTGACTTCGACTTCGCTACCAATGACAGATTGATTTGAGGACATCAAAAGCTGGTCAGTTCGAGCGAAGTCGAGAACCTTTCGACTTCGCTCAAGGTGACCATGATTATGGTTCCAAACCAAATTACTGTCATTTCATTTTTGTATGTTCAAAGAATATTTAATACTCAGCCTGACAGTGGCTGTTGTCAATGATTTATAAGGTGAGATGACTATTAAATTTGGAATAGAACTCGAATTAGTATTTCATAGTGCTCTCTGCGTTAATCTCTGTGATCTTCGTGGTTAAATTACCCTACTAAAATGCTGAAAAAAGAAAGATACGAAGCCATTATCAATCACTTCCGTGAGAATATGCCCATCGCTGAGACGGAACTTCAGTATGAAAATCCCTTTCAGCTATTGATGGCAGTGGTGCTTTCTGCTCAGTGTACTGACAAGCGGATCAACATCATTACCCCAGCTTTATTCGAAAAATTCCCTGAGCCAGCCTTTTTGGCGGCTTCGAATTTTGACGAGCTTTTCCCCTATATCAAAACCGTTTCTTACCCAAACAATAAAACCAAGCACCTCTTAGGTTTGGGGAAAATGTTGGTGGAGGACTTTGGTAGCGAAGTTCCTTCTACCGTAGCGGAATTAATCAAGTTGCCGGGAGTTGGTAGAAAAACTGCCAATGTGATTACTTCGGTGGTGTGGAACCAGCCAAATATGGCTGTTGACACGCATGTTTTTCGAGTTTCGAAAAGGCTTGGCTTGGTGTCTCAAACAGCCAAAACTCCACTGGAGGTAGAAAAGCAGCTTATCCGACACATTCCAAAAGAGTACGTGCACATCGCGCATCATTGGCTGATTTTGCATGGAAGATATGTTTGCTTGGCTCGAAGACCGAAGTGCGAAGAATGCACTTTGACTCATTTGTGCAAGTATTTTGAGAAGAATCAAGGTAAAATCACCAAGGTCGAAACTGAATAATAATGTGCGGTATTCATCTGATTTGGGGTAAGGGAGCGAATGAGGAAGCAATTGATAGTATGCTTCAGCAAAGTCGGCATCGCGGCCCAGATCAGGAGGGGAGTTTCAGTCCTTGGCCGGGACTTTGGATCGGTGTAAATCGTCTGAAAATCATTCATACAGGTTCTGAAGCAGATCAGCCTTTTTGGTCTCCAGATGGAAGTTCGCTGTTGATTTGGAAAGGCGAACTTTACAATTATCAAGAAATTCGCAATCTCCTGATCCACATGGGGATTACTTTTATTACGCAGTCAGATACGGAAGTTGTATTGCATGTGCTGCGAGTTTTTGGCGAAAAAGGCTTAAGTAAATTGAGCGGGATGTTTGCCTTGATTTTTGTGGATTTAAGTGAAAAATCGGTGCTAGTAGCTCGGGATAAAAATGGAGAAAAGCCGCTCTATTATGCTCAAAATCCTGACACATTAATCGTTTCTTCAGAATGTAATAGCATTCAAAGTCTAAAGAATTCAGCATTGGATACAAGACAGTTGGAGCCCTATTTCTATCTGCGCGCGCCGCTTTTGGGAAATACTTTTTATAAAGGCATTCATGAATGGAAGCCTGAACGTTACAGTAAAATGTTAAGTCATACAGCATTTCACTGGGCTCATATTCACAGCGAATCCAAGAATGTTCTAGAACCCTCATTTGACACCTTCAAAGAGACGCTTACTGATGCAGTTTTGAATCAGTTTCACGCGGATGTCCCGTTAGGTATTCAGCTAAGTGGGGGAGCGGACAGCTCGCTTTTATATGCACTTTGGTATCAGGAAACGGGAACGCCATTGCCATCTTTTACGATTCAAGTTGAGGCAAAGTATAGAAAGAAATATGCCGATGGAGACTCTGCTAGTCGTTTCGTGAAACAATTTCCGTCTAATCATCAGTTGATCGAAGTAACTCAAAAGACCTTTTGGGAAAACTGGGATGATTATCTAAAAAGCCTGGATCAACCTGTGGGAGATTCCGCTGGATTTCTAAATTGGATGATAGGAAAGGAGGCTAAAAAGTCTGTGAAGGTACTGATTTCTGGAGCTGGTGCAGATGAGCTTTGGGGAGGATATCAGCGACATAAGGCTTTTGATGTTTACCAAAAACGAAAAGATTTGCTGCTGAGATTTCAGGGTATTTTGGGGAAGTTGCCACTAGGAAGGAGCTATCAGAAATTCATTTCTGCGATAGATTCAGACCCGCGTAAGACCTTTCTCAATTTCTCAGGATTGGATAATTTTCCGGATGATTTGACTGAGGACTACGACAGGATTTTCAATAGAAATTTTCCTGAATACAGGCAGATGCTGGATTTTGATAGGCAGGTTTATCTCGTGCAGGATGTATTGAAAATCCAAGACAATGCCTTGATGGCGCATAGTATAGAAGGCAGGTCCCCGTATTTGGATGCGTCAATGTTGGACTTATGGAGAATTGTAAAAGACGAGGAATTGCTAAAGGGCAAGCCTTGGATTAAGCAAAGTTTGAGAGAACTTGACCTATCATGGATCTCTGAGCGTAAGAAAATGGGCTTTGGATTACCATTGCAAGAATGGTTTGCTGAGAATGGAGAATTTGCTAAATGTGTATTTAGTGCTATCAAAGCATTCGAAAAAACGCATGGCGAGCATTTCCCTGTAAAAATGAGAGCTCTCGCCGCTAAACCAGAACTTGGCGTGAAACATCATTTTTTGACACTTTACAATCTGTTTCTTCTGGCAGAATGGGTGAAATTGCACAAGCTATGAGGATAATCTACATCCATCAGTATTTCAAAACTCCCTCTGAAGGTGGGGCTGTACGCTCTTACCACTTGGCTAAAGGATTGGTGGAGGCTGGGCATTCCGTAGAAATGATTACGGGGGGAGCCCAAAATGGCTATGATCAGCAATGGATAGATGAGATTAAGGTTCATTATTTACCAGTTGCTTATGATCAGAATTTTGGGTTTTTCAAGCGTGTTTTGTCCTTTCTGAGTTATGTTCGAAAAGCCAAAAAACTAATCAAGAAGCTTTCAAGACCTGATTTACTTTACGTCACTTCTACTCCGCTTACGACAGGTTTACTTGGGCTTTGGGCGAAAAAAAGCTTGGCAATTCCCTACATTTTTGAAGTTCGTGATCTCTGGCCGCAGGCACCTATAGAAGTTGGGGCGATCAGAAATCCCGCGTTAAAACGCATTTTGATTTCCTTGGAGAAGAAGATCTATCAGCAAGCGTTGACTTTGGTAGCCCTTTCCCCAGGTATTGCTGATCACTTACGGAAAGTCTCTCCCAACCAGCAAGTTCATCTGATCCCAAACTTCTCAGATCTGGATAGGTTTTATCCCATGGAGAAGAGCGAAAAATTACTCCAGAAATACAGTCTTAATAAAGCTTTGACAATCGCCTACACAGGAGCTTTGGGACAGGTAAATGCTGTGGAAGAACTTCTGAATCTTGCCGAAATGGCTAAAGAAAGAGGCAAAAATTGGCAGTTTCTGATTTTGGGAAAGGGGAGTTCTAAGGCTCAATTAAAAACAATAGCTGATGAAAAATTACTTTCAAATGTGTATTTCATTCCATTTGGATCCAAGGAGAAAGTCAATGAGGTATTGAGTTTGGCTGATTTTGCATGGATTTCTTTTGCGCACTTACCTGTATTGAAAACCAATAGTCCGAATAAGTTTTTTGATGCTCTGGCTGCTGGAAAAGCCATTTTGGTCAATCATAAAGGCTGGGTTTTTGACTTGATGAAAGCTCATCAACTAGGGATTTCCTGCCTTCCTTCAAAAATTGAAAATGCTTTTGCGAAGCTTGAAAAGCTAGAACAAAATCCTGCAGAGCTTGCGAAAATGGGAGAGAATTCAAGAAAGTTTGCTGAGCAGCATTTCAGTAAGGAGCATGCTATTTCGCGCCTCAATCAGGTAATTGAACCAAGTAAAAATCCTCCTAATTCGCAGGGCGAGGTCTATATCCTGACTGCCTAAAAATCTTCTCAGCATCAGGTTCTGCCATAAGCACATCTAGCGGAACATCTTGATTGACCTGGTAGTCATCCACGATGTTCCATCCCAGCCAGCGTCCCAATCGTCCAGGAGCCTTCGTGCTGATAGCATCTGTGAAGGGTGCTTCTCCTATGTATTTTCTGATTTCAAAAGGATTGGTCTCGTAGAGTAATTCATTTTCCACAAAGTGAGACCATATCAATTCTTCATTATCAAAACTCTCAGAAATGGCCTCAGGAGTATATCCAATGATGTATTGGTCGGAGGTGCAGGGCAAAATGGCTTTGGTGAAATGATAAGTTTTGCCATAATAGATCATCTCGGCAAGTAAGGTGTTGTCTTGTGGATTGGTTTCATTAAATCTGGCGGAAATTGCCATCACGATCATCGGTACGATATAGGGGCGATCATAACGTTCAGCCATGTAGCGTGGCAGTTCTGGCTGGAAAGTATGTGTTGGAGGCAAGAAGTAGTCCAAGCCAATGACGATCAAATCATCTGTAACGATCAAATCAGAATTAAATCCAGAGGTAAAAGTGTAAACTTTCGGCATCTGAAATTGCGGGAAATAGTATTTGATGGCTTTGAAGGCATTTTCAAGATCTTTTTCCACATCCGAGAAATCACTAAAAGCCACTTCCACAGAATCGTAAAGCACTTTCATCGAAGAATCCTGATGAATTGCCAGCAACTCGGAAGCTAGACTATCTGAATTAGGGTAAAGATCCATCTGCAGATATTCCTTTGTGAATTCTGGGTGCTCCTCGAAGAGAAACTTGAATTCCTCTGTTGATTGAGCAGTGAAAAAATCCTTCTCCAATCGAGTGATGTTGACAGTCAGGTCTTGATCTAGGATTTCGGTAGACAGTTCACAGCCTTCTTCCTTTTTGTCGCAGGCGAAAGCTAGAATCAGTATAAGAGAAAAGAATATTGGTCGAGTGCTGGTGAGACGCATGAATGAATTTTTTTCAAAAATAGGGATTGGAATGGTAAGAGACTCAACGAACGTATTTTAAAGCTATTACCCTCTGACAGCCTTTAATATCAAATCATACACATCCGTAGGTTGAACAGTGTCTGAATTCACCAAGCCTTTATCTTGAGAAACCAAGAGCGGTTTGTCCAGATCGTCCTCACTTAACCTGCCATGAGCGCCTTTTACTAAAGTTGCGTCCAGGGGAATTACATCCATCAAGTATCTGAAACCTAGTTTTTTCTTCAAGACTTTTGATCCGACGGTAAGCATTGGAATTTTAATGTCTGGATTCAAAACTAACTCAACTGGATCGTAACCTGGCTTTTTGTGGATATCCACACAGCGGGCGTAATCTGGCGCTTTCGCATCATCTAGCCAGAAATAATAGGTAAACCATGAATCTTTGTCAGCCATCACCACCAAATCGCCAGAGCGCGCATGGTCTAAGTGATGCTTCTTTTTACCCTCTTCATCCAGTACCAATTCCACACCGGGAGTATCTTCCAGAATCTTCTTCACCTGCGGTAAAATAGCGGGATCGTTCACATGCACATGGGCAACTTGATGATCTGATACCGCAAAAGCTTTGGAAGCTCCAGCATCCATAGTCTCCAATCCCTGCTCGTCTTTTACCTGAATCCAGCCTTGTTTCCTAAAAATTCTATTCAAATGGATAGGCTTGCTGACTGTCGTGATCGCATATTCTGATAGCAAAATTACTTGTGTGCCTTGTTTTTCGAAATACGTAATCAGGTCCTCACATAGCTCATCAACCTCTTTGAGATGCTTGCCAATTTTGTCGAAATCGATGCCATACTTTTGAAGAGAGTAATCCAAATGCGGAATGTAGATTAGATTAAGCGTAGGATTGTACCACTCATCGACTTTTTTCGAAGCTTCAGCGATCCACTTGCTTGATGCAATATTTGCATTAGGTCCCCAGAAGGAAAACAGTGGAAATTGCCCCAGTTCTTTCTGAAGTCTATCGCGCAATTCCATTGGCTGACTATGGCAATCCGGTTCTTTTCGGCCATCCGCGAGATAAAGTGGTCTGGGCGTCACGGCATAATCTGCGCTGGAGTACATATTATACCACCAAAACATGTTTGCAATGGTGAAGTCAGGATTCTCTTTCTTTAGCGTTTCCCAGACTTTCGGCGACTGCACCAACTTATTGGATTGCCTCCAAAACTTGATTTCACACTCATCCTGAAAGTACCACCCGTTTCCGACGATCCCGTTTTCGTTAGGCATCTTTCCCGTCAAATAAACAGATTGAGCTGAGCATGTTACTGCTGGTAAAACTGGTTCTACCACTGCTCGCTTCCCTTTTTCAATCCACTTTTTCAAGAAAGGAGTATGCTCACCAATCACTCTTGGAGAAAGCGCAACTATATCTAAGACAACAGTCTTCTTCATGTTAATTCATTTTTTCGATTACCCATGCCAGTTCCCTGGATATGGATTCACCCAAACTTAAGCGTGTGTCTTCTGGCAAAACTTCCCAAGTATAAGTCTCAATTTCCAGATGATTTGTCAAAGAAGTATTTTTTAAAATTTCATTGAGAACAATTGAAATTTGATCTTGAGTGGAAGCTAGAGCTCCGTAATTATCCAAGAAGACTGGAACGTGAAAATGGATTCTCCACTCTTCTTCATCCGTTGTTTCCAATACCTTGAGTGCTTCTGGCAGGTCTGAATAGGACTGCAAAGTGCCGTCCTTTTTCCTCGCGACTACTTGATGTAGATAAGTAGATTCTTCAAATGGCAGCAATTTAAGCTTCACTAAATCCCTAGCTTCAGGTTCTGCTGGGATCAGAACTTTCAAGGCTGCCGAAATTTGAATCTTGCCAATCTTGATGCCTGCTTTATCAAATTTGGCAAAGGTATCCGCTGGCTTTTCATAGACTATCGCGAAGTGACAGACATCATAGCAAACTTGGATGTGCTCCTTCAAAACCTCCTCAGCCTGATCTTCAGATATATCTAGTTTCTTAGCAAGCCAAGGTTTTCCGATCGGTAGCAGCCAATCTGAAAATAGCCAGATCATCTCATCTGAATTTTCAAGAATCCCATCCGGTTCTGGCTCTATATCCAAATGCAACGATTTTCCTGTTTGTTTTTTAATCTCCGCCAATTCTGCAACCACTTCTAACAAATGCTGCGTGGCAGTTTCCATTCCAGCGTTCAGAGCTGATTCAGATTTGAACCAATGTCTATAAGAAATAGGGGAAGTGGAAATGCCACCATCTAGTCCTTCAGGTAAAAGCTGGGATAAAATTCGAAACGATCTGATTGTATAATCCCGTCGATCTTTGGTGGTCCAGTCTGGAAAGTGAACTTGGTCTTTTACTGTAGTGCGATGGAAATCTCCGTAGGGAAATCCGTTCAATGTAAACACATATGCATTTTCAGAATCCAACCAATCCTTGAATTGAGCGAGTTGTTTAGGTTTTGCAAGAATAAGACTTGCTTCATGAGAAAGGCGCAGACCAATACCAAAGGACTTATCCACATCCAATCGCTCTTTTACTTCAGGAATGTATTTCTTTAGATTTTCGAAAGTCGCCTCCCAACTTTCTCCTGGGTGAATATTGCTGCAGTAACTGAGGTGAAAATCGTTGACTTCCATGAATATGACTGATTTTTTAATGAATTAATTAGTGTGGTTACCTCCATGATGCCAGTCACCTTAGATTCTTTGCTCATCTGGTTGGAAGACCGAAGACCGAAGACCGAAGTGGCCTCAATTATAAATATTAACGTATCCTAGATTGCTTTTCCCTCTTAATTGATAGAAAAGCGGATATACATATTAATTAGTAACCAAATTTTCGGTTTGGTTAAAACTTTTAAGCATTTCTACGGACTGATAAATTAGCTCATGATCCATTTCATGGACTTCTTCTCCTTTTCCTAAAGCTTTCAAAAGCATAATAGTGAGTTGACCACCTAAGTGCTCTTGGAATTCCTGCAAACCTTTGATAAGACTCTCCCCTCCTAATTCTGGAGCAAAGACCTGAAACCCTAGCGTTTTGAAAACGGCAATAATTCTCAAAAGGTCGGCCTCTGAAATCCATCCCTTCAAGTGTGAATAAGTAGAATCCAATGCAATTCCAATTGCCACAGCCTCTCCATGACGAACTCTAAAGTCAGTCAAATGCTCCAGCTTGTGAGCTGCCCAGTGTCCAAAATCAAGTGGTCTAGAGGAACCGAATTCAAATGGATCCTTCCCAGAAATATGATCCAAATGCATCTGTGCGCAACGAATGATCAATTCTTGCATAGGTTTCATTTCTCGCTTAGCAAGTGCAGCAGAATGAGCTTCAATCCAAGTGAAAAAGCTTAAATCTTTGATCAAAGCCACTTTGATAGCTTCAGAAATTCCTGATCTCCAATCTCTGTCGTCAAGGGTTTTGAGGAAGTTAAAATCATTCAAAACAGCATAGGGCGGAGTGAAAGTCCCTAGGTAGTTCTTTTTGCCAAAAAGATTGACCGAGTTTTTTACCCCGACTGCCGAGTCGTTTTGAGAAAGAACAGTTGTAGGAATGCGAATTAAGCGAATGCCTCTGTGAGAAATCGCAGCGGCAAATCCAACCATATCGATCACCGCTCCACCACCAATCACCGCGATATATGAATGTCTATCGATTCCATACAAATGTGTCGCCTCGACAACCTTTTTGTAAATGGATTCATCATTTTTGGAAGCTTCGCCACCTACTACAACGATAGGATCACAAGGGATAGAGAAGGAATCAGAATGGGCTTCAGCATAAGCATTCAATTGTGCTATTAAATGCGGATGAGCCTCATTTACTCCCTTGTCCACCACAAAAAGAACCTTGGCATGTCGGTCTTTAGCCAGTAGATCTACAAATAGTTTGTTTTCAATAGAGAAAATATCCTCTGAAAAACAGACTGGATATTTGAAAGGCACTGAGAATGATTGCTCAATAATCGTATTCATGATCTATAAGGTATGGGACTATGCTGTTTGCTGGAATAAATACAATTCCGGGGTTCTTTTAGTTCTTTGTTTCAGGTAACAGCGAATTTCTTGGCTAACCAAAGGGAAATTGGTAGCAACAATAGCACAATTAATCCAATCATCCATCCTGCGAAAGCTGCAGCAATGGAAGCATTGACAATAATTAAGGAAATTACGGCAGCTTTGACAGATTTTCCTATGAGTTTTGGGTCTTGGCTACGAATAGCTTTGATCAAAGGCGGGAAAATCATGTAGCAGAGTAAGGCTAAGAAAGGAAGTACTTCCCAGATCTCTGTACCATGTACGATGGGCATCGCAACAATAACAAAAATCACAATCACATACATGGATAATCCGCCGTAGAGTGCATTTCTATTTTTTCCATGAACCTCTCCACGGCTGATCATGGTAATCGCCGCGACAAAGACTAAAGGAATTAAGCCTAATGGCCAAAATGTGGATAACATTTCAGGAATAACTGATACACCAAGTAATAAATTGCCAGTTCGGCATAGTCCCATATTAATGGGTCCTAGGATATTCTGGTGTTTTCCCCAATAGTCATACAAAACAGCCAAAACAGCCACTGCTAAAGCGATTACTGCTGAAATCAAATTCACCTGAGCTGCTGCGGCTACACCTACTACTAATAGCAAAAAGGACATCCAAGCTGCGGAACTTTTGCTCACTCTTCCACTAGGAATGGGACGCTCTGGCCTTTCTACTGCGTCTAGTTCAGCGTCAAAGACATCATTGAATGCTACACCTCCAGCATACAATCCAATTGTGCTCAATGAAAGCCATGTTAATTTTATCAGAAATTCATTTGCTCCAGAGCCCCAATCAGATATAATAATTGCCCAGGCTCCAGCGATAGCAAAGCCAGACCAGATATCAGCAATGGCAGTAACCACGTTCGCTGGACGTGTGAGTTGGAGGTAAGGAAAAATGCGGGATGAACCCATAATTAATTCTCTACAATATCAGATGAACCTTCCACTCTTGGTGTTTGGCCACCGCGAAGTACTGAGTTACCACCCATTTTTTTGGTTTGATCCAAAGGTGCTGCGTTTAACCAATCCTGCTCATCCATTTGACCACTTTGTCCAAAGGCAGTCAAAGCATTTTGATAAGTAACCAATTTGATATGCTCCTCAGGAATTCCTGATTTGCGCATCAAATCAGCAGTTTTTGGCACAGCCAAAGGATCAGAAATACCCCAATCCGCTGCGGAATTGACGATTATTCGTTCTGGGCCATATTGCCTCACAATTTCTACCATGCGCTCAGAGCCCATCTTGGTATGTGGATAAATCGTAAATCCAGCATAATATCCTCGATCCAAAACTTCCTTCACAGTTTCTTCATTGTTATGATCTACGATCACCATTTTTGGATCCAATTTATGTTCCTCAGATACATCCATGCTTCGGATAGTACCCTTTCTTTTATCTCTATGCGGAGTGTGGATAAGTACTGGAAGATCCACCTCCTTTGCCAACTCTAGCTGCAGTCTATAAAACTTGTCCTCTGCTTCTGTTTGATCATCGTAGCCGATTTCTCCTATAGCAACCACGCCTTCTTTGCCCACATAAAGCGGCAACAATTCCATCACTTGCTCGGCCAAAGCTTCGTTGTTTGCTTCCTTAGAATTCAACCCCATCGTACAATAATGCACGATACCAAACTGGCTGGCGCGAAAACGCTCCCAACCTACCAGGGTGCTGAAGTAATCTTTGAAACTCCCAACTTCTGTACGTGGCTGACCTAACCAAAATGCAGGTTCAATCACTGCTACTATACCAGCTTTTTGCATGGCTTCGTAGTCATCAGTAGTTCTGGATACGACGTGGATATGTGGATCTATATACATGGTGTGTGAATTTAAAATGAGGGAATGTAAAATTAGGGATTAAACCCGAGTTCGCTGGAATTCCGAGCCAATGCTTTCCCAGGCAATGGCATCCATATCAAGAGAGGCTACCTGTTCAGGATAAGCTTCCAAAAGCTCTTTTGCTGGCAAATAGGCAGATTCTCTCAAAGCCAGCAATGCTGATTTGACCTGAAGTTCGTCCTTGGTTGATAAAGTTTTTTTCAGATCTTCCAAGTACATTTCATCGACAAAAGGAGAAACCAATCGCCAAATTTCTGGCATTACTTCTCTTCCGGCAGCCCAACGCTCATGTGCAAAATCACGTGCTATCGCTGCTAAAGCTGGGTTTCTTCTTTCTTCCAAACCTTGAATTCTATACAGTGGTCGCTGCATAAAGATGGCTTTCAGTACCATCTGGTTCCAGTTGGCCTCAGGGAAATACTTGGCTGGAAAAGGATTGCTTAGAGCAATGGCATCGAAGACCAGAGAAATATTCGTTCGTAGGCCATCAATCGCTCTAGGGATTAAATCCTCCTGAAATGGCATCAATGGTAAAGCTGCGAATAGCGCTTGATGCTCGTTCATGTCTGCAGTTTCAAAAAGCTGGTTCATCGCAGTAAACCAAGTCTCTTTTTCCTGTGGATAACTCAGCATTAATACAGTGCGTGCACTCTGCAATTGATCCCAAAATTCTGGTTGAAATCCTGTGGACAGCTCATTTGCCTTTTTTATTTCTTGATCAGAAAGCGAGAGTTTTTCCTTTTTGAAATACCTTGAGGCTTGGCTGAAAGCCAAAAAGAACTGGGAAGGAGTGCCTTCGGAGCTGATCTTTTGGCTCTTAACTTTTAGCCAGTCTAGTCCTTTTTGATTATCTGTGCTTTCTAGTAGTAGGGAGAGAAAGCCGGTTATTTGGTTTTGCATGATATGAGTTGCCGTTTGTGTATGGCGCCAACTTTGGTATGAATCTTTAAAATACGTGGAAATCTGTCAGAATATCCAGCTAGAGAATGCTAAACGGCTATAAAAAGTGCAATTTTTGATGAAAATCACTTTATCGGAAATTCCATCATCTGTTTTTGTGTTTTACCTTATCTTTTTAAGACTTTTGAAAATAAAATCACCTCTTTTGTGTAGAAAATGAAGCTTGATTAAGTATGTGTAAGCTTTCTTTCTCGACTAGTAGCTTAGCTTGTAGAAAAAATAATTGGTATGACTCTTAGTTCACTTTTTATTACCATCTGTGGAATTGGCTGGATCATAGCATATACAGAAGCCTTGAGAATAGGATTCAGAGATAAATCCTATGGAATTCCTTTTATGACGCTGGCGCTAAATTTCTCTTGGGAAGTATATTATACCTATCAAGGCTACCTGGTTTTTGGCTCCCATGTTTCTACCTATGTCAATTGCATTTGGATATTACTCGATGTAGGAATTTTATATACGTATTTCAAATACGGCCACAGAGAAGTCAAAACGAGTAAATCGACATTTTACTTACAGGCTGGCCTATTTGTAGCTGCATGTTTTATCATTCAGCATGTAGCTTTCCAGCAAGTAGGAATAGTAAATGGGGCCCTTTACGTAGGTTATCTGATTAACTTTTTGATGTCTTTCTTATTTGTTCGAATGTACTTTCGTCGTCCTGATCTCAAAGGACAATCTTTGCTGATCGCGATTCCAAAGTGTATCGGTACCTTTTCAACCACTATTTTGTTTGGAATAATAGGGTCAAAAACTGCAGGCGGAGTACACGAACCAATTCTCTACATCGGACTTTTCATTTTTGTGACGGACTTAGTCTATATTTCCTTAGTAACTAAGAAAAGAACGGCCTTAAAGCCATTAAAGACTTATAATTAGATTTTACACAATTTTATCTATTGCAATTATAAATTATACGGATCCAATTCTTGCCTTTGTATAAATCAAGATCGGGAGTCCCACATCTCCCCATGGGAATACTTTAGTTTTTATTTATTTTGAGTTTTTACGCTTTTTATTAAACTCCCATACCCTTCTGTTTGTTACCTGCATGGCTGGAATGAAAAGAGCTCTAGTTGTATGTACAGGGTCTTTTTCCGGACTGCTTTAATTTCAAATGAGCGAAATAAAAGTCTTGTATCTTAGTTCTAGCATCTAACTATTAATAAATGAAAGGATTTCGATTTACTCAGTTCGTACCAACTCAAGATCCTGAGAAGAATACGTTTGAGAATCTGCTGAATATATTTTTGCAACTCGTCACCATGACTGGAGGTGATGTGGCGGAAGCTTTAAGTTGGCTGACCAATCTGGACAATCGTTACAACATGACCTACCCTAATTATGGAATTGGTGATTTTATCGAGGATCTGAAAACCAAAGGATACCTTACTGAGGAAAATAGAAAAGGGGAATTTAAGATCACGGGAAAAGCCGAACAAACCATCCGTAAATCAGCTTTGGAAGAGATTTTCGGCAAACTCAAGCGTGGTAAATCAGGACAGCATAAAACCACCCATTCTGGACAAGGTGCGGAACGTGGCACAGATCGTAGAGCCTATGAGTTTGGGGATAATCTAGACCAGATTGCGCTAACTGATTCGCTCCGAAATGCCCAAGCAAACCATGGGTTTTCGGGTGATTATCTGTTGACCGAAGATGATCTGGAAGTCGTAGAAACTGAATTTAGATCTCAGACTTCCACAGTCCTGATGATTGATATCTCGCACTCCATGATTTTGTATGGTGAGGATAGAATCACTCCTGCTAAAAAGGTGGCCATGGCTTTGGCAGAGCTCATCAAAACCCGCTATCCTAAAGATACCCTAGATATCATAGTCTTCGGAAATGATGCCTGGCAGATAGAAATCAAGGATTTACCTTATTTGCAAGTTGGGCCCTATCATACAAATACCGTTGCTGGATTGGAATTGGCGATGGATTTACTGCGCAGAAGAAAGAATCCAAACAAGCAGATTTTCATGATCACAGATGGTAAGCCAACCTGCCTGAAAGTGGGAATCAAATACTATAAAAATGCTTTTGGGATAGACAGCAAGATTCTGAGTGAGACGCTGAAACTTGCAGCTCAATGCCGTAAACTGAAAATACCAGTGACTACTTTTATGATTGCTTCGGATCCTTATCTGAAGGAGTTTGTGAAGGAATTCACCAAAGTCAACAACGGGAATGCCTATTACAGCAGTTTGAAAGGACTCGGCGACCTGATTTTTGAAGATTATAGACGAAATAGAACGAAACGCTTTTAAGCAATATGGACTACCAAAAACTGACACCACAAGAACTTAGACAGATTAAAACGCTTGGACAACTAAAAGCTGCTGGCTATCAATCCAAAACCATCAAAGAGGAACTTCGCGACAACTTGATCTTAAAGATTAAGAGGAAGGAGAATGTCTTTGAAGGAATCTGGGGCTTTGAGGACACGGTGATTCCGGACATTGAGCGTGCGATTCTTTCCCGACACAATATCAATTTGCTTGGACTACGCGGTCAGGCAAAGACTAGAATTGCCCGAATGATGACACAGCTATTGGATGAGTATGTTCCTGTAGTTTTTGGTGCGGAGCTGAATGATGATCCTTTGGAGCCTTTGACCACTTTTGCGAAGGAATTAATCGATGAAAAGGGTGATAATACGCCGGTTTCATGGTGGCATCGAGATGATCGCTATACAGAGAAATTAGCGACACCTGATGTATCTGTAGCCGATTTGATCGGTGATGTGGACCCTATCAAGGCGGCCACGATGAAATTGAGCTATAATGACGAGCGTGTAATTCACTACGGTTTGGTGCCAAGATCGCATCGTTCCATTTTCGTAATTAATGAATTACCGGATTTGCAGGCCAGAATTCAGGTGGCCTTGTTCAATATTCTTCAGGAAGGTGATATCCAGATTCGTGGTTTCAAATTGAGACTGCCGCTAGATATTCAGTTTGTATTCACTGCAAACCCAGAAGATTACACCAACAGAGGAAGCATTGTTACGCCGCTGAAGGACAGAATTGAAAGTCAGATCATCACACATTATCCGAAATCCATTGAGATCGGTAGAAGAATTACTGCTCAGGAATCCAATCTTAAAGGCAAACCTGTGGATAATATCTATGTGCCTGAATTGATGAAGGACTTAATCGAGCAGATTGCTATCGAGGCGAGAGGTTCTGAATTCGTGGATGAGAAGAGTGGTGTTTCTGCGCGATTGACTATTTCAGCTTATGAAAATTTGATTTCTGCTGCGGAGCGTAGAATGTACATGAATGGAGAAAGTAATACCATAATACGGATTGCTGATCTGATCGGAGTGATCCCAGCAATTACTGGAAAAGTAGAGCTAGTCTATGAAGGCGAGCAAGAAGGAGCTGGTTTGGTTGCTTATAATTTGATAGGGAAAGCTATTCGCTCCCAGTTTGTAAACTATTTCCCATCTCCTGAACAGAAGAAAAAGTCCAAAGAGGGCAATCCCTACGTGTTGCCACTGGCATGGTTTGGAGAAGGAAATGAGCTGGACATTCTAGCTTCTCAAGGAGATAAGGACTACAAAGCTGCACTTCATTCAGTTCCAGGTTTGGAAGAAGTAGTGATGCAATTGGTGAAGGACATGCCAGAGAAAGAGAAGGAATTCTTTATGGAATTTGCACTTCATGGGTTAGCTGAATTCTCTCAACTGAGCAAAAAAGTGCTGGACACAGGTTTACAGTTTAAAGACTTGTTCAGCTCCATGTTTGATATGGGGCCAGGGGATCCTGATGATTTCGAGGAAGACGATTTATAGGATTTAAAACCACAGATACTAGCAGTTAATAATCGCAGATATGCGCCGAATGTTTCTAATGGCGTATGTCTGCGAAATTATTAATTAGATCAGAGAGGAAATGTAATAGTTTCTGGTTAAGATTTTGGATTATTTGATTTATAGTAAATTGGATAAAATGAATGTTGAAAACCAAATAGATTACTGGAGAAAGGGGGCCACCGAAGATTTTGAGGTTGCCGAGCTATTGATTGAGAAAGGTCGGTTTTTACATGGTTTATTCTTTTGTCATTTAGTGATGGAAAAAATCTTAAAGACTCATGTAGTGAAAACTTCAAAACAACTTGCTCCAAAATCCCATAATTTAATTTATCTCTCTGAAAGATCTGGCCTATCAATACAAGATGAAAATTTAAATTTTTTTGGTATCCTTATGAAGTATCAATTGGAAGGAAGGTATCCAGATTATAAACCGTATATTCCTGAGAAGAAATTAGTAAAAAGTTACCTGAAAGAAACACAAAAGGTATTATTATGGCTGAAAGCGAAGTTGTAGATTTATTGAAAAAGTTTGTAGAAGTATTGAAAGCTGAGGGTATTTCAGTTAGCAAGGCATTTTTGTATGGTAGCTATTCGGAGGGGACGGCTATTTCTGAAAGTGACATAGACGTGTTATTAGTATCAGATGAGTTTGAAGGGAACAATGATCTTTTGGCAGGTAAAATTTGGAGGCTCACCTCTAAAGTAAGTTCTAGAATAGAACCATTTTTGGTTGGAACAAGCGAGTATGAAGACTCAAATAATTCACCTCTAGTGACCAAAGTAAAAGAAGTTGGAATCCAAATAGTTTGATTTATATGAAAGTTGAGAGATTTGCTAAATTCATTACTTCAAATGAATCAATATCAAGGCAATTAGAGCTGGTAATCCTTGAATCCAGAATATTTTTTTACTTACCGTGGCTGCTGCGTAAAGTCCAGCCACCAGCACACATCCCAGGAAGAAAATTGCTACATAAGCTGACCATTGAGGATCCTCTATCAGAATAGACCAAATCAATCCTGCTACCAAAAAACCATTGTAGAGCCCTTGATTGGCAGCCATTGATTTTGTCTTTGGAAACACCTCAGGGGGAATTTGTTTGAAAGTTTTGCGTCCAATCGTCTCCCAAGCGAACATTTCGAAGTATAAAAAATAAAGATGAAGGGCGGCTATTAGCCCAATAATTACTTTTGAAGCGATTTCCATAAATCTTTAGGTTTTGGACAATTTAGCAAATTCTAAGGTTCATTATCAGCTGTTAGTAGCTGACAAGCTACAGTTTCCTTATCTTTTTCTCACCAATCAGCTGGCCTTCTTGCCTCATACTTTTCAATTTGATCGAGCAGATCTACAGGATCATCAGATACAATCAGCAATTCCTCCTGCTCAGGATACATAAAGCCTTCCTGCATCGCATGATTCAAAAAGTCAATCAATTTGTCGTAATAGCCATTCACATTGTAAAGTGCCAGTGGCTTCTGGATATAATGTAGCTGGTTTAGGGTCATAATCTCAAAAAGTTCTTCCAGCGTCCCGATTCCCCCAGGCATAGCGATAAATGCATCTCCACGTTCAGCCATAAGCCATTTTCGATCTCGCATGGTCTCCACTATGATCAGTTCTGTACAGCCACGGTGAGCCACTTCTCGATCCACCAATTTCTGAGGGATGATCCCCAGTACTTCTTTGCCCGCGCCAAGCATCTCGTCCGCGATCACACCCATCAAACCTACTCTCCCAGCACCATACACCAGAGACTGGTCGCGCTTGATCATCTCTTGCGCCAGAGCTTTGGCACTCGCTTCATAGACCGAATTACCTCCTTTTCGGGAACCGCAGTAAATAGTGATTTTCTTCATGAACTTGCATCAAAAGTATATCCCGAAATTAAGTGATTCACTTTATTAATGCCCAGCGAACGCTAAGGTTTTACGAAAGCTTAATGAACAAAGGATAACTTTTTGTCAAATGGCCTAGTGCTGAGAATCATTAAAGTTTATTTTTGAGTTATGAAAATTTGCTTTGCTACCAACAACCCCAAGAAAATCGAAGAAGTAAAGGCTGCATTAGGGGATAGCTTTCAAATTGTTTCCTTGAAAGACATTGGCTGCTTGGAAGAGCTTCCCGAAACTGGTGATACCCTGGAGCATAATGCTTTTCAGAAAGCAAAGTATGTGAAAGAACATTTCGGTGTGGATTGCTTCGCAGATGACACTGGTTTGGAAGTCGATGCGCTGGAGGGAGAGCCTGGAGTTTACTCTGGTAGATATGCCGGTGAGCCAAGAAGTGACGAGCGGAATATTGATCTTTTGCTCAAAAATCTGGCAAATTCTTCCATCCGAACAGCTCGGTTTAAAACGGTCATCGCACTACTCTTAGGAGATGAAGAATATAAGTTTGAAGGTCTGGCAGAGGGAGAAATTTTGAAGGAGCGTACTGGAGATGGCGGTTTTGGTTACGATCCAGTATTTCAGCCAACAGGATACAGGCAGTCATTTGCGGAACTGAGCATGGCAGAAAAGAATGCGATTTCTCATCGTGGAAAAGCTGTGGCTGAGCTAATTAGCTTTCTTAACCATAGATAATTCTGTTTAAAGCCAAAAACCACGTTAACTTTACCTCATGAAAAAACCATTCATTGTCGGCATTACAGGGGGCTCCGCCTCTGGTAAAACACTTTTTTTGGAGCGATTGCTTAGCACTTTTGATGCCGGTGAGGTTTGTTTGATTTCTCAGGACAACTATTATAAGCCTAGGGAATTGCAGCCGATTGATTCCCATGGAGTGCATAATTTTGACCGGCCTGAGAGTATTGATTTTGAAGAATATGCGGCTGATATCCGCAAAATTCAAGCTGGTGAGACGGTTCATCGTGAGGAATACACCTTCAATAATTCAGCTAAAACGCCAAAAATGCTAACCTTTAATTCAGCGCCTGTGGTAGTGGTTGAGGGGATTTTTGTGTTGTATTATCCGGAGTTGGCAAGTCTCCTTGATTTGAAGGTTTTTATAGATGCCAAGGATCATATCAAGCTCAAGAGAAGAATCATCCGAGACAAGGTGGAGCGGGGCTACGATCTAGATGATGTTTTGTATCGCTACGAGCAGCATGTGATGCCTACTTATGAGAAATACATCAAACCATTTATGAATGATGCGGATTTGATCGTGCCAAATAATCACAATTTCGATAAAGCACTAGATGTGATTCGCGCGTATTTGCGTGCTAGAACTGGCTGATCTCTACTGTTTTAATCTGATTTTGCTTTCAAATTGCAGAAATTCTTGGATGAGAAACACTCATTTTAAATAATTGGCTATATTTGCGCCGCATGAAAGCAACTAAACCAAATAGTAATTTATTCCAGCAGCGCCTCACGGTGATGCTTGCATTGCTATTGTGTTTGTTTATTTCTAGTGTAGAATATGTTCCTGAAAATGGACAAGTTGCCAATGTAGAAACACAGGATAAAGCAGCTTCATCCGATCAGGATCAGACTTTTTTGAATGTAGCAGTAGATGCAGTGGTTCCCTTCGTGGTCAATGTATCGCACAATATCCTTTATCTAATTCATGATATAGTTCGGTTTGAAGGATCTACTTTCGTTACCGAAGCTACTTCAGTTGCACAGCCAAATCAGCTCGTACAAATACTTTTTGAGCGAATCATATCCACCAAAGGACCCTAAGTTTCCTTCTATTTTCTGGTGAAAACCTGCTTCCTGCAATTCAGGCAAGCCGCAAATCTGTATTTACAATTAATTAATAATTTCAATTTCTCATGCAAAACAAAGGTGTCATTGTGTTTTTGACAGTGATCGTTACAGCATTATGCTTGTACTATCTGTCATTCACATTTGTATCAAATAATATCCAGAAGAAGGCCCAAGAATACGCAACTGACGTATCTGGCAATGTGGATTTTTCGAAAAGACAAAGCTATCTAGATTCTATCTGGAGAGCTCCAGTTTACAACTTCCTAGGAGCTGATTATACCTTCCAAGAGATAAAAGAAACAGAACTAGGACTTGGTCTTGACCTTCAAGGCGGGATGCACGTTACTTTGGCAGTTTCTCCAGTGGAGATTGTAAAAGGACTGGCTGGTAATCCTAAAGACGTAGCATTCAACAAATCTGTGGAAGAGGCTCGCGAAGAAGCGAAAACTTCATCTGATAAGTATGTTGATTTATTCTATGCAGCTTTTCAGAAAAATAGCCCTGGTCAAAAGCTAAGTGGAATTTTCGCAACTGCTGCAAACAGAGGCCGTATCTCTTTGGAATCTTCAGATTCTGAAATCCTTGAAATCATCGATAATGAGATCGAAAATGCCATCGAGCGTTCATTCAATATCTTAAGGACTCGTATCGATAGATTCGGTACTTCTCAGCCAAACATCCAAAGAATTCAAGGTTCTGGTCGTATCCAGATCGAATTGCCAGGAGTAGACAATCAAGAAAGAGTAAGAAACTTACTTCAAGGTGTGGCAAAGCTACAGTTCTGGGAAGTAATAGAGGTTAACGAAATCGGAGCTGCACTCGAAACAGTAAACGCTGCTTGGATTGCTGCAAACAAAACTTCAGAGACTGCTGCTGCAGATACTCTTTCTACAGAAAATCTTACTGGAGAAGACTCCTTAAAAAATGCGCTAGAGAAGCAACTTGCTGAGATCGATCCTACCAACCCTAATAATAATAGTGTATCACCGTTGTTTAGCTTGCTTAAGCCTAACTATGGCTTGGCATACGAGCTACGTGATACGATGGCTATCAATCGTATTTTGAAGAATGAAGATTATAAATCTTTATTGCCAAGAGATATCAAATTGCTTTGGGGTGTGAAGCCTTTCGCAGCTGAAGATGGATCTGAAACTTTGGAGCTATATGCTATCAGAGCTGAAAGAGGTACTGACGAGGCTCCATTGGAAGGTGATGTAGTAACTGACGCTCGTCAGGTACTAGATCAAACTTCTAGACCTGCTGTATCTATGCAAATGAACGCAGAAGGTGCTAGAAAATGGAGAAAATTAACATCTGAGAATATCGGTAGAAGAATCGCTGTAGTGTTAGATGACTATGTATATACTGCTCCGGTGGTGAATGGCGAGATCCCAACAGGACAATCTGAAATCTCAGGGAATTTCTCTCTTCAGGAAGCACAAGATTTGGCTAATATCCTGAAATCTGGTTCTCTTCCAGCCCCGACTCAAATCGTAGAGGAAAGCATCATCGGCCCAACCTTGGGTAGAGAGGCCTTGAATCAAGGTTTGATCTCTATGGTAGCTGGTCTATCTATTGTAGTTCTATTCATGGTAGCATATTATGCAAAAGGTGGTTTGATTGCTATTTCAGCATTGGTATTCAATATCTTCTTTATCCTAGGAATTCTAGCACAGCTCGGCACCGCCTTGACCTTACCAGGTATAGCGGGTATCGTACTGACGATAGGTATGTCCATTGATGCGAACGTACTGATCTTTGAGCGTATCAAAGAAGAACTCCGAAATGGTGTGAGTCTGATGGCTGCAATCAATGCAGGTTATAGCAAGGCATTCTCTGCGATTCTCGATTCCAATGTGACGACTTTCTTGACTGGTGCGATTCTATTTGCTTTGGGACAAGGTCCAGTGAAAGGATTTGCTATTGTATTGATGATTGGTATTGCATCTTCATTCTTCTCAGCCGTATTCATCACGAGAGTGATTGTATCTTGGATGAGCAAGAAAGGCGATAAGAGCTCTATTAGCTTTGCAACTCCATTTGCTAAGAATGCGCTAAGTGCATTGAGCTTTGATTTCTTAGGTAAAAGAAAAGTTGCTTACCTGATTTCTTCTTCAATTATTGTGATCGGACTAGGTATGGCTGTTGTCAATGGATTGAAATTTGGCGTTGACTTTACTGGAGGTCGTTCTTACATCGTTGCATTCGACGAGCCAATGGCTGCTTCTGACTTGAAATCTGGATTGGATAGAGAGTTTGATGGATCTGTGGAAGTGAAAACTTACGGTTCGAATAACGTGCTCAAAGTAACTACATCTTACCTAGTTAACGAGGATGATGCAGCTTCTAACCTAGAGGTAGAAAGCAAAGTAAAAGAAGGAATAGCGAGTGTAACTGGCCTTGCATTTACAGATGATGCTGAGTCATTAGCTTCTGGTCAATTTGCAATTACCGGCTCTTCCAAAGTAGGAGCTACGGTAGCAGATGATATCAAAGCATCTTCAGCTGAAGCGATGATCGTGGCACTGGTGGCGATCTTCTTGTATATTTTACTGAGATTCCGCAAGTGGCAATTCTCCTTGGCTTCCATCATAGCCTTGATTCACGATACCTTGTTTGTGATTGCAGCCTTTGCTATTGCAAGTGCATTTGGAGCCACCTTTGAGATCGATCAGGTATTTATCGCGGCGATCTTGACTGTAATCGGTTATTCGATTAATGATACCGTGATTGTATTTGACCGTATTCGTGAGAATATCGAAAATAAGGGAACGAGTAAATTGGTGAAAGTATTCAATGACGCGATCAACCAGACTTTGGGACGTACTTTGATTACTTCCTTTACTACTTTGATCGTAGTGATCGTACTACTTGTATTTGGTGGTGAGGTATTGAGAGGTTTCTCCTTCGCTCTATTTATCGGTGTCCTAGTAGGTACATACTCTTCTATCTATATCGCTACGCCTATTGTAGTTGATTTGATGAAAAGAGAACTTGATAACGAAACTGCCGCTAAGGAAGCCAAAAAGCTTGCTTAAATAGCAGTTCAAATTTCATACTAAAAGGAGCGGGTGTTATACTCGCTCCTTTTTTCTTTTCAAGTACCTTGGAAAATTCTTATCTTTTGGGAACAAAAGTATTTTCAATATTTCACATTTTCACAAAAGCACTTTTCAATGAAAATCGATAAATCAGATTTCGAAAGCATGAAAGCCAAGTACGACAAAGAAGTCAAAAAAGGCAAAACTGCTAAAGGCAAAAAAGGTAAAGATAAATTAGACCAAACCAATTGGATATTTTTTGATAGAGAAACCTTAGAGAAGCTATTGGCCAAAGCGGATAAGGATCCAAAAAAGGGAGGAATTCAGTTTTATATTACAGAATATACCGAGGAGGTCGCTACCAAGTACCATCCAAAAGAAGTAGAGCAGTTAACCGGAGCATTGACGCTAGTGATGAGACCAGCAAATGTGGAGAATGAATTGGTTATCCCATTGCTAAAAGGAGGTGAAGATGAGTATGAAAATAATGGTAGAATCTGTCCACCATATTGTGATCCAGAACCTACTAATACCTGATAATGGATAGTAGATTCTGGAAAGCATTTGGAGATTGGTATCTATTTGCTATCGCTGCTTTTTTAGTGATAGGTACTTACTATTTTCTTAAGCTCAATAGAAAGGAACAGGCCAATAGTTATTATTGGCTGCCTTTTTTAATCCTTGTATTTACAGTTTTCTATGAAAATCTCGGTGCCTACACCAATTATAATTTTGAGTTCAAAAAATCTGTCAATGCGTTTTTGGGTAATACTGAATTCCCAAAGTACAATCTCTGGGTATATAATCTTACTAATAAGCAGATTTCTACGATACTATATCTTTTTTTAATCAAAACCTGGCTGGAACCATCCAAAAAAAAGTACATCAATTGGATGTTGATTGTATTTGTGAGCGTTGCTATGTTTTTGCAATTATCTGGGATTGAACCGCTTTATTTAAATCAACCCTTCATTTTTTCAATGGGAGCAAATATGATTTTGCTAGGAAGTGGGCTTTATTTTATAGGAATCATTACAAATGATATGTATTTGAAAGCCAATCCCTTCAGATTGCTTTCTTTCTGGCAATTAACTTTCCTTTTATTCACTTATTCTTTGACATACATTAATTCAATGACCATGATTTATCTTTATGAATTTAATGCTCCATTAGGTGAAAGTATAGGTCAAATAGATAGAGTTATGGGTGTCTTAAACAAAGCAATTCTTGTATTGATTATTGCCTCACCATTTTTAGGTAGATTTTTCGATCCTGAACCATTTAATGCTTCGAAAAAAGTATCTGATTTATCCACCCAAATTTGATGTTGCTCATTGCTAGCAATCATGAATTTACAGATTTTCCAAAACATGAGAGATGGACAACAGATTGATTGAGGCCTTTTTCACAGCATATCCATTGACTTCAATTTCCTTGTACTTGATTATGATAATAGGCACAGTTTGTTTTTTTAGACTATCGAAAGATGAGAGAAAAAACATTCATTATTGGCTTCCTTTCTTAATCCTAAGTTTTACTTTTTGCTATGAAAATTTGGGGAACTACACGAACTACAATTATGAATTCAAAAAGTCGGTCAATGAATATCTGGGGAATTTCAAATACCCCAAATTCAACCTCTGGCTATATAATGTAGCCACTAGGCAAATTGGCACTGTACTTTATTTGTTATTGATTAAATCCTGGACGAAGGCATCCAAAAAGAAATACATTAATTGGATGATAATTGTGTTTATCGTTACTGTCTGCCTCCTTCAGTTTTCAGGTGTAGAGCCTATTTATCTCAGCCAACCTATCATTTTTGCCTTGGGGGCAAATATGATTTTAGTAGCAGTTGCTTTCTATTTCATAGATTTGATTACAGATCCATTTTATTTGGCAAAAAAACCATTGAAATTAGTTTCATTTTGGCTGATGACTAGTATCCTGTTCTCAATTACATTGAGTTACATTAGCTCTGTCACCTTGATGTATTTATATGAGGTCAACCCTATTTTGGGACAAGGGCTTCAGCAAATCCAGATCGTGATGAAAATCATCAGCTTAGGGGTACTGACCTTGGTGATAGCATCTCCATTCCTACCTCGATTATTTGACAAAGAACTTTCCTATGAATCCTACTGAAGACCAGATTTACGTTATTATTTTTAGTACACTCTTTTTGGGTGGCCTGATGTCTACATTTGTAGTCGCCATGGTTTTTATCCATAGGCAGAGGCAAGCCCAAAACAAACAAAAATTAGATCAGATCAAATTGGAACATGAAAAGACTCTATTGAATATCGAAAATGAAATTCAGCAGGAAACGCTGACTCATATCGGTAGGGAGTTGCATGATAATATTGGCCAGTTGCTATCCTTGGCCAAGTTGAATTTTGGATCTATCAAAGAGCATAAGCGTGAGGAAGGAAAAGAAATCCTAAACTTGGTGATTAAAGAAGTTAGAGGGCTATCCAAGCAACTCAATCTAGACTGGGTAGAATCGATCAGTATCAATGAATTTATTGCTCAGCAGCTCGCACGCATCGAATCAACTGGATTTTGTCAAACTACCCTACACGCAGATGTTGAGCTTGATGATTTGCCAAAAGATCAAAAGTTGGTACTTATCCGTGTGATTCAAGAATCTCTGAATAATGCGATCAAGCATGCTTCCCCGGAAAAAATAGAAATCAGAATAATGGAGAATAAGCGCGAAAAGCAAATTCTAATAACCGATAATGGCAAAGGATTTGACTCCTCGCAGAAATCCACTGGCTCTGGAATGTTCAATCTTAAGAAAAGAATGGAGACCGTTGGAGGAGAATTTAACCTGACTTCTGCTGTCGGAAAAGGAACAGAAATCAAATTAATCTTGCCAAATTAGAATATAGGGTATAATTTGAAGTTTAATCCCCCCGAAGAACTAATTACCCTATTCTAATGATCAGGATTGGCCTGGCTGACGACCACAAATTATTTGCGAAAGGAATCGAAGGAATTCTCGAAGAAGAAGATGACCTGTTGGTTGTTGGTGTGTTTCCCAACGGCCAGGAACTCTGTGATTACATTGCTGAAAATGAGATCGATGTAGTACTGACGGATCTCAATATGCCGATTCTAGATGGATTTGGGGTCTTGGATCATTGTAAAAAGAAACACCCACATTTGAAGGTCGTTGTCCTCTCTATGTATGATGAGGAGAAGATCTATAAGA
This sequence comes from Algoriphagus chordae, assembly GCF_003254055.1. Classification (GTDB taxonomy): domain Bacteria; phylum Bacteroidota; class Bacteroidia; order Cytophagales; family Cyclobacteriaceae; genus Algoriphagus; species Algoriphagus chordae. The sequence goes on from NZ_QKZT01000001.1 coordinate 413,946, forward strand.
AATGTATTAGCCAAAAGGCAGATGCGTTTATTCTGAAAGATGCTGATCCTGATGAGTTGATTTTTACCATTCATGAAGTTTTTGAAGGTAGGCATGTGTTGAATTTTGACAGAGTCAAAAAACAAGCAATACAAGGTGCCTATTTTGATGCTTTTAGGATGAAATACAAACTTTCACGCAGAGAAACTGAAATCATCCAACTCATCAAGGATGGTATTCAAAATACGGAAATCGCCCAAATGCTGAACCTCAGTAAGCAAACTGTAGAGACGCATCGCAAAAATATTCACCTCAAGCTTCAGATCAGTTCTCGAATAGAACTGGTGAACAAGGCCCACGAAATGAACCTATAAATTATGAGTACTCCTATTAAGACCGCTATCGTAGGCTTCGGCTCTGTGGCTGAAAAAATGCATGCCCCACTTATCGCCGTGTGTCCAGATCTTGAGCTGGTTGCCTCAGTGGAGCGCCGCACCAATCGCTGCGAGGAATTGTATGCTGGTGTGACCACTTACAGGAGTTTGGATGAATTACTTTCCGCAGATGTAGCTGATCTGATCGTGATCACTACACCCAATGAATACCACTTTCCTATGGCCATGCAATGCCTGGCAGCCGGAAAACATGTGGTGGTAGATAAGCCTGTGACAATCTTCTCGCATGAAGCTGAGCAGCTCAATAAGCTGGCAGATGAGAAAGGCTTGATCTGTTCGGTCTTTCATAATCGTCGCTACGATGGGGATTTTATGACGGTGCAGAAATTAATGCGTGAGGGGGATTTGGGAGATCTAGTTTATTTGGAGTCTCACTTTGATCGCTTTCGACCAGAAGTTTCTGAGAATTGGAGAGAAAAGGAAGTGCCTGGAAATGGAATCACTTATGACCTGGGTGCACATTTGATCGATCAGGTGGTCTTACTTTTTGGCCTGCCAAACTGGATTCATGCAGACATCCGCAAGCAGAGAACTGGTGCCGTTGCGGACGATTATTTTGAAATTATCATGGATTATGGTTCACTAGTAGCTAAGGTGACTGCAGGTGTTCTAGTGAATGTGCCTACTCCAAAGTTTTTGCTTTTGGGTAAAAAAGGCTCCTACCAAAAGTTTGGTTTGGATGTGCAGGAAGCAGCTTTCAAAGCTGGTGAAAAGCCAGAAGGCTCAACTTGGGGTGTGGAAACTGCGGAGAAGTGGGGAAATCTTTTCCTCAGCGAGGAGACCAGAGCTTACGAAACTATTCCGGGGAATTACAGAATTTTGTACCAAAACGTGGCAGACGCCATTTCGAAAGGCAGTTCGCTGGATATTACCATCCCGCAGACCATCAGTGTTTTGAAGATAATAGAAGCCTCATTTAAGAGCTCCGCAGAGGGGAAAAGAATTTCTAAAGCCGAGGGAGGCTGGTAATCCCCGTCCTTTTTGGCTGAGGTTTTGGGTTAATCGATTCAGTATTAAAAACTGAATTATGAAAAAACTATTCCTCTTATCTCTCACCTTATTCACCTTTATCTCATTAGCGCAGGCACAGATTAGTGCAGGTGTCAATATCCAAAGCTCAGAGACTTTTGTAACTATAGGTACCAATCCGAATAACAAAATTTTTGGTGAAGGACGAATCGGAACTGGTGGGGACATCGGTGTAGAACTGATGGGAGCCTATAATATCATCCAAAAAGATGATGTCAATTTTTATCTGGGTCTAGGGCTTGGGTTAGATGATGATCGAAACCACGATCATGATGACGACGATGACATCTACATAGCCTTACCATTTGGACTTTTAGTGACTCCCTTCAACAGTAAGAACCTCGGTCTAGTCCTAGAAGCAGCACCAATTCTGGCTGATGATCATGGAGATTACTTCCGTGCTGGATTTGGCTTCAAATACACATTCAGATAAAACAATAAACCACCAACAACCAAAAAAGGTCAACTCAGTGATTGAGTTGACCTTTTTGCATGTTAGGAAACTTCCCTGCAATTTCGATTCCTAGAGACTTTCATTTTTCTACGGGGATTCATTCATTTTCCCTATTTTTGCGCCTATGGCAAAAACAGCAACTCCTGCGGAAAACGCGCAATTGAAAGATATTATTTCCCATGCCAAAGAGTATGGATTTGTTTACCCTAGTTCTGAGATCTACGACGGCCTTCAGGCAGTCTATGATTATGGAGCTTATGGTGTAGAGTTGAAAAACAACCTGAAGCGCCTGTGGTGGGAGACTATGACACGGGTTCAGGATAATATTGTCGGTATCGATGCCTCGATTTTTATGCATCCTACCACATGGAAAGCTTCTGGTCACGTAGACAGCTTTAACGATCCGATGATCGACAACAAGGACTCTAAAAAGCGTTACCGTGCGGATGTTTTGGTGGAAGAACATGCTGCAGTGTTCGAAAGAGCTGGAGATATAGAAAAGGCCAATGCACTTACAGGTGCCTTAGCTAGATTGTTAGAAGCTGAAGATCTTGACGGAGTAAGGGATTTGATCACTAATGAAGGCATCAAATGCCCTATCTCTGGCACTTCTAATTGGACAGATGTTCGTCAGTTCAACCTGATGTTTTCTACCCAAGTGGGTTCTGTGGCTGAAGATTCTACTACGATTTACCTCAGACCAGAGACTGCTCAGGGTATTTTTGTCAACTTCCTGAACGTGCAGAAAACTGCCAGAATGAAAATTCCTTTTGGAATTGCTCAGATCGGTAAAGCCTTCAGAAATGAAATCGTAGCCCGTCAGTTTATCTTTCGTATGCGTGAGTTTGAGCAGATGGAGATGCAGTTTTTTGTACGTCCTGGCACTGAGCTAGAATGGTATGAGAACTGGGCGGATATGCGGATGAAATGGCATTTGGCATTAGGGATTCCTGCGGAAAAGCTAAGGAAGCATAACCATGAGAAGCTTGCTCACTACGCAAATGCCGCGATGGATATCGAGTTTAATTTCCCATTTGGCTTCAAAGAAGTGGAAGGGATTCACTCTAGAACTGATTTTGATCTGAAATCACATCAGGAATTCTCCAGAAAGAAGCAGCAGTATTTCGATCCAGAAGTGAATAAGAATTACATCCCCTATGTAGTGGAGACCTCCATAGGAGCGGACAGATTGTTCTTATTGACGCTTTGCAATGCCTATACTGAAGAGACCACAGAGGAGAAAAGCAGAACCTATCTGAAACTTCACCCAGCCATTGCTCCAGTGAAAGCGGCAATTCTTCCGATCACGAAGAAAGATGGCTTGCCAGAAAAAGGAAAAGAGATTCTAGAGTTATTGAAATACGATTTCAATATCATCTATGAAGATGCTTCTTCTATCGGCAAGCGCTACGCTCGTCAGGATCTGATCGGAACACCATTCTGTATTGCTGTGGATCACCAGACCTTGGAAGACAACACAGTGACTATCCGTCATCGGGATACTACGGAGCAGGAGAGAGTTCCTATCTCTGAGCTTCATGGTAGAATCGCTGAAGCGACAAGTTTCAGAAGAGTTTTTGAGAAATTATAAGAATTAGACAAGTATAAAAAACCTCCCAAGAGCGATCTTGGGAGGTTTTATAGTTTATAAAGGTTTATTCCTGTTTCAGCCATATAGATTTATCCCCTTCTTCCATAAGTGATCCATCATCTAGTTTTTTGAATGTCAATTCTAGGCCGAACTGATCATTTTTTTCAATCTTGATTTTTTGTCCTTTGATTTTATAGGAAGTTCTTGAAATTATATCTCCACCATATAATACATCAGCTACTCCCCCGGCTGCTAGCGTGATAAATCTGCCGCAGCCATACAAAGGATCATTCGCTGGAAGACAATCTTCAGGAGAATTTGCGTATGATCCCAAAATGTCTGGCTCCTCCAGTTTGTCGCAAGAAATAAAAACGAAAGCGAGTAGCGTAAGGAGTAGTAAGTTTTTCATAAAAAAGGAGTTAAGTGTATCAACAGTACGATTGGGAGCTAGTGATTGCTACAAAGCGTCTAACATTTACAAAAAATGCTAGTTTAGAGTTTGAATAGAAGTTCATGACAAAGAAAGCACTCATCATCGGTTCTGGTATTGCAGGCATAGCGGCGGCTATTCGATTGGCTGTGAAGGGCTTTGATGTTGAGGTATTCGAAGGGAATTCTTATCCAGGTGGAAAACTCAGCGAAATTCAACTGGGCGAATATCGCTTTGATGCAGGACCATCACTTTTTACACTCCCTGAGCAAGTGGATGCCGTTTTTCAATTAGCGGGAAAAGAACCCAAGGAATACTTTGCCTATGATAAACTGGATGTCACCTGCCAGTATTTCTGGGAAGATGGGACTAGTTTGAAAGCCTATGCAGATCTTAATCGTTTTGCTAAGGAAGTTCAGTCCAAACTGGGCGAAGCTGAATTAAGCATCCACGAAGCACTCAGACAATCCGCTTTTATATACAACAGTTTAGCGCCGCTCTTCATGAATCGTTCACTTCACAGGTTTGATACCTGGACGAATCCTCTTGCGCTGAAATCCTATTTGAGAATGGGGAAATTGGGGATTTTCTCTACCATGAACGAAGCAAATCAGAAGCAATTTACCCATCCGAAACTGATCCAGCTCTTCAATCGCTATGCGACTTACAATGGATCAAATCCTTATGAAACCCCTGCTACGCTCAATATTATTCCTCATCTGGAATTTAATATCGGCGCTTTTTTTCCAAAGAAAGGCATGCATGATATCACTCAGAGTCTGTTCAAGCTATCCGAAGAACTTGGGGTGAACTATCATTTTGGCCAGAAAGTAGAGAGGGTTTTAGTGGAAGCAGGTGTAGCAAAAGGCATACGAGCAAAAGGCGAAGATCACTACGCTGACTTAGTCGTTAATAATATGGATATGGTCAATGCATATAAGACCATTCTAAAAGATCAAAGACAACCCAAGCTTTTACTCAAGCAAGCCAAATCAAGTTCAGCGCTGATTTTCTATTGGGGAGTCAAGCGGGATTTTCCGGAACTTGACCTTCACAATATTTTCTTCTCGGATAATTACCCGCTGGAATTTGAGCATATTTTCAAGCGAGGGACGATATATGAGGATCCGACGATCTACCTAAACATCACATCTACTCATAAAAATGACGATGCGCCAGCGGGATGTATGAATTGGTTTACGATGATCAATGTGCCCAATAATCAAGGGCAGGATTGGGATCAGATGATCGCTGAAGCAAAAAGAAATATCATTCACAAGCTCAATCGTATCTTAAAAACTGATGTGGAGTCGCTGATCGAAGTAGAGGAAATTTTAGACCCACGAACTATAGAATCTAAGACTTCATCCGCTCAAGGTGCTCTCTATGGCAATAGCTCTAATAATAAGTTTGCGGCATTTCTCCGACATGCGAATTACTCTTCCTCGATAAAAAACCTGTACTTCTGTGGAGGCTCTGTGCATCCTGGCGGTGGTATTCCGCTTTGTTTGCTTTCTGCGAAGATTATGACTGAAATGGTGGAAGGGTAGTGGTCAGTTTTCAGTCGCAGTCGTAGAATAGGGAGAAATTGTTTTCACGTCATTGCGAGGAGGAAGAATGACGACCTGGCAATCTCAAAATGGTTCAAGTCTCATGACTTGGACCTAAAATAATGAAGTCTTCACACTTCTATCAGTCAGTTTAGAGAATCATCTGTAGTCTGAAGGTTGCAATAAAATAGACATAAGCCTGCAGACTGATCACTGAGACTGATCAGAGATCAATCCCTCAATCACTTCTTTCACCAAATCCATTTCAAAACCCTTGTTCATCAGATATTGAGTGACTTTGTACTTTTTCTTAAAAGAATCTGACTCCCTAGTTGTTTCCCACTTCTTCTCCGTTTGGCTCAAAAGCGTATCATAATACTCCTCAGCATCGATTTCAGTTAGGCCTTTGCGAATAAGTTCTTCAGAGATTTCACGCATTTTTAGCTCCATTCTGATTCGATTCCTTCCCCATTTTTTTAGTCTGAACTTTCCTCTTGCAAAGGCTCGTGCATAGCGTTCTTCATTTACAAATTCCTCCTCCACCAGTTCCGCGATTATTTTCTCCGCGGCTTCATCTTTGATGCCCTTCTCGTAGAGTTTACGCCGAATTTCCCAAGGACAGCGATCCTGATAGGCACAGAAAGTCGTCAGCTTTTCAAAAGCGTCTTCCTGCGACCAGGAGTTTTTTCCTGACTCATTTGGCTTATATTTTCCCCAACTGGACATTTTCCGTAATTTTAGACCAAATTATAGTGAATCCCTTTTTTATCAAACCTTATTAAATTTTCAAAACTCATTATGCGTAAGAAAATCGTAGCCGGCAACTGGAAAATGAACATGACCTTCGAAGAAGGCCAGACTCTTACTTCCGAAATATTGAACATGATGAAGGACGAGCATTCTGGCGATGCAATCGCTGTGCTTAATCCTCCTTTTCCACATATTTTCCCAGTCAAAAAACTGATCGGAGAAGCAAAAGCTGTATTTATCGGAGCGCAGAACTGTTCTGACAAAGAAGCTGGAGCATTTACCGGAGAAGTTTCTACCAAGATTCTAGCATCCTTCGGTGTGCAATATGTAATTATCGGCCATTCTGAGCGTCGTGAATATTTCCAAGAAAGCAATGAGATGCTTGCTGCCAAAGTGAAGCTTGCTCTTGTGAATGGCTTGACTCCTATTTTCTGCTGTGGCGAATCTCTTGAGATCAGAACAGCAGGTACGCATGAGGCGACCGTTACAACTCAGTTGACTGAAGGTCTTTTCGACTTGAGTCCTGCCGATTTCTCCAAGATCGTGATTGCCTATGAGCCAATCTGGGCTATCGGAACTGGCAAGACTGCTAGCTCTGAGGAGGCGCAGGACATGCATGCTGCTTTGAGAAGTCATGTAGCATCTAAATATGGTAAAGACATCGCAGATGGCACTTCTATCCTGTATGGTGGAAGCTGTAATCCAAAGAACGCACAGGAGCTTTTCGCGAAGCCTGATGTAGATGGCGGATTGATCGGTGGTGCTTCCTTGAAGTCTCGTGATTTTGTAGATATTATCAAATCATTCTAATATAAAATGGATTACCTGGAGTTTAAAATCAAGTGCCTTGATGAGTTCAGGGAAATCCTAATAGCTGAATTTTCTATGATAGGCTTTGATTCCTTCCTCGAAACAGAGGAGGGAATCGATGCTTATACACTGGAATCAGATTTCGATCGGCCTGCTTTCAATGCGGTGATCGACCAGTATATCGTGCCTGCTGAAATCAGCTTGGTGGAAGGCGTCATGCCCAAAGTCAACTGGAATGAAGAGTGGGAAAAAAATTATGATCCCATTGCTGTGGACGATCTGGTCTATGTCAGAGCCTCTTTTCACCCAAGCAAGCCTGAGTTCAAGTACGAGATCGTGATTAATCCCAAAATGTCTTTTGGCACGGGACATCATGCTACCACTTTCCAGATGCTTCGTCATCAGGGTAAAATCGATCACCAAGACAAAAGAGTATTGGATGTGGGTTCTGGTACAGGAATCCTTGCTATTATGGCTCAGCTACTTGGTGCCAAGCAAATCGAAGCATTCGATATCGATGATTGGTGCGTGGACAATGGCAATGAGAACTTTGATCTCAATGGATTGAAAACTCGAATGGAATTGGGGACCATCCGCGAAGTGAATCCTCAAGGTGAGTTTGACATAGTCTTGGCCAATATCAACAAGAATGTGCTGCTGGATGAAATGGATATCTACGTGGATTTGCTAAAGGTAAATGGGTATTTATTGCTTAGTGGATTCTATACAGAAGACATTGAGGATCTTACTAACTGCACTATGCCGCTGGGATTAGAATTGATTTCTAAGGAAAGTAAGGATAACTGGGCAGCCTTGATTTTGCAGAAAAAAGTGTAAGGACAACAGACCGAAGTAAAAAAGGTTAGTTGTAAGCCAAGAAAGTGGAATGGTTCTGAGGCTCACAGGCATCACATGCTGGCGTAAACCGTAAACTAAAAATCGTAATCAACAGGAGGAACTTTCAAGTTTCATCAGGACTTGTCAAACTCTACGACTTTAACAGATAACCTTCATGACTGAACTGATTATATACGCTGTCGTTTTTGTGCTTTTGATTGGGCATTGTCTTTTTGCAGGGAAAATGTATCGTGCTGTACACGCAGATTCCAGCTTGACATTGCATGAGAAAAACGATTGGAAACTTAAAGCACTTATTTTTCCAGCTTATTTTTGGGGAAAATATAAGAAGGCAAAAGGTTAGTTTTTTTGCTTTCAATTAAACTTTTGGGCTTCAATAGCCGATAATAGAACCAGTACTTTTAATTTATCAATTCACAAGAAACTTAGTTTACTAAATTAGCTTCATGGAGTACCTCTGGAAACACAAGCCCAAAACCTCACAAACAGCCATAGATGAGCTGAGCAAGGCGATCAATGTCAATCCGACATTGGCCAATATGCTGATTAATCGTGGGGTGGAGAGTTTTGAGCAAGCGAAGAGTTACTTCCGTCCCGCGCTCAGCTCACTTCATGATCCTTTTTTGATTAAGGATATGACTGAAGCAGTGGATAGAATTCAAGTTGCGATTGCTGCGGAGGAAAAGATCATGGTCTACGGTGACTACGATGTGGATGGTACGACGGCTGTGGCATTGATGTATGGTTTTCTGAAAACCTTCTATCCAGATGTGGTTTTTTACATTCCAGATCGCTACAAAGAGGGGTATGGGATTTCTGAAAAAGGCGTAAGATTCGCTGCCGAGAATGATATCAAGTTGATTATCGCGTTGGATTGTGGAATTAAGGCGATTGAGAAAGTTGCCTTAGCTTCCGAACTTGGGGTTGATTTTATTATTTGTGATCACCACACCCCTGGTGATGAGCTTCCAGCTGCAGTAGCCGTTTTGGACTCTAAGCGGAAGGATTGTACTTACCCATACAAGGAACTCAGTGGGGCTGGTGTTGGCTTCAAGCTGATTCAGGCTATCGCGATGAAGCGAGACATTGACAGTTCTCAATTGGATGCTTATTTGGATCTGGTGGCAGTGAGTATCGCTGCGGATATTGTCCCGATAACTGGAGAAAATAGGATTCTTGCATACTACGGACTTGATCGTTTAAACAATACTCCACGACCAGGCTTGAAGGCTTTGATGCTGAGCAGTAATTTGGAAAAGGACATCGGTATTTCGGATGTGGTTTTCAAAATTGGCCCGAGAATTAATGCTTCTGGAAGATTGGAGCACGCCAAGGCTTCTGTGGAATTACTGATTTCTTCTGATTTGGAAGGCGCCATGGAGCGCGCCAAAGTAGTAGATGAGGTGAATGCAACCAGAAGGAATTTTGATGAGAATATCACCAAGGAAGCTTTTGAAATGATTGCTTCTCGCGAGGAATCGGCTGAGTGGAATTCTACCGTGCTTTTCAAAGAAGACTGGCACAAGGGTGTAATAGGAATTGTAGCGAGTCGTTGTATTGAGAAATATTATAGACCTACGATCATTTTGACGGAGTCCAATGGCAAAGCAACCGGCAGTGCCAGATCTGTGGTGGATTTCAATATTTATGAAGCGATAGAGGAATGTGCTGATCTGTTGGATCAATTTGGAGGACATATGTATGCCGCTGGATTGACACTTCCAGTGGAGAATGTTCCTGCTTTTCAGGAGAAATTTGAGGCAGTGGTGAAGAGCAGAATTCAGGAAGTTCATCGCAAGCCTGTGATAGAAGTTGACGATGAATTGCTTTTAGATCAGATTAATTACAAGTTTTATAATATCTTGAAACAAATGGCGCCTTTTGGCCCTGGAAATACGGAACCGATTTTTCAGATCGCAAATGTTTATGCCGAAGATGTGATTGTATTGAAGGATAAACACCTAAGATTCAAAATCGTCCAAGATGGTCAGGTGACTACTCCTGTTTGTCTGGGATTTGGGATGGCAGATCGGGCAAAAGATCCGGATCTGACAACTGTGAACATGCTTCGTGGAAAAATGCGATTTGATATAGTTGCCGAAATGAGAGAAAATGTATTTCGCGATAAGAGTAGTTTGCAACTCTACGTGAAAGACATCAAATTTGACTGATATGATTCTTCGTGCCGAAAATTTAGTAAAAATCTACAAAGGTCGCCGGGTGGTGAATGATATCTCCGTGGAGGTAAGCCAAGGTGAGATAGTGGGCCTTTTAGGGCCAAATGGAGCTGGGAAAACGACTTCCTTTTATATGATTGTAGGCTTGGTCCAGCCCAATGAAGGCAATATTTTTTTGGAACAGAAGAATATCACCAGTCTGCCAATGTATAAGCGTGCTCAGGCAGGAATCGGATATTTGGCTCAGGAAGCATCAGTTTTTAGAAAGCTTTCAGTAGAAGAAAATATTATGGCGGTACTGGAGATGACCAAGATGCCAAAGAAAGAGCGCAAAGAAAAAGTGGAAAGTTTGCTGGAAGAATTCAGCTTGACCCATGTGCGAAAAAATCTCGGAATGGTGCTATCGGGAGGAGAAAGAAGAAGAACGGAGATCGCTCGAGCTTTAGCTGTAGATCCCAAATTTGTTTTACTCGACGAGCCTTTTGCCGGAGTGGATCCTATTGCGGTGGAAGAAATACAATCTATTGTAGCAAAACTAAAAACTAAAAATATTGGCATTTTGATCACAGATCACAATGTAAACGAAACACTTTCTATCACTGATAGAGCCTACTTGATGTTTGAAGGTAAACTGCTAAAAGCCGGAACTGCAGAAGAGCTCGCAGCAGATGAACAAGTGCGAAAAGTGTATTTAGGATCTAATTTTGAGTTGAAACGAAAAGTTTTTAATTAATGGCGGTTCTGAATTCTTTTATGACCTGGATCTTTAAGAGCCGTGTTGGTCAAATCGAAAACTTTAAACAAAACCCAATAGCTGTCCAAGAAACTATTTTTCAAGCGCTATTAGAAGCAGGAAAGAATACTGACTTCGGTAAGGTACATGGGTTCTCAGAGATCAAAAACTACACAGATTTTGCTAAAAGCGTACCTATAAGGAATTACGATATGTTTAAACCTTTCATTGACAAAGCAATGGAAGGAAGGGATAACGTCCTTTGGAATACGGAAATAGAGTGGTATGCCAAGTCTTCGGGAACTACTTCCAGTCGCAGTAAGTACATCCCTGTTACTTATGAAAGTCTGGAAGAGTGCCACTACAAAGGTGGAAAGGATATGGTTGCGCTCTATATGGCCAATTATCCAGATTCGCGAATGTTTGCTGGTAAGACTTTGACCATCGGTGGGACCTTAGAAAACAATCCGCTAAATCCTCAAGGAACTGCTAGAGCTGGAGATATCTCTGCGGTGATCATGGAGAATTTGCCTTTTTGGGCATACTTCGTCAGGACTCCTTCCAAAGAAACCGCTTTGATGGGAGAATGGGAGGCTAAAATCGAGAAAATGGCTCGCGAGACCATGGACGAGGATGTGACCTGCATGGCGGGGGTTCCTACCTGGACTATCGTGCTTTTGCAAAAAGTATTGGAATTAAAGAAGGCTAAGAACATCACTGAAGTTTGGCCAAATCTAGAGGTGTTTTTTCATGGAGCAGTTGCTTTTGGTCCATATAGAAGTCTTTTCAAAGAACTTATTCCTTCGGAAAAAATGCGCTATATGGAGACTTATAATGCCTCCGAGGGATTTTTTGGAATTCAGGATCAGAAAGATTCTGATGAATTGCTCCTATTATTGGATTATGGGATTTTCTATGAATTCATTCCTATGGACGAATTGAATAATGAAAACCCGGCAGTGATTCCACTTTCCCAGGTAGAGTTGGACAAAAATTATGCTTTAGTGATAACTACCAACGGTGGACTCTGGAGATATAAAATAGGGGATACGGTGAAGTTCACGTCTACGGCACCTTATCGATTCAGAATATCTGGCAGGACAAGGCATTTTATCAATGCATTTGGTGAGGAAGTGATTATCGAAAATGCTGAAAAAGCCATCCAATATGCAGCTGAGCAGACTGGTGCACGAATTGCCAATTTCACAGCAGCGCCAGTTTATTTTGATGGCTCCGGATCAAAAGGTGCTCATGAGTGGATCATTGAATTTCAGAAGAGTCCATCCGACCCTGCTGAGTTTGATCGACTTTTAGACCTGCATTTACGTGAGATTAATTCGGACTACGATGCCAAGCGTCACAAGGGGTTAGCTTTAGTCGAACCCATAATCCATCATGCGCCTGCTGGTCTTTTCGAAAAGTGGATGCGCAGCAGAGGTAAACTGGGAGGTCAGCACAAGGTTCCTAGACTTTCTAATTCCAGAGAATATTTAGATGAGATATTGGGGATGCTTCAGGAAGTTTGAAAAAGTAGGATAAAATAACAGAGCCCAGTGAATTATCACTGGGCTCTGTTATTTTTCTAACTTAATCTTTTTGACTTCAGAATTAAGATTTCTGATTTTAAACTTCCAATCCTTTATCCCGCATCTTTTTGAATTCATCGAATCTCCTGAAGATTGCCACTGTAAATCCTGCTAGCATAATGATGGTTCCTATCCAAAGTATGTTGATATAAGGCTTCACGATCGCTTTCATAACGACATAGTCCTTTTGGTATTGATTTGCTTTAAAGACAAATTTGTTGTCCTCTGGCAAAATGTTTTCCAAGCTGATTTTAATTCCCAACTCATTATCGATGACTGGTAATTTCCCTACTTGATTGTTGCGAATAATGAAGGTAGGTTGAAGCATTTTCTCCACATCATAATCAAGGATTCTAAGATTGGCTCTTACTGCTACATCACCTTCTTGTAGCACATAGCCGTCAAGTTCCGTGAGTACATCTGCTCCATCGAAGTAAGTCACATAATCTGCCACATGGAACTGCTCACCTGGTGTCACCTCATATAATTCATCTTCTTTCCAATCAGGATCTTCAGGATCATTCATGGCTGCTACGTAGGTGTATAGATCCTTGTCGATAAAGATTCGTGAGGCTGGAGAAGAAATCAATCCGCCCATACCCTCATTGAACTGGGACATTGGGCTCAGAGAGAATTTTAGCACTTCATTTTGATAATATTCGATCTGGAAATAATCATTCTCTTCCAGTACGATATCTACTTTATCGCCTTTTTTGAAGTAATCTTTATAATCCTCCAATGCGATAGCCTCATTGACTTTACCTGTAGATTGTAAGATCTTAGCAGGTACATTCTCAGAAATACCTTTGACCTTCTTCTGACGTCCACGGTAGATCACCGTGTAATCTTTCATCTGTGTAGGCTTATTGATCCAAAGCAACACATGCTCTTTGTTCAGCTCATCTTCCCAGCTATTGCTGTAGGTCAAGCCAGACATATTGATAGAAATGGTGTCAGAATATCCTGAGCTGAACATAATTCCTATTAGAATCATACCCAAGCCAATATGTGCCAAAGAACCACCTGCAAGTTTGAAGGAAGACTTTTTGAGGATTTTGATCAATATCACTGAGTTGGCAGTGATCGTAAATGTGCCTGCAAGAATTACGATAATGTATTGCCAATCATATACTTTGGCCAGGACAATTATCGCAGCCGAAAGTAAGACTGAAATAATATAAGGAGTCAAAAGCGCATCTTTCAAGGCCTTCTTGTCCATTTTCTGCCACCAGAAGAACTGTCCCACAGCAGTAAGCATCGCTAGCGCTACGGCAAACCAAAGTTGGAATTTGGTATAGAACTCCACCTGATCTGCTGGAGGAGCCATATTGGATATGCCTCCAAAACTTTCCACCATTGCATTCCACGCTGGAATAGAAGTAGGAAGAATAACCTGAAATGCCATCAGTGATAGGGTAGTCGCACCGATAAACACCCAAAATTCACGGGAGTAAACAGAAGCTTCTTTTTCTGAGGTAGGAATATGTTTCCAGTTTATCACACAGAGCACTACAGCTACCACAAGGAAGAAAAGCATGTAGATCAGCAATTGGCCTGAAAGACCAAGATCAGTAAAGGAGTGAACTGAAGAGTCTCCAAGTACACCAGATCGAACTAGGAACGTGGCATAAAGTACCAAAAGGAAGGTCATGATCACCAAGACCATTGAGGTCTTCAGTGCCGTAGCACTTTTCTTATAGGTAATCATCGTGTGGATAGAAGCCACTAAAATTAGCCAAGGGACATACACTGCGTTTTCTACAGGATCCCAGTTCCAATACCCGCCAAAGTTCAGCGTCACATAAGCCCAGTAAGCTCCCATAATGATTCCCATTCCTAGGATCATCGCGGAGAAAATCGCCCATGGCAAAGCTGGACGAATCCATTCAGTATATTTTTTGGTAACCAATCCACCCATCAAGAAGGCGAAAGGAACCAAGGTAGAAGCATATCCTAAGAACAAGGTAGGAGGGTGAATTACCATCCAGATATTTTGCAGAAGTGGATTCAAACCTGTGCCATCTTCAGGGACGAAATCAGGATTCATCTGGAAGATAGGTGCCTGAGTGGCATCTCTCAGTAGAATAAAAGGAGAACTACCTAATTTCAAATCGCCAATAACAACTCCCAAAATCATGGAAACCAAGAAAGCTTGAACGAGTGCAAACACAATCATTACGGGAGCTTCCCAGAACTTGTTGGTGAAGATCAGGATGCTGCCCAATACCACATTCCAAAAGATCCAAAGGATAAAAGCCCCCTCTTGACCTTCCCAAAAACTGGAAATCATGTAGTGAACTGGGAGGGCTTCTGAACTGTGAGAATACGCGTAATAGTATTCGAAGCGGTGATTGTAGATGATTTCAAAAAGTGACACTGCTATCATCACTGCTGATATGCCGTGTATTGTGAAGCTGATTCTACTGAATCTCTTCCAACTTGCCTTTTCTATTTCGTTTGCACGAAAATATTGAATGTATGCGTATGCGGTAGTCAGTGCACTGACGAAGGCCACTATGGTCATGAAGTGGCCAAGATTACCGATAAAGGTATTGATCATGGATTTTTTATTCTAACTGCTCTACCTCACATACCTGCCGCCTGCACTTCAGTTTCCTGATATTTTGATGGGCATTTCATCAGTATTTTATCGGCAATAAATATTTCATCATTCTTATAAGAACCAATTACCACCACAGATTCTGATCTTGTAAAATCTGCTGGAACCGGCTCATTGTAAAACACTTCTTGCTCTACTCCTTCGTTGTCCACTAGCATAAAAGTGAAGGAAACTTTGTCTTCCCGTACCTTTAAGCCAGTTACTTCTCCACTAGCGTCCTTCTTTAGTTGTCCTACTACGTGGATAGCTTTATCTTCTCCACCTTGCTTCATTTCTTTAGCAGTGGTGAAAGTTTCGTAGCTACTTGCATCACCGATCGAAGTCATGATGATTACGATCGCTATTGCTATGATTCCTAGTCCTAAGAGATGCCCTTTCTTCATAATTATTGAATTTTAGGAGTGAAGATTCTTTTCAAGTTTGCTGATCTTTCGATCGGTACTGATCAGATAGAAAAGGATTCCTACAAATATGATCAGGATAACTCCTACCAAGACGTAGATTTTGCCATTTGATCGCATCAGGTCTGCCATTTCCACGGAGCTATTGCTATAGTCAGCATCAGTGACAGCGATTTTCTCTTGTGCCATAGCCGTAAGGCTGAAAATCAAAAGAACTATAGTTACTAATTTTTTCATTGATCAGGAATTAATCATTCTGTCTTCCATTGTCCTCTCCACCCTACGCATTCTGACGCGTACAGTTGCGATCCAACAGCCCAAAAGCGTCCATCCAATTATCGCTGGATAGAAAACTGCCCGTAGCTTGGAATCCAAGTCGTAGGCATTGAAACCCGGGTTGCCACCATTTCCAGGGTGCAAACTGTCTGTTAATCTTGGTAATACGAAGATAAGTGGAATAAAAGCCGCGAATGCGAAAATGTTATAAATGGCTCCGATACGAGCTCTCTGCTGAGAGTCAGTCAG
Source organism: Algoriphagus chordae (assembly GCF_003254055.1). GTDB lineage: Bacteria > Bacteroidota > Bacteroidia > Cytophagales > Cyclobacteriaceae > Algoriphagus > Algoriphagus chordae. Next base: position 429,894 of record NZ_QKZT01000001.1, read on the forward strand.
TGAATTTCTTAGAATTAAATAGGCAAAATACATCAATATACCTATGGCGGCTGCATTCTGCTTGGGATCACCACTCCAGTAATCTCCCCAGGTAAATTTTGCCCAAAGCATCCCGGTTACGATTCCCAAGACGCCAAATAGAATGGCTGAGTTAGTGTACTCAATGGCCATATCATCATGTCTGATGTCGTTGGTGCGAAGGTATTTGATGCTGTAGTAGACTGCTGCTACCAGCATCAGGATCATTCCGAACCACATGGTCACGTGAAAGTGTAGGGCACGGATGGTTTCGTTGAGGATAGGAAGTCTAGGTGCTTCCATCAGCAAGCCTGCGATAAGGGTGTACAGCAGCAGGGCGATTGCAAGAATTTTCCACCAGGATTGGCGCATAAGGAGCTTTTGCTAATTCAAGTGCAAAAATAAGGCATAAGTTCCTGAAAACGGTGCTTTTTGTGAGTTCTTTTACCACGGAGGTCGCTGAGATTATCGCGGAGTTCGCTAATTAGGGAACATTTAAATTGATGATGGGAATTGCTGCTTTAGAAACACTTGTTTAAATACTCTTTAATATGTGAAGGCTTCTGGTTTGCCTACGAAAAAGGCAACTGTAGAAGAGGGCTTGCGCTTAATACTTACCTTGAAAAAGCAGAAACGAATCAAGGAGTTTCGTGGTAAAATGGCATGGGAAGGTGATCTGGATAGAATGAGGACCGATTCATGATCCTCGTTGATTCTTCAGTTTGGATAGATTACTTCAATGGAAAAGTGAATGAACAAACTGATTTTTTGCATAAGTCACTTGGGACGGAAATTATCTGTACCGGGGACCTGATTATGACGGAAGTCCTTCAGGGTTTCACCGCTGACAAAAGCTTTAGAGAAGCAAAAGCTTTTTTTGAAGATTTACATTTCTTCCATCTAGGAGGAAAAGAAATAGCACTTACAAGCGCAGAGAATTTTAGATTATTAAGAAAAAAAGGAGTGACTGTGCGAAAAACTATTGATTCTGTCATCGCCACCTTTTGTATCAATAATGAAATTGATCTCTTGCACAATGACAAAGATTTTGAGCCTTATGTGACTCATCTTGGGTTGAAGTCGATTTTCTGATCATGTTTTAGCCCAATTGTAGCGTTTTAAGAGAAAGCAACGTCATGTTGAAAAATTGATCGCTATGAGAACTTTCTTTGTCAAAACCCAAACGTATCCAAAGCTTTTAGTAAGCATGTCGATTCTTTTCGCATTTATCCTCTGCTTTAGCTGTATAACCGGCGAGGATGACGGTCCTTCAGGAAAGGTGGAGGCAAATCTGAGAACGCTTTCTATGGATGAAAACAGCCTCTCGGAAGCAAATACCCAATTTGCAATCAATCTTTTTCAGCAAATTGCTACAAATGGGCAATCGGAAAATTTCTTTTTTAGCCCATATTCAGTTCACCAAGCATTGGCTATGGCGATGAACGGCAATGATGGGGAGGTTTTAGAAGAATTTATCCAAGTTTTGCAAATGGAGGGCATGAATCTGGAAGAAGCAAATCAGGCCGTCAAAGATCTCACATCATTCTTGCTGGAAGTAGATCCAAAAGTAGAGTTAAACATTGCTAATGGGATATGGTATAAAGAAAAATATCAAGTACAGGTCCCGTTTAAGAATACTTCGCAGGAATACTTCAATGCGGAGATTGCTCCGCTTGATATGAAGGATCCAAATTCTGTTAACATCATCAATAACTGGATAGAAAAACAGACCAATAATCTAATAAAAGATATGTTGGACTTTATTCCGGAAAATGCTGTGATGTACTTAGTCAATGCAATTTACTTCAAGGGGGACTGGAGCTATAATTTTCCAAAAGACAATACCCGCAAAGAAAAATTCACAGTCCACAATGGTCAAGAAATCATGGTAGATATGATGGACATGGGTGAATCTGCGGGATTCAAATCTTTTGGAACTTCAGATTATACGTATTTGGAAATTCCTTATAGTACGGGGCAATATTCCATGGGAATACTCATCAATGAAACCGGTGATCTTTCTCAACTTTCATCTCATTTCACGATGGAAAATTTAAATGAATGGCGAGCTAATTCCTGGGATGTCAACTTGATTTTGAAAATGCCGAAATTTAAGATTGAATATAGAATTGATGACCTTTCGAATGATTTAAAAACGATGGGTTTGGTTAGACCATTTGATTATCATCAAGATAACTTTACGAAGTTATTCTCCAACCCAACCGACCCTTTGAAAATCAGTAGGGTGATTCATCAAGCGCTTATAGAAGTAGATGAAAAGGGCACAGAAGCAGCAGCCGCTACTATTGTTGAAGTTGTTGAATTGGTTAGTTTACCACCCAATAAAGACGCAGTGGTATTTACATTGGACAGACCTTTTATCTTCTTTATCCAAGAAAAACACAGTGGTGCTATTTTGTTTATGGGGAAATTGGAGAATCCTAACCAATAGAGAGATGGTAGATAATCTTCCAATTTTTCAATCTACCATGTCGGACAATTTTTCCCAATCTCAAGACCTCCACAAATAAGGAAACAAAATATATCCTGTCACTGCAACAATCGCATTGATCGCTAAAAGTGAAAGTAGATAATCCATACTTACACTCCAATCCAACCCATCCATCGCATTTTTGGAAATACGGATAGCCATCAGTAAAATCGGAATGATAACAGGAAAGCTCAGAATAGCCATTAGCGTCGCATTATTTCCTGCTTTGGAAGCTATGCCGCTGACCATAGTCAGGCTGGCTGAGAAGCCCATGGCTCCCAATACCAAATTCAGGATAAACAAACCTTGGTCTTGAATGGGGTTTCCCAAGATCACTGAAAAAACTCCATAGCCCAAAAGCGCTAGAATTAGAGTTAGCCCGGTGTTATAAATAATCTTGGAAAGAATAATCGCCTCAGGAGAAGCAATCATATAATAATAGAGTTGTCGGCCTTGATGCTCTTGCACAAAGCTTTTTGCAACGGCATTTACCGCTGAGAAAAGAATAATGATCCAATACAAGGCATTCCAAGTGGGAGTGGAAATGTTTCCTTGCTGAGCGCCAACACTCAAATAGGTAATAAAAACTGCAGATACCACATAAAGCAAAATCCCATTCAGCGCGAATTTCTGTCGCCACTCCAGCGTGACTTCCTTACCTACCAGAACCGAGATTTCTTTCCACATCACCCAAAGGTAAGTCAGAAGTATGAAGTGAGAAATCTAAAATCGTGAAATTTCAGATTTTTCACTTTTGATTTCTGACTTTTGTTCCTGCCAAATTGACACCAAAACTGCTTTGGAACAACAGTTGCAATTCTGTGCCCGACAAACAAGTGTTTAACTAAACTAATTTATAGCCATGCAGGAAAAAGGCACGATCTCGATCCATACCGAGAACATTTTCCCGATTATCAAGAAGTTTCTCTATTCTGATAACGAGATTTTTCTAAGAGAACTCGTTTCTAACGCAGTCGATGCGACACAAAAAATCAAGCGATTAGCGACATTAGGTCAGTACTCAGGTGAACTTGGTGACACTACGGTGGAAGTAAGTTTCGATGAGAAAAAGAAAACGATCACCATCTCTGACCATGGTCTTGGGATGACTGCTGAGGAGATTAAAAAGTACATCAACCAGGTGGCTTTCTCCGGAGCAGAGGAATTTGTGGAGAAATTCAAGGATGCTAAAGACGCCAATGAGATCATCGGTAAGTTCGGTCTAGGTTTCTATTCGGCATTTATGGTCGCTGACAAAGTAGAAATCAACACACTTTCTTACCAAGAAGGTGCAGAAGCTGCTAAGTGGACTTGCGACGGTTCTACTTCCTTCGAAATTTCCAAAGGAAAAAGAAAAGAGCGAGGAACAGATATCATACTTCATATCAACAAAGATTCTGAGGAATTCCTAGACAAGTTCAAACTTCAAGGGATCTTGGACAAATACGCGAAGTTCCTTCCTGTTCCGATCAAATTTGGTACAAAAACCGAATCTGTAGAAGATGGAGTGGATGACAAAGGCGAGAAAAAATGGAAGTCAGTAGAAGTTGATAATTTCATCAACACAACTGCTCCGATCTGGACGAAGTCTCCAAGCGAATTGACAGACGAAGACTACCTGAAGTTCTACAAAGAACTTTATCCAATGTCTGAAGATCCGCTTTTCTGGATTCATCTGAATGTGGATTATCCATTCAACTTGACGGGAGTATTGTACTTCCCGAAAGTGAAAAACGAATTCGAACTTCAGAGAAATAAGATCAAACTATTCTCTCGTCAGGTATTCATTACAGACGAAGTGAAAGACATCGTTCCTGAGTTCTTGATGTTGCTTCATGGAGTAATTGACTCTCCGGACATTCCTCTCAACGTATCTAGAAGCTTCCTTCAGGCGGATTCTAACGTGAAGAAAATCAATTCTTACATCACCAAGAAAGTAGCGGATAAGCTTGCTGAGCTGTACAAAAAAGACAGAAAAGCATACGAGCAGAAATGGGGTGATATCGGACTATTCGTGAAATACGGAATGATCTCCGAGGACAAATTCTATGAGAAAGGAAAAGACTTCGCTTTGCTTAAGAATACCAATGGCGAGTTCTTCACTATCGAAGAATACCAGTCTAAAATAAAGCCAAATCAAACAGATAAAAATGATCAAGCGGTCATCTTGTATGCAACTGATTTGGACAAGCAGGATAGTTTCATCCAATCTGCTAATAAAAAAGACTACGATGTATTGGTGATGGATTCTCCGATTGACAGTCACTTTATCCAAAACTTGGAATCCAAGCTGGAGAAAACTCAGCTGAAGCGTGTGGATGCTGATGTGGCTGAGAAGTTGATCCAGAAGGATGAAACTTACGCCAACTTGCTAACTGAAGATCAGAGCAAGGAAGTGAAGGAGATCTTCGATAAAGCGATCAACAACAAGACTTACACGGTAGAAGTGGAAGGTTTAAGTCCTGAGGAACTTCCGGTGACGATCACTATGGAGGAATTCATGCGCAGAATGAAAGAAATGGCTGCTACCGGTGGCGGAGGAATGGGCTTCTACGGTTCTCTTCCTGATGCTTACAAAGTAGCCATCAACGGAAATCACCCTGCAGTGGATAAAGTTCTAAAAGCAGCAACTGAAGAAGAAAAGATCAAGATTGCTAAACAGTCATTTGATTTAGCACTACTATCCCAAGGCTTGCTAACGGGTAAAGACTTGACTGCATTTGTAAGAAGAAGTGTGGAAATGCTTTAATAGCTTTAACCCTTGAGGTTTTTGAAACCTCGAGGGTTTTTGTAGGACTATTAAAATCCCTAGCTCTTTCGCTGTGGATTTTTTGGTTTCCATATTTTCAAACCTAATTTTTCTTTGTTGATTACAAATATTTTGATTTTTGGTAATTAATTGTATAATAGCAGGTTGTGAATTGTATTTTGTTATGAACTAAAAATATATTATCTGATTGTCAGTTTGTTAACTAAATTTTAAGAGAATTTTTAGAGTAAAATTTGGATTTATTATTTGGGGGGGGTATATTTAGTTCAAGTTCAAGACGCTGCAGACTTTTTGTACAATTAACAACTCTAAAATTTTTAAGAAAAATGAAAACAATTAAACTAATGGCAGTTGTATGCCTAGCATGTTTTGCCTCCTCGTGTGAATTAGGAAATACGGAAATTGTTCCGAATGATGAGCATTTATTGATCAATAAAGAGGAAAACATAGTTAAATTAATTTTAGATGATCCTTTAACAGAAAAATATTTTAATTCATTGAATGCAGTTTTTCAAATTCGTGAACTCAAAAAAAATACTTCCGATAATAATAATTTAAGGATCACTGATTTTAATTCTTTAGAAGAGTTTAAGGAGTTTGTTTATGACAATTTTGAGAACCCTGAAGAAACTTATCAAACTATCTATAACTCTGCATCTTTGGGTCAAGAGATTAGAGGAAAATTCCCCGATATCGATAAACTTAGCCCTGAAGATTTTGAAAAAATAGTAAATCAAATTTCGTTTTCAATTGAAAATGTATCTTACGAAAATGCAAAACGTGGACAATGTGAGGATCAGCTAAGTTCAGATTTGCAGACTTGTCGTGACGGGGCATTAGTAGCAGCAGCTGGATGTGGTCTGTTAACACCAACACTGCTTGGCGCTCTAGGTTGTGGGGGAATCGTTTATTTAGCTGAATTAGTTTGTATTGATGATGCTGATAGATCTTATGGTATATGTAAAATTTATGAAATCCAATGAACAAGTTAAAACGTTTTGAGCAATTTTCAGTTGTGATAGCTATTGGGGTAGTTTATTTTGCTCTTTTGTTTAAGTCTATTCCAATAGCAATTTTATTATTACTATTTGGACTCGTAATACAAGTCTATATCTATTTTTTATACAAAAAAGAAAATAGAGGTCGTGAGTTTTTGAAAAGTAAAATTGCCCCTTTTATTGTTGGTACTTTTCTCATCATATTTTTCTTTGTGAAAGATTCATTTTTTTAGTCATAAGGAAATTTAGGGATAGAAGACTTAGCTTTCCAATCAGTCCTTTGATATGGCACTTCTTTCCCAAGGCTTGCTTAAAGGCAAGGATCTGACTGCATTCGTGAAGAGAAGTGTGGAATTACTTTAAATAATTGCTATTCATTATGAATATTAAAACGGGTATGATTCCATACCCGTTTTTTTTGCCATATTTATAAAAGCCTAGTAGCGTACTAGGGTATTCCCTGAAAAAGCTTATTTTTGTCTATGCTTTCTAAAAAGACCAAATACGCCCTGCATGCCCTGACTTACCTAGGCAAGCACAGAGATGAGAAAACGGTGTTGATCCAGGAAATTGCTGAGGAGCATGGGATTTCTCATAAATTCTTGGAGAATATCCTGTTGGAACTCAAAAAAGCCGGCATGCTCGGAAGCAAAAAGGGCAAAGGTGGAGGATATTACCTAATCAAAGAGCCTAAAGATATTCCGCTTTCTCGCGTGATCCGACTGCTGGATGGGCCGATTGCTATGCTTCCTTGTGTGAGTTTGAATTACTACGAACCTTGCGATGAATGTAAAAATGAGGCTGTTTGTGGAATAAATAGAGTAATGATCCAAGTAAGAGACGAGACACTTAAGATACTGGAAAACAAGAGTTTAGAAGATATTCTCAAAGAAGAGTAAAATTTTTTCACCATTAACCCTATATATTTTATAGGGTTTATATACTTTTGTACTTTACTCTCGTAATAAACCTAGTATGATTTTAGACCAACCACTCAAAAAGCTGTTTGCCAGCAAGCCGGGAAAAGACAGCAATGCGAAGAGCATGCTTAAGTCCATCTCATGGCGAATCGTCGGTACGCTTGATACGATCATCATCTCGTATTTTGTGACGGATCAGATAGTGATGGCCTTGTCCATAGGATCTGTTGAGGTCTTCTCCAAAATCATCCTGTATTATTTTCACGAGCGTGCCTGGGAAAGTGTATCAAAAGTAGAATCCAATGACACAAAGAAAGAATATGCATGAGTTAGAAGCTCAGTTGGCGCAATTGAGCGCTGGGGAAGGCTTGGCTTTGATTGCGGATTTATTTCCAGGGAAAGTCACTTTTTCTACGTCTTTAGGGCAGGAAGATCAGGTGATCACGCAGTTGATTGCTAGTGGGAATATTCCTGTTCAGATCTTTTCTTTGGACACTGGAAGGCTTTTTCCTGAGACCTTGGACTTGCTAGCTAGAACTGAAGCCAAATACAAGCAGAACATTAAAGTATATTATCCTACCACCCATTCTGTAGAGAAGCTGGTTTCTGATATTGGAATCAATGGTTTTTACGATTCGGTTGAAAATAGAAAATCTTGCTGTTTTGTGCGTAAGGTGGAACCACTAAGAAGAGCTTTGGCAGGAAATGATATCTGGATCACTGGACTTCGTGCTGAGCAGTCTGCCAATCGTAGCGATATGAAGTGTGTTGAATGGGATGAAGCTAATCAGATCATCAAGTACAATCCTTTGCTGAATTGGAGTTACGATCAGATGATCGCATATATAGATGAGAAGAATATTCCATATAATCCGCTCCACGATAAAGGCTTCATCAGCATAGGCTGCGCACCTTGTACTAGAGCAATTGCCGACGGCGAGGATGCTAGAGCTGGTCGCTGGTGGTGGGAAGATTCGAAGAAGGAGTGTGGGCTTCATGCGAAGTGACGGATGTTTGATGCCCGATGTCTGGTGAGGGGCCTCACTTCGATATTCATCATTTAACATTCATTATTCGAAATTAGAAAATTAGAATCAAGACAGAAGACTTCTGTCAGTCTGAGCGAAGTCGAAGACAATTAAATATGACATTAGAACTTCAACATTCATTATTCAGCATTTTACATTCGATATTAGAAGATTAATTAAGAATGACGAATACCGAATTATGAATAATGAAGTCCATTCGAAGACATAAATAGTAAAAGAAATGAACAACCTATTAATACCTAATCCAAAAGAAGCAGAATCGATCCACATCATCCGTGAGGTGGCAGCGCAGTTTGAGCGTCCGGTTTTGCTTTTTTCTGGAGGAAAAGACTCGATTACGCTAGTAAGACTGGCGCAAAAAGCTTTTTATCCAGCAAGAATTCCTTTCCCCTTATTGCATGTGGACACAGGGCATAATTTCCCGGAGACCATCGCATTCAGAGACAAACTTGTAGAAGAGCTTGGGCTGGAGTTGATCGTACGTAATGTACAGGATTCTATTGATCAGGGAAAAGTTCGTGAGGAGCGAGGAAGATATTCTAGTAGAAACTCTCTTCAGACTACTACGCTTTTGGATGCGATCGAGGAATTCAAATTTGATGCATGTATAGGTGGAGCAAGAAGAGATGAGGAAAAGGCCAGGGCTAAAGAGCGAGTATTCTCTGTAAGAGATGACTTTGGACAATGGGATGAGAAAAATCAGCGCCCAGAGCTTTTTGATATGCTAAACGGTAAAATCCATGTGGGTCAGAATGTGCGTTGTTTTCCGATTTCCAACTGGACTGAATTGGACGTTTGGGAGTATATTAAAACAGAAAATATTGAGATTCCATCGATTTACTTTGCGCATGAGCGTGAGGTATTCCTTCGTGATGGGATGATCTGGACTGCCAATGAGCATGTGTTTAGAGAGGATCATGAAGAAGTACTCGTGAAAATGGTTCGCTTCAGAACGGTAGGTGATATGACTTGTACAGCCGCAGTATTTTCGGAAGCGGTATCGCTAGAAGATGTAGTTGGTGAAATCAGAGACTCTTCCATCTCCGAGCGTGGTGCAAGAATCGATGACAAACGATCCGAAGCTGCGATGGAGAAAAGAAAGAAAGTCGGGTACTTTTAGAAGTAGCGACGTCATTGCGAGAAGGAGGTACGACGACGAAGCAATCTCCTAACTATTAGACTGCTTCACTTCGTTCGCAGTGACGGTAATTAACAACGAAGAGGTCTGGGCCCATGGTCTATTGACTATCAACTAAACAACTGAACAACATGTCTGAAAATAGAAAATTGATAAAAATCGCTACTGCAGGTTCTGTAGATGATGGCAAGAGCACACTAATCGGGCGATTACTATACGATACAAAGTCTTTGACAACTGATAAAATCGAAGCAATCGAGCGTAGCTCCAAGCAACGTGGATACGATTACCTGGATTTCTCTTTGGCCACTGACGGATTGGTAGCTGAGCGTGAGCAAGGAATCACGATCGACGTCGCGCATATTTATTTCAATACTGATAAAACCAACTTCATCGTAGCCGATACTCCTGGTCATGTGGAGTACACGCGAAACATGGTGACAGGTGCTAGCACTTCTCAGGTAGCGATCATCCTGATCGATGCAAGAAAAGGCGTGATAGAGCAAACTTATCGCCACTTTTTTATTGCCAATTTGCTACGCATCTCCCATGTGGTCGTCGCGATCAACAAGATGGATTTGGTAGATTATGACGAGGAAGTGTATTTGAAAATCAAGGCTGATTTTGATGTCTTGGTAGCCAAATCAGATTTCACAGAAGATCAGATTAACTTTATTCCTGTCTCTGCACTGAAAGGCGAAAATATCGCTCGTCAATCAGAGGAGATGCCTTGGTATGTAGGCAACACACTTTTGCATCATCTGGAAGTGCTTGAGCCAGCAGATTTGCAGGAGAGCTCTGTGGCTAGATTCCCGGTACAATATGTCATTCGTCCTAAGACGGAAGCTTGGCATGACTTCAGAGGTTTCTCAGGAATGCTTTATGGAGGAAATCTGAAAGTTGGTGATGAAGTCACTTTACTTCCATCCATGAATACTTCCACGATTAAAAGTATTCACTATTTCGATCAGGAGATCCAAGAAGCTGCTCCTGGAAGTTCCATCGCCATTACTTTGGATACAGAAGTAGATCTAAGCCGTGGAGATATGTTGGTGAAAAGTTCATCTGTACCAAGAAGTGAAAAGCAACTTACCGCTACGATCTGCCAGGTAAATAGTAAGCCATTGAAAGTAGGCGGAAAATACATTTTACAGCATGGAGTGAATCGTGTGCTAGCAAAGGTCGATCAGATTGAATCTAGAATCCATACTGATTTTACGGGAACAGAAACGGCAGATCAATTGAAATTGAATGACATCGGACGAGTACATTTCCGCTTGAGCAAGCCGATTCACTTTGATACTTACAAAGAAAATAAAGCAAACGGAAGTTTTATCCTGATAGAGGAAGGAGAATACGACACTGTTTCTGTTGGATTCATTGAGTAGTTTACCTTCGGAATTCATCATTAATAATTCGACTTTACGTGTTATTTGAGGAGATTTCTCGCGTGCCCTTGGCAGTTTGAAAGACCTTGAATGTCAAATCAACAAACCTATTACACCACTAACCCGATAGGGTAAAAAGAATTTTAAGCCATGCAAAGCTTTAGAACCGAATTAGAAAATCCTATAGTAGAACAGGATATCATCGACTTAGAAAAGAAAATTGCGCTTTTCAACGGTGGTAATATAGACGAGGAAAAATTCCGCAGCCTGCGTTTGGCGCGAGGCATCTACGGCCAGCGACAGCCAGGTGTGCAGATGATCCGTATCAAACTGCCTTATGGCCGTGTTTCTTCAGATCAACTTCGCCGAATTTGTAAGGTTTCGGATGAATATTCTACCGGAAGGTTGCATATCACTACACGTCAGGATATTCAGATTCACTACGTGAGTTTGGATAGGACGCCTGAGCTTTGGTCTGAGTTGGAGCGAGATGATGTGACTATTCGTGAGGCTTGTGGCAATACTGTGAGGAATGTCACTGCTTCTGAAACCGCTGGCATCGATCCAAATGAGCCTTTTGACGTGACTCCTTATGCGGATGCGACATTCAAATACTTTTTGAGAAATCCCATATCTCAGGAAATGGGCAGGAAATTCAAGATTTCCTTTTCCTCTTCTGATGAAGATACAGGCTTAAGTTACTTGCACGATTTGGGCTTTATCCCAAAAGTGAAAGTAATCGATGGACAGGAAGTTCGTGGATTCAAAGTAATGCTCGGTGGAGGTCTGGGATCTCAGCCAAGGCATGCGGAATTGTACACTGATTTCATTACTGCTGATCAGATCATTCCATTTGGGGAAGCTGTGATCAGAATCTTTGACCGCCATGGAGAGCGAGCGAAGCGTATGAAGGCCAGAATGAAGTTTTTGATCAAAGACATGGGCATTGAAGCCTTTTTGGATTTGGTCGAAAAGGAGAAAAAAGCGCTTCCATTTCAGTCTTATCCAATAGACTTTGAGACATATGATGCTGCGCAAAAGCTTCCAGATGCTCCTGCTGCCACAGTAGAAGAGGAGTTAGGTTTGGATTTTGAGCATTTCAAACTCACCAACATTTTGCCTCAAAAGCAAAAAGGCTTTGTCTCCGTAGGTGTAAGAGTTACACTTGGAGATTTCTACACTGATCAGGCTAGAAAACTGGCTGATTTGGTAGAGAAATATGCAAGTGGAGAAGTTCGTTTTACCCTTCGTCAAAACTTCCTGATCCGTGATGTTCGTGAGGATTTGGTTCCATATTTCTACAAAGAGTTGAAGGAAATTGGTTTGGCTTCTGCTGGTTATAATTCTTTGGGAGATATCACTGCATGTCCAGGTACAGATACCTGTAATCTTGGAATTGCAAGTTCAACGGGTATTGCAGCGGAATTGGAAAAAGTAATACTTGCCGAATACCCTCAATATTTGAAAAATCAGGATTTGGTGATCAAGATTTCTGGCTGTATGAATGCCTGTGGTCAGCACAATATGGCTCATATTGGCTTCCAAGGTATGTCTATGAAGTCTGGCAAGGTTGTCATTCCTGCGCTCCAAGTTTTGCTTGGTGGAGGAAATATGGGCGATGGAAATGGACGCTTTGCAGATAAAGTGACCAAAATCCCAAGTAAAAGAGGCCCGCAAGCTTTGAGGATTTTGCTGGATGATTTTGAAGCAAATGCCAATGATCAGGATTTCTTGAGCTACTACGATGAAAAAGGGCAGATCTATTTCTATGATTTATTGAAGGAATTAGGTGATGCTTCTACAGTGACTCCAGCCGACTATGTGGATTGGGGAAATACAGAAGAATATAAGATCGCAGTTGGTGTGGGTGAATGTGCCGGTGTGGTGCTTGACTTGGTAGCTACCTTGCTTTTGGAAGCAAAAGAGAAAATCGACATCGCTCAGAAATGTCTGGAAGAAGGACGCTGGTCTGATAGTATCTACCATCACTATGCGGGTTTGATCAATGCTGCCAAAGCGATTTTACTTAGCGAAAGCTTGAGTGCCAATTCGTATGCAAACATTATTGCCCAGTTTGACGAGGCTTTTGTAGCAACGGGAAAAGTAGATTTGGGCGGGACATTCGCGGAGAAGATCTATCAGATTAATCAGAACGAGCCTACTGAAGAATTTGCAAATGCTTATGCTGCACAGGCTTTGGATATTTATGGTTTGCTGAAAAGCTACCGTGAGGAAGAGGTGACTGCATGAAATTAGTCATTCAACCAAAAGTAACACTGGTCGGAGCAGGGCCAGGTGATCCTGAGTTGATCACTCTTAAAGCCGTTTTGGCACTTAATAAGGCCGACGTGGTCTTATATGATGCGCTTATAGATCCGGTCTTGCTTGAGCATGCACCAGAGACTGCGCTTAAGTTATTTGTTGGCAAGCGAGTAGGAAAGCATTCGCAGCCACAAGAAGATACGAATCAACTTTGCGTCAGCCTAGCCAAAAAGCATGGACATGTGGTACGTCTCAAAGGCGGAGATCCATTTGTCTTTGGGCGTGGATCGGAGGAGATCGAATATATAGAGGCATTTGGAGTCAGCACAGAAATGATTCCTGGTATTACTTCGGCGATTGCAGTTCCTGCATCAGCGGGAATTCCAGTGACCAAGCGAGGAGTATCCGAGAGCTTTTGGGTAGTAACTGGTACCACTTCCGCTGGTGAACTTTCCAGAGATTTGGCATTAGCAGCACAGTCTACAGCGACAGTTGTTGTATTGATGGGTACGAGGAAGTTGGCTGAGATTTCAGAGCTTTATACTAAGTTTGGAAAAGCGGATCTACCGATAGCGATTATTCAAAGTGGCACAACGCGCGAAGAAAATATCGTAGCAGGTTATATTTCTGACATCCTCCAAAAAGCTGAAGAAGCGAAGGTGGAAGCACCTGCGATTATAATCATTGGTGAGGTTGTTCGTGAAAGTATGAAGCTGGCGGAGATATATCGGGAAGTGGTTACAGTAGCTGGAAGACGGTAGACGGAAGACCGAAGAAAAAAAGCACAAGAAGTTTTTTCAGTTTTAAGACTTTGAAATGGGCCACGACAGAAAAGATTTGGTTACTTTCCAACGTAATATCCAAGACCGAATGATGAATTCGGAATATCGAAGTCCAGAATTCCCCGAGTCTATTGTCTTGATTCTAACATCTTGATTCTAAAAAAATGAACCACCTATACCCCATATTTCTTAAAGTACACGAACTCAATGTGCTCCTAATTGGTGGAGGAAATGTGGGTACGGAGAAGCTTCAGTTTCTTTTGAAATCAAGTCCTAATGCTCAGGTGACGGCAGTTGCCAGAGATTTCTCCCAAGACTTCTTGGATCTAGCAGCGACTACAGATTCAGTTACTCTCATAGAAGATCTGTATCATGAAAAGTATCTAGGAGGTAAGCACATCGTCATCGCAGCGACGGATGACAAAGCAATCAATCGACAGATTAGAGATGAAGCTAAAGAGCGGTACCTTTTAGTAAACGTGGCCGATACGCCAGACTTATGTGATTTCTATTTGGGAGGTATAGTCACCAAAGGAAATTTGAAAATAGCCATCAGCACAAATGGCAAATCCCCAACTGCCGCGAAGCGTCTACGTCAGCTTTTAGAAGAGGTGCTGCCAGAGGAAATCGATGATCTACTCGTAAACCTCAATGCCTACCGCGATACACTTAAAGGCGACTTTGAATATAAGGTGAAGGCGATGAATGAGCTTACTGAGGGATTGGTGAAGAAGGGATAAGAATTAGAACAATCTAAATAATCACATAATAAGTTAGAATTATGTGATTATTTTCACACTTTTATAACTTAATGTGTGAAAAATGCTTTTCAATCGAATTCTTACGTCCGAACTTTTGAAGTGGAAAACTAAGCTAGACCCCAAGCCCTTGTTGGTAAAAGGTGCTCGGCAAGTTGGGAAAACTTCCTTAATCAAAGATTTTGGAAATAAGTATTATGAGCAGATTGCATACTTTAACTTCGATAGGCAACCTGATTTACAGCAATTTTTTGAGCTCACCAAAGACCCTGAACGAATCATTCAGAATCTCTCTTTGGTAGTTGGCTTTCCTATCTTACCAGGTGAGACACTGATTTTTTTTGATGAGATTCAGGAATGTAAGGAAGCCCTGAACTCGCTTAAATATTTTGAGGAATCTAATCTCAGCCATCACATTATTGGAGCTGGATCTTTACTTGGTGTTACACTTGGAAATGCTAAGTCTTTTCCTGTAGGAAAAGTAGATTTCTTGGACATGTACCCTCTGACATTTCTAGAATTTTTAGATGCTAAGGATAAAGAAATGCATCAGTATCTTCAATCAATACAGTCTATAGAACCCATTCCTGATTACTTTTTCAATAGAATACTGGAAAGCTTCCGACTTTATACGATATGTGGAGGCTTGCCTGAAGTAGCAAAAGAACTGGTGGAGAGTAATTCGCTAGAAAGGGTGGAAGAGCTGTTGTTCGCTATTAATAGAGCTTATGAATATGACTTTTCTAAACATGTGGCAGAAAAAGACATTCAAAAAATAGCTTTTATTTGGGATTCAATTCCATCACAACTTTCCAAAGAGAACAAAAAATTTCTATATCAAACTGTAAAAAAAGGAGCTAGAGCTAGGGAATATGAAGATGCGCTGACTTGGCTGATTCAGGCTGGATTGGTTTATAAGGTTAATAGGGTGAATAAAGTGGGGATACCATTTTCCGGATATGATGACTTAAGTGCTTTCAAGATTTATCTGCTTGATATGGGGCTACTACGTCAAAAGGCACAGCTTGAAGCACGATCTATCTTGAATCCGAATGGTTTATTTTCAGAATTCAAGGGTGCTTTGGTGGAGAATTACATTCTCCAGTCTCTTTCAGCCCAGTTTCAGATTAAGCCACGATATTGGACTTCGGATGGTATAGCTGAGATAGATTTTTTGCTTCAGTTCAACAATGAATTAATACCTATAGAAGTAAAATCTGAAGAAAATGTGAGAAGCAAAAGTTTGACTTTTTATTCAAAGACATATAATCCTCGAGTCAAGCTTAGATTTTCGATGAGGAATTTGATTAATCAAGAAGAGCTGATAAACATCCCATTATTTCTTGCTGATAGAACCAAGTTCTTTTTGAACCAGCAGTTACATTAGAAAATTCTGATTTTGCTAGAAGGGATAAGAAATGAACCTCAGGCTCTCCATCAACTTTTACTATAGAGATGAAGAGCTTTGTTACTTCCAAATAATCCGAACCATCAATGCCTACCGCGATACGCTGAAAGGCGACTTTAAATATAAGGTGAAGGCGATGAATGAGCTTACCGAGGGATTAGTGAAGAAAAGCTAAAGAAATTGGCCCTGGGAGTATGCAGAGCCAATTTGCTATTAGGCTATTTTTAATCCGAACAAAGGTCTGAGAAACTTAAGTCTGCGGATCAGTTCATATGTACCAAAGCAGCCCGCAAGAGTAAAAGCCAATACTAGGATAAACTGAACTATTGTGGGAACTGGAATGGGAAATATCAAAACCGATGCTAAATACAAGAATACCATGTGTAGTATGTACACTGGATAGGCAGCCTGACTAAGGTAGGCCAAGGTTTTACTTTTTTTGTTTAGATGGATACTGCCAAATGCAAACACCAAAAGAATCCAACACAATGACTCTGTAGCTAACAAATACCCAGGTGATACTTTGCCAAATTGAGACATTCGGAGAACATATAATCCCATAGCAATCACTACAAATAACCACCGCCATATTTTGATCATTTCCCAGAAACCTGCCCCAGTCATCACAAAGCAAAACCCAAAGAAGAATGCCAGCAGTCCGAGGAAAAACCCATGCCAAGTCATCGCATACATCTCAAAGGGCAAGGGATTGACCAACATTACTTCAGCTACAAATGCCGCCAACACAATTAACAGTCCCCACGGTTTACTGAGCGATCTTTTGATCCATGAGGCAAGCTTTCCAGTTTCATTTTTCTTGAGGTAAAACAAGATTGGTGAAAGCAGTAGAACATAGGAGAAGATGTTTCCTAAAAACCACAGGTGAGCAGAAGACCAGATATAGTGCAATGTCATGTCGTAATAGTAACTGAATAGCAAAATGTGCAGTGGAACAATTGCAAATATCCCAAACACATAAGGCATAAGAATCCTGTAGGCACGCTCAGCGATCAATTGCATCCAGTTTCGCTTCCGCATTGCAAAATATACACCCATACCTGATACAAAGAATAGCAGCGGAATCCGCCAAATATTCAGCAGAGACATAGCATACCAAAGCTGATCCAATGATTTGGGTGAAGTAATGAAACCAATCATTCGGCCCCAAGATTGAAATCCGATCGAAATGTGATAGATCAAAAGTAAGCCGATTGCAATCACTCGAATCCAATCAATGTCGTATCTCCTTTGAGGTACATTTTGAGGTTTTTCACTCATTACTGCAGCATTTTTGCAATTTCTGGACGGATTTTTTCCAAATATGCATAGTCTAGCTTGAGACCCATTGGCTCTAAGGAATTGCCTATGACATCATAGATATCCTTTACAGCAGCAAATGGTGCGGACACATTATCTAGCGCTGTTGTGTCGTATTTATTTTTGATAGTTTTATCAGCACCTTTTTCCAATAGCAGCTGGACAATTTCCGGACGGCCAAAAAACGCCGCAGAAATCAGGGCTGTGGAACCATCGTTGTTTTGGAAGTTGATGTCTGCACCTGCATCCAGTAGTAGCTTGGCTGCTTCCAGTTTGTCAAATACCGCTGCTGTGATAAGGGGGCTCGATCCGCCAAAAGGATCTTTTACATTTAGGTCACTGCCAGCTGCAATGTGTTCTTTAATCGCTTCTAGATTGTTAGTGATGACTGCGGTTTGCAGATCAATTTCCGGAGCGTCTACTTTCTTTTCTGAAGCAGTAGCACAGGAAACCATTATAAACAAAGTAATAAGGAGCGCTGGCGCAAATAATCGATAGATTGAAACAGATGTTTTCATAGATAATTTTGTTTGATTTTTATTTGTGACAAAGTAAAATCAAAGGGCTGCGCAGTACTAAATAGCCTTGCTCACAAATCCATAAGAGATCAGGAAAGCGATATAAATTATGATGCATGGATATAAATTTTGACGCAAAATGCTGCAAATAGAGATTTTTGCCTGCTCGAAAAATGAGCGACCAAAAGGCCAAATCAATGATTTTTCTCCTAGTTTTACTGCATGGCCAGGACCTCTCCACAGGACAAAGAATTTTTAGATCAGCTGATTGCATTGGTTGAATCGCAGCTCGGGGACGAAGAGTTTGGTGTCGCGGAACTTGCTGATGAGATGCACATGAGTCGATCCAATCTTCTACGCAGGGTCAAGAAAGCATGCAATCTTTCGGTTAGTCAATTGATCAATCAAATCCGGTTGGAGCGTGCCATGGAGATGCTTCGAAATTCAACGCTGAATGTCTCTGAGATTTCTCATCAGGTTGGATTCAACAGCCCCTCATATTTTATTAAATGCTTTCGTGAGTACTATGGTTATCCGCCAGGAGAAGCAGGGAAACATGCTATTACTGAGCCGGTTGAAGTTGAGCCTTTAGCAGAGGAATTGAAAGGCTCTAAGCTTCCTTATTGGATTGGAGCTGCAGGACTGCTGATTTTGCTGATTGTGGGTTTACTGCTGTATAAAGGTGAGATTTTTGGAGAGCAGGTCTCAAGGGAAAAATCAATTGCTGTATTGCCTTTCAAAAATGATAGTGCCGACTCGACTAATGTCTATCTCATCAATGGACTGATGGATGCCACGCTCAACAACCTTCAAAAAATCAAAGATCTACGTGTTCTTAGTCGGACTTCATCTGAGAAATACCGGGAAAGTCACAAGTCCATTCCTGAGATTTCCGAAGAACTGCAAGTCAGCTACCTGATAGAAGGAAGCGGACAAAAGATTGGGGAGAGTATCGTGCTGAATATTCAGCTGATCGATGGAGCAAGTGACAAGCATCTGTGGAGTAAGCAATACCGACGAGAGGCGAGCGATATTTTCACATTACAGCAAGATATTTCTAAAGATATTGCTGAGAAAATTCAGGCAATTATAACTCCTGAGGAGCAAAACCGGATTGAGAAAGTTCCTACAGAAAATCTGAAAGCTTATGATTCTTTTCTGAAAGGACTCAATCTATTGAACAAAGGCGGAGATGACAATCTCCTTTCTTCAGTTGGTTATTTTAAGGAAGCAATCAAAGAGGACAAATCATTCGGGTTGGCCTATGCCTATGCTGCAGTGGCCTTGTATTATCACGATGTATTTCGAGAAGAAAAGACTCATCTAGAAGAGATGTCCGTCTACGCGGATCAGGCGGTTTTATATGACCCTACCTTGGACGAAAGCCTAAGAGCTAAAGCCTTGTATTACATGCTGAAAAAGGAGTATGCTAAAGCGCTTCCTTATTTAGAAAAGGGTTTGGAGTACAATCCCAATTCTGATCAGATTCTCATATTGCTGGCAAATTACTATAGTATGTATATGCCGAATACCGGAAAATATCTGGAATATGCGATACAAGGATTGCGACTGGATATAGCGGCAATGGATTCTGCATCCGCTAGCTTTCGTTACCTTGAAGTGGGTAATGGACTTATCCAAACGGGGTTTGTGGATGAATCACTTGACTATATTGATCTTGCCCGTGCTTATTTTCCAGACAATGCATTCGCTGGCTATGTTAGAGCTTTTATCAGCTATGCCAAAACCAAAGATTTACGTGATACGAGGAATCAACTCAAAGCGGAATTTGCCAAAGACAGCTCAAGGATAGATATCTTACAGGATCTGGGTAAAGTCAGCTATTACCTCCGGGAATATGACTCTGCATTTCTGTATTATGATAGACTAAATCAAATTCGTGAGCAGCAAAAGCTAGATGTTTATGTTCATGAAAATATGATTATTGGCGTCACTTATGTGAAAGTAGGAGAGATCGAAAAAGGGCAGGAGCTGATCCAGAGCTATAAAGATTACATTGAATCAAACCAGACGATATATAGGCCATTGGGCTTGTCCACCTATTACGCTTATAGGGGAGACTATGATAAAGCTTTGGACTACTTGAGGCTTTTTTCAAAAGAGGATAATATCCTGTTTTGGGTGATTTTATTTCTTCCCGAAGACCCTACCCTAGATAAGTTCAAAGAAAATCCTGAGTTCAAGGAAATCTGGGCTGGTATCGAGAAAAAGTTCTGGGATAACAATAGTAAAATCCGATTGCAGCTGGAGGAAGAGGGCTTGTTGTAAAATTGGGTTTAGTGAGCTGAAAAAATAAAGTTGACCTTTTGTAATTATTGACTAATTTTTTAAATTGATTTCACTTTTCACTTTTAGATCCTTAATATGAAGCGAATTGCAGTGGTTAAGATTTTAGCATTTACAGTTTCCTTTTTAGATTCTTCCTGCTTTTTTGCAAACAGAGATGAAGTCAAAAGAGGATTAAGAGCTGAGCCAGCTATTGAAGTTTAGATTAAATAGGATGAAAAAGATTGTTAAAGGATTTATCTGGGTACTCGCAATTATTTATGGGTTAAACGCTCTTTATATTCTTTTTTTTATGAGTTCAGAAGATGATTTTGATCTATTGGTTTTTGAGGGAGTCAGTAAATGGACTGCGGGGTTCAGCTATCTAGTATTTGCCATTGTGTTGTTTCTCTCTATAAAATTCGAAAAGAAGAAAGAGGTTTAATGTGTACCTGAAGAATTTTTAATGAATAGTCTAGCTTTAATTTTTACCTAATCTTGATATTTCTCAACTCTATGAAAATCACTGTTATACAGGACTTTCTCGCTTTTCTAAAAGACCCAAAAAGAGCCGAGACCTATTCTGAAATGCCTTCAAAAAGCTTCTTTACTTTGTTAATAGTCACATTGGTACTGATTATTCCCTTTGGTTTTTTGCTAAGCTTATTGGGAGCGGATCAATTTGATTCAATACTTGAAGAACTAATCAAAAAAAGTAAGTTGCTGGTGATAGTTCTAGGTATTTTCTTAGCTCCATTGATAGAAGAACCGATATTCAGACTTCATCTTAATTTAAAGAAATCTTCTATATGGTGGAGTTTGGTCTTATCCCTTTTAATGATGGGTGAGCTATGGTATTTGGTGCTTGCCTTTATGGTTTATTTGATTTATCTGCTCATTATGGTTAGCCAGCAGGAGCGCATAAATCTCAAATTCGTTGTCTATGCCTCTGCAATCTTCTTCGGTGTCGTCCATCTTGGAAACTACAGTAACTTCGATTTTGCTTCTCATTTTTACTGGATCCCCTTCTTAGTTGGCATTCAGTTTTTTGTAGGTTTGATTCTTAGCTATATTCGGCTCAATCATGGCATTAGCTATGCGATGTTGTTTCATGGAGCATATAATGCCGCCTTGATCATCCCAGGGGTTTATTTTTATGAAGGATGATTTTGAGGTTTTCCAATAGTTAGTTTAAAGAATTAACTGATGGTGCTTTCAGAATGCAGCAGTTATCTCTTCTCTTAGATTTTTTATTTCCCCCAGTTCCAGTATTTTTGTGCATCCATTAAAATAGCATTACCCTACATTATATATGGCATATTTATTCACTTCAGAATCCGTTTCTGAGGGGCATCCAGATAAAATCGCAGATCAAATTTCTGACGCGTTAATTGATAATTTTTTAGCATTTGACCCAAATTCCAAGGTAGCTTGTGAGACGCTTGTGACGACTGGCCAGGTGTTTTTGGCGGGAGAGGTAAATTCTGATATCTACCTTGATGTGCAGAAAATTGCTCGTGACGTGATCAATAGAATCGGTTATACCAAGAGTGAGTACATGTTTGAAGGGAATTCTTGCGGTGTGCTTTCTGCGATTCATGAACAATCTTCGGAAATCAATCAGGGTGTAGTTCGTCAGAATCCAGAAGAACAAGGTGCAGGTGATCAGGGAATGATGTTTGGTTATGCAACCAACGAAACTGAAAACTACATGCCTTTGGCTTTGGATCTTTCTCATATGATCCTTCGTGAATTGGCGGAGTTGAGAAGAGAAAATAAGGATATCACCTATATCCGCCCAGACTCAAAAGCTCAAGTGACGATCGAATATAGCGATGACAATGTGCCTCAGCGTATTGAAGCAATTGTGGTTTCTACCCAGCACGATGATTTTGACGAGGAAGGAAAAATGCTTGCCAAAATCAAGTCTGATATTGTTTCTATCCTAATACCACGGGTAGTTGCCAAACTGAAGCCAGAGATACAGAAGCTTTTCACTTCAGAAATCAAGTATCACATCAATCCAACCGGGAAATTTGTAATCGGTGGACCACATGGTGACACAGGTTTGACAGGTAGAAAAATCATTGTAGATACTTACGGTGGTAAAGGAGCTCATGGCGGTGGAGCATTCTCTGGAAAAGACCCTTCTAAAGTGGATCGTTCCGCAGCATATGCTACACGTCATATTGCCAAGAATATGGTGGCAGCGGGCCTAGCAGATGAGGTTTTGGTACAGGTTTCTTATGCCATTGGAGTGGCTAAGCCAATGGGTATTTATATCAATACATATGGTACTGCCAAAGTAGACATGCACGATGGAGCCATTGCACAGAAAATCGAGGAGTTATTCGATATGCGCCCATATGCCATCGAGCAGCGCCTGAAGTTACGTAATCCTATCTATGAGGAAACTGCCGCTTACGGTCACATGGGTAGAACCAATGAGGTGGTAACGAAAACCTTCTACTCTCCATACAGACCAGAAGTTACGCTTGAGGTAGAGCTTTTCACTTGGGAAAAACTAGACTATGTGGATAGAATTAAATCCGCTTTCAATATTTAATTGAAGAAAAATCACACATAAAAAAATGGCTGTTGGGAATTCCTAACAGCCATTTTTTATCTGTCCTAAATTGCTCACTTGAATTATTTGAGGAGTCTAGCGGAGAAAACCAGATTATAAATTGTTGATAAACCCAGTCATATAGGTAGCTCTATTATCTAACCAATTTTTTAAGGTTTTTACATCAGCGCCATTTCTATTCCAGACCTGATAATCTCTATTTTTAGCCCCTTGAATGATGAATGCGTATTCATCAATGTAATCCAGCAATTCATTGAAGTTATTAGCTTGGAAATTGGTCCAATTCTCTTTCATCAAGGCTTTAATCTTTGGGTCTTTCAAAAACTTAGAAAAAAACTGAGTCCCTTTAGCCGGAGATGACCAAAATATTGGGGTATTATACCTAGAAAAGTGCTCCTGTGTCCCCTCATATCCAAAAGCCCAATCAAAATCCCATATAGGTCCCATGGTAAATTTCCCCGTGCTAGCCTTATGGATATAGGTGCTTTTGGGATGATTGATTTCCTGGTTGTCGGTTAGCATGTATACAATAATGTAGTTGGCTATTGAATTAGCATCTATATAATCCAGATAATCAGTGTTGGGGAAATCTTCACTAGCGATCACTTCCTCTAATGATTCAAATTGATCCTTGACCACCGTGAAGCCAGTCACATCCTCTGGCTCTGGATATTTTAAAGTTACTGGCAAAGCAAAGCCTTTGGATTTAAACTGCCATTCCTCATCATAATTGGTATCTAGATTCAGAAGTATACCTGCATCATCCACATCAACTCTATTGGTTTTGACCTCAACCTGCTCCGTTAGCATATACAATCCGAGGTATTCCTCATTTATAGTTACCTCTACAGGTATCATGGTATTGGTGAAAGGCATATCTAGCAACTGCCCTATTTTCATCGCAACAGCATTTAGTAGGTGTGTGCCATCCAAATAATTAGCTAATAGGACCCAGTCTTTTTCCGGCTTTAATCCAAATACTTCCTCTTTACTGTCTAATTTAATTTTGTAGGGTTTTTTGGGTAAGCCCCAAGTGGTGTTTCCTCTTCCTTTAAATTTCCCGGTGCTAGTGAGGTCATCGTACTTTGATTGTCCTTCAAAACTCACGGAGCCTTCTAAATAATCTTCTTTCGAGGTAATTGATGCGCCACTACTTGTTTTGATTTTTACTTGAGCTAACTGGGTGTCCCAGTTGATATTGATCTTGTATTCTTTTATGCTGCCCGAAGCAGATTGTAGCTTGTAAATGACAGATTCTCTGAAATCCACAGTGTTTTTTCCGCTAGTCTGCTCTTTCCCATTGATTTGTACTGCCACCGCATTAGAAGTAAATGTAGGAATCAAGTTGTAATTATAACTTCTGATTTCACCATTGACCACATCATCTTGTATCGTAAATACGATGTCTTCCTCTAATTCAGGATTGTTGCTTTTTTCAAAAACAAAACTTTTAAAAAGTAGCGAGTTGTCATTTACATCAGGCGTGTTTTCATTCTCATGACAGCTTGCAAAAAGTAGCAAAGTGAATAGGTATAAATAGCTAAGAGGTTTTGATGGTGCTAATTGAAACATTTTTTCCGTAACTATTTATAAGGTAATAGGTTGTGAATGTACTGTAAGATTATTGGTTGCTCAGTTTGTTTCCAGGGATATTATCAACTTGGAAAATTTTGGAATGGAGATTCTTATCAAAACATCTCCTCAATCAACTGAGTATAAAAATCTCTGACATCCATGCCGATGGCTTTTACTTGCTGAGAGATCAGGCTTGTTTCGGTTTGTCCCGGGACAGTGTTTACCTCGATGAAGTAAAATTTTCCAGTTTCATGCTGCAGAAAGTAATCCACACGAATTGCGCCTTTACAGTTTAGCTTAGTGTAGATCTGAGGGATAATTCTATTCACACGAGTAACTTCTTCTTCGGATTGACGGCCTGGCGTGATTTCCTCAGTTACACCTGCTACATATTTGGATTCGTAGTCAAAAAACTCCTTGCTACTCACGATCTCAGTAGCTGGAAGCACTGTGATTTCTCCCTTTCCTCGGTAGCAACCAATTGAGAATTCGCGGCCAGATACAAACTCCTCCACCAAGACTTGGCTGTCTTCAGCGAAAGCTTTTTCAAGTGCCTCAGGTAATTCTCCCCAGGTTTTCACCTTAGACATTCCGATAGAGCTTCCACCATTGTTGGGTTTGATGAAAAGTGGTAAGGTCAAACCATCCTCCACAAGCTTTAGATTTGCAGCTGAGTTTTCAAAAAGCTGAATTGATTTAGCAATGTGCAATTCTTCTATATCGTCTATTACAGCCTTTGTATAGCCCTTGTTCATCGTGATGGCAGAGCTGAGCTGATCACAGGTGGTGTAAGGAATACCAATCATGTCGAAGTATCCGGCAAGCTTGCCATCCTCACCCGGAGATCCGTGAAGAATATTGAAAACTCCATCAAAGGTGATTTTATCATCGCCAATAGTGATGCTGAAGTCATTTAGATCCACTGGAATTTTTTCTCCTGATACCGTTAGAAAATGCCAATCACCTCGATAAATCAAGATTTTGTACACATCATAAAGATCACGATCAATGGTTTTTTCGACTACAGCAGCGCTTTTCAATGAAATCACAGACTCACCGGTGTATCCACCTGTCACAAGGGCAATTTTTCTCTTCATGGTATCAGAATTAACGATACGAATTACTCGATTTTTGGGGGATTTCCCACAGATGATAGAGGATTGTTTTTGTGAATTGTGTTCCCGTAGATATTCGCTGATAACTAGCGCAAATATTCGCTGATTAGATCTGTAACAAACTATAATTCGATATTAAAAATCCCCATAAATCAGCGGCCTTTTCTGCGTAAATCTGCGGGAAAATTAATCCAGCTTAATCTGATCCAGATAGAATTTCATGCGAGTGTGATCACGGGGCAAAAAGTCAATTTTATCGATTTTGTCCTGCTTATGATTGTAGAAGACCTCTACGTATTCACTTTCTAGCAAATACAAATTCACCTTGTGCTTGTAATACCGAATACCCACCACAAAGGTCCCTTCTGTGTAGAGGGTACTTATTTTTTTGTGGAAGGGAAGGCTGGCGAATTCTTCTTTGCTCATAATATTCTATTGCGTTCGTTAAGTTACAAAAATGAATCTCTTTTTTGATCAAAAAAGGTTGATTCCTGATCGGCTTCGTCTTATACTTGAAAGAACAAAAACCACTATGCTGCGCAAACAATTCCGTTTTACTGCTTTTTTTCTTGTGTTGGGATTGATGCTTGCGAGTTCCTGTGCATCCAAAAAGAAGGTGGCGTCTGAGCCCTTTAATACTGTTATTCAGACTGCTAGAAGTTATACAGGCACCCCATATCGCTATGGAGGTACGACTCGTTCTGGGATGGATTGCTCTGCCTTGGTTTACCATTCCTTTTACTCGGTGGGAGTTACGATGCCGAGAGTCTCTGCGGATCAAAGTAAAATGGGCAAGAGTATTCGAAAGAATGAAATCAAACCTGGAGATGTATTGTTTTTTGCCACAGGGAAAAGGAGAAAGCAAGTTACGCACTCGGGAATTGTGACAGAGACTTCTCGTGGAGATGTTCGATTTATTCATTCTTCTACTTCGCTTGGCGTGTCGGAAGATTACCTGAGTAATAATTATTGGTCCAAAGCATTTTTATTTGCCAGAAGAGTACTCGATTAAGAGAAGGATTCTCGCGGCGGCGCAACGGCGCGGCGTTGGGTATCCTTTGAAGTCTGTTTAGATTTCGGAGATGACACAAACATCATATTTTATTGGTTGGTCAGCTAGTCGACCTATCGTGGTCCTTGTGGCTAAAAAACTTGGTAGAGTCCAGCTTCTGGAGAAGCAGGACAACTATAGCTTTGTGCTCTCTGCGTCAAGCTCTGTGATTTGGCCGTGATAAAAACAATCTTTACCGCAAAGACGCAAAAATCGCAAAGTATATCGCGGAGAAAAATGATTCTTTTCTGGATGCTTACAGATTATTCACCACTCTTTTTATCCCTTCTGTTAGTTTAGAGACATTAAAATTTAGAAGTAAGCCAAGTTTGATGTCAGATAATCTCAGATAAGTTAAAAGCTGAGCAAAATGAATAGCTGAAAATTCGTCAACTGCCTTAACTTCTATAATCACCTTTTTATCTACCAGTAAATCAATACGATATCCTGCTTCCAATTTTACCTCCTTATAAATTACCGGCAACCCAACTTGAGTATTTACCTCCAAACCATGCTTTCTCAATTCATGAGCTAAGCAAACCTAATAACTACTCTCTAGTAGCCCAGGTCCTAATTG
This sequence comes from Algoriphagus chordae, assembly GCF_003254055.1. Classification (GTDB taxonomy): domain Bacteria; phylum Bacteroidota; class Bacteroidia; order Cytophagales; family Cyclobacteriaceae; genus Algoriphagus; species Algoriphagus chordae. Next base: position 456,902 of record NZ_QKZT01000001.1, read on the forward strand.
CTTATGCACCTCGATAGCAGATCCAATAATTATAGAAGAAATCTCATTTTCAGTCATTAGAAAAAATATTAGCCGATTAAAATTTGAAAACTTTTATTCATAAAAACAAGCAGTATACAACTGAATAACAATAATCTCTGCGATATACTCTCCGTCCTTAGCGCCTCTGCGTTGAAAAAAATCTTTACTGCAAAGGTACAAAAATCGCTGCCGACAGCTGAACGGGAATATATCGCCGAGACAAATTCTTCTTAAAGAACAAATTTTAAAGCAATAGATATAGTTGAATTTTTTAAATCCATGCAAACAGCAAAGAACTAAATACACCAATCAACTCTCTGCGTCAAGCTCTGTGCCCTCAGTGGTTAAAAATATAAAAACCAAGAACAGCTTCTGCCATCCTTGGTCTTTAAGAAATTCTGAACCTAATTATTTTTACCCTTCTACTACTAGCTCGTATTCGAAGGTTGGCATTCCTCTTTCACCATCTTTAGTCAAGGAAAGGAATCGCACTTTGTAAATGTTTGCGTCAGCATCTTTCACGACGTAATAAATATCAGTTTTTACAGCAGGTGCTGGTGTGCCTGGAGGGCCTCCACCGCTTCTCCAGCTAGAGCCAATCACTAGACGATCAGCTGTTTCAAAACTTAAAGAGAATACATCTTCCTCAGTAAAATCGGCATAAGCAATGTCGGCTTCTAATACCTGCGCTGCTCCTACGCCTCCGTAAATATTATTGTAAACTAGATCTTGGAAGAAATAAGCTAAGGTGCCATTAGTAGCATCTGGATAAGGTGTTGAGGATGTTCCTGCAGTCCAAGCGATATCCCAAGCTGTTTTAGCTGGTTCTACCTCTACGATACCATCTTCAAAACTTACATAAACTAAATTCCCTTCGCTATTTTTTGAAACTTCTAAGGAAGTAAAAGTGTCTGAATCTGCATCAGCATGCTCAAGCGTATAGCCAGTTCCATTTCTAGTAATTCTGATTTTTTTCCAAGGCCTTTCGGTTGCCTCGCTAGTTCCTCTGTTCAGAAGATAAACTTCATTGTCTCCAGCAGTTGGGCTGATAGCTGCTATAGCAGTATTGGAAAGTGGGTTAGCTGCATCATCTACATGTAGGATACCTTCCAAATTGGTGAAAGTGAGGATCAATTCTCCGCTAGCCTCAGCAGCAGCGATCTCGTCAGCGCCTACCTGGGAGATATCAGTTTTGCCAGTAGAAGAAGCCATTGCTCCTGTAGTTCCGTTGATTAGGACTTTGAAGTCAGAACCAGAAGAAAAAGCAAGATCCCAAGACTCTCGCTGAATAGCAGTCTGCTCGCCTGTACTCAGATCGATGTAAGCTGTATTTGGATAAGTGCTCCCTCCTCCGTCAACTTCAATAAGCCCTGACTCTGAAGGTGGAATTACTACTGGTTTAGGATCATCATCATTGCATGAGCTGAAAAGTCCCATGCCAGCTGCTAATGCAGCGAAAGAAAGAATGCGTACTTGTTTCATTTTACTATTAATTTGAGAATTAGTTACTGATTAAATTGGTATTGAATACCTAGGAAATATGATCTTCCGTAGCCGATTGGCCGACTGCTTCCTGTGCCGTGTGCGTCGCCTCCACCGGAGCTACTGTTGATTTGTTTTACATTAAAGAGATTTCTAGCTCCTGCATTTACCGAAATGCCGTGCTTGAATTGCTTTCTTACACTGAAATCCATCCACTGATAACCGTCGAGTTGGACTTCTTTTGCGCTTGGGTTGCCATCTGCATCTGTTACAGTTTCGTAACCCGGTAGCGAACCAGTAAGCTTATAGAATAAAGTAAATGTGGTGTTCCAAGGCTGAAGTGAGTAGCTCAGGTTGGCATTGATTTCTGGTGTCCAACTCATTTCTTGTACTTCTTCGGATTCCTCAGAGAGTTGATTGTATCGACCGATGTAGGATAAGCCAAGGTTGCCATCCCAGTTTTTATAGCTTTGGTTGTGATTCAGGGTAAATCCCGCAGTTCGGTAATTTTCTATATTGAATAAAGTCGTGACTTGGATGTCATCCGGATCTTGGCCATAAGCGATTCGGTTATCCACATTATTATAGAATGCCCCTAACACAGCCCCTACTTTCCAATCTATGCTGATTTGTTTTTTCCAGTCCAATGAGCCGTTGAAGCTATGAGAGGTCTCTGCTTTCAAGTCTGGATTTCCGGTGATGCTGTGACTTGCATCAAAGAAGTTGAAGTACAACTCACGGATAGAGGGTGCTCTGAATCCTTGCGCATAAGCTAGTCTCAAGTCGAGATTTGGTGACAAGGTGAATTTGGTGTTCAAAGAAGGTGTCAAATCAGGAGCCTCATAAGCGGAGTTGAAGGTTTTTCTTAGGCCGGGTTTGATCTGAATGCCCTGAGTTGGCTTCCACTCTGCAGACAGAAAAACAGCATAATCTTGTATGCCTTCGTTCTCGGTGATCCGTTCACCAGAACCTTCTTCGAGATTTAAATCAATTCCTGGTTGAAAATTAAGTTTTGAATTGAGCTTCCACATGCCGATCATTCTCCAGCTGAAACCCCTGTATTTGATCCGGGATTGAGATCCAGGAGCTTTGGAAAGGTACTTTTCTCCAGTTCGAGAATTAGTAACCCATGTTTCTGTATCACGCTTATAATCTGTAAATGCTCCTTGTAGGTTTAGGGAAAAATTGTTTGAAGTGTCCCAGTGTCCATTCAATCTGTGCATCCAGCGATTGGTGATGAATTTCTGATCGATCATTTCCAACGGAGCCTCTGGACCATCGGCATAGATGGTTTCATTCAGGAAGTCTGCCTGATAGTTTAGCGAAAGACTTTCTCCCATATATCCTGCTTTGACGTTGGCGAAGTTTTGATCTTTTGGCAGCCAAGCCTTCTCTCTTCCTACTTCATTGCCTTGCCATCCACCAAAATTGTTTTGGGAAAAACCCGCTCCGAAATTCCAGTTTTTCAATCCATAGGTGCCAGACACAGATCGGATATGTGTTCCTTTCCCTGCAAATGGACTGTATTCTGAGCCTACTGTTTCTTCTTGGATTTTGGCTTGAACCGCTAGTTTTTGGGAAGCGGAAGTTTTGGTGATAATATTGATCACGCCAGCCAGTGCATCAGCTCCATATACAACTGACATCGGGCCTTCGACGATTTCGATTTTTTCGATCTGATTGATATCAATCTGATTGATGTTGATTTCGTTTGAAGTTCCTTGACGGCCTACCATCGGTACACCATCGATTAGTATTTTAATGTTTTGCCCAGACATTCCCAGGAGCTCCATATTGCTGGATCCTGTGGCATTGTCCTGTGAAAAACGAATGCCAAGCTCAGTATTTAAAACTTGCTCGATATTTTGAGGAGCACGATTTTGAATGACAGTCTGATCTATACTTCTGACTTGGTAAACAGAGTTTTTGGCAGTCTGAGGGTCGAAATTGCCAGTGACTACGAAAGTCTCTAACTCTGATTCTGACTCATGAAGTTTGAAGGTCTCAGTAGTTTTTCCCGCTGGCCAATTCACCCAAAGAGTCTCAAACCCCACTGCTGAGATTTTGAGTTTGCCTTCTTTAGGGAGTTTTGCAAGCGTGAAATTTCCTTGCTCGTCAGCAACTTCTCCTTTGAGTTCAGGAAGCCAGATCGTAGCATGAGAAATCGCCTCGCCTTTGGTGTCCACTACTTTTCCTTTCAACACAGCTTGGGCTTGTACCCAAAGTGGCGTTACCAGCAAAAGCAACAAAAAAAGGAGTAAGTGTTTATTTAGATCAAATCTATGCATGTGCATAAAAATTTTTGAGATGGCGGGATACAAATCCCTTCGATACTTAATTATTGCGCTCCCTGTTTTATTTCAACAAAGCGACACAAAATTTAGATGATTTGGTGAACTCCAGCATTTATGCCACTTCGGTCTCCTGTCTTCGGTCTTCAAGCCAAGAAATCAAAGAATAGGAGGGAAATGGCATAAATGAGGATGATCAAATCAAAGGCTATCTACCAAAGCTTTCCACTCAGGTTTCTGAGGAAGTCCCGGCTTTCTCAATCCGAAGAACTGAGCGACCATTTCGCCTTCTTTATCGAAAAGCTCAACAGCAGATACCAACCCATCTTCCGTATTTTTATGAACTACATAGGCTTTGTCAACCACATTTTCATTCAAATGCATGTTGAAATCCGGATCAAGTACATTGAGCCAATCACCCATCTGGCGAACAGTCTGTACTTTGCCTTGGTGGATTTGGATATTGCCTTTGTTTCCTGCGAAAATCATGATTGGAAGCTTAGTCTCAGCGGCAGTTTCTACAATTTTACGTGCAGAAAGTCTGTCGATCTCATAAGCCCACTTGTCATCGATCCACTTCACAGCATCTTGTCTGTTTAGCTTGTATTTGCGAAGCATACCAAAGAAATCATGCGTATCCTTCATCGTTTCCCAGTCTTTAGAGAATCCTTCGAAGTCTAATTCTTCTCGGGACACATATTCTGGAGCTGGAAATACTTCAAGCTCTAGCTCTGCAGATTGATCAGCAGCGGTATTGTTTTTTACCAATTCCTCGTAAGCTTCAGGATTTGATTTTTCTTGCAAGTACACTTTCATCACTGCTTCTCCAGCTTTGTCAAAGTATTGCAAGCTTTTCATTGTGCCACGAGGAGTCTCGGTGGTCACTGCAAAACCAAATTTCCAGCCTGCGAAAAATACACGCTGCTCGATGGGACCGATCACAGTAGCGATCTTATGTGGTCCAGCTTGATGCATTTCGATTTTCTGGAAAGGACCTTTGTGCTCCAATACACAGCCTTCGCTTCTTGTCAATGACATCACGCGACCTAGTTTCGGGAATTCTTCCAGTTGCTCGGTAAAATTATCAGTCAGACGAATCACGTTTGTGCCGATACCAGTAGCTAAAAGTTGTGCTTCAGTCACTTCAAGTTTAGCAGCTGCATCACGGATTCTAAGTTTTGGCTCAGCCTCTTTCAGGTTCTCCCATGCTTGCTTCAGGGATTGTGCGGATTCTTGTATAGTTTCCATTGTTATGCTTGTTTAAATGTGGGTATAGATGTATGTGCCTGCGCTGCAGCGGATATGAGCATTCCGCCGGTGACAGGATTTTGAATTAGATGAATAGGGTGATCAAAGACGTATTCTAGGATTTCTTCCTCCAGAACTTCTTCAACTGTTCCGGATTTTGCGATCATGCCATTTTTCAGCAAAGCGATTTTATCGGCATATTGAGCAGCAAGATTCAGTTCGTGGAGGATCACCAAGATTCCGATGTTTCTAGATTTCAGCGTTTGGAGGATTTTCAATACCGCATGCTGCTGCGCTATGTCCAAGCTAGAAGTAGGCTCGTCGAGTAGCAAATACCTTGGAAAAGGCTTCGTCTCCCAGATTTGAACCAGCACTCTTGCCAGTTGCACACGTTGTTTTTCTCCGCCAGAAAGATGATTGAAAACCTGATCCTTCAAATGGGAAGTATTGGTAGCTTCCAAAACCTCCTGAATGAGTTTAGCAGGTTGTTTTGCTTTGGTGCTGATCAGGCCAAGCTCTACAACCTCTTGCACAGTAAATGGAAAATTAACTTGCGTATGCTGAGGCATCACTGCTCTTACGGCTGCCAGATCTCGTGCTTTAAGCTTATGAATGTCGTGGCCATTATAACCTACAGCCCCATGTTTGCACTTGATTTCTCCAGAGAGAATTTTGAAGAAAGTTGATTTTCCAGCACCATTTGGGCCTAGAACCGCCAAGATTTCTCCAGGATTCAATTCCAAACTTACCTCATCTACGATAGGTCTTTGGCGAATGCAAAAATGTACTTGTGAAGCTTGAAGCATCAGTTTCGGGATTTATTCAGATTGAAAATAAGCCAGATAAAGAAAGGAGCACCGATCAGCGCAGTGATCACACCTATTGGCATTTCGGCAGGGATTACGATCAGTCTGGCGATGAGATCGGCAAAATTTAACAAGATAGCACCTAGAAGAAATGATCCAGGTAATACCAATCTATGATCCGCTCCAAATAGGATTCGGATCAAATGAGGTACGACTAAGCCGACAAAGCCAATCATACCCACCATAGAAACACCAACTCCTACGATTAAGGCGCTGCATATGAGAAGTCTTAATTTGACCTGCTGCACATTTACACCCATGTGAAAAGCTTCCTGCTCTCCAAGTGCCAGTGCGTTCAGTTGTCTGGAATTGAATAATAATAGCACAGAAGGCACGGCGATGAGGATCATCGTAACTGGGATTTTGGCCCAAGTGGCTCCGCCTAGATCGCCCAAGCTCCAGAAGGTGAAGCTTCGCAAAGCTGAATCATCTGCGAAAAACAACACCAAGCCGATTAAAGCTCCGGCTAATGCATTGATAGCGACTCCCGCCAAAATCAGCGTGGCAGCATCTGTTCTTCCTTGAGATTTGGAAAGTTTGTAGACTGCTAGGACATTGATCAGGCCTCCAATAAATGCGAAGAGTGGCAGGCCAATGGATTTGATCCAGCTTAAAGAAGAGGCTACTGGCACCAAGACCATAAAGATCACGGCGAATAATGCTGCTCCGCTACTTACTCCTATTAGTCCTGGTTCTACCAATGGATTTCTAAACATCCCCTGAAGTGCTGCTCCCGCGATACCCAAGCCACCGCCAACTAGCATAGCCATCAGTACTCGAGGCACTCGTATTTGTAGCAACACATTGGCTTGCTGAACTTCGAAAGTGCCGGTGCTTATACCTATCTGGTCAAATAAGATCGCAAGCGTCTGTGGAAATGGAATGCTAAAAGCTCCCAAAGAGAGGGAAGCTAATAACACCAAAACCAGCACAAAACCAAACCCAAGAAGGGTGAGGTTTTGACTTTGGATCTTAGTATGACTCAATGCTGTGATCATTTATTATATGGCTGGAAGACCGAAGACGGGAGACCGAAGCGGCTTCAATGCTTGATTTTACTTTGTCTTTATTAGCTCTAAAATTCTGAGTGTACTTTGATATTTTTACTGACGAACGGCTTTGGCTAGGTCTAATGCTGCTTTTCCCACTCTTGGTCCAAAACCAGAAAGGTATTGTCCGTCTAGTGCTACGATATGGTTTTCTTTGAAAGCGGTAGTTTGATCGATTCCTTGGATTGCTACCAAGCCATCTTTTCCTCCTAAGCTTTGGATTCCTGAATCGAAAAACACGAGGTATTCAGGATTCATAGCTACCAAAGATTCTGGAGTCATGGGAGCGAATTCGTCAAAGCCTGTGGCTGTTCCTTCGATTGCAGCCAATTCAAACATTTCTGCGGCAAAGGTTTTATCTCCTGCGATGAATACTGTCTCTGGGCCACGAGCCATTACAAAAATTGCTTTTGGCTTAGACGCTTCCTCTTCTAAATAACTATTCAGTGCTGCGATGTCAGCGTCTATAGCCGCATTTACTTCCTTACCCTTTTCTTCCTCTTCAAAGTAGGTAGCCAATTCAGTTACCAGTTTTTTGGTGCCAGCTACGGAGGTAGGCTTAGTGAAAACCTGAATGTTTACCTGAGCTGCTTTCAACTGTGTCACTACATCAGGGCTGAGGTAACCTTCTTCTATAAGGACTAGGTCTGGACCCAGCGCGAGAATGCCTTCCGCTTTGATTTGATTTCTGTAACCAATAGAAGGAAGATCTTGCATGGAGGCTGGAAAAGTAGAAGTAATGTCTGTGGCGATGATATCGTCACTATAGCCCAGTGCGTCCACTACTTCAGTAATGGTGCCTCCAGCAGTGATGATTTTGCGCGCGCTTATTGTTTCTTCTTCCTTGGAAGGAGCAGAGCACGCTGCTAATATTATAAGTGCAAGTGGTAAAAAACGCCTTAACATTATTTAGATTAAGTTTAAATACAAGGCAAATGTATGTCTATCAAGATTGAATCCAAATAAAAATAATGTAAAATTTTTCAAAGCGTCTACTAGCGGCTAGGGAAATCCTAACTAACTGGACTTGAGACAGGCTAAAACAGGGTCATATTAAAAAGTAGTAGGAAGCTCAGAAACAGTTAGAATGGTAAAAATCGGAGACTTAGCAGATTAATTTCCCAAATATCCTTTGGGTTTAGGCATTATTGGTTAATTTTGCGGTCGAATTCAAAAAGCATATCCTTTTTACATTTCAATTATCAAATGGCAAATATTGGAAAGATAACTCAAGTGATCGGGCCCGTAGTGGACGTTTCCTTCGAAGGCGGTAAGCTGCCTAACATCCTTGATGCGGTAGAAGTTACCAAAGAAAATGGCCAAGTGGTCGTAATGGAAGTTCAACAGCACTTGGGTGAAGATCGAGTGAGAACTATTGCCATGGACTCCTCTGAAGGGATGGTTCGTGGCATGGAAGTAAGAGACCTTGGTGAACCTATTTCTGTTCCTACAGGAGAGGCTATCAAAGGCCGTCTTTTCAACGTGGTTGGAGAGCCTATCGATGGTTTGCCTGCTATTCCTGTTGGAAAAAGACTTCCTATTCACAGATCTGCGCCTCGATTCGAGGACCTTTCTACTACTTCAGAAGTACTTTTCACAGGTATCAAAGTAATTGACTTGATCGAGCCTTATGCAAAAGGTGGTAAGATCGGGTTGTTCGGTGGTGCTGGTGTAGGTAAAACTGTATTGATTCAGGAATTGATCAACAACATTGCGAAAGCATACGCTGGTCTATCTGTATTTGCAGGTGTAGGTGAAAGAACAAGAGAAGGAAATGACTTGTTGAGAGAAATGATCGAGTCAGGCATCGTGACTTACGGTGATGACTTCGTCCATAGCCTTGAAGAAGAAGGTGGATGGGATCTTTCTAAAGTTGATTTGAAAAAATTAGAAGACTCTAAAGCAACCTTTGTTTTCGGTCAGATGAACGAGCCTCCAGGGGCACGTGCACGAGTTGCCTTGACAGGTTTGACTTTGGCAGAATATTATAGAGATGGAGATGGCGAAGGTGCAGGTAAAGATATCCTATTCTTTATCGATAACATTTTCCGATTCACGCAGGCAGGTTCTGAAGTGTCTGCACTTCTTGGACGTATGCCATCTGCGGTAGGTTATCAGCCAACTTTGGCAACAGAAATGGGAGCTATGCAGGAGCGTATTACTTCTACTAAGCGTGGTTCAATTACTTCTGTTCAGGCTGTTTATGTACCTGCTGATGATTTAACTGATCCAGCTCCAGCGACGACTTTCGCTCACTTGGATGCTACTACTTCACTTTCACGTAAGATTGCAGAATTAGGAATTTATCCTGCTGTGGATCCTTTGGAGTCCTCTTCAAGAATTATGTCAGCCGATATTATTGGAGATGAGCATTACAATTGCGCTCAGCGTGTGAAAGAGATTCTTCAGCGTTACAAAGAATTGCAAGATATCATTGCGATTTTGGGTATGGAGGAACTTTCTGAAGAAGATAAGCAAGTGGTACACAGAGCGAGAAGAGTTCAGCGTTTCTTATCTCAGCCATTCTTCGTAGCAGAGCAATTTACAGGCTTAAAGGGAGTATTGGTAGATATCAAAGACACCATCAAAGGCTTCAACATGATCATGGACGGTGAGTTGGATCATCTTCCTGAGGGAGCTTTCAACTTGGTAGGTAGCATCGAAGATGCAATCGCTAAGGGAGAGAAAATGATGGCAGAAGTTAGGTAAATTAGTTATTGGTTGATAGTTGTTAGTTTTTTAAAACCAACAACCAACCACTAACAACAGGTAAATCATTCACTGTTGACTTTTATCTCTACGTAATAGAATACGAGTCTCCAAACGATATAAAATTCCATGCATTTAGAAATCGTCACACCGGACAAAAAAGTATTTCAGGGTGAAGTATCCGAAGCCAGTTTCCCTGGTGCCAATGGATCATTTCAGGTGCTGAATAATCACGCTCCGATCGTTTCGGCTTTGGCAAAGGGAACTGTTTCCTTTACCACTCCTGAAGGGAAGCAATCCATGATCGTGGATGGCGGAGTAGTGGAAGTAAAAGATAATGTGATTGTATTGCTGGCTGAGAAAGTAGTGGCTTAAGCAATTCATCCGAATAGTTAGAAAAGGTCTCCTGTGTAAACGGGAGACCTTTTTTGGTG
>NZ_QKZT01000002.1 GCF_003254055.1 Algoriphagus chordae
ACTGTCGCCATGTCGTAATTGAGTTTGGTCACTACATTTAACGACTTTCATGGCTATGGGTGAATTTCCTCTATTTTCATGAATGTTTTATGCTTAATTCAATGCCTTCTCCAGGCTTTCTACCAATTTCTTGGACACTGACCTGCTGTTCTGCTCTCTGGCTTCTTTAAAAAGCGTTAAAGCCTGCTCAGATTTTTCGATCAGCCCTACAGGATTGTTATCATTCTTGAAACTTCCCCAGCACCACGTTAGCTCAGCAGCTAAGGTTTCGCCTGCTTTCAACTTGGATAATTTCTGTACCACTTCAGGTACCGTCTTTTCTAATTTCTCAACTTGCATGGTAAATAATGGTTTAATGGTTTTTCAATATTTCGACAAAAATGCAAAAATATTTCTGATTACACAACACAACCCACTCAGTGTTAACAATATCATAATTAAACAGACTATTCATTCTGTTTTCTGAAATCGCAATTTCTCATCCACAGTGATTTGCTACACCCACTTTTCTGCCAGTGTACATTATTTTTTAGCAGGATCTCGACAAGCTCAATACTGAGTTTATCATAGTATGCCGAGCTGAACCATAAATTACTTCTTCACCAGTATCCAAGTAAAAAAATCAGGTTAATGAATTAGAGAAATATCGCTTACAAGATTATTTGACAGTATTTTCAACTGATTCAAAGGCAATTAGCCTAAAAAGGCAAAATTGTTTAAATACAGGCTTGGAAAAAAAGAAGCAAGACTTTACCTTTGTGACACTTTAAGGGAGACCCGAAAGGAACCCGAAGTAAAACTGGCTTATGGTGTAACTGGCAACACGTCTGATTTTGGTTCAGAAGAGTCCAGGTTCGAGCCCTGGTAAGCCAACAAGTTCAAAAAAAAACCGCTGAAATTCAGCGGTTTTTTTATGCCTATATTTTCAGATCCTCAGCCCTTACAAGGCACTTGGGTAAGCAATAGGCAAACCCGTTGCTTTTTCTATTGGCATCTGCGCTTCAGTATCTTTTAGAAGCTTTGTCATCAGGACTGCTAATTGACTAGTCTTATCTGCAAGCTTTACACTCAAATCATTTGTCTCCCCAATATCTTCAGCTAGGTTAAATAATTCCAATTGACCGCTAATATGATGATAAATCAACTTCCAGTCTCCTTGCCGCACGACGGTGTAAGGAGGATTATAATAGGTGTTAGGGTAATGCCATAATAATGCTCGATCAGAATCTGTTTTCCTATACCCCTTCAATAAAGACACGAAACTTCTTCCATCAATACTTTTATTGATATCCTTATTCAATCCAGCCATTTCTAAAAAAGTAGGATACACATCCTCAATGATCACATAGTCCTTAGTGACCGATTCAGGCTTAACAACACCAGGCCACTTGACAATCATAGGCACACGAATCCCTCCTTCATAAGGACTCAGCTTATATCCTCTCAGCGGAAGGTTTTGAGGCACTTGCTTGTGAGCGCCATTATCGGAGGAGAATATAATAATGGTATTCTCTGCCACCCCAAGCCGGTCAAGCTCATCCATAATATCTCCAAGGGATTTATCCATGCCCTCAATCATTGTAGCATAGATGGCTTCACTTTGACTCAAGCCTTCGTCAATATACTTCTGATAGTATCGCTCATCTTTTTCCCAAGGCGCATGAATTGCGTAGTGCGACATATACAAATAAAATGGCTGTTTGTCTTTTACAGCCATTTCTACCGATTTGATAGCTTCTCGGGTCAAAGCCTCCGTTAAATAGATATTTTCCCCATGATATGCCTCTAAGCCCGGAACATCCCATCTATGATCACCAGCAACTCTCCAATCTGCACTATAATCATGAATCCCTAAATAACTCCCTGGTCCACCCGCAGCATGTCCACCAATATTCACATCGAAACCAAAATTCAAAGGATTCTCCCCGGGCGTTCCTGCTGCACCAAAATGAGCCTTCCCAACATGGATGGTTTTGTAGCCTGCCTTTTTCAATAGAGCTGGCAATGTATTCGCATAAACAATAGTGTGTGGAATCCCCGATACTGGACTTAGCCCATTCAAATTCCAATCAGGTGATTTTACTTTAGGATTATCCTCATCAGGAGATACGTTCTTAGTTAATGTCCAGTTGGTTACCCGATGTCTAGCAGCAGTCAAACCAGTCATTAAACTCACTCTAGAGGGAGAACACACTGCACTGGAATATGCTTGCGTAAATTTCATCCCCTCCGAAGCTAGTCGTTCCATATTTGGAGTTCGGTATCTCTTATTGAGCTCTGTCACCTCAGTGTAAAATGGAACAGAAGTGTCCTGCCACCCCATATCGTCTACTAAAAAGAAGACAATATTGGGCCTTGCTTTTTGCAAATCAGCAGAATCACTTTTGACAGAAGCCTTTCCAAAAACTGGGGGAATTAACAGAACAGTCATTACTATTAGTATTCCGCGTTTCATGGTATGCTTGGTTACTTTAATAGGTTATAAAAAAAGAATTGCTGAATTACTACTCTTGCACAGGAATAGTTACGATGTAGGAATCATCACCTTTTTTGATCGCCAAACCCAAGACTCGTATCTCTCCATTTTCTCTAAATACAAATGGCCTTTCCATTCGATCAGGAATAATCGAAGTCCCATCCTTCCTTTTGATTTCCTTAGGCATTATTTCATATTCCTCTGCCTTTTCCCAGTGAATACCATCGGCAGAACTTACTAATCCAATGAAGGTATGTGCATGAAAGATTCCGTAATACTTGTCTCGCTTTTGATCATACCAAAGTGACATATCTTCTGTATCCATATAATCGATTACAGGATCTGGTTGTATGATAAATGGACCGGTAGGGCTATCCCCAATCCCCATAGCCTGATTCCTTACGAAATTAGGTTCATTTGGCTTATCGCCTTTTACAATAAGGTAATATCTTCCGTCTTTACCTTTATCAATCGCTGGGTTGACTGTTAAAGTAGTGATTGGACCCGAAGGTTCAATTAAAGGGTCATCAAATCTTTTCCATGGACCTGTCAGTGAATTTGCCACCGCAACTCCTGTTCTCTGATTAGGTCGTAGGATCTTCCATCGTGGATGGGAATACCCCTCAAGGCTAATTTCCATCAGCTCATCCTCAGTAAAGCTGGAATCTCCCAAATTGCTAGATATATAATACAGGTAATACTTTCCATCGAAATATTTGATCTTAGGATTATGGGCAGTAATAGCATCCCAATACCCAGCGCCCCGACCTTGTAAAACCGTCTCCTTATATTCCCATGGACCACTAGGGTTCTCGGACACCGCATGCGCTACTTCAGAAAAGAGTAGCCAGCCAGTAAATTTCGTGGCTCTTGGCCATCTGGAATAGAAAAGATGATAAAGACCATCCTCTGCTTTAACTATTGAACCTCCCCAGTTAAAATAGTCTGGCGAGCGAAAAATATTATCCTCATCAATCTCCCCAATTTTACCTTCGAACAAAGCTGTCTCAGGTCTTGTTTGCGCAATGGACATTTGGCTAAAGCAGCTAAGTAATAATAGTATCAATCCCGATCTAAGCATTTCTTGGGGCAAGTTTTAAATTCAATTCAGTTATAATCTGCACTTTGAGAAAATCCTCCTGCGGCATCAATTTATCAAGACTCCAAACTCAGCTACAGCGGCATGCTTTTGACCTCCTGCGATCTGAGTAGCTTTTAGCTGTATAAAACGCCCTTTTACTGGAGCAGAAAACTCATGGCGTCTTTGGCTAGGATCATTGATAAGATTGCCAAATTCAAAAGCCTCCACCAATTTCCAATTGCTGCCATTATCGCTCACATAGATCTCTCCTCTTTCGATCATTCCTTCCGAATCGTTTCCAGGAGGAGCGTAAATGAACCCAATGATATTTTGCGAAGTACTCAGGTCAATAGAAATGGATTGCCCAGAGCCATTAGGCTTGGATTTCCAATAAGTTTTGTCATTTGAGTCAAAAGCTTTTTCTGCCTCATGCTTCACTGATTGACTGCTCATTTTATCCAGTTTCCAATCTTTTTTGATCGCGCCAAATTCCCTTGTGCTTACTGCACCTTTATCAGTTTTGCTGAACGCCACAGCTTTCACAGAACCATTCTCTAACGGAAATAAACCTTCGTAGCTAGATGATTCTTTGGTAGGCTCAGAGCCATCTAGCGTATAGGTGATATGCATATCCTTATTCAGATCACCAGCGATGTCCTGCTCATAGGTATTCCATCCAAAATCTTCTTTTTTAGCCGCAATCATCACTTCTCCTTCTTTGTTTCGACTAATCTCCAATTGCGGTGGACGATTTTCAGCATAAAAAGCAGCTACGCGACTAACCGCTACCGGAAAGAATCTAGCCTCAACAACCTTAATTCTAATTTTATCGGTAGTCACTTCAGCAAAGCGCAGAATGTTTTTATATCCGATATTTTTGCCATTGGCTACCATCTTCCATTCGCCATTTACCCAAGCTTCCACTTCAAAAGCTGAAACCCTTTCACTATGACCAAGAATATCCTCCTGAAGCATCAACCTGTTAATCGTAGCTGGCTTGTCAAGCTCAATGACAATTCCTTCTGCTCCTTTTTCTAGCAGTAAATAGCTCTCTTCATCATCTTCCAATACTTCTGAAGGTCCTGAAGCTGAAGCCAGCAAATTATCTCCATAGGTCGCCCTGATTCTTTCCCCAACTTCTTTTAGCACCTTCACATCTCGTTGAGCAAACAAGCCTTCTGTATTTGGCGGTATGTTCAATAGAAAAATAGAATTACCTCCAACAGATCGCTCATAGATATCAAAAACATCGTCAGCTGACCTAACACCTTGCTCATCATCATTCCTGTAAAACCATCCTTCTCGAATAGAAGTATTAGTTTCTGCTGGTTGATAGTGTAAGAAATTAGCTTGGTATAGCTTATCCAAACCTGCGACATTTTCTCCAGTGATATCTGAGAAACGGTTCATCTTATTGGGATCCTCCTCATACGGAATCACATTCCACTCTTCATCACGTGTCATCCCTGCTTCGTTGCCACACCAGCGAATATCCTGGCGACCAAAAATCACCGCTTGAGGAGCCAAAGTTCTAATCAATTCCTTCCAAGCATCATAATCATAGGTCTGCCCTCCTTTTGTTTTGGGATGAGCTCCATCAAACCAAACCTCTTCTATTCTTCCATATTCTGTCAACAATTCAAATAGCTGATTCAAAAAATACTCGTTGTAATCATCGACCACAAAATCAAAACTTGTCTTATTCTCAAATGGAGCACCATCCACAGGCCTTGGGACAGTTCTTGCAGTCTTTTCACTCAGATTACCATACAGTCCGTCTGGACTCTCAATCTGAAACAAATCTGCCGGAGACAAGTAAACACCCAATTTCAATCCATACTTTTCACATGACTCTGAAAGCTCCTTGAGCACATCTCCTTTGCCATCTCGAAAGCCAGTAGACATAACACCATGTTCGGTGTAGCGTGATTGCCAAAGCACAAAGCCATCATGATGCTTCACCGTGAGAATCACCTTTGTCATCCCTGCATCCTTCATGGTCTCACACCACTGATCGGTGTCCAAATTTTCAAGTTCAAAAACAGCAGGATCTTCCATCCCAGAACCCCATTCTTTTGCGGTAAAGGAGTTCGGGCCAAAGTGCACAAAAGCAATAAACTCATCCTTCAGCGCCTGGTATTGATTGGCAGTGGGTACCACATGAGCAGCCTTGATACGAATGCTATCTTCAGTATCGTCTTCGTCCACAGCAATGGTGGAAGCGGTGGGCATGTATTCTTGCTCTATTGGTTTAGCACAGGAAAAACCTAGGATTGCAATGGCAATCAGTAGTTTATTGAATTTCATAACAGGGTATTTGTTCTAATCTCCAATATAGGCAATACCTTAATTTTTATTCAAAAGAGGGGTGATTAATTAAAAAATTTAAGAAACTGCTACTCCCAAATTCTGTGATTAAAAATAACTTTCATTAACCCCATTACAAGGCAAGGAGATTCTATTCTGATATCTAAGTAAAATGGATGAAGTCTAAGTTTTAATTCCTTTTCCAAAACTATCTTCTATTCCTTCCTGCTCATTTCCAATACCTCGATCAATTTCTCAATATCCGCAGCAGTATTAAACACATTCACCGATACACGCAAATTGCCTCCACGATTGGATACTGAAATCTTATTTGCATGTAGATTGCTTTTCAAAAGCTCCGAGTCAAAAGCTTCTGAAAGCTTCAAACCGAAAAGATGCGAAGAGGTAAACTGCTTTTCTTCGAGTAGCACATTCCGGCTTTTCAGATAGTCATAGAGTGGAATAGTGAGTTTATGGCAATAGCTCTCTATTTCTGACACTCTCCATTCATTGATTTGCTTCAAAGCTTCATTCAGCATAGGAAGCAGAATGAAACTGCTCATCTCCCCCACATTATAGCGACCAGAATCCTCTGTGTACTCATGATCGTAATTGGTCAAATTGCCAAAATCTTGTGAATTGGTACGGTTCATCCATGATTCCTCCAGCGGCTGACCTCCGTCAAAGGCAGGCCCGAAATAAGAGATCCCCAACCCATAGGGGCCAAAAAGCCATTTATAACTAGCACAAATCAAGGCATCGATCTTAAAGCGTTTCACGTCCATCTCAGCCGCCCCAACAGACTGAGTTCCATCGACAATGAAAATCGCCCCCACAGATTTACATTTTTGCCCTATGCTTTCCAGATCGAATTTCAATCCATTCATCCAATGCACGGAGGACATCAGCACCACAGCAGTCTCTGAATTGATACTTTCCAGTAAATTCTTGTTCCAGCTTTCTGCAAGAGTCGACGCATCCTTATCAGGACCAACTACTTTCAGCGAAGCATGATTCTCATCACACCAGGATTTCAACGAAAAATATCCGCTAGGAAACTCATCTTCCAACACAATCGCATGCTGGCCTGGATTACAGGAAATATTGCGAAGTGCGGTGGCAAAGCCATAGGAACTTGAGGGTATCAAAGCAACTTGGAATGGATCACAATTCACTAAGTCAGCAAATCGAGCTTTCGCTTCCTTGGGTAAATTGAAAAAATCCTCTGGAGCAATACTCGTAGGATTCCTATCTCGAATGAGTGCTCCAATGGCAGCTTGCTCAGCCGATTTCAAAAGTGGCCCTTTATAGCCACAATTGAGGTAATGAATATCCGGATCAAGGCTAAACAGATGTTTCTGAGAGTCCATAGGTTTGAGTTAATTCGTTTTTTGAAATTGCAACAATCTGCCTTAGCAGCTCATCATTCTAACACACGTAATCTATAAGCGTTCATTGCATACTTACCCAAATGCTCAGTCAAGCGGTAATTTGCAATTGCCCCCACTCCTGCTCCTACGATAGGGATCAACTGAGCCAGTTTCGCGAGATCTATATAATCTCTATAGTCCAATTGAAAAGTCTTCCAATCGAAATCATTGAGGTCAGTGGGTAGGGTATGTCGATACTCATCCCAATTTTCCACCAGACCGATCAACTCATTTCTTCTCTGCTGGGAGGAAAAACTAAGCTGAAAAACATAGAGTAAAAAAAGACGCTCGTGGTAATCCTTGGTATCAAAACCATAAAGAGCAGCTATGTCGAAAAGCATTTTCATCTTGATGCTCAAAAAAGCGGGAAAATCGGCAAAGCCTAACAAAATCCCTCCAGCTCCAGTTACTGCCCCTTCCGCAGAAGCCGTATTTCTATACCATTTGATTCGGCTTCTCACTTTAAACTCGCGCTGCTTGAATGACAGACTTCCATTGGGCCTAGGAACAATCCAACTCGAACCAGTAAGCACAACTTTGACCATATGTTCAACGGCCGTAGTCACGACGGTGTGGACCTTTTCAGGAATCCACTGATTGATTTTGTTCTGGATTCCATGTGTCAGCTTGCCGCCAAGACTTGGTTTCTTCTTCATTCTATACTGCCAAAGCGCGAGTTCAGCATGGGCATAATGTAAATAGGAGTCCATAAAATCAAATTAGTTTACCTTAGTATCAAACGAGATCCTGAGGAATAGTTACTAAGATCAAACACTTTGGCGAATCATTCATCAAAGCCAGGACGAATAAATTGAGCATAATTTGGAACTAAGGCTACCATGAGCTTCCTGGATTTCTCCAAAAGCACCAGCAAATTCAAAATCGAATCCTGCTCAGATTCAAGCAAGTCGAATAATATTTTCCAAGCTTGCATACTTCGCTCAATTGAGATCATCGCAATCTTTGCAGAACCATTACAACTTTTCTCTGATTCTGGATATTCCTCCCAAATGTCATCAGCAAGATCATGCAATACTCGCTTAGACTTTACATGAATAAAAAATAAATACCATTGTATCACTTCAAGAGCTTCTTCAACTTTCGCTTTTTTAGCCTCTGCTTCTGAAATCTCCATCGATCCAAGATTTACTTGACGAGCTAACTCTTCCAAATAGGATTTGATCTTTGGTGACTCTAGCCAATCCTTCCCTTCAAATAAATACTCGTCAGTAATCAGGCTCAAGGGATGCTCATCCAACATTCTATCCTCCTCCTCAATCGAAGTGTCAGCTGCATTATCTTCTGAGATCTGCGAGAGATCAATACCATGCTTTTCTGCCATCGCATGAAGCATGGATAATGTCTCCTTGAAGTTATCAGATAAAGTTTTCCAAAAGTCTTCTGGATTTTCTAAATCTCTTTCTTGCTCCTTCTCAAACACTCTACATCTAGCAGTAAATAAACAGCGCTCACACCAACGATCGCACCAGTTATGAATTCCTGAGATAAAAGTTGAGTTGGTTTCATCCATGATTTATAGGGCTAGGAAGAGCTATGATTTGCATAGGTCTAAGATAAAAATATTTCCAAAATAAGAACTCATCACCGGTCCTGCTTCTGGAGAAGCAGGACAACAGAATAATACAAGCTAAGCTCTAAGCTCCCACTTAAGCCACCGTTCCTCTCATCACGCAAGCCAACAAATACTACTAACTCAACCTTCCTCCCCAACCTAGTCAATGAGCCCACAAAAAAACCGCCTCTCTCAAGGCGGTTTCAAATTTCAAGTAGTCATTCTTATTTATACAAACCATTAAACAGCATCTTAAAAGTGCCATGAGACTGAGCTCTGAAGGTAATCTCCGGCCCGAAAGCATAGAACTTCCCTTTGCCCATTTGAGCTTCAAAAGCCGTCACTCCATTTTTCAGGTACGACTGTCCCCATGCCCATCCACTTCTCAATGGCTCTTCCTCACCAAACCAGGCGATTGGCTTCACTCCATTATTTCCTGCGCTAGGAGCAAGCTTAAATACAGGGCTTCGATTGAACATGATGTAAGCACTTTCGCCCATACCATAATTCATCGGCACAGAATTATCTACATGCATTTCCAACACTGAACCTGGCACATAATATTTCTCACCACTTAGAGATTTGGCTTCTCCATTAGCATCGATTTCTACCAAGGCATCTTCCACCGGCAATCCAAAGTGATACGCAAGTTCAGTAGCTGAACCAACAGAAATCACTTTCCCACCGTTCTCTACAAATGATTTCAAAGCAGGCACTGACTTATCTACGGAGAAGCTCCCTAACATATGTCGGTATTTTTCATCAATTTCGTCAGGATTAGGCTGAGAACGAGAATAGCCTCTAGAACCAGCAGAAGGGATCCCAGAACTGATAAATAGCATCACATCATAGTTATCATTCAGATTACCTGCGTCAATTTCTTGTGGGAATACCAACTGATATTCAAAGTGGAATTGCTCCATCATCCAGCGAACCCATCCAGAAGGCATAGAACCTCCATAGTAGTCATACAGACCAATACGAGCGGGTTGGATTTGAGTGGCTCCTTTTGGCATAGAAGCAGATACAGGATAGACACCGTATTCTTTGGCCGCCAATTCCAATTCTTTTTTTCCTCCACTCACATAGAAGGAACCTGCTGGTAGCCCATCCACCATAGTTGTGGTTCTGTACACTTTCACCTTAGCTTTCAGCAAATCATTCACAGCCATGAAGCTATTGTTATTTCTAACATCAAGTAAATGACCTGAGCCATTTGCCAAGGGTTTGGCAGGAGGAGACTGAATTTCACCATAAGGAATTCTAGTAAATGGACCATCGAAATCTTCCATTACCTTATCCACTTCTACGCCCATTTGTAGCGCCAATGTCCAACCAGCGGCATCATAAGGACGAATCGGAGGTCCTCCAGGGTAAAGAAAATCATTCGGGTGATCCTGCGGCTCAAACATATCCAGCACATGAGGTCTGAAAGCCTGTGCAGTTTTCACGATGAAAGAATTAGCTGGATAGCTTTTGCCATTGACAGTGAAATCAGCTGTTGCTTTTTCTACTAATATCCCCGACTTGATCAAGGCATTCATAAACTTGACAGCCGTTGGGAAATCAGGCTGATCTGCTGACAGCACATAACCCCTAGGATCTCTATTGGCAGGATCTGTGTAAACCGAGTCATAGAACTGAGTTGGGTATCTTGATCTCGAACCATAGTTATTTCCGCCCCCATTACTCCCATTCGTGTTCTTTTGTGATTTTTGGTATGCATCTTCTACCGCTTGCGCATACTTTGGATACATGGTCCAATTATCCTGACTTCCTTTTTCGATAGACTTTCTACCCATCAGGTAGATGTTCAACAGTAATTCATCGCCATGACGCACTGCATGATTTAGTATCGCATAATTCAAGGAAACTGAATAATCAATGGATTGTCTGAAATGCCATTCCTGTGGAGTTACTGGATATGGTGTTCCATTATTTGGAATTAAACGCTCTGGCACCAAAGGAATATTTGTTGGCGTAGGATTACCGATGATTTCAGTAAGAATACCGATGATGTTGTGATAATAAGGAGTCGTTCTCAACCCACCATTCCACCAGGTAGAAAATACCGAGCCATCCAGCCTAGTATAGCCTGGACGATCTTCCTGATTCATTCTATTGATCATCGCTGCTCCTACTGCATCCAAACTCGTGATGATCAGAGGATCAAACACGTGATTGAAAGGATCTCGGTAAGGAGGTCCAGCGACCACAGTTCCCGCAGGACCTGTCTGATGATGATTGTAAATAATCTGTGGAATCCACTCCACGTACTGCTGAAGCGACATATTAGCAGCTTCGCTCATATTATTCATGTAAAAATCACGGTTATTATCGTGCCCCACATACTTCTGATAAAGAATCGGAATATTCTGATCGCGCTCTTCCGGGTTATCTTTTCTCA
The DNA here is from genome assembly GCF_003254055.1 of Algoriphagus chordae. Lineage (GTDB taxonomy): Bacteria > Bacteroidota > Bacteroidia > Cytophagales > Cyclobacteriaceae > Algoriphagus > Algoriphagus chordae. Next base: position 11,275 of record NZ_QKZT01000002.1, read on the forward strand.
TATACCAGTCAGACATGATTTCCATTCCATCTGGGTTGGCATGCACTAGCAAAATGATCACATCGTCTAGGATTTTCAGCGTTTCCGCATCGTCTCTAGAAGCCAGTTGATAAAGTGTTTCGATCAATTGATGTGGCCCCACTACCTCATTGGCATGCAAACCGCCATCAATCCACACGACCGGCTTTCCAGCTATAGATAGCTTTTCAGCTTCTTCTCTGCTGATTTCAGCATGGGCAAGTTTCTGAGATATTTCTCTGTATTGCTCGAGCTTCGTAAAATTAGCCGGAGCAGTCACGATCATCATAGGCTGAGATCTACCGTACTCGGTTTTACCTATCTCTACCATCTGGACACGATCACTAACCTCAGCTACTTTCTTGAAGTATGCCTCTGTCTGGGTGAAATTGGCAAGTTTGTAATCTTCACCTATATCAAAGCCAAAATGTGATTTTGGCGTTGGTACATTTTGCGCGAAACTGCCAAAAGAAAAGGCAAATAGCAGCAATAGAAAAGTAAATCGTAATCTCATAAGCATAGGGGTTGGTTTATAATCCGACAATGATCAGTCTAAAATAGCATGAAAAAAGAGGCTATCCCTGCGTAATAGCCTCATTTATTGAAATTTTACAGGAATGGAAACTAACATAGCATCTATTACTAACTATGAATCTGAAATCTTCACAAAGTCGGAATAGCGAGCATCATTCTTATTTTGCTTGGATTGAAAGCCTTCGTTATTAAACAGAGCAGGTATTAACTCCCATTTTTTGAAATCAATTTTCAAGGCCCCAGTTGGATAGGCTGTATTAACCATCAAGCCAGCTTTGCCATTCTGACCCTTTAATTCCAAGGATTTCGTTGCCATGAATTTATCCTGAACAACCAAGTTAAATCCCACTCCAGTATCTCTGCCGTTATCGATAAAGTTCTCCGATTTCAGTCCATTTAAAACTATATCGCCGTTTCCCTCTAGGTAAAGGTCAGAACCTAAAACTGAGTTACTCAGGTCAATTTCTTTCCCATCTCGAACTACTACACGACTTAACACAAAAATCTCCGCCTCTCCTGCTTGCTTGTATTGGTACCCGAAATGAATGCCTTTTTTATCAGAAACCACAGGATTCAATAATACTGGAACCACTGATTTCGGATTGATCATGTGTGGGTGATTAGTGATCTCCACCTCTGGCTCAAACCTGTTATCCAAGTTGCTGTACCAGCTAATTCTACCTCCATTGATTTTCACGCGACAGGAATCATTTTTAGTGATCATTTGTCTCAAACGCAATCCTTGTGGCCGATAATCAATGCGCTCTGAATAGCATGGCCTCAAATCTTCCTCTACAAAATTTACGTTTTCAAAGCTTGCTTCTTGGCAAAGAGAATACAAAGCTGTCAGAATTGATTGTGCAGGGAATTCTCCAGAAAGTTTAATTGGTTTTATCAGCAACTTACCTGCATTACCAGAGAAATCAGTGATCAACTCCACCTCTGTCACCAAGCCGGACTCAGGATCTGCCAACTGTAGTTTATCGCCTCTCTTCCAAATAGTAGCACCTAAAGGACCTACGGGAATGGACGAAATATTCCCCGACAATGCTGTGCTGGTCTCAGCCCAAAGTGGCTTAGAAGTACTTCGAATCATTCCGTGAATTCGCACATCCTTCATTATCAGATTGACATTGTAGTCAATGTACATCAAATGACCTGGCGCATCGTTTCCAAAATTCCAAACCGCCGAGCAACCTGAGATCTCCTTTCCATCCAAACAAGCTGTTAAACCTCCTTTTACTACCTGGAATTCCAGCTCAGCTAATGAAGCTGATACCGGCTGATTCAATTCAATCTCTGTATAAGTAATCTTCCTATCTGCTCGTTTTAGTCTCTCTGGAGGGTTAGAATATTGCGCTGCAAACTGCTCCCAAGTCTTCCACTTTCGCTCTGTTTTCTTTACTGTAAAATTCTTTCCTGCATAACTCAACTGGTCACCTTCTTGAATCGCCCAACCCCAAACTTCGAAGTTTGTATCCGAAAGCTTGGCGATCAAACTGTTCTTTTTTATATCCTGAAGATCCTGAGAAATGATATCTCCAGGCTTAGGTATCTTATCGAAAAAACTGAGACGATGTGCAGAAAGCCCTCTTGAGGCTACATCTTCATCTCCATAAACCAGCCAAAAATCCCCATTGGTATTTAAGCCGATGGTCTTACCATTTACTCGAAGACTTGATGCTTCGTACCCTGTACTATTTCCTCCAGTCCATTCCTGAGATGCCAGATGATACCAAGTGAAGTTTGGGTCATCCACCTCAAGGCTAGCATTTGAAAGAAATTTGAATTTCAGTTCATCAAACCTATAAGCTTTCAAAGACTCCATCTCAATGAAATTCCCTGGATTCTCTTTGGACTCGCCTATCCATTCTACGCGCAAGCCACCGCTCGTGCGAGCCTTCATGTTGTTTGGATTCTTTCCGAGCCAATTGCCCTCGAATCTATAAGTGCAGAATTCCTTGATTTCCCTGCCATCATGGATTCCACCCCCATTGCAATAGCCTTGATTTGGCATCGAAAAAGCAACTCCTGGCCTGACAAAGCCAAGTGCTTTTTTCATTGCATCTCTAATTCGAAATTGATTCTTGTTACTCACTCTTTTCAATCCATATTGCTGACTATAGGCCGCCTTATCATAGAAAAAATAACAATCGGGAACTCCGTATTGAACCACTTTTTGGGAATAGGTAGGAGGAATAAACTGCCAATCAAAATCAATAGAAACTTTCCCTTGAGATGGTAAGTCAAAAAACACATAATTTTCACCAAAGGTCTCCTTGAAGCTAATTAGCACCCCTTCACCTTTACCGTCTTTATCTCCATTGAATGCGTCTGACATCATCAGGTGAATTGCTGGTTGCTCAGCACCGCTAATACCTGCAAAATTCAAGGTCGAATCTTGTTTTACATTTATTCTTGGCATTCCAAGACAGGCATAAATCTGCCCAGCATTGGCCTTGAGCACATCCTTTCGCATTGCCGCTCCCGACCAGCTATTAATCGCAAGTTTATTATCAAAGAAAAAAATACCATCCTGATTGGTTGCTGTTTTTGGGCTGGAAGCATTTCCTCCATTGTAGGCAAAATCCACAATCAAATGCTTACCGTCGATGACCTCAATCACTCGTGAGTAAACTACTGCCAAAGCTCCGGGAAAATAATTTCTTCCCGTTTCAGGGAAATCGAGAGCACACTTATGTATACGCGACGGCTCTAGCCACTTACCTACAAAGCTGGCATCAAATACATCTTCTCCACCTTCATAACTTACGGTTGTTTGCGAATCATTCAGTTTGGTATAACTGAGCTTCCCCCAAAACATTCGGTAAAATGAGTTACCTCCAAACTCTTCCAAGGTATTGAAGTCTGCGCTAGGCTGAAGAGGCTTCTGAGCTTGAGTCTGAGGCACGGATTCTACTGGTATTGTATGCTGTCCCTCGGTATTCAACTCAAGGACTTCAGGCACAATAGCGGTGGTAGCTAGAGGTATATCTATGCTAACTTTTTCTTCATCTTCTGTGTCAGGAGAATATTCATCGTCCTGATTTTCAGGAACAAAAACCTGATCATTTATCTGAATTGATTTAATATTAATTGGTGCTCCATCTTCAGATTCAATTTGAATAGAGAGCTTAATTGGTTTCTGCTGGCTCATATAAAAATTATTTATTCGTAAAAATGCTCCTCCACACAAGTTACAAAATACAGAATGCTATTTAAGCTAATTAGATTTTTCTTTAGAGACAGAATAGTTTCTATTTTGAAATTTATCTTCTCAATCAGCCCTTATCAGCCTAGCCATCCATTCAAAAATTACTACTTTTACTGTCAAATCCATTCCAACCCTTTCCCGAAAAAAAACTACTAACCATGTCCGAGGTTAAAATATTTTCAGGCACTAACAGCCAATCACTTGCAGAAAGAGTCGCCAAAAACTATGGCAAAAAGCTAGGTGATCTTACACTTTCCAAATTCAGCGACGGAGAATTGTCGCCAAGTTTCAATGAATCTATCAGAGGATGTACCGTCTTTTTGGTTCAAAGCACAACTCCCCCAAGTGATAACCTTTTGGAGCTTTGTCTGATGATAGATGCTGCCAAAAGAGCCAGTGCATATAAAGTATGTGCTGTGATCCCTTATTTCGGATATGCTAGGCAAGACAGGAAAGATAGGCCTAGAGTATCAATTGCAGCTAAGGCAATTGCAAATATGATCACCTCTGCAGGAGCGGATCGAATCATGACCTGTGACCTTCATGCCGGACAAATTCAAGGTTTTTTTGATATACCTTTGGATCATTTGAATGGATCAGCTATTTTTGTGCCCTATTTGAATTCGCTAAGGCTTCCGAACATGCTTTTTGCAGCTCCAGATGTAGGAGGAGTAGCTAGAGCAAGGGCTTATGCCAAGCATTTTGAAGTAGAAATGGTCGTTTGTGATAAGCACAGAAAAAGAGCCAATGAGATTGCTTCTATGCAAGTAATCGGGGATGTTGAAGGAAAAGATGTAATTCTAGTGGATGATTTGGTAGATACAGCAGGCACGCTCTGCAAAGCCGCTCAGATCGTCATGGAAAAAGGAGCTAATTCAGTAAGAGCCATTGCAACACATGGAGTACTTTCAGGGAAAGCTTATGAAAACATCGAAAACTCCGTTTTGGAAGAATTGGTAATCACAGACACTATTTCCCCAAAACAGCAATCATCCAAAATCAAAGTATTGACAGTGGCTGACCTGTTTGCCAAGGCTATTCATGCCGTAACAGGAAATACCTCTATCAGTTCTTTGTTTATCTAAGAAACAATTTCATTACACATACAGTATGAAATCGAGCAAGGAAACAGCCTCTCAGAATGGGATGCTTTTCCGTAATGCAAGATTCCATATGACAATTAAAAACTAATTAAAAGCATATGAAAACACTAGAGGTTATAGGGTTTAAAAGAGCAAATCTCGACAGTGCCAGTCTTTCTGAATTGAGAGAATCAGGTAATGTTCCCTGTGTGGTTTACGGACCTGGTATCAAAGAGCAGATTCACTTCTACTCTCCAATCATCCTTTTCAGAGACTTGATTTATACTCCAGAGGTTCACTTGGTAGAATTGAACATCGAAGGTACTATCATCAAAGCAATATTGAAGGATGCACAGTTTCACCCAGTAAGTGAAATGCTAATGCATGCTGACTTTGTTGCCTATTCTGACAATAAGGCTATCAAATTCGAAATTCCTGTGAAAGTTGTAGGTAACTCTCCAGGTATCGCTAAAGGTGGTAAATTGGAATTGAAAACAAGAGTATTGAAAGTAAAAGGTCTTGCAAATGACTTCCCTGACTTCATTACTATTGACATTTCAAAACTTGACTTGGGTAAATCTTTCAAAGTTGAAGATTTAGCTGATCAAAAAGGATTTGAAATCTTGACTAGTCCAAACGTTTCCATCGTGACTATTGGTGTACCAAGAGCACTTAGAGGAAAGAAAGGCGAAGAGGAGGAAGTTTAATTTCCTTTTTGAATTCGACATTAATCCTGCCCATAACTGGGCAGGATTTTTTATTTTAAAGCCAGAATACAGTAGAAACAATGAAATACCTGATAATTGGACTGGGAAACATAGGCCCTGAATACGAACTCACCCGCCATAATATTGGCTTCCTGACTGTTGACAGACTTGCGGATGAAAAAGGCTGTACTTGGAAAAGTGATCGACTAGCTTTCAAAACGGAGTTTAAGCACAAAGGAAGAACGATCCACATGATCAAGCCTACTACTTATATGAACCTCAGTGGTAAGGCGATGAATTATTGGATGAAAGATCTTCAAGTAGCCAAAGAAAACACCTTGGTCATCGTAGATGATGTAGCCATTCCATTTGGTAAACTCCGTATGAAACCCAAAGGAAGTGCCGCTGGACACAATGGCCTGAAAAACATCGAAGAACTCACAGGAGGCCAAAATTACCCTAGGCTTAGAATGGGAATTGGCGATGACTTTCCAAAAGGCAGACAGATTGATTTTGTACTAGGCAAATTCACTGCTCAGGAATTTGATGAATTACCTATCACCATGGACAAAGCGATAGAAATGAGCCTAAGTTTTTGCGCTATTGGAATAGACCGAACAATGAACCTATTTAACGATTGATCGAATAAGATTTGGAAATCATCAAATCTCGGTCTTTCTTTGCATCACTTCAGGCAACTGATTTATAAAGAAGAGGCGAGAGATTAGGCTCTATAACCCTCTGGCAACCATCCCGAAACGGAGAACGGTGCCAAATCCTACCCTTTGCGGGAACTATAGATTGGCTTAATTTACAAATAATCCCTTTTTAGTTCGTTCTTCGCCTCTGGGTTTGATTTTCTCAAATCTGCTTGATTAGTAGTATCAAAATCTAAACTGATCAACAAATGAGTACCCATTTCGAAACGAATTCTGTACGGATCGCCCCATCCAAATCCAGTCAACGAGAGCATTCTGCTCCGATCTACCTTACATCTAGCTTTACTTTTGATTCAGCAGAAGAAGCAAGAGCTACTTTTGCAGATGAGATTCAGGGAAACATCTATTCTCGATATGCCAATCCCAATTCCAGCGATTTGATCGAAAAAGTCTGTGCTGCAGAGGGCACGGAAGATGGTTTTGCGACAGCCTCAGGGATGGCCGCGATGTTTGGTAGCATAGCAGCGCTACTTCAGCAGGGAGATCATGTGCTAGCTGCACGCTCACTTTTTGGATCTACTCATCAGTTATTGACACGGGTATTTCCCAAATGGGGTATCAGCTCGACTTACGGTGATATTTCAGATTATTTAAATTGGGACAAACTCGTACTACCGAATACCAAAATGCTTTTTATCGAAACTCCTTCCAACCCTGGCTTGGAGATCATCGATCTAGAATGGGCAGGGAAATTTGCAGCAGCTCATAATCTGATCTTAGTAGTGGACAATTGCTTTGCCTCCCCATATCTACAGCAGCCAGCAAAATGGGGCGCTCATATCGTGACGCACAGTGCCACCAAATACATCGATGGGCAAGGGCGTGTGCTAGGAGGATTAATCTTGGGTAAGGCAGATCTGATGAAAGATGTACATTTTTTCGCCAGACATACTGGGCCTTCTATTTCTCCATTCAATGCTTGGATACTTGCTAAAAGCATGGAAACACTCGGGCTAAGAATGGATAGACATTGTAGCAATGCACTTAAACTAGCGGAGTATTTCGAAGGGAACTCAGAATTGCTTGCAGTAAAGTACCCTTTCTTGAAATCCCATCCGCAGTACGAAATCGCCAAAAAACAAATGAGTCAAGGCGGTGGAGTAATCACCTTGGATTTGAAAGGTGGAGGACAACGTGCTCAGCGATTTATCGATCAGCTGCAAATGATCTCCATCACAGCTAATCTTGGCGATAGCCGAAGTATAATCACTCATCCGGCTTCCACTACCCACAGCAAACTTTCAGCAGAGGAAAGAGCGCAAGTTGGGATATCTGATGGATTGGTGCGATTATCCGTAGGACTGGAACATTATGAAGATATCATCCTAGATGTGGAGAGAGCGATTGAGGGCTCAAAATGAAGCTGAAAGTGCTCTGTTAAGCGTATTATCAGTGATCAGGAAGTAAGAAGGTAGGGGTGAAAAGTAGGATCTGTATGACAAACCGCAATTCCTGCCCCCTCCTAATTCTAGTTCAAGGCTAGGCTAGCAGAGGAAACACAGATTTTAAAAAAATGCCCCCATTAAGATTTTTATCTAATGGGGGCATTCCCTTTTGGGACTCTTTCTTTTACCAAGTAGTATGCTTCATGGTTGGAAATGCCCTGATGATATCACTGAGACTGATTTGTCCCAAAAGCACTCCATCTTTCATCACTGGGAATCTTCGGATTTTGTAGTCCAAAAATCTGGATGCAGCATCGAATATTGATAGATCTGGCGAAAGTGTCAGCACATGCACAGACATATGCTCGCTTACTTTTGCAGGGAATTTCGGTGTATTGGTATATTTCCCCTTAATGATCTCTTTGAGGCAATCCACCTCCGAAATAATTCCAACCAATGCTCCTGAGGCATCAATCACAGGCGCTCCAGAAATCCTTCGTTTTGTGAGCACTTCCATCACCTGATCTATGGTGTCATCTGGTTTGAAAGTAATCAAACTAGTACTCATATATTCTTTGACAAGAATTTGCGGAATCGGGGATTTTTTTGGTTCTGCTTTTCTAACCCCTTGAAAACTTTTTACCATGGTTTAAAAATTAAGGATGAAAGAATAAATTACTGAAAAAACAATACAATAAAAAATTATAGTTTATTAAATATGTTTAATCAGTACTATATTTTTAAAAATACAAGAAGACCGAAATCTTAATTCATTTCGTTTTCTAAGTAAATAAAAGGTGTCCAAGTATTTTTTGCTCCCCTGTAAAGATCCTCAAATTCGAAGGCCCCAACTACCACATCAATGTCACCATCCAAATCAGTGTCACCGGAGGTTATGGTCAGCCAATGTGCTTCAAAACTTTCCACCAACACAAAAGGATCATATCCTCTCTTTTCATTTTGTTGGAAGAATACCAAGTCCTGCTTTGGCAGCTGAGAACCATCAGGAAAGAATGATAGCACAAAGAAATCCTGGTCGCCATCACCATCAAAATCCGCTATTTCTATCCCACTTGCTCCATGCATAGGATAGAACCAAGATTCTTCAAATTCATTTTTCCCATCGTTCAAATAGATATGAACGCCATGGTAATTCTTGAGAACTTGAGACAAATCTGCGTTATCTCCATTCACGATAATGATATCCTTGTGTCCATCCTTATTCAGATCCACAAACCGAAAATCACTCGCGCCAAAAGCAGGCTGAAAACGTAGCGAGGCTTTCTCCTTGAATTGCCCATCACCTTCATTGAGCCAGACATAGACTCCCTCCTGAGCCTGCGCCATCAGGCCAAGCACATCCAAATCTCCATCTTGATCAAAATCAACTGCTAGCGCCCGCCTAGCTCCGGGCTCTGGACGTAAGATTAATTCAGAGGCTCCAGTAGCTCCTGAAAGGTAAATACTCATCTTCCCAAAGTGATCGCCAAATTGAGAAACCACGTGATCCTCCTCTCCATCTCCATTCCAATCTGCTACAGCAAGATTGACAGGACGTATTAGCTTGTTCAAAAGTTCCTCACTTTTCCATTCTCCAGATTCATTCCAAAATTTTGAAACCTTACCCAAGGTATCACTCGCTGGATCCATTCGGCCCATCGTCAGTAATTCGAAGGAATTATCATCCGACCAGACTATATCCACCGGAGCTACTTCAGTTGGAATAGAATCCTTGATAAGAAAACCATTTTTGGAATCTAGGATATAGATCATTTTTAGGCGATCTCCTAGCCACAGGTCACCCGTTTCGGGCTGAACTCTTAGCATGGTAGATAGATTGCCCTTTATTCTATGAAAGTCAGGTCTAGAAATTGCAAAACCAGGAATACCCTTTCTAGGCTCCGGTTTTTTCACCTGTGGCAAAGCAGACTCTGGCGCATTATCTAAATAATATGTGAGGATTTTCTCCCAGTCTGTAGCTCGAATAAATTGTTTCTTGGAATAAACTCCCGGAGGAACGCCGGTATCTTCAGGCAATGCCTGCCCAAAATCCTCTGCCAAAATGAGCCCCATCCGCTTCCTCATATCAGGAAGCACCTTTTCCCTCCAGATAGACTTGTCAAGTATATCGGGTTCAGGCTTGATATGACAGGTTGCACAGTAGGCATTGGCTAGCTGCTCTCCATTTAGATTCAGATCCGTTGCCGCCAGCAATTCCAAACTAGGCGGAGGCTGCTTTCGCTCTGAAATCGGATTGCATGAAAACGATAGCAACAGGACAATTAGCACTATCAAATTTCTCCACATCATTCTCCTATCACTTCCAAAAACTGATTGACTACTTTTTGATCTATTCTAAGGTGATGAGTAAAGGATTTTGGGTCTTCGGAGAATGACAAATCAGGATTGACATATTGATTTAAAGAAGGCTTCAGCGTTTTGCAGGAAGCATGAATTTCTTTTAAGAAACCGGTTTTTCTCAACTCCAATACATGCTCAGGCTTGGAGCCTCCACCTGGCATTACACTGATTCTATCCTGAGCTTTTACAAGCAATTCTTTGAGCAAATCCAGTCCTTCAGTGACAGAATTCCTTCCTCCGGAAGTCAGGATCCGATCAAAACCACAGGAAATGATTTTCTCCAAAGAATCAAAGTAATCTGCAGAAGCATCAAACGCACGGTGAAATGTACAGGGTTTGCCAGAGGCAGTTCTCAGCAGGGATTCACAGGAATCAGTATCTACCAAACCTTGATTATTCAAAGCACCAAACACAAAACCATCCGCTCCCTGAGCACCCAGCAACTCAATATCCCGTTTCATGACCATCAGCTCTTTTTGAGAATAAGAGAAGTCTCCACCTCTAGGTCTAATCATGACAAAAACAGGGATATCAATCTCAGTTTTCAAAAACTTGAGCATTCCTGCGCTTGGCGTTTCACCCCCTTCAGGAAAATTAGCGCATAGCTCCAATCGATCAATCCCAAATTCAGCTGCTTCTAGCGCTGCTTCCACATTGAACACTGGAGATTCTAAAATTATTTTACTCATCCGGTGAATTGTGAGTTTGAATCAATCATCTCATTCTTTTGTAGCGTTGCTTTCGCATAGTTAAAGCCTGGATGAACCGCATAAGCACCCACTTCACCATCTTTATTCATCGCAAGGAAACCTGCCTGAATATCTTTTATATCCTTATTCTTTGCTATCAATCGCTTCACTGCCTCTTCACAAGCTTCCTGCGGAGTACGCCCTTGACGCATTAGTTCTACTATCAAAAAGCTACCGCAGATTCGAATAATTGATTCTCCAAGACCAGTTGCCGTAGCAGCACCAACCTCATTATCTACAAATAGACCAGCGCCAATAATTGGGCTATCTCCAACTCTACCATGCATTTTATAAGAAAGACCACTGGTGGTACAACTTCCGGCCATATTCCCTTTGGCATCCATCCCGATCATGCCAATAGTATCGTGATTCTCAATATTTATGATTGGCTTATACTGGCTAGTCTCCTTCCACTTCAAATATGCCTTTTTCGCATTTGGACTTAGCTCCTCCTTTTCGATAGGAAAACCTTCGGCAATAGCCAATTGTCTGGCTCCTTCTCCTACTATCATCACATGCGGCGTCTTTTCCATTACCACTCTTGCTAGGGAAATAGGATGCTTTACCTGTCTCACAAAAGCTACAGCGCCACAGGAACCATCTCCTGACATAATGGATGCATCCAGAGTAGTAATTCCTTCTCGATCTGGTAAGCCTTGCAATCCTACAGACAAATTACTCAGGTCCAATTCCGTGTCACGAACTCCCGTTTCCACCGCATCTATGATAGTCCCACCAGCTTTGAGCTTTGCCACAGCCGCAGCATTTGCTGGCAATCCATGATTCCATGTTGACAAAATAAGTGGCTTTTCTCCTTTGATAAGAGCGGGGGACTTTGCTTCAGCGATGTTAGAAACTCCTGGTATAAACAGGGCTGAGCCCATGAGGGTTTGCTTTATAAACTTTCTTCTTTGAGACATTAGAGTTAATTTAGAGTCAGGCCTGAAATTATTAAAAATGGGGCTATTTTGACCTACTTTCTTTCATTTCCTTCAAAATCAATTTTGTCTGAGCAGCTTTGAGCTAGGCTAACTAGGAGTAACTTTCAGTTTTGCGAAGCTCATCTCTGTACTCAAAAACAATTATCTACCTATGAAACCTTATTTGCTAGCAGAATCCAACTGGAAAACTCTTAAAAACCACCGATTTGACTTGGCTGTATTGCCTTGGGGAGCAACGGAAGCGCATAATTACCATATGCCGTATGGCACTGACGTGTATGAAGCAAACGCCGTAGCTAGCGAATCAGGTAGGAAAGCATGGGAAAAGGGAGCAAATGTCACCATTATGCCCACCATTCCTTTTGGTGTAAATACTGGGCAGTCCGACATCTATTTGGATATCAACCTAAATCCAAGTACGCAGCTTATGATCCTGCAGGACATCATTACTGTTCTAGATAGGCAAGGAACTAAGAAACTTTTAATCTTAAATAGTCATGGTGGAAATGATTTCAAAACTATGCTCCGAGAGCTGGGCTTGAAGTTCCCGGACATGATGCTTTTTACCTGCAACTGGTTTCAGTCTCTGGATAAGGCTAACTATTTTGAAGAAGCAGGAGATCATGCAGATGAAATGGAAACTTCCATCGTAATGTATTTGCATCCAGAATTGGTGTTGCCACTGGAGCAGGCCGGAGATGGTTCAGAAAAAAAATCTGTCATCACAGGAGTACAAGAAAAATGGGCTTGGGCCGAACGAAAATGGTCTGAAGTATCAGCAGATACAGGTATTGGTAATCCAAAAAAATCCTCCCCAGAAAAAGGGAGGAAATATTTTGAAGATGTCACGAGTAAGGTGGCTGAGCTTATGATTGATATCTGTGAAGCACAGCCTGGAAAACTATATAAGTAATCAATCCAAGGAACTCATATCAACAGCCTTGAAATCACCTTTATAATCTTGTAATTGGATCCCTTTGATTCTCTTAGGCAGGGATATTTCTCTGCCTGATTGGGAAAGGAATCCAGCACCAAGACTAGTTTCTATTCGTTGTTTTTGACCATTTTCCAATTCCAAAATCACAGCCATCACTTCCTGACCCAGCGTAATAGATTGGCTTGCTTGAGCACTTTGCTGTTGAAACGCCAGGAGCTTTCCTCTGTTTTGCGAAGCTACCAGCAATGGTCCTCCTTGTGCTGAAGCTATTTTCACCAAAGCTTTACCATCTCCTGGAACCACAAATCCACTTTCCTGGGGACTCATTGGTGTAAAGTTTCCTTTTCCATCTCCTAATAACACCAAGCCTAAATGAGCGTCAAGGCGACCTACAAAAATCTCATTGCCGTAGTCATTACCAACCATCACTACATCGAGAAAACCGTCTCTATTGACATCCTCTGTGCTAAGCCCATTTACTGGAGCTATCTGTGCCAATGTCGGAAGTCGCTTAACCTGAAACTTCCCGCCACCAAGGTTTTCTATATAGGCAGTTTTGTCATAATTCCCTGTGAGAATCAACGCATCTTTCTTCTCTTCTTCTGAGAAAATACTCGCTTCAGTACTCAAAGCATACAGTTTGTATCGTTCGAACTTCTTTCTAAATAGCGTGCTTTGCCCATATAGATCTCCCCAGAAATGACTTGGGAAGGAGTTATAATTCCCTTCACGATCCTTGTAATAAGCAAAAGTAACTGGATCCACACTGCCGTTATTATCAAAGTCCTTCGCGTAGATTTTTACCGGCCTTTCCGCAGTTGGGTGATGAGAATTGTTTTCACCTAGATTTCCTACCACAAAATCAGTATCTCCATCTTGATCAAAATCACCTGAAACAATGGAGTTCCACCAGCCCAAGTAATTTTCAAGACCTGTGTTTTCCAGCTTTGAAAGTTTGTCTCCAGTATTTTTGAACACGGAAATCTCCATCAATTCGCCTACTACCACCAAGTCTACTAGTCCATCAGCATCTACATCTGACCAGACGGCGTCGGTCACCATTCCAACTTTGCGAAGCTTAGGAGCAATTTCATCTGTTACATCCTGAAGTCGCCCATTTATGTTTTTGAGAAGGAAGCTTCTATCAGGAAAAGGATATTTAGCCACGGGAGTTCTCCCACCAACAAACAAATCCATAAATCCATCTCCATCGAAATCAGCTCCACGCACCGTAGAACCACTTGCTTTTACTGAAGAGAAATCCTTATCAATTGTGAAGTTCCCTCTCCCATCGTTTAAAAATAAGCGATCAGAGTACTCAGTAGCATCTCCTAAAAACTCATTGCTACCTCCAACCAAGTACATATCTAAGTCAGAATCATTGTCTACATCAAACAGTAAGATCCCCATCTCTTCAAAGAAATTACCTTCTTCAGCGATAATATCACTTGCGGAAAATACCCCATCTATATTTTGGGTAAACACCTGCGGAGCAAAGCCAGAAGCTGAGCCCACCACCAAATCTTCCAATCCATCACCATTCACATCTCCAACAGCCAAGCTAGGTCCATACTGACTCAGCTTATGTGGTATTACTCTTTGAATATTGAAATCAACCTTATCCTCTTCCTCATGGGTATATTCCAATCCTTTGGCCGAGGACACCTCTTCAAAAATCACATTGGTCAAATCCGAGTCTACTATCGCAAGCTGATTCTTTCCTGTTTTTGCATCAGCATGGGCAAATTCAAGTTGTTGATTTACTTTCACATTAGTCTGAGAGCTCTCTTTTCCGTCGGGCCAAATCACTCGGATTTCAGGAATCTCAGAAGCCTCTGCTACCCCAAAATGCATCACTTCATCTATGGAGGACATATAGCCTCTTACTACCTGCTGCTCTTGGTAGAGCTGCCCACCATCTGGAAGTGAAATAAGAACTTTGGCTCCCAATCCTTGTGGATTTAAAGTCGGACCATTGAGTTTAAGCCTGATATAATTGTTCTTATTTTCAGCGTTATTGAGCGTATTCTCAAATACAAATGCTGGATCATTGATATTATTTACCACATAGTCTAGGTCGCCATCAGCATCCAAGTCTACGAAAGCGGCCCCATTGGAAAAGGAAGGTTTGTTCAGGCCCCAAGCCTTTCCTTCATCAGCAAAAGTCAAATCACCGTTATTCTTAAAGGCGTAATTTGGGATTTTCACAATTGGAATAGAATCGAGCAACTGCCGAACGGTAGCTATACTCCCTACATCGGCTCTATAGTTAGCAAAATCCTTATCTGTGATATCTCTTGGAAATCCATTGGTCACTAATAAATCTCGGTAGCCATCATTGTCCACATCTCCGAATAAGGGCGCCCAACTCCAATCAGTCTGATATACGCCCGCCATCATCCCGATCTCACTAAATGGCACATCTGTCCCATTATTCATTTGAAGCATATTCCGAACATATTGGTATTCATAGCCCCATTGTTCATTGCTGATGTATACCTGATAGGAGTTGTTGCCAATGGTAGTTTTCTTTCGGTAATTGTCTTCCCCTAGCATATCTAGGGTGATGATATCTGGCTTACTGTCGTTGTTGAAATCAGAGATATCAGCTCCCATCGAAAATTGACTCTGATGTCTCAGCATCTCTTTGGATTGGTTCGAAAAAGTGCCATCCTGATTATTGATATATAGAATATCGTTAGTTACATAGTCATTGCTGACATGAATATCTGGCCAGCCGTCATTATTCAAATCCGAGACTAACACGCCCAAGCCAAAACCTTCAATCGTAATTCCCGCCTCAATAGTCACATCAGTAAAGGAGCAATCCCCATTGTTTCGATAGAACTTATCATTATTAATCGCTGATCCATCCACGATCTTCTCGCGATAATTACTTGGCACCGTTTTACTCTGCTCATTATTGAGCACATACAGATCCAGATCTCCATCTAGATCATAATCTATGAAAGCTGCCCACATGGCATTTCCAGCATCGGCAATACCATAGTCAGCAGCCATCTCCTTGAACGTAATAGTACCTTCAGGATTTTTACCTTGATTGACATAGAGCAGGTTGTTTCGCTCTCCTGGCCCAAGCTTCATAGCAGAAGCTACATAGATATCCATCCAGCCATCGCCATTGATATCTACTGCGACTGTGCCTGTACACCATTGATTAGCCGCAGCTACACCAGCAGTTTCAGTTACATCTTCAAACTTGAAATTTCCAGAATTCAGATATAGTTTATTCGAAACCTGATTTCCAGTAAAAAACAGATCTGGAAAACCATTATTATCAAAATCAGCAACAGCCAATCCTCCACCATTAAAGATGTATTCATCAGTAAGAATATTAAAGGAGTCAGACTCTACAATCGTGTTACTAAAATCAACTCCTGTCTTACTAGCGGGGATAAGTTCGAATAAGGTAGGCTCTTTATTACAGGATGAAAAAGCCAATAGAATCAAAACTACTAGGCTATAATAGGAAAATTTCATAATAGATAGATTGGGTACTTAGGGTGCGTTGAAATTACCATTTTTGAGGCATATGGGAAACTTTAAGCGTTTTAATTGCCTGCTATTTCAAAAAAAAAGGGAGACAAATGCCCCCCTTTTTACTAGTTATAAATCAAGTGTATTAGAATCCAGGATTTTGGATTAGCACATCCGGTCCTAACAAGTCAATTTGTCCTTGAGGAATTGGTAACAATTTATGCTTATCAGTGAATTTAGCTCCAGCCATTTGTGCTGGCAACATTACTCCTTCCAAAGCAAAATATCTATCCATTTCTTCCTGAACAGTATCCCAACGAACTAGATCGTAGAATCTATGACCTTCCATACCAAGCTCTAGCTTACGCTCGAATCTGACAGCCTTTCTGGCCATATCAGAATCAGACCAAGCAGAATTATAAAGACTTACCTTATAATTTGCAGCCATATTACCATTATCTCTCATCAATGCAGAGTTCATAGCTCTTTCTCTAACTCTATTCACATAACCTCTAGCTGCTTCGAGATTTCCTAGTTCTATTTCTGCTTCAGCTGCCATTAGCAGAACATCAGCAAAACGAAGAATCATGATATTGATACCTGTATAACCTGGTGTCCATGAACTGGTATCTAGGAATCCAGCTTCTTCAGACTTCTCATACACGTACTTTTTAGGAGAATAAGGTCCAGCCCAGTCTTGCTTTCTAATCCAAACACTACCCTTATGATCTTCCCAATCAAGGTATGGTAAACCTCTACGTCCTACAGTATGATCTACTCTCGGGTCCAAATTTCCAGTATCAGGAGTAAATGGATCCGCAGAAGTAATATTCATATCATTCTTTACACGATTTCCAGGATCATTGTAGCTATTATCCAAAAGAGGTAGTCCACTTGCATCCGTTCTAAAAGAGTTTACAAATGTAAAACTTGGCGCAAAGAACCCACAACAGTTACCTGGAAGCGTGTTATAAGGGAAGTTCAAGTCAAACTCAGGGTTTGCATTATTTACAGAACCTGTACCGGCAGCAGATTGGTATGCCCATATTGACTCTTCATGGTTTTCATTCCCACCTCTGAACACATCATCATAATATGGCACCAAACCGTACTTTTTACCATTACTCGTCATTCCATCAGCAATAATAGCATCGAACAAAGTTTTTGCTTCCGAGAATTTATCCTGATAAAGATAAGTCTTAGCTAGATAAGTTTTGGCAGCCCATTCGTTCACTCGGCCAACTTGTGACTGAGTACTAGGAAGATTTTCTGCCGCATACATAAAGTCAGCCTCAATGAATGGCCATAGGTCCTGATTATTAACTACATCCTCAATACCATTCTTATAATCAACTGTCTCATCTACATAAGGGGTATTGTTGAAGTTCCTTTTTAACTGGAAGTAGAAATGACCTCTCAAGAACCTTGCTTGTGCTGTAATTCTCACAACATCAGCATCGGTTACATCTGGTCCCTTATCTATCAACAACCTTAGCACATTATTCGCACGGGCTATTCCTTCGTACAAACCTCTCCAGTTTTCAGCTGGATTGACATTAACCGCATCCGTCTCAAATCTTTCAATTGGGTTAATTGTGTTAAAATCACCTGGGTCAGTACCCTTATTGGCATCACCACCTCTGATACTTCCCCATACCCAGTTGGAAGGAGAAGCCATACGAAGGTTTCTACCATTCACTTGAGAATAAACAGCGATCAAAGATTGGTCTATACCTGCCAAAGTAACAAGTTGAGCTTGCCCCAATTGTCCAGTTGGAAGTACCTCTAGATAATCGTCACAGCTCACTGCAAACATCATGATGCATGAAGCTGCAATAACACCTACTTTTATTTTTATACTTTTCATAATTTTTGTCTCAATTATAGTTCTATAATTAGATTGTCTTTTTCGACTACTTAGAATTAAAAGCTAAGATTTACACCGAAGGTATATCCTCTAGTAGTAGGGTAGTTTCCAACATCAACACCAAATGTTAAGTCAGCATTACCACCTACAGCAGGATCCAAACCAGAATAACCTGTAACTGTAAACAAGTTATTCGCAGAAGCAAAAACTCTTAGCTTTTCTAATTTCCATCTCTCAAGAAGAGTAGCTGGCATAGTATAACCTAGCGTTACGTTTTGCAATCTCAAATACGAACCATTTTCAACATAGAATGAGCTACCCACGTTTGATGTTGAAAAGTTTGCAGCCTTCTCTACAATTGGAATCTCTGCACCCAAATTTTGAGGTGTCCAAGCATCTTTCAAACGCTCAGAAATTGCAGCTCCTTCGAATGTAGAGTAGAAATCAGTAAACCATCTTGATTGATTCCATACTTCATTTCCAAGAGAAGTATACCAGTACATAGAGAAGTCAAAGTTTTTGAATCCTAAAGTAAAGTTTACACCACCTGTAAAATCAGGAACTGGAGATCCTAAGTATGTTCTGTCAGCAGTAGTAATTTCACCATCGCCATCTATGTCTCTAAATTTGAATCGACCTGGAGCAGCTCCTTCTTGAGTAGCGTGGCCAGTTACATCTTCATTAGAACTAAATAACCCTTCTACTTCATATCCGAAGAAAGAAGAAAGAGGCCTATTCAGTTGGTTTCTAATTGGCTGAATACCTCTATAACTAGGGTTTGCATTTCCTGATGTGATGTACTGCACATCATCAGCCAAATAAGTGATCTCATTTTTCAAGAATCCACCAGTCACATTTACTTCATAAGTGAATGCACTTGAAAGATTACCTCTAGTCACTACTTGGAAGTCAATACCCTGATTAAGCATCTTACCGATATTCACTGAAGGAGGAGTAGCATTATATCCAGCGGTTTCTGTAACTGGCAATTGGAATAAAAGATCTTTGGTGTCTTTTTTCCAGAAATCCACAATCACATCTAATCGACCGTTGAAGAACGTACCGTCAAAACCAATGTTTACAGTTTCAGCAGTTTCCCATTTTGCATCAGGGTTACCTAATCTTGTTCTTCTAAAACCGATAATAGCTGAAGTTCCGCTACCGTTGATATCATAAGAAGATCCACCGACATCACCACCAAATAATGAATATTGGTTATTAGGATCTACGTTATTGGAGTTACCCATTTGACCCCAACCACCACGGATCTTCAAATCATCCATCCAAGTAGCTCCAGAGAGGAACCCTTCAGAAGAAATTCTCCATGCTGCAGAGAATGCAGGGAATACACCATAACGGTTGTTTTCACCAAATCTAGAAGAACCGTCTCTTCTGACAACACCACTAAATAGGTACTTGTCATTGTAGGCGTAATTTACTCTAGCAAATAGGGATAGGAAGTTAACACCTTTGTATTGACCTGAATTCACCTGTCTAGTGGAAACTGGCAAGTTTGAAATCGTGATGTAATCTGGATCCGTAGAGAATGGATTCTGACCACTAGCACCCATATTTCTACCAGAGCCAGTGTTCAATGATTCCTGGCCTAAAAGAACATCAAAGGAATGTTTATTGAACTGCTTTTTCCAGTTTACAGTATTAGTGAAAGTATATCCAAAGTTGAATCCACCACCTTCATTGTATCCGAATGCAGAGTTGTTCTCCGCATTTTCATATTGAAGTCTTGAATAACCCCAACTGTAGAAGTTAGCATAATTGATACCAATAGATGAACGGAATACCAAATCCTCTATCGGTTCTACTTCAACATAGACATTACCGAAAGCATTTGCACTAAAGTTCCTGTTATCCACCAAGGCATCTCTTTCAGCTACTGGGTTTCTTGGATTATTAAATCCTGATGCCGCTGTACCTGCATATCCTCCAAACTCATCAGTGAGTGGGATTATACTTGGCATTCTGAAGGCACCTAAAATTTGGTTCTCATCCTGAGAAACACCTTGTCCTCCGCTTCCACCACCTTGGCCTAATACCTGACGGTATGTACCTTGGAAGTTTTCACCAATTCTAATTTTGCTGGTCACATCAAATTCAGAGTTAGCTCTGAAAGTCATACGCTTTAAACTATTATTTAAAAGAATACCTTGCTGATCTTGATATCCTAAACCTACATAGAAGCGGCTCGTCTCAGAACCTCCATTGACACCCAATGAATATCTTTGGATTGGTGCAGTTCTAGTTACTGCATCGTACCAATCAGTTCCTTCGCCTGTAGCTGCACGCGTAAGTTGGTAAACATCACCTTTAGTTCTATCCACATTATACCAAGCACTCTGCTGTTCAAGTTCAGCTGCAGATAACGGACCTGGCTGTCCATAAATGTTAGAAAGGTCACCATTAGATGCTTGGGAAATTTGGCTTATATAGTAAGGCATAACTGGTGTAGTCCCATTACCAAACTGAGGATGCGAATAATCAGGAGCTTCATTATCCACAGCTGCTTGGTTTGTTTCAGCCAACCAAGTGTATGTTGCATAATCCTGAGGATTCATCATATCCAAGCCTTTGCCTGGATCAGTAGCACCAAACATAGCATTAACATCAACTCTTAATTTCTGATCGCCTCTTCTTCCTCTTTTGGTAGTGTAAATAATTACACCGTTCGCTGCTCTCGCACCATAAATAGAAGCAGCTGCAGCATCTTTCAATACTGTAGTTGATTCGATATCATCTGGGTTAAGGAAATCAGTTGTTCCTACCGGTACACCGTCCACTACATACAGTGGCTCATTACCTCCAAAGGCTCCGAAACCACGAATACGCACAATAGAAGAAGTACCAGGCTGTCCGTTTGTCACTACAGTCACACCAGACACACGACCTTGAAGCGTCTGCTCGATATTACCAGTAGGTATTACTGACAGATCTTTGGGATCTACGGTGGCAATCGCACCGGTTGTTTCTCTTCGGCTATCAATCGTATAACCAGTTACTACCATCTCAGTAAGAGTCCTTTCGTCAGGAGCCAATTTAACATCGATGATACTTCTGTTTCCTACAGGTTGTTCAACTGCAGAATAACCAATAAAGGAAAAAACTAAAACGGCCTGATCATTCGGCACATTAATAGAGAATTTCCCGTCAATATCCGTGGCTGTACCAGTCGTGGTTCCTTTGACTAGAATAGTCACACCAGGCAATCCAGTATCATACTCGTCCAGCACAGTACCAGTAACGGTTTTTTGCGCAAAGGCAGCCGCACCAGTTAGGACTAAGAGCACTAGTAATGCACTTAGATTTTTGTAAATATTTTTCATAAACATAGATAGATTGGGTAACAAGATTAATTTCAAAAACTTGTCTTTGTAATATGTTGTCGCAATCGATTGCGATCTTGCTCAAAACAACTACAGGGGTTATCTCCTGAACTCCAGGATATTTTTGCAGCTATACCGCGGCTTTTTTAAAAACCAACATTGAGAAACCTTTAGGTTTGAGAGCATCGGAAGATGCCTGGGTGAGGGCGCACTTCTTCTAAGTAGAATAGGTCATAGGCAAATATTTTGGGTTACATAATTGTACTAAAGTATCAATGTTAAAGATTCTAAAACAAAATTCAAACGCAAACGCTAAAATTAAATTTGGAAATTTTTTAGGCTGATTGCACTAATTCGCACCTTTTACATCAATTACAGCATTATATTACTGTTTTTGCTGACTTTACCCCAAAATTGAAATAATCCTATTTTGCAATAATTACTTACCTAATTAGGTGAATTATTAAAAAACTGTTACTTATTTTTCATTATTGGTAACGGAAGGTCTAAATATTTGAAAAAATTCTTCAGAGGATCTGATTTCTTCAAATATCGGATCCACCAAAGCTTTCTGATAAATTAATTCACTCGCGTGGATTGCCTTATCCAATTGCAACAAGGCAACTTCCGTTTGTCCACTCTCTGCAGCTATCATAGCCAAGCCATAAAAGCCATAACCATAATTCCTCCCTACCATTACTGACTCCTCAAAGGACAAGCTAGCATTGCCATAATCATCCGCTAGAAAATAGGCCAATCCTTTATTGAAAAAATCCTTTGGCTCGGAATAAGGGTATTCAAAACGTAAAGTAGCCAGCTTGTAATCACCCCTCATGATATCCAAAGCCCCTCTCAAACTTTCATTGTATTTCAAAAAATCCTGATTCCGTGTCAAGACTGAGGCATCGGAGAGTTTTTTATACGCATCCCAGGTTTTTCCTTGCAACACCAGAATCTGCCCTTGATTATGTAACACATAGGGATCTGTGGCTATTTTGGATGCTTGGTAAAGCAGAGCATTCGCCTCTTTCCAAAGCAAATCCTTTGTCACTTGATCTAGCGTTCGCTGAGCGAGTCGCATCTTTACTACTGCCAAATTATTATAAGGAATCACAGAGCTGAATAACTCGGTCATTTTACTGTATATCTTAGCTTTATCCTCGAGTCTTGGAGATGCCTCACCAGCAATCGCCCAATCAGCTAAATCTAAATCAGAATTTGCCGTATTTTCATTGAGCGCCTTTTGCAACAAAGCAGTTTGCGCTTGGTTAAGACCTGGAAGCGGCTTCGCTACCACTTCAATTTTAGCAGCTCTAAGGTTCGGAAATAAATCATTGGCTACCTGATTGAAACCTGAAATCTTCTTTAATGCTTGGGTTTGGGTCTGATAATCCGATCCGTCTAGCAAGACAGCATAATACTGATCTTTCCGCTGCGTAGAGAGCTTTTCATATTCTCGTAATTGAAGCCGGAAATCAAACCAATCATTCCATCTAGATTTTATTTCAGTTAGGCTATCTCTGAGAGAAACATTGGCCCCTTCCAGCATACGCTTCACTGCTTCCGCCCTATCCATTCCCAGTTTGCTGCTGCGCCCTTCGGAACTTTCAGGAGATTGAGTCCCCGTGATCCTAAAGGACAATACCGTTGAGTTTTCAGTCAAAAATGCTTTCAAGTCTGCAATAGCCTGCTCATTTGCAGCAGTCATCTTTATAGCTGAAGATCCTGTATTAAACTTGATCAAGAACTCTCTGGATCGGGAGAGGTCTGTATCCATGGCTCCTGTAGAAATAAATAGTCCTACTTGCGGGATGGGCTCATCAGGATTAACATTACCAATTTTCGCCAGCAGTGGCGTGGTAATAACCCCTCGGGCAAGAATCTTTTTCTGATGGGGCTCCAGTTGTTCTTTTTTGCCCTGAAAAAACTGAGCTTCCAAATAGGCCCCTTCCATCCAAGGCTCGTATGCTAGAATGAAAGATTGATTGTAAGAATATTCAGCCACATTCTTGGTCAACTCCAGCTCTTCAAAAAGCATAGAATTCTCCGATGACTTTAGAAGTAACTTGACGGTGGGGTTTCTCGGGCTAAAGGCAGATTCGATAGGAATACTGCCTTTCACTTCAAATCGAACCGAATCTCTAAAGAACTCAAGCTTGCCCGGAATCACTTTGGAATCTTTCAAAAAATCAGTTTCGGGCACCATTATTGAACTGCAAAGTAGTGGCAATAAAAGCATTAAAAACAAAACAGGATTTTTCTTAAACAATTGATCTAACATTCTTATTTATTAATTCACGAGACTTTTTTCTTAAATTTACCGCAACGAACTCACCTATTACCATGGAAAAGCTGAAAATATTCTTTGAAGAGAGAGCCTTTGGGGTTTGCTCACGCTTAGGTGAAAAGCTCAACTTCCCTATCGACAGCATTCGTTTATTCTTTATATATGCCTCATTCGTTACGATGGGCTCACCAGTGATCTTATATGTGAGTATGGCAATGACAATGAAAATTAGAAAGTTCTTTAGAAAAAAGAACAACCCAGTACTTTTTGATTAAAGCTGATCATAGCTCTTTTTACCTAATACCTTCCAATTCCAAAAGACTAGTTTCACTTTCCCCTGTCTTTTCACCTCTATTCTTCCATCCAAGTTTGGCTGGAATTTCTCAATAGAATTCTTTTTCAATCTAAAATCTCGATAAGCATCTAGTACTGCTTTCGAAAACTCCTTTTTGCCCTGACTCACAAAACTCATCGCGGCCAGATGCTCTAACAAAGATTTGACCAGAAATATCCTGAAAAACCTTGAGGAAGTCTCATTCTTATAAATCATGCTCAGGCTATTTCGGATATTCAGGTACATTTTCTTAGGACTGGCCCTATCCAAGGTAGCTCCTCCAAGATGATACACCTCCACTGAACCATTATATGCTATTTTCCAGCCTGACTTCCGCATGCGCCAGCAAAGATCTATCTCCTCCATATGCGCAAAAAAATCTGAGTCAAATCCCGACAATTCATGGAAAACTGTAGCTCTTACAACCATACAGGCACCTGAAGCCCAATCCACATCAATCGTATCATTGTAGCTCCCTTGGTCTTTCTCTATGCTATCCCAAATCCTACCTCTACAATAAGGATAGCCGTAAGCATCCAAAAACCCTCCACCAGCACCTGCATAGTCAAATGTGTCTTTGGATTTCCAGGATAGGATTTTGGGTTGAAGAGCTGCATAATCAGGCTGAGCTTCCATCCAATCAATGAGAACCGAATCCCAACCTGCGCTCACCTCCACATCAGAATTCAACAGAATGTAGTAATCGTATTGGCCTTGGATCTGTGCAAGCCCTTCGGTATAACCACCAGCGTATCCAAAATTCTCTGTCAGTTTGATTTGCTGAATCTGAGGATAGTTGGTGTCTAAAAAATCAATCGAAGCATCAGTACTCGCATTATCTACTACCCATAGATCAAACTGACTATGCATACAAACAGAGGGAAGAAATGTCTTTAGCATTTCTTCCCCATTGTAATTCAGTATGACGATGGCACAGGATTTCATGTGATTTTAATTATTCTACGGTCAGATATCTTGCCTCAAACCCATCTTTCTATGACAGACTCGGTCTCAACCAAACATTCCACCCAGATCCATTCCAGGGATATTTGGAATCATGCCTTCCGTAGCGGATTTCATCTCAGCTTTGATTTTTACCTCGATAGCAGTCATCGCAATATTGGTAGCCGCCACGATCAAATCGCTTAGCATCTCCTTATCCTTTGGTGAGAGAAGTGAGTCGTCAAACTCTAAGCTCACCACTTTTCTATCACCATTCACAGTCACTTTCACCATGCCTGCTCCAGATTCACCTGTTGCAGTTAGATACACCAGTTTAGCCTGCGTTTCTTTAATTTTTGCTTGGGCTTCTTTCACTTTGCCCATCATGCCCATTATATCAAACATATTTTTTGTATTAAGATCTTGTCACAGATTATGATTTCCAATTTACTTTAATCGCTCGATTGCTTCCTCCAAACTTAGGCTTTCTTGAGCCCCAGTCTCTAGATTTTTCAAGGCTATTTCATTTGCTTCAATTTCTGAATCACCACAAATCCCAACAAACGGAATAGCTTTCTTGGAAGCAAAGTCAAGTTGCTTTTTCATTTTAGTCAGATCAGGATAAAGCTCTGCCTTGATTCCAGCTGCTCTAAACTTCTTCAATAAACTCAAAGCGTAGACAAATGCTTTCTGATCAAAGTGAGTCAACAAAACTTTGGTGCTTTGGATACTGTCATCTGGAAATAAGTCTAGCTCCTCCAACACATCGTACAAGCGATCTACTCCAAAGGAAAAACCAACTCCAGACATCTTCTCCTTAAGTCCGAAATTTTCAGTCAAATTATCATATCGACCACCACCACTGACGGATCCAATGGAGACATGGTTCACTTTAACCTCGAAAATCGCTCCTGTATAATACGAAAGTCCACGAGCCAGCATGATATCCAAATCTACAAAGTCCAGATTTTCACCCATTCCTGTCAAGATCTCAAATACTTCCTCCAACTCAGTTACTCCCTGAAGTCCAATCTCACTCGTAGCAAGGAATTCCTTCAGGAAACTCAGCTTCCCTGCTTGGTCAGCTTCCAACTTCACAAGCGGAGCTAATTTCTCTATAGAATCAGCCGCAAAGCCTCGCTCGCTCAATTCTTCCTTGACTTTCTCCCAACCTATTTTGTCTAGCTTATCTATAGCTACGCAAAGTGGTGCTTCTTTTCCAGCTTCACCAATTGCCTCAGAAATCCCAGTCAGAATCTTTCGGTTATTCAGTTTGATGCTGTAATCCTTCAGTTTCAATTTTTCAAAAACAGCTCTGATCATCAGGATAATTTCTGCTTCGCAAAGCAAGCTATCCGTCCCTACCACATCTGCATCACATTGATAAAACTCTCGATATCTGCCCTTTTGCGGGCGATCCGCACGCCAGACAGGTTGAATCTGAAAACGCTTGAAAGGAAATGTCAAATCATTTCGATTCATCACGACAAAGCGAGCAAAGGGAACAGTTAGGTCGTAACGGAGGCCTTTTTCAGAGACTTTAGGCAAAGTTTGTTTGTAGCCATTTTGCAGATCCACTTCCCCTACATTCTTCAGGTAATCACCACTATTCAAAATCTTAAAAAGCAGTTGATCTCCCTCATCACCATATTTCCCAGTCAGTGTATTGAGGTTCTCCATCGCAGGAGTCTCTATCTGATTGAAGCCAAAAAGTTGAAAAGTACCTTTGATAGAATCGAGAATATAATTTCTTCTGGCCATCTGAATGGTTCCAAAATCTCTGGTTCCTTTTGGCAGACTTGGCTTTTGCATAGCTTGTTTTTTGGTGATTAGCTGCCAAATTTATTCAAAAAAAAGGAAACGCCCCTTGAAATGGTGGAAGTCAAAGAATTAAATCCCAAATTAATTTAGGCTAAAAAGAAATCTTTATTTACTTTTGCGACTCGTTTCGAAACAATACTATTAAAAATATACGACCATGGCAGTTACTACACTGAAGAGAAAGCTTAAAAGAAAAAGACAAACTCAGACCACACGTGTGATTAAGATCAAGCAATTGTCTGCTCAGCCTGTAATCAGAAACGTGGACGTTGAAGAGCTTAAGAAGTCTTTCGCGAAATAATATTTATTTCAGCAAAAACATAGAAGGCGGTCATTTGATCGCCTTTTTTCGTTTATTTTTTTTTATAACTGCGAGGAGGTCGCAGACTGTTTCGCAGAGAGCGCTGTTCGTTACTACTGAAGTTATTTTAAAACAGGGTAGTTCCCCCTCTTTTAAAGGGTAAGGGGGATTTTGGTTTTTTAGAACAGGAAAAGTAATCAGTAAAACCGGAGTCTCTTACAAAAAGAAATCCTCGTAGTTGTCCTGCTTCTCCAGAAGCTGGACTTTAATTTTATCCCTCGATCTTCGACACCTCTCACTTTTCACTTCTCACTTCTCACTTCTCACTTCTCACCTCTTATAATCAACTAAACTAAAGAACTGCTCACTGCGACTGACCACTGTTGTAGCTGAGACCGATCCCGATACGCATCCAGACTAAGGGCACCTTTAACTTTTCACATCTCACCTCTCACTTCTTACCTCTTACATACATACACTAAGAAAACAGGACACTGTCCTACCAACCACTGCAACTGAAGACTAAGAGCACCTCTCACTTTTCACATCTCACCTCTTACAATCACCTAAACTAGAGAACTGCTCACTGTGACTGTAAACTGTGACTGACCACTGTGACTGTAAACTGAAACCATTTCTCACTTTTCACAACTAACTACTCACAAAACCTTCCCCCTCTTCCCCAATTCCACCACTCGGAGATTTTTTATTTGCCCCGCGTCCAAATCAAAAAGCAACATCGTTCGCATCACATGAAAACCATGCTGACCTATGGCTCCTGGATTCATGTACAGACAGTTTACCGCCTTATCGAATTCCACCTTGCAAATATGTGAGTGCCCACAAATGAAAAGATTAGGAGCAGATTCTTTGATTTTAGCTTTGATGCCCGTAGCGTAGCGGGGAGGTTTGCCCCCGATGTGTGTCATCAGCACCTTCACTCCGTCTAGCATGAATTCCTGCCACTCAGGATAAGATTGCTGCATTGACTTATCATCAATATTCCCAAAAACTGCCCGTACAGGTTTCCCCGCGGGTAAAGCATCCATTACCTCAAAACTCCCAATATCACCTGCATGCCAAATCTCATCTACTTCTTTTAAGTAGGAAAGCGTTTTGCTATCTATATAACTATGAGAATCTGAGATGAGAGCGATCTTGGTAGGCATTTGAACTTAATCTTGCTAAATTTTCATTTCAATATGGATCAGCAATATTTCACATCAAACTCATAAACCATGAAACTTCAAAAATTTCTTTTCATTCTACTAACGCTCGCTTTCTTCAAAATCGACTTTAGCCAGGCTCAAACTTCCGAAGTCAAAGCGCTTAGTGCGGCAGATTTTGAAGGATTAATGAAAAACAAAGGCGCTGTACGAGTAATCGATGTGCGTACCCCAGACGAAATGGCTGATGGACACATTCAAGGCGCGATAAATCTTGATTATAAAAATGACAATTTCAAAACTGAGATTGCCAAGCTACCAAAAAACAGAACCTACCTACTCTATTGCAAAACAGGTATACGTTCTGGAGATGCCTCTGCTGCAATGAAGGCAGCAGGATTTACTCATCTCTATTCTTTGGACGGAGGAATCGAGGCTTGGCAGGAAGCAGGAAAACCCATAGAAAAATGACACTTATCAAATCAATCAACCCATATTCAGGAGAATTACTAGCTGAATTTCATCCATTGACTGGAAAAGAAATTGAGGAAAAGCTAAGCGCAGGATCAGTTGCGCTTTCGATGTGGAAGGAAACAGATTTTGCAAAAAGAGCGGAGTTGATGAACAATGCCGCAAGGGTACTGAAAGACAACCGAGATAAATACGCCCGAATTATTTCTTTGGAGATGGGAAAAGTACTCAAAGAATCTCTCGCCGAGGTAGACAAATGTGCTTGGGTATGCGAATACTATGCAGAGAGGGCCGCAGACTTTCTTAAGGCTGAACCCATAGAATTGCCAGATAGCAAAAAAGCGAAGGTTATCCATCAACCACTTGGAATTATCCTGGCCGTGATGCCTTGGAATTTTCCATTTTGGCAGGTATTCCGCTTCGCTGCCCCGACCTTGATGGCCGGAAACGTAGGCCTGTTGAAACACGCTTCGAATGTCCCTCAGTGCTCCTTGGCAATCGAGGAAGTTTTTACACTCGCGGGTTTTCCTGCGGGAACTTTCCAGAGTCTTTTGATTGATTCAAAAACGACTACCAAACTGATCGAAGACGATAGGATCAAGGCTGTCACACTCACCGGTAGTGAAAAAGCTGGTGCATCAATCGCAGCGGCTGCAGGAAAACAGATAAAAAAATCTTTGCTCGAACTGGGAGGCTCTGATCCATTCATCGTCCTTAAAGATGCTAACATTAAAAAAGCAGCTGAAACAGCCGTGAAATCCAGAATGCTCAACTTCGGTCAAAGCTGTATTGCTGCCAAGAGATTTATCATCGAGGAGGATGTGTATGAGGAATTCCTCGCACTATTTGTTGAGCATTTCAGAAATCTGAAACAAGGAGATCCAATGGATGAAGATTCTGATTTCGCCTGCATGGCAAGAGCGGACTTGGCAGAGGAACTGTACAAACAAGTGGACAAATCTATCAAGGCTGGTGCCACCTTACTTTACGGAGGAGAGAAATCAGAAGAAGGCTCGGCTTTATTTCAACCTGCGATTTTAGCGGACATTCCCACCACAGCTCCAGCTTACTATGAAGAGCTTTTTGGACCTGTAGCAACTATTTTCAAAGTGAAAAACCAGGAGGATGCTATCGCATTAGCCAATGATTCTGAGTTTGGATTAGGCGCATCTATATGGTCCGAAGACAAGGAAAAAGCCGAACACTTGGCAAGCCAAATTGAAAGTGGTGCAGTCTTCATAAACTCCATGGTAGCCTCCAATCCACACCTCCCTTTTGGGGGAGTGAAGAAATCTGGATTCGGCAGAGAATTGAGCAGATATGGGATTTTAGAGTTCGTTAATTCAAAAACAGTGTACTTGGGCTAAACAATCAGGGATTAAACGGCCTTAATTTTTGGTTTTGGCCAATTCCTTTCTATTTTTACGAGCCAAATTTTAGTCATAAACTAATGAGAGAAATACAGTTTCGTGAAGCCCTCCGAGAGGCATTGTCCGAAGAAATGAGACGCGATAAAGACGTTTTTTTGATGGGCGAAGAAGTCGCTGAATACAACGGAGCCTACAAAGTATCCCAAGGGATGCTGGATGAGTTTGGTCCAGACCGTGTATATGACACTCCTATCGCTGAGCTTGGTTTCTCTGGGCTGGCTGTTGGTGCTGCGATGAATGGCCTCAAGCCTATCGTCGAGTTCATGACCTTCAACTTCTCTTTGGTAGCTATTGATCAGATCATCAACTCTGCAGCTAAGATGCTTGCTATGTCTGGTGGAGCATATAGTGTACCTGTAGTTTTCAGAGGTCCGACTGGTAATGCTGGTCAGCTGGGTGCTACGCACTCGTCTAATTTCGAAAACTGGTTTGCTAATACCCCAGGTCTGAAGGTGATCGTTCCTTGCAATCCTTATGATGCTAAAGGCTTATTGAAGGCCGCCATTCGTGACCCTGATCCAGTGATTTTCATGGAATCAGAAGTGATGTATGGTGACAAAGGCGAAGTGCCTGA
Organism: Algoriphagus chordae; assembly: GCF_003254055.1. Lineage (GTDB taxonomy): Bacteria > Bacteroidota > Bacteroidia > Cytophagales > Cyclobacteriaceae > Algoriphagus > Algoriphagus chordae. Next base: position 41,951 of record NZ_QKZT01000002.1, read on the forward strand.
GGGAGAGTATTTACTTCCTATTGGAGTAGCTGATGTGAAAAGAAAAGGAAAAGACGTTACTGTGATTTCCTTCGGGAAAATGATGAAAGTTGCACTTCAAGCTGCCGAAGAAATGGCAAAAGAAGGCATCGAAGCTGAAGTCATTGATCTTCGTACAGTGAGACCTATCGATTATGCTACATGCGTGGAATCTGTAAAGAAAACCAATCGTGTAGTCATCGTAGAGGAAGCTAACCCAATTGCAGGTATTTCATCTGAATTGACTTATCACTTCCAGCGTTATGCCTTTGATTACCTAGATTCTCCAGTGATACGTGTAAACTCCATGGACATTCCTTTGAGTTACTCTCCTACTTACATTGAAGCTACTTTGCCAAATGTGAAGAGAACCGTAGATGCAATCAAGAAAGTTTGTTATAAAGACTAGTCAAACATATTCTATATTTCAAAGCCCGACTTCATTTATTTGAAGTCGGGCTTTTTTGTTTCTAATTGTAATCGTGCTTCGAACTAAAAAAGGATCGGACGCAGTCAATAAACTACATTAGCTAGGCAATAAGCCTGTTCGCCGACCAGGAAGGTCTTAAGACTTATTCCAAGAAATCAGCTGTTAATCGAAAGGTGCAGCGTGACTTCAACTTCGCTACCAATGACAGATTGATTTGAGGACATCAAAAGCTGGTCAGTTCGAGCACCCGAGAGACGGGAGTCTAGAGGTTCGAGAACCTTTCGATTTCGAGACTCTCGTCTCTCAAGTGCTCAAGGTGACCATGGTTATGGTTCCAAAACAAATTACTGTCATTTCATTTTTGTATGCTCAAAGAATAGTTAATACTCAGTTTGGCAACCTATAAACCAATCCACTACACAAAACGAAGCACCTATACTCATCGCATAGCCTCTTGCTCTCAGTAGGCTTAAAAATCACCGAGCATAAAAAAGCCCGCCCTTAGTGAAGGACGGGTTTTTTCTCTTGTAACCCAATCTACTATTTACTGTCTTTAATTATTTGTTTTGCTGCATTTCAGCGCCTTCGCTTCCACCACCTTTTAAGTCATCGTTATTCACCGATTTCTTCTTTCTGGTTTTCTGGTCAACACTTAGCTTACCGATTCTGTAGCTGAAGTTGATTTTGAAGTTCATATTACGCATGATGTTCGTGCTATTCTGAACGATTGTAGGCGTGATGATTTCATTTTTCATCTTGAACTCCTTGGTAAAGAAGTTATCTGCACCGAATCCAATGGTTCCTCTTTTCTCATCAAACTGCTTGTTAAGGCCAATTCCGTACATGTAGAATCCACCAGAAGTACCTTGCAATTGAACTCTATTACCTCTAGCAAAAGTAAAGGCCTGAACCTGCCAGTCTTTAGGAAGAGTGTAGTTACCAAACATTCTACCACTGACAACAAAACCTTCATTAGAAGCTGCGTACTTTGGATCTGTAAGACCATTGTCCAACATCGCATAGTATGCATCCACACTACCGTTCAAGGAGAATTTATCTCCCAAACTGATATTGGTAAAGATGTTAGTACCTACCGCTCTTTCGTGTCCGATATTATCATAACCAGTATAGATCACGCCATCTTCTGCTACAGTTCTCACGGATTGGATCGAACCTGTCGTGTTTCTAAAGAATCCTGAGAAACTTACCATAGTATTTTTGAAGAAAGTACTATAACCTAACTCATAATTATCAGTGAATTCTGGATCCAAGTCTGGATTACCCTGAGAAACCTGAAGCGGGTTTGAAGCATCAATATTCGGATTCAAATACCTTAGTGATGGACGAGAAATTCTTCTGTTGTAAGAAGCCTTGATCATATTGCCATTACTTAACTTTCTACTCAAATTCAAACTTGGAACTAGTGTTCCGTAGGCAGGAATATCAGCAGTAGTCGTTTCAGTTTTGAAATCGGCATTGATTGTTGTGTATTCGTATCTCAACCCTGGCTTGATAGTATAATTCTTCAAGAGTGTAGCTGTATAAGAAACATAACCTGCTGTCACGTTCTGATCATAGCTAAACTCATTACTCAAGTTTGGATTCATATCCTCTACATAATCACCCTCTGCTCCATCTGCCTGAAAGTAAGCAAAGTCAGAGTATGCTTTTCTCAAAATATTCTTAGCTCCATATTCCAAAATTGATTTACCATCTTTTCCTATAGGCTCTACAAAGTCAAGCTGAATTGTAAACTCTTCGTTCTTGCTAGGGTTGTCATTCTTCAATCTTGAATCAATTGTAGACATATCTTCTTCAAAAAGTGTATTCACAAAAGAATTCTCACCATTGTTACTGCTATACAAGGTCAAAACGGAGATCTCTTTCCCTTTCTTCTCAAAGGTCTTAGTGTAGTTCAGGCTGACATCTACTGAATTTGAATTGTCTTTGGTATTTGTCTCCCTGAGTGCATTTCTCATCAAATTCCCATCTACATAATTCTGAGTCTGGAAGTCATTTTGAGAGTTACTTCTGTTTCTGATTCCAAAATTGACTGCGGCAGTTAAGAAGTTATACTTATTAACCTCGTAATCAACGCCGAAATTATATCTCCCAAAAAGGTAATTACTCTTCGTATCTGCACTTTGAATTACTGAAGATATTGTCCCATCATCATTCGTAGTCATTTGAGTGTTTTCAAAACTTCCGTTGACATTGTAACCTGCTCTACCATACCCACCTAAGGTAAATCCGAATTTACCTTTTCTAGCACTGGCGTTTAATCCAAAATCAGAACCTCTCAAACCAGCTCCTGTACGGATATTGGCAGACATCCCCTGAAGGTTATTCTTTTTAGTAACAATATTGATCACACCAGAAGTACCTTCTGCATCATACTTGGCAGAAGGAGATGTGATTACTTCCACTGCTTTGATTTCGTCTGCAGGGATTTGCTTTAGTGCATCAGTAATGCTGCTTGCCGCAATTGCTGAAGGTCTTCCATCAATCAACACGGTAATATTGCTGGATCCTCTCATGGATACATTGCCGTCCAAATCAACAGAAAGCATCGGTACTCTTCTTAGTACATCTGTACCATCACCACCGGCTGTAGTCTTATCGTTCTCTGCTTTGTAGATCGTACGATCCACACGCTCTTCGATCAAATCTCTCTGACCTTGTACTGTCACCTCCTCTAGTGCTAGTCCTTCATCAGACATTTCAATCTCACCAATATTCACATCACCTGTCTTAGATACTACTTGTATTCCGCTTACAGTTTTTGTTTCATAGCCCAAAAAGCTGATTTTCAAATCATAAGACCCCGGATCCATTCCCGTGATGATGAACTTACCGTCTCCATCGGCTACGGCTCCAGCGACATTAGTGTCACTTCCTGCAGCATAAAGTGCAGCAGTAGCATAAGGAACTGCCTCTCCAGTTTCTACATCTTTGGCTACACCAACGATTTTGGATGGTGAGGTTACTTTCCCTGTCGTCTGCTGGGCCATCAGGCCAGTGGTGCTGATCAGAAAAAGAACTGCGATAATGTTAAATAATTTTTTCATTTGTAGTAGATAGTTTCTCAATTGGATTGGTGATTGAAAGTTGACTTTTGTTTCTCTGAAGCCCCTTCTTGTTCACCTGTTAATTTCGATATATTGGGCCTCGTGCTTATTGATACCCCAAAACAACAGGGTTTGTTTCGCACTTTTTCTGGTAATAGACAGAAGCGGTAGTTTCGTCGACAAACAGCCCTATTCATCGGACAAAAAGGAAATTCTAACCGACGAATGGTTTTATCTGCTGATATAGCCTATTGGTAGTCAAATCTGCCTGATTCGCAGATCATATTTTATATATAACGGTGCATTGCTTTAGTTTGGATACTGAAAATCAGCTATATGATCAATTTAAGTCCCAAAAGAAGCGTATCGATTCTAGTCCACATTCTAGGCTGGTCCATGCTCAGTACAGTCCTATTACTACTCTCCCCACTCTCCTGGAGGGTGGATATACCAGTTGAATTCTGGGTGAGACAAGTATTCATGGCACTACTACTTGTTGGTATATTTTACTTCAACATGCTATGGTTTGTGCCTAAGGTATTATTGAAAGGTAAGCTTGCAGTATATTTTCTAACGACCGTCCTCGGTGTAGTGCTGTTTGTAGGCATCCTTATATATGCAGACAATTTTCTACATCTACCCGAATTGATACACAAGGCTTTCAATCCAGACAAGCCTTTTATTCCCAAGCCTAGACGGATATCTGGAGATATATTCAACATGATGCTATACCTGTTGACTATTGGTATAAGTACCTCCGTGGCTTCTGTGCAGAAATGGCAAAAAGATGAGTCTCTTCGCAGGGAAATGGATCAGCAACGTATCAACACGGAACTTTCTTACCTGAAAGCGCAGATCAACCCTCACTTCTTTTTCAACACACTCAACAATATCTACGCATTGACGAATTTGGATGTAAAAAAAGCTCAGGAAGCTCTTTTGAAACTATCCCGAATGATGCGCTACGTGCTGTATGAAAATCAGAAAAACGAAACCCTTCTAAGTAAAGAAGTCAGTTTTATCAATGATTATATAGAGTTGATGAAAATGAGGTTATCCGAAAAAGTTACACTCAATATTTCGGTAGATGAGCCAAAGGATGATCTGATCATTGCCCCTATGCTTTTACTTCCATTTCTGGAGAATTCCTTCAAACATGGTGTAAGTAGCCAGCAGCAAAGTGAGATTATGATCAAATTGGAAGTGATGGGCAACACGGTGTTTTTCGAAACTCGAAATCATATCTTCCCTGTGCATGCCGAAAGCCCTGAAGCTAAAGAAAATGGCATTGGTTTAGTGAATACTCAAAGAAGATTGAGCCTGCTCTACCCAGACAAACATCGCCTAAAATTTGGTAAAGATGAAGCCAAACAAGAGTATTGGGTAAATCTTACAATAAACCTCGAATAAAATCGAGCCTGACTTAGGCAGACATAAGTCAAGCGTCACAGGCTGAGACATCCCTATTGTTATTGGGAAAGATTTGCTAGATTCCCCATCCAACTGGAGTCAGCCGGGCTGGCATGTGGCAAGTGAAAATCAAATTATATTCACATGAGATCGAGCGTGTCAAATTCGGCACACAGAGGGGTAATTAATCATCGTGCGAGATTCTCCCTAATAAAAATCGGGAAAGTCTAACTGACCATTAAAAAACAAAAACACACTGATGAAACTTAATTGTGTAGCCATAGACGATGAACCACTAGCACTGGAATTACTCAGTAAATTCATAGAGCAGACCGCCTTTCTTAACTTAATCGGCAAGTTTTCAAATGCGATTGAAGCCTTGGGCTTTATCAATCAAAATGAGGTACAGCTTGCATTTATGGACATTCAGATGCCGGACCTCTCTGGTATGGAACTGGCCAGGGTACTGGATGGTAAAAAATCTTCAGACAAAACCAAAATCATCTTTGCCACAGCTTACCATCAGTTTGCGATTGAAGGCTACAAAGTGGAAGCGCTTGATTATCTACTGAAGCCTTACAGTTACGAGGATTTTTTGAATGCTGCGACTAAAGCTTTTTCTTACTTTGAAAAGCAAGCACAAACTAAATCTGAAGCTACTACTAGTATTGATACCGCTGCTCCTGAATATATTTTCCTAAAAGTAGAATATCAGTTAGTGAAAGTGATGCTCAAGGATATTGGGTATGTAGAGGCCTACAAGGATTATGTAAAAGTGCATTTGCTCTCCAAGCCCAATCCCTTACTTTCTTTGACCAGCTTGAAAAGCATGGAGGAATTACTGCCTTCAGATAAATTCATGCGAGTTCACAGATCCTACATTGTGGCGCTGGATCATATCGACTCTGTATCGAAGAACGTGATCCAAATAGGAAAAAACCATATCAGCGTGAGTGATAATTACAAGGATGCTTTCTTGGAGTTTATGAGTCGGTGGATGAATTGAGTTGGTTTTGATCAAAAATAAAGGGCTGTTTTCTAAGTGAAAGCAGCCCTTTATTAGTAGCCTTGGCTTGAATCAATTAGTTTTTAGATAAACCTCTTGGCTCGTGCAAAAAGCATTTGGTGGGCACATGAATGAAAGCTGCGTATAATCCTCTTCAATTGCATAATCCGCAATAAACTCATTCCCATCTGAAAGCGTTAAATCTGCTTTTGGCATGTAATAGATATCAAAGAAATTCATCGTGTATGATTCCTTCCATTCTAAAGTGACTTTTTCATCGACTATTGTATAAGTACCATTGAAATAGGACCTATAGCCTAGTATTTCATCCTTACCTGCTTCAGTGGTATAATTTTCAGCATAAAATGTACCGTCAGATTTTAAATTCAGCGTATTAACTAGATCGAGTTTTCCTCCTGTCATTTCAATTTCAACAGTAGACACATATTTACCTTCTATTCTTGAATTTGGAGATGGCTCCTCCACATCTTTACAGCTGAAAAGAATTAGAAGTAAAGCGATTAATGGCAACAGTTGTGTTTTCATAGTGGCAAGTGATTTAACTAAAGATAAAATTTGCTTAGAATAAAGATAAAGAAAAACGGAATTTTAAACTATACGGAGAGCAATCTATAAACGCTACAGTCAGGTTGTAATTTTTTTTAAAGTATTATTTCAAATCGGCAAAAATCACATCAGCGTAAGTGATAATTACAAAGAGGGATTCTTGGAGTTTATGAGTCGCTGGATGAATTGATAAAAGACTTCATTTTAGTAGCTTGCTTTGCAAATCATTCTTTCAGCTCTCATGACCGAAAAACAAAAGCAATTTATGCAACAAGCGATTGACTTGGCCCAATCAGGCATGGAATCCGGGAACGGCGGACCATTTGGATGTGTGATAGTCAAAGACGATCAAGTGATAGGAAGCGGCAGTAATATGGTCACCAAGACCTTGGATCCAACTGCACATGCAGAAGTGGTAGCTATCCGAAACGCCTGCAAAAACTTAAATCATTTCCAATTGGAGGGCTGTGAATTATATACTTCATGCGAACCATGCCCTATGTGCCTCGGGGCGATCTTTTGGGCTAGGCCAAGTAGAGTTTTTTACGCATGTACTCATGAGGATGCATCAGCTGCATGATTTGACGATTCTTTTATCTATCGAGAAATACAAGTAGCCCCTAATGCTCGCCAGATTCCTATGCAAGGAATGATGCGCGAAGAATCTCAAAAGGTCTTTGAACTCTGGAAGTCCAAAGGAGATAAGATATTGTATTAAGAGACTGATTCTTAGAATTTACGAGTCGGAGGAAGAGTAAAAGAAAAATTTATCTTTTGCTACTCAAATATTCCTCAGCAGTCATCGCAGGCAAATTAGAGTTCTTAAAATCTTTCCCATTTCGAGTAAGGATGATAGAGCTATTAGCTTGTAAAGCCGTGAAATACTGAACAGCATCTTCAAAATCACTGAATTCAGAGTTCAATCCTTTTTCAATTGTTTCCTCATCGACAGCACACACCTCACAAAGTATTTTGAACATTCTAAGCTTCTTCAAAACCGAATCTGACGATTCATATTTGCTGAGTACGTAATCTACAGTGGTAAATGAAAGTGGGGAAACAACTAGGGTGATTTTCTTTTGATCTGCCAAAGTTGCAATCTTAGCAATGGATGCATAAAAAGGATCTCTCTCTCCTAACAGATCCAAGATCACATTGGTGTCTAAAAAAATCCTGCTCATTTGTGTTTTTGATCCAAATAGTCAGCACGGTCCTTTTTATAGTCGTAGTCAGCAGGAATTTTAACACCTGAAGAAAGACTTTTCACAAAGGGAGAAATCTCCAACTCACCCGTAGGTTGGTCAGAAGTTAACGAATTCAGATAATTCTCAATCAATCGAGACAAGCTCAACTTCTTGTCAGAAGCATAGATCTTGGCTTTTTCTATTACCTCCTGATTGAGCTTTAAAGTGAGTTTGGTGTCCATAGTGAAAGTTCAATACGTACTAATATATAAATATTTGTACGTAATTTAAAAGCAATGGATTTGTCTTTTGATTTTACTCCTCATCGGTTACATAATAGGTATCACCAAAATTACCTACAGATCCTGCTGTACCGTTAGGCAAAGCGCTATTTAGGCTGAAATAATAGAGCCGTACCTGACGGCACGGTTGACTTGAATTACAATCATATTTCTACCCTTAGTTCGTCCCTGAAGAGACTTATATACCTCAGGAGAGCGAAATTCTAAACAAAAAAATTAATTAGTGAGAATTACGTCTGACGATCTGAAGCTTTGCTAAGCAGATGATTTAGATGCATAAACATATTGCCAAACATGTACTTGACATAAAACACATAAGCTAATTTATACACTGAAACTGCTTTTTAGCCAAATGCTAGATAGATGCTGCCAGGATTATATAAGCTCTGTAAAATTGACTTCATCATCAATCAAGTTTGCAAAATGAGAGTCTGAAAAAATAAAATACTTTGGATTAAGAAAATTTATAACGCAATGGTCGAAACCTTCACCAATTTTCAAGTTGCCAGTATAAAAGGCGTAATGACAAATGTCGCCTTCCTTAAAATTGTGGGCAATTACACTTATTAGGTCACTTTTATTCTGCTGTGTCATTTTCAATTTAAAGTCTTCGTCTAAAAACCTTTTTATAGAAAGTCCCTTTTTATTATTCGTATTACTCAAGTCATGAAAGTCAACTGGCAAATTAAACGAAAATTCAATTAAAGAATCTGTCTGACAGGCGTCAATTACAGTAAGTGTTTTATTGAGATATTCTTTATCTGTGAATTTCATGTTCAGCATATCAGTCAATTATAGGTGTCAGCAATTTATATCAATTAGCAATTAGCCGATTAAATTAATCATTCTAAAAAGGCTATCAATTAAATGCCTTTGACTTCGCTCCGCCTGACAACTACAAAACTCCAGCGTCCTCCGCGTTTCCCTCTGTGCCCACCGCGGTAAAAAACTCATAAAAAGAAAACCCGATCTCGCGACCGGGTTTCAATTTCTATCTTCTTCCTCCCATACCTGGAGGAAGCATCTTGCCCATGGCGGCTTTGGCACCGCCCATCTTGTTCATCTGCTTCATCATCTTGCGCATATCCGCAAACTGCTTCATAAGGTTATTCACCTCCACGATAGTTCGCCCAGATCCCGCAGCAAGTCTCTTTCTTCTACTTCCATCGATCAGATCTGGATGCTCACGCTCGGCAGGAGTCATGGATCTGATGATCGCTTCGATAGGCTTGAAGGAATCATCGTCTATATCCATTCCTTTCATGGCTTTGCCCATGCCAGGGATCATCCCAAGCAAGTCCTTGATATTACCCATTTTCTTCACCTGCTCCAGCTGAGAAAGGAAATCATCAAAGTTGAAATTATTTGTACGGATCTTCGAATTGATACGCTTGGCTTCATCTTCATCAAAGGACTGCTGTGCTCTTTCCACCAAGGAAATCACATCACCCATTCCTAGGATTCTCTGCGCCATACGATCTGGGTGGAATACATCCAGATCTTCCATTTTCTCTCCTGTAGAGATAAACTTAATCGGCTTATTGACTACATGACGAATGGAGATCGCAGCACCACCTCGTGTATCACCATCGAGTTTGGTCAGTACTACTCCGTCGAAATTCAAACGCTCGTCAAAGGTCTTCGCAGTATTCACCGCATCCTGACCAGTCATGGAATCGACTACAAAAAGTGTCTCAGATGGATTCAAAGCCTTTTTCAAAGCTTCAATCTCATTCATCATCACATCATCCACTGCCAGACGGCCTGCTGTATCGACTACAACTGTTTTCTTACCGGTTTTCTTTGCATAAGCAATCGCATTGTTAGCAATATCCAAAGCATTCTTGTTCTCAGGCTCAGCATATACCTCTACGCCGATCTGCTCGCCCAATACTTTCAGCTGATCTATCGCCGCTGGACGGTAAATATCACAAGCTACAAGCAATACCTGACGACCTTGCTTCTTCAGGTGCGCACCCAGTTTACCCGTAAAAGTGGTTTTACCAGAACCTTGAAGACCTGAGATCAAAATAATTGAAGGATCGCCAGAGATATTGATATCCTCTTTCTTTCCACCCATGAGCTTCGTCAGCTCTTCTTGGGTGATTTTGATCAGCAATTGACCAGGAGAAACAGAGATCAAAACATCTCTACCAAGCGCTTCAGTCTTGATCGTATCAGTGACTTCCTTGGCTACTTTATAGTTAACATCGGCATCGATCAAGGCTCTTCTGATCTCCTTAACGGTCGTTGCGACGTTTATTTCGGTGATTGTCCCGGTTCCTTTCAGTGTTTTGAAGGCCCGGTCTAATTTTAAACTTAAATTATCAAACATTCCTGTAGGTGGCTATTTGCTGCAAAAGTAATGATTTTCATCAGGGATAGAAAGGAGTCTTACATCTATTCTAGCTTGAGACTGCCTATTTTTGTAGATGGGGTTTGCCTATAAATCCCTAATTTGCGTTCCCAACAATTATCCAAAGAAAAACTCTTTTCATGCAGCTGAATTTCAAAAAAGACCTGCTCCCACATTTGGTGGGAATCGCCATTTTCTATGCTATTGTAGTCGTTTATTTCGCTCCTGTAGTACTCCAGGATCAGGTGATCATGCAAGGAGACATTCTAAAATGGGAAGGCTCCGCCAAGGAAACCATGGATTTCCGTGAAGCCACTGGGGAAGAACCATTGTGGACCAATAGTGTTTTCGGGGGGATGCCAGCCTACTTTGTGAGCCTGAAATTTGCCGGAGACATCACCAATGCCTTAGTATCTGTTATCACGCTAGGCCTCCCACATCCCGTCAACAGCCTATTTCTCAGCATGGTCGCCATGTACGTTTTAATGCTGACATTCGGCGTCAGGCCGGTTTTTGCGATCATTGCCAGTGTCGCCTTTGCGATGAGCTCCTACAATCTCCTGAGTTTGGCAGCAGGTCACAATGCCAAAATCTGGGCAATAAGTCTGATGCCAGTGATTTTGCTGGGAATTCACTTGGCATTTAATAAAAAACGATTGCTAGGTGCAGCCATATTAGGCCTTGGACTTCTCCTACAACTGAAGTTTAACCACGTACAGATCACCTATTACACCCTGATTATTTCGATGATTTATGTCATCGTAAGACTAGTCATTGACTGGAAAAAAGAAGGCTTGCCACAACTCGGAAAAACCATTGCTTTTCTAGCATTAGGAGCTGTTTTGGCAGTTGGAGGAAATATAGGTAGACTGGCAACAGCACTGGAATATGCTCCCTACTCCACCCGCGGGGAAGCAACATTGGAATCAGCTTCAGCTGGATTGGACAAGGATTATGCGTTCTCATGGTCTAATGGCAAGCTTGAAACCCTCACCCTTTTGGTTCCCAATTTCTACGGTGGCGGAAGCAGCACGCCTCTTGGCAAAAACACAGCTTCTGAAAAAGCCTTGCGAAGCAATGGACTAGACCCAGGCCAAATCAACGGTTTCTTACAAGGCGCGCCTACTTATTGGGGAGATCAGCCATTCACTGGTGGACCGATATACGGCGGAGTAATCCTGATATTCCTTGCCTTCATTGGAATTTGGGCTGCCCCCAAAGAAAGTCTTTACACCTTTGGAGCTATTATCATTCTTTCTATCCTACTCTCCTGGGGAAAAAACCTGAGTTGGTTCAATTACTTTCTTTTCGACGTACTTCCTGGTTACAATAAATTCCGAGCAGTTTCTATGGCGCTAGGAATGACACTTTTTGCCATTCCGACTTTGGCAGCAATCTCTCTGGAAAGGTTATACCTAAGCAAAGATTTCAAACCTTTATACATCGCTGGAGCATCTATAGGTGGATTATTACTTCTGCTTGCGATCGGTGCTGGTGTATTCAGATTCGAAGGTGCAGCTGATGCTGGCTTACCCGATTGGTTGATCAATGCTATCCGTCAGGACCGTAAAGCCATGCTTTCTGCAAGTGCATGGAGAAGTTTGGCACTAGTAGCTGCTTCATTTGCCCTGATATATTTTGCCCTGAAAAACAGAATCTCAGACATAGCGCTGGGACTTGGGATTTTCGCCTTGGTGACCATAGATCTCTGGACAGTCAACAAACATTACCTGAATGACAATTCTTTCCAAGGGAATCCTAGCAGAGCCTATTTCGCAGAAACTCCCGCAGATCAGGAAGTAGCCAAAGACGATTCATATTTTAGGGTGTTAGACCTTACCGAAGGATTGACCGCAACAGGAAAATCCTCCTATCGCTTCCATAGTCTGGGCGGCTACCATGGTGCTAAAATGCGGAGGTATCAGGATCTATTGGACAATAGATTGAATGCTGAGTTAAGTGAATTTGTGAAAAAAGCGCAAGAAGGAGAGTTTGATTTCGCAGGAATTCAGACAATCAATATGATGAATACGAAATACATCATCGCTGGAACCGCTGCCAATTCAGTGTTCGAAAACCCTGAAAGCAATGGGCCAGCTTGGATCCCTTCACAGGTGGTGAGCGTGCAGACCAATCAAGAGGAAATGGATGAGTTGGGAAGAATAGACACCAAGACCCAAGCAACTGTAAACAGCCGGGAATTTGGCAAAATAGCTGCTGGTGCTGGTCAAATCACCCATACGTCCTATGCTCCCAATGAATTGAAATACCAAGCAGAGATGAGCAAAGAAGGCTTGGCTGTATTCTCAGAAATCTATTATCCTGTAGGCTGGACAGCCAGTATTAATGGAAAAGAAACCGAGATATTACGAACGGATTACCTACTCCGTGGATTGATTGTTCCTGCTGGAACTCATGAGATTGTTTTCAAGTTTGAACCTACAAGCTACACTGCCACCAAAACACCAATGATCATTTTCCAATACCTCATCGTATTGTCACTGATCGCTGGATTGTTTTTCACGATCAAAGAAAAGAATGAAAGAGGATAAGGACAAAGTCGTAAGTTTTTATGACCAGTTTGCCGAAAAACAGGAAAAGACGGGAATAAACTCCCGCCACTTAAATATCCTCGACAAGGTAAAGGCTGCCGGATTGAATGCTAATCACAGCATTCTGGAAGTGGGTTGTGGGATAGGAACAGTGAGTCATTTGCTTGCCAATCAGGTAAAGCAAGGCGATGTGCTGGCAGTGGACATTTCACCAGAAAGCATCACAAAAGCCAGCTTGCTTTGGAAGGATCAGTCCAACCTGAAGTTTGAAGTTTCGGACATGTCCGACTTCGACAAGGAAGGAAAAACCTATGATTTCTTTGTGTTTCCTGATGTACTGGAGCATATCCCTGTAGATCAGCACCAGCGCCTTTTCCGAAATATCCACAAGCATGCTCATCAAGATTCGGTGATATTCATACACATCCCTGCTCCGAGATACTTGCAGTGGATGATAGAAAATGAACCCCAAAAACTCCAAGTAATAGACCAGCCTTTGGACTCCGGAGATCTGATAAAAAGTATCACCTCAAATGGCTTTTACCTTGAAAAGATGGAAACCTACCCGATTTTCTTCGAAGAAAAAGATTATCAATATTTTGTATTTAGAGCTTCCAAGCCATTATTCAAATCTACTCCGAGAAGCAAATGGGAGGTTTTGAAGGAGCGAATTAGCATCAGATTAAAACACGGAATTATTAAATAAGAATATACAATTGAGTATAGCGGGTAGACTCACTTAGAGCTCAGATTATTTATAATACTAGATTTCTCCCAATAGCCCCTATAATCATCGAAGGGATGACCATAAAAAATAAATTTGTAATAGATGAAAATAGCAGAAAACACAGTCGTCGGACTCACATACGAACTCAAAGTAAGCAAAGAGGCTGATGAAATAGAATCAGCTCCATTCAGCGTGGAAACCCGTGATTCGGAAGATCCATTTTATTTCCTTTTCGGCGCAAGTGACTTGCCTGAGAAATTTGAGGAATTACTTCTCGGCAAAGAGCAAGGAGAAGATTTCTCTTTTGTAGTACCCGTGGCAGAAGCCTATGGGGAGATTGATGAGGATTTGATAGTTAATTTACCCAAGTCACAGTTTTCGGGAGAAAATGGCTTTAATCCAGAGATGTTACAAGAAGGAAACTTCCTGCCTTTGATGGACGAAGATGGCTATCCTATGCAAGCCAAAATTCTAAAAGACTTGGGAGAAGAGGTTCTCTTGGATTTCAACCATCCTTTGGTGGGATTTGATTTACATTTCGAAGGAAACATCGAGGAAGTTCGTGAAGCCACCAAAGATGAGCTGGCCCATGGACACGTGCATGGCGCTCACGGAGCACATGACGAAGAGTAGTAATATGTAAACTGTAACTATTGGTAATTGTATTTATAGTAAGAGGTAAGAGGTAAAAAGTTTGACCACTTACCTCTTACTATTTAATTGTGCTACTACTATAAATAATAACCACTCTGAATTGAGAAGAAATCTGATCTTTTTTTTAGTCATCTTTTCAGCATGCACCCAAAAACCGGCTGAGGAAAATATTGACTCTTCTGAGGAAAAAGAGCAAGCCTACATACGGGCAATTGAAGGTGAGGACGAGCAATTAGATCCTGAAATAATCAAAAGAGGCGAAGTTCTCATAGCCTACTCCGACTGTGCTACCTGCCATAAGTCAGATAAAAGAGCAAAGGGACCAGCATTCCAGGACATTGCAAAGAGATATCCAATCAAAGAAATCTACATCGACTTACTTGCAAGAAAGGTGATCTCGGGAGGCACTGGCTCATGGGGAAGTCCTATCATGTCTCCTCATCCAGACCTGAAGGAAGAAGATGCCAAGGCAATGGTGAGCTACATACTTTCCCTGGAAGAATAAGAATTAAGCCTGTTCGTTTTCCTTCTCGTCTTTGACTTTTTCCTGAGCAATATCAGCAATATCTTCTTGCAGCACCCAGCCATGTTCAAGCGCATATTGCGAGGCTTCAAGGGTATTTTTCACCAGCAACATTTCCACGCCAAGCCCTTTCAATTCTTGACTTATTTTCTCAACAAATGCATGCCGCGAGGAATGAACGTCACGGATAAAAATTATCATAATCCTTCCTGGAAACTTCTTAACTACTTGCAAATAAATCCTTGGATCCTCCTGACCACTGTCCCCGATCAGCATAAAGGGAAGCTGGGCGTACGTGGAGAGTATATGGCGGATTTGTTCTAATTTATGTTCAGAATGACTTCCAGAAATAAGCTCTGTTCGAGATAAACCTATATCTCGCAGCATCAATGGCCCTTTGGGAATATGATGAATCTGTAAGAGCTCTTTGAGGAAATCATACAAATTCCAAGGACTGCTAGAGACATAAAAAAAAGGATTACTTTCTATACCATCTGTCCCCTTTTGCAATGCCTTATAAAAAGCTGCTACGCCCGGAAAAGGCACTCTGGTATGTGCATTTTTGGCAAAAGTAGTCTTTAGCATCTCCGTCATCCGCATGGCTCCAGTGGGGATAATGGTATCATCCACATCTGAGATAATACCATAATCTATCTTGCCCACAGGCAGGAACACATCAGCAACAGCCCTGACTTCACCTTGGTTTCTGATCACCTGATCCATCAAGCTCAACTCTATCTGCTGCCAGCGCGAAGGGAATTGTATTGATTTTCGCGGATGTAGCTTAAATTCAAAATAACCTTCCTCATCGGTTGTCACGAAGTATTTCTCTCCTTGAAATTCTGCTTTCACTGCCACTCCAGGAATCACGACAGACATAAACCTCCTGCGCATCTTGCTGATATTCTGCCAGACCGTATCCTCAGGATTTGATGGTCCAACTCGGTTATCTCGAATCACTCGACCTACCAATAAAATTTCCTTCTCATTTCCAAAACCCTCATAGGGAACAATCAACAAGGATTTTACCCAGCCCAATTTGATCCAAAGCCATAGCACTGCGCGATTGAGTGCAAGTTTGGTTTCGTAGAGAATGGTAAGTGGTATATTCCTTTTTTGGGACATGGAGTAGCTTGGGCTGATTTACAGATTCATCACTTTCACCTCATCCCAACTTACATAAACCCGATCCCCTACCTCATATTTCCGCTGAGGATCATCCACCTCCCAGATCAGTCCGGACTCTTTGAGTCGTAGCTGAAGTGAGTTAAAATGCACCAAAAAGCGTGAGTCCGTAACATGAGCTAATAAACCAGTCTTGGTTCTCAGTTTGAGGTCTGCAGGTCTGATGTAGCTATTCTTGGTATCTGGGAGTTTATTGATTGGGCTAAAAAGCCGCGCTACATACTTGGTTTTTGGTCTCTCGCAAAGCTCTTTTGAACTACCTTTTTGAACGAGCTTCCCGTTTTGCAAAATAATCAGGTTATCAGTCAGCCTGAGTGCATCGTCCAGGTCATGAGTAACAAAAATCACCGTTGTACCCATTTCCCGAAAGGTATCCTTCATTTCAGAAACCAAGCGCTGTGTCTGTATGCTATCCAATGAACTGAAAGGCTCATCCAGCAGGACGATTTCGGGTTCTACACTTAAAGCTTTTCCTATGGCTACTTTTTGTTTTTGCCCTCCAGAAAGCTGGTATGGATACCTATCCCGATAATCCCTAAGTCCCAACAACCTAAGTAAGTCCTCCACACGGTTTTTGGCATATTCACGCTCATAGTGCAGCAAGGGTCTGGATAGATTTTCGGCGACTGTAGAATTAGGGTATAAGTGAAAATTCTGATGTATCAACCTAATTTCATCATAGCCAGAAACTATCTTTTGCTTTGGATTCAAAATTGGCTCATCATCCAAAAACACCTCTCCCGCATCTTGAACTTCTAATCCAGCCATGATCCTCAGCAGCGTGCTTTTTCCTGAACCGCTCTCGCCTACAATGGCCAAGAACTCACCCTTCTCTAGTTCGAGCGAAAATGGATGAAGTGCAGTTTGATTGTCATAAGATTTAGAAACATTTGATATAGAAAAGTAACTCATGGGCGGATTTCTGCTTGCAGTTTTTTGGTCAAGCTGCCAAAGATAAGTTCATAAGAATGATCCGCCAATTCCAAAATCAATCGATCAGGCACATTACCAGTCGTACTTACCGAATTCCACTGCTGCTTGTTCATATGAAAACCAGGCGTAATCCCATCGTACTTCTCCCTCAATTCCACCGCACGCTCAGGATCGCATTTGAGATTTATGTATTGAAAAGCTGAGATGGAACAGATCGAAAAGATCTTTTTGCCCACACGAAAACATAGGGCATCCTGATCAAAAGGAGTGTCTTCAGTCACACCAAGCTTAGCAAGGCAGTAATCACGGTAATATTCTAGGGTCATTATTTCAACAGTAAATAGGAAATGGAATTTAGGAAAAAAAGGGAAGTGAGAAAAACTTATGGAATTTTCACCCTAGTTCAAAATTGGGTAATTTTAAATTTACATTCACTCAAATTAATACAGTCACCACTGCCATTCATGAAATCAAGTTTATTCACAGTCATTCTCCTAGTACTATTATCTTCTTGCAATTCACTGGTAGAAAGCGGTGTACACAAAAAAGATCTAAAAAAAGACGTTGCATTATTAACCTCTGAAGGCACTATCGTCTTGCGCCTTTACGACGATACGCCTTTGCACAGAAACAACTTTCTCAGACTGGTAAATGAAGGAATGTACGACAGTATCCTTTTTCATAGGGCCATCAAGGATTTTATGATACAGGCTGGGCAGGCTGCCAATTCTGACTCATTTGAAGCCAAAAAGAAATTAATAAATCTACCCGATAGCATTCCTAAGGAGGTGACAGCCGATCATTTTCATAAAAGAGCTGCGCTTGGCGCTGCCCGTCCTGGGGATGATACAAATCCAACACAAAGCTCCAGCAACATCCATTTTTACCTTGTTCAAGGAAAGGTATACACAGATAGTACCCTAGCGATAGCAGAAGGCAGGATCAATAAAATGCTTGCCTATAATGCTGTTATCAACTCCCCTGAGAATGCTGAGATGTACAAAAGGTTCAAATCCATCGCCAATTTCAATACTGAAAATACTATGGATGAACACAAGATAATTAAGGATAAATTTGATTCCCTCACCTTAATACAGGAACAAACAATAGAAAAATACAGCATTCCTAATTCACACCGGGAAGTATATAAAACCATTGGTGGAGCCGCTCATTTAGATCAAAACTACACCGTTTTTGGAGAAGTGATCTCAGGAATGGAAATAGTAGACAAGATCGCCGCAGTGGAAACCAATAGATCAGATAAACCTGAAGAAGATATCTTGATTCTTTCAGCACAATTAATCAAGAGAAAAGACTAAGGCTACCGGCCTGTTCAATTGCTATAATTAAAAGACCTTCAAAACTGCTAAGAAATCCCTAGGTCTAAGTTTGAATAATTGAGACGACAATTCCACCTAGCATGGTGATTGCATAAATATTAGCCTTAACCCTAATATTCACAAAAACCAAAACAACCATGGGAATAGTAAAAGTGTTGGAGGTAATAGCCTCCTCAGAAAATAGTATTGAAGAAGCAATTCAAAATGCAGTAGACGAAGTTTCAAAAACTGTACACAACATAGATTCAGTCTATGTGAAAGACATCAAGGCCCACGTGAAGGAAGGCAAAGTCACTTCTTACGGTTGTGTCTGTAAGATTTCATTCCGGGTAGATCAATCCAAAAACGTTTAAAAAGTACTTAGGAGACTGTGGCATTTGTCACAGTCTTTTTTTTAACCTCCACCAAACTAATTGTTTTACCTAGGGGTTATGAAGTCAGGTTTCTATTGAGCCTATTAACTCCACACTGTATGAAACTATTTAAATACATACTTTTTTTCGCTGCTATCAGCATATTCAGTTGCAATCCCAAAGATCCTTCTATGGACACTGAGGCTAAGCCAAACTACAGTGCAAATACTCAAACAGACACCCTGACAAAGCATTTGAAACCATTTCGCAATGACCTGCCTACTATTGGTTTGTTGATGTATAACGGTGTACTGACTACTGAGGTGACAGCGGCTGCAGATGTATTTACAAAGCCAACGGAGGCTGGGGAACAACTATTCAACGTCATAACCATCACAGAAACAAATACTCCCATCGTCACGGAAGAAGGCTTGACCATGATAGGAGATTACACATTCAAAAACTGTCCTAAGCTCGATGTGCTTTTCGTGCCTAGTGCCTATGACATGTATGCTCAAATCCATAATGAAAACATTGTCTCTTTTATCCGTGAAAAAAATAAGGAGACAGAATACACCGTAAGTAACTGTGCCGGAGCTCAATTAATAGGTGAGTCGGGAATAGCCGATGGTAAAAAAATAGTCACCTGGATTGGTGGAGGTGAACAGCTCCAAAAGGATTACCCAAAGCTTCTAGTACAGGACGAATACAAAGTGAGTTATATTGAAGATGGTAAATTTCTATCTTCCAATGGAAACCTAGCTAGCTACATATCTGCCTTGGAACTTGTGGAGAAAATGAGCAGTCCAGCACATCGTGAATTCGTAGAATCATACCTCTACCTAGACCAATTACAGAACTGGAAAAAAGTGGAATAAAGTGATAAGATCTCCTGCAACTTAGTTGACCTTCGCTGTATTAGATTGCCATAAACCATAGTATTCATCATAAATAGGAAATATATAAATTTAAATCCCTACCACATCTATTCCACAAATACGGTAGGGAATTCCCCATCTTTGCCCCATGGAAAAATACATCAAAGCGATTTCTGACGGCTATTACGGCTATTGGAATTACTTTACTGGAGAGATCCTAAACCCAAGTTGGCATAATTACTTCTACTGGTTAGTGGGTGCATCTTTGGTGATTTATGGGCTGGAAATCCTTTTTCCATGGCGAAAAGATCAACCACTTATTCGAGAGCATTTCTGGCTGGACATCTTTTATCTTTTCTGGAATTATTTCCTCTTTGCACTAGTCGCCTACAATGCCCTGTCTATGGTAGCTGTGGAGGCTTTCAATGATTTTCTAGGTTTATTTGGCATCACCAATACTGTAGCCATCAAGGTAGATCAACTTCCAGGTTGGCTTCAGCTTCTGATTATATTCATACTCCGTGATTTTATGCAATGGGCAATTCACCGCATGTACCATCATGTGGGGTGGATGTGGGAATTCCACAAAGTACATCACAGTACTCGAGAGATGGGTTTCGCTGCCTTGCTGCGCTATCATTGGATGGAAAACATACTTTACCGCACCTTAGAATACATCCCGCTGGCGATGATAGGATTTGGGATTACCGACTTCTTCATCGTTCATATCTTTACCCTAGTACTTGGACAGCTTGGTCATGCTAATCTGAAAATTCCACTTGGTCCTTTCAAATATGTAATCAATGGCCCACAAATGCACCTTTGGCATCATGCAAAAGAATTACCCGAAACACATCCAAACGGATTTAATTACGGGATATCGCTGAGCCTCTGGGATTTCCTTTTCCGAACAAATTACTGGCCTTCAGATGATGAGAATCTTCCAGTAGGGCTTCCAGATGAAGAGAAATTCCCAGAAGACTTTATAGGTCAGACAACGGAACCTTTTAAGCGGATTTTTAGAAAAAAGAGATAATGATTTATATTTTAATCAGGCCTTATTAGCTGCCGATCTATCATTCTAAAAACTCAAGGCACCTTACCTAAATTAAACCGCGACAGGAAGAATCAATCTTGTGCTCGTAGATGTACTACTTAAAAGGATTTCGATGAATACAGAAGTGGGTTTGGGCTAGGGATTAGATTTTGATACCTTCGCAAATTCTCGCCAACCCGGAAGACCAAAGTACATTCATGGACAATATTCTTGCCTTCACCCTATCCGTTTTCACAGGTTTTTTCGCAATCATGAACCCGATTGCCAACGTACCTATTTTCACATCCCTGACTGAGGACGCTGATAAAGCAACCAAACGCAACATTAGCAAAAGAGCTACGCTTACGGCCTTTATCATAGTAGTGACCTTCATAGTACTGGGTAAATTCATTTTTGAAATTTTCGGAATCACCATTCCTGCCTTCAAAATCACAGGTGGCATACTGATTTTCTACGTGGGTTTTGAAATGCTCCAGTCCAAAAAATCCAGTGTCAAGCACATCAAAGACCCTGAAACTGAAGAAAACATTGCAATCTCCCCTTTGGCAATACCGATCCTAGCTGGCCCAGGCACGATAGTTACGGCCATGAACTTTGCATCGCAGGGCAATTATGTGAATATTTTAATCGTCATTGGCGTTTTTGCCGTGATGTGTCTATTGACCCACCTAGCTTTTGAACTAGGCGATCAAATCGTGAAGCGACTAGGGAAAAACATAATCGTTGTAATCGGAAAGATCATGGGTTTGATCATTGCCATCATCGGTACCAACATGATTATTTCTGGTATAAAAGCAGCATTCTTTGAATAGGTAAGCTTCTACCTTAGTATAGCAACTCCTTATTTCTTCTTTAGGATATAAAATAAATCCAGTCCCTTTGCAGGATCATCGACGATTGGGTAATCTTCGTGCCTGATGTCAACCACGCTTTTTCCCTGTTGCTGATGAAGTTTATTCCTGTTTCGGCGATTTAGAATCTCATAAGGAACTCTTAGAAAAGAAGAAGGTAGCTTATGCTGTAGATCAAAAATATCAAAGCGCATAATTTTCTGCACAGACTTGCGATTGGCCTCATGATATGCCCATACTTTCTCATTTCCACCCACTCCTTTTGCCTCGACTGAGTCAAAAATAGAGGAGCACAGATCAATCAGCTGCTGTGGAGTATATTCACGCTCATGCCATGGATTTCTCGAAAGGGTATGATTAATATTTGGCGTAGAGATCACAGCTTTCCCTCCTGGCTTCAGCACACGATAGATTTCCTCCAGAAATAAGCGATCATTAGGAATGTGCTCAATTACCTGGAAGCTCACGATAGTATCGAAAGAATTATCAGCTATCCCTTCAAAAGGAGGAATCACTGCTTGCTGAAACTCAACTTTTGGAAACCGAACTTTCAACTCGTCGATAACTTCCTGGATTTTGTCCAAGCCAAGATAGCTGTCTGCCAAAGGCAAAAGTGTTTCCACCCCACGACCTTCGCCACAGCCTAACTCCAGCAATTTACCAGAAATCCATGGCTGAGCAGCAATGTATGCTTTCAGTAAGCGTTGATGAATAGGGTTGTCGCTGACCAACTTGTCAGAGGCAATTTCCGTTGTATAGGTAGCCATACAAAAATTTACTATTTTGGCAAAAGTAAGGTTAATTTTGAAAACCCGATATCAACACCCAATGAACTGTAAAACAAGCCGACTCCTGATTTTTTTGATCCTCTTCGCAGGCACAACTTTACCAACCCTTGCCCAAAAAACATTAAGCAGTCTAAATCAGACACTTCGCTATTCTAGATACTCAAGACTTTCGCTGAAAATCATCCCTATCAAAAAATCTGAGACGAGTTTTAAGCTGCAATTTCAGATAGAAAAAATCGAAGAAAATCCTGAATTCAATTCTTTTAGCTTTACCTATTCAATTTTGGATAGCTATGATGAGGAAATTCTTTCAGACAATACATCGATTTTGACCTCTGAAGATCTGAAATATAACACAGACAGGCATTGGGTTTTTGAGAAAACCATCGATATCGCCGCAAGTAAAGAAACTTCTATTGCTCTATTTACGGCCTTAGATACTAGACAAGGGGATGAATATTATTATTCTATTGACATCAAGAGCAGCTTTGTTTTTGACCAAGCTAACTTCGGCGCCTATTACGCCAATAATGTCGGCTTCGATCAAACCTACTTAAACGTAGGAGAGTCTTTGCTTTTCAAATCCAATGGCGGTCCAAACCTTCATGGCTTTTACTATCCTACCAGTTTAGAAATCCCTTATCCTCCAATGGAAACTAAGCCCGCGTCGGTATCAAGAGAAACGCAGGTAATCGACCAAGGCGATTTCCTTGAGCTTATCCCCAAATCCTTTGATGAAATAGGTTATTATTTCATCCAAAGTGACACGAATGCCAATGCAGGACTTATACTCAAAACAACTCATGAAGCATTTCCTAAGGTGCGCGATTGGGATGAGATGGTCGACATGGTGGCCTATATTTCCACGAGAAAAGAACATGAAAGCCTGGTGGCTGCTGAGGACAAAAAGAAGGCTTTGGATGCTTACTGGATAGGATTAACAAGAAATGAAGATACTGCCAAAGAACTTATTCGGGAGTATTTCAGGCAGGTAGAATTCGCCAACATTCTATTCACCGACTTCAAGGAAGGCTGGAAAACAGACAAAGGAATGATCTATATTGTGATGGGTCCACCGCAGGAAGTGAATTTTTATTTGGACAGAGAAGTGTGGAGTTATGGTGGAACTAACGAGAGTTCAAGAATTCGCTTTACCTTTGCGCGGGTCAAAAACATACTTAGCCCACACTATTACACCTTGAACCGCTCACGTGCCTACCAGCCGGTGTGGTTCAAAAACATATCCATATGGAGAAGCGGAAAGATGGCTTTTTGATTGAAAAAGGCGAACACGAAAAAGATTTTATTTTTGGTACAAGAGCGGTCATGGAATCAATCCATGCTGGCAAAGACATTGACAAGGTGTTGGTTCAAAAGGAAATCAACAATGACCTGATCAAGGAATTGATCAAGTTGTGCAAAACCGAAAAAATACCAGTTGTACGCGTCCCTGATGCGAAACTCAACAGAATCACGCGCAAAAACCATCAAGGTGTAGTCGCTCAAATGTCTGCCATAGAATATGCTTCTTTGGACAATGTGATTGAGAGCTGTTTTAACGTAGGTAAATCCCCTTTGATCCTGATTCTGGACAGAATTACCGATGTAAGAAACTTTGGAGCTATAGCCAGAACAGCCGAATGTGCTGGAGTCGATGCTATTGTAATCCCAGAAAAAGGATCTGCGCAAATCAACTCTGATGCAATCAAAACATCCGTTGGTGCATTGAATTTCCTTCCTGTAGTGCGAGTAAGAAACCTTTTCTATACTTGTAGAGATCTTCAGAAGTCCGGTCTGGTATTAGTCGCAATCACCGAAAAAACTGAAAAGACCATGTACGATGTTGATTTTTCAGTACCTGTAGCTATGGTAATGGGATCTGAGGAAGATGGAATCTCTACCGAACTAATGGGAATAGTGGACGAAAAAGTCAAAATCCCAATGGCAGGAAGAATCGAAAGTTTGAATGTCTCCGTATCTGCTGGAGTAGCGATTTACGAGGCGATCAGGCAGCGCAAATAATTCTAAAAAATAATAGAGTGAGGGGAAGGCTTAAATATAGTCTTCCCCTTTTTTTCTTGCATTGGTTACAAACTCACGGAATTTCTTCTCAGCATCGAGTTTGCAGATCAGTAGTACATTATCAGTCTCATTTACAATGTAGTTTTCAAGCCCCTGTACCACGACTAACTTGTCTCCATCTACCTTGATATAGCTATTCTTTGTATCGTAAAGTAAGGCATTAGCCTCAACCACATTATCATCTTCGTCCTTCTTCCTCAATTCATATAGGCTATTCCACGAGCCTAAATCTGACCATCCAAAATCACCTAGAATTACATAAATCTGATTCGATTTCTCCATGATTCCGTAATCAATCGAAATGTTTTTCACTTGTGTATAGGCACTTGACACAAAGACAGCCTCTCCGTCCTTTCCGTAAATATTCATTCCTTCTTCGAATACCTCTGCGATATCTGGCATATGCTTTTCAAATGCGCTGATTAAGCTCTTTGACTTCCAGACAAAAATGCCCGAATTCCAGACAAAATCACCGCTGTCCAAAAATGTCTTAGCTAGCTTTGCATTTGGCTTTTCTGTAAAGGTTTTGACACGGAAAACCTCCGTATTTGGCTTCTCGATGTATTGAATATAGCCATAGCCAATTTCTGGTCTATTAGGAGTAATGCCTAGTGTGATTAATTTACCTTCATCTGCAGCCTCCACAGCCTTCTTCAGGGCAGAAGTAAACTTCTTCTCTTGCAAGATCAAATGATCTGCTGGAGTGACGATAATAGTAGCGTTAGGATCCATAGAATGAATCCTATAGGTAGCATAAGCGATACAAGGCGCTGTGTTTTTGCGCATCGGCTCAGTTAGAATCTGATGATCCTTCAGCTCCGGCAGTTGCTCTTTGACTAGTGTTATGTATTTCTTGTAAGTAATGATGACAAACTGGTCCGGCTCGGCGATGTCTGCAAATCGATCAAAAGTCATTTGCAACAGTGTGCGGCCTGTCCCTAAGACATCCAAAAATTGCTTTGGCCTCTTTCTTCGGCTATACGGCCAAAACCTGGTGCCAATGCCACCAGCCATAATCAGGATATAGGGTTTATTGCGCATGTTAAAAGTTAAACAATTCCTTCTTTCATCAATTCATGAATATGAACAAAACCTGCGATTTTATCTCCATTCATAGCCACCAATTGAGTGATATTATGATTTTTCATCATATTCAGTGCACGAATGGCGTATTCTTGGGTTGAAATGGATTTAGGATTTACAGTCATGATATCGGCAGCCTTCAAAAGATGAATATCAAGAGATTTCTGAAGCATTCTTCGCAAATCTCCATCTGTAATAATTCCTTTCAAATTTCCCTCGGCATCAATCACTGCAGTAGCTCCTAGCCTTTTGCCAGAAATTTCTAAAATCACTTCTGCCAATCCTGCAGATTCAGAAACAACCGGGATTTCATTTCCTCCCAACACATCTCCCACCCTAAGGTACAACTGCTTGCCCAAGGACCCTCCAGGATGGTACTTGGCAAAATCCTCCGAGGTAAAGCCTCTCGCTTCAAGTAAGCAAACTGCTAAGGCATCTCCCAGTGCCAAATGTGCTGTAGTACTCGTAGTAGGAGCCAGATTGTTTGGACAGGCTTCTTCATCTATACTGGCATTCAGCACGTAATCTGACTGCTCTGCAAGGAAACTTTTGGTATTACTCACCAAGGCAACGAGCTTGGAACCAAGATTTTTCAGTAAAGGAACCAGCACTTTGATCTCTGGTGTATTTCCACTTTTGGAAATGCAAATGACAATATCATCATCCAGTATCATCCCCAAATCACCATGAATAGCATCTGCGGCATGCATAAATAGAGCTGGTGTTCCTGTAGAATTTAAGGTCGCAACAATCTTGTTGGCTATGATCGCACTTTTGCCGACACCCGTGATTACCACCCTGCCTTTTGAAACCAAAATATGCTCTACACAGGCTTCAAAATCACTATCTAAAAAATCAACAAGATTTAACACTGCCTGCGCCTCGTTTTGCAGTACTCTCGTGGCTGTATTTCTAATATTTTTAGCTAAATTCAATTTTACCTGTGTTTATAACTAGTTTTGAACAAGGGTATAAATGTAATAAATCATTCCTGTTTACAGGCTTTAGTTACCCTTTTAGCCCCCTAACAAGTGGAAGAAAATGTAAAGGCAGATCTTAAAAAAATCTTTGGATTCAGTCAATTTCGTGGAAATCAGGAATTGATAGTTGACAACTTGCTTAACAAACGAAATACTTTTGTCATTATGCCTACGGGCGCTGGCAAATCTCTGTGCTATCAATTACCTGCCGTAATGAAGAGTGGCACAGCTATAGTCATCTCCCCGTTGATAGCTTTGATGAAAAATCAGGTGGATCAGTTACAGGCTCTGGGAATCAACGCCCACTTCCTGAACTCTACTTTGAATAAATCCGAAGCTGCGCGTGTAAAAAGTGAGGTGCGAAGCAAAAAGACGAAACTACTTTATGTCGCTCCAGAGTCTTTGACGAAGGAAGAGAATGTAGAATTTCTCAAATCTGTAGAGCTCAGCTTTGTCGCGATAGATGAAGCACACTGTATCTCTGAATGGGGACATGATTTCCGCCCAGAATATAGGCGGATCAAATCAATCGTCGCTCAGATCGCCCCTGACCTTCCGATCATAGCCCTTACTGCCACTGCCACCCCTAAGGTGCAGCAGGACATTCAGCGCAATCTTCAAATGGAGGAGGCAGATTTATTCAAATCTTCTTTCAATAGAACTAACCTTTTCTATGAGGTTCGTCCCAAAGTGAAGAATGATTCCAAGAAGGATTTGATCAAGTTCATCAAGGGTCACAAAGGGAAATCTGGCATCATCTATTGTCTCAGCCGAAAAAAGGTGGAGGAAATTGCCCAACTTCTCAAAGTAAATCAAGTCAATGCAGCCCCTTATCACGCTGGCCTGGACTCCTCTGTCAGAATCAAAACTCAGGATGATTTTCTCAATGAAGAACTGGATGTCATTGTCGCAACGATAGCATTTGGGATGGGAATTGACAAGCCAGATGTGCGCTATGTGATTCATTACGATGTTCCCAAGTCTCTCGAAGGATATTATCAGGAAACTGGTCGTGCCGGTCGTGACGGTTTGGAGGGACACTGCCTTATGTTCTACAGATATGAAGATATCTTGAAGTTGGACAAATTCAATAAAGACAAACCCGTCACTGAGCGAGAAAATGCTAGAATCCTCTTGCAGGAAATGGCCGCTTACTCAGAAACAGGTGTGTGTAGAAGGAAGTTTATCCTGAATTACTTCGGTGAAACAATGGATGAGGATTGCGGCTTTTGTGACAATTGTAAGCGAGATCGCGAGACCTTCCAAGGCATGGACATGGTAAGTACGGTACTGGAAGCAGCCCAACAAACCAACGAGCGATTTGGACTTGAGCATCTGGTAAAGGTGATTGTTGGCGAATCGACAGATTACGTGGTAAGCTACTCACATGACAAACTCCCCGTCTTCGGTAAAGGAGCCGATAGTACAGAGAAAACCTGGATTGGAGTGATCCGTCAGGTGATGATCCTCAATATGCTTGAAAAAGATATTGAGACTTATGGCGTTTTAAAGCTGACTCCGAAAGGCATAGATTATCTTGATTCCCCATACAAACTCGATCTTCACAACGATCATGATTTCGAAGCAGAAGTAAAACATGGGCAGGACGAAATTGACATAAGTAGCAGAATCTCATATGATGAGAAGCTATTTGAATTGCTCAAAGCTGAGCGAAAAAAAGTGGCTCGCTCCAAAGGTCTTCCGCCTTATGTCATCTTTCAAGACCCTTCTTTGGAAGAAATGGCGACCGTATATCCTACAACACGAGATGAGCTAGCGCAAATCATTGGCGTTGGTATGGGAAAAGTCATTAAATTCGGGTCTTCATTCTTGAAGTTGATCGATAATTACGTCGAGCAGAATGAAATCGAGACCGCCTCAGATGTAGTAGTCAAATCATCTGGCACTCGGTCAAAAGTAAAAATTTCAATAATCCAGCAAATCGACCGCAAGGTAGGCTTGGATGAGGTCGCAGAAAACCTCAATATGAGTATGAATGATTTATTGCATGAAATAGAGCATATCATTTATAGCGGAACTAAACTAAATATAGATTACTACATAGAAAATATCATGGACGAAGATCGGGAAGATTTACTTCACGACTATTTCATGAATGCTACGAGTGATCAAATCAAAGCAGCTCTAGAAGAACTAGAAGATGAAGATTTTGCGGAAGATGAACTACGCGTCTATCGAATCAAATTCATCTCTGAGCATGCTAATTAACTTGAATTGAGTCAATGAATATACTCTTATTAGGAAGCGGAGGCAGAGAACATGCTTTCGCCTGGAAGATCGTACAAAGTACCGGTTGTACACAATTATATGTAGCTCCTGGTAATGCAGGCACAGAGGATATAGCGATCAACGTCAAACTCAGCATCACTGATTTTGATGCAATCCGAGATTTTATCGTTTCCAAAAATATAGGTCTGGTAGTAGTCGGCCCAGAAGAGCCCTTGGTCAAAGGAATCGTTGATTACCTTCAAAACCAACCTGAGACAGCCACGACTCCTGTAGTTGGCCCATCTCAACTAGGCGCTACACTGGAAGGCAGCAAGGATTTTTCGAAGCGCTTTATGCAACGCAACAATGTGCCTACTGCTGCTTATGAAACCTTCACCGCAGCTCAACTAGACGCTGGTTTAGCCTATTTAGAAAAGCAAAATCTACCAATTGTACTGAAAGCAGATGGACTAGCCGCTGGAAAAGGCGTACTAATCTGCTCGACCCTAGAGGATGCAAAAGCATCTTTGAAGGAAATGCTTTTGGACAAAAAATTTGGTGAAGCCTCAGCCAAGGTCGTTATAGAAGAGTTTCTTACGGGAATTGAGCTTTCTGTTTTCGTAGCAACTGATGGCAAAAACTATAAGATTTTGCCGGAAGCGAAAGATTACAAGCGTATCGGCGAAGGTGATACTGGCTTGAACACCGGAGGCATGGGCGCAGTAAGCCCTGTGATTTTCGCAGATGAAGCCTTTATGACCAAGGTAGAAGAGCTAGTAGTGAAGCCTACTGTAGAAGGTCTCGCAAAAGAAAATATCCCTTACAAAGGATTCTTATTCATCGGTTTGATGAATAACAATGGTGAGCCTCATGTGATTGAGTACAATGTACGCATGGGCGATCCTGAAACTGAAGCTGTATTACCTAGAATTGAAAGTGACTTCTTGGCCTTGCTACATGGTATCGGCACTGGGACATTGGATTCTTATGAGCTAAAAATCTCTTCAGATTATGCAGCTACAGTGGTAATGGTAAGCGGTGGCTATCCTGGTTCCTACGAAAAAGGAAAAATTATAAGTCTTCCTGATACCATAATAGGAACTGAAATTTTCCATGCTGGGACAGCTAAAAATGAACATGGGGAATTAGTAAATCAAGGAGGTCGAGTACTTGCCGTCACTGGCAGAGGTGAGAACCTCCAAGAAGCGCTTAGTAATGCCTTCACTACCGTGAAAGAGATCAACTGGGATCAGGCTTACTACCGCAAGGATATCGGAATGGATATCCTTAACTTAATGTAAATAAACCCAAAACTAATCAGGGCTTTGCCCCTGTCTATATATTATGTCTGGATGTAGCACATGCTCAACCTCCTCAGGAGGAACCGGAGGCTGCCAAAGTAACGGCAGTTGCGGGACGAGTGATTGTAATAAAATGAATGTCTTCGATTGGCTGTCTCACATGGGAATCCCAGAGGTGGACAACTTTGACATTGTAGAAATAAAATTCAAAGGAGGCAGAAAAGAATACTATCGAAACGTAGATTTTCTTGCTTTAAATACTGGTGATCCTGTAGTAGTGGACGTCCCAAGTGGGCATCATATCGGCTACGTATCACTTCAAGGCGAACTTGTTCGTCTTCAAATGCAAAAAAGAAAAATCAGAGATGATGATGAAATTCTGAGAATTTACCGTGTCGCCAACCAAAAGGACATGGAAAAATGGGGAGAAGCTCAAAACCGAGAAATCCCTACACTCTACAGATGTCGTCAGATCGTCAATGAATTGGGATTGAAGATGAAAATGTCTGATATCGAATATCAGGCAGACAACTCCAAAGCAACCTTCTATTACTCAGCAGATGATCGAGTTGATTTCAGAGAATTGATCAAAGTACTGGCTGGAGAATTCAGAATCCGTGTAGAAATGCGCCAAATCAGCCTTCGCCAAGAAGCGGGGAGACTAGGTGGAATCGGTGTCTGTGGTAGAGAACTATGTTGTTCTACCTGGCTCGTGGATTTCAAAAATGTAAGCACTTCTGCTGCCAGATACCAGAATCTTTCTCTAAATCCAGGGAAACTAAGCGGTCAATGCGGTAGACTGAAATGCTGTCTCAACTATGAGTTGGACACTTATATGGATGCGATCAAAGACATCCCATCTATTGACCGTCCACTTCAGACAGAATCTGGGCCAGCTAAACTTCAGAAAACTGATATTTTCCGAAGAATGATGTGGTTCAGTTACAACAATGATAACGAGTGGCACAGCATCTCTTGCGACCGAGTGAAAGAGATCCAAGCAATCAATGAGAAGGGCACAAAAGTATTTACTCTTACTTACAATGAGGCTTCAGAGATCGAGGATCTAGCGGCTAAATCAACACGAGAATTAGAATTGTTGGATAAGAAGTTTGCTAATTCTAGTCCTAAGCGCAAGAAAAAGCCACGTCCACAGAATAGGAATGCAGGTGGTAACCGAAACCAGCAAGCATCCAATAAACCTAGCCCTAAATCAAATCAGCCAGATTCTCAGCAAAACGTCGCTCAGAATCAAAGACCAGCAGGGGATCAGCCGAAAAAGCGGAGAAATAATAAGAATAGAAATAAGCCTAGAAATCCTGACGCAAATACAGGACAGACTCCCCCTGCTCAACATCAGCAACCGAAAGCGCAAAATACAGCTCCTAAAAGGCAAAATGTGCAAAAACCAAAACCTGCTGAAGGAAAAACAGGGAATGCTAATACAGGAGATGCCGCTCCAAAACCACAAGGAAAAAAGAGATTTCCACCAAGAAAAAACCAAGGGCCTAATCCAAATAAACCTGGGAATGAATAAGGTAAAACACTGCCTATTTGTAGTACTAATCCTCGTATTTTCGGCCTGCACAGATGGGCGGATTTACGAGGATTTTCAAAGCCCGCCAAACCAAAATTGGGGGATTACTGACAGCCTGGTATTTGACCTGCAGGAGGTGGAGTTGATCAATACTCCTGATTTGGTAGCGGTGAAGTTTAACGAGAAATATTCCTTTTCAAACTGCTATATGAGAATCATCTCTAAGGATTCGGCAGGCCTTATTTTGGACAATAAGCTAATAAACATTACACTATTCGACCCGAAGTCTGGCGAGCCTCTGGGAGAGGGATTTGGCAATTCGTACACGCGATACGACACACTTCCATTCCGGTTTGATCAGAACACCAAGAGTGTAACGCTTTTACAGTACATGCGCCAAGATCAATTAGCTGGTGTAGAGGCTGTGGGGATAAAGATTTTGAAGTAAAGCACTGATTAGAACAAAAATCTACCGCAAGTATGTGCGGAAAAAACACGCAGATTTTTATCATGCAATGCAAATCACAAATCCTTTAGAGGATTTGCTCAAATCCGCGTAAGTTATCTGCGTATATCTGCGGGAAGATCGCATCTAATTAATTCAACTCTTTCTGAAAACAGATACTATTATCCATTCCTACGTATTGTGCATAATTCGGAATGATAAGGTAGCCTTTCTTTTTATACAATTCCACCGCCTCCACCTGCCTCTTACCCGTTTCGAGCACACACTTTTTATAGCCTAGTTCGGCAGCCCATTCTTCCAATTCCGTCAACACACGGGAAGCTAAGCCATTGCCCCTCACGTCAGGCTTGGTAAACATTCGCTTTACTTCCATCGCATCCGCATCAAATTGTTTGATCGCACCACAAGCCACAGGAATACCATTTTCATAACAAACCACCACGTTTTTCAGCTTGACAATTGTATTAAATTGATTGTAATAGTCATGATCTCTACCATCTTTTAGAGCCAGATAAGCATCGAGCAACTTTACCAAGGCTACAAAATCAGGATTGGAGGAATCAGTGCGCGTGAGTGTGATCATAAGATGAAGATAAATGAAAATGACTAGTTATCCAGAAATCTCAGCTCGGCGTTTTTCAAAATAATTAAAAAGAAAAAGGAATTTGAGATTCCCTCTTCAATGTGAAAAAACAAGAACTACTTTATATTGCAGAGAGATGAAAAACACAACTAAAAAACGAATCCTTTTTACTGGAGGATCTGGAAAAGCAGGAAAGCATGTAGTGTCCTACTTGCTCGACCAAGGACAACGCGTAATGAATGTAGATTTGAAACCCTTGGATCTACCTGGGGTTGACAATCTCATCGCTGACATTACGGATTCCGGACAGATGTTTAATGCCATGAGTTCGTATGCCGGTTTAGATGAGTTGGAAGCAGGCCATGGTGTACCAGCATTTGATGCAGTTGTACATTTTGCTGCTGTACCTAGAATATTAATCAATCCTGATAATGAAACTTTTCGCGTCAACACCATCGGTACTTACAATGTGATTGAAGCGGCCGTGAAGCTTGGGATCAAGAAGATTATTATTGCTTCCTCAGAGACCACCTATGGTATTTGCTTTTCAGATGGCAAAACCGATCCACATTCTTTGCCTTTAGAGGAAGATTACGATGTGGACCCTATGGATAGCTACGGATTATCCAAGGTGGTAAATGAGAAAACAGCACGAAGTTTCCAGCGTCGCTCTGGAATAGATATCTATGCGCTACGTATCGGAAATGTGATTGAACCAAACGAATACGCCGAACTTTTCCCATACTATTTCAAAAACCCTGAAGTACGCCGTAGAAACGCATTCTGTTACATTGATGCCCGTGATCTGGGACAGATTGTGGATTTATGTTTGCAAAAAGACGGGCTTGGCTATCAGGTATTCAATGCCGGTAACGATCATAACGGAGCGATTATCCCAAGCAAACAATTGGCAGAACAGTTTTTCCCAGGCGTACCAATTTCCCGTGAACTGGGTGAGCATGAAGCATTATTTTCGAATCGAAAAATCCGTGAAGTCCTAGGATTCAAAGAAGAACATAACTGGCAGAAATATGTGAAAGGGGAATGATGATTCGACTCAAACTTTGTCTCACAGGTCAAAACCTAACAACGCAGTCTTTCATATCCCTAACCTCGGTTGATACAAGAATTCCTTACCTTGAAGCCATAAACCTAAACGATAACCCATATGACTAAAAATCGCCTTCTAGTACCAATTCTAACATCAATCCTTTTTATATGCTCCTTGTCCGTCAGCCTTGGACAGTCAGCAGCAAAACCCTTTGTGTACGGAGATCCTTTGCCTGACGCACCGGAATTAGCCGCACGTGGTGAGTACGCTGTAGGTGTACAGACCATAGACTTAATTCATAAAAACCAGCTGGATATTCTTAATTACGGTAAGGGCGGAGATTCTCTTTACAACAGACCTCTAAAGGTGGAAATCTGGTATCCGGCAGAAGCTGGAACTAATGAACTGATTTCTTACGATGAAGTAATGGGACAAAATGGTTCTAAAGACAGACCTCTCATCCCCTTTAAATTCCTAGGCAGAGCCACAAGAGATGCTAAACCAGCTTATGCAGATGCTGCTTTCCCTCTTGTGATCGTATCTCATGGATACACAGGCTCAAGGTATTTGATGACCTATTTGACCGAGAACCTGGCTTCCAAGGGATATGTAGTGGTGGCGATAGATCACACAGATGCTACTTTCAGAGATGCAGCCGGATTCCAAAGCACCTTGCTAAATCGTTCACTTGATGATCTCTTTGTCCTCAACGAAATGGCAAGACTCTCTCAGCAAACCGATTCCTTTTTAAAGAACCTAGTAGATTCGGACAACACTGCATTGATCGGTTATTCTATGGGAGGCTACGGCGCAGTCAATGTAGCTGGCGGCGGATATAGTCCTCAAGCAGCACAATTCTTTGGCAGTATGGCAGGTGGAAGCAAAGCCTTATTAAAGCGAACTGTTGGAAATCCAGAATTTGAGGCATCCATAGATCCAAGAATCAAGGTTATTGTGGCTTTTGCCCCATGGGGCATGCAGCGTGGTGTCTGGAATGCAGAAGGTTTGGCTGGTATCAAAATCCCTTCTCTTTTCGTGGCAGGAAGCAAGGACGATATCTCTGGCTATGAGGATGGCACCAAAGCAATCTACGAAGGAGCGGTAAACTCCGACAGGCACTTACTCACCTACATAGATGCGCGACATAACACCGCTCCAAATCCTCCTCCTGCAGAAGCGCTTGAGCCGGGAAGACATATCGATGAGTATTTGAGATATGCAGATTCTGTGTGGGATATGCGCCGTATCAATAACATCAACCAGCATTTTGTCACCGCATTCCTAGGTGTTCACTTGAAGGGCAAGGAAGAATACAAAGCCTTTTTGGATTTCGATCAAGAAGAAAAGAAAGCTTGGCCTGGCTTCAAACCCCGTACTTCTATTGGCTTAGAGCTGGATCATCAATCTGCTAATTAACAATAGCCATTGCAACTTGAAAACACTCGATATCTGCGTGTAGCGTAGCTAAGTGCAATTGAAATCTTCTAAATGAAAATAAAGAAGCCCAACTTTACGGTTGGGCTTCTTGTGCTTACCAATATTCACCCCCATAGCATTGGATTGAAACCTATCCTAAAGAATTTGGGACGCAATAGACAGTTGAGTGATTTGAAATTTTAAATGTAGAGGCAATAAAAAGTTCTATTAGCCTAGCTTCAAAAAACCTCAAGCAGATAAATTGAGCTTAGCCTGCTAATAATTTTCTTCCGGTAAAATCGTGACTGGGAGCTTTTGAACACTAAAAGCCTAGAAAAAGAATAACCTACCAGTAAATTGCTTTGTGTGCTCGATAAGAATTATCCCGAAGGAATACGACCTCCTGAGCCTGCGAAGCCCATAAAAAAAAAAGCTCAGCATAAATGCTGAGCTTTGTGACCTCGTCAAGATTCAAACTTGAAACCTCCTGAGCCGTAATCAGGTGCTCTATTCAGTTGAGCTACGAAGCCGAATTGGAATGCAAAGGTATTTAAAAATAGATTTTATCCAAACACAGTCACATAAGAAATTTACAATTTATTTATACGAGCCTCGTTTACCCTTAAGAATAATTAAGATCAAAAAAGGGGTAAATCCTTAGGGATTCCCTATTTTTGCCCGCGTTGAATGCATTATAAGTAAACCAATTTGATGAAAAAAATATACACCTTACTGCTAGCTTTTCTTTTGATTCAAGGAGCTTTCGCCCAGGACAGCCTGCAAGTCGCTAAAAAATCAAAGACTCCTATCGGAGGAAGGCCAAACATTCCTAGTGATTTGAAGTTTGAATTTGGGTTTAACCAACTTAACAACAGGTCAGAAGACCTAGGCGTCAATTTCTTTGCCTCGCGTACCTTTAATGTTTATTATCAATATCCTATTTCCATTTTTGGTAAGGACTCCGGAATTACGATGGACTTGGGTATCGGTATTGGTTCTGACAAATACGGTTTCAAAGACGATCAAACCTTGTATAACAATCCTGCTTTAGGACCAGAATCAAGTGTATTGAGAGACATTACAGATGTATTGGGAGATGATATCAATATTAAGAAGAATGTAGTAGCGGCTAATTACGTGGATATTCCACTGGATTTCACCTACCACTTCAATAAAACCAACCATTCTAAGGGATTCCAAGTTAGCGTCGGAGGTAAATTCGGATACTTATATGAGGCACACACTAAAGTGAAGTATGAGAATTCTGATAAGCTCAAAAGACAAATTAAGGATTCTCAGAATTATGGTCTTGAGAAATTTAGATATGGCATATCAGTGAAAGCTGGCTCACAAGGCTTTTATGCGTGGAGCTATTTCGGCTTGAATCAAGTATTCCAGAAAGGTATGGGACCAAATAGCACCGAAGCTACCCAAATCAACTTTGGTATTGGGGTGAACGTCTTCTAAGACATCAATTCAGAAATAATCTAACCGGGCTTATGTCCGGTTTTTTTATGCCCAAATCCAGTTAAAACCGATAAAACATAGCGTAAATCCAAACACAAGACCGACATAAATCTCAATAGGCCTGTGCGCATTTAAGTACAGTCTCACAGTCCCCACTAAGCCAGCGAGCATTATAGAGGACAATAAAGCATAGAGCGGCTGAAATGTCGGGAATTTAATCCCTAAGACTACTACAGCGGCCAGCAAGCCACCCATCCCAGTCATATGCGCAGACATTTTCCAAAAAAAAGTAACCAAGGTCAGTATCAGAATAGCCAAGGTAATAACACCCAAGACTTGCCAAAGAATAGGATCGAACTCCTTCTTTTGATACAAAAAATAAACGGTTAGAATATAGTAAATACTGGTGACTGAGAAAGGGATGGCCCGCTCCTTCAGATCCGCCATATGAATACTTTTGAGTGTGCCAGTCAGCCGCAATCCAAAAATCGTCACCATAGGTATAACCAAGGTGGACAAGGTGATCAGATAGAACAAGGAATTCTTGAATGATTCAGGAATACTCGTAGCCTCAGGAACGACAAATAGCACCAAGCCAAAGACTAAACTTGGAATCACCAAAGGCTGAAAAACGACTGAAATAATTAACGAAAAAATCCTCTGCACTACAATTCTTTTCTTAGTCTAGCAACAGGGATCTGAAGCTGCTCACGATATTTTGCAACAGTTCTTCGCGCGATATTGTATCCTTTTCCGTTTAGCATTTTGACAAGCTTGTCATCCGATAGTGGCTTCTTTTTATCCTCTGCATCCACCATAGTTTGTAGTACAGATTTCACTTCCCGATTACTCACATCCTCCCCGCTATCTGTAGCGATACCTTCTGAGAAAAAATACTTCAATGGATAAACGCCGAATTCCGTTTGAATAGCTTTACTATTTGCTACTCTGGATACCGTGGATATATCCATATCAATTCGCTCGGCAATATCTTTCAAGATCATCGGCCGGAGATTGGTCTCATCTCCATCAATGAAAAACTCCTTCTGATATTGTAGAATCGCTTCCATAGTTCTCAAAAGCGTATTCTGTCTCTGCTTGATCGCATCAATAAACCACTTTGCAGCATCCAACTTCTGCTTTACAAAGGTGACCGTCTCCTTTAGTTTCTTGTCTTTCTTATCACTCTTGTCGTAGGCATCAAACATCTCCGAGTAAGACCTGGAGATTCTCAATTCCGGAGCATTCTTAGAATTTAAGCTGATTTCATATTTTCCCGCTGTATTAGTGAGCATGAAATCTGGAATTATGTATTGTGTCCTGACCAAGCCATCAGCCACTCCTCCTGGTTTTGGGTTGAGCTTAGTGATCAGATTCACAGCATCCTTGGTCTCTTCATCGCTAAGATCACAACGCTTCTGAATCTTTGCATAATGCTTTTTGGTGAATTCATCGAAACAATCATGCATGATTTTCAAAGCATTCTGCACGGTAGGATCATCTGGATGCTCCTTACGCTCTAGCTGAATAGTGAGACATTCCTGAAGATTCCTAGAAGCTATACCTGCTGGATCAAAATTCTGGATTTTTCTCAAAATCTCCTCCAACTCGTCAATATCTGTTTCAATATTTTGGCTGAAAGCCAAGTCATTAATAATTGATTCTAAATCTCGACGGATATACCCATCATTCTCAATACTACCAATTAGCTGCTCCCCGATGATCTTTTCCCTATCGTCTAGACGAAGAAAACTCAACTGAGAAACTAACTGATCGTGCAGGGAAGATTGACTGGAAATAGGCATTTCGCGATCTTCTTCATCCGCATTATAATTGCCGTCTCCTTGCATTTTATATCCACCGTACTCATCATCTAAGTAATCATCGATGTTTACGTCACGCTCTTCTGTGAGAGGCTCCTCTTCGTAGTTATCCTCAAAGTCATCCTCTGTACTTTCTTTTTCCTCAGTTTTGCCTTCTTCCAGCGCAGGATTAATCTCGAGTTCCTCTTCGATTCGAGTATCTAATTCGGCCGTCGGAACCTGCAACAATTTGATAAATTGTATTTGCTGAGGTGACAGCTTCTGGGAAAGTGACTGGTTAAGATGTAACTTTTGCATTCGGTATTGGGTAAAACCTGCTGTTTGGGTTCAAAAAAGGCCTTTTCTCCTGAAAAAGCCCTTATGCCAAAGTTAGGAAAAACGAGCAATTTTTTGATAAAAAGCTTATTTAATCGTTTTTTTGCATTCCTTTAAATTATTAGCAGGCTTCAAATAATCCTGCATTAACAAATCACCAAATGGCATTTAACAAAAGAGTCAAAATCAAGACCATCCTGGATACCCATCCAATTGGATCAGAAGTGACGCTCATGGGCTGGGTTCGTACAAAGAGAGGAAACAAAAATGTTTCATTCATTGCACTAAATGACGGCTCCATCATTACGAATTACCAAGTGGTGGCTGACCCAAATCTGATTTCTGAAGATATTCTGAAGAAATGTACCACAGGAGCTTGCCTTAAAGTGACCGGAAATGTAGTCGAGTCCCAAGGTGCAGGACAAAGCTCAGAGTTAAATGCTACTACTATAGAAGTTCTGGGGGAAGCAGATCCTGAAAAATACCCACTGCAACCAAAGAAGCATTCCATGGAGTTCCTTCGGGAAAATGCCCATCTGAGAATGAGAACCAATACTTTCAGCGCAGTCTTTAGAGTTAGACATGCCTTGGCATTTGCTGTTCATAAATACTTCAATGATAAAGGCTTTTTCTACATCCATACGCCTATCATCACGGCTTCCGATGCAGAAGGAGCTGGGGAGACCTTCAAAGTCACTACCCTTGATATGAAGAACCCTCCAAAGAATAGCGAGGGCGCAATAGATTACAAACAGGATTTCTTCGAAAGAGAAACCAACTTGACGGTGTCCGGTCAACTGGAAGGCGAATTGGCAGCTATGGCACTGGCTGACATCTATACTTTTGGCCCAACTTTCCGCGCTGAGAATTCAAACACAACTCGTCACTTAGCTGAGTTCTGGATGATCGAACCTGAAATGGCTTTCTATGATGCGGAAGACAATGCTGACTTGGCAGAAGATTTCTTGAAATATGTGATCCAATATGCATTGGACAATTGTGCTGAAGATCTAGCATTCCTAGATTCAAGGCTTCAGGAGGAAGAGAAGGTGAAGCCGGCAGATCAGCGAAGTGAGATGGGACTGATTGAAAAGCTGAAATTTGTAGCAGAAAATGAGTTTGTACGCATTAGCTATACTGAGGCGATAGATATTCTGAGAAATTCTAAGCCTAACAAGAAAAAGAAATTCTCCTACCTCATTGACGCTTGGGGAGCAGATTTGCAATCTGAGCACGAGCGATTCTTGGTAGAAAAACATTTCAAAAAGCCTGTGATACTCTCTGACTATCCAAAAGACATCAAGTCATTCTACATGCGTCAAAATGATGATGGAAAAACTGTAGCTGCCATGGACATTCTTTTCCCTGGCATAGGTGAAATAGTCGGTGGTTCGCAGCGTGAAGAGCGTATGAATGTACTTACCAAGAGAATGGAAGAGATGGATATTCCTCAGGACGAAATGTGGTGGTATTTAGACACCAGAAGATTTGGAGCTACACCGCATGCCGGTTTCGGATTAGGCTTTGAGCGAATGGTGCTCTTCGTCACTGGAATGGGAAATATCAGGGATGTGATAGCATTCCCTCGAACTCCAGGAAATGCAGAGTTTTAAAAGCTGTAAATCCCCGGCAGAAATGTCGGGGATTTTTTATGGCCAATTTTTTCATGAAAACATCGGTCACCGGTCTTCGGGCTTCGGTCTCCCAGCCTGTACAACAGCACGAACAAACCTATTGACATCATTGAGGGTAATTAAAAGGTTTAACTCACGACTTTAATTCTCATGGCTAGCGGAATACATAGCAAGCTAAATGCAATGGCGATATAACCGACCACATTGAAGTTGGTCAGCTCCCCAGCTGCATTCTCTCCAATTATTATTCCTGCAAGAAGAGATGCTACACCTGTAGCTAATTGCTGCACAGCTGAGTTGAAACTGAGAAAGCTCCCTCTGTTTTCTGGTTTGGCAGTTCCAGTGACTATCGCAGCAGCTGGCACATATCGGCCATTAGATGTCACAAAAAACATCGTAGAAACCATCAGCACAAAAGGAATAGGCGTTACCCCTAAATGCGTAATGATTGCAATAGGAACCACATTCAGTAGCATGAAAATGATAAAGATCTTCTGCTTACCATACTTATCAGAAAGCTTCCCTACCCAGGGCGATGTGAAAATCGTAAATGCTCCACCCGCCATGTAGATGTAAGTAAGTTGTAGCTCAGTAAACCCAACATTTGCCACAGTATATGGACTCAAAAAAGGGATAATCATAAACTGGCCAAACATCATCATTACAGAAAGAGTAATCG
This sequence comes from Algoriphagus chordae, assembly GCF_003254055.1. Classification (GTDB taxonomy): domain Bacteria; phylum Bacteroidota; class Bacteroidia; order Cytophagales; family Cyclobacteriaceae; genus Algoriphagus; species Algoriphagus chordae. The sequence goes on from NZ_QKZT01000002.1 coordinate 82,779, forward strand.
CTCTCATCTGATTGGAATCACTTGTAACTCTTCGAATCACTACCAGCGGACTAGGTCTTATGACATCATTTCTCAAATGATCTCTGATAGTTGGAATGAATCTGACAATCATCCCAAGGCTTAAGACTGATAGTCCTGTAAGGATGAAAAATGGCGTATGCCAGTCTGATAAACTTGCGAGAAACAAACCCAAGGGAACGCCGAGAACTGAAGCCACAGAGAATGCCGCCATCACCAAGCCCATAGCTCTACCACGTCTGGAATCAGGAATCACATCTCCTATAATAGCCAGAATCAATGCAGAGGTCAATCCTCCAAAAATGCCTGAGACCACTCTTGCAGCCAAGAGAACTGGATAGCTTGGAGATAAAGCACAGCCCAAAGTGGCAATCGCAAAGCCTACATATACCCACACCAGTATTTTCTTACGGTCAAATCGATCCAATATAAATGCTCCAAAGAAGCTAGAAGTCCCCGCACTGAAGGTATAGCAAGACACCAATAGCCCAAACTCACGAGGTGAAATCTCAAAGATCCTCATGAGCTGAGGTCCTAAGGGCATCAAAATCATGAAGTCAACAATGTGAATAAAATTGATGGCAGCCAGCGTCCAAAGTAAAAACTTCTCGTTGTTCATAGCAAAAAATGGATAGATATCAAACCTCAGGCATAGCGATATACTTTGCCGAGGAACAAAGAATTAGGAAATATCTAACTGAATGTAGGTCTCTGAGATTGCCTCAATAATATCACTAGCTATCATAGATCTACGCTTGGATTTGGAAGCAATTTCTCCCGCTAAACCATGATGAAACACACCACATAATGCAGCATTTTCAGCTGCATAGCCCATTCCTAAATAAGACGTGATCATTCCAGTAAGTACATCACCGGATCCTCCAGTTGCCATGTATTTATTGCCAGTAGAATTAACTACCTGCCTTCCATCTGGCATACTAACAACTGTATTAGCACCTTTCAACACCAAGATCAATTCATTATCAAGCGCAAACTTTTTGGCAAGCTTAAGCCTCTCCAGATGATTAATAGCCTTTCCAACCAATCTAGTAAATTCACCAATATGAGGTGTAAGCACTGAATTCTTTGGTACCAAGGGTAATAAATCAGGATTCCTCGCCAACAGGTTCAGCCCATCAGCGTCAATTACTATTGGCTTTTTGAAATCATTTAAAAACTGCCTGAATAACCTAGCCCTATTTTCTGTTCCCCAACCTGGGCCTATCCCCACAGCATCATAAAACTCAGGATTTGGAATCAATCCCCAAGATGCCATCGCCTCTGGTACTGCCGTTTGAATAATGATTCGCTCAGAATCCTCCATGTGGCAGGTTACCAAACCTGAGCCTGTACGCAGTGCACTTTTAGAACAAAGAATAAGCGCCCCCATCTTGCCCGGGCTTCCTCCTACTAGCAGGATTTTACCCATATCCCCTTTATAGCTAAACCTATTAAATGTCTTGTGCAAAGTGGCTATATCTTTGGCTTCGAGATAATACAAGGAGCTATCAAAGTCCCTGTATGCCTCTTCTAGTAAACCAAATTTGAGTACGATCATCTCCCCTACATACTCAGCATGTTCGGGTAAAATCAAGGAAAGCTTAGGGAATCCAAAACTGATCGTATAATCAGCCTTCACCGCTTGCTCTTTAGTGACTTCATCAGATGGCAATCCAGAGGGAACATCTATACTTAAAACAGTGCCCTTAAACTCATTTAACTTATGGATAATCTCGAGAGCAGCGGATCTAAGTTCCCCTTTCAAGCCAACGCCCAGAAAGGCATCAATAAGAATTCCATTTTGGGGAAATAACCAATTTTCAAAGTCTAAGACCTGAATTGATTGGGGAAGCCTATTGAAGTTCAAAAGAGCGTCCGAACTGAGTTTATCAAGCGACTCAAAGCACTTCAGGATAGTAACTGAAAAGGAATGCTCGGTCAATAGCCTAGCTATAGCTAAGCCATCACCCCCATTATTGCCTCCGCCCACAGCGATATGAATACTGTGCTCAGAAGAAAATGACTGATCTAGAAACCAATGCACAAAGGCTTTGGAAGCATCCTCCATTAGCTCATGGCTACTTTGTCCACTCAATTTCAAATGCTGCTTGTCGAGCTCCTTCACTTGAACTCCAGATAGTATTTTTTGCATAATTATGCCCTTTCAGTATCTAAGCCTTTTTTAGGGATAGTTACTAAAAGTAGGAAACCTAAGCCAACAAGAAAAAATATACCTAGGGAAAGAGCAGAGTTTCTCATACTACCAGTGATTTGCTCTATGAAGCCATAGGAGAAAGTACCAAGAACAATGGCGAGCTTCTCCGTCACATCATAGAAGCTAAAATAAGAAGCATGATCAGTAGAGCTTCTCGGGATCAATTTAGAAAAAGTAGATCTAGACAAAGATTGAATACCTCCCATCACTAATCCTACTACAAAAGCCAAGGCAAAGAATTCATACACAGAATATACATAGTAAGCTCCTGCACATATCCCCACCCATATCAGGACCATGATCACCAAACTTTGTTTGTTCCCAAACTTTTTGGAGATAAAAGCAAAGAAGTAGCTTCCTGCAATGGCTACTATCTGAATAATCAGGATAGTCATGATCAACTGATCACCAGGCAATCCCAGCTCCTTATCACCAAAGGTAGCTGCCAAGTACATTACTGTTTGCACTCCCATAGAGTAAAAGAAGAAGGATGCCAAGAAGCGATACATCACTGTAATTTGCTTGACCTCATTCCACACTTTTCTAATCTCATGATAGCCTTTCAGCAAAAACTCTTTTTTGATATCCTTCCCAAAAGGATTATGAGGAAGGACTCTAAATGGAATCTGCGAGAAGCCAGCCCACCACAGACCAGTAATCAAAAACGAAAGCCGTGCAGCCATCCCGTCATCAGATAGCATAAACCAAGAAGGAAACTGGATCATGAGCAAATTGATCACCAGAAGAATGACACTACCGATATAACCTAGCGCAAACCCCTTTGCACTGAGTAGATCATACTTATCTGGAGTGGTAATCTCTGGCAAGTAGGCATTGTAAAAGACTATACTCCCAGCATAGCCTACACTTGCAAGCACAGAGAAGCAAATACCCCATTCCAAGTTATTCCCATCAAAAAAGAAAAGCGCAATACAGGATAAGGAACCAAGGTAGGCAAAGAACTTCATAAACTGAAGCTTCTTACCACTTGCATCAGCTATTCCAGAAAGTATTGGTGATATCAGAGCAATGATCAGGAATGAAAAGGATATGGAATAGGAATACAAAACCGTATTGACGATCTCAAACCCAAAAAAGTCAACCGTATCATTGGCATTTAGTCCTTTTGTGACACTATTAAAGTAAACAGGGAAAATGGTAGAAGTGATGACTAGACTATAAACAGAATTTGCCCAGTCGTACATCGCCCAAGCATTTTGGACCTTCTTAGTGTTTTTAAGTGATGCTAGCATAACAGGAAATAAAAAAAGCTATCCCAATCTGGGATAGCTTTCACATCAATTTAATGATCTATTACTTTTGAACTTTGCCTATTGAAGCATAAAGAATTCTTCTTGCATCAGCTTCTCTCAGTTCAGTCTGAACATCAGAGATAGGGCCCATTTTTACATCTCTATCAGCTTTCATGGATATAGTGATCAATCCACGATCGGCTTCAGGAAGTAAATCACGCTCTTGGTTTACCCACTGAACAATGTCAGGAGTATTCAATAACGCATCATTTGCCTGTACTCTTGGCTCAGTACCATAAAGGGCTGTATTCTTAGGCTTTCCAATGAAAATATAAGAAATAAGCGTCTTCTTCTGAAGTTTCTGAAGCTGTGTAGCTGCAGGAATCTTTTGCTCAACCAATATCTCTTGCTCTCTCAACACGGTAGTTACCATGAAGAAGAACAGAAGCATAAAGATAATATCCGGTAAAGCTGAGGTAGGTATATTTACGTCTGCTTTTGTTTTCTTTCCAAACTTTGCCATATCAATTACCTCCTATTTTATTAGGTTCTGCGATAGAAATCGCCATAGGGATTCCTTCTTTTCCTCGATCTTGAAGACTTGTTTCAGCATCGTTTTTACCAGTCAAGGCTCTATACTCATCCGTGCTAAGATTAACTCTTTGAGCATAAATATCGAAATATGCCTTCTTAGTCAAATCAAATACTTCAAGGTATTTATCATAACTAGTTCCTCGGTCAGTCTTAATAGATACAACTGCCTCTCCTGGATCATCAGATGAATCAGGGTTTCTAGCTGCCAAAGCTTTCACTGATGCAGGTAGTGAGTTATACAAGGCAATACCTTCTTCGTCTGGTGAACCAAAGTTCATAATGAACGCCTTCACATCTTCGTCTAGTCCTTCTGGACTTTCTCTGAATTCTCCTTCAACCAACAACTGATCGTTAGCATTCAAAAGAATCGTGAAGATGTTTCTCTCATTCAAATCAATCTTTGGAGGAGGGTTGTTTGGATCTAGCTTCGGAGGCAAGATATTCAAGATACCCTTATCCGATGCGATCGTAGTGGTGACGAGAAAGAAGATCAGTAGCAGGAAAGCAATATCTGCCATAGAGCCTGCATTGACCTCCGTACTCATTCTATTTTTCTTTCTAGCCATATTACTTTATCGCTTTAGTCACTTCTGTCAATACGATACTTCCAAGAGCAACGATTGCAAGAATGTAAGTGGTGATAAGCATTCCACCTACCAACTGAGATCCGCCAGGAGTCAGGTTGAAAGGAGAAGCTTCAAATTTAGGAAGTACTTCATTGCTAGAAATAGAATAGGCAATGAAGAACAATACAACTATACCGACAATTCCCACCGCAGTTTTGAGCAAGCTTTTTGGATTATCCAAAGACTTGATCAATGGCATTAATATTGCCACTACAGCTCCAACTCCGATTAGGATGTAACTTCCGTATAATAAGATGTCATAAGTATCCATAATGTAGTTTTTCTTTGAGGTTAATAAATATTAAAGTAGTACAAGCTGACGGCTTACTTGCCAGTCAATTTGTGCTTAACCAAGATATCAACCAATGAGATAGAAGCATCTTCCATGTCATTAACCAAAGAATCAATTTTAGCTACACAATAGTTGTAGAACAACTGAAGGATAATCGCAACGATCAAACCAGCAACTGTGGTCAAAAGGGCGATCTTGATACCACCTGCTACTAGAGAAGGAGAGATATCACCAGCAGCTTCAATAGAATCAAAGGCACCAATCATACCGATTACTGTACCCATGAATCCTAACATTGGAGCTAGGGAGATGAATAGAGAGATCCAAATAAGACCTTTTTCTAATCTACCCATTTCTACAGAACCGTAAGCAATAATAGATTTCTCTACCATTTCGATTCCTTCAGAGTATCTCATCAAACCTTGTGTAAAGATAGATGCGACTGGGCCTTTAGTACTTTTAGTAAGGTCCTTAGCAGCTTCTATCCCTCCAGTTTCAAGAGCATCCTCTACTTTGATCAACAATTTCTTGGTGTTGGTCGTAGAAAGATTCAGGGTGATGATTCTTTCCAAAGCAACCGCTAGACCCAAGATCAAACAGATCAATACTGGAGTCATGTAAAGAGGATCACCTTCGATGAACTTCTCTTTTACAACTTGGTGGAAACTTTGCTCCTCTGCGACGATTTCATCATCTACAATGGTGGGAGATGCAGCAGGCTGAACTGCTACTGGGGTTGTTTCTTCTTGTGCTGCAGTCTCTTCTGCGTCTTGTGCGTTAGCAAAAACAGGTGCGAATAGGATGCCTGCAAGCATGAACAAAGCGATTAACTTTCTCATAATGTGGATTTTAAATAGACTTTTGATAAAGGTTAAATGGTTTCTACTCTAGAATCGAGTTTTAAAGTTATCATTTTTTAAATTCAAAAAACAATCGACTCTTTTAGAATTTTGTGAAAAATCAGGCTTATATCTCAGGATACAGCAAGCTTTTACACGAACGGACGTATTTCCTTTTACAATAAAAAAGACGCTTATCCCCAAAACTCGATCGTAAGGTTCTTATTTTTTCGCAGAAAGAAAAATTAATTTGTACTAGTGAGCCTAGCTTTTTTCAAATTGATCAGAATATCCTGATTAATTGGTTTTTACATTTCAGGACAATCTGACAAAATTTCACACTTCTCTTTTATAGGCTCTCTTAATTTGCAGAATTTTGAGAAGAAACACACTAGCCCCCTATCGATAATTAACAAATTTTAAACTTTCACGAGTCTTTATTTTATTTTTTATAGGAGATTTTTTACTTCTATTTTTTCTAAAAAACATTATCTCTTGTTTTATTTACTAAGGATCAACGTCAGAATACTCATTAATTATTGGCCTTCTGCACCCCAAGATCTAGAATAGTCAAGCTCCATTCTTCGCACAAAAATCATCGGACATACTAATTTTCTGTCAATACCGTCATAATAGATCTAGCTGGAATAGTGACAGCTCCATCGCTGTCAGTCCTTGCTACGGATTCCAAATCCTTATCCTTGGAGGTGAGAAAAAGAGCCTTAATGGAAATTGAATTGCCATCTTCCGCCAAATTCACTTTTAGCTCTTGGTCTGAAGAATTAACAAACACCAAGACAAGCTCTCGCTGATCTATCGATTCATAAGCAGAAGCCAAAAAATCTGGGCCCTGCTGCTTTTCGTTATTTATTTCTACGGCAAGCCTCTGATAGCCTGGTCGGATAAATCTACTGTAATTACCCAGTGCCCAGAGCATTTTACTTTCATAGAACTCCCCATCTGTTTTTTGCTTATCGATGTAAATCAAACCATCCTTATAATTATAAGGTGAAATAGCAATCCACCAATGCCAGGCGCTTGCATTGGAAACCGTCAAATCATTATGAATTACTCTTGCTATATAAAGTGCTGGATCAATCCCCAAATCTCTTCCGTTCCCTTTGATTTCTCCTTCATTGCCACCCAAAATACAGTATTCGCTCATCCAATAGCTCAGGCCTTCTACCTTACCTAAGGCAGCATTTAGATTTTGACGTTGCTGTACTGCTGCTATATAAGGAGAAGTGGTGAAATAACTATGTGCTGAAATTGTACGACTCAGATGTGCTAGATCGCCAATGTAATTCGCTGACCCAGGATTGAAAAAATTGGCAATCTGTTCACCTCTCTCCTCCTTGTCGGCATTTTCGAAGAGATAATTGATTTTTCCTGCTTCGGCTACATCAATCTTTGTCGACAGCATATTTCTACTCAAAGCTTGATCCAATGCTTTGACAATGCCAGCGATTTCAAGGTTGCTAAAGGGTGTGCCTTCCTGGCCTCCATCCGACCAATCCCACTGTGGTTCATTCACCGGACTCACATAATCTACCTTCAGGCCTTTCTCACCAAGCCCTTTGATGACTTGAGCTAAGTATTCTCCGTAATCATTAAAATTCTTTTCAGCCAAATTCGATTTCCCATCCTTCGCGTAGGCTTTTCCAGTCTTGGTCATATAGACTGGAGGACTATTTGGGAAGACCAGCAATTTTTCCAGGCCAAATTCTTTCGCCGCTTTAGCAAACCAAACCTGACCAGCTTGCTTGGACCAATCGTAAGAACCATCTGCTGTTAAAAAGGATTCTGCTCTCCTCCACTCATCACGAATACCACTTTCTTGGCCCTGCTCGGTGCTTCCCGCTCCCACATTAAATCGCCACATCGAAAGCCCAATTCCTTTTGGACTTCCATCTTCATCTTCCTCTTTACTAAAAAGCAGCTCAGCAATTGCATTTTTCTTTTGATCTGGCCATAGCCCAACAAACTGAGTAGACCAAGCATCTGAAGCACCGAAGTGCTCAATCACTTGATTCCTCTCCTTGCTGAGCACATTAACCTCGATGGTATTGTCTGCAGCCATTTTCGCTTGATTCCCCTGACCTGAGCTCGGATAAGCAAATAGAACAGCAAAATTGGCTACAAGAAGTAGCTTTAACAGGAAAGCCTTCCTCTTAAAAATTATAGGTTTTTTCACAGCAGCGCCCTCATTATCAGTTGTAGTGGTAACTGTTGAGAAGTTGTTTTTAGAGAATTTCTTCATACTGCAAGATTAAAAAAGCATTTGAGATTTCATCCAATGCTGATTTACTAATCTAGGACTAAGGCTTTAGATATCATAAACCAATAAAGAATCTTGTGTATCATGAAATAGGTACAAAATCGTTTGCGTCTCATAAATCGAACTTTATGAGACGCAAGCATCTCTTTTATCTCATCTGTAATACATAAAAAAGGCTTTGCATGGTTCGTGCTTTTTCAAACCTACGAATGCGCGAGAACCCAAAAACATGAAAACCTATTTATGCTCATCTAAACTTTGGCTAGTATCCTCTAACAAAAGGTGTGTAAATGGATAATTGAGACTTTGATTTAATGGATGAGTTTTTAAGACTAAAAATTGGTCTTTTTCAGCGTAGGTGACATTAGCAGAAAACCTGAATTGATATATGATTTTTCAAGGATAATTGAAAAATTGGATTTTGTACGAATACGTACATTTTTGTTCGGTCTTTTCTTCTTGATATAAAATTATTTCTCCCGTAATGCTCTTTTCTGCTTATTTGTTTTGGCATAAAAGTAGAATAACAAGGATTACTTTCATCCTAACTAAAAACAAGATGTGGAAAAACTACCTCCTAGTTGCGTATCGAAATTTTTTAAAGCATAAGGTTTTTAGTGCTATTAACCTCTTAGGTCTCGCCTTTGGAATGGCTGCATGTCTAATGATTTTGCACTATGTTCAATTTGAGTTCAGTTACGATGGTTTTCATGAAAAAGCGGATCGAATCTATCGTGTTCAGCATAATCGATATTTAGACGGAGAACTCCAATATCAAAAAGCCCAGACATTTATTCCCACAGGAGAAGCTATGATGGATGATTTTCCTGAAGTGGAAAATTATACCACGATGTTTAGGATCAGCAATGAATCTGATATTATTATGACCCACTTAACAGCCGATGGTGAAATGCTTCGATATGCGGAAAAGGAAGTTTACCATGTTAAAGGTGATTTTTTTGAATTGTTTTCTTTCCCATTAATCGAGGGAAATGAGAAAATAAAACATCTGGAGCCGCATACTGCGATGATTTCGAGATCTGCCGCATTTAAATATTTTGGAAATGAATCTGCAATAGGAAAGATTATCAGTCACAATTATGCAGAGAACTATAAAATTGTTGGTGTTTTTGAGGATATCCCTAACAACTCCCACATGAAATTTGACTTTTTGTTTGCCTGGCAGGAAGTGACAAATCAAGATAGTGGGGGTGATAGCGAGAACTGGAGAAACGACGGGTTTTATACTTTTCTGCTACTAAATTCCAGTACCGATGTTTCAGCCTTAGAAGCTAAATTCCCTTCCTTTGTTGAAAAACATATAGCTGAAAAAGCTAATAATAATCTCAGCTCGTCCTTTTCTCTTCAACCTATAACATCTATTCACTTAAATTCAAATTTACTGGCAGAAGTTGAGTCTAATAATGATTCGAAGATCGTGTATGCGCTTTTGGCTGTCGCAATTATTGTAATGCTAATTGCATGGGTGAACTTTATCAATTTGTCGGTCGCTCGGTCATTGGAAAGATCAAGAGAAGTTGGCATACGAAAAGTAATCGGGTCAGGAAAATCACAGCTCATCAAACAGTTTTTAACTGAATCACTCCTGATGAATCTTCTGGCGTTTAGCATTTCTTGTATTTTCTTGGTTTTATTGAATCCTTATATATCGCCCTTCATTGGAGGACAATCCACTTTATCACTTTTTTCTAATCCTGCTTTTCTTTTTGGGCTTGCGCTGCTTATAGTTTTTGGAAGCGTATTGGCGGGAATATACCCTGCCTTTGTCTCATCATCTTTTAAACCCATCCTTGCGCTGAAAGGCAATTATTCAATTGTTTCCAAAAGGTCTGCCTTCAGCCTTAAATACAGCCTAATAGTATTTCAATTTGTAATTTCCATTGCATTGATTGCAGCATCTATGGTTGCTTATAGACAGCTTAGCATGATGAAAAACAGTAGTCTGGGGATTGATATCGAAAGCACAATCGTGGTAAACACGCAAGCAACTTTTGGCCCTCCTGGCTCAGACTCTGTATTCACCAGAAGGCTTATTGCCTTCCGAGATAAGCTAAATGCAAATCAAAAGGTACAGGGAATTACTGCCTCGCATGATATTCCTGGAAAAGAGCACCTTTCGCTGATGCCCAACTTTAGACACGCTAAGAATCCAGATGAACTTGTCACCCTTTACTTCACTCGGATGGATTATGATTTTATCCCAACTTTTGGAGTGAATTTAATTGCAGGAAGGAATTTCATTGAAGGGGTAGACGATCAGTATTCCATGATACTGAACAAAGAAGCTGTTCAAACATTAGGTTATGAAAAACCGGAAGATGCCATAGGTCATGAAGTCAACTGGGGAAATAAAAATTTAGCAAAGGCTGAAATCGTAGGAGTTGTTGATTTTAGGGCTATTAGTTTTAAGGAAGCGAATTACCCTGTCGCTTACACTTCAACTTTTTTTCCCTACAAATATGTATCTATCAAATTTGATGAAATCAATGGAGTAAATGCACAAGAGAATGTAGCTTTAATACAGGATACCTGGAATGCAGTATTCCCTGATAAGCCATTCGAATATTTCTTTTTGGATGACTTTTTCAATAGTCAGTATCTGGCTGATCAAAAGTTTGGACAATTGCTCGGCGCATTCACAATACTGGCTATTGTTGTAGCAGGCTTAGGACTTTATGGTATTACACTTCTTAATGTGACACAGAGAATCAAGGAAGTGGGCGTTAGAAAAATTATGGGTGCCTCCGTTATCCAAATAATAGTATTACTCGCTAAACAATTCTTGGTATTAGTATTAGTGGCAGGAGTGCTATCAATCCCAATCATTAGATTTAGTATGGAAAATTGGCTAGCTAACTATCCATATCGAATACAAATATCTTGGTGGACATATATGCTTCCAATTGGTTTGATCCTGGTTATTACATGCCTTACCATAGGTTTTCAGATCCTAAAAGCATCTCTAATCAACCCTGCAAAATTGCTTAGACACGAATAGGAACGATGGTTTTCTTTACTAACTGAAAAATGATTGGAGATAAGATCCGAGTTCACCATATTCATTAGTACATATTTTAAAACCCTCGCCAAATTAAAATATCACTACGCAAATTCCCTACTGATTCAAAACAAGAAACCCTAACCATCAATTTTTCTGATAGTTAGGGTTTTTAAATGTATAGAGGAAGGGATTGCACATACGCGTAAGCATGCCGCACTGTCCCTCGCGAATCTCCCGATGGTCGATTTCAATTCCGAGGGTTCTCATTCCTTCCAAATTCATCTTGATTTAGACTAAAAAGAAAAAGCCAACTTTATTGCTAAAGTTGGCTCTAATGTAGAGAGGAAGGGATTCGAACCCTCGATACCCTCACGAGTATACACGCTTTCCAAGCGTGCGCCTTCAGCCACTCGGCCACCTCTCTAGCTTATTTTGCGATCTGCATTCCAAATCGGAGTGCAAAGGAAATTATTATTAATTCAGTTTCCAAATTATCCCGGAAAATAGCCGATGAAATTGCTTTTAAGCGCTCATCTCACCCGCTAAAGCCACCTTAAGCTTCTTGATCACATCAGCACGATTGTTTTCCTGCCCCAGCAAAAACATTAATTTGGTAACGGCGGCCTCGGTAGTCATATCTGTACCGCTGATTACACCTACATTCAACAGCTCTTTACTAGTCTCATATCGACCTTGTATCACCCTACCACCATTGCATTGGGATACATTCAATATGATAATCCCCTTTTTTATGGCTTTCTGAAGGGAATCCATAAACCAATCCTCACTCGGGCTATTTCCAGAGCCATAAGTTTCCAATACAATCGCTTTAAGCCCTTTGATATTAAGTGTGGCATCAATCACATTCTGAGATATGCCAGGAAATAATTTGAGAATCAAAACATTATTATCCAGGGAGTTTCGAGTCACCAATTTCTTATGTGATTCCAATGGACGAATAGCCTGTGTATTGTAATCAATTACAATTCCCGACTCCGCCAATGGCGGATAATTCTCAGATTCAAAGGCATCAAAATGTACACTTTGCACCTTTTTGGATCTGTTCCCACGAAGTAATAAATGATTGAAGAAAATACAAACCTCAGGCACTATAGGCTCTCCATTGATTTTTGCGGTAGCGATTTCTAAGGAAGTCATCAGGTTTTCACGTGCATCTGATCGCATCGCTGAGATAGGCAACTGTGCCCCTGTGAAAATCACAGGCTTGTTCAAACCTTGCAGCATATAGCTTAGCATAGAGGCAGAGTAGGCCATGGTATCTGTACCATGAAGGACGACAAAGCCATCATAGCTATCGTAATTTTCATAGATAATATAGGCCATATCTTTCCAGTGACTCATGGAGACATTAGAAGAATCTATCGGCTCAGGAAAAGAAATCACAGTAATGGCAATATCCATGCTGTAGAGAATTGGGATCTTCTCCAGAATCTGCCCGAAATTAAACGGCACCAGTGCCCCGCTATCGTCATAGGCCATTCCCAGTGTGCCTCCGGTATATATGATAAGTACCGAAGAAGTTTTACTGGTGCGAAGTGCAGTATTTAAACGAACTATTTTATAATTCATGATCCAATCTCTCGGAAAAGGTTAAGGGCATTTTGTTTGGTTTTCAGAGCTACTTCCTCTTTCGAGAGCTGTAGGTAATCTCCGATTTTCTCTGCAATAATCGGTAAATACGCCGGAGAGTTCCTTTTCCCTCGAAATGGAACAGGAGCAAGGTAGGGAGCATCAGTTTCTAACACCAAGTGCTCAATGCTGATTTCAGGGATTACTTTGTCCAAGCCCCCATTTTTGAAGGTAGCTACTCCGCCTATTCCCAGCAGAAAACCCATATCAATAATCTGTTTTGCCTGATCCAGGTTCCCGTTGAAGCAGTGGAAGATTCCTTTAAGTTTGCCATCAAGCTCCTCCTTCACTATAGCAATTGTTTCATCCATCGAATCTCTACAATGCAGCACAATTGGTAAATCCCTATCCTTTGCCCAGCCAATCTGAATCCTCAAGGCTTCTTTTTGCTGCTCAAAAAATGTTTTGTCCCAGTATAGGTCCAAGCCTATTTCTCCTACCGCTGCAAAGGGACGTCTATTGAGCCAGTCTTCCATGACTACCAATTGTTCTTGGAAATCCTCTTTTACATCACAAGGATGAAGTCCCATCATAGGAATACACAAACCAGGATATCTTTCTTCGCAAGCCAGCATAGCGTCTATCGTCGATACATCCACATTTGGCATGTAAACTCGCTCTATACCAGCATCTCTGATATCCTGAATTACCTGATCCCGATCGGAATCAAATTTAGTGGAATAAATATGTGCGTGGGTCTCTATGTAATTCATGGGTATCTTCTGGATTTCCATTTCGTCTTGGAAGGCCAAAAATAGTAAAGAATAGTAAGGACGGTGGTATGGAAATTATAAAAATCAAAAACTAACAAGGACAGCCAGCTACTTTTCACCCCCACTTTGCGCGTTAATCCAATAAGAAAAATTCCCTGCAAAAGTATTTTGAGCAGAGCCAAAGAGAGCCCAAGTACCGGATCAAGTACCACAAAATAGATCAGTCCTACAAAATACCCGAATTGCAGTCCTAATACCAACTTCCAATAAAAAGGCAAGGTCATCACACCGCTCATCCATCTCTTCCGCTGATCTAGCAAATCCCGAAAATTGTGTTCTGCTTTTGTCAATGCCAGCATTCCTGGACTTACATGATGTGCTATTTTAAATCCTTCGCGCTGAATCGCCCTAGAGATTTCCAGATCTTCTGTTAGGCAAAAAGGCAATTTCATAAAGCCACCTGACTGTTGATAAGCCGCTCTACTAATCACCATATTATTCCCCAAACCAGTAGTCTGAATATTTAAATCCGTTGCTACTTTCACAAAACCAAGCGTCAGCCACCAATCGATCTCTTGAAATTTCTCCAAGGTAGTCATTGCTTTGACCTGAGTAATGCCAATCACCAAACCTACATTTTCAGTAAATGCCCCAACTCCCTCCATGATCCAATTTGGGTTTACTTCACAATCAGCATCAGTGAAAAAGTAATATTCCCCACGGGCTTTTTCTCCCAAAATTGCCAAGGCATTTGCCTTTCCATTTTCGTTATACAAGGCTGTTTGAGAAGCAACTACAGTTAGAAAGCTTCGATTTGGGTTCTTCGCACACCAGTTCTCCAAAATTTCAGCTGTATTATCTGTACTTTGATCGTTGGCAAATAAAAACCGGATACGACTTGCAGGATAATTCAATTGCTCAAAAGACCTTAAGAGTTTGGGAAGATCAACCGCCTCATTTCTTACAGCTACTAGAACTGACACAGTCGGCAATTCATCGAAGTCAGATCTATGCTGTTTCCAGAAAAAATTGATCCTAAGGATAGCAAAGACAAACTGGAAGAGAATTAATCCAACTATCCCGATTCCCAACCAGACTATCATAACACAGCCGTTTTCCAGCCATTTTCCAATATGAAATCTAAGTATTGCGGCAAAATTTTAGGCAAAAGCTCCTTGGTCTTTAATTGATCATGAAAGAGGACAATCGAGCCCTCTTTGGTATGCCGGATAGATTTACTCAAAACTTTCTCTGATTTCAGCTTATGATCATAATCCCCAGAGAGCATGTTCCACATCACTATCTGATGGAACTTCGAAATCTCCGCTGCCTGGCTTGATTTGACCAAACCATAAGGCGGACGAAATAACTTTGGCTTCATTCCTACCACATCTTCCAGCATTCTATCACAGCGTTCGATATTATCCAGATAAATTGACTTTTCGGTTTTCCAACCATTGAGGTGATTGTAGGTATGGTTGCCAATCGCATGACCTGCACTTATGATTTCTTGAGCCAGCTCGGGGTACTTCCGCACATTATCTCCCACCACAAAAAATGTAGCCTTCTGATTTCTTTTCGCTAATTGCTGCAACACATAATCCGTAACTCCCGGTACTGGCCCATCGTCAAAAGTCAGGTAAACGGTATTTTCACCAGCGTCCTTCCGCCATATCCTATCAGGAAAAAGTCGCTGAACTAGAGCTGGGACGGTATGCCAAATCATACTATTGAAATCTTAAACTCAGTAAAGTCAAATCATCCCGCAAAGGCACATCCTTCGAAAATTGCTTGATTTTCTTTAAGAATTTCCGATGAAAATCATCCGGGTCCAAGTCCATGTTCTTGTCTACAAACTTCTCCAAGCGCTCCTCTCCAAACTCCTCTTCAGCTGGGTTCATCGCTTCTGTCAAGCCATCGGTATAGAGATGTAGGGCAAAATCTTTGAGATGTTCTCGTTTTCCGATTTCCAGAAAAGGTAATTCATCGAAAGCTCCCAAAATTGTAGTCCCAGCATGCAAATTCTCACATTTCCCGGTTTCCTCTCTACAAAGCAAGGGAGGGTTATGCCCAGCATTGACATAGGTAAGTTCGCGGGTTTTGAAATTGAAGTGCCCTAGAAAAAAAGTAATAAATCGTTCTCCATTCGTATTTTCGAACAGGGTATAATTGAGTTGTTTCACCACCATTTCCAGATTGGCATCACTACGCAAAAGTGTCCGCAAAGCCGCTTGAAAATTAGACATTAGCAGTGCTGCAGAAATCCCTTTGCCCGAAACATCCGCAATACAGAAGTACACCTCATCCTTGGACTTTCGGATCAGATCGTAATAATCACCACCGACCATGCTATGTGGTAAATAGGTCACTTTGGCCTTCAACTCCTTGTCAGTAGGAAGCTCCGCGGGAAAAAGCATTTGCTGCACCTGCGAGGCTATTGCCACTTCCCTATTCAAAATTTCCTGTTCTAATTGCTTTCTGGCAAATCGCTTATTCTCCAAAGCCACCACCAGGATATTCGTCAAAGCCTGGGTAAAGTTCAAGTCCAGTTCCAAACTCTGATCCTTTCTCCTCAAAAAGAGAATGGCGAGCATCTTATCCTTATGATAAACTGGCAAATAGGTTTCGAGCTCTTCAAAAGAATATTCCTCCTCCAGCTCTAGTCTCAGTTCACCCGTAGATTTCTCGTCTACCACTTGACTTGCGGCTATCAGCATCGGCACATTCCCTTTCACGCCATGAGAGATCTTGTTTTCAAAAGCCCCTTCCTTCGCCACGTAGAGTATCAGTGCTTTTATATTCAAATGCACTAGACAGGTGAATTTGAATATATTAAGCAATATTGCTTCAGACTGATTTTCATTAATCGCCTGAGTAATTTCGAGCAAAGACTTCAGCTGAAGCTCCTTACGTTGATATTTATGTATTTCAGTGGTCAATGCTATAGTGTATTATGTGCCATCAGCCCATTTTTTGTTGCCAAAAAATATAAGCCTTTTCCTTCTTTCAAAATATCAGTTGCTCCAAATCGCTCTTTATCGGGATCATCCAGACATTTGATATAGCCCTGTGAATAAAGCTTTTGCAAAGTTTTCAATAGCAAATCATCTTCCCAGCCCAAGGTTTCCAAAAGATATCCATAAGGCTGCACGAAATAAAGCTCGTCCATCAAGTCAAATTCCTCGTCGTTCATGTTCTAGTTTTCAAATTCTAAATTAACACTTCTCTAGTTCTCCCTACCCTTCCAAGTAAACTTTCCGCGCAAAGCTCCTATCCCAACTCGCATGACATAGAATGGGTGAACAAAGGAAGTCTGAAATAGCATCAAAGTACTCGGTTGGCTCCCCAGACTTTTCAACACTTTGCCCAAGCTGATTTTTTCACCAAAGACTTTGATTAACCAGACTAAGCCGAAGGCCAAGATTCCTTTTCCCCCGAGGGACATCAGGGAAATACTACCTATCCAAACCAACTGTATCAAAAACGCTAAACTGGCGGATATCGCATGTGAAGCAGAAAAATGTACCTTCCATTTACTTGCCCAGCGCACACGCTGATTGATTAATGTCTCCCAAGTTGACTCTGGCTTTGTTCTGACCAATGTCTCCACTGAGGACAAATAAAAGCAGGCATCCTTTCCATAGGCTTTGCAGATTTTCTTCAATAGAAACTCATCATCACCTGATGCAAATTCCAGATTTCCTTCATATGCATTTACTTCCCAAAAAGCAGATTTTCTATACGCCAAATTAGCCCCACTGCACATCAGAGGGGATTGTGTAGCAAAATAATAATTAGTCATCAGCAAAATACTCGACCAATCTATGGATTGGAATTTCTCTAAAAACCCAGCTTTCTCCTCCACCATAACAGCTCCCGCCACCAACTGCACATTAGGATTTTGAAAGGGCAGCACCATCTTTTCTACCCAAAACTCAGGAAAAACACAATCTGCATCTGTGCACAAGATGATTTCTCCCACTGCTATTTGCACACCATATTCAATGGCAGACTTTTTCCCCTTGCTTGGACTCCTTAGAACTTGGACATGTTGATAGTCTTCGAAACTCTTTTCCAATAGCTGAAATGAATCATCTTCAGACTGATCATCCACCAACAGAATTTCAAGATTGGGGTACCTGAGCCGCTTCAGATTCAAACTCAACCTGGCGACATTCTTTGCCTCATTTCTAAAGGGTACTATAAGCGTCAAGTCAGGAGAGAAATCCTTAGCGAGGGCGAAATCCTCTTTTTCTTGCCAAAATCTACTCATCCACCAAAGCAAAGTGCAGTAACTCAGAGACCAGATCAGATAAAAACTTAGCATGTTTTGGGCTAACTTGCGAGGGTGAGCAAAGAACAAGAAAAAGCAGCAAAGGAAAAAATCATCTTAGGCATAGATCCCGGCACCAATGTGATGGGTTATGGCGTGATTTTGACCGAAGGCAAAAAGTACAAGCTACTTCAATACGGTGTAATTCATCTCAAAAAGTATGAAACGCATGAGTTGAAGCTCAAGAAAATTTTTGAACGAATTACGGGGATTTTAGAGGAATTTATGCCTGACAGCGTAGCCTTGGAAGCTCCTTTCTTTGGCGTCAATGTACAATCCATGCTCAAACTCGGGCGGGCACAAGGCGTAGCCATGGCAGCGGCTTTGGCAAGAGGTATACCTATCACGGAGTATTCCCCAAAAAAAGTAAAGCAATCCGTCACAGGGAATGGTAATGCTTCCAAAGAACAAGTGGCAGCTATGCTTCAGACACTTTTCAATATTACTGAGCTACCTAAAATGCTGGATGCTACGGATGCTTTGGCGGTGGCTCTTTGTCATCATTTTCATGATGGAAGAATTCAGACCAAAGGGAGAAATGCGGGCTGGAAATCTTTTATTCAAGAAAACCCAGATCGGTTGAAAAAATAAAAACCCGGCACAAACCGGGTTTTTAATAATTATATCAAGTTGAAATTTACTTAGAAATCAAATCCTAAAGAGATCTTCAACACATTATTCTTAACATCCTGATTGTAGTAATTGACACTCTGGAATCCAATATCATAACTCACCTGGGCATTCAGTCCTAAGGGTAAATTAGCACCCAATCCTACCACTCCAGAAATATCATAACCTTTGATAGGGTCCATGCTCGTATCCGAACTTCCATCTTCATATTCCAATTTTCTAGACACCAAGACAGAACCCTGTGGACCTGCAAAAACATTAAGAAATGGTAGAAAATTAACGCGAACCAAAACAGGTATGTCAACATAATTCAGTCGATCTTGTTTGACCACTGGAGCAATCTGAGACTCATTTCGAGTATGTCCTTTTTGGGAATAGTAAACGCCTGGTTCTACCGAAATAAAGCCTAAATCTTTTCTGAAATATGCACCTGCATGAAAACCTCCGATTGCATCAGAATCAAAGTCAGAGAAATTAGCTCCGCTATAACCTGCGCGAACACCAAATTGAGCCTGAGCAGTCCCGAAGAAGCCAAGTGCAAATATGAATACCAAAAGTTTTTTCATAAAATATTAATTAGTTAGTAGATGTTATTTAGTATTATTCAAGAGTTTAAAGATTAAAAGCTGAGATATTTCCACTTATTATGTGACTGTTCCTTCACTTCTATTTAAATTAACTGGGCAAAACTAAAGGATAGATTATAAATTACCAGTCGCCACCAAAACTTTTTAGTAACTAACAAATGGAAAATTTCTCAAGCCTATTCAGCAAATTCCCTACCATAAGTGACGAAGCAAAGGCAGCTTTTGCAAATCACCTAGAAGAATTTGAAGTTGATAAAGGTTTTTTATTGGAAAAAGAAGGTCAAGTAAGCAAGTATCTCTACTTCGTATCCGAAGGATCAGCAAGGAGCTATTACATCCGCGAAAACCGTGATATCACGGTCTCATTCACACTAGATGAAGAATTTGTAACAGCCATGCATTCCTTTATCACTAGGAAGCCATCATACGAAAATATCGAAACGATGGAGAAAAGTAAGGTCTTCAAAATCTCTTATGATAATCTTCAGGCCTGTTTTATAGATTTCCCAGAATTAGAACGAGCCTACCGGATGATTTTGGAACAATACTACATTGTCCTCGAAGAGCATCAAATATTCAACAAATTCAAAACAGCTAGGGAAAGATACCTCGAACTGATGCAGTACCGACCAAAAGTAATCCACAAGGCATCTGTAGGACAAATTGCCTCATTTCTAGACATGACTATTGAAACCCTCAGCAGAATCCGAGCAAAAATTTAATATCTCAAACTGCTCCCCTAAGATCCACTTCCCTTAAATTGATCTTCCTTGTAAGCAAACAGCACATTAAAAGTTGTCAGTGAGCCGTATGCCCTGGTGATGTATTGTTGCAAATGCACTCGATCTTCATCATCCAGCTTTGGATGATTATTAATGTTTTGTTCTAGCACCCTTAGCTTTTCTCGCACCATCACAATTTTATGGAAGAAAGCAGACATTGGGACCTCCTTAGCTTGAAGAGACGGGTCATTGGGCTTGAAAACCACATTTCCTCCCATCCATTTCCCTCCCAAAGGCACAATCGGCGCTCGCTCAGAAGTCTGAATTAAGGCTTCTCGGATAGCTTTCTCCACATCTTTCATCGTCAGCATAGGAAAGTCAGGGACTTTGGCTTCATCTATTGTGAATCCCTCATAATCTCGAGCGAGCGTTTTGACTTCCTCATTGTTGTAAAAATAAATTTTGTAATAGGTATCGTCCACAGAAAGGATCATTCCTGTGCCGAATTTCGGATGTACCAATTTGCTCCCTGGAGCTAGTTCAGATGCTTGTGCCATTATATATAAAAAAGGTTTAGGCAACCAAAATAAGGAATTTTGGAATAATTGAACGGAGAGAATTGAAATCCTTCTAAAAAAAGAATAGGAGGCCTTTTGCCTCCCATTCTAGAATTAATTCTTCAAGTCATTTATCCTTTTAGACCAGGTTTGGGCAAGCTCCCACTCGTTGATTATATAATCATTCTTCTCCTCATCATAAAGTTCCACTTCAAATGGCTTCATATGCTCATCAAATTGATCCAGCACCAAGCTGATTTTATTGATAATCTGACGCTTTACTTTGCCTTCCTTAATTTCCCGGAAATTTCTGATTGGGCGACACAATCTTACTTTCCCCAAATCGAATTTATGCACCTGAACATCTTTCTCTAGGATATTCAGAAAGAGTAGCTGGCTATTGTGTTGGTCTAAACCTATACAATAAGTTTCACGCCAAGTCTCAAAATCACTAGTATTTAAATGGCTTACCTGTGCCTCGGACTTGAGTCTCTCCTTCAGCAGATTAGCCTTATTCTTTTGTTTGTAATGATTTATAATTAATGGTAGACATACCATTGCGATCAAGAAGATCGACACAATTATCACTGTTAGTTCGCTCATTATTTTTAGATATGTAAAATGGAATATCAATCCTACCTGGCTTGGAGAAGTCTGGAGGATTTTGCAATGTCAACTAAAATTGCAATCCGTTTTACCAGAAATAATGAAAGGGGAAAATGATCTTGGCGGCAGTCAAGGCACCATACACCGGAGTACTCAAAAAAGATATGTTTAAAATCTCTCCTTCAGAAATTCTAAACTGTGGTTTGAAAATAGATGAAAAAAGAACTGGCCAATGCCCCGTATTTGAAAGCCAATCATCATTGGATCCTTGCCTACTTATTCTATTCCAATCAGGATTGACACAATGATGAAAATCAGAAAAATTAGTGTCAGACTTCGTAACAGTATAATAGTCTCTATCCCCAAATTCACTCGCAAATACCCGCTCACCTAGCCCTGTAGATGGCAAAACCACCCAAAGAAGGAGATAATAAAAGAGGTAAATAAGAGAATTAAGTTTTTTCATAGTATTTCGAGAGGCTGATTCATCTCATCAAAACGGAGTACAAAAATAAAGCAAATGCGGCATCATTCCGTTCCATTTTATCAAAAAATACATTGTCTTGGTGCTAGTGTAATTAAAAATCTGGCCAATTCCATTACAAATTGAACTACAAACACATACTCGCTAAAGACACCTTTCAAAATAAAAAGAAGTTGGCGAAGCCTGAATCATCACTCCGCCAACTAAAAAAATCAACCCACTGCTACTGCCGATTTCCTTCTTGGAGCTGTCGTTTTGCCAGGTTCTTCCTCGGCTTTCTTTAGTTTCATTTTTAGTCCAATCAAAATCGCAGAAACGGATATAACCAGCCAAAGTGCATCTATCAGGAATATATCCGTCTGTCCATTTCTCAGTGTAATCCACAGCCAGTTTCCTGAGATCAAACCATTCATGAGAGGCACACCTAGTCCGATGATTCCTCCAAGAATCATGGTGAATTTATTGGTAACAGCGTTGTTGCGGAGGAAAGTAAAAATCAACGTCAATGCCAACCATGACCAGAAAAAAGTCTGAAAAATAAAGGTAGATCGATCTGCCACAGGGTCCTGCAAGCCGACTTTGATCATCACAAATGTAAATGCCGTGGCAGGAAACATACTCAGACAGCCCCCCAAATAGAACCAAACTAACCAAGCGTTGAACTTCCTTTTTATCGGAGACACATGTTTTTTGTCCCGAGCCACTAGCCAGATCATTACGCCTGAGACAATCACAAAGCAGGTCAATAAACCGAGTGCAAAGTAAATCAGCTTCAAGCCTTTGCCTCCAAAGTCACCAAAGTGCAATCTCAAAATCACAGCTCTCGCTCCATCGAGATAAGATACTTCTTGAAATGGGCTCTTCTCAACCACTATTTCTCCATCAGCAACTCGGTAAGTAATCGTCCCCGAGCTGGCAAATTTCTTATCATAATCAGACTTTCCAGTAAACTGCACATGCATATTTTCATCGCCATAGTTGAAAATACTCGCATTGTGCACATGAAACTCAGGCCACTTCTCTTTGGTCTGCGCGAGTAATCCATTCACGGAAAAATCTCTTTCCAGTGGCTTGCCTACAAACTCATACTTGGGAGGATTGAAGCCAAAATCGTCGTATGCTTTCTCCTGGTTCCCCTCATAAGCGTAACTGATAATCGCTGGTGACATAATCGTCAAGCCCACTATGATATAAACTCCTGTGAGTGCAAACATGAATTGGTAGGGCAAACCTATAATCCCCAAAGCCGTGTGTGCATCTGTCCAGAGATTTTTGATGCTGTTGTTTGGGCGAAAGATGTAAAAGTTGCTGATGATCTTTTTCCAATGAACTATCACTCCCGTGATCACTGCGAAAAGAAAGAAAAAAGCGATAATTCCAGCCAGCAAATAACCTGACCTGCCATAGAAATTCAGCTGTGCAAAAAAGTGAAGTCTGTACAGGAATTCCCCAAAGGAATAGGATTCCTGATAATCATAAGTCTTCAGATCCTGCGTATTCATATAGAAGAAATTACCTCGACCTCCACGCCCTCTTCTACCCTCTCCCTCTTTTACCACAGCATCTTTGGGTGCAGAAATAGTTACGCCTGTACGCTGCTCATCGTAATATTGATTGAATACAAGGTCTGTTTTGGCAATTCCTTTTCTTGCCTGAAGCGTATCCAGTACAAGATCAAAATCCATTTCCTGCAGCGCCCATCCTTCAGAAATCGACTCATTCCGCTCCCAACTGATAATTTCATCCCTGAAAAAAGAGAATGATCCTGCGAAGAAAATCACATACAAAGCCACACTGATGATAATCCCAGAAATTGTGTGCGTGTGAAATAAAATATTGTAAATCCTGTTGCTCATAAGTTCTGATTAAATGGCGACTGAAGGTTGATTGAGGTAAATAATTGCAGAAAAGCACAGCGTAAGTAATAGGTAAATCCCCCAGATTTTCCATCCGCTTTTGGCGATGAAGGCAACAATCATAAGTCCTACCCAAAGTAGAAACCCACCAAAAACTAGCGTGAACAGCACAGAAGCTTTGTCCAGCCAAAATGATAGCGCAAGAAAGAAGGAGACCGTAACCAAGTAGCCACCAACCAAGCCTGCTGTAATTCGAGAAAAGCGATGTAGGAATGTTGGTGTTAAGTGTTTTTTATTTGCAGGCATAATCAGATAATTTCTATCAAAAACAATAAGCCAAACCCGGCGAAAAGCCAGGAGATATTCAGTTTCCAAATCGGGGAAAGCAATACAACTAGGCTACCTACCATCATCAGTACGCACAGGAATGCAAAGATTCCAGAACCTATCCCTAGGTATACCACAATCAAGATTAGGCCTAGGATTAAGAGAGCCGAACCAATGATTTTGGCCAGTTTTTCATTTGCCAAAAACCAATTATTCAGTAATGCTGGTCGGCTAAGTATGGCTTTTTCGGAGCATTGATAAAAAAACTCAAAGCCCAAAAAAGTAAGTAGGATGCTTACGGTAATCATATTTTCATAAGTTTAATAGTCACTTGGTTCCACCTTGCTTTTGCTTGGTATGATACTGAAAATTGGTAGGATCTAGAAAAAGAGCATCAGGAGAATCAAGCAAGAATGATCCCCCTGATGCAATAAAAATCTTAGCTGAAAAAGAAAAGCTCATAGTTCAAACAGCAGATATAAAAGTGACCCAATCAATCGTCTTCAGTTAGTCAATTTCAATAGCTTGCGTAGCACATCTCCAGATGGCTTTCAAACCAGAGGGATCGTTTTCCGGAAGCTTTTCGGTATGTGTGGCTTCAGCGAAGTAGATACCTTTGGCATCTAGGGCTGCGCTTGCCTTCCCTTTTTTACCGGTTTTCAATTCCTGAGTTTCTGCATCTGGACCAAGGATCGCAATATCACCTTCTGCCAATGCCTTCCCTTTGTACAAAACTTCCAGATCAGAAGATTTAGCATCTCTCACCAAAGCCAAATCTGAGTCTGGTATGGCTGCTGCTTTACCTTTGCCCACCCAAACTTGGGCGTAAGCATTGAACTGATAGGCAGTTTTGCTATCTCCAGGGTCAGCCGTATGACTAATCTGCAGCCTGTACTCACCTTTTTCATCAGGAGTGAAACTTCCTTCGAAATACTCATTAGTAGCAGTTGGCTCCAACTTGGTTTTCTTTCCCGAAGGGCTAATCAGCCAAAGCTCAAACTCCTTTACATCAGAGTACCATTTTGCAACTGGCTCGATAGCATTTTCATGGTAATCGGCATAGTACACTTTGTAAGGATGTGCTTGTCCAAGTTCGCTTGTGGAAGCCGTATGGATCCAAAGTGCATGTGCCTGCACGCCCACGATCAGCATCGTGAGCATCAGCGTCAGGCTAAGTGATTTTAATGATATTGTTTTCATAGTGTTTATTTTTTCAACCACTGAGTCCACAGAGGATAATACAGAGGTCACGGTTATTAATTATTGTTTAGTATTCAAGTTGTCCTGCTTCTCCAGAAGCTGGATTGATATCATTGTTTAAATCCCCCTTACCCCCTTTTCAAGGGGGGAATTGCATCTACTAAGTATTAATCCTATTAGCTCACTAAGTATCCCAGTTGCTCAATTTATCAGGGTTGCCATCTTCCTTCTTTCGTCTTCTGTCTTTTGTCTTCTGTCTTCCGTCTAAACCCACCTCACATCTTCCTAATCATCTCGATCAGTTGCAGCTGAGCATTCGCTTCGATGACATTTGCTTTCAGCCGATAAAACTCTTCTTCTACCAGCGTGAACTGCACATCGGGATGGTATGTCTCAATGACCACTCTATCCAGCCCATCGAAGAATGGGTACTTTTCAAATTCAAACTCCATCCGCTCCATGTATCTGCAAAAAGCGTCAAAATTGAGCTCATCAAAACTGATCATTGCCTGCTTGTACATGAGTCCCATGCGGTCGCAATCGGTGCATTTTGTAAAAACAAAATCCTCGTTCTGATAGATAATTTCTGTTCTACATCCAGACATAAGCGATTGGTTTTGGATTGATATTGAATTGGTGCCTGGGATAGGAGCCTTTGTCGGTTTAGTTTCCAAATGCAGCTAAATTCCCAGGACTTAGTTTTCTTAAGATTACTCCGCCACTTCCAGTTTGCTGATGGCAGTGATTCTACCACCTTCGACTTTTAGTCCTTCTTTGGCAGTGGCCGTGTTGGCATTGAACTCATATACCCAGCTCCCTACTTCCGTGGTGATACCGATGTAGGCAAGTCCATTCTTTTCGGAATAATTATTAATGGTCACATTGACGATAGATGCTTCAGCTGGAGCTCCGGTGACCCAGGTGAAAGTTTTATTGTACACATCGGCTACACCAAAGCGGTTTCCAACGGTATAGGCACCTTTCTCTTTGTTCATCATCACGATGAATTTTCCGTTTCCTGCGTAAGTTTTCGCCGTCACGTAATAGTCATCTGCTAAAGCTTCCACATTGAAATAGTAGGATTGGTCAAACTCCAATTCTCCTTTTTTGATCCTGGTAAAAGCTGAAGGAAGCGTAGATGTCATTTCACCGTTTGAGGATGCTACGGAAGCAGAGAATGCATAAGTATCTCCCAACTCATCTACTTCAAGACCCGATAGAAAATATCGACCTATAAAGCTGGTTCGGTCATCTTTGATCACTTTGTTCAATTCCATGCTTGGGTAATCAAAAACTGCGATCCACGAGCTATCCGGATAATTGGTACCAAAGCTGTCATTGCAGCAAGCTTTGATACTGAAGTAAGGCGCGAATAGCTTGTCTCCTACCTGAGTCACCCAGGAGAAAAATGCGCGCTCGCCATTGTTGGCTATTTCTTCCTGATTCCACTTTCCATCAGCAACTATCTGAAGCTGGTCAGCGTCCAAGCGATACCAAGAACCCACAGGATCCGTAGCTCCTCTTGCCACTTTCACCATTACGATATCATCGTTCATCGGCCCAAAAGCCTGTACTGTTTCTGACTGAAAATCAGACAATTTCTCCAAAGCACCTTCGGAATTCAATTCGTAGATAGTCACAGCACCAGGATTTCCCTGACCGTAAAGCATGCTGAAAAACTTGTTTTTGTGAGTCACATAATAGCGGTATGTTCCGTCTTGTTCCACGCCATTCCCTACTGTACTCACCGTTCCTTCGGACAAGCTTTCGGCAGTCAAGAGATAATCCGCCACTCCATCAGATGCGAGAGGTGTGGATGCGATGATGAATCTGCTTTCGGTAGTTGGTGATACTGGTCCCGGTTCGGGATCATCTGTAGAATCACAGCTAGAGAATCCGATGGTAATGACTGCCGCAAAAGCTAATAGGATGTTAAAGTTGGTTTTCATAGGATATTAATTTGAATTTTAAATGAGCTCCTGATAGTCCTCAGGAAAAAGAATTGTTGAAGAGTTAATAAATAAAGTATCTGATCTTGCCTGAGAAGCTTCTACCTGGCTTCTGCAAGCTGAAATTGTCATAGAGTTTACTGTCGAAAATATTCCTGCATTCAGCGATCAGCTGAAGCCGACCCTTTTTACCTGTCGTATAAGTCACATTCACATCATGGGAAAGCTGCTGAGGCACATCGAATTTCTCAGATCCCAGACTTGGCCAGTAGAGATAAAAAGCATGCACATAAAGCAGATTGTATCCGAAATTGAGGTCATTCCCTTTGCCAAAGGCATCCTGAAGCATAACGCTCACATCACCATTTCCGAAGAGGTAAGGCATATTTGGCACCCGATCGCGATAGACTATACTCGGGATGGTTTGTCCTTCTTCGAATTCGGTATTGTTGCGTAGGTTCTGGTAAGTAATATTTGCGCCAGCAGAAATAATAGTTTTATAAGTCCAGCGAATTTCTCCTTCCACACCAAGGTTGGTCACACTATAAAGGTTATCCATGACCTGCATAGTTTGGTTGTTGTTCAGTCTAGGCCGGATGAAATCTTTCGCATCTCGGTAAAAACCATTTGCAGAAAAATCAATTCGATGATCAGCGCTGAGTTGCTTCCAAATGCTTAGTCCCAAATTGTAGTTGTAACTGGTTTCCGGCTTCAGATCCAGATTCCCCTGTAGGTTTACCATATCACCAAACAGCTCCTCAGGCTCAGGCAATCGGTAGCTTTTCTCAAAAGAGGCTTTAGCCTGGATATTTCCTGTAACAAAATAGGAACCTGTTATACCAAAACCTGGATAGGTAAAATTCTCCTTTTCGTTGCGATAGGCCAGGTCTCCATAATTCCCGGTAGGATTATAGGACATAGTGAAATAGTTGGTTTGATTATAAATTTTGGTGAACGCCGAAACACTGGCTTTTTCCTCCCAATTCAGCTGATAGCTCAAGCCAGTGATATTCTTCTGGCTTTTGCGGGGCTCTTCATATCGGTCATTTTCAGGACTCAATGCATCGCTACCTACACGATTGAAACTGTTGTACACATTACTGATCGCGATGGTGTGAATCTTCCCAAAATTGTAATGGGCATTTGCAGTAAATACAGCATTGTTATTTTTGAATTTGTAAAGTGTGTAAGATCGCTCCCCGCCAGGCACATCGTATTCTTTATACTGCTGAAACCAATTGTATCGTCGATTAACCGTATCGATGTTTTGCTCTGAACCAAAGTTGTAATTGGCATTCACAATTACATCCAGTCCTTTGACAAAAAGATCCCGCTTTTGATACTTGAAGGTTGGCATCACTATCGTCCCCTTACGGTGCCATTGCCCAAAAACAGTCACCAACCTCGCTCCAGTCTGAACTTCTGAATAATTTTTACCCGCCGTCAGACCAAACAAAAGCTTATCTGCATACGATTTTCCCTGAACTCCAAGCTGAGCGATAACAGTCTCATTATGGTAAGTATCATGAAATCTGCGAACATGTTGGTTCGGATAATATTTCCCAGTTTCTATATCCGCCACATCTACATCTACCCAATAGTTGTTATCAGAATAGTTTTGAAAAGCATTCAGCTGAACTGTAAAGCCTGATTTTGCTACAAAAGCAGTGTTGATTACCGTGCGATGCGTATTGAATGAGCCATAGGAATAGGATACATCCACGTAGTTCTTCTGCACGTTTTTGGTCACAATATTGACTGCACCACCTAATGCATCTGCACCCAATCCTATCGGAACTACACCTTTATATACTTCGATTCTCTCAGCTAGATTGATCGGAATATTGTTTAGCTGGAAGGAGGAGCCAAAGTCATCCATGGGAATGCCATCGATGAAGAATTTGACCTGCTTGCCCGAAAATCCATTGAGGGAAAAATTCATCCGTGACCCCACGCCTCCACTTTCTCTGACACGCACTCCAGAAACCCGGTCTAATGCATGCCCCAAATCCAAATTGGTATGGTGAAGCTTTCGTGCGTCCACTACTTCCACGTTGAAGGCTCGCTCTTCGATTTCACGAAGCTCCGACTTGCCTAGAACTGTAAATTCTTCTAAGTCATTTTGGTCCTCTTCGAGTTTGATTCTAAGCTTTCTCTCAATTGAGCCAAGTGAAATCTCTTCTGTATGGTGTTTGAAACCCATAAAAGAGAACTCCAAGATGTACTTCTGATTAGCTGGAAGACTTAGCGAGAACTTGCCGTTTTCATCGGTCACAAGTCCCTTTTCTATAGGGGATATCCGGATTAAAACTCCGGGAATCGACGAGTCATTTTGGTCCAAGACCTCGCCGGATATGATAGTATTTTGCTGAGCAAATGCCGGGTAGGCAAAAAAACTGCACAAAAATACAATGGACAATATTTTAGTATATTGCATCGCTTTGTAATTGGAGAATTAGAAAGTATAGTACCCGAAGCCATACGGTTGCCGCCGTGTGGCTTCTTCTTTTTAAGCTGTAAAACTTCTCTCTATTGTTATTTAGATTAATTTTAAATTAAGACAAATCTATGTCATGGAAATGTATATGGCAATAGTTTTTAGAAATTCTTTTGAGAAAAATCAAAAACAGATCAAATTCTAGCTGGATTGAGAAAGTGCAAAAATTACTAATTCCATGAAAAAACTTGCTCCATTGATGATAACAGCTATTTCTGTTTTTCTCGGCTTCACATTTTGGGGTGCTGGAATGGCAAAACTTTTTTATGAGCATCAGTTTTTTGGATGGATCGGACCAACCTGGCTCGTGGAAGAGCTGGAACATTTTGGGCTAGGATTTTATGGTAGATTCATTGCTTTCAGCCAAATCATCATTGGTTACATGCTGCTCACTACCCGATACAAATTGCTCGGAAGTATCATGATGATTCCTATGATTGGGAATATTCTGATGGTGACTATTTCCCTGCAATGGCGTGGAACTCCTTTCGTGCTTGCTTTTCTTCTTCTCTTAGATTTGATTATCCTTTGGCAATACCGTGATTTTTTCAGACCCTTGATCGATGAGGGCAATCGTAGATTCGATATCAAATCAAGAACGATTCGAACTAGAAATGGACATTTGGTTTGGCTAGCTGGTCTGGGGCTTCAGTTTTTTTCTATACCCATTTCCAATAGTAATTGGCTCCTTGCATGCGGGGTTGTTTTACTGGGATTGGTAGTATCAGGATTGAGTTTTCGCTTGGAAAGAATACAGTACAATAAGGCCGATTTAAAAATTCCTTAACACCACTTTTAAAGACAGCTGTCTTTTTCGTAGCTTCTTTACTGATTCATTTTCACAAAACCACCATTTGATGATGTCCACCATTAAAATCACGTTTGCGACACTATTTTTCTTTGGGTTTTCATGTAGCCTTTTTGCACAGAAATTTCTTCCTACTGAATTTCCTGACCGCATAGTACTTACATGGTCCGACAATCCTATGATCACCCAATCTGTCACTTGGCGAACTTCGGGAGATGTTAAAAACTCAAAAGCACAATTTATCCTTGCTCCAAATACTCCTATCTACTTGGAGAATGTTAAGACTTTTGATGCTACTACAGAATCCTTGGATGTGGACAGCGTACAGGCAAATTATCATTCAGTGACATTCAGAGATCTTAAACCTGCCACCACCTATGCCTATCGCGTGGGAGGTGAAGAAACTTGGACAGAATGGTTCCAGTTCACCACAGCTCCGGATAAAGGAACTCCTTTTTCGTTTGTCTACTTCGGTGATGCGCAAAACAACCTAAAATCTCAATGGTCCAGAATAATCCGTCAAGCCTATTCCAATTTACCTAAGGCGGCTTTCATGCTTCATGCAGGTGATCTTATCAACAGTACGCAATCCGACTCCGAATGGGGTGAATGGAACTATGCTGGAGGCTTTATCAATGCTATGATTCCGAGTATCAGTACTCCGGGCAATCATGAATATGATAGAGAGGAAGACGAAACCTTGGTTTTGGATTATCACTGGAAAAAGCAATTTACCCTTCCAGAAAATGGTCCGAAGGAATTTCCAGAGACGGTTTACTATATCGACTACTCTAACATGCGTATGATTTCCCTGAACTCCCAAGAGATCGTTTCAGATGAGAATTCTATGGCTATTCAAAAAGAATGGCTAGAAAATGTATTGAAAGAAAATAGCCAAAAGTGGACAGTGGTCACTTTTCACCACCCGATCTACTCTTCGGGCACTGGTCGTGACAACAAGAAATTTCGCGAAGCTTTCAAGCCAATTTTTGACAAATACAAAGTTGATCTAGTGCTACAAGGACACGATCATTCGTATGGTAGAGGAAGGAATTTGCCTACAGGTGTAGGTAATCAGGATCCGGCAGCGCAGGGGCCAGTGTATGTAGTGTCAGTGAGTGGCCCAAAAATGTACAACCTTACTCCTAACAAATGGATGGATCGTGCTGCATCGAACACACAGTTGTACCAATTGATTACCATCGAAGGAAACAAACTCAGCTATGGGGCTTACACGGCTACGGGAGACTTGTATGATGCCTTTGATCTAATCAAAGCTGACGGCAAGCCAAAGGAATTTATCGACAGAGCCGACAAAGCCATCCAAGAAGCTATCGAGCTTACTCCGGGTTCGGAGAAGAAAATGACTCCAGAGGAAATGGCTGAATACATGCGGACCTACCAAAAGAAAAACTAACCTGGGTAGAGCCAATTCACTTCTCACAAACAAATCAGTATTTTTGAGGTTTAAAAGTAATTGTTTTAATAAACAAGCTGGCTTATTTATTGTCCCTTAATTAGCTTGAGGACAAGTACATTTACTACCATTATTTAAACACTCAAATCTATTAAACGATTTTTCGGTAAATTTTTGAAGATTTTGGGTATCACGATCGGTATTCTTTTGCTGATCATTGGTGCCTTAATTCTATTTATCCGTAGCCCTTGGGGTCAGGGGATAATTGTGAACAAAGCAACCAGCTATGTTTCGGAAAAAACGGGCACAGAAGTATCAGTAAAGCGTCTTTTCGTTACTTTTTCAGGAAACATTTACCTGGAAGATTTATACCTCGAGGACACTGAAGGCGACACCTTGTTATATTCTAAAAATCTCGAAGCAGGAGTAGCTTTTGGCCCTCTTATAACCACAAGGAATATCAGCGTTAGAAAATTGGATTGGGAGGGCTTGGTCGCTCGTGTAAGCAGAAGTGCAGACACCGAAAAATTCAACTTTGACTTTTTGATTGAGGCATTCGCTTCCCAAGCTGCGGATTCGACCCAAATTGACGCAGACACCACCGCGTCCGATCCACTAAAAATAAAGCTTTCACCAATTTCTCTTCGAGATTTTGACATTAGCTATTTGGATGAGGTACTGGGGATCGATGCATACCTCAAACTTGGAGAGTTGGATGTCGCCATTCCAGGCTTAGATTTGGAAAAATATGTGTTTGATATCAAAAATGTAGCACTTCAAAATACTCAAATCAGGTATACGCAAACCAAAGCTTTTCCCCCTTCGGAAGACTCCAGCGAAGAAACGCTCATGCCTATTGTGAATGTAGACGAACTCACCATCTCCAATGTTACCGCTGATTATATCAGTGAGCCTGACCGGCAGGAAGCGCAAGTTCAGATAGGTAATTTATTGATCAAACTCCCAGAAGCAGATCTCCAAACTCAGACCATCGAAGTAACTACGATCGCTATTGAACAGTCAAAGATCCTATACCATGACTTCTCCACTTCTTCGCAAATAGATACTAGTAGCACAAGTTCAGCTACAGCTTTCGAGTGGCCGGATTGGATCGTAGAAGCTGAGAAACTCTCGATCAAGTCCACTGATATAGAATACAAAACTGCTGACACGCCTATCACCAAAGGCAAGTTTAATCCAGAAGTGATTGTGGTTTCTGACTTGGCTTTTGATGCATCAGATATAATCCTAAAAGATGAAAAACTACGGGCAAAGCTAGAGGAGTTTCATTTCCTAGAAGGTTCAGGATTTGAACTGAAAGAGTTTCATTTTGATCTGAGAGCTGGAAATAATGAGGCTAAGCTGGAAGATCTGCTGCTTGCTACCAATCGGAGTAAGTTGGACGCAGCTATCAGCATTGAGTACCCTTCTATCCAAGAACTCATAGACGATTACGAAAGCATATCCTTTGATTTGTCCGTGAACAAATCCAAGCTAGATGTACGTGACAGCTATTTCTTTGACCCTGCACTTGCTCAGGATACCCTCATTAGAGAAATCGCCTCTTTCCCCATTTTGCTGGACCTGGAAGCCTCTGGAGATTTAAGGGCAATGGACATTCCAAGTCTTAAGCTCAACTGGGGGAAAAGTGAATTCGATGCTAGCGGAGAGCTTCAGAATCCGATGGATGTGGATCAGCTAGCCTTTGATTTCCCGAAATTGAACTTAAAGACGAACCGAGAGACCTTATTGAAATTTGTCAATGAAGATGACTATGGGGTTCAATTTCCTGAAAGGATCGAATTGAAAGCAGGCGCTAGCGGAATGCTCGATGACATAATCGCAAACCTGGATTTGGAAACTGACCTGGGAAATATACTCCTGAATGGAGCATACCAAAATGACGGGCTGCTTGCTTTTGATGCAGATCTCAAGGTGAATCAGCTACAGCTAGGCAACCTATTGAAACAACCAGAGCTGGACACCTTGACATTTGAAATAATAGCAAACGGTTCTGGATCCACCCTAAATGATCTGAATGCTGAATTATCCTCCAGCTTTGAGCGACTACGCCTGTATGGTTCAGATTACTCTGGGTTGAAATTGGATGGGAAATTGGTCGACGGAATAGGAGATGTAGAAGCCGCTCTGAAATCAGAATTTTTGGATTTCGACTTGCTTACTAAGTTGGACCTAGATACGGCTAATTCTAAAATCGATCTAACACTTGACTTAAAAGGAGCAGATTTTTATGCGCTTGGTATGTCTGCAAAAGACTCGCGTGCTAAACTAAAGTTCGATGCAAATTTCGAAGGAAACTTGGATGAATTTGACCTTAAGGCACTACTGCATGACGGAACTATTCTATATGACGATCGAAATTATCCTTTGGGAAAAGTATCCGCTACTGCAAGCGTGAGAGAAGATTCTACCAGCGTTGACATTGCCAGTAATTTACTAAATGGCTTTGTGCGTACTAACACAAACCCTACTGAGCTAACGGATGCGCTCACCGCCCATTTCAAGCATTATTTAGATAAAAATGACAGCTCTTACACCAGTAGTGAACGAGATATTGTAATGAACATGGACATGAAGATCTCCGACGATCCTGTACTTACAAATGTGCTCGTGCAAGGCTTGGAGCAATTTGATTCCGCTAGAATTCAAGCTGATTATTTTCAAGACATTGACTCTTTGACAGCTACGATAGAATTCCCATACATCAAATACGGAGGAACAGAGGTGGATAGTTTGGGCATACGGGTAAGGTCCAACAAAGAGGAACTTCGACTTTATTTAGGTTTTCAGGACTTGACCTCAGGCCCAGTTAGTATGGATCAAACTTTCGTAACAGGTCAGTTGGCGGATAGAAGATTATATTTTGATTTTCATTCCTATGAGCAAAAAGATCGTACCTATCATTTGTCTTCAGATATAGGGTTAGACGGCGATACACTGAGTTACCATGTCTCCTCCATCGACTTGATATTGGATGGAGAGCAATGGAATATACCGGAAGAAAATAGCGTCAAATACTCAGGAAATAGCCTTGAATTCAATGAATTCACCTTCACAAAGGAAGGTCAAGAACTGTCACTATTGAATAATATAGAAGGTTTTACAGATGAAAACATCGCCGTTTTATTCAAAGGGTTTAGACTTTCCACGATTACTAGTTTGGTCAACCCTGATGAAATAATTGCTGGTGGATTGATGGATGGTAAATTGGTTGTGGAGAATCCTTTTGGAGCGATCGGCCTGATGGGTCAACTCGAGGTGGACAGTCTAAAAGTCCTGGATGTACCTCTGGGAAATCTAAATCTGGAAGCTACAGCAAAGAGTTTGGGGAATTATATTTTGGCACTAAAGCTCAAAGATGATGGGGTTGACCTAGATTTAAATGGGGAATTTGTAGCTGATGAAAGCGGTGGCAACTTTGACATAAAGTTAGATCTGAATAAGATTGAAATGCAAAAAATAGTAGGGCTTTCGCAAGACCAGCTATCGGAAGGCTCAGGTTATCTTTCTGGAACTATCACTGCAAATGGCACAACTACTGAACCCATTTATGAGGGCGAATTTCAGTTTCATGAGGCTTCCTTAGTTCCTGCTGAAGTTGGTACAAAGTACTTACTTTCTGACGAAAAGCTACGTGTGGACAATGCAGGTGTCTACTTCGAACAGTTCACCATTAGGGATGTGGAGAATAATACCTTTGCCATAGACGGTACCGTGTTCACCGAGAGTTATATCAACCCATCTTTTGACCTGAAACTAACTTCAGATAACTTCATGGCTGTAAATTCCACAGATGAAGACGGCGAATTAGTATATGGAAAAGCAACGCTAGATGCGGATGTAACCATCCAAGGAGATCTAGTGCTCCCTATTGTTAGGGCTAAACTGGGGATCCGAGACAATACTGATTTGACAGTGATCATACCGGAGTCTCAGGTAGACTTGGTGGAGCGTGAAGGAGTAGTACTCTTTGTCAATAAAGAAAACCCTGACGACATCCTTACCAGACAGACCGAAGTTACTTCCAATGCTTTTTCTGGATTTGATATTCAAGCAATATTGAACGTGGACCCGAAGGCACTTTTCACTATTGTCATAGACCCAGAAACAGGCGACAATTTGCAGATAGCTGGAGATGCTGACCTACAAATGGACATCAATCCAAATGGTCGAATCACCCTAAGCGGCAACTATGAACTCACCGGCGGACACTATGAGATGTCCTTATACAAT
This sequence comes from Algoriphagus chordae, assembly GCF_003254055.1. GTDB lineage: Bacteria > Bacteroidota > Bacteroidia > Cytophagales > Cyclobacteriaceae > Algoriphagus > Algoriphagus chordae. The sequence continues at coordinate 118,506 of NZ_QKZT01000002.1, forward strand.
CTAGTAAGCAGGAAATTTGACATCAATCCGGGAAGCCGAATCACTTGGAATGGCGATCCAATGGATGCCAATATGGATATCCAAGCCATCTACGAAGTAGAAACTGGCTCCACTGAATTGATGTCTTCGCAACTTACTGGTAGCGACAATGAAACCAAAAGCCAATACCAACAGCAACTTCCTTTCTTGGTCTATTTGAATGTCAAAGGTGAATTGCTCAAACCAGAAATCAGCTTCAGACTGGATATGCCGGAAAATCAACGAGGAGCATTTGGCGGAAATGTCTATTCTAGGGTCTTGGAGATCAATGAACAAGAAGATGAACTCAATAAGCAAGTATTTTCACTTCTGGTACTCAACAGGTTCTTCCCTTCCTCAGGCAGTGATGGATCCAATGGTGGTGCAGAGGCTATTGCCAGAAACAGTGTGAGTCAGATTCTTTCTGATCAAATGAATGCGCTGTCAAGCAAGCTATTTGGAGATAGTGGCTTCAAAGTTGGTTTCGATGTGGATAGTTATCAAGACTATCAATCGGGAAGTGCTCAAAACAGAACCGATTTGAACATCAACGCCCAGCAGACACTCTTTGACGACAGATTGACCGTACAAGTGGGAAGTCAGGTAGGTATAGAAGGAAGCTCGCAAAGTGGTGGCGAGGCCAATTCTATATTGGCAAATATCAGTTTCGAATACAAGTTGACTGAAGATGGACGCTGGAGAATCCGAGCTTTCAGAAAAAATCAATTCGAAAGTATCATTGACGGTCAGCTGGTAGTCACAGGTGGTGGTTTGATATTCCACCGAGAATTCAATGAATTCCCTGAGCTCTGGAGGGCACCTGTACCGCTGGAAGAACAGCACAAAACCAATCCAATAGATGAATTAGAAAACAAGGGCAAAAAGAAAGACAAAACAAAAAATAAAGCTACTGAGGAATCAAAAGAAAATGAAAACTAGGGGACTAATATCGACTTTACCAATACTACTACTTGCACTTGTTCTGAGCTGCAGTGTAAAGAAGTATATCCCCGAAGGTGAGTTTCTATACACAGGAGCCAAATTGGAGGTAAATACCGAAGAAAAAACCCAAGGCTTAGATGAGATAAAGGAGGAGTTGGAAGATTTGCTTAGACCTAAGCCCAACAAAAAATTCCTTGGTATGTATGTGAAACTTTGGGCTCACTATAAAGGGTCCCAAGATAGCGCTGGATTCGTCAATCGTTTCTTGAACAAAAAAATCGGAGAAGAGCCTGTTTATTTCAGTCAAGTTGACCCATCCCGGACGGAAGAGTTGATCGTAAACCGCCTAGAAAATCGTGGCTTTTTCTATAGCATGAGCAATTCGGAGGTGACTCGAAAAAAACAATACGCTCATGTAAATTATACCGCAAATATTTCCGTTCCATACAGGCTCAGCGAGTTGATTGTAGAGCGAGATAGTATGGAGATCGACAGAGAAATCATCGATATGATGCAAGAAACTCTGCTTGATTCTGGAAGTAGATTTGACCTCAATACGCTCAATGCAGAACGAGTTCGAATTGATTCTACACTGAAAGTAAAAGGCTATTACAATTTCAATAATGACTTCCTGATTTTTGAAGCCGACACAAATATTTCAGATAGCCTTCGCTTATTTAAGCTTTACCTTCGGTTAAAGAAAAATGTCCCAACAAATGGCATTATCCCATACACAATTGACACGATTAATGTATTCCCTAACTATTCGATCGATGAGGATGGCGAAAAGCTGGATACGACAGTAGTAGATGATAAAAATTTCATCCAAGGAAATCTGGTCTTCAAGCCAAAATTGCTTAACGAATATATCCTTATCGAAAATGGGCAACGTTACGACCCCAAACTTTCTCGACTTTCCAGCAATCGCCTTAGTTCTATTGGTAATTACAAATTTGTAAATCTTCGCTATGAGGAGCTAGCTAATTCTGACTCTTTGGGTCATCTCAAAGCCAACTTTTACCTTTCCCCAATGACCAAGAGATCCGTACGAGCAGAGCTGCTAGCCGTATCCAAGTCTAATAATTTCGCGGGACCAGCATTAAACATCGTCTATCGTAACAGAAATCTATTCAAAGGTGGCGAAACACTGAATGTCACAGCACAAGTAGGATATGAGTTTCAAGTTGCTGGTGGGGCAGATCGAAAAGGGCTACAATCATTGCAGCTAGGCCTAGGCGCAGACCTGATTATACCTAGGGTGATCTTTTTTGTCCCTGTCAATGAAAAATTCAGCTACTCAGTACCAAAAACTAAAATTGGAATAGGTACAGAATACCTAAGTAGAGGAGGACTTTATACGCTAAACTCTCTATCTACCAATTTCGGTTACCTCTGGAATGCCAACCAATATGCCTACCACGAGATCAATCCTATAAGCTTAAATGTGGTCAACCTTAGTAATACCTCACCGGAATTTGATCAAATACTGGCAGACAATCCTTTCTTACAGCGAAGTTTCGAGCAAAACTTCATTGCGGGAATTAATTACACTTTTCACTATAACAAACTCAATGACAGGTTCCGAACGCACGCCTACTTCTTAGGATTGGGATTGGATTTTGCCGGAAACACCATACATCTTATCGACCAAATTTCGAAAAAGGATGATGGGAAATTCCTAGGATTGGAGTATGCCCAATATGGTAAAATTGATCTTGATTTAAGATACCATTTCAACATCGACAAAGACCAAACAATAGCCACCCGTTTATTCGCAGGAATGGGCATGCCTTTCGGCAACTCCCAATCATTGCCCTATATCAAGCAATATTTTTCTGGTGGCCCTAATAGTGTGAGAGCCTTCCGAATCCGCTCTATAGGACCAGGCACCTATCGTCCTGACGACTTCGATGTCAATTCTTACTTTGATCAAACTGGTGACATCAGGTTTGAAGGTAATATTGAATATCGTTTTCCGATCGTCTCACTATTGAAAGGAGCACTATTTATGGATGCAGGAAATATCTGGCTGATCAACGAAAATGAGGCGCTTCCTGGCGGTAAATTCACTTCTTCTTGGTGGGATGAACTAGCTGTGGGTACAGGCGTAGGTTTACGCGTGGATATTCAGTTTTTTGTAATTCGTTTTGACCTGGCCACACCGATACGGATTCCTTATTTGCCTGAAGGGGAACGTTGGAGTAACTCCTTTGATTTTGGCAGTAAATCCTGGAGAAAAGAGAATCTGATTTTCAATTTCGCCATAGGATATCCATTCTAGGACCATAGTCTCAGCAAGTACTGGATAGATTAAATTTCATGTCCCGCAATTGTAAGCTATCTTAGAGTGAAATCATTTTTCACCAAAGAAATTCTAATGAAATTCCCGTCGATTGCTCAGCTTAAAGAGGAAGGAAGTACTGCGGCACTACGCTTTCCAGTGAGTTTGATTTTTGGTTTCTTAGCTGCAGGATTAGGCTGCTATTTGATCGAGATAGAACCAGCGGATGATCTCAGCCTACTCAATCTCCTACTCACTTTTGCCCTTGGAATTCCTCTTTATTTTTGCATTGACGTTCTGGCCGAAAGGAAAAAATTTACGGCTTTCCAACGGCAGATGGCATGGCTTATTGGCTTATTATTTTTAGGGTTAATCTATTTCAGCTTTCCTAGCCAAAATACTTTTACTAACACACGAGTTCCATATATCCGATACGCTATTTACAATTTAGCTATTCATTTGATGGTTGCCTTTCTCCCCTATTTTGGAAGCGATAATCAAGAAGAATTCTGGAATTATAACAAGAATCTATTCATCAGGTTTGTTCAAGGCTTATGCTATTCTTTGGTGATTTTCATAGGAATCAGCCTTGCATTGCTGGCTATAGACGCGCTCTTTGATGCAAAGATCCAAGGAGAGACCTATCCTCAAATCTTCGCCCTCACCTTTGGCATATTCAATACCTGGTTTTTCTTAGCTGGTATCCCAAAGAGTTTTGAAAGCAAAGTTTCCCTAGTACAATATCCAAAAGGGCTCAAGATTTTCACACAATTCATCCTAATCCCACTCCTGCTAATTTACCTCTGCATTCTGTACTTCTATGGCGCTAAAATCATCATAACTGGAGACTGGCCAAAGGGAATAGTCAGCTATATGATCATAGCTATAGCTGTGCTGGGGATATTCACCAATCTTCTGCTTTACCCCTATCAATATTGGAAAGAAGGTAACTGGATCAAGAGATTTCATCGAGCATACTATATATTTCTCATTCCTTTGATCATCCTACTTTTCTTGGCTATAGGCATTCGTATCCAAGATTATGGCCTCACTGTGAATCGCTACATTATCACCTTAATGGGTATTTGGCTAGCATTTATCGCTATTTATTATTCCCTAGGAAAACAAAACATCAAGGTCATTCCTATTTCACTTTCACTATTTATGATCCTTTCATCATTTGGTCCTTGGGGGATGTTTAGCCTAAGTGAATTGATGCAGAGAAATCGCTTGATTAAGATTTTGACTGAACACAATATCCTAGTGGATGACAAAATTCAAAATGAAGTCATGTGGGAAATAACTAATACAGGAAAACATAAGCCGATAGGAGATTTGCAACTGAACTCACTGCCGACTCCCGAACTGAATGAGGTAAACTCAATCTTACAATACCTCGAAGATTATCATGGAATGACAAACTTATACCCTTGGTTTGAACAGGATTTGGAAAGTATGATGAAGCAAGTAACCAGTAAACGATCTGCCCCCATCACTCTTCCCAGTGAATTCCTAGTGGAATCAATGGGCTTGACTTATAAGAACCGGTATCAACTACTGACACATGATGCACTACCACAAAATCTAACGCTAGAAGTAAATCAAAACATTCAGCTTGACATCACAGCATATGATTATTTGAGTTCTGTAGACCTGGGAGAATGGACGATTTCTAACCAATCGCCTAAGGAGGAAAAATATGCATTAGAAATTGACCCCAAATCTCAGGAAATACTGATACTAACCTGGGAAAATAGCCAGATACAAATCCCACTTTCAGACTACTTACAAAATTTAGTAAACCAATATGGCTATGACTTTCATAGAGTAGATAATGATGAATTGCTTATTACAAGTACTGGAGAAAACCTCCATGTACTACTTCAAGTTCAGACATTGCATATCGAACAGTCGGAAAAGGCAAATAAACTTATCAGCTTACGGGGCATTTTGCTTATTAAAGAAATCGAGCAGGAATAATCGCTCCGTTTTCCATTCTAGCGTCATAGTCAGTATATTAATGAAATGAAAACCAGCTGGGTTTTAACACATGATTTTTCCACACCTAAATAAATTCCAGTTAGAAATATGGCATTTATAGATTATTACAGCGTCCTAGGCATAGACAAAAATGCAAGCGAGGCGGATATCAAAAAAGCATACCGAAAGCAAGCTCGAAAATATCATCCTGATGTCAATCCTGATGACAAGGAGGCAGAGCATAAGTTTAAGGAAATAAACGAGGCAAATGAGGTGCTTAGTGATCCGGAAAAGCGTAAGAAATACGATAAGTACGGAAAAGACTGGAAGCATGCGGATCAATTTGAACAAGCAGGGGGAGGCGCAGGTAGACAGTATCAAAATCAAGGAAACCCAGGTGCAGGCTTTGGTGGCGGAGGCTTTGGTGGTGCTGACTATTCGGACTTCTTTGAGTCCATGTTTGGTGGCGGAGGCGGATTTCGACAAGGAGGAAGAAGTGCCAAATTCAAAGGTCAGGACTTCAACGCCAAGTTGGAGCTAAGCATACAGGATGCTTACAAAACCCATAAACAAGTACTCACCGTCAATGGTGAAAATATCCGATTGACCATCGCCGCTGGTATTGAAGATGGACAGACTATCAAGATCAAAGGAAAGGGAGCACCGGGTTCTAATGGCGGCCCAAATGGTGACCTGTACATAACCTTTGTGATCAAAAACAACACGAAATTCATGCGAGAGGGCGATAATTTATACTCCACCGTAGAGGTGGACCTCTATACTGCGATACTGGGAGGCTCACTTTTGGCAGACACTTTCGAAGGAAAAGTCAAATTGAAAGTTGCACCAGAAACTCAGAATGGAACTAAGGTACGGCTCAAAGGGAAAGGATTTCCTGTCTATAAAAAGGAAGGTGAATTTGGGGATTTGATCCTTACCTATTCTATTAAAAACCCTACAAACCTGAAGGACGAAGAGAAAAAGTTATTTGAAGAACTCCAAAAACTACGATAAGATGGCACAGCAAGAATTAATAGTCATAGAGACACTCTGTACGCATTATGAGATCGAAGTATCATTTGTAGATAGCCTTTACAGTTTGGGCTTGATAGAGATTCAGACAGTGGAGCAAACACGCTATATCTCTGAAGAAAAAGTATCTGATTTGGAGAAAATGATCCGTATCCATCAAGAACTGGAAGTCAACCCAGAAGGAATAGATGTGATATTCAATTTACTCCAAAAAGTAGATGAGCTAAAGAGCGAACTAGCTACCACCAAAAATCGACTCAAACGTTACGAACTAGAAAATCAATAAACCAATCACACCATACTGCTCATGAATATTTCATTCCATATCTGGAAAAACAATCGTGCTATTTACTCCAAATTTCTTCAGCATAATACCTTGGAGCAGCTGAACAAAATCCCCGTCGGATTCAACAATAACCTGATCTGGAATATTGGACACGTGATAGTCGTACAGCAGCGATTGGTCTACGGCTTATCTGGACTTCCTATGAATGTATCAGACGAGCTTTTTCAGAAATATAAGCCAGGAACCAAGCCTGAGACGGATGTAGATCAAGCCACGGTAGAGCTATTCAAAGAACTTTTGATGACTCCTATAGAGCAAACCATCGCTGATTTCGAATCAGGGAAATTCCAAAATTACAAGGAATACACTACCTCCAAAGGCTTTCACCTTGGGACTGCTGCAGATGCCATCACCTTCAATAATTACCATGAGGCACTACATCTGGGCACCATGACCAGCATACTTAAATTCCTCAAATAACCTCAAACAATTCTGTTATGAATCGACTGACCTTTTTCGCAATTGCTATTTCAATTTCTTTTAGCCTAGGGTTTCTCCTCAATTCATATATATATTCCAAACCAGCAATTCCATCGCAAAACATAAATCAATCAGCCATGAAACTAGGAGCCTTTTCTATCAGCCTCAGCGTCAAAGATCTTGCAACATCGAGAGAATTTTATGAGAATCTAGGCTTTACTAAGTTTGGAGGATCTATGGAAAGCAAGTACTTGATCATGAAAAATGAGCATACACTTATTGGCTTGTTCCAAGGAATGTTTGAAGGAAATATGATGACATTTAATCCTGGTTGGGATGACAATGCCAAAGAAATAGAGGATTACGAAGATGTGAGAAAAATCCAGCAGCATCTCAAATCTAAAGGAGCAGAAATCATCAATCCCGCAGATGAAACCACTACTGGCCCAGCTAGTTTTTTGGTCCAAGATCCCGATGGAAATACCATTCTGTTTGATCAACATTTGTAATACTCAACAAGTCTCCATTTTTATATCTTCCAAGCTCAATGAATAAATCTAGTACAGCAGAGATCCGTGCACGATTCGAAAACGATGTAGAACGATTTTCAAACCTAGACACTGGACAAGTGGCGACCATCGACGCCACTATTTCCCTTGAACTTATCACCGAGGCAGCCAAACGCATCGTCCCAAATGCCAGTTCAATTTTGGATGTAGGTTGCGGGGCGGGAAATTATTCACTCATGATGCTCACCAAACTGCCAGATTTAAATTGCACACTAGTGGATTTAAGTGGTAAAATGCTCGAAAAAGCTGTAGAGCGAGTTTCTGCCGAAACCGATGGGAAAGTTGCTGCTTTTGAAGGAGATATTCGTGATATATTCCTGCCAGAAGGCAGCTATGATATCATCTTAGCAGGGGCAGTTTTGCATCATTTAAGGGAAGATTCTGACTGGGAGAATACTTTTGCGAAGCTCTTCAAATTACTCAAACCAGGAGGATGCTTGATGATTTCTGATTTGATCACTCAGGATACTGACTTGCTCAATGACTATACCTGGGAGCGCTATGGCGACTATTTGGAAAGTATCGGGGGAAAAGAATATCGAGAAAAAGTGCTTGCCTATGTTGACAAAGAAGACTCGCCGAGATCAATGAATTATCAATTAGATCTGATGAAGCAGGTCGGCTTCAGTAAAGTAGAAATCCTTCACAAAAACATGTGTTTTGGTGCTTTCGGTGGAATAAAAGAAAAAGCAGCTCAGGAAATCTCGGAGGCAGATGTCACTAACAGAAAAATCATCCTTGATTTTCTCCAAGAAATCGGAATCCCTACGAAATCGCAAAAACTAGAAAAGACCTTCTTGCCTGGAATAAAAATCGATAAAGGAATCCTGCTTTACGATCCGGAAAACCTGTTATATCCTGGCGATTTACTTCATGAGGCTGGGCATATTGCACTGATGACTGAGGAAGAACGTAAAATAATCATCGGAAATGTAAAAGAATATAGATCGCCTGGGCAGGACGATGAAATGGCAGTAATGCTCTGGTCATATGCTGCCTTGAAGTACTTGAATCTCAGTCCAGAAGTAGTCTTTCATCCTGATGGTTATAAAGGGGATGCAAACATGCTTATTGCTAGTTATGAAAGTGCAGACTACAAGGGCTTGCCTCTTCTAGTATGGATGGAGCTTTGTGAAAGTTCGGAATTTCCAAAAATGAGAAAATGGCTAAGAGGCTAGATATGCAGTATTTACGTGCTATTTCCCTACTGCTTTTTCTTCAATTTTCCATTGATCAAGTAATGGATAATTCCAAAAATCATTTTCATATCTTAGAATACCCATTAACCATAGACCCTTTTCGATGACAGTGTTGAAACTTTCTGGCCAAGACAGGCTCGTTTCCCTAGATGTATTCCGTGGATTGACAATGTTTTTGCTAGTAGCAGAGGCTGCTTCAGTATATAGCAGCCTACTCGATGCGAACCCTGAAGGCACCTTCTTACATAGTTTCTTCCTGCAGTTCACTCATCATCCTTGGCATGGACTTCGTTTTTGGGATTTGATTCAGCCATTTTTCATGTTTATAGTAGGAGTAGCGATGCCATTTTCTCTGAATAAAAGAATGGCTGTAGCAGGCGATCGAGCTAAGGTAACTCGACATATCCTGAAGCGTTGTTTACTGCTTTTTCTCTTCGGTACAGGGCTCCATTGCGTGTATGCTGGTAAATTGGTTTTTGAGCTCTGGAATGTTTTGACTCAATTGTCCTTCACCATTTTAATCACTTATTTCCTTCTAGACAGATCATGGAAAATTCAATTAGGCGTTTCTATCGCTTTAATTGCCTTGACCGAAATCCTGTACAGACTTTATAATCCTGAAGCTGCATTTGAGCATGGGGCAAACTTCGGGAATTACATAGATCAAATCTTAATGGGACAAATTAATTCGGGCGGATGGGTAGCAATCAACATCATTCCAACAGCTGCTCATACGATCTGGGGAGCTATCTGCGGGAATCTGCTTTTGTCTTCTAAGACAGAAAAAGAAAAGATCAAGCTTTTGGTGATAGCAGGCCTTACGGTATTGGTGCTTGGCTATGGCTTGGATCTGGCAGGAATCACTCCTATTGTCAAGCGAATTAGCACTTCAGCCTTCACCTTTGCTTCTGGTGGCTGGGCAATTCTGGCTTTAGCCGTCTCCTATTGGTTGGTCGATGTCAAAAAAATGAATTCCTGGGTTTTCCCTTTTGTGATAGTGGGTATGAACTCTATTTTCATTTACCTATTTGCAGAGATTTTAGGACATCGCTGGCTATATGGATTTATCGATATTTTTAGCAGTGGGATACTAAGCCCTATTGGATTAAATGAGTCTAGCATAGCAGTGATTACAGCCTTCCTGACTTTGGGAGCGATGTGGTATTTATGCTATTTCTTATATAAAAAGAAAATCTTCTTTAAAATATAGTAGTCTCGCGGTGGCGCAGTGGCGCAGCAAAATAATAAAGTACAGCTGTACTCTCAACTTGTTTCCATAGCAAGGATTTTCACTGCTGAAAAACAAAAAAAATGTGATCCAGTTTCCCAGATCACATAATGAACTTTGAAGTATCCCAACTACACGTTCAAAGTCCCCTCAATGGAATCATCCATTGTTTTTCCGGATATTGCGCTGATCAAAACCTTGATACCCGCAACGGTATTCCCATGCTTATTATCCCAATAATATCCGCTGTCGGGAATAAACTGAATTACTGAGATTCTAGGATCATCTTTCCCTTCGGTAAACCAAGCTTTGACCGTTGGGTCCCAAAGCTCTTCAATTTTTGCTTTGTCATCCGTAATTCTCGCATGACCATTTAACTCCAAGAAATCAGAATAGGATGAACCTTGGAAATAGAGAGTCACATCAGTATCTGCGGCAATCTCCATGTTTTTCATACTGTCCTTTGCACTTAGAAACCATATATTACCAGCATCGTCAGTCTTCTGAACAGACATAGGACGTGACTTATGAGAATTGTTTAAGGTGGTAGATGTGACAAAAAAGCAGGACCCTGACTTATCTATCAGTTCTCTGATTTTCTCTACAGCTTTCGGACCTGCAAGATTTTCCCTATTGTGCTCTTCTTGATTTTCGTTAATTGAGTTCATGGTATAGTTGGTTTAATATTTCAAAAAAAAGCCCAAAATCTGGCTTCAACTATACTATTGCAAATGGATTGCCGAATGGAAAAAGCCAAGTCATGAAAACAGACCAACTTAAAAAAACAGCCTTCTGAGAGTATCAAGTGAGATATACCAATTTCTCCTCCTTGTTATTAAAAATCAAACACAGCCAAGAAACACCTCAATTATACCTGAATCGGGGAAATAGATTCCTAGGGAAAGGCAGAAAGAAATGAAGAGTAGAATTGAATTGGACTAGCCAAAAAGATCAGAACTCAAATATCGATCTCCTCGGTCACAGGTGATGCAGACGATAAGGCCTTCTTTCAAAGTCTTGGAAAGTTCAATGGCAGCATGAAGTGCTCCACCGCTACTCATACCTGCGAGTATTCCTTCTTCTCTGGCCATTCTTCGAGTCATCTCAGTGGCTTGCTCCTGACTCACATCTATCACCTGGTCTACCTTACTTGCATCAAAGATCTTAGGTAAAAATTCAGGAGACCATCTTCGGATTCCGGGAATACTAGATCCGTCGGTAGGTTGAGTACCTACTATTTGAATATCAGGATTTCTCTCTTTCAAGTACTGAGACACCCCCATAATAGTCCCAGTAGTCCCCATGGCTGATACAAAATGAGTGATCTCACCATCCGTATCTTCCCATATTTCTGGGCCGGTAGTTTTATAATGAGCGAGATAATTATCCGGATTGCCAAACTGATCAAGCATGAAGTATCCTTCTTTACTCATCTGTTCAGCGAGGGTCCTAGAATACTCTATAGTCTTAGCAGCTGGTGTCAAAATCACTTTAGCACCATAAGCTTCCATAGAGATCACTCGCTCTTTGGTAGAGTTGTCTGGCATAATTAAGGTCATCTCCAAGCCCAAGACTTTAGATACCATAGCCAAAGCAATTCCAGTATTACCACTTGTAGCTTCTACCAACTTGTCACCGGATTTGATTTCACCACGATCCATGGCTGCTTTAAGCATATTATAGGCTGCACGATCTTTCACACTTCCACCTGGATTCTGACCTTCCAGCTTACAAAAAATTTTAACCTTAGGATTTACTGAAATATGATCTAACTGTATTAGAGGTGTATTTCCTATTAGTTCAACTAGTTTCATGGACTTGGTATTGAAATTTGATAAGCAAAAATTCTTCTGAAATAAACCTAAGACATCTTAGTGGCTTACTTCATCTTGGTCATTTTTGAAAACATACATATCTGTCACTGCAGAATCTGCATGATACATTTGTGTTTGGTAATAAACCTTACTTCCAGCAGATACACTTTTCGTTAGCCATACATTTCCTCCTATCACAGAGCCTTTGCCGATAATGGTATTTCCTCCAAGAATCGTAGCTCCAGAATAGATCACCACATTATCTTCTATGGTCGGATGTCTCTTACTATCCGCATCAGCCTTATCCACACTCAGTGCACCAAGAGTCACCCCTTGATATACCTTCACATGCTTGCCGATTATAGTAGTCTCACCGATCACCACTCCTGTGCCGTGATCAATGCAAAAATACTGACCAATGCTAGCTCCAGGGTGAATATCTATGCCTGTACGACTATGAGCAAACTCAGTAATCATCCTTGGAATAAGATCCACGCCCAAGCTATGAAGTGCATGAGCAATTCTATAGGCAGATATGGCATAAAAACCGGGATAGCTTCTAAGGATTTCTGTTCTAGATTTGGCAGCTGGATCACCTGCAAACATCGCATCTACATCCTGATGTATCCAATCAAAAACCTGTTCAAGGTTTTGAAAAAAGGCATTTGCAGTGTCTGAACCTAGTCCTCTATGCAAATGCGGATTACGTTCAAGAATGGAGGACAAATCCTCTTGAAGTTGAAGTAATGAGGCCTCAATCTCTGATTTATCAGAGATTTTAGTTACTGTATATTCTGGAAAAAGCAAGCCTAGCAAATCTTCAAAAAACTGCTGAATCACCTTAGGAGAAGGGCATTCTGAGCAATCCTGATGCGCTTTGTATAATTTTGAAACAAAAGAATTCATGAAAAATGTGTTAGGTTTAGTTACAGCACAAAACCCACACGGATCACATAAGGTTCACCATAGGGAGAACGGAGATTATCATGCATCACATTATAGAGGAAGGTGAAATTAACGCCACCTCTTTGTCCAAATGGGGCAAAATAACCACCGCCTAAGAATAAAGCGTTAGACCATATTCGTTCAAACTCATTTGTCCCGTAAATGTTATTGTCAAAATTTATAGACTCAAACTCAGCATGAGCAAAAATATTAGGCATAATATTATATCGAGTAAAAATTTTACCACCATATGATGTGGATTCGCCTCCATAATAATTCCTGGCTTTGAAATACTGATAAGTTACTCCTACCCCAGAGGAAAATTTGGGAGTAATCATTACACCTACAATCGGAGAAATTTCAATCATAGTGGTCGAGCCAAATTGCATGCCGAAATTACCTCCGTAATACAGGCGATCCTTGAAAGGGATGGAATCCTCAGGGTAATATTCTCTTTGAGCAAAAGAAGATGTTTGGAACAAGCCAAAGGCTATAAAAAACAGAAGTAGGTACTTACTTTTCAACAATGACATAAAGGTCTTCAGTATTTTTTTTCATTAAGTACTTTTCACGAGCAAACTTCTCCAAGAGTTCAGGGTTGCTCATCAATTCCTCTCTCTCAGCTTTGATCTTCTCTCTTCGTTCTAAGTAAAACTCCTTTTGATCTTCGAGTTGTCCCAGCTTAGTACTCAACTTCACTTGGTTGACTACATTATTAGAATCAATAAAAATCATCCACGCCAGAAAAAAGACAATGCCCAGAAAGTAGAAACTCTTAGTGTACTTAAGGTATTTGCTCATTTGCCTTGCTTGATATGATACTTGAAGATACAAAAATGGTGCAAAAAAAAGACAGCTCACCAAAGCAAGCTGTCTTTTTACTAATATTTTGATAAGCTCTTATTAGAACTTACCCTTGAAAACAGCTGAATCGCCCAATTGCTCCTCGATTCTTAGCAACTGATTGTATTTGGCCATACGGTCAGATCTAGAGGCAGAACCAGTTTTGATCTGTCCACAGTTCAATGCTACCGCAAGATCAGCGATTGTAGAATCTTCTGTTTCACCTGATCTATGCGACATTACAGCTGTAAAACCAGCTTTGTGTGCAAGATTAACAGCATTGATAGTTTCTGTTAAAGTACCGATCTGATTCACCTTGATTAAGATAGAATTAGCAGACTTCTCTTCGATACCTCTTTGAAGGAACTTCACGTTTGTTACAAAAAGATCATCACCTACTAATTGGACCTTATCACCAATTTTGGCTGTCAACATAGCCCAAGCTTCCCAATCTTCCTCAGCACATCCATCTTCGATAGAATCGATTGGATACTTCTCAGTAAGTTCAGCTAAGTAAGCTACTTGCTCTTCTCTGCTTCTTGCTTTTCCAGTAGGACCTTCAAATTTAGAATAGTCATACTTTCCATCCACAAAGAACTCAGATGCTGCACAATCCAAGGCGATAGTCACATCATCACCTGCTTTGTAACCAGCCTTCTCGATTGCATCCAAAATACTACCAAGAGCTTCTTCAGTTCCTCCAGAGAAATTAGGTGCAAATCCACCTTCATCCCCTACTGCAGTGCTCAATCCTTTGTCATGAAGGATTTTCTTAAGATTGTGGAATATTTCCGTTCCCATTCTCATTGCTTCTGAGAAAGTAGGAGCTCCTACTGGACGAATCATAAACTCTTGGAATGCGATAGGCGCATCAGAGTGAGATCCTCCATTGATGATGTTCATCATAGGAACAGGAAGTGTATTAGCATTCACACCACCTACATATCTGTATAGAGGCTGATTTGACTCCATAGCTGCAGCTTTAGCTACTGCCAAAGAAACTCCTAAAATTGCATTCGCACCAAGGTTACTTTTGTTTGGTGTACCATCTAGCTCAATCATGATCTGATCAATCATGTTTTGTTCAAACACGTCAAATCCAACCAATTCAGAAGCGATAGTGTCATTTACATTAGCAACAGCTTTCATTACGCCTTTGCCCATGTATGCGCCTTTGTCACCGTCACGAAGCTCAACAGCCTCGTTGACACCTGTAGAAGCACCACTTGGTACAGCAGCACGACCAAAAGCACCATTTTCTGTGTAAACATCTACCTCAATAGTAGGATTTCCTCTTGAATCGAGGATTTGTCTTGCATGAATTGATTGAATCAACGTCATAGTTTTAAAAGGTTTAATGGAATTAATTTTTATTAATTAAAGAAATAAAATCGTCAAACAGGTAGCGCGAATCATGCGGGCCTGGAGATGATTCAGGATGATATTGAACTGAAAAAGCCGGCTTATTTTTAAGACGAATTCCAGCTACCGTATTATCATTCAAATGAACATGGGTGATTTCGATATCAGGATTTTGCTCTGTATCCTCACGCGTAATATTGAATCCATGATTCTGGGAAGTTATTTCACTCTTACCCGTCATCAGGTTTTTAATTGGGTGGTTTAATCCTCTGTGGCCATGGTGCATTTTGTAGGTAGAAATCCCACAGGATTCAGCTAGTAACTGATGACCTAGGCATATACCAAAAACCGGCTTGCCTGTCTCCAGGATATCTTTAGTAGTTTTTACAGCGTAATCCATCACTGCAGGATCACCAGGGCCATTAGAAAGGAAATAAGCATTTGGTGCCCATTCCTCCATTTCGGCTAAGGTAGCTTTGGCTGGAAATACCTTGCAATAGACTCCTCTGTCTGCCAGGTTTCTTAGAATATTCTTCTTAATGCCAAAATCCATACAGGCTACTTTGATCGCTGAATTCTCATCACCAAAGAAATATGGTTCTTGTGTACAGACAGTAGAAGAAAGCTCAAGGCCATTCATATCCGGTACTTTTTCAAGCTCAGCTTGCAAGCCATCTAAATCATCTTCAAATTCTGAACTGATGATCGCATTCATTGCGCCCTTAGAGCGAAGATGTCTAACCAGTTGCCTAGTGTCAATATCCGCAATACCAGTTACTCCATTCTTCACAAGGTAATCTTGCAAAGTACCTGAAGCATCTAGACGTGAATGCACCTCAGAGAAGGTATTGACCACGATGCCACCTATGGTAGGGTGATCAGATTCCACTTCCTCATCGATCACACCATAATTTCCGATGTGAGAGGTGGTAGTTACAATGATTTGTCCGGTATAGGATGGATCTGTATAGATCTCCTGATAACCTGTCATTCCGGTGTTGAAGCAAATCTCACCACCATTTGTACCAGGGTTACCGATTAAAGAACCATGAAAGACGGTTCCATCTGCCAAGAGTAAAGTCGCTTTTTGTTTGATCATTTTGCTAAGTAATTGCCCAAAGTTAAATATTTATTGGGAAGGAAGATAAATGAAAAGGGTATAAAAAAAGGATTGAACAAATGTCCAATCCTTTCAATATCGTGAAGCCACTGATCAACTTATTTGTTATCAGTTTCTTCTTCCGCTGAATCAGCAGAAGCTTCAGGAGCCTTAGGCTCTTCCACATCCTTTGCAGGAGCTTCTTCTTTAGCTTCAGCTGCTTTTTTAGCTGGAGTTTCTTTTTTGGCTGGAGCAGCTTCTGCTGCTGTATCTTCAGCACCTGCAGCTTTACCAGAACCTCTACGAGATCTTCTAGTAGTCTTCTTAGCAGGCTTAGTGTCTTTCAACATCAATTCGTTGAAGTCAACCAACTCGATGATACACATCTCTGCGTTATCACCTAATCTGAATCCAGTTTTGATAATTCTAGTGTATCCGCCTGGACGAGTAGCTACTTTAGAGATTACTTCACCAAATAGTTCGATGATAGCTTCCTTATTTTTCAAATAAGCAAACGCCATACGTCTATTGTGTGTAGTATCTTCTTTAGCTCTAGTTACCAGAGGCTCCAAATACTTCTTCAATTCTTTTGCCTTGGCAAGCGTGGTTGAGATACGCTTGTGAAGAATCAGCGAAGTTGCCATATTAGAAAGCATTGCTTTTCTATGAGCGGCCTTCCTTCCAAGGTGGTTAAATTTCTTACCGTGTCTCATTATTATTTATTCTTCATCAAGTTTATACTTAGAAATATCCATCCCGAAGGTCAGGCTTTTTTCTTGGATAAGTTGCTCTAGCTCAGCTAGGGATTTCTTACCGAAGTTTCTGAATTTCATCATATCAGAAATTTCAAGTTTGGCAAGATCACCCAAAGTCTTCACATCAGCAGCTTTAAGACAGTTGAACGCTCGAACTGAAAGGTCAAGGTCGCTCAAAGAAGTCTTAAGAAGCTTTCTCATATGCAAGAACTCTTCGTCGATTGGCTCCGGCTCTGCTACTCCAGTTGAATCAAGAACCATAGTCTGGTCAGAGAACAACATAAAGTGTTGGATAAGGATTTTGGCAGATTCCTGCAACGCTTTCTCCGGGTGGATAGAGCCGTCAGTAGAAACTTCCATGATCAATTTTTCGAAGTCAGTCTTCTGTTCTACTCGCGTATTTTCTACAGAGTATTTCACATTCTTAATAGGAGTGAAAACTGCATCAATAGCGATAGTACCGAATATCTGCTCTTTTGGTTTGGATTCTTCAGCTGGTAGATACCCTCTTCCCTTATCCATCGTCAATTCGATCTCAAAGTTTTTGGACTCGTCGATATGACAGATCACCAACTCTGGGTTCAAGATTTCGAAAGAAGAAGTAAACTTAGCAATGTCCCCTGCAGTAAGTACAGACTGATTTTTGACTTCCACTGTGATTTTTCCGTCAAATGCTTCATGCACTTTCTTGAATCTCACCTGCTTCAGGTTCAAAATAATATCTGTAACGTCTTCAACTACACCTTCGATGGTCGAAAACTCATGCACTACACCAGGAATCTTAATCGCAGTGATGGCATAACCTTCCAAGGAAGAAAGCAAAATTCTTCTCAGGGCGTTACCTATTGTAACTCCATAGCCTTTTTCGAGTGGTTTGAAAGTGAATAGGCCATGAAAATCATCGGCTTTTTCCATTACCACTTTCTCGGGCATTTGAAATGCTAGTATGGACATATATCTCGTTCTTTTTTAAAAGCTGAAAATATTAAAATATTACTTAGAGTAAAGTTCGACAATGAGTTGCTCCTTGATATTCTCAGGAATATCATCTCTGCCTGGAACACTGACGAATTTGCCGGTCAACGATGTGCCATCCCACTCTAACCAGGAATATTTATTAGCACCTCTACCAGCTAAGCTACTAGTGATTGCTTCTAGAGACTTTGATCTTTCTCTTACAGAAACTACATCACCTGGCTTAAGCGTAAACGAAGGAATATTAACTACCTCACCGTTTACAAGCACATGCTTGTGAGAAACTAGTTGTCTAGCACCTCTTCTGGTAGGGGAGATTCCCATTCTATATACCGTGTTGTCCAATCTTGCTTCTAGAAGCTGAAGAAGGTTTTCACCGGTAATTCCATTTTTCCTGGAAGCAATATTAAACATCTTAGCGAATTGTCTTTCCAATACACCATAGATGTATTTTGCTTTTTGCTTCTCAGCAAGCTGGATTGCGTATTCAGACTGCTTTTTTCTTCTACCTCTACCATGTTGTCCAGGAGGGTAGTTTTTCTTTGCAAGTGCTTTGCTATGTCCTTCTATAGCTTCGCCAAATTTTCTGGCAATCTTTGCTTTAGGACCTGTATATCTAGCCATTGTATTACAATTTTATGATTAAACTCTTCTACGCTTAGGTGGACGACAACCGTTGTGCGGCATTGGAGTCACATCGATGATCGTAGTCACATCCAATCCTACATTTTGCAATGTTCTGATCGCTGATTCACGACCAGATCCTGGACCTTTTACAAATACTTCGATTTTTCTCAAACCTAAGTCGTATGCTACTTGCCCACAGTTCTGTGCGGCCATCTGCGCTGCGTAAGGAGTATTTTTCTTAGAACCTCTGAATCCCATTTTACCGGCAGAAGCCCAAGATATTACTTGACCTGCATTGTTGGTAAGAGAGATAATGATATTGTTGAAGGACGCTCTAATGTGAGCTTGCCCTACAGCTTCTACCTTTACTACTCTTTTTTTACCTTTTGCTTTATCGTTTCTTTTCTGAGCCATAATCTAAATCAGGTTTTATTTAGTTGCTTTCTTCTTGTTAGCAACTGTTTTTCTCTTACCCTTCCTTGTTCTGGCGTTGTTCTTGGTATGTTGACCACGAACTGGAAGTCCTTTTCTGTGTCTCAAACCTCTATAGCAACCAATATCTTGTAGTCGCTTGATGTTCAATTGGATCTCTGACTTCAGTACACCTTCGGTTCTGAACTCTTCAGCGATAATGTTACGGATGGAAGTTGACTCATCGTCATCCCACTCACCAGCTTTCTTGTCGAAAGAGATACCAGCCTTGGTCAGGATAGCTTTGGCTGCAGATCTACCTATTCCGAAGATATAGGTAAGTCCGATTACGCCGCGCTTATTGTCTGGTATATCTACACCTGCAATTCTAGCCATAATTTAACCTTGTCTTTGTTTAAACTTAGGATTCTTCTTATTGATGACATACAATACTCCTTTTCTTCGGATTAGCTTGCAGTCAGCACTTCTCTTTTTGATGGATGTTTTTACTTTCATCTCAGTCTTATTTATATCGATATACAATTCTGCCTTTACTCAAATCATAGGGAGACAGTTCTAATTTAACTCGATCACCAGGAAGGATCTTTATGTAATTCATCCTCATCTTACCAGATATATGGGCGATCAGCTGATGCCCATTCTCTAGTTCCACTTTGAACATCGCATTAGACAATGCTTCCTTGATCGTACCGTCTTGCTCTATTGATGTTTGCTTGGCCATATTAGAATTTAAAATTCTCTTCTATGTATTTATGAGAGGTTAACACCTCTGTTCTATCTTCAAATATCGCTACTGTGTGCTCATAATGTGCTGAAGGTTTTCTATCCGCTGTTCGTATAGTCCATCCGTCGCGCTCTTGGACAATGTTACGTGTTCCAAGATTAATCATGGGCTCAATGGCGATCACCATTCCATCTTTCAGTAAAGGACCACTTCCCTTCTTTCCATAATTGGGAACTTCTGGTGCTTCATGTAGATTTCTACCTAATCCATGTCCGACAAGCTCTCTAACTACTGTGTAGCCTTTAGCTTCAACAAACTTCTGGATGGCATTGCCTACATCACCGATTCTTTTCCCAAAGACAGCTTGCTCAATTCCAACGTAAAGTGAATCTTTGGTGGCTTTTAATAATGCTTTGACAGCTGGGGAAACCTCACCAATAGGGTATGTATAAGCGGAATCGCTATGAAAACCTTGGTGAAAAACTCCACAATCTACTGAGATTATATCGCCATCTTTCAATTCATATTCGCTAGGAAAACCATGTACTACTACTTCATTCACAGAAATACATAGTGAAGCAGGAAATCCATTGTAGCCCTTAAATGAAGGAACTCCGTTGTGATCCCTGATAAACTCCTCAGCAATTTTGTCTAGAAAAGAGGTCTTTACCCCTTCCTTGATATGTTTCGCTACTTCCCCATGGGCTCTCGCTAGTATATCGGCACTTTCTTTTATTAACTTAACTTCCTCGGAAGTCTTGTAATTGATCATCTTAGGCAACTTGGTAATTGGAAGGATTATTCTTCACATTACCGCTCTTCATCATGCCTTCGTAGTGTCTCATCAACAAGTAACTTTCAATCTGTCTCAAGGTATCCATGATTACCCCTACCATAATAAGTAGAGATGTACCACCATAGAACTGAGCAAATTCACCACCGACTCCAGATATAATCGCAAGAGCAGGAAGTATAGCTACAGCAGCTAAGAGAATAGATCCCGGAAGTGTAATCTTGGAAATGATTCCGTCGATAAATTCCGATGTTGGAGCTCCTGGTTTAATACCCGGAACAAACCCTCCATTTCTTTTCATATCTTCTGCAATCTGCTCAGGATTAACCGTGATAGCAGTATAGAAGAATGTGAACAGAATGATCATCAGTGCAAAGAGCAAGTTGTATTGCCATGATGTGAAATCACTAAATGTAGCTCCAATGTAGTTGGCAATGTCATTCTCAGAAGCCCAGATCTGCGCAATAAGTGCAGGTACGAACATCAAAGACTGAGCAAAGATAATTGGCATAACACCTGACGCATTTACCTTGATAGGTATATACTGTCTTTGTCCACCATATACTTTACCTCCTACCACTTGCTTGGCATACTGTACTGGTATTCTTCTAGTCGCTTCTGTCAAGGCAATCACCCCAACAACCACGAAGAACAATACAGCCGCTTCAATAAGCAGTAGCAACATACCTGAAGTACCTTTCTCAAGACCTTCAGCGATAATCGCTCCAGGAAATCTTGAAATAATACCAATCATAATTAGCATTGAGATACCGTTACCGATGCCTTTTTCAGTGATTTTCTCTCCCAGCCACATGCAAAACATGGTACCAGCGGAAAGTAAAACCAAAGAACTAAACATAAACAAGGTAGAGCTAACCATCACCGCTCCAGTAGGCATAATCGTAGCGGATACATATCCGATACCCTGCGCTATTGTAATCAAGATGGTCAATACTCGAGTGATCTGGTTGATTCTTTTTCTTCCAGACTCACCCTCTTTCTGCATTTTCTGAAAATATGGTACTCCGACAGTCAATAACTGCAACACAATGGATGCAGATATATATGGCATAATGCCTAGACCGAAGATAGATGCGTTACTGAACGCTCCACCAAGGAAGGTATCGATCAATCCAAAGATCCCTTCTGGGGCATCACCTAAACGAGAAGGATCAACTCCTGGAAGAACTATGAATGACCCTAATCTGAATATGATCAAAAATCCGATCGTATTCATGATTCTAACTCTAAGGTCTTCGATAGAGAAAATGTTCTTAACTGTCGAAATAAACTTTTTCATTAACTTAAATTGTGTTTACCGTTCCGCCAGCTTTCTCGATAGCTGCTACTGCAGTAGCCGAGAATTTATGTGCAGTTACGTCTAATTTGGCTTTCAATTCACCTCCACCGAGGATTTTGATTTTGTCATTCTTAGAAGCAATACCATGAGAAACCAAAGCTTCCATGTCTATAACTTCAAGATTGTATTGCTCGGAAATGCCTTGCAATGTATCCAAATTTACTGGTTTGAACTCAACTCTGTTCAAGCTTTTGAATCCAAATTTAGGAACTCTTCTTTGAAGTGGCATTTGACCACCTTCAAAACCTAATTTAGACTTATAACCTGATCTTGATTTAGCTCCTTTGTGACCTCTTGTAGAAGTTCCACCTCTACCTGAACCTGTACCTCTACCAATTCTCTTACGATTTTTGGTAGATCCTTCAGCTGGTGTTAATGTATGCAGTTTCATAATTAAGCTTCCTCCACTTTTACAAGGTGATTAACTTTATTTACCATACCGGCAATCTGAGGCGTATTCTCTACGACTCTAGATTTGTTGATACGACCTAGACCTAGTGCAGTAATAGTTGCTTTCTGATCCTTTGGTCTATCGATGGTACTTTTGGTTTGCGTGATTTTGATCTTAGCCATGATGATTATCCGTTAAATACTTTAGACATTTTAACGCCTCTCTGTTGTGAAACAGCGATAGCATCTCTTAGCTGAACCAATGCTTCAATAGTAGCTTTCACCACGTTATGAGGATTAGATGATCCTTTGGACTTTGCCAAAACGTCTGTAACGCCAGCACTTTCCAAAACAGCACGCATTGCACCACCAGCGATAACACCAGTACCTGGCGCAGCAGGCTTGATCAATACAAATCCTCCACCGTATTTACCAATTTGCTCATGAGGGATAGTACCTTTCAAAACTGGCACTTTCACCAAGTTCTTCTTTGCATCTTCGATACCCTTAGTGATTGCATCAGTTACTTCATTGGCTTTACCCAATCCGTAACCAACCACACCTTGGCCATCACCCACTACAACAATTGCTGAAAAAGAGAATCTTCTACCACCTTTTACCACTTTGGCAACTCTATTGATAGATACTACTTTTTCTTTTAAATCTGTATCTGTAGCCCTGATAGGCTTTCTTCTTAGTTGAGACATAGCTTATTAAAATTTAAGGCCTCCTTCTCTGGCACCTTCTGCCAAAGCTTTCACATTCCCATGATACAAGTAGCCATTTCTGTCAAATACTACGGAGGCAACTCCGTTTGCAACAGCTCTTTCAGCAAGTTTTTTACCTACTTCTTTGGATACTGATACATTAGCGTTAGCCTTTGCTCCTAATTCTTTGGAAGAAGCTTGAGCCAAAGTCTGACCCTTAAGGTCATCGATAAGCTGAGCGTATATGCCAGTATTACTTTTGAAAACTGACAAACGAGGTCTGGAATCAGTACCAGAAATCTTTCTTCTGATACCCTGCTTGATTCTAAGTCTTCTGGAATTCTTATTAAATGCCATAACCTATTATTTTTTAGCGGCAGTTTTACCAGCCTTACGTCTAACTTGTTCACCAACGAAGCGCACACCTTTTCCTTTGTAAGGTTCAACCTTACGAAGAGATCTGATTTTTGCAGCAACTTGTCCAATCAATTCTTTATCTATCGATTCTAAGGTAATGATTGGATTCTTACCTTTTGCTGTCTCAGCTTTTATAGCCACTTCCTCAGGAAGCAACATAAAAATATTGTGAGAATAACCCAGATTCAATTCAAGAACCTGTCCTTGATTAGACGCCTTATAACCTACACCCACAAGTTCCAAATCCTTCTTGTATCCTTCAGATACGCCTATCACCATATTGTTGATAAGTGATCTATAAAGACCGTGAATAGATTTGTGTCTTTTGGAATCTGTAGGTCTAGTGACAACTACATCGTTGTCTTCTACTTTCACTGTAATATCAGGATTCACATCCTGAGTCAGTGTACCCTTTGGACCTTTAACAGTCACAGTTCCATGAGCTGTGACGTCTACAGTAACACCGCTGGGTATATTTATTGGTTTTTTACCTATTCTAGACATGATAGTAAATTAGTATACGTAGCAAAGAACTTCTCCACCAACACCCTCAGTGCGGGCTTCTTTGTCTGTCATCACACCTTTAGAGGTGGATACGATTGCTATCCCCAGACCATTGATTACTCTTGGAAGCTCCGTATGTTTCACATATTTTCTCAAACCTGGCGTACTAACTCTCTTCAAGCTTACAATTGCGTTTTGCTTTGTCACAGGATTGAATTTCAGAGCAATTTTGATAGATCCCTGAGGACCATTTTCTTCAAACTTGTAATTCTGAATGTATCCTTTGTCGTGCAATACCTTAGTAAGCTCTTTTTTGATGTTAGAAGCAGGGATTTCTACGATTCGGTGAGATGCCTTGATGGCATTTCTCAACCTCGTCAGATAATCAGCTATTGGATCAGTCATTGTATTTTATAGTCTAGCTACACCCGATTTGGGCGTGCAAAGTTACGAATTGATTTTTAGAATAAAAACTACTGTCGTTATTTTACCAGCTGGACTTAGTCACTCCAGGGATTTTGCCCGCTGAGGCCATTTCTCTGAAGGTTACCCTGTTGATACCGAACTTTCTCATGTAGCCTTTAGGGCGACCAGTAAGTTTACATCTGTTGTGAAGTCTTACTGGAGATGCGTTCTTAGGCAATTTATCAAGAGCTTCATAATCACCGGCTGCTTTCAGCGCGGCTCTTCTATCAGCATACTTGGCTACCAGACGCTCTCTTTTTCTCTCACGAGCTTTGATTGACTCTTTTGCCATGACTATTCTTCTTTAGTTTTTTTAACGAAAGGCATTCCGAAAGCCTTAAACAATTCTAAACTCTCTTCATCTGTTTTGGCAGAAGTCACAAAAGTGATGTCCATACCTGAGATTCTGTTCACTTTCTCAATGCTGATTTCAGGGAAGATGATTTGCTCTTGCACACCTAGTGTGTAATTGCCTCTTCCGTCAAAACCTTTATCAGAAATACCTTTGAAATCTCTCACACGTGGAAGTGCGATAGTGATAAGACGATCTAGGAATTCATACATTGTCTGACCTCTCAAAGTAACTTTAGCTCCGATTGGCATTCCTTCTCTCAACTTAAAGTTGGAAACAGAAGTCTTTGCGATAGTCGAAACAGCTCTCTGACCAGTGATCAAAGAAAGTTCTTCTACACCTTGATCAACCAATTTCTTATCTGCTACAGCAGCACCGATACCTTTGTTGAGAACAATTTTCTCCAACTTAGGCACTTGCATTACTGAAGAGTATTGAAATTTCTCTTTCAAAGCTGGGACGATATCGTCCACATATTTTTGCTTGATTCTTGGATTAGCCATTGATTACCTCCCCAGTTTTCTTAGAGTATCTTACTAATTTACCATTTTCGCCTGCTTTGCGACCTGTTCTAGTGGCTTCACCAGTTTTAGGATCTACAAGTTTCAGGTTACTAATATGCATTGAAGCTTCTTTCTTGTCGATTCCGCCCTGAGGCTTAGCTGCAGTAGGCTTCACATGCTTCGTGATCATATTAAGACCTTCTACAATTGCTCTACTTTTCAGTTTATCTACAGAAAGTACTTTCCCTGTTTTGCCTTTGTCATCACCTGCGATCACCTTAACAGTGTCACCAGTTTTGATATGCAGCTTGGTTTGCTTGTTCATTTTTCTTTCCATGATTACAATACTTCAGGGGCCAATGAAACGATTTTCATGAACTGCTTCTCTCTCAACTCTCTAGCCACAGGGCCGAAGATACGCGTGCCTCTAGGCTCGTCGTTGTTGTTCAATAGTACAGCTGCATTATCCTCGAAACGAATATAAGAACCGTCTTTTCTTCTTATTTCTTTACGAGTACGTACGATTACCGCTCTTGATACGGTACCTTTTTTCATACTGCTGGAAGAAAGAGCAGATTTTACTGTCACAACGACTTTATCGCCGATGGAAGCATATCTCTTTTTTGTTCCTCCCAATACGCGGATTACTAGTACCTCTTTGGCACCAGAGTTGTCCGCTACACCTAGTCTAGATTCTTGCTGGATCATAATTACTTAGCCCTTTCAATAATTTCAACTAATCTCCAACGCTTGTTCTTACTCAGCGGACGAGTTTCGCTTATTTTCACGAGGTCACCTGGGTTACACTCGTTGCTCTCGTCATGAGCCATAAATTTGGTTGTTTTGGTAACAAACTTACCGTAGATAGCGTGCTTTACGCGACGTTCTATCAATACAGTGATGGACTTGTCCATCTTGTTGCTTACCACCTTACCAACTCTTTCTTTTCGAAGATTTCTCTCTATCGTAGCCATATTCTTTTTGTTAGCTAGTTATTTGGCAGCCAATGCAGTCTTTAATCTTGCGATAAAGCGCTTGGTCTCGCGGATTCTGTTAGGATTCTCTATAGGAGATATCGAGTGCGCAAACCTAAGTTTGGTTAGACTCTCCTGCTCAGCGACAAGTCGCTCGGCGATTTCACTTACTGATAGTGAATTGATTTCTGTATTTTTCATAGTGCTTATAATTCAGCGTAATCTCTACGAACAACAAATTTAGTACTTACTGGTAGCTTTTGCTGTGCAAGTCTTAACGCCTCTTTAGCTGTCTCCAGGCTTACGCCTGTAGCTTCGAAAAGGATCGTTCCGGGTTTGATAACGGCCACCCAATACTCAGGAGCACCCTTACCTTTACCCATACGAACCTCTGCGGGCTTTTTAGTGATAGGCTTATCAGGGAAAATTCTGATCCAAACCTGTCCTTCTCTTTTCATTGCTCTCGTCATTGCGATACGAGCTGCCTCGATCTGACGGGATGTGATCCATCCTGGCTCAAGGGACTTGATGCCAAAGTTGCCAAAAGAAAGCGTGTGCCCTCTTTGTGCAATGCCTTTGACACGGCCCTTTTGCATTTTCCTATATTTAGTTCTTTTTGGCTGTAACATGAGTTCTCACTTATGGGGTGAAAATTAGTTATTTCTTTTTCTTCGTCTTGGACCATCATTTCTCTTAGGACCAGAGTTGCGCGCGCCCTTAGGCTCATTCGCTGCACCTTGGTTTGGAGATAGGTCTCTCTTTCCGTACACTTCACCTTTGAAGATCCAAACTTTGATTCCGATGATTCCATAGACCGTAAGGGCTTCTGAAAGTGCGTAATCAATATCTGCTCTCATTGTGTGAAGAGGAATTCTTCCTTCTTTGTACATTTCAGAACGGGCCATTTCGGCTCCGCCTAGACGTCCAGAAAGTTTAACTTTGATTCCTTCCGCTCCCACTCTCATGGACGCTGCGATAGCTTGCTTCATAGCTCTTCTAAAAGAAATTCTTGCTTGAAGCTGCTGAGCGATTGATTCACCTACCAATTTCGCATCCAATTCAGGACGCTTGATTTCGAAGATATTAATCTGAATATCTTTCTTAGTGATATTCTTTAGTTCTTCTTTCAGTTTATCTACTTCGGCTCCACCTTTACCAATTACAACACCTGGACGAGCAGTATGTATCGTAAGAGTGATTCTTTTGAGCGTACGCTCAATAATCACTTTAGAAATACCACCCTTAGGAATTCTGGCAAGGACGTACTTACGGATCTTCTGATCTTCGTATAGTTTTTCAGCAAAGTCTTTCCCACCATACCAGTTGGAATCCCAGCCTTTGACTACACCAAGTCTAAATCCTATTGGGTTGATCTTTTGTCCCATAGTCTGTTCTTAATTTGCCTTTTCGTTTGTTTCTACTACATCAGCGGTAACAGCCTCATCGTTGAATGAATCAACTACTAGGGTTACATGATTTGATCTCTTGCGGATTCTGTGACCTCTACCTTGAGGAGCTGGTCTTAATCTCTTAAGCATTCTACCTTCATCTACCATTACAGTTTTGATGAAAAGGTCAGCCTCTTCTAGTTTGGCATCAGGGTTTTTCGCTTGCCAGTTGGCTACAGCGGAAAGCAACAACTTCTCAAGTCGAATCGCTCCATGATTAGGAGTAAATTTCAATATGCTAAGTGCTAATCCTACTCTCTTGCCTCTGACAAGGTCAGCCACAAGGCGCATCTTACGCGGAGATGTAGGGACATTATTTAATTTTGCTAATGCTTCCATGATTATCTCTTTCCTTTATCTTTTTTGGCAATGTGGCCTCTGAAATTTCTGGTAGGAGCAAATTCACCTAGCTTATGACCTACCATGTTGTCTGTTACAAATACTGGAATGAATTTATTCCCATTATGCACAGCGAAGGTATGTCCTACGAAATCTGGAGAAATCATTGATTTTCTTGACCAAGTCTTGATTACCGACTTCTTTCCTGATTCGTTCTGAGCATCCACTTTCTTCACAAGATGGTGCTCGATATAAGGACCTTTTTTTAATGAACGTGCCATAATTATTTAGATCTTTTGCTTACGATGAACTTGTTTGAATACTTCTTAGGAGATCTTGTTTTCTTTCCTTTAGACAATAGACCTTTTCTAGATCTAGGGTGTCCTCCAGAAGAACGACCTTCACCACCACCCATTGGGTGATCTACTGGGTTCATCGCAACACCTCTTACACGAGGTCTTGATCCGAGCCATCTCTTACGACCGGCTTTACCCAATACTACGTTCATGTGATCACCATTGGAAACAGTTCCAACAGTTGCCATACACGTATTTAGTACAAGTCTCATCTCACCAGATGGAAGTTTTACAGTTACGTATTTCCCATCACGGGCTACGATCTGTGCATAACCTCCAGCACTTCTTACCATTGCGGCGCCTTTTCCTGGCTTCAATTCCACACAGTGTACGATTGTACCCATTGGAATATTAGCTACTGGCATCGCGTTGCCCACTTCTGGAGCAACTTGCTCACCGGAAATCACTGTCTGTCCCACTGACAAACCTTCCGGGGCGATAATGTAGGCCTTAGCACCATCTGCATAATATAGTAGGGCGAGACGTGCCGTTCTGTTTGGATCATACTCGATAGACTTAACTACCGCAGGAACACCAAACTTGTTTCTCTTGAAGTCTACGATACGTAGTCTTCTCTTATGACCACCGCCAATATTGCGGACAGTCATTTTGCCTTCATTGTTTCGTCCACCTGACTTCTTGATAGGAGCAAGAAGAGATTTTTCCGGCTTTGACGCTGTAATCTCGTCAAATGCTGGAGCTACTCTGAATCTTGTCCCTGGAGTTACAGGCTTCAACTTTTTAATTGCCATGATATAGATTCAATTAAATTTCTCCGTAAAAATCAATCACTTCACCATCGGCTACTTGCACGATTGCTTTCTTGAAAGCGTTGGTAAAGCCTGAAACCACTTTAGCTTTGGTGTATCTAGATTTATGCTTTGCAGCATATCTGATGGTTCTTATAGAAACCACTTTCACACCAAACGTTTTCTCTACAGCATGTTTGATTTCTGGTTTCTTCGCGGTTTTTTCCACGATGAATCCATAAACGCCTCTTTCGTTCATGGCAGAAATCTTCTCTGTAATTAAAGGCTGCTTTAGAATATCCATTGTCTTATTTCGATAAAATGGTTTCCAACTTACTGATAGAACCTTCACAGATCACTAAGTGATCAGCATTCAGCACTTGGTAAGTATTTACATCATTTACAGTCACAACTTTAGCTTTTGGCAAGTTTCTGCTGGCTAAGAATACATTGGTGTTTTCCTCAGGAAGTACCAATAATGTCTTCTTATCTCCTAGAGACAATCCATTAAGCAAAGCCAAGTAACTCTTAGTCTTAGGGGCATCAAATGAGATGCTTTCCAAAACTGACAAGCTGTTATCTTTCACTTTATAAGCAAGTGCAGATTTTCTGGCTAGTTGTTTTACCTTTTTATTCAATTTGAAAGAATAGTCTCTTGGCTGTGGGCCAAATACTCTTCCTCCTCCTCGGAATAGTGGCGACTTGATAGACCCAGCACGTGCACTACCAGTGCCCTTTTGCTTTTTGATCTTACGAGTAGAACCAGCTATCTCATTTCTCTCTTTAGACTTGTGCGTACCTTGTCTTTGGTTTGCCAAGTACTGCTTTACATCAAGGTAGATCGCGTGATCGTTAGGAACGATAGCGAAGATCTCATCAGACAAGCTGATTTTTCTACCTGTGTCTTCTCCGTTTTGATTAATTACTGCTAATTCCATGGCTTACTTCTCTAGAATAACGAAAGAATTTTTAGGACCAGGTACAGAACCAGAAACCAATAGTAGGTTTTTGTCAGCATAGATTTTCAACACTTTAAGGTTGATCACCTTTACTCTGTCTCCACCAGTTCTACCAGCCATTCTCATTCCTTTGAATACTCTGGATGGCCAAGAACATGCACCAATTGAACCTGGGTGTCTGCCTCTGTTATGCTGACCGTGAGTTTGTCCACCCACACCTGCAAAACCATGACGTTTTACCACACCCTGGAATCCTTTACCTTTTGAAGTTCCGATTGCATCTACGAAGTCACCTTCGATAAATACTTCATCAGCCTTCACAGTAGCTCCTAGATCTACCTGGCCTTCAAACTCGACCCGGAATTCTCTGAACTCAACAACTTTGCGCTTTGGAGTTGTACCAGCCTTTTTAAAATGACCGATCAATGGCTTAGGCGTATTTTTCTCTTTACGCTCACCATAACCCAACTGCACGGCGTTGTACCCGTCTGTTTCAACGTTTTTTACTTGCGTAACTACACAAGGACCAGCTTCTATTAGCGTGCATGCGACATTACGTCCATCGGCACTGAAAATGCTAGTCATTCCTACTTTTCTACCTATTATACCAGACATCTTTTATAAGATAATATAATAACCCACAAGCATTTATCTGCCGGGGCTCCTTTTAAAGGACTGCAAAGTTACTGAAATTAAATTCTGCAACAAATTCGAAATCCTATATTTTAAATGTATTTCAAAATATTTCAATTGTGCCTCAGGCTTTTACACCCTTCGCGACACCATATCCATATGCTAAAGCAAAAAAGACCTGCTCCGAAAAGCAGGTCTTTTGTATATCAATCCAGTTGGATCAAACCTTGATTTCTACATCTACTCCACTAGGAAGCTCGATTTTCATCAAAGCATCTACAGTTTTAGAAGAGTTAGAATAGATATCTACCAATCTTTTGTATGTACAAAGTTGATACTGATCTCTGGCTTTCTTACTTACGTGTGGAGATTTCAATACTGTGAATTTCTCCTTTTTAGTAGGCAATGGAATTGGTCCTACTACTACGGCACCAGTGGCTTTCACTGCCTTTACAATCTTCTCTGATGACTTATCCACCAGGCTGTGATCGTATGATTTTAGTTTTATTCTGATTTTCTGATTCATCGCAAATATTATTTAGTCCTTCTGACCGTTTACTGTAGCAATTACACCTTCGGCAATGTTGTTAGGTACTGCCTCATAGTGAGAGAATGTCAATGAAGCTGTCGCTCTACCAGAGGTGATAGTTCTAAGGTCAGTAATGTAACCAAACAACTCAGACAATGGTACAGAAGCCTTGATTACGGAAGAAGTACCTTTGGTATCCATTCCTTTCATCAAACCTCTTCTTCTGTTCAAGTCACCGGTAATTGGCCCAGTGTACTCATCAGGAGAAACTACATCTACAGCCATGATTGGCTCAAGCAATTTAGGCTGACATCTTTTAGCGGCATCTTTGAAGCCAAGTCTCGCTGCCAATTCGAAAGAAAGAGCATCTGAATCGACATCGTGGAATGATCCGTGAAACAATCTAACCTTCATAGACTCAATAGGATATCCTGCCAATGGGCCATTCTTCATAGACTCAGCAAAACCTTTCTGTATAGAAGGAATAAATTCCTTAGGAATCACACCACCTACGATATTATTCACAAAATCCAATCCTGGCTTGATCTCACCAGTCTCTGGGTCTGCATCTCTAGGGCTAAGTTCGAAGGAGATATCAGCAAATTTACCTTTACCACCTGTCTGCTTCTTGTAAACTTCTTTGTGTTCTACAGAACCAAATAGCGCTTCTTTGTAAGCAACCTGAGGAGCTCCTTGGTTGATCTCAACTTTGAATTCTCTCTTCAAACGATCAATGATGATGTCCAGGTGAAGTTCACCCATACCTCTCAAGATAGTCTGACCAGTTTCGTGATCTGTATTTACTACAAGAGTTGGATCTTCTTCTACTAGTTTGGCGATAGCCATACCTAGCTTGTCCACGTCCGCTTGAGTCTTAGGCTCAATAGCATAACCGATAACAGGCTCAGGGAAGACCATTGATTCCAAGATCACCTTACGGCTTTCGTCACAAAGGGTATCACCAGTTTTGATATCTTTAAAGCCTACCACTGCACCAATATCACCCGCTCTTAGCGCATCGATTTGGTTTTGCTTGTTAGCATGCATTTGGAATACTCTTGAGATACGCTCCTTGTTTCCAGAACGGCTATTGAAGATATAAGAACCAGAATTCAAGATTCCAGAATAGGCTCTTACAAAACAAAGACGACCTACAAATGGATCAGTTGCGATTTTGAAAGCAAGACCTGTGAAAGGCTCCGATTCGTCTGGAGAGATTCTTACATCTACTTCTTCATCATCTATATCATGAGCAAAGATATCGTCCTTGTCCATTGGAGAAGGAAGCAATTCCATTACAAGATCTAGCATTGTTTGAACTCCTTTGTTTTTGAAAGAAGATCCACATACCATAGGTACGATCTTCATATCAATCACCGCTTTTCTCAAAGCTGCAAGAATTTCTTGTTCGGTGATAGAATCAGAATCTTCGAAGAATTTCTCCATCAATGATTCGTCATAATCAGCAACTGCTTCGAGTAGATACTCTCTGTATTCAGCTACTTCTTCCAGCATATCTTCAGGAATAGGAATCTCTTCGAAAGTCATCCCGAAATCTTCCTCATTCCATACGATAGCTCGGTTGTTGATCAAATCAACTACACCACGGAATCTATCTTCTGCACCGATTGGAAGTTGCAAAGGAACAGCGTAGCTGCCTAGCATCTCCTTCACCTGCTTACATACTTCTAGGAAGTTTGCACCAGCACGGTCCATTTTATTTACGAAGCCAATACGAGCAACTTTATAGTTATCCGCAAGTCTCCAGTTAGTCTCTGACTGTGGCTCTACGCCATCTACAGCAGAAAACAAGAATACTAATCCATCGAGAACACGAAGTGATCTGTTTACCTCTACGGTAAAATCAACGTGACCGGGAGTATCGATGATGTTGATCTGATATTTCTTGTTTCTATAATCCCAAAAAACGGTAGTTGCAGCTGAAGTAATAGTAATACCTCGCTCTTGCTCCTGAGCCATCCAGTCCATGGTGGCTGCTCCGTCGTGAACCTCACCTATTTTGTGAGATACGCCAGAATAAAAAAGAATTCGTTCTGTCGTAGTAGTCTTTCCTGCATCAATATGCGCGGCGATACCAATGTTTCTGGTAAGTGTTAAATCTCTTTTAGCCATATTGATTAAAATCTAAAGTGGGAGAATGCTTTGTTGGCTTCTGCCATTCTGTGCGTATCATCTTTCTTCTTCACACCGGCACCTTCGCCTTTGGAAGCAGCGATAATTTCGCCAGCTAGTCTGTCCATCATTGTTTTCTCTCCTCTTCTTCGGGCGTAGCTGATCATCCATTTCATCCCAAGGGCAATCTTCCTGTCTGGACGGACTTCCATTGGAACCTGGAATGTAGCACCACCAACTCTACGACTCTTCACCTCTACAGATGGAGAAATATTGGTTAGCGCTTTTTTCCAAATTTCAAGACCATTCTCACCTACTTTCTCTTCAACTTTTTCTACTGCATCGTAGAAAATTCTGTAAGCAATACTCTTCTTCCCATCTACCATTAGATTGTTCACGAATCTAGTTACTAGCGTATCGTTGAACTTTGGATCAGGAAGAATATATCTCTTCTTTGGTTTCGCTTTTCTCATTTTTTCTAAATGTTATAAAGTATTATTTCTTTGCCGGGCCTTTTCCAGCCTTAGGTCTTTTAGCACCATACTTAGAGCGACCTTGCTTACGGTCTTTAACTCCTGCGGTATCTAGTGCACCACGGATGATGTGATATCTCACACCCGGTAGATCTTTCACACGACCACCTCTGATCAAGACGATCGAGTGCTCTTGTAGATTGTGACCTTCTCCAGGAATATAAGCATTCACTTCTTTTCCGTTTGTCAATCTCACCCTCGCCACTTTTCTCATTGCAGAGTTTGGCTTCTTAGGGGTTGTAGTGTATACTCTGGTACAAACTCCTCTTCGCTGTGGACATGCGTCCAAAGCTCTAGATTTTGATTTGGTCTCCAGTGTTACTCTACCTTTTCGTACTAACTGTTGAATAGTAGGCATTAACTGATAAAATTTAGTTTTCCCGTAAACTGTTAAATTTTGGACTGCAAAGGTAACCAAAGTAATAAGAGTAACAAAGCTAAGCAGTTATATTTTTGCTAGGCTTCTCCCGGTGTTCCGAAACTGATCGGAAACTGAGGTGCTCCTCCTGATTGATTGATTTTCCCAAAGGCGTCTTCGTACTTTTCAATATTATCTTTGAGAGCAGCGAGCAATTTCTTTGCATGATCCGGAGTCACAATTATCCGTGACTTTACTTTCGCCTTCGGCACACCTGGCATCAAGCGAATAAAGTCTATTACAAACTCAGAATTAGAATGAGCGATCATCGCCAAATTGGAATAAATACCCTCTGCTACTTCTTCTGATAGCTCCACATTGATCTGCTGATCTGCTTTTTTTTGTTCGTTGTCGTCTTGCATGATTTGTATAGTTTTTATTTACATTGATACCATTGGCCAAAATCCTTTTGCTCACTGGGTCAGATGACCGAAGTGGCGTCAATGCATATGATGACCTAATTCTATTATGCTTTTGTCTATTTATTTCAAATTAAGATTACGTTTCTATTAGCACTCCAGTAGTCTTATTTATTGAGTTGTCAAATCTAGTTTTTACGAAGATATATTGACTGTGTACTCTGCGAAAAACTCAGCGTCCACCTCGGTTATTTTAGATATTCACAAAAAAGGCCTGTCGCAAAACAGGCCTTTTATATTAATTTATTCGAATATTACAGGATTGCTTCGCTAGATCTCTTAGCGTTACGCTCCATGTTTTCTGAAAGCTTATCATACTCTTCCTGAGAACCCACGATGATTGGTTGCAATCTTCGCTGGCCTGTACCTGCAGGAATCAAATGACCTACCAATACATTTTCCTTCAGACCTTTCAACTCATCTCGCTTGCCTCTGATAGAAGCTTCAGAGAGAACTTTAGTAGTCTCCTGGAAGGATGCTGCAGACAAGAAGCTCTCTGTGCCTAAGGAAGCAGCTGTGATACCTTGTAGTGTAGGCTTAGAAACCGCAGTTTCAGCATCACGAACTTGTACCAACTTAAGATCCTTACGCTTTAAGCTTGAATTCTCATCTCTCAATCTTCTTGCAGAGATAATCATTCCTGGCTTCAAAGTAGAAGATTCCCCAGCATCCATGACCACTTTACGATCAAGAATATTATCATTCTCTTCTCTGAATGCCCACTTGTCCACTACCTGATTTTGTAGGAATCCAGTATCACCTGCATCAAGGATCTCCACTTTCTGCATCATCTGGCTTACAATCACCTCAATGTGCTTATCGTTGATTTTCACACCCTGAAGCCTATAAACTTCCTGAATCTCATTCACCAAGTACTCTTGAACAGCAGTTGGGCCTTTGATAGACAAGATGTCATTAGGAGTGATCGCTCCATCAGAAAGTGGCTCGCCAGCTCTGATAAAGTCATTCTCCTGCACCAAGATGTGCTTAGACAAGGATACCATGTATTTCTTGATCACACCATCTTTAGATTCGATGATGATCTCTCTATTACCACGCTTGATACCACCGTAAGTTACTACACCGTCGATTTCAGAAACTACAGCCGGATTGGACGGGTTTCTTGCTTCAAATAGCTCAGTTACTCTTGGTAGACCACCCGTAATATCTCTAGTCTTACCTACAGATCTTGGGATTTTCACCAAGATTTGTCCAGATCTAACCTTATCTCCTGCGTCAATTGCCAAGTGAGCTCCTACTGGGATATTGTATCCCTTAGACTCTTCACCATAGTTTACAATTATCGCTGGGTTCTTAGTTCTATCTTTAGTATCAATAATTACCTTCTCACGGAAACCAGTCTGATCATCGGACACTTCCTTGAAAGTAACGCCTTCTACAATTGCTTCAAATTCAATTTTACCATCGAATTCTGACAAGATTACTGCGTTGTATGGATCCCACTTACAAAGGGTCTGTCCTTTGGTGATTTTCTCTCCATCCTTCACATTCACAATAGCACCGTATGGAGCATGGTTAGACACAAGTGTCTTACCAGTCTTCGCATCATTGACTTTGATCTCACCAGATCTACCCATCACAACAGTGATATGCTCACCATCCTTATTAGTAGTCTCGATCAATCTCAATTCATCGTCAAATTCTACTACACCGTCGAACTTAGCAATCACAGAAGCTTCTACCGCCATGTTGGATGCTGTACCACCTACGTGGAATGTTCTAAGTGTAAGCTGCGTACCTGGCTCACCGATAGACTGTGCTGCAATAACACCGACAGATTCACCTTCCTGTACCATATGGCCAGAGGTAAGGTTTCTACCGTAGCATTTGCCACAAACACCTCTACGAGTCTCACAGGTCAATACAGATCTGATCTCAACTTCATCTATTCCTGATTCGTCGATCAATTTCGCTACTTCGTCATTGATTTCAAGACCAGATTCTACGATCAATTCATCCGTAGTAGGATGGAAAATATCGTGAACAGAAACTCGTCCTAGCACTCTCTCAGAAAGTGGCTCAACGATCTCGTCATTGTCTCTCAATGGTTGTACCAGCAATCCTCTCAAGCTACCACAATCGTCTTCAGTGACAATCATATCCTGAGCTACATCTACCAGACGTCTGGTTAGGTAACCAGCATCGGCAGTTTTCAATGCAGTATCGGCAAGACCTTTACGTGCACCGTGAGTAGAGATAAAGTACTCCAATACATCTAGACCTTCTTTGAAGTTAGAAAGGATTGGGTTTTCGATGATTTCACCTACAGAACCTTGAAGGTTTTTCTGTGGCTTAGCCATCAAGCCTCTCATACCACCCAACTGACGAATCTGTTCTCTGGAACCACGAGCTCCTGAGTGCATCATCATGTAGATAGCATTGAATCCTTGCTTATCCTCTTCCATCTGCTTCATCAGATTATTAGTCAAATGAGAGTTGGTACGAGTCCAGATATCAATTACTTGATTGTACCGCTCGTTATCCGTGATTAGACCCATAAGGTAGTTGTTCCAAACCTGGTCAACTTCTTCTTGAGCTTTGTCAATCATCGGCTGTTTTTCTTCTGGGATAATTACATCATTCAATCCCATAGATAGACCGCCTTTGTAGGCCATCTGGAATCCAAGGTGCTTGATATCATCCAAGAACTGAGCTGTACGTGCCATTCCACATACTTTGACAACCTTAGCAATAATCTGCTGAAGTTTTTTCTTGGTCAAAAGCTCATTTACATAACCTACTTCTTTTGGTACAAACTGATTGAAAATCAAACGACCGGCTACGGTCTCAATGATCTCATCCTTGTAACCTCCATCTTCGGTTCTTACTTGTACTTTACACTTGATATTCGCATGCTTGGAGATTTGCTCTTCATTCATTGCGATAATCACTTCTTCTACGCTGTAGAAAGTCATTCCTTCACCGAGAACAATCTCTTCAGGAGTAGATCTCTTACCCTTGGTCACGTAGTATAGACCCAACACCATATCCTGAGAAGGTACAGTAATCGGAGCTCCGTTAGCAGGGTTAAGAATATTGTGCGAAGAAAGCATCAAAGTAGAAGCTTCCAAGATCGCCTCATGTCCAAGAGGTACGTGAACCGCCATCTGATCACCGTCAAAATCGGCGTTGAATGCAGTACATACCAATGGGTGAAGCTGGATAGCTTTTCCTTCTATTAGTTTTGGCTGGAAAGCTTGGATACCTAGTCTGTGAAGCGTAGGAGCACGGTTGAGGAGCACTGGGTGTCCTTTAAGTACATTTTCCAAAATATCCCAAACCACTGGATCTTTACGATCCACGATTTTCTTAGCAGACTTTACAGTCTTTACAATACCTCTTTCGATCAGTTTTCTGATTATAAAAGGCTTGAAAAGCTCAGCCGCCATATTTTTAGGAAGACCACACTCGTGAAGCTTCAACTCAGGCCCTACCACGATCACAGAACGACCGGAGTAATCCACACGCTTACCGAGCAAGTTTTGACGGAATCGACCTTGCTTACCTTTCAACATATCGGAAAGGGACTTCAAAGCACGGTTTCCATCGGATCTTACCGCATTTACTTTTCTAGAGTTATCGAATAAAGAATCTACAGCTTCCTGAAGCATTCTCTTTTCGTTTCTCAAAATCACCTCTGGAGCTTTGATATCTATCAATCTCTTCAGACGGTTGTTTCTGATAATTACTCTTCTATAAAGGTCATTCAAATCGGAAGTCGCAAAACGACCACCATCCAAAGGAACCAAAGGACGCAATTCTGGTGGAATCACTGGAACCATACGAACGACCATCCACTCAGGGCGGTTTTCGATTCTAGTTCTAGCATCACGGAATGCCTCTACTACTTTCAGTCGCTTCAGTGCTTCTGCCTTTCTCTGCTGAGAAGTATCAGTAGCAGCCTGGTGACGAAGTGAGTAAGAAAGATCATCCAAATCGATTCTTGCCAATAGCATCTCCAAAGCTTCAGCACCCATTTTGGCGATGAATTTATTTGGATCTTCATCGTCAAGCATATGGTTTTCCTTAGGAAGCTTGTCCATAATATCCAGGTACTCATCTTCAGTCAAGAAGTCCAGGTATTGAACTCCTTCTTCTGCTTTGATACCTGCCTGAACAACCGCATAACGCTCGTAATAGACAATTTGATCAAGCTTCTTAGTTGGAAGACCAAGAAGGTAACCGATTTTATTAGGAAGGGATTTGAAATACCAAATGTGCGCAACTGGTACTACCAGTTCGATGTGGCCCATTCTCTCTCTTCTTACTTTCTTCTCTGTAACCTCTACACCGCAGCGGTCACAGATAATACCTTTATACCTGATGCGCTTGTACTTGCCACAATGACACTCCCAGTCTTTGACCGGACCAAAGATTCTCTCACAGAACAAACCACCCATTTCTGGCTTGTAAGTTCTATAGTTGATCGTCTCTGGCTGGGTCACCTCACCGTTTGAGCTATCCAGAATAGATTCTGGGGAAGCCAAACTAATGGTGACTCTGGAAAAATCATTGCTAAGTTTTTTATTTTTTCTGAACGCCATAGTTTTTTGAAAGATATGTAAAGGGCTCTTGCGAGCCCATTCGCTTTATTAATCTAGGGTAATTTCAAGAGCCAAACCTCTTAACTCATGAACCAATACGTTGAATGATTCAGGAATATTAGGCTTAGGAAGGTTTTCACCTTTCACAATCGCTTCATAAGCTTTTGCTCTACCGATTACGTCATCAGACTTCACTGTCAGGATCTCCTGAAGTACGTGTGATGCACCGAATGCTTCCAGTGCCCAAACTTCCATCTCTCCGAAACGCTGACCACCAAACTGAGCTTTACCACCCAATGGCTGCTGCGTGATCAATGAGTATGGACCGATTGAACGTGCGTGCATCTTATCATCTACCAAGTGACCCAGTTTCAGCATGTATGAAATACCTACTGTAATAGGCTGATCGAATTTCACACCTGAAAGACCATCGTATAGGTAGGTACGTCCATAAGCTGGTAAGCCTGCCAATTCCAATTCGTGAGATACCTCTTCCATAGAAGCACCATCGAAAATTGGGGTAGCATATTTCTTATCCAGTTTCTGTCCAGCCCAAGCCAATACAGTTTCAAAGATCTGACCGATGTTCATACGAGAAGGTACACCTAGTGGATTCAATACGATATCCATTGGAGTTCCATCCTCTAGGAATGGCATATCCTCGTCTCTTACGATTCTTGCTACGATACCCTTGTTACCGTGACGACCTGCCATCTTATCACCTACTTTCAGCTTACGCTTCTTAGCGATGTATACTTTGGCCAGTTGAACGATACCAGCAGGAAGTTCATCACCTACTTCTAGCGTAAATCTCTCTCGCTTGAACGTACCCGCAATCTCATTTCTAGAGTTGGTGTAGTTTTTCACAAGGTCAACAATCAAACCATTGATGTGAGCATCATTAGTCCAATCGTCAAGAACGATATCAGTAATTAGATTAGCTTCTTCTGGCACATTGTAATTACTCTCATCTCTGTAAGGATTCTTAGCAGGGAATAGGTTATTCTCAATGTTCTTCAAGTTGAACTTCTGACCTTTAGTGATGATCTCATCACCAAACTTATGCTTAACTCCCTGAGAAGATTTGCCTTCTAGAATAGTAACCATCTTATTGATCATTCTAGCTCTAAGAGCCAATAGATCTTTAGAGTATCTACCCTTCAGTTTTTCAACCTCAGCTTTAGATTTAGCTCTGATGTCTTTGTCCTTCTTAGGTCTTGCGAAAAGCTTAGTCTCGATTACCACACCATTCAAGGAAGGTGAAGCTTTCAAGGAAGCATCTTTCACATCACCAGCTTTATCACCGAAGATTGCTCTAAGCAATTTCTCTTCTGGAGTAGGATCAGTTTCTCCTTTTGGAGTGATCTTACCGATGATGATATCGCCTTCTTTGACCTCAGCTCCAATCGCGATGATACCATGCTCATCAAGATTTTTCACTGCTTCTTCAGAGACGTTAGGGATTTCAGAAGTCAATTCTTCTTCACCTCTCTTCGTGTCACGAACTTCCAATTGGAATTCTTCCACGTGAATAGAAGTAAAGACATCTTCTCTTACTACTCTCTCAGAGATTACGATCGCATCCTCAAAGTTGTATCCTTGCCATGGCATGTATGCCACTTTGAGGTTTTTACCTAGCGCTAGCTCACCGTTATTAGTAGAGTAACCTTCTACGAGAACCTGACCTTTTTTCACCTTCTGGCCTTTCAGCACCAAAGGAGTCAAGTTGATTGTCGTATCCTGGTTAGTTCTTCTGAATTTGATCAAGTCATAAGACTTGTATTCATCTGTGAAATTAACTAACAACTCATCATCAGATAGATCATACTTGATAGTGATTTTCTTAGCATCCACATAATCAACTACACCACTTGCTTCCGCAATGATCAGTGATCTAGAATCTACTGCAGCTTTTGCTTCAAGGCCAGTACCTACAATAGGTGCTTCAGCTTTCAACAAAGGAACTGCCTGACGCTGCATGTTGGACCCCATCAATGCACGGTTGGCATCATCATGCTCCAAGAATGGAATCAAAGATGCCGCAACAGATACAATTTGATTAGGAGCAACGTCCATATACGTGATTTTGGATGGTTCCAACACAGGGAAGTCACCTTCAAATCTCGCTTTTACTTTTTCATTGATAAACTTTCCAGACTCGTCCAAAGGAGCATTTGCCTGTGCAATGTTATGATCATCTTCTTCTTCAGCAGTAAGGAATAGAACATCCTCAGACTTCATACTTGCTTTGCCATCCTTCACCTTACGGTAAGGAGTCTCAAGGAAGCCCATTGAATTCACTTTGGCGTGCACACAAAGAGAAGAAATCAAACCAATGTTTGGACCTTCTGGAGTTTCGATAGTACACAGACGACCGTAGTGCGTGTAGTGAACATCTCGAACCTCAAATCCTGCTCTTTCTCTAGATAGACCCCCTGGACCCAAGGCCGAAAGTCTTCTCTTGTGAGTCAGCTCAGCCAATGGATTGGTTTGATCCATAAACTGAGAAAGTTGGTTGGTACCAAAGAATGAATTGATCACCGAAGAAAGCGTACGTGCATTGATCAAATCGACTGGTTTAAAGTCTTCATTGTCACGAACGTTCATTCGCTCACGGATTGTTCTAGACATTCTAGCCAAACCAACACCGAATTGACTGTAAAGCTGCTCGCCTACAGTTCTTACTCGTCTATTGCTCAAGTGATCAATATCATCGACCACAGCTTTAGAGTTGATAAGACCAATAAGGTATTTTACGATATGGATAATATCTTCCTTAGTAAGGACGATTTTAGCAGAATCGATGTCAAGACCTAGTTTTTTGTTGATTCTGTAACGACCAACTTCTCCTAGATCATAACGCTTGTCAGAGAAGAATAAACTATGAATCACCTCACGAGCCGTAGACTCATCAGGAGCTTCAGTATTTCTCAACTGACGGTAGATAACTTCCACAGCCTCTTTTTCAGAGTTGGAGCTATCTTTTTGTAATGTATTATAGATGAT
Organism: Algoriphagus chordae; assembly: GCF_003254055.1. GTDB lineage: Bacteria > Bacteroidota > Bacteroidia > Cytophagales > Cyclobacteriaceae > Algoriphagus > Algoriphagus chordae. Next base: position 160,649 of record NZ_QKZT01000002.1, read on the forward strand.
AGAGTAATCAGCCACATTCACATCTTCTCTATGGAGAATGATGCTTTTGGAACCTGATTCCAAGATCATTTCAATGTCTTCGTCTGAAAGAACGGTATCACGCTCTAGCAACACCTCATTTCGGTCGATGGAAACTACTTCACCAGTATCTTCATCTACGAAATCTTCTACCCATGTTCTTAGAACCCTAGCAGCTAGCTTACGCCCAGCCACTTTTTTCATAGCGGTCTTAGTAGCATTGACTTCCTCAGATAGACCGAACAAATCGAGAATATCTTTGTCAGAGCCATAGCCAATAGATCGTAACAAGGTTGTTACAGGGAATTTCTTCTTACGGTCGATGTATGCATACATGACATTATTAATGTCAGTAGCAAATTCAATCCATGATCCTTTGAAAGGGATAATTCTGGCAGAGTAAAGTTTCGTACCGTTTGTGTGCTTGCTTTGCGCAAAGAACACACCTGGAGAACGGTGAAGTTGTGAAACAATAACTCGTTCTGCACCATTAATTACAAATGACCCTTTCTCGGTCATATACGGAAGATTACCTAAGAATACTTCTTGCTCAATCGTTTCGAAATCTTCATTATCCTCGTCATGGCAAAGTAGTCTCAACTTTGCTTTCAACGGTACAGAGTAGGTCAAGCCACGGTCAATGCATTCGCTCACCGAATATTTCGGTGGATCCACTGCGTAATCAATAAATTCAAGAGTAAAGTTTTCTCTTGAATCAGAGATTGGGAAGTTTTCTGCGAATACTTTAAATAAACCGTCTGCCCGGCGTTTTTCTGCTGGCGTATCCAGTTGAAAAAAGTCTTTGAAAGACTGCAACTGAATATCTAGAAAATCCGGATAGCTTTTGACCACCTTAATGGAGGAGAAACTTTTCCTTTCGGTTTGATTCTTGATAGCCAAGGTAGTGTATGTTTATGGTGAAATATTAATAGCGATAAATTACAATTTTCGCTTAGAATAATGCAATTTTAAACCTGTGCATAAACAGGAAAAGACCTGACTAAAATAGTCAGGTCTTAGGTGTGAACCCCAACCTAATAGTTGCGGCTCAGCAAATTATTTGATCTCTACTTCAGCACCAGCTTCTTCCAAAGACTTCTTCAAGCCTTCAGCTTCGTCCTTAGCTACACCTTCTTTCAATGCTTTAGGAGCAGAGTCAACTAGTTCTTTTGCCTCTTTAAGACCAAGACCAGTTAATTCTTTTACAAGCTTAACAACTGCCAGTTTTGATCCACCAGCAGCTTTCAAGATAACGTCGAAAGTCGACTTCTCTTCTTCAGCTGCAGCTTCTCCAGCACCACCACCTGCTACAACTACTGCGCCTGCAGCAGCTGGCTCGATGCCATACTGATCCTTAAGGATATCTGTCAATTCTTTAACCTCTTTTACAGTCAAGTTTACCAACTGATCTGCAAGTTGCGTAAGATCTGCCATTGTATTTGAAATTTAATATTTGTTTGAATTATTTTTTTTAACTTATTTTTCTTCTCTATCTGCAAGCGTACTAAGCACACCAGAAATATTGTTCTGGCCACTTTGCAATGCAGAGATAAGATTCATCGCTGGAGATTGTAGCAAGCTGATAAGATCGCCTAACAATTCTTCCTTCGACTTCAACTTAGATAACATTACTAGGTTTTCTTCTCCGATGAATATATCTGCATCGATAGAAGCTCCTTTGAATGCTGGCTTCGTTGCTTTTTTACCTATTTTTTTTCTAAAATCCAGCAATACGTTTGCCGGAAGATTACTTGTCTCTTTTGAGAATAAAATTCCAGAGAATCCTTTCAGTGCATTATCTGACAACTCCGTAAAGTCGGCATCTAAATTTTCCAATGCTTTGCTGATCAAGGTGTTTTTGTACACTTTGTACTCTACTCCTTTTTCAAAACAAGCTCTTCGGAATGCATTCACTTGAGCTACAGAAAAACCTGAAGCGTCTGTGATATAGAAGAAAGGGTTTTCCTTAAATTTCTCAGTAAGACCGTCGATTATTACTTTCTTTTCGTCTCTAGTCATGATTAAATTCCTTGAATGCTACCCTTGTCCACTGCAATCCCAGGAGACATTGTACTGGATAAATAAATACTCTTGAAATACGTTCCCTTAGATGATGAAGGCTTCAGCTTAGAAATAGTAAGGATAAGCTCTTTTACGTTCTCTTCAATCTGCGCTGCAGTGAACGATGCTTTACCTATACCAGCATGAATAATTCCAAATTTATCTACTTTGAAATCGATCTTACCAGCTTTTACTTCTTTTACAGCTTTAGCTACATCTAGCGTAACCGTTCCTGATTTAGGATTTGGCATAAGACCTCTTGGTCCTAATACTCTACCCAATCTACCTACTTTCGCCATCACGTTAGGCATAGTGATAATGACATCAATGTCAGTCCACCCACCTTCGATCTTTGCGATGTATTCGTCCAAGCCTGCGTAATCTGCACCTGCTTCGGTCGCTTCTGCTACTTTGTCAGGAGTACAAAGAACCAATACTTTGATGTCTTTGCCTGTACCATGAGGAAGCGCAACAACGCCTCTTACCATTTGATCAGCTTTACGTGGATCCACACCCAAACGGATGTCAAGATCTACAGAAGCGTCAAACTTCGTCATAGTAATATCCTTCACGATAGTAGAAGCTGCCTCCAGGGAGTACACTTGGCTTGGGTCGTATTTAGAAAGAGCTTCTTTTTGCTTTTTTGTTAACTTAGCCATTGTTTTTTATTTATACTTCCCAAGGGGCTTTACCAGATACTGTGATTCCCATGCTTCTTGCTGTACCAGCCACCATTTTCATAGCAGACTCCACTTTGAAAGCATTAAGGTCAGGCATTTTTACCGCTGCTATTTCTCTCACCTGATCCCAGGTTACTGATCCTACCTTCTTACGGTTTGGTTCAGCAGATCCGCTCTTCAATTTCGCAGCCTCTAGCAACATGTTTGCTGCAGGAGGTGTTTTTACTACGAAGTCAAAAGACTTATCTGAGTAGATTGTAATCAATACAGGTAGCACTTGACCCATTTTATCTTGGGTACGTGCATTGTACTGCTTACAAAACTCCATTATGTTCAGACCCTTGGAACCAAGAGCTGGACCTACTGGAGGCGACGGGTTTGCCTGGCCACCTTTCACTTGTAGTTTTAAATAACCAGTGATTTCCTTAGCCATTGCTTAGTCTTGTTTTTCTACTTGTATAAAGTTTAATTCAACAGGAGTATTTCGGCCGAAGATCTTAACCATAACATTAAGTTTTTTCTTCTCCTCAAATATCTCCTCTATTGTTCCGGTAAATCCACTGAAAGGACCGTCCATTACTTTGACAGTCTCTCCGACTATAAATGGTGTATCCAGTTTCTCTGCGAACTCATCAATCTCCTCAACCTTACCTAAAATACGGTTGATTTCTGACTGACGAAGAGGCTCAGGGGTTTTGGAAGCCCCGCCTGAGCTAGATCCTAAGAAACCGATTACTCCCGGAATACTTGTAATTACGTGATTGGCCTCACCATTCGAGAGATCCGCATTAACTAAAACGTAGCCAGGAAAGAAGTTTCTCTCTCTCACACGCTTTTTACCGTTGCGCATCTCATATACCTTCTCAGAGGGTATTAAGACTTCTGGAATAAAATCCCCTATTTCCTGTCTGGAAATTTCATTATCCAAATAGGTTTTAGTTTTTTTCTCCTGTCCCGCTACTACTCTGAGTACGTACCATTTATGTTCAGCCATTCTGTAATGTCAATTCAATTAGAATAAATCATAAAACCATTTCATGATGTTCTCGAATCCCAAATCTACCACACCGATGAATAGGGCGAAGATCAGAGAGGCGACTAACACCAATACTGCACTATTTTGAAGAAATGAAAATTTCGGCCAGGTGACCTTATTTACCATCTCATCATAAGATTCTAGAACAAAGTTTTTCAGATTCATAGTGTACTTAACTTACTGGCACGGGCAGAGAGATTCGAACTCCCATCAACGGTTTTGGAGACCGCTATTCTGCCGTTGAACTATGCCCGTGTAAATGAACGCCCCGCTAATGGGAACGCAAAATTAGGTATTGATTACTAAAGAAACAAATGCGATCCCAAAATAATTTGAGATCGCATTATATTACTTAGTCAATCTGTGATTGATAATTAGTCAAGGATTTCAGTAACCTGACCAGCTCCTACTGTTCTACCACCCTCACGGATCGCAAAACGAAGACCTTTCTCAAGAGCAACTGCGTTAAGCAAAGTCACCTCGATAGTCACGTTATCACCTGGCATTACCATCTCAACGTTTTCTGGAAGCATAATCTCTCCAGTTACGTCTGTAGTTCTAAGGTAGAACTGTGGACGGTATTTGTTGAAGAATGGAGTGTGACGTCCACCTTCTTCTTTAGAAAGAACGTAAACTTCAGCATTGAAGTGAGCGTGAGGAGTTACAGATCCTGGCTTACAGATAATCATACCACGTTTGATTTGTGATTTTTCAATACCTCTTAGCAATAGACCTACGTTGTCACCAGCTTCACCTCTGTCAAGGATCTTACGGAACATCTCAACACCAGTAACTGTAGACTTAAGTCCTTCAGCACCCATACCGATAATGTCAACCGCTTCTCCAGAGTTAACAACTCCTCTTTCTATTCTACCAGTAGCTACAGTACCACGACCAGTGATCGAGAATACGTCTTCTACAGGCATCAAGAAGTCCTTGTCAATAGCTCTTTCTGGAAGAGGAATATAAGAATCAACAGCAGCCATCAATTCCATTACAGTATCAACCCACTTTTCTTCACCGTTCAATGCACCTAGTGCAGAACCAGCGATCACTGGGATGTTGTCACCGTCAAATTCATAGAAAGAAAGTAGCTCTCTGATCTCCATCTCCACAAGCTCAAGAAGCTCAGGATCATCAACCATATCCACTTTATTCATAAATACTACTAGCTGAGGTACACCTACTTGGCGAGCCAAAAGGATGTGCTCTCTAGTCTGAGGCATTGGTCCGTCAGTAGCCGCTACCACTAGGATAGCGCCGTCCATCTGGGCAGCACCCGTTACCATGTTCTTAACGTAATCAGCGTGACCTGGACAATCTACGTGAGCGTAGTGTCTGTTTTCAGTTTGATATTCTACGTGAGAGGTGTTAATGGTGATACCTCTTTCTTTTTCTTCTGGCGCGTTATCGATAGAAGAAAAGTCTCTTAATTCAGATAGACCCTTACTAGCCAGTACGGTAGTGATGGCAGCAGTCAAAGTGGTCTTTCCATGATCTACGTGACCAATCGTACCGATATTAACGTGCGGCTTGGAACGGTCGAATTGTGCTTTTGCCATGCGTGAAAATCCTCAGTTTAAGTTTAAAGATATATTTAATTTTTTTTCCTAATTAAGCCGAATGAGCCAACGAGGGGATTTGAACCCCTGACCCCTTCCTTACCAAGGAAGTACTCTACCCCTGAGCTACGTCGGCTTAGACTCTCTTATGCTTTCTTTCGAAAACACAGAGCGGGAGACGAGGCTCGAACCCGCGACCTGCAGCTTGGAAGGCTGCCGCTCTACCAACTGAGCTACTCCCGCTTGTAATCTTTCGAGATAAAATTTATCTCTGGCCGCTCTACCTCTAAGCACTTCACCTTGCGGCTAATACTCTGGAGAGCTACTTCCATTTCAATCTGGTCTTATCCAGATCTTTTTTCGCCCTGCAAAATTAGAAAAAAATTTTGCATTCCGGCAATGGTGTGGGGGAAATAGGATTCGAACCTATGAAGACTTAAGTCAACGGATTTACAGTCCGTCCCAGTTGGCCGCTTTGGTATTCCCCCAACTAGTGCTACTTTTCGAGCCCTTTTTCTCGGGCTTTTCTATCGTAACGGATGGCAAAATTATAGGCTTTTATTAAAGATTCAAAACATGCATTTCAAATTTGATGAGATTTTGTTGTTTTTCTTTCCAAACAATTAAAAATCAAGGCATTAATTTTCATCTTTTCTCGCATCTAAAAAATAATCGTAGTACAATATCAACTCATTGTCCGTTTCTTGGCTCGCTACCGCAGCAATTCTCTTCAAAATCTCTGGGTCCTCCGAAAAAATCAATAAGCTCTGAAATGCCCCCATACGTAGATAGCTTCTCGAATCATTTTTCATTTTTTCCAGCAAAAATTCAACTGCCTCTTCTGAACCTTCTTCTGGAAAACGACTGAAATACTCTGAAAAATACCCCATGAAATAGTACAAACCTTCTCCAGAAATAGATTTAGCTTTCAGCATAAACCATTTTCCCTTAGCAGGAATAGCGTTAATTATGTAATAATCAGCTACTGGGATTACGATACGGAAGTTGTTCTCATCTGCATAACCTTCCACTATTTCTGCATCTAGCACTCGCGACTCCATACCAACCAAGCCTGTCAGTGCAGACCCAGCAACCAAATAGGAAGAATCAGCAGCTAATTCCAGAAAAGTGTCGTAATAAGCATCTGGTGAAAAAGCAGAAAGTACATCCAGCGCTCCTGCGCGAACAGAGTTTCTTTCATCATGCTCAGCGATATAAGCAATCTTTCGAGCCAATTCCGGAAAATCCTCCAGCCATTCTGAGTTCCCTTGTAGCACAAATAAGGCTGATTCGCGTACAGCCCAAAATTCATCTTCTAGGGCATCAGGCATTATGGATTCTAACTCAGTCAGCGCATCCCATGACACCAAACTATCCAACGCCTCATATCTGGAAATACCGTATTTGCTTGTTCTGAATTGCTGACGCATTTGATCAGCCGTCATGTCGACAAACTTCTTAGCAAGCAGATTTTTCTCTTCATCGATAAACACCAAATCCACAGGATCTTCATTCTCCAAAGCAAATTGCTGAAATGCCTTCGTCATCATCACTCTTTTGCTTTTTCGCTTGGCACCATCATACCAACTCAGCTCCAATGGAAGCTGATACAGCGGTCTAGATGCTAAATCTTGCTCTTGCCTCACGGAAACCAGCACATTAGATTGATCAGAATAGTCCAGCTCAAAATGAAGTTCAGGATGACCTTTGGCCAAAAACCACTGATTAAAAAACCAATTCAAATCCTCTCCACTTACTCTTTCAAATGCCATTCGGAGGTCATTTACCTCCACATTTTCAAAAGCATGTTCCTCCAGGTAATCATGTAGCCCCACATAAAAAGCTTCCTGTCCCAGGTATTCTCGAAGCATGTGTACGATGGCTCCCCCCTTGGAATAACTATGCGAATCAAACAAGTCTTCAGCATTATCATATTCAAAGCGGACTAGGTCTTCCTCCTTTGTCTCAGCCTCCATAAAGTAATTCTCTGTCTCAGCAATCAGCTTCAGCTTAGCTTCATCTATGCCATACTTATATTCATTCCAGAGAAACTCACTGTAGTTAGCAAAACCTTCATTCAGCGTGATATTGGCCCAGGATTCTGTAGTCACATAGTCCCCAAACCACTGGTGAAAAAGCTCATGCGCAATGATATAATCCCATTCAGAATCTATGGCCTCACGCTCATTGAGACGCAGTTCTTCCATGAAAATCGAAGCGGTAGTATTCTCCATCGCTCCTGACACAAAATCCCTAACAACTATCTGATCATACTTAGGCCAAGGATACCGAACTCCTAGTAAATCTGAAAAGAAACCAATCATTTCTGGCGTATTTTCAAAGACCTTTTCAGCTCCCTTTTCATAGCCTTTTTCCACAAAATACCCCAAGGGAATATCCTCCCATTTATCTTCCACTTTACCAAAATCACCTATGGCAAAGGCCGCCAAATAAGCAGAATGCGGTAGCTTCATTTCCCAGAAATCCTTCCTAAAACCAGCTCCTAGATCCTCCTGTTTGATCAATTCGCCATTACCTATGGTCAGCAAACTGTCAGCTACAGTCAATTTGATCAGCTGAGTAAATTTGTCATTGGGAGAGTCTATCGTAGGAAACCACTTGGAATTATGTGCCGTCTCCCCCTGAGTCCAGATCATAGTAGGCTTATCCGGAACTGTGTCCAGGGGATCTATAAAATAAAGTCCTTTGGTATCCGTGATAGCTTCACTCCCACCACCTGCATTTCTCTCCGGAAATGCGGTATAATCGAAGGCAATTCGAAAAGTATCCGCCTTGGTCAAGACCCTTGGCAGATGTATATGTATTTTAACCTCATCATACTCATAGCTGACAGATTCTCTTTTTCCCTTTTGTATGAAAAATATTTCATCCAGCTCAAAATCCTGCGCATCAAGTATCAGTTCCTGACTTGGGTAAAAAAATGGCTTTATCGTTAATTCAGCCTTCCCTATTACAGTTTGAAGCTGATAGTCAAAAGAGAGATCTAGGTCAGTATGCAAAATATCAAAGTCCTTTTTTGCGGAAGGTTTATACCTGGCTATTGCCTGCTCCTTCTGTGCAATCAAGGCTTTTACGGCTGTGCTATCTATTTCCTCTCCCGTAATTTCACTTAGTTGATATTCGAATTCACCGAGTTCAGGCACTTGGCTCGATTTGCATGCAAAGGATAAAAGCAGTGAAAAAATGGCTGGAAATATGAGAGATCGCCCTCTTGCGCTTGGGGTTAAGATTGTCAATTGATTCATATTTAAAACGTATGAAAAAGAATCGGTTTTATGGGAAATTGTATATTCGGCTTCAAATTAACATGAATGTTTACAGTTACCATCCAAAATAAAAGCTATTCGGTAGAAAAAACCGAGGATACTATTCAAGTAAATAGCAAAACGATTGATTGGGATCTTCAGTGGATTTCAGATCGAAAAATTCACCTGATTTATGAAAATAAGTCCGTAGAAGCCGAGTTAATCTCCCTAGACAAAGAGGCAAAAACCATCCAAATCAAGTTTGGAAACAAGGTCTCAAGTCTCCAACTCCAAGATAGATTTGATATACTTCTGGAACAAATGGGAATGAACAATATGGCATCCCAAGCTCTGAAAGAAGTAAAAGCTCCGATGCCGGGACTCATATTGGATCTGAAAGTAAAACCTGGCGATGAAGTAAAAAAAGGAGACGTGCTACTCATCTTGGAAGCCATGAAAATGGAGAACATCCTGAAATCTCCAGGTGATGGACTGGTGAAGTCTGTAAAAGTCTCTCTGAATCAAAGTGTAGAAAAAAACCAAGTCTTGATTCAATTTTAGAGTTTAAGCCTAGCATTATGAATTGAAGAAATTATATTTGTCGGATTATTTAGTGCAAATCGGCAATCAACCGATCCTTTTTCAGTCAATTTGCTAATGCTAGTTAGCCGCACGCTGGGAATAATACGCCTCAAATAATCGCAGTAAAACAATAGCGATAAATAACCTCTGAAAAACAACAGCAAACACATGAAATCGAGCATACCACAGGGCATCACCCAGAGTTGTTGTCATCCTAGTTGCGAGATTCCATTTGGCCTTTGAAAAAGCAAATTACATACACATGAAATACAAGAGAATACTGCTCAAGCTCAGCGGTGAGGCATTAATGGGTGAAAAGAGTTACGGCATCGATCCAGAAAGACTTCAGCAATACACACGCGAGATCAAAAAAGTACATGACATGGGTGTAGAAGTAGCGATCGTCATCGGAGGTGGCAATATTTTCAGAGGCGTACAAGCCGAACAATCTGGTATTGACAGAGTTCAAGGCGACTACATGGGCATGCTGGCTACCTTGATCAATGCAATGGCACTGCAAAGTGCACTAGAGCAAGGTGGCATGTACACACGCTTGATGTCTGGTATCAAAATTGAAAGTGTTTGTGAGCCATTTATTCGTAGAAGAGCTATCCGACACCTAGAAAAAGGTCGTATTGTGATTTTCGGAGCTGGAATTGGCAATCCATATTTCACCACGGATTCTACTGCAAGTTTGAGAGCTATAGAGGTAGAAGCCGATATTGTATTGAAAGGAACTAGAGTGGATGGAGTCTATACTGCTGACCCGGAAAAAGACCCTACTGCCACAAAATATAAAACCATTTCGTTTCACGAAGTGTATGAGAAGAACCTAAATGTCATGGACATGACGGCATTTACCCTTTGCCAGGAGAACAACCTACCAATCATCGTATTTGATATGAATGTGTCGGGCAATCTCAGCAGCCTGGTACAAGGTGAAGAAATAGGTACTTTGATCACTTCTTTAAGCTAATAACCATGGAAGAAATCGAATTATACTTAGACGAAGCAAAAGAATTGATGCAAAAAGCAGTGGATCACACTTCCGCTGAGCTTTTGAAAATCCGTGCAGGCAAAGCAATGCCTAACTTACTAGACGGAATAATGGTAGAGTATTACGGTGCTAAAACGCCCTTGAATCAAGTATCTTCCATCAATACTCCTGATGCTCGTACCCTTGCTATCAAACCTTTTGAGCGTTCTTTGATCTCAGAAATCGAAAAAGCAATCATCAACTCTGATTTGGGACTAGCTCCTCAAAACAATGGAGAAATGATCATCCTGACGATTCCAACGCTTACTGAAGAAAGACGTATTTCTCTAGTGAAGCAGGCAAAACATGAATGTGAAGGAGGAAAAATCTCACTAAGAACTGTACGCAAAGACATCAATGACGAGTTGAAAAAGCTGCAAAAGGATGGCGCTGCAGAAGATGAAATCAAAAGAGCTGAGGAAGTAGTCCAAAAATTCACAGATCAATATTCGACGAAAATAGATGAGCTTCTAGCAAAGAAAGAAGTGGAAATCATGAAAGTCTAATCCAAACAAACCTCGGTCACAAACCGAGGTTTACTTTTTTAAAACATTTTTATCCTCATTTCGCTAGGCTAGCGTATCTGACGGGATCAATAAATTGACTTTCTGATTTTTTTGAGAATATACATGCTGGAACAAGTAAAGAAATTAAAAATGCCAACACCGCACATGAAAAACCTATTCGCAACAATCCTGATTCTTGCAGTAGTCTCCTGCTCCCCCAAACCCTACAAGCTGGCAGAGGAATATATGCTAATCCAAAAGCCAAAAAGAGAAACTAAAGACTGGAAATTAGTCTGGCAGGATGAATTTGAACTGGACTCCTTGGATGGTAGCAAGTGGACGAAGATCCCTCCAAATAAGGCTGACTGGGGTAATTACATGAGTGACGATGAGCGTTGTTATGATTTCAAAGATGGAAAAGTCTATCTCAATGGAATCGTCAATCAGAATAATCCTGTAGATGAAAGGCCATATCTAACCGGCGGAATCTACACCAAGGGGAAATTTGCCTATCAGTACGGCAAAATAGAAATTCGTGCGAAGCTGGGCTCTGCCCAAGGCGCTTGGCCGGCAATGTGGTTGCTTGCCGAAAAGAATAAGTATGGCAAGTATCCCAAGAATGGAGAGATTGATATCATGGAGCATATCAATTTTGAGGACATCATTTACCAAACAACGCATTCCTACTACACCCTAGAACTGCACCAAACAAACAAGCCCCCGCATGGAGGCACTGCTGCATTTGATAAGGATGTGTACAATACATTTGGACTGGAATGGTATCCAGAAAAACTGGTTTTCACCCTGAATGGCAAAGAGACCTTTACTTATCCCAGAATCCTAGGCGTAGATCCAAGTCAGTGGCCCTATGATCAGTCATTCTACCTGATGATCGATATGCAGCTAGAAGGTAGTTGGGTGGGAAAAGCAAATCCAGAACATCTCCCCGTTCAAATGATCGTGGATTGGGTTAGGGTATATCAGTAAACTTTTTTGATGAGTTGACTGGCTATTGAATTTGGATAAAAGTGGCAACCCCAAACCTTACTCCACCTCGAAGAAAATTCGCGTTTTCAAATCCAGCGCCCATTTCCAGTCTGAATATCCTGAAGAGGTTATCTAGTGAATAACCAACTTCCCAGTAATTCGGGGAATTGTCGGTTTTCAAATAATTGAAGAAAATATTCTCCCTCAAACCAGAAAATCTCAGCATTGGCAATTGCGTGAAGAGAAATTTCCTAAACTGATAATGCACTATCCCTGAGAAATACTTTGAGCTGGTACTGTACTTATAATAGTCCATAAAACGATAATTGGAGGCTGGACCAAAGTTGGAGAATATCGTTCGATTTCCTCCGAAGTGCTGAAAATCCGGAAAATACACCTGATCATTGGACAAGAAGGCTCCTGCGGAAAGATTAAAATCTAGCTTTCCACTGACTCCAAAACTGTAATTATGCTGGATGCCGAGTTCTACATGATCGAAATCCGCTGCAGTCCCATCGCTACTGATTCCACCAAATGCCTTATTGTAAGTGAATTTTATCAAAGGAGATCGATCATTCAAAGCATATTTTCGACCATTCCTTATCCCATATTTTATTCCAGGTCGCCATTCCACTTCAGCATTAAGCTTTAGTATATCATGATCAGCAAATGATTCTTGATCAGTTTCCACATTCTCTGGCTGGTTAGAACTATACTCCCGGCCCGACTTATTATAGAAACTATAATTATTTGTGTTAAACAACTCCCTTCGCTGGGCATAAGTCATGTTTACTCTATATGTAAGCCCTCCATTTACCTTATGTGCCCAATAGGCTTGCGCAAAAGTCTGCTCATAAAGCTTCATGTAATTTTGCCTGAAAAACAGGGAATACAGTGCATTTACCTGCTCGTTGATTGGTTCTCCACCGTTGAATTGATAGATATATCTTCCCCCTTTCACTCCGAAGGTAGTTCCAGAAACAGGCAATGTACTGGACCATCTGAAATCTACTTTTCCATAGAATCGATTACTTGAGAAACCATACCGTAGTTCAGGCTCTATATTGAAGCTCTTTCTATGGAAATTGACGCTATCAGCGAGAAGCGTTTCTGATTGTTTCCGATAAAACAGTCCCATTCCAAGCTTGAATCCTTCCAAGGTATTGAATGAAATCTTAGTCCAGTTTTGCTTAAAGCCAATAGAAACTCCATTCCCTAAGGGATAGGAAGCACCATTCATAAAATCTAGGACCTTGTATTTTCGTTTAGCCTTTTTAGCCACCGAATCCACATCGCTCATCTTAGCTGCCTCCACAGTAGCAACACTATCATCACGTCGGTACCCTTCAATCTCACTCTCAGTCAGCGGCACAGGACGAATACTATCCCAATAGGCTTGACCGTACTTTTTGGCCATGGAATCCACTTCATAATAGCTCTCCTGGATCACCTCGGGCTCTTTTTGCTCCTTCAGAGATTCCTTCTCGTACTCATTGAGCAGCTTTCTATATTCCTTGCGTGTTTTCGGTTCTTCCTTTGCAAGCTGTTCCAATGCAGATACAGACTTATCAAACTTCTCAGCCTCCTCAGGTACTTCTTGCACCTTTTCATCAATGATTTCAGGCACGAGTTCAAGATCAGGATTCAATTCTATTTCGTATTCTCGGGTAGAAGCTAGATACTTGAAGTTGCCTTCAAAACCGAAAATTTTACCTCCAAAATCATAGGTATGCGTCAGGGGCATCCAGACATTATCTGCTACCGGGGCATATTGCTGCTTGGCCTGGATTTTAAATCCCAAATAAGAAGTCTGCAGGTTCAAACTATGGATTGCCCACAAATCCTCAATAATATAAATAAAGCCTTCGAATACCTGTTCCCCTCGAGACCTAGGAGTCACTTTGATCTTATTGACCATGACATTCTGATCAAAGAAGCTTCCTTCATAGTGAAACTTATAATACTGAAAAGCTGAGCGAGAAAGCGGTGAGATGATCTCGTTGATTTTCTCTTGGTAGAAAGTAGTCTGAATATATGGCGCAGGCGAGGTGGATTGATTATCACCGTTGGTTCGGATAGAAATCACCTTTTCCTCCACTTTATTGGGCTGGGTGAAGATAATTCTCGACACGGACTCAGAAGTATAATCTTCGTTGAGCTTGAGACCCTCTTTTTCTATGGTTTTGCGAAGAAAGAAAGGAGCATCAGTCAATTTCCCGGTTCCTTTGAGATAGACGGTCATGCTGTATTTCTGTATTTGCAGCCGGTGATATTTGGCTTTCGCGATAGCTTTACGCATGATGGTGAGTGCTGGATCTTCTGCACCTGCCTTTACTTCTACCTCGGCCAAGGTGTATTCTTGCGGAACCAGCACAAAGTCTTTTACTACCCATTCATCGGTGATGATGATCGTTTCGAGCTGGGATTTGTATCCAAGGTATTGCACCAGCACATCATATACACCTTTCTTGAGCTTGTATTCGTAATTCCCCTCTTCGTTGGTAGGCACCCCATCTCCGAGATTTCTAACATAGACTGAGGCAAAAGCCAGTGGTTCCCCATCGGCGGTCGTCACTTTTCCCTTGATTCCTTGGGCATTTGCCGGATTGCCAAAAAGTAACACCGTAAAAGAAATACATAAGACAAGAATTAAGAGTACTTGTTTTTTCATAAAAGTCGGTTTGTACCTCAAGATAATCAGCTTTTCAAAAACGACCTTTTCTAGTCAAAAGTTTTAAGATGATTTAGGAACAAACTAACAGGATTTATCATACGAAATAAGAGAATCATCCAATCCTAGTTTCATTCTATCTGCAGAAAACAAATGCTAACTTTTTATTTAATAACAAGACTTTCCTAAAAATTTTAAATATGTTTTTTCTCTAAAAAAGCCATGGAAAATGAAAGGCACTTTTTTTTCAATTTTTTAAAAAAAAACCGATTTCGTGACTTTTCGAAAAAGGAAAACGATTTCCATTACCATTCTTACAACAAATCAATTGTTTTGATAAGTATTAAACAAATAATTCATTGTTCTGTTAAATCGATTTTTTCCATTCTATTTTAAGGGAAATGTTAATAATTGCAAAATTAAAATTAATACCACACTTTAGATTAGAAATATATGATCCCATATCTATTTCATATTGTATTTAACAATCAAACCTTATGAGAAACTATTTACTAAAAATCAAGACGTTGCTGCTTGTGATGCTACTGGTCACCAGTGCTTCGCTCGTCGCAAACGCCCAGTCCCGGACTATCACGGGAACCATCTTAGATGCAAACCTGGATGGGCCAGTTCCTGGCGCTACCATTATGGTGAAGGGCACTACACGTGGAACTGCTTCAGATATCGATGGAAAGTTCACTTTAGATCTCCAAGCTGGTGATCAGATCCTTGTTGTATCATTTATTGGATATGCAAACAAGGAAGTGGAAATCGGATCGAAAACCGAATTCATCATTAACCTAGAAGAAGATATACAAAGTCTTGAAGAGGCTGTTGTAATCGGTTATGGCTCTCAGGACAAGAAAGAATTGACTTCGGCAGTGGTCGCAGTGAAGCCTGAAGACTTTAACAAGGGTAACATTTCTAATCCTGCTCAATTGCTTCAAGGCAAGGTGGCAGGTCTATCCATTACACGTCCAGGAGGCAGCCCAAATGCTGGCTTCAATGTAAGACTACGAGGTCTTTCCACTTTTGGAGCTAACTCCTCTCCTTTGGTGGTCTTGGATGGGGTGATCGGAGCTTCTATAGACAATGTCGATCCAAATGACATTCAATCTATCGACGTATTGAAAGATGGATCTGCTGCAGCAATTTACGGAGCTAGAGGTTCTTCAGGTGTGATTCTGATCACTACTACTAAAAAGAACAAGAAAGACGGAATTGCTAACGTCTCCATTAATGCCTTTGGCACAATGAATCAAGCTACTAATTTGATCCCAATTCTTTCTGCTGACGAATTTGTTGCAAGAGGAGGAACTGATTTTGGTAGTGACACTGATTGGAGAAATGAGTTAATTGACGATTCATTTTCTTACACTACTAATGCCAGCATATCCGGTGGTTTCAATAACACGAACTATATGGCAGCAGTCAATTACAGAGATAATCAGGGAATTGTAAACGGTGTTTCCAACGAGCGTCTTAACACTCGAATAAATGTCTCCCAAGGAGCAATAAACAATCGCTTGAGATTGAATGTGAATCTATCCTTTACAAATATTGAGGCTAATTCTATCAATGACGCAGCCTTCAGATATGCTACTCTGTACAATCCTACTGCTCCCATATTTGAGGACACTCAAGATGCACAAGAGAGATTTGGTGGCTATTTCCAAAGAGACCTATTTGATTTCTACAATCCAGTAGCCTTAGCCAACCAGCAGAAGTTTATCTCTGAGACTAAATCAGCCTTAGTATCTTATAGAGCTGAGTTTGACATTCTACCAAACCTGACTATTTCAGCTCAATATTCTCAAGACCGAAGCAATACACTTTCAGGTGATTTCTGGTCAAGATTAGACTATAACGTAGGCCTTGGTACAGGAGGTTCTGCGCAGAGAAGAACTAATGATAGAGTGCAGAAAATATTTGAATCAACCCTACGGTATGAAATTGACCTTTCTGATGGACTGAACATGACGCTACTCGGTGGTGTCGCTACCCAGTCAACAGAAAACCAAGGATTTAACGCTAGAGTTAAGCAATATTTATTTGATTTAGGATGGGACAATTTGGGTGCTGGTTCTATCAGACTTGGTAATAGTACAGATGTAGCTTCCTATGCAAACGAAGATCAACTTAACTCTCTCTTTGGTAGAGCAAACTTCAACTGGCGCAATAGAATATTCCTTTCAGCTTCAGTAAGAGCTGAGACTTATTCTGGATTTGGAGCGAACAACCAAACTGGCGTTTTTCCGGCAGTAAGTTTAGGCGCTGACTTCACCCAGTTTTTCAACATGGGTATTTTCAGCCAATTCAAGCCTAGAGTTTCTTACGGTATCACAGGTAACCTTCCTCCATCACCTACCTTGGCACTTGGTGTCTATGGCAATGGAAACAGAGTTGATCTAGACGGAGATCCCTTAACTCAAAATGATGTGTATGTAGGAATCGTGCAAAACTCAAATCCAAACAAGGATCTCAAATGGGAAACCAAAAGTGAGATTGACGTGGGATTAGACTTCGGAATGTGGAATAACAAATTAACAGGTAGTGTTGATTACTATGTAAGAAACATCTCCGATCTACTATTCAATGTACCAGTAGCTACTGGCGCTCCAAACCCATTTGACCCAGGAAGATTCAACACCGCTTCCTCTACATGGGTAAACCTAGCTGACCTAAGAGCTGCAGGATTTGAATTTGCAGTGAGCGCCCATGATATCAAATTAGGGCCTATCATGTGGCATCCATCTTTCAACTTTACACTTTATGACAAGACTACCATTGAGAGTTTGTCAGCAGGTGACTTAGGATTCGATGAGCTAAGATTTGCAACGCCAGGTGCTCCAGGCCAAAATAACAACCCAATCATCTACAACAGAGTAGGTCAGACACTGGGTGACTTCTACGGCCCAAGACTGGAAGGACTGACTGAAGATGGACAATATATCCTTTCTACTACAAATCCTGACGAATTTGAGAAATTAGGAAATGGACTTCCTAAAGGAGAATTTGGTTTTGCCAACAACTTCGTATGGAACCAGTGGAACTTCAGCTTCTTCTTTAGAGGAGCTTGGGGACATGATCTATATAATTCTTATAGAGGATTCTACGAAAACCAAGATGCCTCATCCAATACTTGGAACTCAGTGAATACTACAAAGACTGAGGTGGTAACCTCCACCCCTACCTTCAATAGCTCATATATTGAGGATGCATCCTTTATTAGATTGGACAATTTGGAGTTAGGTTATAACTTCAAAACCTCTTCTAAAAACTTGAATGCATTCAGAGTTTATTTTGCAGCGCAAAACCTGTTTACAATTACTGATTACACAGGTATTGACCCAGAGGTTAGAGTAACAGACTCTGAGAATGGCGATGGTTTTACCACTTCATTGTCTCCTGGAATTGAGAGAAGAAACACTTACTTCCAGACGAGATCCTTCACTTTGGGTGTAACACTAAATTTCAAATAATTAAAATAATAACAGAGCTATGTTAAAATATATAAGTAAAATCTGTTTAGTGATCCCAATGGTATTCTTGCTGGGATCCTGCTGGGAACTGGACCAGGAAGTACTGGACGGTGTCACGCCTGAGGATGTAGCAAATAGTGACAATCCCGAATTGGTAGAGGTACTGAAAGCTTCTGCCTATTCTAGAATAGTAGGAAGCTGGGGTGGACACAACAGTATCTGGTCTATCAACGAAGTAGCATCTGATGAAATGGCAATTCCTCAAAAAGGTCCAGATTGGGAAGATGGAGGAATTTGGCTTCGTGTTCACCGTCATACTTGGGGAACATCTGAAGATGCTTTTAACAACTCATGGAACTATTGCTTTACTGCAATTGGAGAGATCAACAACTTGATTATTTCCTTCCCCGATGTAGAATTGCTGGTAGCAGAATTAAAGGTATTGCGTGCGCTTCCTTATCTATGGCTGTTGGATTCCTTTGGTAATGTCCCTATTGTAACGGAGGAATCCACTGGAGGCAATCCTACGAATAATACTCGTCAAGAGGTATTTGATTTCATCGAAAGTTCTATCCTTGAAAACATCGACTTGCTAGCAAAAGCAGACACCAAGACTACACTGAATTACTATTCTGCCCAAGCAATGCTTGCAAAACTTTACCTCAATGCAGAGATCTATACAGGCACACCAAGATGGGCTGATGCTGAAGCTGCTGCTAACGAAGTGATCTCAGGACCGTATTCTTTGAGTTCTAATTTCTTCTCAAACTTTGCGACAAGAAACGGTGGTTCCACTGAAAACATTCTTACCCTTCCATATGATGAAAACAATGCAGCAGGATTTAACCTGGCCATGATGACTTTGCATTACCTGAACCAGAACACATTTGATTTGAGTGCACAGCCTTGGAATGGTTATGCTTCTTTGGAGGAGTTTTATAATAATTTCGACGATGAAGATATAAGAAAGAATAGTTTCTTAGAGGGCCCACAATTTTCATCAGATGGATCTAGACTGGAAGATTTGTCTGCTGAGGAAAATGATCCTGACGGACCTCCACTTACCTTCACTCCGGACATCAATATGCTTGCACCAAATGCATTAAGACAAGCAGGTGTAAGAGTTGGTAAATTTGAGTTTGCTCCTGGAGCAGGACAAGAATTGAGTAATGATTACCCGCTATTCAGACTAGGCGACATTATTCTAATCAAATCAGAAGCTGCATTCAGACAGGGTAAAATGGCAGAAGCACTTGATGCATTGAACCAAGTGAGAACTAGAGCTGGTCTTACTCCTCTTGCTACAATCACTGCTGATGCAATCTATGAAGAAAGAGGCTTTGAAATGTTTGCAGAAGCAAGCAGAAGAACAGATATGATCCGCTTTGGCAAGTTCTTGCTTCCTTGGTGGGAAAAAGAATCTTCTCAAGAATTTAGACAGCTTTTCCCTATACCTCTTCAGCAAATCAACGCCAACCCAAGCCTAAAGCAAAACCCAGGTTATTAAGTAGGCACTATATAGTTTCAAAAGGAAGTGCAGGACCTGCACTTCCTTTTTTCACTTCTAACTTCCTGAAATTTCAGCAGGAAACTGGAATTGTCCTCCCAGGAAATTTCCGATTCACCCCACATCAGCTATCTTAACACCTCAATCAGCCTTACTTACTTAATAGCCTGATCATCCGATAGCATTACGCGAAATGAAAACCAACTACAGTTTCTTAAATCACCCTTATCTCGTATTGATACTGGCTAGTCTCATTCTATTTTCCTGTTCATCTGAGTATCAAAAAATGGAATCAGCCCAACTAGCTTCTGGAAAACTGGAAAACAGCCTATTCCTTGGATTAGAACTTGGAATGGACAAGAAAACCTTCTATGCAGAATGCTGGGAGATGAATAAAGAGGGGATATTAATAAACGGACCCACCGAACTCTCCGTCGAATACCAAGTAGACTTGCCCTCTGCCAAACCTGCAAAAATGCGATTTTACCCTAAATTCAACGATGACAAAATCTACCTTATGCCAGTGGATTACACCTACGAAGGATGGGCTCCCTGGAATGATGAGCTGGCAGTAGAAAAACTACGTGCAGATGTACTTGCGCTTTATGAAGACTGGTATGGAGAGGGGTTTATAGAAGTGAAAAGTGAAGACGGCAACCAAGTCGCATTTGTAAAAGTGGATGGCAACCGTCGAACAAGAATATTTAAGAAAAATCTTTCTACAGTTCGGGTAGAAATAGTAGATCTACCGATCTTACATCAGATAGAAAACCCAGCATGAAGAGACGCCTAATACTATATTCAGCACTCGTTTCTTTATTCGCTTGTCAGCCTAAAATAGAGAAATCTCCTACGCTTTTTGAATCGATTCCCTCCACCGAATCAGGAATTGACTTTGCTAACACCCTTCCTTTCAACGAAGAATTTAATATTTTCACCTATCGAAATTTTTACAATGGAGGAGGCGTCGCCTTAGGAGATATCAATAATGACGGTTTACTCGATGTGTATCTCAGCTCCAATCTTGGAGATAACAAATTGTATCTCAACAAAGGAGAGTTCAAGTTCGAGGACATTACCGAATCATCTGGAGTAAAGGGTTCACGTGCTTGGAGCACAGGAGTAGCCATGGCAGATGTAAATGGCGATGGATTTCTGGACATCTATGTTTGCAATTCTGGAGATATCGCCGGAGACAACAAGCAGAATGAGCTCTTCATCAATCAGCAGGATGGTACTTTCAAAGAAGAAGCAGAATTATACGGATTGGCTGATCAAGGCTTTTCTACTCATGCAGTTTTTTTTGATTACGACAAGGACGGAGACCTCGACACCTATTTGCTCAACAATAGCTACCAAGCAATCGGGAGCTTCAATAAAATGCAAAATGAGCGCCCCAAGCGGGATTCAGTGGGGGGCGACAAACTCTTTAGAAATGATGATGGTAAATTCGTTGACGTCAGTGAAGAAGCTGGTATATACGGTTCTATTATAGGCTTTGGGCTAGGCATTACCATTGGAGATGTGAATCAGGATTCTTGGCCGGATATTTTCATTTCAAATGATTTCTTCGAAAAGGATTACCTCTACATCAATAATCAAGATGGAACCTTCAGCGAATCTCTAGAAACTGCCATGAGATCAATTTCTGCTGCATCTATGGGAGCTGATATTGCAGACATCAATGGCGATGGATGGCTGGACATCTTTGTTACAGACATGCTTCCCGAGCCTCCAGAACGCTTAAAACAAGTAACTACTTTTGAAAATTGGGATAAATTCAAGTTCAACAAGGAACACGGCTATCATTACCAGTATTCCCGAAATATGCTCCATATCAACAATGGAGATGGCACCTTCAGTGAAATGGGGAGAATGGCAAATGTAGAAGCTACTGACTGGAGCTGGGGAGCCTTGATTTTTGATATGGACAATGATGGCAAACGAGATATTTTTGTAGCAAATGGCATATATCAAGACATCACTGACTTAGATTATTTGAACTTTATAGATGATGATGCTACCAAAAGCAAAATTATCTCTCAGGAAGGAGTCGATTATAAAGCCTTGATCGACCCTATCCCGATTAATGCTATTCCTAATTATGCCTATAGAAACTTAGGTAATCTGCAGTTTGAAAATATGGCCGACAGTTGGGGATTAGCTGAAGCCATCCACTCAAATGGTGCAGCTTATGGAGACTTGGATAATGATGGCTCACTGGATTTGATTGTCAGCAATGTCAACCAGCCTGTCTCTATTTTCAAAAACAATGGGAAAAAACTACTGCCTCAAAATCACTCCGTTCAAATCAAGCTTATAGGAAAAGGGAAAAATACACAAGCGATTGGCGCGCAAATTAAAATACATTCAGGAACGCAGGTTTTTTATGCTGAGCAGATGCCTAACCGCGGTTTTGAATCTTCAGTGGATCCAAAAGTCAGCATTGGCCTGGGCGGAATTAGTACTATCGATCTCATTCAAGTGCTTTGGCCAGATGGCTCCTATTCCAAATTAGAGCATGTTCCCTCCGATACGCTAGTAACCTTAAATTGGGCAGAATCCAGCCCAATGCCAGATAGCGATGTATTCTTCGAAAAACCAAACGCTCCCTTTTTCCATAAGTATGAGGCTAGTCTAATTGATTTCCACCATGAGGAAAACCCAGTAGTAGATTTCGATCGAGATCGCCTTACTTTCCATATGTACTCAACTGAAGGGCCTGCTTTTGCCAAAGGAGACGTAAACGGAGATGGAGTAGATGACCTGTATTTCGGGGGAGCCAAAGGATTCTCCGGCAAATTATACGTAGGATCAAGATCAGGAAACTACACGCTTTCAGAACAAAAATCGCTCAAAGACGATAGTATCTCGGAGGATGTTGATGCTGTATTTTTCGATGCCAATGCAGACGGCTCACTTGACCTATTCGTAAGCTCAGGAGGAAATGAATCTGGACTTGGTTCTCCCGAACTTACCGATAGACTTTATCTCAATGACGGTAAAGGAAATTTCACTAAAAGCTCTCAACCTGGTTTCAATGCAAATCGGGGAAGCACCTCTTCAGTTCAAGTTTTAGATCTAAACTCCGACGGAAGTCCTGACCTCTTTATCGCCGGGAGATTGGTTCCATTTGTCTATGGCGCACCAGCAAGTAGCAGCGTTTGGATCAATGATGGCAAGGGGAATTTCACTGACCAAACCTCAACTTTGGCTCCAGAACTGAACGAAATCGGCATGATTACAGATTCTAAAGTTCTTGATTGGGACGCTGATGGGAATGAAGATTTGGTGTTGGTTGGTGAATGGATTGCGCCAGTTTTCTTTAGAAATAATGGGCAAATGCTGGAAAGAATTGAGATGCCCGAACTCGAAAATTTAAAGGGCTGGAACAGAACCTTAGAAGTGGCAGACCTTGACGGAAACGGGCTACCTGATTTGATACTAGGAAATAATGGTTTGAATTCAAGGTTCAAAGTTTCACAATCTACCCCTGTGAAAATGTACCTCAATGATTTCGACCAAAATGGATCTATCGAACATCTCTTTATCCGGCAGGTAGGTGAAATGCAAATCCCATATACCCTCAAGCATGAATTGGAACGTCAAGTCCCTTCAATCAAAAAACAATATATGCGATACAGCACCTATAATAACCAACAGCTCGCAGATATATTCCCGCAAGAAGTCCTGGACAAATCCATTATCAGCGAACTGAACAATTTAGCCTCTGGTGTGCTGATGAATGAAGGGAATGGCAAGTTTACTTGGAAACCTTTCCCAAGGATGGCTCAGCGATCTTATGTTTTTGCGATCCAAACTGCCGACTTCAATAAGGATGGAATATTGGACCTACTCCTTGGAGGAAATCTCTCGCAAGCAAAACCTGAAGTCGGAAAATATGATGCTAGTTATGGAGATGTCCTCCTTGGCAATGGCGACGGCACATTTAACTTTTGGCCAAATGCAGAAAACGGCCTCAAACTTGAAGGTGATATAAGAGCCTTTTCTGACTTAGGTGATGGAAAAATCCTGGTTGTGAAGAATTCTTCGGCAGCAGAAATCTGGGAATACAACAAGTGAAGCTCTCTCAAAATACAAGCCTTTTCTTTTTAGGGTTTTGCCTGCTAATTTCCTGTCAGGAAAAAAAACAGCCTAGCCTCTTTGAAATGATTAAGCCTGAAGAGTCTGGAATCGACTTTGAAAACAAAATAGAATCCACTCCTGAGCTTAATATCCTAGAATACCTCTATTTCTACAATGGAGCTGGCGTGGCAGCGGGTGACATCAATAACGATGGCTTGGCGGATTTGTACTTTGGGGGAAATCAGGTTTCGAACAAACTTTACCTCAATCGAGGAGATTTCAAGTTTGAAGATATTACTGAGAAAGCTGGAGTTACTGGAGAGAAAGGCTGGACCACTGGAGTCACAATGGTTGATGTGAATGGAGATGGATTACTCGATATCTACGTCTCTCAGGTCGGAGGCTACAAAGGAATTCAGGGCAAAAATAAACTATACATCAATCAGGGTGATGAGACCTTTGTTGATGAAGCAGAGATCTATGGACTCGCTTTTGAAGGATTGAGTACTCAGGCAGCATTTTTTGATTTCGATCAAGATGGGGATTTGGACATGTACTTGCTCAATCATTCGGTAAAAAGCCCCGAAGTTTTTGCGCCAGCCAAAGCAAGAAATAATACTGACCCACAAGGTGACAAGCTATTTATGAATCTAGCATCTCAAGGTGAAAACAGGTTCGAAGATGTTACAGAGCAAGCTGGTATTTATAGCAGCATGCTTGGCTTTGGATTAGGCATAGGCATAAGTGACATCAATGGCGACGGCTGGGTGGATATTTACGTTTCCAATGATTTCACAGAGAATGATTACCTCTATCTCAATCAGCAAAATGGCACTTTCAAGGAGTCTCTAGAAACGATGCTTAGCTCCAGCAGTAGGTATAGCATGGGAAATGATCTGGCTGATATTAATGGCGATGGATTCCCTGAAATCTTCACTACAGACATGCTGCCTGAAGACCCATCGATCTGGATGAAGTCTGTGGGCGAAGACAAACCAGAAGTTTATCATATCAAAAAACAGTTTGGCTACGGGGATCAATATGTAAGAAATCATCTCCAACTCAATCAAGGCGATGGGGAATTCAGTGAAATCGCCTTATTCTCAAATGTTTTTGCCTCAGATTGGAGCTGGTCCCCATTGATTTTCGACATGGATAATGATGGGCTTCCTGATATCCACATCACCAACGGCATAGTCAAAAGACCAAATGACCTTGATTTTGTGCAGTATTTTGAAGAAGGCACAGGGAAATTATCTGAGAAAGAACTGGAAGCAAAGCAGATAGAAATGCTCCCTACCGTCAAACTTCCAAACTATACTTATCGCAATACTGGTAATTTGAATTTCCTCTATCAAAGCCAAGAATGGGGCTTGGATCAACCTTCCTATTCCAACGGCTCTACCTATGCCGACCTGGACAATGATGGAGACTTGGATCTGATCATCAATAATATCAATCAGCCAGCTTTCATTTATCAAAATCATAGTGACTCTACCAATAATTTCCTCCGAATAGATCTAAGCGAAGATTCCAACAATGTATTTGCAATAGGGGCTAAGGTCAAGCTTTATGCTGCTGAGATGTCCTGGTCACAGACCTTGAGTGCTACGAGGGGATTTTTATCAGGGCCTTCTACCACATTAGTTTTTGGCTTAGGGAAAACTGAAAAAATTGATTCCATTGAAGTGAATTGGCCTGAAAGCAAGACAGAAAGATTCTATGACTTTACCGCTAACGAACACTTAAATCTCAGGCGAGGAACTGGGTCAGAAACTCACCTAGCAACTATAGCAAAGTCTGATAATCATGAAACGTCTCCCAGCATACTTTGGAACCATCAAGAAAACGCAGTTCCAGAACATATCAAGCGAGAGTACCTGCTACCAAGAAGTTTCTCAGAAATGGGCCCGGCGCTAGCCGTAGCAGATGTGAACTCTGATGGTCTGGAGGATATATTTGTAGGTGGAGCTGTTGGCCAGGCTAGTAGCATCTTCTTACAAGGTTCAGACGGTTCTTTTATAGAAGCGGCCAATCCTATTTTCCAGCTACTTGCCCGAGCAGAAGATACCGCTGCAGCCTTTGCTGACTTCAATGGAGACGGAAACTTAGATCTCTATATCGGAAGCGGAGGTCAGGAATTCCTGTCAGGCACACTGTTTTTAAATGACAGACTGTTTTTTGGAGATGGAAAAGGAAGTTTTTCCTTTGATCCGAATGCCTTGCCTCAGCATGCAGAAAACACTTCAACTATTGCCGTCAATGACATAGACAACGATGGCGATCTAGACATCTTTGTGGGCTCTTCGGTTGTTTTTGGAGACTATGGGGCCGCACCCAAAAGCAGCCTCCTTATAAATCTAGGTCAAGGAAAATTTCAAGATGTCACTAAGGAATGGTTTGGTGCGGAAATAAATCTAGGCATGATCAATTCAGCAGTCTGGGCGGATCTGACCGGCAATGGCCAAGCTGAATTAGTACTAAGTGGCGATTGGCAGGGTATCCGAGTTTTTGAGAATAAGACTGGAAAATCGCTCCAAGAGAAAGAACTACCGGGATTGGAATATTCTTCTGGCTGGATTCAAAGCCTCGTCATTGCTGATGTAAACGGCGATGGGAGACCAGATATTTTAACAGGAAATCTAGGACTCAACACTAAACTCAAAGCAAGTATGGAAAAACCTCTTTGGTTATATCATTCAGATTTTGATGAAAACGGGCAGGCAGATCCACTGATCTTTCACTACATGGGAGAGCGTCTGGTTCCATTAGCCAGCAGAGATGAACTGATCAAACAGATTCCTGGAATCAAGAGAAAGCATAATTCCTATCAGAACTATTCTGAAATTACTGGTCCTACAGATTTATTTACCGCAGAGTCTTTGGCCAATGCCTCCAAACAAGCCGCTTACGAATTTCGGTCTGGAGTATATTTTCAAGAAGAAGACGGAAGCTTTGCTTTTGAGCCATTTCCAGATCAGGCACAACTCTCTCCTATTTTCGCTATCCTCTGGGAAGAATCTCAAAAAACAGTCCTACTCGGAGGGAATTTCTCAGGATTCAGAGTTGATCTTGGGATCAATACAGCATCCGCTTTCACAGCCTATCGTTGGAAAGATGGAGCCTGGGAAACCAAAGCATTTCAAGATAGCATTCCCTCCAAAGCTGAAATCAGACAGCTTAGCAAAATAACTGTAAACAAGAAGCCATTTAGCATAGGAGCAAGCAATTCGGGGCCTCTATACTGGATCAATCTTGATTAAAATCATTTGATACTTGCTTTATTTCCAATAGCTTTGGGGTCCAAACAGAACAACTTGAAATCTGCTTCCTCGAAGTTACTCCCCGATTTCAGAAACAAACCTTTCATACAAACTCAAAATATATGCGTATCGTCAAATTCATGCTATTTTCAGGATTACTCCTGATTGCAGTCTCTTGCGCAGAACCGGTCGATTATTCCCAAGCCATTACAGATGGTCAATATATTAGTCAAGCTCAGGATAGAATCACAGAAGTAATCATTCACGACATATTCTCCCCGCCTGTGGCAGCGAGAATTTATACCTATGCCTCGCTTGCTGCTTATGAAGTAGCAGCATCAACAGATCCAAATTACGCTTCTTTGATGGGTCAATTAAATGGCTCAGAAGCAGTAACCTTTTCTCCTTCAGAGAAAGTTTATGCACCATTAGCCTCTTTGGCTGCCTATTATTATGTGGGTACAGGATTGATTTTCTCTGAAGAATTAATGAATGGGCATAGGGATGAAGCTTATGCGAAGTTGAAAGACAAAGGGATTCCTGATGATGTATTTGAAGCTTCGATAGCCTTCGGCAAAGAAGTGGGAGATGTCATCAAAGCTTACTCTTCTAAAGACAATTATCACCAGAGTCGCTCTTTTCCGAAATTCACGGTAACTGGAGAAGAAGGAACCTGGCAACCTACTCCTCCGGCATACATGGAAGCCATAGAGCCACATTGGAATAAAATCAGAACTTTCGTTCTCGACTCAGCCTCCCAATTCACACCTTTACCTCCTCCTCCATTTTCTACTGAGCCAGGAAGCGAGTTTTTCAAGGTAGCCAAGGAAGTTTACGATATGGACAAAGCGGCTACGCAGGAGCAAAAAGACATTGCGCTTTTCTGGGATTGCAATCCTTACAAGATGAATGTGAAAGGTCATGTGATGTTTGCTGAGAAGAAAATCACTCCTGGCGGGCACTGGATGAGCATCACCGCGATAGCTTCCAAAGCAGCCGATAAAGATTGGAAAGGAACAGCTGAAGCTTTTGCTATGACGGGAATCTCACTCAATGAGGCCTTTATTTCTTGCTGGGATGAAAAATACCGAAGTAACCTGATCAGACCTGAAACATATATCAATCAGCACATAGATGAGCAGTGGGTACCTCTTCTACAAACCCCTCCTTTCCCTGAGCATACCAGTGGACACAGTGTTGCCTCTTCGGCAGCGGCCTATACCTTAGCTCACTTGTTTGGAGATGAATTTCATATTGTCGATAGCTCGGAAGTAGCTTATGGTCTTCCGATAAGAGAATATAGTTCCTTCTCTCAAGCGGCCGAGGAAGCAGCCTTGAGTAGGTTTTATGGAGGAATCCACTACCGCCCAGCCATTGAATACGGCATTACTGAAGGCCGGGATTTAGCAGCCTTCATCTGGACCAAGGTGGACACCAAGGCTAAAAATGTAGCAAGCAACTAATCATCAAAGCATCCGACATCTCGGATGCTTTTTTTATGCACAAAACTCAAAATCTAGGACGAAATTGAAGATAGCTTCGCTCTTGATGTTTTTATTCCAACAGATATTCTGTACCTTTTCTTGTCACCTTTTTGAATTGGATTTTTCCACTTCTTGTTTTTAAACCAATTATTTCATGTCAAAAACCATTATCGTTTCCAATCGCCTTCCTATTAGTTTAAGACACCGCAATGGCCGATTTGAGTTCAAACCAAGTGCAGGAGGTTTAGCCACAGGCCTTGGATCTATTTATAAAGAGGGAGATAACATTTGGATTGGATGGCCCGGAAATACCGTAGATGATCCCGAGCAGCGAGCAGAAATCATCCTTGAACTTCATGACCTGAAAATGGCGCCTGTTTTCCTTTCCAAGGAAGATGTGGAAGAGTTTTACGAGGGATTCAGTAACGAGACGCTGTGGCCAGCATTCCACTATTTCACCCAATACATGGTCTACAACCCTGAGCACTGGGAAGCTTATGTACGTGTGAATCAGAAATTTTGCGATGCCATCCTGAAGAAAGCTGGGCCAGACGATACGATCTGGATCCATGATTACCAGTTGCTCTTGCTTCCGCAAATGCTCCGTGAAGTATTACCTAATGCTACGATCGCTTTTTTCCAACATATCCCCTTCCCTTCCTACGAGATTCTCCGTATGATCCCTTGGCGAAAAGAACTCTTAGCAGGTGTATGCGGTGCAGATTTGATCGGCTTCCACACCTACGATGACATGCGTCACTTCCTTAGTGCGGTGGGGAGAATCAACGGTTTGTCCAGCGAAAGCGGCTACATCCAAGCCGAAAATAGAATCATCAATGTGGATTCTTTCCCAATGGGAATTGACTACGATAAATTTGCGAAGCAAGCAAAAAGCAAGAAAACGCTTCGCTATGTAACGGAATTTGGCAAGCAGGTAGAAAATCAGAAACTACTTCTCACCATAGATCGCCTAGATTATTCCAAAGGAATACCACAGCGTATTCAGGCTTTCAATCAATTGCTAGAACAACATAAAGAATTGCACGGCAAAGTATCTATGATCATGATCGTGGTGCCTAGCCGTGATAAAGTACAGTCTTACAAAGAACTCAAAGAAGAAATTGACCTGCTGGTAGGTCGAATCAATAGTGAGTATTCTACACTGAACTGGGTGCCTGTTCATTATTTCTACCGAAGCTTTCCTTTCGAAGAACTCAGTGCATTCTACAATATGTCAGACATCGCGCTAGTCACCCCACTGCGTGACGGTATGAACTTGGTCTGCAAGGAATTTGTAGCCAGCAAAACTGATCAAACGGGCGTACTGATCCTTTCCGAAATGGCTGGTGCATCTAAAGAGCTTCAAGATGCAATTCTCGTCAATCCTTACGACAGACAAGGAGTGGTAGATGCGATTTTCAATGCGCTATCCATGCCGCAAGAAGAGCAAATCGCTCGAATTAGCAGTATGCAGGAGAGCTTGAAAAAGTACGACGTGTTCCAATGGGTGAAAGTATTCATGGATCGTCTGGATCATGTGAAGAAAAAGCAGGAGGAGCTCACCTCCAAAGATGTGGACACCAAAGTGATGAATGAGATCCAAGCGAGCTTCAAGAATGCTAAAAACGCCGTTTTGTTCCTTGACTATGACGGAACTTTGACCGGGTTTCACTCAGACCCACAAAAAGCAGTACCGGATGATGAACTGAAAGGAATCGTAAAAGACCTCAGCGAACTCGCACAGGTAGTCGTCATCTCAGGAAGAGACAAAGACACGCTGGGCAGGTGGTTTGAAGGTCAGAATATCGACATGATCGCTGAGCATGGCGTGTGGGTGAAAAAGAAAGAGGATAAGGGAGACTGGGAGCTCTACGCAGATGTAGAAGATGGCTGGAAAGATGACATCCGAAAAGTGATGGAATATTACGTACTCCGAACTCCTGGAGCCTTTATTGAAGAAAAACACCACTCACTCGTTTGGCACTACCGAAAAGTGGAGAGTGGTCTGGGAGATCTCAGAATGCGTGAGCTATTCAGTCACCTGAAATACATGGCGAGAGGTCACAACTTGCAGGTCTTGGAAGGAAACATGGTGCTAGAAATCAAGCGGCCTGATATCAACAAAGGTCGCGCAGCTACAGCGATGATGAAAGGAATGGAATATGACTTCATCTTGGCAATCGGCGATGACTGGACAGATGAAGATACCTTCAAGGCTATGCCGAAAAATGCCTATTCTATCCGAGTAGGTTATGCATATACCCAAGCTAATTTCAATATCAAATCAGTCAAGCAGGTGAGGCAATTGCTTCAGAAGCTGACTTCTTGATATCCGTATTAATTATCAGAAATGAGGTAGGGGTGAAAGATTTTTCGCCCCTTTTTCATGATTGAAATTTTTCAAGCCTGTCTGCTGTCGGCGGGTCTCATGATTTGGACCAGTTGATCTCGTATAATCCTAATTGCGTACTCTGCGTTACCCTCTGCGAGCTTCGTGGCTAATAATCACAAATATTTCTTATACAAATTATCCAAGATCCTCTTATCGGTTTCGCTTAATCCTGCTTCTATATCCCGCTGTATAAAATGCAGTTTGAATGCACGGATAGCTGCCTTAGGATCTGATACATCATAACCTATAATCCTTAATGCCAACACCGGGTCTAAGGTCTTTGATGGCAATGAATCCGTATTTTCTATTGGGAAAGAATCGGTATTCTGGCTGGATAGAACTGGAAAAACTTCCTCTTCATCATACCACAATCCATATCCTTCTTCCGCCAATTTTCTCCAAGGGAAATAAGTACTTGGATCTACTTTTCTAGAGGGAGCGATGTCCGAATGCCCGATGAAATTGGCAGTTGGAATTCGGAACTTCCACTTGAGCCTCTTCAGTAACAGCAACAAACTTTCTATCTGTGCTTCAGTGAATGGCTCGCTCCCATTGTTATCCAATTCAATGCCTATGGAAGCTGAATTCAAATCCGTATCAGATCCCCAGCGGCCACTTCCAGCATGCCAGGAACGTAGGTAATCATTCAGCATCTGCACAATCTCCCCATCTCTGCCTACCACATAATGTGAACTCACCTGTGTACGGCTAACTGTGAAAGTATTAATCGTCTGCTTCAAAGAATCCTGAGCCGTATGATGAATGATCACATAATTCGGCTTTCTGATACTGAAATTCGTTGTACCAATCCAGTCATCAGTAATGCTCAATGTATCGTAATCCAGTTCTGCCTTAGTTTTGGGGATTTCTTGAATGAAAGCTGTGGCTTCTTTGACTGCCTTCTCATGGGCCTTATTATTCTTTTTATAAATGTCTTTGGAGCAGGAGACAAAAGTGAGTGTGAAAATTACTAGGAGAAAGGAAGAGAGATAGTGTGGGAACTTCATCTGTAGGAATAGTTAATCTGAATTCGAAGCTACAAGTATTGTACTAAGTCTGAAAACTAACACTTGAAAATTGATGGATTATGAGGATAACCTTTGAGGTCTTTTTTGGACCTCGAAGGTTTTTTGTTCAAAAAATTAAAACCTTCGAGGAGACCCTTCGACTTCGCTCAGGGTGACACCCCAAAGGTTAATTGAAAAAGTCCTGCTTCTGGAGAAGCAGGACAACATTTATATCATTAAGATCACCGTAAATCTGCGCTATTTATCTGCGAGAATCTGCGGGAAATAAAGAAGATATCTGCTGGAAATTTATTTAAAACCTACAAGAAATTCGGTCTATCCAGCTTCTTCCCGATACGGAAAGCGGCATTCATCAATCCTACATGAGAATATGCCTGCGGGAAATTACCCCACTGACTTCCTGTCTTCTGATCCACATCTTCGGAGAATAACTGTAAGTGATTGCAATATTTCACCAACGTCTCAAAACCTTCCACAGCCTCATCCAATCTTCCTACACAGGCCAGCGCTTCAATATACCAGAAAGCACAGATCAGGAAGGTAGTCTCAGGCACTCCAAAGTCATCCATGTGCTTGTAGCGATAGAATAAGAAATCTTTCGCCAGCAACTCGTCTTCCAAGGCTTTCAAGTGGTCATTTGCACGCTCTAGATCTTCTCCGAAGTAACCCATGGTAATCAACTGCAGCGTAGATGCGTCCATATAGGTCGAGCCGATTGCCTGACCATAAGCCTTACGATCTGGAAGATAACACTCTTCTATTT
This sequence comes from Algoriphagus chordae, assembly GCF_003254055.1. Classification (GTDB taxonomy): domain Bacteria; phylum Bacteroidota; class Bacteroidia; order Cytophagales; family Cyclobacteriaceae; genus Algoriphagus; species Algoriphagus chordae. Next base: position 193,059 of record NZ_QKZT01000002.1, read on the forward strand.
TGACCACTGCCATATCTCTAAGTACGATGGCTTTTTGGTACATCGCATCATCTTTCAGGCGGATGCCGATTTTTGCGGCAGCGCAAGCTCCTGCCCAGTGAAATAAGAAGGTATAGCAATGCTGTTGTGCCAAATTCCTAAATTCCCAAAGTCCCGCATCCTTCTCATTCATCGTTGCTTCGATCTTATTCAGGAGATTCATAATCATCGGACGAGAACTGCTTCTCTCCTCTTCCGTAAATCGCTGATCAGAATAAAGCGGCAACAATGAAACCAGAACTTGGCCGTACAAATCATTCTGAATGTGTGTGTAAGCTTGGTTGCCAAAGCGTACTGGTTTCTCTCCCAAATAACCATCCAAATCAGAGATCTCCTCGGTCAACAATGAATCTCCTGTAATTGAATAAAGTGGTTGGTATCGTCCATCCTCACCAGGACGTAAATTATGTATAAACTCAAAGTATTTTTCCAATTCCTCAAAGTGCCCCAAAGAGTTGAAGCAGGTCAAGGTATAATAACTGTCCCTAATCCAGCAGTAGCGATAATCCCAATTTCGTGTAGATCCTGGAGATTCCGGTAGGCTGGTCGTAGAGGCGGCGATAATAGCTCCTGTATCTTCGTACTGGTGGATCTTAAGTATCAGAGCCGACCTCAGAACCAGCTTTTGATGAAAATTAGAAATACTGGTAGATTTGATCCACTCCTGCCAGTAGGCAGTGGTGGCCTGTAGAAAACGCTCAGAGGTAGTCTCTATCGCTGCTTCCAATGGCCTGCCATATGTCAAGACCAAATAGATAGGCTTGTTCAGCGCAAAAGCTTTTCCGTCCATAATATAACTTAGCGGCGCATTAGTAGACAGTCTTAACTCCTGATCCGTATCCATAAACCGGATGTGATTTGATCCCATGCTAGACTTCAATAATCTACCTCCATGCTCAGCCGAAGGCTGACATTTGATAAGTATTTTTGGAGAACCCGATACTGCTTCGATTTTTCGAATCAGCATCAAGGGTTTGTAATAGCGATCAAAGTTTTTGAACCGAGGAGCAAAATCTGTCACAGCATAACTCCCCTCTTCTGACTTAACAGTAGTTTTGAGAATATTGGTATTCTCCAGATAGACTTGGCTTGACTTGAAGTCTCCGGATTCCGGGTGTATGGTAAACTGCCCGCCTTTCTCACGATCCAGCATTCCCCCAAAAATAAAATCAGAATCAAATCTTGGTAGACACATCCAACTGATATTGGTGTCCAGTTCCACATGGGCGATATAGGCGCAATTGCCGATCACCCCACTTCCGTAGGTATGCTTTTTCATTAAGGTTTGGTTTGGTTTGAAAAGTCAGGCTTCTGGGTCAGCTATCAAGAAAGCAAAAAAGACTTAGGGATGCAAAGAATCCAAGAAATTCAGAAAATAGAATTTCTTCTCAAGGAAGTAATTACTTCTGATTTAATTCTACCGTTCGTTGGTAGATAATCAAGACTTTAAAGACCCAACAAAATCTTATAATTCACTTTATTTTAGTTTGCGGACCAACCCACATCCCCTCTCTTTTCTAGATGGGGAGACTTTTATCAAAAAGATTGGATAGAATGTATAAAAAAATCTACCCTATTTAAATTTATCCACTTAAATTGCTGTAAATGAGAACCTAACAAACCTTAAAATGTTAAAAAAATTCAATTCATTACTATTAATTATCCTAATTCTCTTCGCAGGTTGCCAGCCTGAAGATTTAGTTGACCCTTTTTTAGATGATGATCCAGATGATTCAGGTTCTAAATCAAGTATTTCTTATAAAGTTGACGGTGAACTGATACAAGGGACCTTCAGTGAGGACAATATTATTGATATAGGCTCTTTAACTGGCGAGGTGATTAAATCAACCAATTTAACAAATATCACTATAGGTGGAGCTATTCTTAAAAACAGCAAGATGTACGGGATAGTGATTTACCTAACTACGGATAAAACATATGACCAATTAAAGAATGGTGATTCCTTCGTAGGGAATATAAGTAACCTTTCGCAATTGACTTTTGCAGGTTTTGGGATAGAAGACCTAATAGATGATACTGTATTTTCTTCTAGTGGTGATGAAGATGAGATAGAAAACCAAAATCTAGTTGTATCAATCACCAAAATTGATCATGATGAAGATATCATTTCAGGCACCTTCTCATTTGATGCACATGACGAGGAATTGAATCTCACTAAAAAGATTACAGAAGGTAAATTCACCAATGTATTCTTGGAAGAAAAATAATACTGGTTATTCAAAAATTATGTAGGATTTTGGACAGTTCAGAATATTAGCCTCTATATTTAAAACCTGCAATACCTGAATTCTGATCATTTGTTATAGTATAGGTAATCCTTTCAGAATCGATAACAGAAATTGTGCCTATAGGAATGTCCAAAGAATATTGTACGAGAGAGCTAATTTCCCACTTAAGACTTCGGTGTAAGGTTACTATTCTTTTTTAACAGCAAGAGTTAGCTTGAATAGTAACAATAAGTAAATATTCAAAACTTAAATTTTGGTTTTGAATGCAGTTTGCTTTAAATCAAAGCACTGTGATTTCTACAAATACAATCTCTTATCCCGTGTATAATCTGCCACCCCATCAGGAAGGAGAACTAAAAATTACTAATACTTGAAAACCGCAATTCCTGGGTCCTTATCGCTTGTCAATGCATAAATCTTTCGATCTTTCTCTGAAACGGTAATGGCACTAATTGAAACACTTGTTTTATATAGAGTTAGGGGGTTACCTTCCATGTCAAATTCGAATATCATATCGGAATTGATACCGGTTTTCTTTCTCTCTGAACTTGTTTTACCTATATAAACTAGGAAAACAGATTTTTCTCCAATAAAAATATCAGAATATCCTTTTTTAGTCTCCTCAGACACAAAAGCTAAGAGTTCATTCCCTTGTTGCTCAACTGTATAATCGACCTCATAATTCTTGGGACCAACTAGTGAGATAGATTGGCCCGAATTCAGATTCATCAACTGAAAATACTCAAATTGAATAGCCGCGTGACCTAGAATGTTATTTTTCGGATTATAATCAATAGGCCCCTGATACAAATTAGATAGTAAATACCCTGTTTGCTCATCTACCTGTTCTTCTTTTTTCCAAGGTTCAATAGAACCTGTCCTATTCCCAAGCGTATCAAATATTCCGAATTGGTAAGAGTCTCTCGTGACATAAGAAATTATCTCATTTGGACTCTTCCAATGCATAGAGTAACCTAAAAACCAAGCCTCATTCTGCCGGATAGTACGATTGGCAAGTGGAGAAGTGTCATTAAGCAAAAATTCATAAGAGCTTTTTCCGTTCAGATCATAGGCCCAAAAAGAATCTTTGGCTAAGCCCGCGTCTAATTCCCATATGCCTGATCGAATCTCCCCTGGCCCTTCGCCTATTTTCCCCACAGCCTTTCCATAAACTAAAGTATTTTTATCAAGAAAATGCAACTGCTTACCATTTCCCCCGAGATTGGAAACAATTATATATTCCTCTTTTAGAATAATTTCCCTAGCATTTAAAATACTATCATAAACATACTTTTCTCCAACTAATTCTTTGACTTTAGGAAAGGAATCAAAACTAAACGTGATTTCACCAGTACTATTTTTATTTTCTGAACTGCACGAAAAAATAGCTAAGACACAAAATATTACAATAAAATTCTTAAACATGTATTATAAAGTTAACCTACACCCATTGAATAGGTGTAGGATTTGTGTTGAAATAAATTTAAGGGCAAAAAGGCCCAGGCTTCTTAGTGGAATCCCCCCATGCACCACCTAAGAAATCAGTGCAGTATTCACGAAGTTCGAGACAACAAACCCATTTTTCACCTTCCACAGGTATCTCCTCTCCAGCCTGAATATCTCCACTGCTAAACATCATCGCTCCAAAGAGGAACGCCATTCCAAATAATAACTTTTTCATAAAATTGAATAATTAGATTATTTTAAAAAATCCCGGCCAGAATCAACCCACACCTTGTATTAGGATTCGAGATGATGATCAAAATTGCAAAAAAATCAGGCTATTTGGAGACTGAGGCATAGCACCGCTATGGTGAAGGCGAAAATAGCAACGGAGTGACTGATTTTAAAGCAATTTAGGTCAGCACTAGAACAGCTAATACAGGGTGTGGGTTACTGTCTCACTTAAGACTTCGGTGTAAGTTTATAGTTTTTTTTTTAATCGCAAGAGTTAGTTTGGATAGTAACAATAAGTTAATACTCAAAACTTAAATTTTGAATGGGAATACAGATTGCTTTAAGTCAAACGATTACGAACCTACAAATACAACTTCTTATCTCGTATATAATCTGCCACTCCATCAGGAAGAAGGTACTTGACAGATTTTCCGGCAAGAATGGATTTACGGATAAAGGTCGCTGAGATATCCAGAAGCGGTGCGTCGATCAGGGTAATATTCGGATGGTCAAAAGTCTTGGCTTCTCCTGGTCTAGGATAGACGAAGATCTCATAGTTGTCCAGAATAGTCTGGTAGTTCTTCCAGCGCTTCAGCTGAGTGAGATTATCCGAACCTAAAAATAAGCAAAACTGATGCTGTGGATATTGGTCAGTCAGGTAAGCGAGGGTGTCTATGGTGTAGCTTGGCTTGGGCATGGAAAACTCCACGTCTGAAGCCCGAAACTGATAATTGTCCTCGATCGCCAGCTCCACCATTCGCAGTCTATCAAACTCATGAATCAAAGACTGGCGTTTTTTGAGCGGATTCTGCGGGCTCACCACAAACCAAACCTGATCTAAATCTGTGCGGTCATGAAGCGTGTCTGCTATGATCAGATGACCAATATGTATGGGGTTGAAAGAACCGAAGTATAGACCGATTTTCAAGATTTTATCTAGCTAAAAATTCACTAACCAAATACTCAGCCTCTGCAGAGGACTTTGAGAATTCATCATTGACTACGGTGACGTCAAACTGTGGCTCAAACTTGGATTCAAACTCAGCTTTGAACAGGCGACGGGAAAGTGATTCCTCAGATTCTGTCCCACGATCATTCAAGCGTGCAGCTAATACTTCCAGGCTTGGTACTTTCACAAAAATGGCTAACGCATGTTCTCCAAAGTATTTCTTTAAAGCTAATCCACCTTTCACATCCACATCGAAAATGACTGCTTTGCCAGAATCCCAGATACGCTGGATTTCTTCTTTCAGTGTGCCGTAGAAGTTGCCTGCATAGACTTCCTCCCACTCTATAAATGCGTTCTCGTCGATTTTCCTGATGAATTCTTCCTGAGAAAGGAAGTAGTAATCTTTGCCATGAACCTCATGTCTTCCCCGCTTGTCGCGTGTACAGGCGGAAATAGAAAATCCCAAATTTGGGATGTTTTGGATCAAATGCTTCACTAAAGAAGTCTTGCCTGATCCTGATGGGGCCGAAAAAATAATGGCTTTACCTTGTGTCATGACTATTTGATATCCTGAATCTTCTGACGGATACAATCCGCCAATTCAGTAGGTACAGCGTGTTTGGTACATTTGGTTTTCAATACATCTCGGATAGCCTGCTCCAGGTGGTAATGCTCGAAGCATGGCTGGCATTTGGCGAGCTTCTCCTTCAAGATTTCCTTGCCAGAATCTTGAAGTTCTCCGTCCAAAATACTTTCTAGCAGCTCCAAGCATTTGCTTTCGTCACTGCATTGCACCTTTTTCTCTCCGGATGGGTTGTCATTCATTTCCATGGGTAATATTCTTTAATTATGCCTCCTCTTCCTCTTCGTCCGTATTGTATCCCATATTCTGGGCATATCCTTGAAGTTTCTCTTTCAATAGATTTCTTGCACGATGCAATCTAGATCTCACTGTTCCGATAGGAATGTCCAGGATCTTGGCCATCTCCTCGTAAGTGAACCCTTCCAAATCGCACAAAATAATCACTGTACGGAAATCCACTGCCAAGCTATTGAGTGCATTTGAGATCTCATCACCGAGCATATCCTTGACGGATTCTGCCCTGAGATCGCTAGTGCTTTGGTAGTGAACATCATCCGAGTTGTAATAAGTTTCAACTTCCTGATAATCTACCTTCGTGGGCTGTTTGGATTTCTTCCTGTACTCATTGATAAAGCTGTTTTTCAGAATTCTGAAAAGCCAAGCTTTGGCATTTGTGCCCTGCTCAAATGAGTTGATAAACCGATAGGCCTTCAGGTAAGTGTCCTGCACAAGATCTTTGGCATCATCTTCATCGAAGGTGAGCCTGTAGCCAAAATTGTACATTGAGTCTATGTGTGGCATAAACTCCCCATCGAAGATGGCATTTTTCTCTTCCTGAGAATATATTCTGCGCTGAACTTCCGACATATGTCTCAAAAGTAATGATTGGGTCAATTTATAACTAGAAAATGAGCATAAATCGAACGCATCTGTTGTGAAATGCGTTCACAAATCTTCTTATTACAAGCAATTAACTTTAGTCTTAGCCGAGATGTTTTTACTTAGACTCCTCTCCAGGTTACCTTTATCGGTACTTTATATTTTTTCAGACACCCTCTATTTAATCGCAAGATATGTAGTTGGGTACCGCAAAAAAGTGATCGACGAAAATCTACTTTATGCTTTTCCTGAGAAAACTCCCGCTGAAAGAAAGAGCATTCGAAACAAATTCTACAGGAACTTCACCGATGCTTTCTTCGCCGAGACATTCAAGATGCTGACTATTTCAGAAAAAGAACTCAAGCAAAGATTCCAGGTAATCAATCAGCATTTGGTCGATGATCCAGTCAAAAATGGAAAAAGCTCTCTGATGATGGCTGGTCACGTATTCAACTGGGAAATGGCAATACTTGGAGTTGCACTAAACACTGAAGTGACAGCAGAAACGGTATTTCTTAAGCTAAACAATCCTTTCTTTAACAAACTGATGCTGGCGATCAGAACTCATTTTGGAGGTATCATGACAGAGAAAACTGCCTTTAGACGTAGCATGATTACGATGAGAAATACGCCTAGAATTGTTCATTTGGCAGCAGATCAACGACCTCCTATCTCGGATAGTCGCTACACACGTGAGTTTATGAACAGACCGGCGCTATTTTTCGAAGGAGGGGAAGTTCTGGCCAAGAAAATGGAGCTCCCGGTTTTCTTTGGAACGATGACCAAAATCAAGCGCGGACACTACAGGTTTGAATTTTCTCCACTGGCAGCTCCCCCATATGCTGACCACGCACCACACAGCATCACGGATGAGTTTTGCCGAAGGCTAGAAGAGAACATCAGAACCCAGCCTGACCTGTATCTCTGGAGTCACAAAAGATGGAAATTATAAAAGAGTGGATAGACGCAGTTCTGCGAAATTAGGGCCGTTCAGTACTCATTATAACAGATAAGTTTTTAGGACTGCAAGAATCCGGGTGATTTTACTTTCTTTGTGTGGAATTGACCTGACGTCCGCGAAACACCCAAAACCAAATGACCTTTGTAATAAGGCTCTTCTCTTATCTTCCACTTTCTATACTATATTTATTCTCTGATTTACTTTATTTGGTAGCAAGGTTTATACTGCGCTATCGACAGCAAGTCATTGATGAAAATCTGTATAATGCTTTCCCTGAGAAATCAAAAAAGGAGCGCATTAAAATCCGGAATCAGTTTTATAGAAACTTCACTGACTCATTTGCAGAGACAATCAAACTGCAGACTATCTCAACCAACGAGTTTGAGAGAAGATTTGAAATGATCAATACCGCTTGTCTAGATGAAACTGTTTCTTCAGGCTCCTCAGTCTTGCTCGTTTCAGGACATCTATTCAACTGGGAAATGGGTGTGATTGGCATCAACCATGCCATCCAAGCTCCGGTAGAAACGGTTTACTTAAAGGTGAATAATCCATTTTTCAACGAGCTGATCAATACTATTCGGACACATTTTGGCGGAATAGTTACAGAAAAAAAGGCTTTTCGAAGGACCATGCTTACCTTAGCAAAATCGCCAAGAGTAGTATTGCTTGGTTCGGATCAGCGTCCCCCAAGTTCAGAAAAAAGATATAAGAGGGACTTCTTAAATAGACCCGCAGTCTTTTTTGAGGGAGCAGACTTCCTTTCCAAAAAGATGAACCTGCATGTTGTTTATGGCAAAATGACCAAGATCAAAAGAGGATATTATCGCTATGAGATGATCAAAATAGCAGAACCTCCTTTTGATGAACATCAGGAGCATAGCATTACAGATCAGTTTTGTGAAATGCTCGAAGATAACATCAGACTTCAACCAGACTTATATCTCTGGAGCCACAAAAGGTGGAAGATCTAATTTGTGAATTGAAAGAACTTGTGTGCGCGGATGGATTGAAAAATCACTCATTCCTAACCTCGTCTATTAATACTTGAGACATGATGTCAATTCTTACTTCTTGAATCTAAAATCTTGATACTAGCTACTTAAAACTAGTGTCTTGAATCTAATAAATAATGGATTACCTCGATAGTTTAAACCCAGAGCAGCGACTAGCAGTAGAACACACCGATGGCCCAGTGATGATTATCGCTGGTGCTGGCTCCGGCAAAACCCGTGTGCTCACCTACCGCATCGCTCATCTGATTTATGAAAAAGGCGTAGATGCCTTTAATATTTTATCGCTGACATTTACCAATAAGGCGGCGGCAGAAATGCGTCACCGTATTGAATCTTTAGCAGGTTTGGAAGCAAGGAACACCTGGATGGGTACTTTTCACTCGGTCTTTGCTAAGATCCTGAGAGTGGAAGCTCCCAAAATCGGATATCCTTCCAATTTCACGATATATGATTCGGACGATTCCAAATCACTGATCCGTACGATTGTCAAAGAAATGCGTCTGGACGACAAGGTCTATAAAGCCAATGCCGTACTATCTCGGATTTCTGGCGCCAAAAACCGACTGATTACCTGGAAGGTTTACCAAGACGATCCCTATGTGAAAGCAGATGATGAAGCAGCGATGAAACCCAAAATAGGTGAAATCTATCAGCGCTACCAAGACAGACTTTTCAAAGCTGGGGCCATGGATTTTGATGATTTACTTTTCAATACCAACATCCTATTCCGTGATCATCTCGACGTATTGAACAAATACCAGCAGCGCTTCCGCTATGTGATGGTGGATGAGTTTCAGGATACAAATCTTTCCCAATACCTCATCACCAAAAAACTGGCAGCGGTACATCAGAACATCTGTGTGGTAGGTGATGATGCGCAGAGTATCTATGCTTTCCGTGGAGCAGATATCCAAAACATCCTGAATTTCGAAAAGGATTACCCGGATCTATTTGTAGTGAAACTGGAGCAAAACTATCGCTCTACCAAGACTATCGTAGATGCAGCTAATTCTATCATAGATAAAAATAAAACGCAACTCAAGAAAAGCGTATGGACTTCCAATGGTGAGGGAGATCTGATCGAACTAGTCAAAGCAAGTACCGACAGTGAGGAAGGCAGAATAGTGGCCTCCACTATTTTCGAAGAAAGAAACACCAAAAAACTTAACAACAGCGATTTCGCTATTCTCTACAGGACCAACTCCCAGTCCAGAGCGATGGAGGAAGCCTTGCGAAAGTTGAACCTTACTTATAAGATCGTGGGTGGACTTTCTTTCTACCAACGGAAGGAAATCAAAGACCTAATGGCCTATATGCGATTTACGGTGAATCCTGTGGATGAAGAGGCTTTCAAACGTATAGTCAATTATCCTAAGCGAGGCATAGGAAATACCTCGGTGGACAAGATACTAGTTGCAGCCTTTGACCATGACATCCCACTATGGAAAGTCGTGCAGAATGCCCATAGCTTCATCGGAGGCCGAGCAGCCAGTCAGCTGGATGACTTTGCGACGATGATCAAGTCCTTCAAGATCGAGGTGGAGCGCAAGGATGCTTTCGAAGCAGCCAGTAGCATTGCCAAGCAAAGTGGTCTTTTGCGGGAGCTCTATGAAGACAAAACTATCGAAGGACTCAACCGCTATGAAAACGTCCAGGAATTGCTCAATGCAATCAAAGAATTTGTAGATAACGAGGAGAATGAGGACAAAAGTTTAGGCTCTTTCCTACAAGAAATTGCTCTGCTCACCGATAACGATCGGGACAAAGACATGACCGATGCCATTACGCTGATGACTATCCACTCCTCAAAAGGCCTGGAGTTTAAGCAGGTTTTTGTAGTTGGTATGGAGGAGGATTTGTTTCCTTCTCAGATGATGATGCAATCTCGGGAAGATCTGGAGGAAGAAAGGAGATTGTTCTATGTAGCGACTACTCGAGCGATGGAAAAGTTATATTTCACCTATGCACTTACTAGATATCGCTACGGAAGATTGCTAAACTGTGAACCGAGCAGATTCCTGGAAGAGGTATCTCCAGACTGTATCAAGGTGAGCAAAAAAGTATCTTCCAAGGAAATGTCAGGGGCTTTCCGTAGAGAAGGATTACCAGGATCATCCGAATCCTCAGGCTATATTGGCATCAAGAAGAAACCGGAAACTAGGATGCCAACAGCCATGAAGCTGCATACCCCTAGCCCTGATTTCAAACCTTCAAATACCAACAATCTTCAGGCTGAGCAATTGATAGAGCATCCGAAATTCGGATTTGGCAAAGTTCAAAAGATTGAAACAGAAGGAATTAACCGAAAAGCCACGATTAAATTCGAGCATTTTGGTGAGAAAACATTATTACTTAGCTTTGCGAAGCTCAGAATTATAGACTAATCACCTGCTCCCCTGCCTTTTGGTAATTTTTTTGTTACCTTAATTAGCGCAAAATAGGGATGCATTATGGAGCACTTTGAACCAGACAAACAAAAACTCATTTTGAAAGAATACGGCAAAAACATTCAACGCCTCGTTGATCATATCACGGCGATTGAAGATCGGGATAAGCGTACCCAAAGCGCTTATACGGCAATTGAAATCATCAAACAGTTGAATCCCACCATGAAGCAGGAGAACGACCAAAGGCTTTGGGACGACTTGTACATCATGTCGGATTTCAAACTGGAGGTAGACGCGCCTTTCCCCATGCCCGAAAAGGAATTACTCGGAAAGAAGCCACTTCCTATCGGTTATCCTAAAGGAGAGATTCGCTTCAAGCATTATGGTAGGAATATCGAAAAGCTAATTGCAAATGCCATTGAAATCGAAGATAATGAGGAGCAAGAAGCTGCCGTTATTTTCATTGGTCAGCTGATGCGAAGCTTTCATTCTACCTGGAACAGAGAAAATTTTGACGATGCCATAATCTTAGACGACATCAAGACGTTATCCAAAGGTAAATTGCATATCGATCTGGAGAAGGTGAAAGAAAATGGTTTGTTTGAATCCAATACACATCGTGATTTCAAATTACCGCTGCAAGAGGAACGAAGCAACACCAAAAACAAGCGATCAAATCACAATAATAAACGTCGTTCGAATAACGGCCACAACAAAAAAAGAAGAAATTAATGGGTTCATTTCGGGTCAATGGTGGAATTAAACTCAAAGGCGAGATAATTCCTCAGGGAGCAAAAAACGAAGCACTTCAAATTCTTTGCGCAGTTCTCCTAACACCGGAGAAAATTACAATTGAAAAAATCCCAAACATCGTAGATGTCAATAAGCTCATCGAGCTATTGAGCGATATGGGAGTGAAAGTCACCAAAGAAGGCCCAGAAACTTATTCCTTCCAAGCTGATGAAGTCAATCTTGATTTCATGGAAACGGAAGAATTTTTGAAAAAGGCATCTGCCCTCAGAGGTTCTGTGATGCTTCTCGGTCCCTTGCTGGCAAGATTCGGAACAGGCAAGCTTTCCAAGCCAGGAGGAGACAAAATTGGCCGTAGAAGAATGGATACCCACTTTACGGGTTTTCAGAAACTAGGAGCCAAATTCAACTACGACTCAAAAAATGAGATTTTCCACATCGATGGAAAAAACCTCAAAGGCTGCTACATGCTTCTAGATGAAGCATCTGTAACAGGCACAGCTAACATCGTGATGGCAGCAGCCATGGCAGAAGGAACGACGACTGTATACAACGCAGCTTGCGAACCTTACCTTCAGCAGCTTTGCGACATGCTCAACCGCATGGGTGCAAAAATCTCTGGAGTAGGATCCAATCTTCTGACCATCGAAGGAGTAAAAAAACTCGGAGGTACCACACACAAGATGCTTCCTGATATGATTGAAATTGGGTCATTCATCGGTCTGGCGGCCATGACTCAATCTGAAATCACCATCAAAGACTGTCAAATCCCAAGACTAGGAATCATTCCGGAGACTTTCCGTAGAATGGGCATCAAGTTGGAATTCAGAGGTGATGATATTTTCGTCCCTGCGCAAAAGCATTACGAGATCGAGACTTTCATTGATGGTTCTATCCTGACGGTAGCAGATGCGATCTGGCCTGGTTTCACTCCTGATTTGCTAAGTATCGTTTTGGTTACTGCCACTCAGGCGAAAGGAACTGTCTTGGTACACCAGAAGATGTTTGAATCCCGCTTATTCTTTGTAGATAAGTTGATTGACATGGGCGCTCAGATCATCCTTTGTGATCCGCATAGAGCCACTGTAATCGGCTTGGACAGAAAAACTGAACTACGAGGAATCCGAATGACCTCTCCTGATATCCGAGCTGGAGTAGCTTTGCTTATCGCAGCACTTTCTGCTAGTGGTACATCTATTATCGATAATATCGAGCAGATCGACCGGGGCTATCAAAACATCGACGATAGACTGAGAGCACTTGGAGCAGAAATAGAAAGAATATCCTAATCAAGTCCGGCCTCTGTGCCGGATTTGCTTTTTTTATACCCTTATTTTTAAATTTAGTTGGAAGAAATCAAGGTCACTAGGAAGCCACCTGCCAATCTTCGAAAGGAAGATGAAAAACTCTTTTCAGATGCCTATGAGGCGAATTTCAGCATTGAGACGATACGCCATCTTAAAAACACTTTAGTACTTCAAGACACCGTTTTTTCACTTTCACGCCTGCGTTTTTATTCGAGTCATACGCATGTACATTCCTTAGGTATTCTGCCACTTGGAAAACGTGCAGTTTACTGTATGACTAAGAAATGGAAAAGAATCCCTCATGCTATTTGGATCACAGACGAATGGAGTGCGAATTACTTCCATTGGATTACCGATTGCCTGCCGCGACTTTGGATCGGCTTGAACAGGGAGATTTCTGATCAGGTGATTTTACCTGACTCTTATCAGCATCTGCCTTTCGTATGCCAGAGTTTAGCATTGCTTAATATCAACCCCATCTACTATCAATCAAATGAAAACCTCTTGGTAGAGGATTTGGTACTCACTCCTAGGACTGCAACTTTCCCCAACTTCAATCAGGACCTTGTCCAAAACACCAGAAATAAGCTTCAGATAAGTCCATCGATAGAGCCATTCCGAAGGGTATATGTAAGTAGAAAATTTGCCCCCAAGCGAAAAATACACAATGAAGAATCTGTAGAATCTATGCTAGCAGAATATGGCTTTGAGGTGATTTATGCGGAAGATCTCAGTTTTCAAGAGCAAATCAGATTGATGTCCGAGACCAAGATTTTAGTTTCTCTGCACGGAGCAGCACTTACCAATATGATTTTTTTACCTGAGGAAAGTAAAGTTGTGGAGCTTCGAAACCAAGGTGATTCTATCAGCCAATGTTACTTCAATTTGGCAAATGCACTAGACCTACCCTACTATTACACTTTGAATCAGGGAGATAGCAAAGATTCCATTATGTCAGATTTCACGGTAGACATAGAAGCATTGAAGAAACTGCTCGACCTTCTATGTGATTAATTGCTATTCATTCCTGGCTACTTTCTTTCCTTCTCAATTTTTTTGGTAAATTCTAACTCGATTAGCCAAAATAACCTATATGTCAAAGGAAAAACTCCGTAGCCAAGACTGGTACGGGCGCACTGGAAAAGACGGATTTATTTATCGCTCCTGGATGAAAAACCAGGGATTCCCCCATCATCTTTTTGAAGGAGATAAACCCGTAATTGGAATTTGTAACACCTGGTCAGAACTCACTCCCTGTAACGCACATTTTAGAGATCTTGCTGAAGCGCTGAAGCGCGGAATCTGGGAAGCTGGCGGTTTCCCCTTGGAATTCCCCGTAATGTCGCTTGGAGAATGCTCCGTAAAACCTACGGCAATGCTTTTCCGCAACCTTGCCAGCATGGATGTAGAGGAAAGCATTCGCGCCAATCCTATGGACGGAGTAGTCTTGATGTGTGGATGTGACAAAACAACACCATCCCTCGTCATGGGTGCTGCTTCGGTGGATTTACCAGCGATGGTTCTTTCTGGTGGTCCTATGCTAGTAGGTAGATTCAAAGGTAAAAAAATCGGAACCTCAGATATCTGGAGATTTGCGGAAGATTTCAAACTTGGCAAAATCACCCAAGAGGAAATGATAGAAGCGGAATCTGCCATGTCACGCTCAGTAGGCTCCTGTGCTCCTATGGGAACAGCCTCTACTATGGCCGCAATGGTTGAATCCCTTGGTCTTTCATTACCAGACAACGCAACCATACCAGCCGCTGATTCTAGACGAAAAGTACTTGCTCATATGACTGGCATGCGCATCGTGGAAATGGTGAATGAAGATCTGAAAATGAGTAAAATCCTGACTCGAAAGGCTTTTGAAAACTCCATCATGGTAAATGCTGCATTGGGTGGATCTACCAATTTCATCCTGCACCTCACTGCAATAGCCAAGCGAATTGGAGTTGAAATAGATTTGACCGATTTCGATAAGTTTTCTTCCATGATTCCACTGATCGCTAATGTGCAACCATCAGGTGAGCACTGGGTGGAAGACTTATTTTATGCAGGCGGACTTCCTGCCGTAATGAAAGAAATAGAACCCTATTTACATCGGGAATCTATCACAGCCAATGGAAAAACTATCGGTGAAAACATAGAAAAAGCGCAATGCTATGATAGAAACCTTATTGGCACCTTTGATATGCCAATCAAACCTGAATCTGGAATAGCTGTCCTGAAGGGTAATCTCTGTCCAAATGGCGCTGTTATCAAACCATCAGCAGCCACTCCAAGCCTCCTAACTCATACAGGACGTGCGGTTGTATTTGAAAACATAGACGATTACAAAGCTAGAATCGACAGTCCAGAATTAGACATCGATGAGACTTGTGTGATGGTCATGAAGAATGTGGGACCAAAAGGCTACCCTGGTATGCCTGAAGTAGGCAATATGGGTTTGCCAGAAAAACTCCTCAAGAAAGGAGTCAAAGACATGGTTCGGATTTCTGATGGCCGCATGAGCGGAACGGGATATGGGACGGTTGTACTTCATGTTTCTCCAGAATCAGCAATTGGCGGACCATTAGCCTTCGTTCAGACAGGAGATATGATCGAGTTAAATGTCCCTGCCAGAACATTGAATCTGATGATCTCCGATGAAGAATTCGAAAAGCGCAGAACTGAATTTAAGCCCCTGAATTTGCCATATGATCGAGGATATGTCAATCTATTCCTAGACAAAGTAAATCAGGCACATGATGGAGTTGATTTCGACTTCCTCCAAGGCAGCTCAGGGTCTGAGGTAAAACGAGATTCGCATTAAGAATTGAGTAGTAATTAAAAAGCTTTCAGGTTTTCTAAATCTGGAAGCTTTTTTCTTTACAAGAATCTTTAAAAACATATGCTGAATTGTATTCGATCTCAAAGGTTTATTATAAGACACTTCCACCATGCATACCTACAGGATGCTAATTCAAAACTTATCCTCTTTGCTACAGACCAGCCGTCCCAATGGGACGGTTTCTGACTTTGACGTCACATTCTATTTTTTATTCTTGTTTATTCATTATAATTCTACCTACGATTACCCCAGGGGGGGGGTAATTCGTCTGTAGAGAATCATACCGAACCGAAGCCCCAACCTGTAGGGTTGGCTGGTGGTAAAACCATAACCACTGTCCATTAGTCTAGAAACTATCACTGCAAAGATCGAATTCAAACCAAAACTCCTTTGCTTTCTGATTCTGGAGGCCTTTTTCATTCGCACATTTCCTTGAAAATATATGCTTCGTTGTAATCTATTTCAAAGGCTCTAAGTAGCTCCCGATATTCCGTTAAGAAATCTTTTTTAGTATGATGAGCCTCCTGATTAACGATGTAGGAAATGACCTTGGATAGTTGACTTCTGGAATGAGAATATTCATTAAAATTCTACCTACGATTACCCCAGAGGGGTAATTCGTCTGTAGAGAATCATACCGAACCGAAGCCCCAACCTGTAGGGTTGGCTGGTGGCGAAACAATAACCACTGTCCATTAGTCTAGCACTGCGAAGATCGAATTCAAACCAAAACTTCTTTGCTTTCTGATTCTGGAGGCCTTTTTCATTCGCACATTTCCTTAAAAATGTAAGCTTCGTTGTAATCTATTTCAAAGGCTTTAAGTAGCTCCCGATATTCCGTTAAGAAATTTTTTTTAGTATGATGAGCCTCCTGATTAACGATGTAGGAAATGACCTTGGATAGTTGACTTCTGGAATGAGAAAACGCACCATAACCATCCTGCCACGCAAAAGGAAATGAACAAAACCCTTCTCGTTTGATCCACTTTGTTGATTCGGATTTGACATTCCCGACTATAGATGAAATAGACTGATCAGGATTTAGACCTATAAAAATATGAATGTGGTCAGGCATGCTGTTGATTTGAATCATTTTGTGCTTGTTCTTCTGAAAAATACCTGTCAGGTATTTATGGAGTCTTTCCTTCCAACTTTTCTGTATGGATGCATTTCTAAATTTTACAGCAAAAACAATATGCACGTAGAGTTGAGTGTAGGTATTAGCCATGATTATTTGGGATACGTTTCACATAAAAACATCAATTTATGTATAATTTTATCACCATGCATCCCTACAGGATGCCGATATCACACGGACATTTATACTACAAACCAGACGTCCCGATGGGACGACTTGAATCGCCAATTTGACTTCTTAAAGTTATATTCTCTGCTTCTTCCGCTAACACAGTTCATTGCTTGCCCCAGCGGGGCAACTCGTTTGTAGCAAACATGTCCAATCGATTTCCCAACCTGTAGGATTGGCTCGTGAATAATTATACGACAATACCATGCATCCCTACAGGATGCCGACTTCCCACAGATATTTAGGCTACAAACCAGACGTCCTGACAGGACGTTTTCGATGGATCATCCACACATTCCAATGCTTTTCCCCACGCTTATTCCAAATAAAACTCAATTCTACCATTGCCCCAGTGGGGCAACTCGTTTGTAGCAATCAGCTACCGAACCGGATTCCCAACCCAAAGGGTTGGCTCGTGAATAATTATACGACAATACCATGCATCCCTACAGGATGCCGACTTCCCACAGATATTTATGCTACAAACCAGACGTCCTGACAGGACGTTTTCGATGGATCATCCACACATTCCAATGCTTTTCCCCACGCTTATTCCAAATAAAACTCAATTCTACCATTGCCCCAGTGGGGCAACTCGTCTGTAACAAACATGTCCAATCGATTTCCCAACCAGTAGGATTGGCTCGTGAAAATCACACGACACCACCAAGCATCCCTACAGGATGCCGACTTCTCACGGAAATTTATACTACAAACCAGACGTCCCGAGGGGACGATTAGAATTCCCAATTACAATTCATAATAGATATATTCTCTAATTCTTCCGCTAACACAGTTCATTGCTACCCTTGCCCCAGCGGGGCAACTCGTTTGTAGCAAACGAGTCCAATCAATTTCCCAACCCTTAGGGTTGGTTCGTGAATAACTATACGGTACAACCATGCATCCTTACAGGATGCCGACTTCCCACAGATATTTAGGCTACAAACCAGACGTCCTGACAGGACGTTTTCGATGGATCATCCATACATTCCAATGCTTTTCCCCACGCCTATTCCAAATAAAACTCAATTCTACTATTGCCCCAGCGGTTAACTCGTTTGTAGCAATCAGATATCGATCAAATTCCCAACGAATAGGATTGGCTCGTGAATAATTATACGACAATACCATGCATCCCTACAGGATGCCGACTTCCCACAGATAATTATGCTACAAACCAGACGTCCCGAGGGGACGATTAGAATTCCCAATTACAATTCTTAATAGATATATTCTCTAATTATTCCGCTACAGCAGTTCATTGCTACCATTGCCCCAGTGGGGCAACTCGTTTGTAGCAAACATGTCCAATCGATTTCCCAACCTGTAGGGTTGGCTCGTGAAAATCACACGACACCACCAAGCATCCCTACAGGATGCCGACTTCTCACGGATATTTAGGCTACAAACCAGACGTCCTGACAGGACGTTTTCGATGGATCATCCACACATTCCAATGCTTTTCCCCACGCTTATTCCAAATAAAACTCCATTCTACTATTTCGATTTCCCAACCTGTAGACGACAATACCATGCATCCCTACAGGATGCCGACTTCCCACAGATATTTATGCTACAAACCAGACGTCCCGAGGGGACGATTAGAATTCCCAATTACAATTCTTAATAGATATATTCTCTAATTCTTCCGCTACAGCAGTTCATTGCTACCATTGCCCCAGCGGGGCAACTCATTTGTAGCAAACATGCCCAATCGATTTCCCAACCCTTAGGGTTGGCTCGTGAAAATCACACGACACCACCATGCATCCCTACAAGATGCCGACTTCCCACGGATATTTAGGCTACAAACCAGACGTCCTGACAGGACGTTTTCGATAGATCATCCACACATTCCAATGCTTTTCCCCACGCTAATTCCAAATAAAACTCCGAGCTACCATAGCCCCAGCGGGGCAACTCGTCTGTAACAAACATGTCCAACCGAATCCCCAACCTGTAGGGTTGGCTTGTGAAAAAATGCGTACCAAACATTTTTTACCTACAAATACCAATTCAACTTGAATTTCGTGTTCCATTTATTCCAATTATTTATACATTAATGAAAACAAAATAATTATCTATTTGAAACCCCAAAAAACCGCCATAATCACCGGTGCTGGACAGGGAATTGGACTGGCTATCGCTGAGAAACTTGCAGCCCAAAGTATTAATCTAATCTTAAATGACCTGGAGGAAGGCTTGGTCACAGAAGCTTGTGAGCGAATCTCTCGTATTCACGGAGTATCAACTATTGCTATTGCTGGAGATGCTAGTTCGGAAAAGGTCATCGAGTCGATGATAAAAACTGCACTTTCTAATTTTGGAACAGTTGACATCGTCATTGCTAACTCGGGCATCACACTTTTTGGAGCTTTCTTAGAATATTCCAGGGCGGATTTCATGGAAGTATCACGTGTCAATCAAGCAGGCACTTTTTTCCTTGCTCAAGCAGCTGCTAGAGTAATGAAGGATCAACTAAACGGCGGCGCTTTGCTATTCACCTCCTCGGTTACTGCTCATCAGAGTCACGAAAATCTCGCTGCTTATGCCATGAGCAAGGCCGCACTGGAGATGCTTGCGAAGAACTTGGTGCTAGAACTTGCCCCTTACAACATTCGCGTCAACACCATTGCTCCGGGAGCGACCGCGACTAACAGAACAATACTTGATCCCGAATACGAAAACACCTGGTCGAAAATCACGCCTTTAGGCCGTGCTGCTTCTGTGCAAGACATCGCAAATGCCGCTGCATTTTTGGTCTCCGAGGAAGCAAGACATATTACCGGACAAACCTTAATCATCGATGGAGGCTGGACCAGCGTCAGCCCTTCTCCTTATGCCTGAAAATCATCAAATTGTTCTCAATAGCCTGAAGCTCTACAAACAGGCTCCCGCTCCATGGAAATTGCAAGGAGAGGGGATAATTTTGATTTATAAATTCTCCAAAGACTGGGTGGAAACTCATGGCAATTTACCTGATCATCTCAAGGGAAAGTTCAATGGAGGTTTAGGCTACCTGATGCTGGTAAACTATCAGACATCACCCGTCGGGCCTTACAAGGAACTGCTTTTTATCCCTGGGAAATTTGGACCCTACGGCAAGCAGGCTATCACCAAAATCTATGTGAGCTCGGAATCAAGCACACAAAATGGTCATGCTAACTGGGGAATCCCCAAAGAGACCCTGCCGATCAGCTGGGAGAAAAAGGATGGTAAGGAAATAATTGAAGTAAAAGACGGGGACAAAATTGCCTTCTCCTGTGAGCTAAAAACAGGTAAAATCCCCTTTCCTATTTCCACCAGCCTTTTGCCAATCGACTTACATCAATTGTGGGATGGAGTGGATTTTTTCACCAGACCATCGGGCCATGGCTGGGGTAAACGTGCTAGCATAAAAAACATACAAATCGATCCTACTTATTTCCCTGATTTAAGTGGTCAAAAGCCTCTCTTTGCAGTCAAAATAGATCCCTTCAAAATCATTTTCCCCGAAGCTGACTATGCTTTATAAGCCATTTACAGAAGCACATATTATCGTCACCGGTGCAGCTTCTGGAATCGGCCTTGAGTTAGTAAAACAACTATTGCCTTCCAATCCTCAGATCCTTGCTGTGGATTTCGATCAGGAGAGGCTGGAGATATTGAAAAGCCAATTCCCAAAACTCTATATTCTTCAAGCTGACTTAAGCTTAAAATCAGGAAATGAAGATATTTTAAACTGGGTTTCTGACAATTGGAATCGTGTAGATTTTTGCTTTGCAAATGCAGGAAAAGCAGAATTTGCTCCTGCGGAAGACCAAAACTGGAAGGCCATGGATCAGCTCTTCCAACTGAATGTCTATAGCCCTATACAGATTGGCATGGCTATTCGCAGCCTTTTTCCCGGAGCTAATTTCCGTTTGATCATCACCGCTTCTGCGATGTCATTCTGGACGATCCCAGGCTACAGTTTATATGCAGCTACCAAATCTGCCTTGCTCCAGTGGGCAAGAACTGTTTGGCTAGAAAAAACCGGAAACTGGCTAAGCTTGGTATTTCCCATCGCTACCAAAACCCAGTTTTTTGAAACTGCCGGTAAAGACATCCCAAAAGCATATCCTGTCCAATCACCAAGTTGGGTTGCCACAGCCATATTGAGAGGAGCAGCTAAAGGAAAAAAGAAAATCTTCCCCTCTCCCCTTTTTGTAAGCATGCTGGTTTTGAATCGCTTTTTCAGGTTTATCCGAAGGCTATATCAAGTATTTGAATACCAGAAATATAAAAAGTGGCTTAAAAAACAATCTGAAGTCTAAGTCTGTTAACTTTATGAAAAACCAAAGCCATGAAGAATTTAACACTCATACTCCTTGTGGTCTGTGTATTACAGGCCTGCCAACCTAAAGAAACTACTCCAGACACCTTACCTATGAAAGTAGCTATGGCTTATGGATTTGATAAGTTTGACGAGGTCAATTCTATCGCCTACACTTGGAATGTGCAGCGTGACTCTGTCAATGTCATGACTCGGGACTGGAAATGGAATATTAAGGATCGTACCGTTTACTATGCCAGTTCAGACACGAGTTTTACTTACAGCTTGGACATGCCTGCGGACTCCCTCCCTGCCATGGACAAAGGATTTATCAACGATAAATACTGGATGATGTATCCCTTCCAATTAGCATGGGATTCTGGCTATGAATACGAGACTGAGGAAAATGTACCTTCTCCCATCGCTGGCACCAATTCAACCAAGCTAACTATCATCTATAATGGATCTGACGGCTATACTCCTGGTGATGCTTATGATCTGTATTTGGATGAAAATCATATGATACTAGAATGGGTTTTCCGTAGAGGAAACGGTCCCGACGGCAGACCTTTCACCTGGGAAGATGTAGAGCAATTTGGCCCTATCAAAATGGCAACGACCCATGCTAACAAGGATGGTCAGAAGTTCATCTGGTTCTCAAACATCTCTGTCAATTAAGAGAGAGGATCTTCAAAAAATAGCCGTTTGTCTCTAGCAAACGGCTATTTTTATATCTTCAGGATCTGAATAGGTCCGAAATGCAAGTGAAATAAACAGGAAGCTTGGCATGATTGCAGATAATCATATATATTATATTTGACTTTGGGTTATCTAAAACCTAACTAGAAATTCCAATTACTAATGAACGAAAGACCGATTAAACTTTTGCTGGCTGACGATGATGTAGATGATCGGTTCTTTTTTAAAGACTCCCTTTCTAAGCTTCCCTTCGAAACCAAGCTCACCACCGTCACCAATGGCGTAGAATTGATGGATCTGCTTATGACCTCAGAGTCAGACCTTCCAGATGTAATATTTTTAGATCTCAATATGCCCATGAAGTCAGGCTTCGAATGCCTAGCTGAAATAATGGCGCATGACAAGTTCAGAAATTTGCCTATCATCATTTACTCCACCTCCATGGATGAGCCAGTGGTAAAATCTCTCTATGAGCAAGGCGCTTTCCATTACATAAGAAAGCCTGGAGAATATTCTAAATTAAAGGATGTGATTTTTAAAGGGCTGAGCAGCTTGACCAATAAATCAACAAAACCTTCTATAGACAATTTTGTAATCCAATCCCTGTAAGCATCATTATGACAGTTCAACGTTCAACTACTTCAGGCCTCCCTATAGGCGGCGGTGAAATGGGCCAATTAATTCGGGAAAAAGACTGGAGCTCAACCCCCTTAGGACATCCCGACCATTGGCCACAAAGTCTTCGAACTACTCTGAACATCCTCCTTGCCTCCAAATTCCCAAAGTTTCTCTGGTGGGGAAAAGAACTGACTTGTTTTTATAATGATGCCTATAGACCAAGCTTAGGTTCAGAGGGAAAACACCCCTCCATATTGGGCATGGCCGGGAAAGAAGCTTGGCCAGAAATTTGGCACATCATCAAACCATTGATGGATAAGGTTTTGGACAATGGAGAGTCACTCTGGTTTGAAAACTTACTCGTCCCGATCCATCGAAATGGGAAAATCGAAGATGTGTATTGGACTTTCAGTTATAGTCCCGCCAGAAATGATGACGGAACAATCGCAGGCGTATTAGTTACCTGTGCAGAAACTACGCAAGAGGTACTTTTAAAAAGAAAACTTGAAAGTAGTGAACGTAACCTTAGACTCATCATCCAGCAAGCCCCAGCTTCAATAGCCACTTTCAAAGGACCAGATTATGTGACTGAAATTGCTAATTCCAATGCCCTTGAACTTTGGGGTAGAAAGGCAGAAGAGGTGATGCATAAACCAATTCTGGAAGCTATGCCTGAACTTGTTGGGCAAGGCATTAAAGACCTACTTGACGACGTTTACACAACAGGAAATCGCTTTGCCGCATCAGAATTACCTGTTCAGCTTCTTCGTGACGGCAAGCTAAAAACCGTTTATATCAATTTCAGCTATGAAGCGCTCTACGATGCCAATGGCAAAATAGACGGAATAATCAGCATAGGCCATGATGTCACTGATCAAGTCATTGCCCACAAGAAAATCGAGGCAAATGAGGAAAAACTAACCATGGTCATAGATGCCTCAGAACTAGGTACCTATGATTTCAATATCAAAACCAAGAAGCTGGATGGTTCGAAAAAACTTCATGAAATTTTTGGATTGAATGAAGCTGATGACATCGATCATGAAAGCTTTGTAAACAGCATTTACACCAAGGACCAAGCTATTAGAAATGCTGCCTTTGAGAAGTCTTTCAAAGATGGAAATTTAGCCTATACCTGCAGGATAAATACACCAGAGCAACATACCCGTTGGATAGAAGTAAAAGGAAAAGTCCACCTTGACGAGGAAGGAAATCCTCATAAAGTCTTAGGAACCGTTCGTGACATTACCACTGAAAAAGTAAACATTCAAAAATTAGAAGAAAGCGAACAGAAATTCAGACTCTTGGCCGATTCACTTCCACAACATATCTGGACTGCTGATCCAGAAGGAAACCTAAACTACTTTAACCAATCTGTCTATGATTTCTCAGGATTCAGTTCTGAGCGCATTGAGCAAGAGGGATGGATTTCCATCGTTCATCCAGATGATAAGGCAGGAAACATTAAGGCTTGGACAGAGTCTGTTTCCACAGGTAAAGACTTCTTATTTGAACATAGATTTCGCAAGTATGATGGAACCTACAGATGGCAATTGAGCCGCGCCAAACCTCAATTCAATGAAGATGGGCAGATTCAGATGTGGGTAGGTTCGAGTACAGATATTCACGATCAAAAAGAATTCACTAATGAGCTAGAGCGATTAGTCATAGAGCGTACAAATGAGCTAGCTCAAAATGTAAAGGATTTAGCCAGTATGAATAAGGAGCTTCAGTCCTTCGCCTACATATCCAGCCATGACTTGCAAGAGCCGCTGCGCAAAATCCAGACTTTTTCCACACTTCTTCTAGAGAATGAATACGATAACCTTACGGATGACGGTAAGGAGCATTTCAAAAGAATGCAAAACGCAGCCAAGCGAATGCAAGCTCTAATCTCTGACTTACTTGCTTATTCCAGAACGAGCATATCGGATCGAAAATATGAGCCTACCGATTTGAATAAGTTAATTGTCGAAGTGAAAATGGACCTCAAGGAAGAATTAGCGCATCATCAGGCAATACTGGAATCCGAAGAACTTTGCACCCTAAATATCATTCCATTTCAATTTCGGCAGCTACTACAGAATTTGGTTAGCAATTCTTTGAAATTTTCAGCTAAGGACAGAGAACCACATATCAGCATTTCCAGTGAAAAAGCATTTGGAAGTGAATTGGAGTTGGATCGCCTATCCCCAAATACTAAGTATTGCCATCTCAGGATTTCCGACAATGGTATTGGCTTTGAAGAAAAGTACGCAGAACGGATTTTTGAATTGTTTCAGCGACTCCATGGAAGGGAGAAATTTCAAGGCACTGGAATTGGGCTGGCAATTGTGAAGAAAATCGTCGATAATCACAATGGTTATATCACCGCTCATGGCAAACCTAATGAAGGCGCCACCTTTGACATCTACCTTCCTGAAAAACAATAACTAGCTGAAAAGGCATTGCAAAACCATCTTATGACGAAGGCCTATTCAGCTTCTTTAGGATTTGTCACAGCTCTGCCCGCCGTTCATGTCATACGAATGGTAACGTAAATCAAAGTCCAATTTATAATTCAGTTCAGCGCTAGTTGATTTGAATTACACTTATTCAAATGAAAAAATTAATTGTATTTGTTATCATATTCGGAGCATTCCTAGCAGCTTCTGACTCACATGGTTTAGGAGGCTGGGCAAGAAACTCCACAGCAACAGAACTGTGGCATATTGATAGTACATCAATTAAGATTGGGCATCCACCATTTTTTAGTTTTTCTTTTTCAAAAATAACCTGTTGTGTGGATGGTACAGAGATGAGTGCCTGTAATCGGGAGGCAGAAAACCCGAAGTGCGAAAAAACAGTAGTTAGAGGAGCTTATGCACCTCTCAAAGTAGCCAGTTAATTAAATCCTCGGGCATCAAACTTAACCTTACCTATGAGAAAATTTATTATACCTCTCAGTCTTATCATTGCATTTTTTTCTTGCAAAGAGTCAGACCCTATGCTTATAGATTCAAGTAAAAAGTCTGATTATTTTGATTTAGCTACCTACTATCAGGCTACAGATTACATAGGCTTGAGTTTCCCTGATTCTGTTCCTTTAGTAAGGATCTTTAGTTCAAAAATTAAAAATAACAAGTTGTATATCCATGATAATGGCACAAATCAAATACTAGTTTTTGATCTAAAAAATGAAAGCTATTTATATTCTATTTCTGAAATAGGTGAAGGACCCGAAGAGTATAAAACTATCAATAATTTTGATGTTGATGAGAATAATATTTTATACATCTATGACTATGGAAGAAAGGTGATTTCATTTAAAGATGGACAGTTTCAAAAGGAATGGAATGACTTAAAATTACATGTGAGAGGTTTTCAAAAGACAGTAAATGGCTTTCTGCTAATATCTCCTGACAATGGTTATAAACTGAACAAAAAACCAATAATAGAAATCGACGAAAACGGTAAAGTCTTACATTCAATGGGTGGAGAATTGGTGGAAAAATTGGCAATCCCAATAAAATACTTTCAAAGAATAGGTAACTCCATTTATATCAATGACATGCTCAACACTAACATCGTTAACTTTAATGTGGAGACTGGTAAAATTGATTCAACAAAATTCAACCTTAAGAACAACTCAAATTTTTCTCTTATTGATTTTTGGCAGATCAATTCTGATGATTTTTTCTTGATGATAGTACCCACTTCGACTGAATTGGAAGCAGGATTAATCCCTTACTTTAAGGAAAATAAATTTGTATCAAACTACAGTTCCTTCCTCTGTTCTTTGGACTTAATTGCCATGAGTTCATTTCCAACGAACGATGATAAAGGGGAGTATGATTACACATTAATGACTGAAGAATTCTTCCCTAGCTTCGAAGACTATTTGACAAATATCACAGTAGAGAAGGGAGGAAGTTTAGAGTTGGATGGACATCACTACATTTTTGAAGATTATAAGCTAGAGAAAGAAAAATTTGATGCTAACCGAGGAAAAATTCAAGGGATTTTAACTAACAACAAAATTCTCATGAGAAAGTATATCCGAAAATAAAAAGCAAGAAAAGTTGAAAACCTAACACCAAGCCGTTTGCTAGATACAAGCGGCTATTTTTATGTGTAAATCATCTTCGGGATATACCACAGCTCTGCCCTCCGTTCATGTCACACGAATGGTAACGTAAATCAAAGCCTAGCACATAATTCAGCTCAGCGCTAGCTGAGATTCGCAACGCCCTTTGAGTTCTGAGTTATCAGGATGAAATCTCGAAGGAATACAACGCAGGGTTTGCCACCCGAAATGGGATAAGGATTGCAAATCCTACCATACATACTCGGAATTACAAATTCCTAGCAGCAGCGCTAATACCAATCCTACTATAATTTGCATCGCTTCAGGAAGAGGCTTATCTTATTTGGCTAAACCCTATAGCCATGCCCGCCTTTTCTATCTTCGTCTTATTACTCACACTTTTTTCAAGCCATCAAGAGACTGAGGTCATCAAAGTAAGACAACCTAACATTCTGTTTTTGATAGCTGATGACTGGTCTTATCCACACGCTGGAGTATATGGAGATCCGGTGATCCGAACTCCAACCTTCGATCGTTTGGCTGCCGAAGGAGCATTATTCACCAATGCTTACACAGCCTCTCCTTCTTGCTCTCCTTCCAGGGCAGCTGTTCTCTTGGGCAGGTATCCCCACCAAAATGAAGCTGGAGGTAATCTATGGTCAGAATTCCCAGCTCAATACCCTACTTATGTGAGTCTCTTGGAAGAAGATGGCTATTTCGCAGGATCAACCAGAAAAGGCTGGGCGCCGGGAGATTTCAAAGTGTCTGGCTTATCGCACAATCCTGCAGGGAAAACCTATGAGGATTTTAAAACATTTTTCTCCCAAAAACCCGATGATCAGCCCTTCACCTTTTGGTTTGGTAGCACGGACCCACATCGAGAATATGTCACTAATACAGGAATCCAAACAGGCATGGCCTTGGATGATGTGATAGTTCCTGGCTTCTTCCCAGATCTGGATTGTGTCAGAAATGACATCTTGGATTATTACTTTGAGGTAGAGCGATTTGATCGGGAATGTGGTCAATTGATCAAAATGCTAGAAGAAGCCGGTGAGCTTGACAATACCATTATCGTGATGACTAGTGACAATGGCATGCCTTTTCCGCGAGCCAAAGCCAATTTGTATGATTATGGCACACGAATGCCCCTGGTGATCAGATGGCCAGAGAAAATCAAGCCTGGAACTGTCATCGATGACTTTGTGAACTTCGTGGATTTTGCCCCAAGTTTTATCGAAGCGGCAGGACTTACTGCTGAGACTATGACTGGGCAATCACTTTGGCCACTGCTGGCAGGAGAAAAACAAGATCGAGCACAAGTCTATCTAGAACGAGAGCGACATGCCAATGTTAGAAAAGGTGATCTATCCTATCCCATGCGGGCAGTCAGGGATCATCAATACTTATACATTCGAAATATGATGCCTGAGCGCCTGCCTGCCGGAGATCCTACCGTGCATCAATCGGTGGGACAATATGGAGATGTGGACAATTCTATCACCAAGTATATTATCATGGCTATGGAAGGAAGAGCCAAGGCAGGCTTACCTGATTACTTCAAATTAACTTTTGACTTAAGACCTGCAGAGGAACTCTATGATGTGGTCAAAGATCCTTATCAATTGAATAATTTGGCAGAGGACAAATCCCTTGCTGGGATCAAGGAAAACATGAGTAAAAAGCTACAAACTTGGATGGAAGAAACCGGAGATTTGAGAGCCAGCGAGCCAGGATCATTATATTGGGACGAACTCCGCTATACACCAAACTACCAGATGGAAAATTATGATTTCCAACAAAGATTGGAGGATTATCGGATTAAGCCGCCTTTCGGAAAATATGCGAAAGAAGGGATTCCATGCCTTTGATTAGAATAATTATTCAACTTTTCATTAGGGTCAAACTAGTTTTTTATCTCCATTATCTAAAAACTTATAAATGAGATTAAAAGGAAAAACTGCTATCATAACCGGAGCTACCAGCGGTATGGGAAAAGCCATGGCAGAACGATTTGTCAAAGAAGGGGCTTACGTGATTTTGAGCGGTCGTGATGAGGTGAGGGGAAAAGAACTGGAGAAAAACCTTGTGTTAAAAGGTGGAAAAGCGCTGTTTATTGCAGGCGACATTTCTCAAATAGCTGAGAATAAAAAGCTCGTTGACGAAGCTGTTCATAATTTCGGAAAACTGGATATAGTAGTTACAAATGCGGGAAAGTTAGGCTTGGGATCGGTGACAGATATATCTTTTGAAGATTGGAATGAAACCATTAGCACCAATCTGAGTTCGGTATTTTACCTGAGTCGATTTGCTATTCCCGAGATGCAGAAGAATGGCGGGGGAGTTATCCTTGCGAATAGTTCTATTGCAGCATTTAAAAGTTTTCCCAATCATGCAGCCTATTGCGCAAGCAAGGCAGCCTTAGTTGCTTTAGTGAAAGAGATGGCCTTGGACTACGGACCAACAATACGTGTTAACACGATCTGTCCTGGCCCAGTTGACACTCCCATGATTTGGGATTCTGCCAAAGCATTTGACGATCCTGATACAATAGTGGAGCAAACCGCTAATACTACCTTGATGAAACGTCTTGGAAAACCAGAAGATATTGCCTCGCTGGCATTATTTCTGGTTTCCGATGAAGCATCTTGGATCACTGGTGCTGCTTACACTATTGATGGTGGGATTTTAGCAAGGTGAAATTTGATGATAGGTTTATAAGAAGCAATTTGAAAATCCTATGGTAGGGTAGCTGCTCTCAATCGCAAACTCGAAGTACCCTCAAAAGGTTTGAAACCTTCACATACCATGATGACGACTACTTCAACACCAACGCATTCTCACTTGGCTCAAAACCTATTCGATGTGCCAGCACATAAAGTGAATCGCCAGCAGTCATTTCAAAGGGAAACTGATATACTGACCAAACATCTGAAGCACTTTTTCTAAATCCTACTGAGGCTCCTTTGGTAGCGGAAGTAAGCGAGACCATGCCATCTTCATAACGAACTTCCACGGACTCAGTCATCGGCGCATGATCTTCACCATTCCACCAGTCTGAGACCATTTCCATTTCCGCCAACTCACCCAGATCACCGTATTCATCAACCCATTGCAAGTGTGCTTTGCGAAGCTCAGAAAGCTTGTCGGCATAGTCAGGATCTCCTGCAAGGTTATTAAACTCATAAGGATCTGACTGAGTATCATACAATTCTTCTTCTGGCTTACTCTCATCAAACCAGCGATCTTGATTTGCATTCAACTTTCCTTCTTCATGCAACTGCAACAAATGAACCATCAGAGGATTCTGCAATCTGTAGCGAACATTCTGGTAGTTAGGCTTATCTGGCATGTAATTCTTGATGTATTTGAATCTACCATCAGAGACAGCTCGCACTCGATCTAATTCCGAATCCACTCTATCTCGTGCTGCGTAGATATACTCTCTAGGTGCAGATTTCTGATTTCCCATAAAAGCCTGTCCCTGCATATTATTTGGGATTTTCACTCCTGCTAGAGAAAGTACAGTCGGTCCGAAATCAACAAAGCTCACCAACTGATCATCCACAGTTCCCGGCTTAATGAAGGGAGCCTTGACGAAAAGTGGAACTCGTAAGCCTCTGTCGTATAGCTCGCGCTTGTAATATGGCATTCCGTCCCCATGATCAGAATAATAGAAAATAATCGTGTTCTCATACAGCCCATCATCCTTCAACTGCTGCAAAAGTTTGCCTACTAGCGCATCAAAACGCATTACATTGGTGATAAATCTCGCTATGGTTCTTCGTGAAATCGAGTCATCAGGATACACCGGTGGCACCGTTACCTCTGCTGGATCCACCAGTAGATCTTCGTTCTCCCTTGCCCAAACCTGTGATTCGTGCGTGATGGTATAATTGAAAATGGAGAAAAATGGTTGGTTAGGATCCTTTCGATTTCTCCAGTGGGCTTTATTACTACTCTCATCCCACATAGTCTCTGGCGGATCAAACTGATAATCCTCCTTTACATTATTACTTGTATAATAACCCGCCATTCGCAGGTATTCTGGAAAACCATGCATCCCTTCAGGGATCATCGCAGAATATGATTTGTGCCCAGAAGGATAGGCGGATTCATTCCCCTTAGACATCCCTAAAGTCCGCATGTGCATAGCGCCGATCGAGGCTTGATAGGCTCCTGTGATCAATGCGGCTCTACTTGGCGAGCAAACACCCGCTGTGGAAAAAGCATTGGTAAAAATCACGCCTGCTTTGGCCAGAGAATCCAATACTGGAGTTTGACCTCCAGTGCCACCAAATGCTCCTAAATGCTCAGGTGACATGTCCTCATTCACAATCCAAACAATATTAGGTCGCTCAGGATATTCAATCTCCTTAGGAGATTTGGATTTCTCCTGACAGGAAAAAAACAAAATGGAAAGAAGACAAACGGACAATAAATACTTCATGTGCAGATGGTTTAGAATAATTCAAGGTATTCTATTTAACCTAAAAATTAAAACCTTCTACGTATCATCTTAAAGAAAACCATACAAGATTCCTCCATTTTGGCTATTGACCCTGAAAAATTTGGAATCAGACAAAGCTTTGGTAACTTAAAAGCCCAACACTTTGAATCCAACTTATGGCTCCGATTAAGAATTTGAACCGAAGAGAATTTATTGGTTCCGCCGCCACTGTCGCTGCTTCCATATCTATTGTTCCTTCTAATGTAATCGCTGGTCTCGGCAAAATTCCGCCATCCGACCAAATCACTGTGGCAAACATTGGATGTGGAACACAGGGCTTAAGAGAAATGGGTGAGCTCTTACAAAACCCAAAGGTTAGACTTGTAGCAGTATGCGATGTAAATAAATACACCGAAAATTACATTGACTGGTCTCCCTATGGAATCCGAGATGGAATCCGAAAAACCCTGGGAGATGATAGTTGGTGGAGCGGTGTAAAAGGTATAGCAGGAGGCAGAGACGTGGGTCAGGCTTATGTGGAGAAGTTTTATACTAAAAACAGTCCTACAGGCACTTATAAAGGCTGTGCTTCCTATGAGGATTTTAGAGAGTTTTTTGCAAAAGAAAATGGAATCGATGCCGTCAAAATCATGACTCCGGATCATACCCATGCTTCTATTGCCCTTGCCGCCATGAACATAGGAATACATGTGGTTACGCACAAGCCTATTTCCAACAGGCTTCTGGAAGGAAGAACTGTGATAGAAAAAGCTAAGTCAAGTGGCGTTATCACACATTTACTTGCCTGGTCGGATCGCCCAGAATATCGGCAGATCAAAGCTTGGATGGATGAAGGTCTGATCGGTGAGTTAAAAGAAATTCACAATTGGTCCTATCGACCAGTTTGGAAGCAATGGACCAAGCGTCCCACAGGAAATGAAAGCATCCCAGATGGATTCAATTGGGATCTATGGCTTGGACCAGTTCCTGAAATGGATTACCACAAAAACTACACACATAATGTCTTCCGGGGCTGGTACGATTTCGGCGGAGGCTCGGTAGCTGACATGGGGCATTATAGTCTCTTTCCTCTATTTGAAACGCTTGGTATTGACCGTTCCCCGATCAGCGCTAAGGCATTTGGCACCACCACTCGCGAGGAAGTCAACAGCGTGTATCAATGGGTGGAAAATGACGTGGCTTTTCCTGCTAGCTGCATGATCAAATGGAAATTCCCAGAACAAACAAGTCTTCCAGCTTTTGACCTATTATGGTACGATGGAGGCATGAAGCCTTTTGCTCCAGAGGAGCTGGAAATAGATGGAAAAGACACGCCAAATGAGGGATTGATGTTGGTAGGCACGAAAGGAAAAATCTTGGGTGGATTCAGAGGAGAAGATCCTGTATTACTTCCCGAAAGTAAAATGGCAAGCCGCCCAAATTCAGAGAAAATTGATTCTGATACGGTTGAAAGGAATACCTCAGCTTGGATAGAAGCTATACAGGCTGGCAAGCAAACGGCAGGAAGTTTCATCCGAGCGCAGAGCATCACAGACACAATCAACTTAGGAGCAGTAGCCTTGCGAGTAGGAAAAAAAGTGGATTTTGATGAGAAAAACCTTCAAATCACCAATGATCCCGAGGCAAATAAATTCTTAACAAGAGCCTATAGAAAGGGCTGGGAGATATAAGCTGAGTCCAACAATTATCTATGGACGATCCAAACAGTACTCATTTATTTATAAATTAGACAAAAACCACTTAACTCTTAAACACTAATTAACCATGAACAAAAGAAGGGATTTTCTCAAATCGGCTGGATTAGCTACAGCTGCAATAGGCCTTGGGGTACCACAAATGGCTTTTTCCTATAAAAAAGCTGACCCACTTTTTAAAATTTCTCTCGCCGAATGGTCGCTAAACAAGCAGCTTTTCTCTGGCAAAATGGATCACCTAGACTTTCCTATACTCGCCAAAAAGAATAATATAGATGCCGTAGAATATGTCAATCAGTTTTTCAAGGACAAAGCTACTGACATGGCTTACCTGAAGGAAATGAAAACCCGAGCTGATGGCGAAGGCGTAAGGTCTGTGCTAATCATGTGTGATGGTGAGGGAATGCTCGGCGCAGCTACTCCCGAAGGAAGAAAACAAACAGTAGAAAATCACAAAAAATGGGTGGAAGCAGCAAAGTTTCTCGGTTGTCACTCAATCCGTGTGAATGCCTATTCGGCTGTTCCTTGGAGCACTTCAAAAAAAGATGAACAAACCGCCATAGATATCACTAGTTCTGGATTGCGCCAACTCTGTGAATTCGCTGAGGATTTCGACATCAATGTACTGATCGAAAACCATGGAGGATTCTCCAGCAACGGAAAATGGCTAGCCAAATTGATCAAAGAAACTGAGCATCCTCGTGCAGGCACTTTGCCTGACTTCGGCAATTTCAGAATAGCTCAGGTGGAAGGCAAAAATATATCCTACGATTCCTACCGGGGAGTGGATGAGCTGATGCCAAAGGCCAAAGGCGTTAGTCTGAAACCAACTGTATGGGATGATGCTGGTATAGAACATCCGCTAGACTATACCAGAATGATGAAGATCGTTCTTGCCCATGGATTCCATGAATATGTAGGAATAGAACATGGTGCAGAAGGTCGTGAATGGGAAAGTATTTTTGAGATCCGTAGAGACCTGGAGGATGTAAGAAGAACCCTCGAAGCAGAAAGATAAATCAATCCGGCTCTGAAACTAGAATCAGAGCCGTTTTAACAGCTATAATGAAAACTGAATTTATCTCCACAGTGCCAGTTTTGCCATCACAGCATATCGCCCGAGATCTCGATTGGTATGCTCATAACTTTGGTTTTGTCAAAACCTTCGGTGATCACATGTATGCTGGCATGCGCTTGGAAGAAATCGAACTGCATTTACAATGGCATGCCGACACAGCTGATGATCCACTTTTAGGCGGTTCGGTGGTGAAAATTTTTGTCAAAAACATAGAGCCCTATTTTGAAGCTTTGGTGATCAAGGGGATATTGAAATGTGATAAGCTTCGCAAAAACACTCCTTGGGGAACGCATGAATTTGGGCTCTACGATTTGAATAACAATGCCATTTTCATAGTCGAGGACATTGAATCCTCTGCCGAAAAAACATCTTAAATACTTCAATTGATTTTCAATTCAGATAGGTTTTAGCCTATTTTGAAAATGCAACAACTTGGACAAATCGCTCTTTTGGTAAGAGATTACGATGAGGCGATTCAATATTATACCCAAACTCTGGGCTTTGAACTAATCGAAGACACACATCTCAGCGATGTAAAACGATGGGTACGTGTATCGCCGCCAGGTTCTGCTTGTCAATTACTCCTTGCAAAAGCAGCCGACGAACTCCAGCGTAACCAAGTTGGCTTTCAAGCTGGTGGCAGAGTATTCCTGTTTTTATACACTGACGACTTCTACAGAGATTATCATAACTACACCGCCAAAGGCGTAGAGTTCATCCGAGAACCTTCCGAAGAAGCCTTTGGTACCGTTTCAGTATTTAAAGACCTGTATGGCAATCTCTGGGATTTGATAGAAAGGAAATGAAAAATTGTTTGATGAGCGATGGTAGATGTGCGGTGAAGCTCCACATATTTTAAGCATATTCTAAAAGGCTTACCTCCTACTTTCGAGCCAACTAACCGAGTTATTCAAAACAATTCATAATTTTAAATTCACTCATTTTAAATTCCCTTTGGAAACCCAGCCTAACAACCCTCTTCACGGAATCAAACTCGCTGATATAGTAGCACATCTCGTAGAATTCTACGGATGGGAAGAACTCGGCGAGCGCATTACTATTCGCTGCTTCACCCACGATCCTTCAATCAATTCGAGTTTGAAATTCCTCCGAAAAACTCCTTGGGCACGAGAGCGCGTAGAAGGCTTGTATTTAAAAGCGTTGAGAGACGCGAAGAAAAAGTGATTTTTTCTCGTAGTGGCACAAAGACTTTTCTGGTTCAAAAAAAGTTCGACCCACTCCTTCTGTTCTAGCCAATTTTAGAAGAAATACACTAATTTAAAACAAAACACTTTCGCTGCGCCGTTGCGCCGCCGCGGGAAACTAAAAACCAAAGATCTTCAAGAATGCCACTTTGTGGTTTCAAAAAACAAGACCTTCGAGGAGATTCCTCCTACTTTGTAGTCGGAATAACACCTCAAAGGTCACAAAAAAACCCGAAGAAATCTCCGGGTTTATCGTTTTATAGTCTGTGGTTATTATACGTAGTTATTCAACATCACTGGCATTACCAGCATTAGGATGTCTTCATTTTCGTCTTGCTCAGCTGGAAGGATCAAACCTGCACGGTTAGGCGCAGAGAACTTCAGGCTAACTTCTTTGCAAGAAAGGTTGTTTAGCATCTCAACCAAGAATTTCGCATTGAACCCGATTTCGATATCCTCGCCATCGTGGTCACAAGAAAGTCGCTCATTCGCTTCATTGGAGAAATCCAGATCTTCGGCAGAAATCACTAATTCACTACCTGTTAATTTCAATCTCACCTGATGCGTAGTTTTATTCGCATAAATCGCGATTCTTCTCAAGGAACTCAATAGCTCAGAACGATCAATTGTCATCACGTTCGGGTTTTCCGCAGGGATTACGTTTTCGTAATCTGGGAAACGCTCGTCGATCAAACGACAAATCATCTTGATGTTATTGAAGTTGAAGTAAGCATTTGACTGATTGAATTCAACCGTCACAGGAAGATTTTCAGAAGGCAAAGTTGACTTCAACAAGTTCAAAGCCTTGCGAGGAATAATCAATGTAGCAGGCTCCTGAGAAGCAATATCTACTCTTCTGTATCTCACCAATCTATGTCCATCAGTTGCGACGAAAGTAGTATTGGTAGGACTTAAGTTGATGTAAACACCGGTCATCGCTGGACGAAGTTCATCTGAACTAGTAGCGAAGATTGTATTGGAAACTGCCGAGGAAAGCACCTCAGTGGACATATCCACAGATGTTGCGTTGCTTACAGTTGGGATTTTAGGAAAGTCAGTAGCATTCTCACCTGCCAGTCTATAGCGACCGTTGTCAGAGCTGATTTCTACTGCGTAGGTATCGTGATCGATACTGAAAGTCACGGGCTGCTCAGGAAGATTTTTCAGCGTTTCAATCAAAATCTTTGCAGGCACCGCGATATTTCCATCTTCTTTGGCCTCCACGCTGATTTCTGTAATCATTGAAGTCTGCAAATCAGATGCAGTAATGGTCAACTGACTCTCTTTGATCTCAAAAAGGAAATTTTCCAAAATTGGCACTACGGGATTGGTTGTCACCACACCGTTAATTGCCGAAAGCTGCTTTAATAAGGCAGAAGAGGAAACAATGAATTTCATATGATTATAATTTGTCTGTTGAAGGCCATATGGAATCTCGCAAGCATTATAATCATACTAGCCTGACCAGCTTAGTAATGCTCGATTTCATATCGTAGGGCTTAATTAATTTTTACTTTTGAATGGAGGTAAATTTATAAATAAATTCTAATTCGACCCTCCGTATAATTGATTCTCTAGAAAATTATTGAAATAGATGCTATTTTATTTAGGCTAGTGTTTCTTTCGGCTGTATTTATTTCGCCTCATCCACCAGACAGATCCACCGAAAAGCATCAAAACCAGAACTGGAACCAATACATTCAATCCCTGCCAAAAGGTCTTTTGCTGCGCAACCTTCACCTTATTCAAAGGACGAATTTGGAAAGTGCGTGTGCGGGAAGCAATGATCCCCTCAGGTTCGGCTAGATATTGGGCTAGATTTTTCAAGAATAGCTTATTGGCAAAGGTAGTCTGACTAAAAGGATCTTCCCCTAGCGCTAGCGGAGCACCGTTTTCCAGGTTTGTTTGAGCCTGAAAAACATCCCCATCACCGATCACGACGACTTTGCCTTTTCCACTTTCCTTAAAGTCTGCTTTCGCAAATCCATCAGGGAGAAAACGGTTTTTGTATAAAGAAGTGAATTCCCCTTCCAGCAAATAGGCAAGTGGCAAATTCTTCATCCCGAACTCTTTCACATCAGGCTCTTGATCCATATCGCTGAAAGCAACACGAACTGGTGCTGGCAAGATCCTAGATAGGTCTGAACTGAAGATCAGTGGGGTTTTGATGATTCCATCGGCTTTCACCGTGTCCAAACTACTCGCAAATCGGAAGCTCAGTACATCTAATCCCTTGGTAATCGGATGTTCCTGCATTCTTCCCGCCATGATATAAAACGGCCAAGGCAAACGTACCATTTGCTGCTGATCGCCGAAATTACCACCCATCACCGGAAAATAACCAAAATTTAAATCCTGAATCAAATCCTTATTAACTCGGATTCCATAGCGAAAAAGAAGCTTATCCAATCCCAAATCAACAGGCATTGCTATCGTTCCTTCACCTCCAGCATTCTCTATTTCCACAGCCACGCCATCTAGTAATACTACTAGATTTCCGCCTCCCATGACATACTGATCAAGTAAATACACTTCCTGCTCTGTATAACTTTCTTTGGGACCTTGGATAAAAATCATCTTGAAATGGGCCAAATCTGCTGGCTTTTCTGCCTGCTCCAATGGCACCTTATACAATTCAAACTCTCCATCGAGTGCCTCCACCATACCATAACCATCGTCCGAACTCATCTCTCCATGTCCCATAATCATGGCTATGGAGGATGACTCAGGAGAAATCAGCTTGCGAATAGCATTGCTCAACTCAAACTCTAAATTCTCAATGGATTGATTCAGTATCTGATCAGAACTCATTCCACGCTCTCCTTTTAGAATCAAGGCTCCTGTTTCAAATTCTTCATTACTTACCAAAACCCCAGGGAAAATCAGTTGAGTCTGTAAACCGGTTGCTTGATTGACGGAAAGATTGGTAGGAACAATACCGTATTGAGTCAGTGAGAGCACAAACTCCTCTTGCTCTGCAGACTCAATGCTTAGCGGATCAAAATAAGAAAAGCTGATTTTCTCAGGGCTGTAAGCATTGAATGTACGAACCGTTTCCTCAACTGATTTTTGCAATCTTCGAATTCCTCCTGGAAGATCATTACCCACCAAAAGTATATCCACGTGAAGTGGCTCTGTGATTTCGGAAAGCACTTGTTCAGTTGCAGGATGAAGTGAAAAACGTTTTTCCTCCGTCAGGTCAATTCTGAAGTGAAGGAATTGCGCCAGCAAAAAGAATAACAGAATCCCTCCGAAAAGGAATAACCAAGGCTTGGCGGTATTTCCATTTGACTTTTTCATTTAAAGGCACATCCGGTTTTTGTCAGTAAAAGGACAAAAGCAACTTTTGCTTTGTTTAACACTAGAATATAGGCCGCTTCGGTCTTCGGTCTTCGTTCTTCCGTCCTCAAAATCAAGGGCAAGATGGCTAATATCGTGATGTTGGATAGTCTTCTTCATTTATTTCTCAAAACCAAAACTGCCCCAGCCAAAAACAACCATATCATCCCCAGCATAAAGAAGATGTCTCCTGAATATACTACCCCCCTACTCAAACTGATGTAATGATAACTCAAACTCATTTCCTCCACCCAATAGCCGATATCCCCAACCTGCATTTCTGCAAAAGCTGAAAACCCGAAGTATAGCACAAAGCATAAAAACACGCCTAAAACAAAGGCAACTACCTGCTGAGAAGTAAGCGAGCTAGCGAATAATCCCACCGCTGCGAATACTGCTCCGATCATAAGCAATCCAATCCATGAACCGAAAAAGCCAGCTTGGTCAATATTCCCAATAGGATCTCCTAATTGAATAATGCTGTAGAGATAAAGTAAAGTCGGCAAAACTGCCACCAAAACCAGACAAAGCAGCGCGAAATATTTTGCCAATACAATCTGCACTAAAGAAAGAGGCGAAGTTCTCAGTAGCTCCCATGTCCCAGTCTTGCGCTCATCGGCAATTGCCCGCATGGAGAGTGCCGGAATCAAAAAAGTAAATACGTAAGGTGTATAAGTAAACAGTGCTTCCAGATCTGCAAAACCATATTCTAGCACGCTACTTTCTGGGAATACCCAAACGATCAAACCAATCGCTACCAGAAACAAGGCTAACACTAGATAGCCAAGTAGGCTTCCGAAAAAGGCATTGATTTCTTTCAGAAAAAGGCTTTTCATACTATGCGTTGGTGATTTCTCGAAAGATTAACTCCAGATTTTTCTTGCGTTGATTGAGGCTGATTAGGTTCAATGAACGCTCAGTAATGACCTGCATAATGGCTTTTCTGGCAGAAGATGGATCGCTGGTAGAAATAAGCAATTCATTTTTCCCTTTTGCACCAAAATCTACCATTCCAATATTTTGAAACCAGTCGCACTGCATATCCTCCTCTGTTTCCAGAATTAAGATCGTTTCTGCGGCATTGGATTTCAAATTCGAAAGTGCGTCGGACACCAAGATTTTACCCTTATCTATGATGACCACATCATGACAAATTGCCTCCACTTCCTGCATGATATGGGTGGAAAGAATAAGTGTTTTATCCTTCGCCACTTCTTGAATCAGACTCCTGATTTCCACAAGTTGATTGGGATCGAGACCTGTAGTAGGCTCATCCAGAATAATAACCTGCGGATCATGGATCAATGCTCTAGCCAAGCCTACTCGTTGTCGGTAACCTTTGGAGAGCTGAGCAATCTTCTTATGTTGCTCAGGTTCGAGACCGGTACGATGCAGTAATTCCTGCGTTCTGGATTTCAATTGCTGTCCAGACACCCCATACAGTCCACCAGAGAACTCTAAGAATTCCCGCACATACATATCAAGGTAAAGTGGATTATGCTCTGGCAGATACCCTATCAATCGACTAACTTCCTTGGGCGAATTTAGCGCGTCCTTGCCCATCACTTTCACCTCGCCCGAATCAGCAGACAAAAACCCAGTTATGATTTTCATCGTGGTGGATTTCCCTGCGCCATTTGGCCCCAAAAAACCAAGTATCCTTCCCGGCTTTGCCGAAAAAGACACTTCATCAAGTGCTTTTTGTTTTCCGTATAGTTTGCTGAGTTGGGAGACTTCTAGTGACATGTAGCTTTTTTTGTCAGGTCAAAAGTAAGGAAAAAATAGAGTTTTCATTAGGTGAGACAGGTTTGGAGCATAATATCTAAGTCCAAGCTTTTACTTTCCGACTTTCTTTTATTGTCAACACCTTGTATTAGAGATACATGATACCTTGTATTTCAAATACAAGATATTATATTAGCATTGATTTACAATAAGTTATATGATACAAAAGCAAACACTTGGGGAAATAATCTTAGACCAGAACGAGAATTTCCTGCAAAAATCTCTAATCGAAAGAGAGGAAACCTTACCTGACTACACGAATCAAATCGTGATAGTTAGTGGTGTAAGGCGTTGTGGGAAAAGTGTGCTAATACGTAACAGCTTTTCTGAAAAGCAATCTGGTCTATATCTAAATTTTGAGGATCCAAGACTGGTAAACTTTGAGCCAACAGATTTCCCCAAACTGGAAGAGCTAAGACAAGATTTTGGGAAAACGACCATCCTTTTAGATGAGTTGCAATGGGTAGAGGGTTGGGAGGTTTTCGCAAGATCATTACATGAAAAAGGACAGCCGTTGTACATCACAGGCTCCAATGCCAGTATGCTCAGTCGTGAATTAGGAACACGGCTTACCGGCAGATACAAGCAAATAGAACTATTCCCATTCAGTTATACCGAGTTTTTAAGCTTTAAAGGCTTAGCTCCCGAGGAAGTAAGTTTTGAATCCTATTTCCAATTGGGAGGCTTTCCTGAATATCTACAAAACCAAGATCAGGAATACTTGAGGACATTGATGCGTGATGTATTGACCCGTGATGTGGCCGTACGAAGAAACATCTCTAACGAAACTCAACTGATCCGATTGGGAGTATTCTTAGCGTCCAACATTGGAAAAGAATTCAGTTATTCTAAAATGTCACAACTGCTCGAAATCAAGTCAGTCAGGACAGTGATAGATTATTGTGATTACTTAGAAGAAAGTTACTTATTTGATTTAATTCCTATGTATTCCAAATCTATCAAAAAGCAACTGGCTAATCCTAAGAAGGCATATTGCGTAGATCCTGCATTAGCATCAGCAAATTCGCTTTCCTTCAGCAAGGATCTAGGACGAAGACTAGAAAACTTCGTGTACTTACACCTGAGAAGATCATTTCAAACAATCCATTACTACAGAACTAAAAACTCTGAATGCGATTTTCTAATCAAATGGAATGAAGAAATAATAGGCGCAGTACAGGTCTGTTGGGAATTAAACCCCGACAATCTAAATAGAGAAGTAAAAGGAATCCGAGACGCAATGAAAGAAACTGGGCTTAGCTCTGGTTTTATCGTCACATACAATCAAGAAGACCATTTCGAAGGGATAACTGTGATACCCGCTTGGAAATGGTTTTTAACT
The DNA here is from genome assembly GCF_003254055.1 of Algoriphagus chordae. GTDB lineage: Bacteria > Bacteroidota > Bacteroidia > Cytophagales > Cyclobacteriaceae > Algoriphagus > Algoriphagus chordae. The sequence goes on from NZ_QKZT01000002.1 coordinate 234,586, forward strand.
ACCTCAATGCAACATTTTGAAATTTACTTGCCCTGAGCCAAATTCCCCAGCAATAGGTCTATTTCAGTAATCCCTACATATTCGGCTACCAGCTGCTTTTTGGCATCATACACATAAATGGAAGGAACACTTCTGATTTGATAGAAGCTAGCGACGTTCATGTCAGCATCAAGTAGAAAATGAACGAAAGGCTTACTTTTGATATTCAAGCTATTTGCAAAACCTATCATTTCCTCCACAGGCTGTACAGTAGTCAAAATCAAATTGTAATCCTTGAACTCATCTATCCTTTTGGAAAGTGTACCGAGTTCTTCCTGGCACAGATGACAAGTGGAGCTAAAGTAAATAAAAAGAGTTGGCTTATTTCCTGCCAGCTCATGGATGGAATATGCCTTCCCATTTATGTCATTCAAGGTGTAATCCGGAAGCGTGTTTGGCGCAGTAAGCGTAGTCGGCGCTGCTTCAGCCGAAGGACCTACTTGGGATAAATAACCCATATATGCCGCACCTGCTACCAGCACAACAATAAGAATAATCAGATTTGTTTTTTTCATGACTTCGATCTCTGGAAAATTATTCTTCAAAGAAAACAAATAACTTCCTTAAAACCCGCTAAGAGGCAAATTTCTACTTGATGTAATAAGGGAATGACTTAGCGCTTCACCAAGAAATATGTCTCAAATGGACATGAGATCATGTTTTAGTTTCTGTAAACACCTATTTCTTCCCTCTTGGTCTTAGAGGCCGGCATTCTACATCTGCCACGAAGTAATTCGGGTGAGTTTCCAGTGTTTGCACGATAGTCAAAGCAACATCCTGAGGACGCATCATGTTTTCATTCGCATTGGCACCCTCTATATCATCGAAGAAATTGGTCTGAGTAGATCCCGGATAGATCGTAGAAACTTTGATCCCAAAATCCCGCAACTCCATATACATGGAATGGGAAATCCCACGAACAGCATGCTTTGTCCCTACATATCCTGCAAAATTGGCGACACCATTCAGTCCTGCGATAGAGGCAATATTAAGAATATGTCCTTCATCAGCGGCTTTCATGGCTGGCACTAGTCTCTTGCTCACATAGAATATCCCGTGGACATTGGTATCAAACATGTCTTTCCAATCCTCAGAGGACATTTCTTCAAATTTCCCGGCAACTCCAAAGCCAGCATTGTTGACAAGAATTCTAATATCTGCACCTAGTTTGCTTGTAGTCTCCTGAAAAGCCTTTTCTACCGAATCCTCTTTAGAAACATCGCAGGTGAAAAAATGAAAATTCGCATGTTGATAATCTGGTTTATTTCTCCCCCAGCCTGCCACGACAGTTCCTTTTTCGATTAACAATTTGACTACTTCCAGTCCTATCCCTTTGCTCACGCCTGTAACTACTGCGATTTGATTATTGAGTTGCATATTGAAATTTTAAAGTGATTACCCTTACAAAGTCATTTCAGATAAAATAGTTCTTTACTCTTTCCAGTTTTTGCATTCTAACAAATGGATAGTTACTGTTTGCCCTAATTTTCTAAATTTGAGTATTAGCTAACCATACCATCAACCATGAAAAAATTATTTTTACCATTAATGCTTGCGCCAATTTTTGCCGTAAGCAGTGCTGTAGCTCAATCCAGTCTCCGGCCGACCATCGACACCAAGGCAAATTCAATCGAATCAAAGGTGATTGAGTGGCGCCGAGACATTCACATGTATCCTGAACTGGGCAATCAAGAAACCCGAACAGCTAAAAAAATCGCTGATCATCTCCGTTCACTTGGAATAGAAGTGACCGAAAATGTAGCCGTCACTGGAGTGGTGGGTGTACTGAAAGGCGGAAAACCTGGGCCAACTGTCGCGCTTCGTGCAGATATGGATGCCCTTCCAGTCACCGAGAGAAATGACCTTCCTTTCAAATCCGTAAATACTGCAACCTACAATGGTCAGGAAACCGGCGTGATGCATGCTTGTGGTCACGATACTCACGTAGCAATCCTGATGGGTGTAGCCGAAGTGCTAGCCAGCATGAAGGACGACTTAGAGGGTAATGTCAAGTTCTTATTTCAACCTGCTGAAGAGGGAGTTTACGATACTGATTTAGCCGGCGCAGAGCTCATGGTGAAAGAAGGCGTGATGGACGATGTGGATGCTGTTTTCGGTCTACATATCAATTCCCAAACAGAAATCGGGAAAATAGGCTACCGATCCGGACCAATCATGGCTGCAGTTGACAACCTAGAAATCACGGTAAAAGGAGTGCAAGCCCATGGTGCTTATCCTTGGTCAAGTGTAGATCCAATTGTGGCGAGCTCACAGATTATCATGGGATTGCAGACTATTCTTTCCAGAAGCGTAAATGTCACCCAAAACCCAGCAGTGGTAACTATTGGAGCCATTCACGGTGGTATCCGTCACAATATTATCCCAGAGGAGGTTAAAATGATCGGCACTGTCCGAACCTTTGGAGATGAACAGCAGGAACTGGTCCACAAGCGGATTACTGAGATCGTGCCCAACATCGCCGCAAGTGCTGGAGCTACCGTAGATCTGCAACTCAAGAAACTTTATCCTTCCACGGTAAATAATCCTGATTTGACAAAAGAAATGCTGCCATCATTAGAAGCAGCAGCCGGAGCAGAAAATTTGATTTATCTCAATCCAGTGACTGGAGCAGAGGATTTCAGCTTTTTCCAGCGAGAAAAGCCAGGTGTGTTTATATTTCTAGGGGGAATGAAAAAAGGCGGTGATCCATTGACTACCCCTTCTCACCACACTCCTGGATTCTATATCGACGAAGGTGGATTTGTCTTGGGAATGCGAACCTTGAGTTATTTCGTAGTGGATTATATGGAAAATAATAAGTAAAGAGTATTAAAACATAATTTTCAATAATTGCCAAAACCCGATTCCTGATGAATCGGGTTTTGTGTTTCTAGGCAATTTTTAATTAAAACAGAGGAGGTATCTTATAGTCACCCTCATTATATTTTTCAAAAATGAGATTTGAATCAGACAGCTTTTTATAGGCCGCTACTTTCTGGGCCAGGTCATTACTGATAAATGCTGCTAGTAGCTCATCTATTGCAGCATCACCCATTACCTGCTGTAAAGCATGCCCATCTTTGAGAAGTAACAACGTGCAATTGGCATAGAATTCGGCCAGTATATCATAAGATTTGGGGTAAATCATTTGATCAAAAGCAGCTCCGATCAGCACCATTCTTCCTTGGAACTCGAGCATTCGATCATAGTTGGTTCCGTAAATCGGGAAATTGGTTTTCAGGTATGCATCCCAAATCGGCTGACTCCATTTCTTCATTAAATCTAAGCTTGGGTTTGTTTTTGGAGAAGCATCTTGCAATCCCATGAGCGCTAGAGAATGCTCAAACAATCTGACAGCTAAGCCGAAGTTTTCTTCGATATTTTCTCTTGCAGAAAAGCCTGTCAAAAAATCCTGATACTTCATAAACTCGAGCAGGTTGTGCATTGACCTGCTTTTCATCCTGACACTTTCTCGGTCATAATTAGCATAATAGCTAAAATCAACTACTTGCTCCTGATTGAGTTTCAGCTCTTGGAAAAACAAATCATAAGGCGGAAAACTTAGGTTCTTTTGTATATCAAACACCAAGGGATTGACGCTGATAATTCTGCTTACATGCTCGGGAAAAAGTGTCAGATAATGCTGCAGCACAGTTGCGGATGAGGAATAACCCAACAAAATCGCCTGCTCATCGCCAATAAGCTTCTTTCTGATCAGTTCTATATCTCGAGCAACTTGATCTTGGTTGTAAAGCTTATAGGCCAATCGATAATCAGGAACTCCGGAATGCATTACCCCGCTCCTCAATTCCTCATTATCCTTTCTTCCCTTGATCAAAACAATATTGCTAGATTCTGTGATTTCTAGCATTTCATAAAAGGGAACGAAAAGAACATCAAAAGCATCCTCTAAGAGAAACACTGTTTCCTTCCCCGCATCAAATTCATTTAAGAATTCAACTTGAATTTCGATTTCCCTTGAATTAGGAAGATGATGGTCGTAAGGGACTAAAATAGATTGTGCTTGAAGTGAAGCACTCATAAAAAGGAAAAGCAGGGCTAGTCTCACCTCTCTAATTTTATGGTTTAAACTCAATCTACTAATAGAGCTCGATTTGTTTTATAGAAAATTAACTCCTTATCGCCCACTCTTCTATTTGCCCTTGTTTTTCTGATGCTTGGTCTTCAGCTGATTTCTGTTGGTCTTGGCTTTGGAATTTTTATTTCCACGCTTCTTCTCTTTTTCCTGTGCCTCTAGGTGTGCATTTGGCTTTTTATATTCCTTCTTCTCATGGAATGCTCCTTTATAATCAGGATTGTCCCGTTGTAGCAAGCGATCTAGCTCACGAGCATAAGCTTGCTTTTCTTCAAAAGGCGTAGCAGTCACATCCACTTCATTAGGGATTTCTGCTTCCTCCACCTTCATGCGGATGATCTCCTCGATCTTATCAAAGTGATATTCCTCGGCAGGATTTACAAAACTGATAGCCTTGCCTTCGTTTTCAGCCCTACCTGTTCTGCCGATTCTGTGTACATAATCCTCATAGATCAGTGGCACATCGAAGTTGACCACATGAGAAACCATCGTCACATCCAATCCTCTGGAAGCAACATCCGTAGCCACCAAAATCCGAACATCGCCACCCTTGAAATCTTCAATGGAATTGATACGTGTATTCTGCCCTTTATTCGCATGAATCACTCGCACTTCTCCGTAACTTCTATGGCTTAGAAAAGCAAATACCTCTTCGGCATTTCTTCGGGATCGGGTAAAAATTATTGCTCTGCTGATATCTTCATTTTTAAATAAATGCGCGAGCAGGCTCAATTTCGTTTTAATATTTGGCACAAGGTATTTCACTTGACCTATAGTCTCAGCTGTAGTCGCCTGAGGAGTAACTTCTACTCTTTCAGGAAACTCTAAAAACTCCGCGGCGAAACGATCGATTCGCTCTCCAAAAGTTGCAGAGAAAAGCAAATTCTGTCTCTTTCTAGGAATGATTTCCAAAATCGATCTGATCTGAGGCATAAAGCCCATATCCATCATTTTGTCCGCCTCATCCAAAACCATGGTTTTGATTTCCTTAGTCAGGATCTTTCCTTTTCTATAAATATCCAAGAATCTCCCAGGAGTGGTCACGATAATATCAACACCTTTCTCTAGGATTTCTATTTGGGTTTTTGGTCCCAAACCTCCATAAAGTGCTACCATTCTCAAGTCGGTATTAGCAGACATCTGAATGACTACTTCTTCGATTTGCATCACCAACTCACGGGTAGGAGCCAAAATAACTGCTCTGGCATGATCTCCTTGGGCATATTTCACCTTCATAAGAACCGGCAACACATAGGCAGCAGTTTTACCTGTCCCCGTCTGCGCAATCCCTAAGACATCATGACCGGCAAGTGCCAGCGGAATTGCTTTTTCCTGAATAGGCGTAGGATGAACATAGCCCGCATCCGCCACTGCATTCAATAGCTGTCGATTTAGCTTAAATGCTTCAAAAGTTGAGGCCTCATTGCTCATGATTCGTTAATTTTGGTTGAATAAGTAAAATCCAAAAAGGAGTAAAGATGAAAAGTATTCTGATCACCGGTGCAAATATAGTCAATGAAGGTCGGATAAGTCCGGGCGATGTGTTAGTAGAAAACGGAAGAATCTCAAAACTGGGGGAAGATCTCAGTACTGAGAAGGCAGATATCCATATTGATGCCAAGGGAAAACATCTTTTCCCAGGACTGATAGATGATCAGGTACACTTCCGAGAGCCTGGGCTTACACACAAAGCAGAGATCTACACAGAGGCAAAAGCCGGAGTAGCTGGTGGCACTACCTCCTATATGGAAATGCCGAACACTATTCCTCAAGCGACTACCCTAGAATTACTTGAGCAGAAGTACTCCAGAGCTGCAGAGGTTTCATTAGCCAACTATTCATTTTATATGGGAGCGACAAATAGCAATCTGGATGAAATCATGAAAGTGGATTTCAGCAAGGTATGTGGCTTGAAGATTTTCCAAGGCTCTTCCACAGGAAACATGGTCGTAGATAATATCGAATCATTAGAGGGGATATTTAAAGAATGTAAAGCAATCATCGCCATCCACTCTGAGAATGACGAGATCATCGCAGCCAACCTAGCGGAGTACAATTCTAACTATGGTGATGATATACCGGTAAAATACCATCCGAAAATCAGATCTGAAGAAGCTTGCTACGATGCTTCGAGTCGGGCAGTAGCTATGGCAAAAAAGCATGGGACACGACTTCACATTCTTCATATCAGTACAGCAAAAGAACTAGGTCTTTTCACCAATACTATTCCATTGGAAGAGAAAAAAGTAACTGCTGAGGCATGTATCCATCATATGTGGTTTTCTGAAGCAGATTATGACACCAAAGGAAATCTGATCAAATGGAACCCTGCAGTGAAAACGGCTGAAGATCGAGAAGCAATTTTCAATGCTATGCTCGACGGCACCATTGACGTGGTGGCGACGGATCATGCGCCACATACCTTAGAAGAAAAAGCGCAAGTTTACACCAAAGCACCTTCAGGTGGACCTTTGAATCAACATAGCTTGGTGGCTATGCTGGACTTCTATCATCAAGGGAAAATCAGTCTGGAGAAAATCGCCTTAAAAATGTGTCATAACGTAGCAACCTTATTCCATATCGAGGAAAGAGGCTTTATCAGAGAGGGATATTATGCTGATTTGGTGTTGGTAGATTTAAATAACCCATGGAAAGTCGCCAAAGAAAATATTTTATCTAAGTGTGGTTGGTCCCCATTTGAAGGACACACTTTCAAGTCAAAAGTCACACACACAGTCGTTTCTGGACATTTGGCGTACGAAAACGGTCTATTTCACGAAGATAAAAATGGTGAGCGCATGAAATTTTCAAGAAATTTTTAAAAATCATCTTGCGCTGATTCACCTTAATCATTACTTTTGCAGACCGTTTGGAATAAACGCATCCAAATGAATAAATGGTGATTGTAGCTCAGTTGGTTAGAGCGCTGGTTTGTGGATCCAGAGGTCGCCGGTTCGAACCCGGTCTTTCACCCAAAAACCCCTCATTATGAGGGGTTTTGCTGTTTATAGACAAGCTGTTGGCACAGCATTTGATAAAAACTGACAGAACTAAACCAACTACAGATGTTTACTTTGTTCAAATCCCCGCCAAAATTCCCTCAAGTAAAGCCTATCAACATTAGAATGGCAAAATGTTACTTGATGAAATTTGAAGAATCGCTAAGAAATTTCGAAGAAATCCAAAAAGAAGCGATTCACTCCTGATTTTCTAACAGAAACCAAAGGTTATGGAAACATAACCTTTATTTTTTCCAATTTCATTTTTCTTGTCGGTACAAAACTCTATTTTTAGCAACATAGAATTTTTCCGCATGAGTTATATCCATTTCGATAAAACACAATTAATCAATCTGAATTATTCTCTTGAAAGAGAAATAATCAGAACCAATCGTTCGGGTGCTTATACCAGCACTTCGATTATTGGCTGCAACACCCGAAAGTATCACGGGCTACTCGTCGTTCCACAACCGCAAATTGATTCTCAGAATCATGTCATGCTTTCTACCGTTCACGAGACAGTGATTCAGCATGGAGCGAGCTTTAATCTCGGCATCAGTAAATTCCCCGGGAATTATTCTCCGAGAGGCCATAAATATCTGAAAGACTTTGATTCAGAGCCTATCCCGAAGTTGACCTACCGTGTAGGCGGGGTGCTATTGCAAAAAGAATTGATCCTGGACACCAATCGTGATCGATTGATGATTCGCTACACCTTATTAGAAGCGCATTCACCAACCAAGATTCGAATCCAGCCATTCTTGGCATTTAGAGGATTCCACGATCTATCTAAGGCAAACACCTTCATCAACAAGAAATATAAAAAAGCTCCAAATGGCGCAGTTTTCCACTTGTACGATGCCTATGATCCACTTTACTTACAAGTTTCCAAGAAGGTAGATTTTGTGCCTGCACCAGATTGGTATTATAATATAGAGTACATCTTGGAGCGAGAGCGTGGATATGAGTATCAGGAAGATTTATATGTTCCTGGATATTTCGAATTTGAAATTGAAAAAGGAGAATCTGTTATTTTTTCGGCAGGACTGACAGAAGCAGATCCTAAAACGCGTCAAAATGCCTTCAACAAGGAAATCGCTAGAAGAATCCCTAGAAATAATTTTGAAAATTGTCTCAAGAACTCAGCTGGTCAATTTCTAAGACAGCGAGATGGAGATACCAGAGTCATAGCCGGATATCCATGGTTTGGATGGTGGGGCAGAGATACATTTGTAGCTGCACCTGGCCTTACCTTAGCCACCGGAAACCCGAAGACCTTCCTGGAGATCATGGACACCATGTCTCGTGATCTAAAAGGGCCACTTTTCCCTAATGTAGGATCTGGTGTAATCACCAATATGAATTCTATCGATGCGCCACTTTGGTATTTCTGGGCCTTACAGCAGTACATCAAGTATACTGGCGACAGCAAGACCATTAAGGATCGCTACTTAGGAAAGATGAAGGGAATTATTGACGGATACCTGCAAGGGACAGATTTCAATATCCATGTGTTAGAAAATGGCCTTGTTTACGGAGGAGAAGAGGGTAAAGCACTTACTTGGATGGATGCCGTTACGCCAGATGGACCTGTAACTCCAAGATCGGGCTGCCCAGTAGAAATACAAGCGCTATGGTACAATGCATTATGCTTTTACCATGAATTGACAGGAGATGAAACAATGGCAGCACATGCTACAAAAATCGCTGACACTTTTGAAAAGGAATTCTGGTCAGAAGAACATGGCTATTTGGCAGATTATATCAATGGCGAAGAAAAAGATTGGGCAATACGTCCAAACATGGTTTTTGCGACCTCCTTGCCTTATGTAATGATCAGCGATGAGATATGTGATCAGGTTCTAGAGACAGCTAAATCAAAATTACTTACTACCCGAGGAATGCGTTCCCTTTCTCCTGATGATCCAGCCTACAAAGGATATTATTTCGGAGATCAGATCAGCAGGGATGAAGCTTACCATAATGGAACAGTGTGGGTTTGGCCACTTGGTCATTTTGTAGAGGGATATATTAGGCTTCATGGCAAGTCCGGAGCCAATTTCATCCAAAAAATCGTAAATGGTTTTGACGGGGTAATGACACAATACGGTATAGGGGCAGTAGCAGAAATATATGATGGAGATCCGCCGCATCGCTCCAAAGGAGCGATATCGCAGGCATGGAGCGTATCAGAATTACTTAGAATGATGGATTTGGTCAAAAAGATATAAAAGACTTTTTATGAAGGTGCTAATGTTTGGGTGGGAATTCCCACCACATATTTCAGGAGGTCTTGGTACAGCGTGCTATGGTTTGGTCAAGGGATTGGCTCACCATCATCAAGACATCATATTTGCAGTACCTAAACTCTGGGGAGACGAAGAGCCCTTGGCAGATTTTGTCAATGCGAGTGATGTCACCATAGATTATCGAGAAAAACGATTCAAAAAATTCTGGAAAAACCTGACTTACTTAGAAGTAAGCAGCTTTTTGGTACCATATCTCGGTCCAGATGAATTCAAGAAATTCACAGACTATGCTATCCATGATAGGACAGACGTAGATGAGAGTGTTTTTTCAAACAAATTTGAATTCAGCGGCAAGTACGGCAAGGATTTGATGATGGAAGTATCCCGTTATGCCTTAGTAGCCGCGCATATCGCCAAGGACAAAGAACATGACATCATCCATGCACACGATTGGCTTTCTTTTCCGGCAGGTATTGCAGCAAAGGAAATTAGCGGCAAGCCATTAGTAGCACACGTTCACGCCACCGAATATGATCGATCAGGCGAATCTGTCAATCAGGTCGTCTATGACATAGAAAGATCAGGAATGCATGCTGCCGATCATATAGTGGCGGTAAGCCAGTTGACGAAGAATATCATAATTAACAAATATGGAATCGATGCTAATAAGGTAACTGTACTACACAATGCAGTATTAGACGCTAGCATTATCAAGTCCAGCTACAACAAGAAGGTACCGGAGAAAATCGTGACTTTCTTAGGTAGAATCACTTTCCAAAAAGGCCCTGAGTACTTTGTAGAAGCCGCCAAAAAAGTCATCGAGCGTGACCCAAATGTGCGCTTTGTAATGGCCGGAAATGGAGATCTATTGAATCGAATGATTGATCGTGTAGCCGAACTTCGGATTGCTACCAAGTTCCATTTTACAGGTTTTCTAAAAGGGGACGACGTAGATCACATGTATGCTATCTCAGACGTGTATGTGATGCCATCCGTATCCGAGCCCTTTGGCATTTCACCTCTAGAAGCCGTACGACACAACACACCAGTGATTATCTCCAAGCAATCCGGTGTAGCTGAAGTTCTTACTAATGCCATCAAGGTTGATTTTTGGGATATTGACTCCACGGCAGACGCAATTTTCGCATTGCTTCATTACGATGGTATTTCCAAAATGTTCAAAGAACTGGGAACTGAAGAATTGAAAAAATTAAAATGGGAGCATGTGGCCGAGAAACTTGTCACTGTGTACCAAAAAACATTATCGCAGAAACCATGAGAACCATATGCTTTTACTTCCAGGTTCATCAGCCTTACCGACTGAAACCTTATCGCTTTTTTGATATCGGAGACGATCATCATTATTGGGACGATTTCTCCAATCGCAGTATCATGAGAAAAGTAGCACAGAAATGCTACCTCCCTATGAATGCTTTGCTATTAGATTTGATCCAAAAACATGACGGCGCCTTTAAGGTAAGTTTCTCTATGTCCGGCGTGCTGCTTGATCAACTTGAAGCCTATGCTCCAGATGTGCTAGAAAGCTTCCAAAAACTAGTAGCAACTGGCCATTGTGAATTGCTCAATGAAACTTATGCACACACCTTAGCTGCTTTGAAAAGCAAGGATGAGTTTCAGAGTATGGTGAAAAAGCATCAGGAAAAAATCAAGAAACTATTCAATGGCTATCAGCCAAAAGTCTTTAGAAATACAGAGCTAATTTACTCGGATGAGATCGGTGCCACAGTAGCAGAAATGGGTTTTGAGGCCATTCTGACGGAAGGGGCCAAACACGTATTAGGATGGAAAAGTCCTAATTATGTCTATTGCAATAGCATAGATCCTAAGTTAAAAGTGTTGCTTAAAAACTTCCAACTTTCGGATGACATCGCTTTTAGATTTGGCAACAAAAGCTGGGATGACTATCCACTCACCACAGACAAGTTTGTGAAATGGATAAACGATGTGCCACAAGAAGAGGAGACCATCAATCTATTTATGGATTATGAGACCTTTGGTGAACATCAGTGGGCAGAGACAGGTATTTTCGAATTCATGAAAGCACTACCTGACGCTGTATTTAGCAAAACTAATTTCAGCTTTTCCACACCTTCCGAAGTTGCTGAAAAGATTGCCCCAGTGGGCAAGATACATGTTCCTATTCCCATCTCATGGGCAGATGAGGAGCGTGATTTGACAGCTTGGCTAGGAAATGATCTTCAGGATGAAGCCTTTGATAGGCTATTCGAAATGGAGAAACTAGTGAAAGACATTGATGACGAAGATATTCAGCGTGATTGGGCATACTTACAAACCAGTGACCACTTTTACTACATGTGTACCAAATTCTTCTCCGATGGAGATATTCACGCATACTTTAGCCCTTACGATTCGCCCTATGATGCATTCATCAATTACATGAATGTGCTTAGTGACTTTATGATACGGGTAAAAGAGAAAAGTATTCTCCCACAGATTTAAGATTTAGTATCTTCTATTAAACTAAAAAAGACCGCTTCTGATCGGTCTTTTTGCTTTTATGGGGTTCAACGTTTTCTTACTTAGAACACATATCCATGCACTTCATTTCTGGAAGGTTTACAGAAAATCATTCCGATATTCCGGGTCAGAATCAAAAGTAGGTTCTTTGTCATTCAACATAATTTCGCCAGTTGATTTCCCTCTCACTTTTTCAATTCTCACCAATCCTTACCATTCCCTTCATCGGTCAAAATGAAAGAGTTTGATGCCTTGACAGAATTACATAGATCTTAGCCAAAAAAAAAGCCTCGAAAGGCTCTGAATTCATTGGGTCAATTACTATTCAACAGCAGTATCATTAGGGTCTCTAAAAAAGACATTAAAGTCCTTTGACTTACTAATAGATTGAGATTCTAATAATATTTCATTTCCCCCTAGACTCGGGCTGAAATAGAAAACATGTGAATTATCAGCTATATATTTCATAAGTGTAGACGCAGTTTCATCTTTATAAATATCCTTTTCAAGGAAATCATAAATAGGAGCCCCCACTACTAAAGCTCCTGATTCTTTTGGGGTGATAAGAATAGGATTTACACTCTCATAATCTGCCAATACCAATGTATCCTCTTTACCATTATATTCAAATATTGAATATAGGAAAGGACCACTGTCTGTCTTATCACCAAAATACTGGTCGAGTACAATATAAATGGAATCAGCAGAAGGGTTTTTATATTCAAAATAATAATAAATCCTTGGGATCACGTATCCCCTATTTGAATTAAGAGAGTCATCTTCATAATGGCTGATATAAATTTGACTTAACAAAATTTCAATAGCTGTAGTTCTATCCCTTTTCCCACCAGAAGTATTGCATCCAATAAGGAATATTAACATGACAGCCACAATTACTATTTTCATTCCTTTCGAATTCAGACAGTTACAAACTAATCAATAACTCTCTCCCTCATTAGGAAAGTCCTTACTCTTCACATCTTTGATGTATTGACCAAAAGCCTCCATCATAACCCCTTCCAGATCAGCGTATTGCCTCAAAAATCTCGGTTTAAATTCTTGTGTGATTCCCAGCATATCATGAACCACTAAAACTTGTCCATCTACTCCACCGCCGGCTCCTATTCCAATGATGGGAATGGAAACTGATTCTGCTACTTTTTTGGCTAGGTCTGCAGGGATTTTCTCCACTACTATCGCAAAGCATCCTAGCTCTTCCAAAAGCTTAGCGTCCTCCAACAATTTGTTTGCCTCTGTGTCTTCTTTGGCTCTTACAGTATATGTTCCGAACTTATAGATCGACTGAGGCGTCAATCCCAAATGCCCCATGACAGGAACTCCAGCACTCAGTATTCTAACCACAGACTCTTTGATCTCAGACCCACCCTCTACTTTCACGGCATGAGCACCTGATTCTTTCATGATCCGAATCGTAGAGCGCAAAGCCTCAGAGCTATTTCCTTGGTAGCTTCCAAAGGGAATATCCACCACCACAAAAGACCTACTCACTGCACGCACTACAGAAGATGCATGGTAGATCATCTGATCCAAAGTGATAGGTAAGGTAGTCTCATGACCAGCCATGACATTAGAAGCCGAATCACCCACTAGAATAATATCGATCCCAGCGGCATCCACGATTTTGGCCATGGAATAATCATAGGCCGTAAGCATGGAGATTTTCTCACCCCGATCCTTCATCTCTTGAAGGATATGTGTGGTGATTCGCTTAATATTTGCAGAAGAATGTACTGACATAATGTTAGTGTAGATAAACGAAGTAATTATCTCCCGAGAAATCTACTTTGATATGCTCATTGAGTGTAGTAGAAAGTTCGAAACCAGTGTAATCAGGTCGAATTGGAAAAAGGCCATGACTACGATTTACCAGTACAGCTATCTCCATTCTAAAGAGTTCTTCACCCAAAAAAGGCTTCATAGCGTAAACTAGCGTTTTACCAGTGTTGAGCACATCGTCCACCAAAATCAAGGATTTTCCCTGCAAATCAATTTCTTTGGAAAGCTGCACCTTGCCAGAGGCGATATCTGTTTTATCTAGCATGATTTCAGTTTGCTCGATAGTAAGTGGGGAGATAGCTCTAAGTTCGGCGGCTAACAAGTCGGCAAGAATCCTTCCCATACCTGATATCCCCGCAAATACGACCGCCTTTGAGTTGAGATTTCTCTCGTATATCTCATAGGCCATTCTGGTGATTTTCTTCTTTATCTGCTGATGATTGAGTACTTCGCTCATAGTATTTTTCAAAAATGAAAATTAGTCCAATTCTACTTGGATTCAAAATCAACTAGGATGCTTATCTATAGTCATCCTCCTCATTGAGAATATTCAAATAACTTTCGTATCGGTAAGGATGAATAAAGCCTGCCTCCACCTTGTCTATCACCACACAGCCGGGTTCGTTCACATGTTGGCAATCATTGTATTTGCACTGCCCTAGGTATTTTCTCATCTCAGGAAAATAATGTGAAAGCTCAGTATCCTCAATTTCTAGAATCCCAAATTCTTTTATCCCTGGAGTATCGATGAGATCTCCACCATTTTCTAAGGCAAAAAGCTCTGCAAAAGTAGTCGTATGAACACCTTTGGATGTAAAGCCAGAAACTTCCTTGGTATGTTGTTCGGCTTCTGGTACCAAAGCATTAAGCAAGGTGGACTTCCCTACTCCCGAATGCCCAGAGATGAGCGTAGATTTCCCCGCCAGAACAGCATCAAATTTATCCTTCAAATTCTCTTCCATCAGCGCTGAAACTTCCATCACTTGGTATCCCAGTGGCTCATAGATCTCATGAATATCCAAAAGCCAATCTTCCGCTTTTTCCCCTGACAACTGATCCATTTTATTCACTACCAAAATCGCTGGAATTCTGAAACTCTCCGTACTGACAAGGAATCTATCTATAAAACCTAAGGATGTCCTCGGACTCTTCATGGTAATGACAAGAATAGCTTGATCCAGATTGCTGGCGATGATATGCGAAAAATGCTGCTTTCGTGTAGACTTGCGGATCACGTAGTTTTCTCTGGGCAAAATATCAGATATCACCGCAGTTTCCTGATTCTCTTCCTTAGCCAATTCCACCCAATCCCCCACGGCAATAGGGTTTGTCAGCTTAAGATCATCTTGCTTAAACTTCCCTTTCAGTCTGGAAGCAACAACTTCACCCTCGGTCTGCACCAAATACCAACTACCAGTAGATTTTATTACTCTTCCTTTCATCTATTTATTGTTTTTCAGAGGTCACCCGATACATACACCAAGTGTATATCTCACCTCAGGCCGGCTCGATTTCATTTTTCTAACACTAGTTGCTCTACCTTGTTTATGATTTTAGCTGCCGCTCCTACATTCATTTCTACCCAATTTCTTGCTGCCTCAGTGCTATTCTGATAGAAATCTGCATGCTCCAATTTCTCAAAAACTAATTTCAAACTCGCGACGTCACTCACTTCGAACCCACAGCCATTTGCCTGACTTTCTGCTGATTCGGGAAATTTATCTGTCTTTTCAAGTTTCCCAAAAATCACTGGAATCCCGAATCCTAAGGGTTCCAAGATATTATGCAGGCCTTTTCCAAAAGCCCCTCCAATATAAGCAAGCTTGGCAAATTGATATAAGGAGCTCAGCATGCCTATGTTATCAATAAACATCACATCCGGAGACAGGTCCGAATCCCATTGAGAATACCTAGAGGCAGTCAAGGTCAACTGTTCAGACCAGCGCTTCATCGGTTCAGGACTCAAATCATGTGGGGCAATTATCCATCTATATCCCGGATTAGCATTCATCAGAGGAATCAGCAAATCCATATCCTCTTGCCAGACAGATCCCGCCACTACCGTAGGCATATCAGCAACCCAATCGGCCAAATCTGGAAATTCTTTATAATTATTAGCCGTCTCCGCCACACGATCAAATCGCGTATCACCAGCTACACTAGTCTGCTGATAATCAATCGACTTTAGTATATCGACTGTCTTTTGATTTTGGGTGAAAATATAATCGAACTGAAATATGATCTGTCTAAAAAAGCCATCTCTTTGAAAGTAAATCTGATCTGCCCGAAAGGATGCAGAGAAAAGAAATAAGGGAATCTCTCTAATTTTGATAGCCTTGATATGCTGATACCAAAGATCATATTTGACAAAAAAAACAATATTAGGAGTTAAAATACTCACAAATTTCTCAGCATAAGTCTTGCTATCTAAAGGCAAATAAGTAACAAAATCTACATTGGGCTGAGGCTTTTTGATGACATGGTCAAAGCCTGAAGGACTAAAAAAACTAACTGCGATAAGCTGTGCAGGTTGCACCCGCTTCAATTCTGCTATCAAGGGTCTAGCTTGCTCATACTCGCCCAAAGATGCTACATGAAACCAAGCAAGCTCTCCGGCATTTTTTGATCTGAACTCTTCTAGTCTCTGAAATAGATTTTTCCTTCCGGATGAGAACTTCTGAAACCGGGGTATAAAAGGCCCTACTAGTAGTAAGAGTATCCTAGCAATAAATATCCCAATCCTATAGATCCATTTCATATATCAAAAGTAGCCATTTGAGGTGGAAAAGTTTTATTTGCATCAAAAAGCCAAGCGATGAGTTATGAAAAGCTTGAATTTGCGTTTTTTCTAGAAAAAACACATTCTCCTCCGTGCATTTCAGGCTAAAAATTGGTACTTTGAAAGCCTTTGTTTTTTCAGTTCATAGGTAAGCTATTATGATTCGAGTTTTATTTGTTTGTCTTGGCAATATATGCAGGTCTCCTTTGGCCGAAGCTATTTTTAATAGTAAGGTAAAGCAAGCGGGAATGCAGGCACAGTTCAAATGTGACAGTGCGGGTACTTCTGACTTTCATATTGGTGAATTACCGGACGAGCGCACCATCAACTGCGCAGCTAAATACCAGCTTCCATTGCATCACCGCGGCAGGCAAGTAAATCGTACTGATTTTAGAGATTTTGAGTATATCCTGGCCATGGATGACAATAACCTGAGAAATTTAAACAACCTAAAAGTTCGCTATGGTTTTGCCGATAAGGAAATCTTCTTGATGCGCGATTTTGTGGATGCAACTCAAGGCATGTCCGTTCCAGATCCATATTATGGTGGAGAAGAAGGCTTTGAGGAAATCTATCAGATTCTAGATGAGGCACTCGATAGTTTCCTTGCCAATGTCAAAGCCAGGCATCAGCTTTATGCTTAAACAAGTTTTGCTATAGCGCTACTTTTTCAGAATAAATACCAGCCAATCCTCCAAAGAAAAGGCATGGCCTAGCTCGCAGAAATCAGTCTAATAAATAGTTGAATAGCAAGATAGGCCAGTGTGCCATCTGAGATTAGCCAAGGTTCAAGGATACTTTCTCTCCTGTTTTCACAGCTTTGAAAATCGCGTCTATAATTTTCATATCCTTCACTCCCTCTTCCCCATTTACAGGAACTTCGGGCTTTTTGCCATCAAATAAAATCGCTGCCATTTCATCCATCTGTACCGCCTGATGAGTAACATGTGGCTTATCCAATGGCCCTTTATTAGTCTTTCCTTTGATAGGACCATAGCCTGTAGAAGGCTGCATTTCCGCATATCCTTTTGTTCCATTTAGGAAAAACTTATCCAAATTATTCATGCTGTAAGTGGAAAGACAGGAGGCCACTGCCCCACTTGGAAAACCCATTTGAAACTGAATAGTCTCATCTATTCCCTCTTTGAATTTCTCGGGATTATTCTTGGTCTCCTGCGCTGTCACCCAGATCGGTTCTTCTCCCAGCATATATCGAGCTCCATTGATCGAGTAAATCCCAATATCCATCATCGCTCCTCCACCCGAAAGTGATTTCTGCAATCTCCACTGGCCAGGGTCCCCGATAATAAATCCACTCAATCCCTGAAAAAACAAGGGCGTCCCGAACTCTCCTGCTTTACGCATCCTAATTACTTCCAAGGTATTTGGTTCGAAGTGCATTCTATAACCTATCAGCAATTGGACTCCTGCCGCTTTGCATGCATCCACCATGGCTTGACCATCCGCCGCATTCACTGCCATAGGTTTCTCACAGATCGCGTGCTTGCCAGCTTTGGCTACACGTATCACCTGATCTTTGTGCAGGGCATTCGGGGTAATCACATAGACCGCATCGATGTCCGGATTGTCTTTGATGGCATCGAAGTTTTCATAATTGTAGCAGTTCTTGGCAGGAATACCATACTTAGTTTTCCAGGCTTCCACTTTGGATGGAGTGCCACTGATGACACCAACCAATTTGGTTCGTTTGGTTTCTTGAATAGCTTCTGCTACCCGAGTTCCATAACTTCCCAAGCCCATAATTGCTACACGCAATGTTTTGTCTTCCATTTTATTAGAGTTAAGAAAATCAGGCATAGCAGAGATCGGATTAAGAGTTGACATATTTAATGCTAAGGCTGAAAGCCCGGCTTTTTGTAGAAAAATTCTTCTGGATTTCATGGATGGGTTTAGGTTAATGAGTTTGAATCACCTGAAAATATTGATTTTTGAGCAAATTCCCTTAGCATTCAATCAATGACTTCTCCTTTGAGGCTATTTAAGCCGACGAACCAGCTGAACAGTGTTTCTTGTACTTTGCTCCAGCATGAGCTCGTAACCATCCAGTAATTTGGAAACAGAATCAGTATTCGGATATAGCACCGTCAGCAATTCCAAGCCTTCATTATACCTAATCTCAAAATCCTGATTGAGTAAAGTGAGCAATTGCTCCAGCTTAAACAACTCATAATCAATAACTATAGAAATACTAATAGCAGAAGTTTGTAGCATATTCACGTGCAGCTTCAATGCTTGTAATTGCTCATAGACTTGGTGGATATGTTTTTCTTCTATAAAGGTGAAATCGGTCACTTTTAGGCTGACAAGAATTTGATCCTTTTTCAATATAAAGGTAGGAATAGACTCAGTTTTGGCTCTCGCATGGATCTTCGTCCCAGGTTCCTCTGGATCTAAAAAGGACTTCACAAATAGCGGAATCCCAGCATTCGCCAAGGGTTTAATTGTTTTCGGATGGATTACCGAAGCTCCATAGTACGTCATTTGAGCAGCTTGCTGATAATCCAGCTCCACAAAAAGTGTAGTACCGCTGAAAATCTTAGGGTCAGCATTGAGCACTCCCGGCACATCTTTCCAAATAGTAACCGAAGCTGCATCCAAACTACCCGCCAAAATCGCAGCCGTAAAATCAGAGCCCTCCCTACCCAAGGTAGTTGGTCTGCCAGCCCGATCTGCTCCGATAAATCCCTGGGTTAAAACAGGAAATTGCTCCAGCTTTGGCTTCAGTTGGGATTGGCAATTCCTCCGGGTTCTCTCCCAATCTACTTTTGCAAAACGGAAATCACTATCCGTGCAAATCAGTTCACGTGCATCCTGCCAAAGCACAAGCAAATCCTGAAAGCATAAATACTCCATCACGATCCGGGATGAAAGTATTTCCCCAAAACCAATGATACGATCGTAATATTCATCGTAGTTATCCTTGCTGATTGACTTGTTCAATTCATGATGGAGCAGGATGAAGTAGTTCTCGATTTTGGGAAAAATCACATGTCCTTCAGGAAAGAGTTCGCTGCAAATAGCCAAATGAAAGTCTTTCAAAATTGTACTATTTCCAGAATAATCCTTACGATCTAATTTTAAAGAGATAATATTTTCCAAGTGATTTGTAGTTTTTCCCATGGCTGAAACCACAATCACGAAATTATTTCGCAATCGATTACGCAGAATATTAGCTAAGTTTTGGACTGAAAGCGCATCCTTCACTGAGGCCCCTCCAAATTTGTGAATTTGAGTTTTTGTCATAAAAATATTTGCTTACTTTTCCAAAAGATTAAACCATCAATTGAACTATTCTAATACATGAAAATTCTTCCTTATCAACCCGATCAAAGCGGGCTTGCGTACTCAGTAGGTACTACTCTAGACCGATTCATCAAGCTCAAGCAAAGTGATTTCCCTTTTGCCTCCGGTGAGTTATCACAATTGCTTCGTGATATAGCTCTTGCTGCCAAGATAGTAAATCGCGAAACTACTCGCGCCGGACTATCGAATATTGGCGGAGCTTTTGGCCAAGTCAATGTACAAGGTGAAGAGCAGCAGAAACTCGATGTAATTGCCAACATCCGATTTATGCGTGCTTTGAGTAAAGGTGGCGAAGTCTGTGCCATAGTTTCCGAAGAAGAGGATGCTGTGATTGATTTACAGAATACTTCAGGCAAATATGTCGTCGCAATCGACCCACTGGACGGAAGTTCGAACATCGATGTGAATATTAGTATAGGAACAATATTCTCTATTTATCGACGAAAAACTCCTACTGGCAGCCCGATACAAGTGGAAGATATCATGCAGGCTGGCACAGAGCAAGTCGCTGCAGGCTATGTGCTTTATGGCTCCTCCACTATGCTCGTCTATACCACTGGCTGCGGGGTCAATGGCTTTACCTACGAACAATCTTTGGGCGAATTCTTTCTTTCTCATCCAAACATCCAAGCTCCAAAAAACGGGGAAATCTACTCTGTAAACGAAGGCACTCAAAAAGAATGGGAGGAGGGATTTAAAGCATATATAGATCAATGTAAAGAAAAAAGATACTCTGCCAGATACATCGGCTCACTTGTAGCCGACTTTCATAGAAACCTTCTTAAAGGCGGCATATATCTTTACCCAGCCACCAATAAAAATCCTTCAGGAAAGTTGCGCTTACTCTATGAAGCAAATGCTCTAGCACTGATTGCTGAGCAAGCGGGCGCCTCAGCCACTGATGGGTGTCAACGAATTTTGGAAATCCAACCAACCACACTTCATCAAAGGACACCACTTCTGATTGGTTCTTCAGATATGGTAAAAGAGGCTGAAGCATTCATGAATTGTTCCGTAGAAAAACCGCTTTCTTAATCACTTCATGTAAAAAAGCTAAGGATTCAAAAGATGTATTTTATCTTGCAGGCTTATTCAAACACTATGAAAAATATCAAAGCCTATTTACCTATAGCAATCTTGATCTCCGGCGCCTCCCTATGGGCTTCTTGCTCGTCCAATGTAGAGGAAGTTACAGCAGAGCCGATCGATGAAACTTATGCAGTGCAAACTGAAAAGATGTTGATCAATGTTGACACACTATATACTGAATTCGAAAACCCTTGGGGCATGACCTGGCTGCCAGATGGCAAGATGCTTGTCACTGAGAAAAAAGGTGAAATCCTCATTTTCAAAGACGACAAGTTCACAGGAGAAAAAATCCAAGGACTGCCAGCTTTTTGGACGCAAGGGCAATCAGGACTTTTGGATATCACAGCTCATCCGAAATTTGCTGAAAATGGCTGGTTATATATTGCCTACGGAAAGCAAATGCCAGACAGCACTTCATCTACTACCATTATGAGATTCAAACTAGATGGTAACAATGCAGTCAATCAAGAGGAGCTTATCCAATCTCTTCCTGCTTGGAAAAAAAGCGCTCACTATGGTAGCCGAATTGTTTTTGACAATGAAGATTACCTCTACTATTCTAGCGGAGAGCGTTCAGACACTCCTACCAATGCGCAGGATTTAAGCAATTCACATGGGAAAATCCACCGTATTCATGACGATGGCAGAATCCCAACCGACAATCCATTTGTAGATACCGAAGGAGCTGTTGGTTCGATCTGGACTTATGGAAACAGAAATCCTCAAGGCTTGTATTTCGATAAGGAAAACAACAAACTGTATGAATCTGAGCATGGCCCACAAGGTGGTGATGAGCTAAACTTGATCGAAAAAGGCAAAAACTACGGTTGGCCTGTGATCACTTGGGGCATTGGTTATGACGATAAACCAGTATCTGATATTCAGGAAAAAGAAGGAATGGAACAACCTTTGACTTATTATGTTCCATCTATCGCGACTGCAGGTATGACGATGGTGACATCAGATAAATACCCAGCATGGAAAGGTGACATTCTTATCGGTGCTTTGAAAAAAATGCACATCAACCGTGTAGATATGGACGGATCTGTAGCTGGTCAGCAAGAAATTATGTTACAGGATATCGGACGTGTTCGTCAGGTTTCTCAAAGCCCGGATGGTTATATCTATGCAATTACTGAAGGAACCGGACTAATGGTGAAATTGATTCCAATCAGATAACCGTAAAAAATAAGCTATTTGAAAAGCCACTTTTGAGAAATCTTAAGTGGCTTTTGCTTTTTATATCCCTTTGCAGCCTTCCACCATGATATGAGAGATCAATAGTTGGCAGAATGTAATGATTCAAATCCTGCTTCTGGAGAAGCAGGATAACACTGCAATCTCCACCTGCTTTGTGGTTAAAGCTTAGACAAAATCCACATCCACATTAAATGGATACTTCATTAGAAAATGGAGAGCAGCTTCAATTTCCAGATCTTCGAATAGCACACGATAAAGATTTTCAGTGATTGGAGCTCGTAGATCAGCTGTTTCTAGAAATGCTTTGATGATTCTTACAGTATTGATACCCTCTGCCACCTCATCCATATCTGCCAGAATAGTATCTAAGGAATCACCTTTAGCAAGTCGATAGCCTACGGTATAATTTCTAGAATGAATAGAGTTGCAGGTAGTAACCAAATCTCCTATTCCCGCTAATCCCATCACAGACTTGATGCTTCCTCCAAGGGCATTGCCTAAGTGAATCATCTCCACCATTCCGCGACTGATCAGCAAACCTTTTGCATTTTCACCCAGCCCCAATCCTGCCAATGCCCCAGAGGCGATCGCAATGATGTTTTTCAAGACTCCACTGATCTCCACTCCAATAATATCCGAATTACCATACACTTGGAATTTCTCAGATCTCAACAAGCTTTGACCTTCAAGGATCACTTCATTGTATTTACTTGCTATCACCGTAGCAGCAGGCTGACCTTGTGCAAGTTCTTTCGAAAGGTTTGGCCCCGCTAAGCAACCTACTCGCACAGCGACAGTTTCTTCGAGAATCACCTCACTCATGGTCAATATTTGGCTTCGCTTGATTTTCTTGACCGTCTCTATGTTTTCTCCTGGCTTGAGGTTAAGACAAAGTCCTTTTGTGCCATGAATAATCAAATGATAAGGAAATAGAAAAGGTGAAAAAGTTCTCACCACTTCCTGAAACCCTGCGGAAGGAATCATAAAAAACAGAACATCACAGCTCCGACATAGCTCCTCTGGATCTGTGGATGCTATTACATTTTCACTTAGTGTCTTTCCTTGAGCTGTATGGCTGGTATTGATCTCATCGACCACCTCCTGCTTACGCGCATAGACCATTACTGGGTTTTTGGCAGCAAGAATATTTGCGATTACTGCGCCAAAGCTTCCCACTCCTATTACACCGATGTGCTTTGGCTTAGTAGAGTTTTTCGAGTCCATATCCTGTTAATCTGTTATGATAAAAATAAAGTAGACTCATATCGTCTGTTCCTATTTCGCCTTTTTCATCTTGGACAATTGGGCGCTTCGCATGATACATGCCTACGTTCTCAATTCCATGCTTGATGATTTCATCCATATCAAGCGAAAGGTGTGGCGCGGTATTGATTAGTCCCTGAGTCTTTAACTCATTGATTCTATCCAACACTAGCTGACAACTTGCCTTGAAATCTTCATATGGGATCGAGATATCTTCTTCTGGGAGCCTGAGCAAGTCAAACAAATCCAACTTTCGGTTTTGCTTTTTGATCATCTCAAAGGCTACAAAAGCCACCAAGTGGGAATTAAACACACGGTTGATTTTATGAAATTCCTCTACAATACGCTTGCCGAGCATATTTGTATATTCTTCCTCTCGCTGATTATCTATAGACACTTTTCCCTCAGACACGAAGTAATCTCGCGTATTAATCATTCGGCCTTTTTTATCCAGGCTCCGTCCTTCTTTATCTACATAGTTGCCTAGCACGTCCATTGCTTTACCTACAGAGACAGAGATATCAGAACCTTTGGTAAAAAACTTGATCAGGAACTTAGAGATTTTATAAGAATTGGAGAATTCATCATTCTCCTTATAGTACCGTTCTTGTCCAGTGATGCTCAAATGATCACGAATCAAACTTGGTGCTTCCAATACAAAGTGATAATTGATCGTCACTGGCACTATAAAAATCTTACCTGAAATATCGTTGATGCCATTTTCGAAATTTGCGCGCTGAGCCTCTATAGCGGTACTCAGAAGTCCAAGTTTGAGTTTGGATTCGATCATTCCACTCCGAGATCTTGTTCCTCCTGGGAAAAATAGTGAGTGACAACCAAACTGAATAGCTTCTTTGGAATAGGTTTTCAGCGTCTCCAGATACATCAGGTTTTTCTTTCTTCTATCCACTTTGTATGCTCCAAGTGAATTCATGAAGTACGCGAAAATGGAAATATTAAAGAGATTCAATCCAGCTCCATAGATGAATGGCGGCAAACCTAACACAGATATCACCCATCCGATCAGTATACTATCGAGATTACTAAAATGCGTTGGAACCATGACTACAGTCCCCTTTGTAGCCAGATCACGTAATTGATCCGTTTCTCCTGTAATCTGGATTTTGTCCTGAAGACTATATTTTTTACTGAAAATAGATCTAAACCCTTTCACACGTGCAGCATTCAACAGACGTGAGAATCCGTAAGTCACTACTGAACGCGTGAACTTATAATGCGTAGCCTTGAAATTACTTGCTATTTCCTCAGCATATCGCGCAGTAATTTGATTCAAAACGGCCTTGTATTCTTGAAGCTTTTTGACTTTGCTTCTGCCATTTTCAGTACTTATCTGTACCAAAGAGGATTTCACTCCAGACCAAAAAGAACCATCATCATCTGGATCTACCACCCAAGGATTCTGCTTGATTCGGAGTTTTTCTCGGTATAAGGTTGTCTCCAACTCCTCTTTGAGAATATCAGGATTGTTGCTAGTCAGGTTGAGAATCCTATCTTCTGAAAGATCCGCCACTTTCTTCACAAACTCCTTCCGCTCTCGCGCTAGTTTTACTACTGGCCATTCATCTTTGCTAGGGTGAATTGGCTCGTACTTATGTTTGATATATTTCTCCTCCAAATGGCTGGCTTTTATTAAAAATCAAGTCAAAGATAGTGAAAAAGCCCCTTCTTCTGTCAATGATAAGGCTTAAGAAAGGATCATCAGTGAGACTTAGATTTTACGAAAATAGCCACAATGGCTGAAGTAAGTAAACCCATAACCAATGCTCCTATCATCGACTGTATTATATAACTTTTCAAATTGAAATATTCTTCCGCTTCAGCAGAGGTCATTTTTCCCATCTCCACAGCATACTTACTTACATTCGTAAAATAATCAGGGGTAATAAACTCGCTGGTGATGTACTGAGTAAGAGGGCTCAAAATTGCCACTATCAAGGTGATCACCAATCCAGCTATAAATCCCTGCTTATAGCTCATCACGCCGTGATAGAAATTCTTCCTCTTATCTAGCAAAGCAAAAATATAAATAGCGATAGAGGGTATCGCCACCCAGTTGGTCATCGCAGCATGATCAGCTATCTTTTCATCATGCCAGCCCATGGATTTCTCAAAAACCATCCAAGCCAGCATCATGAGAATAAAGATTATTGCCCACTTGATTTCAATCTTAATGTTTTTCATAGTTACTTGAGTTAGGAATGCAAAATATCCAGTACAAAATACATAATTTCTCAAAATCAACCTCATTTTCAATTGATTGCTACAGGTAGGCTCTCATTCCCTTGTCCATGAGAGAAAGGGTATTATTTTTACAACATCAAAGACCGGATGAAACCAGACCTTAAGCAAATACAAGTACCAATAGAGAACGAAATGGCTCAGTTTGAACTGAAATTTCGAGACTCTATGAAATCTAAGGTCAAGCTCCTCGACCATATTACTAATTACATCGTCAAGAGAAAGGGCAAGCAGATGCGACCTATGTTTGTTTTTTTGACTGCAGGTGTCTGTGGTGGAATAAATGACGCCACACATAGAGGCGCTGCTCTGATAGAATTGTTACATACGGCTACGCTAGTTCATGATGATGTAGTAGATGATGCTAATTACCGTCGTGGATTTTTCTCCGTAAATGCTCTTTGGAAAAATAAAATAGCAGTGCTCGTTGGAGATTATCTGCTCTCTAGAGGTCTGCTCTTGAGTGTGGAAAATGGCGATTTTGACTTGCTGAAAATAGTCTCCAATGCGGTAAAAGAAATGTCTGAAGGTGAATTACTTCAAATTGCAAAAGCCCGAAAACTCGACATCACGGAGGAAGTTTACTACGATATTATTCGACAAAAAACTGCCAGTTTACTAGCTTCTTGCTGTGCTGTAGGCGCATCTAGTACGCAAAGTGATGAAAAAACAATCGCCAAAATGCGGGAATTCGGAGAGAAAGTTGGGATGGCATTTCAGATCAAAGATGATCTTTTTGACTTTGGTGATGATGAAATAGGCAAACCTGTAGGTATTGATATCAAAGAGAAGAAGATGACACTTCCTCTTATTTTTGCATTGCAAAAGGCTGATTGGTTAGAAAAAAAGAAAATCATCCATCTTATTCGTAATCGAAGCGAGGATAAAAAAGCCGTAAATCAAGTGATTAGCTTTGTGAAAAAAAGTGGTGGACTAGATTATGCTAAAACCATCATGGACAGATATTTCATAGAAGCCCTCGATATCCTGAAAACATTTCCCGAATCAGCCTACAAGACCTCCTTGGAGGGCTTAGTAAGTTATACGATTGAAAGAAAGAAGTAAAGGAGGGCTAGTCCTTTTCCATTAAGAAATAGTTTTTCTAAGTTGCTAGCCAATCTGTTGCCAGTTATATTTTAAGCACACCTTATGTCCTCAGAAAAAGTATCCATTATTGTCCCACTGTACAACGAACAAGACAATGTATCCATTCTTGCTGAGGAGATTTATGTAGTCGTTCAGCAAATAGCTAATCCATGTGAGGTGATTTTGGTAAATGATGGTAGCACCGATAATACATGGGCAAGCATTGAAGAAATATGCGCGCGTTATCCGGTTTTTTCGGGAATTGATCTAGGTGGAAACTTCGGCCAATCCATCGCTTTACGATCTGGTTTTGAAAACTCCAGTGGTGAAATCATCATTTTTATGGATGGTGACATGCAGCACAATCCGGCAGATATCCCAAGGTTTATAGAAAAAATAGATGAAGGTTACGATATGGTGGGAGGGTCTAAGCAGGAGCGGCCCGAAGGCTTTATCCAGAGTAAGCTCTCCAATATGGCGCATTGGCTTATCTATAAAATAACCAAAGCCAAGATGGATTATTTTGGAGCGACCTTCCGGATATATAGAAGATTTCTCCTCGAAAACACCAATATCCTCAAAGACACGCATCGTTTTCTAGGAGCAGTTTTGGCAAAGAAAGGTATTAGACAAACTGAGATCCCTATCACCATTCGAGAGCGCCATGCAGGTAAAAGCAGCTACAAAATCACCAAGCTTTTTTCTGTGATCATTGATCTCATTTTCCTGAAATTTGTGGTGACTTACATGAATAAGCCCTTCCGCCTATTTGGTGTGTTTGGCCTTATCATCTTTGTCTTGGGAATGGTCCCACTCATTTATATCGTAGGAGGAGCATTATTTTTCGATTTTAACGTCCGAATAGATTACATCTCCGAATTCGTGCTTTCCATATTCTTCATCTTGATTGGGATTTTCATGATTAGTTTCGGAATCGTAGCCGAAATCGGCATTTATAATTATTTCTCCGGGGATCATATTCGCCCATATTCCATTCGAAAGAAAACCAAACATGAGAAGTAAGACTCTGATTATCAATGCTGATGATTTCGGTTATGACCTAGAGGCTACTGCTGGAATCTTAGAACTGCTATCAGAGCAAAAAATCTCCAGTACTACTATTATGGCCAATTTGGTCAACCAGGCGGATTTACTCTCCGTGCAAAAAATCCCAGCCATTGGAACAGGTCTTCATCTAAATCTTATCTCTGGAAAGCCCTTGTCTTCGCCAGCAGATATCCCCAGTTTAGTGGGACAGGATGGGAATTTTCTTGGAGCAAAGGGCCTGCTTAAGAATGCTTTTTTGAATAAAATAAAACCCGAGCAAGTCTACTTGGAGATAAAAGCACAG
The DNA here is from genome assembly GCF_003254055.1 of Algoriphagus chordae. Taxonomy (GTDB): domain Bacteria; phylum Bacteroidota; class Bacteroidia; order Cytophagales; family Cyclobacteriaceae; genus Algoriphagus; species Algoriphagus chordae. The sequence goes on from NZ_QKZT01000002.1 coordinate 262,616, forward strand.
TTAGCACTCCTAGAGACCAATGGAATTCACATAAGCCATGTCGACAGCCATCAGCATGCTCATCAATACCCAATGATTGGACCTATCATTCAGTCAGCCTTGGCTAGGCTGAAGATCCAGAAAATCAGAAATTCGAAGCCATTGGGTGCTTCGGTAGCTTTTAGATCAGTATTACTTCAGGTGTTCACTACGCTATCGGGGATAGACAAAAAATCTTTTGTATCGCCTGAAGGGATCATTGCCAAATTCTCTTTTGGACAGGAAATCACCATGGATGGGTTTGAAAAAGCACTTACATCATCATTCGAAAAAGCCTGTAATTTGGAATTCATGACCCATCCCGCACTGGAGGATCGTGAAGATTCTTACCTGAAGCGGAAAGAAGAATATTTGTTTTGGAAAAATGAACCCGTCAAAGAACTGCTGTCTTCACAAGGAATTCGCTTAATTCATTTTGGGGAGCTCTAATTCACAGATTTCGTTTAAAGGGATCAGAGCCAAATTAAAAAGAAGAAATAGACTAGCCATTTTTATGGTTGTATGTACTCCATTAGCCCTCTTCTATAATCTCAAATTTGATACCTTTGATAGTATCAAATGATACTATCAATGAGACCTCCATATGATATTACCCCAAAGATTCTACAATTGATCAGCTCGATCTCTGAAAAAATAGGTGAAGCAAACACACTGTTTTTAGACAAGCAATCACCTCAACTTCGTAAGCAAAATAAGATTAAGACTATCCACTCCTCTCTTCAGATTGAAGGGAACACGCTTTCCGAAGATCAGATAACTGCACTAATTGAAAATAAAAGGATCATAGGGCCGCAAAAAGATATCACAGAGGTTGTGAATGCGATAGATGTTTACGAGAATCTAAATTTCTTAAAACCCTTTTCTGAGAAATCATTCCTCGCCGCACACCAAACTTTGATGAAAGGACTAATTGACCGACCAGGTAGCTATAGAACAAGTGGGGTTGGTGTAGTCAAAGGATCAGAAGTTGCCCATGTAGCTCCTCCAGCTCACAACGTCCCTGGGCTTATGAAAGAACTTTTCCAGTATCTGAAGAATGATGAGGAAATTTCTTTAATCAAAAGCTGCGTCTTTCACTACGAAATGGAGTTTATTCATCCGTTTTTGGATGGAAATGGAAGAATGGGAAGACTTTGGCAAACTATAATTCTTATGGAAAGATATGCTGTCTTTGCATTTCTACCCTTTGAAACACTGATCAGTCAAGGCCAAGATGAGTACTACCGTGCTCTAGCGAAAAGTGATAAAACTGGAAAGTCCACATTTTTCATCGAATACATGCTAGCTATCATAGACAGTTCACTTGGAAATCTATTAAACACCAATAGTCAAACTTTGACTTCAGATCAACGGATCAGGCATTTCCTTTCTTTGGACAAAAATGAATTCACTCGTAAAGACTACATGGATGTATTCAAATCTATTTCTTCGGCTACTGCCAGCAGGGATCTAAAAAAAGCAGTAGAATCAGACTTGTTTTTAGCTAAAGGAAAAGGAAATCAGATGAGGTATTTCATAAATAAAATCAAAAACTAATAACACTCCCTTTTATTACTCTTGAAAAACAAACTATTATTATTTTTTTATAAAAATGAATAATGCCATCTGCAATCAGCCAAACTTCATGTATTATAATTGGAGAATACAGACTGCTCAGAACTATTAAAAGAAACCGTATTATTAACAATCATCAAATTCTCCTGTTTCTCTAAATTTTTGAATTTTCAACTCCCATTCTTTATACCGTATGCTTTGGAAATATTCTACTACACTTTCTCCATCATATTCTTCGGGTGGGGCAGGTTCATTGCCACTCAAATATCCTTGTAACCAATATTTAGATTCAATGGACATGTTTTTTATCTCGCTGAACGATATACAAATTGTAGAATTTTTTATAGGACAATAAGCATCTATTCTTCCTTTGAAAGTGTGAGGGTTTCCTATTAAAAAATGTTTTCCCTTACAATTTCCTAACTCAATCCAAAGAATTTGGTCACAATCAGGTTTATCTGTCATTCTGATGTACATTTTATTATAAAGCCAATCTAATCTTTATGGGGTAGTCAGATCCATCTCAAGAACTTGCCAGAAAAATCTAAAGTGAAATCAAATACCCTTTAAACTCCTCAAAGTCATTCCCCAAAACCTCCACTTTTTTCTCTCCATCCATAAAAGCAGCTAATCGCTCAGGAAGCTCAAGCTTCAAATTCAATGCTTTTTCTACGGTCTCCCTAAACTTCCCTGGATGTGCTGTTTCTAGAAACACTCCTTGATAATCAGAATTATCAGCCATAAAATCGGTCAATCCCAAATACCCTACAGCCCCATGGGGGTCCATGGTATAGCCAGACTTTTCGACCTTTTGCATCACTTCTACAGTCGCTTCATCAGAGTAGAAATAGCCTTTTACATTTTCTTTTAGCAGCTGCTCATCATTCCCATAAAGGGCTAGTAAACGAGGGAAATTACTTGGGTTTCCTACATCCATGCTATTACTGATAGTAGCGATCGAAGACATCGAGTTGAAATCAGCTCCATTCAAAAAGTCAGGAACTACCTTATTTACATTTGTAGCTGCTACAAACTGGTCAATCAGCAAGCCCATTCTTTGCGCTAATATCCCCGCTGCGATATTCCCGAAATTTCCAGAAGGAACTGCAAACGCTACTTTTTTATCGTTTTTAGGAAGTCGGGAAAAAGCATAGAAATAGTAAAGACACTGAGGAATCCAACGAGCCACATTGATAGAATTGGCCGAGGTAAGCAAAAGCTTTTCATTCAGCTCAGCATCCAAAAATGCTTCCTTCACCATTCGCTGGCAATCGTCAAAAACACCATCAACCTCCAGCGCAGTGATATTTTGTCCCAAGGTTGTGAACTGCTTTTCTTGAAGCTCACTCACTTTCCCCTTCGGGAAAAGAATTATCACTTCCACACCATCCACTCCCAAGAAGCCATTCGCCACAGCAGATCCTGTATCACCAGAAGTCGCCACCAAGACTCGCACTTTCCGATCAGATTTCTCCATCAGCATGCTCATCAGTTTGGAACAGAATCTCGCTCCAAAATCCTTGAATGCCAGCGTAGGCCCATGAAAAAGCTCTAAGCTGTAGACATCTTCCTCCACCTTCACCAGCGGCGCGTCGAAAGTCAGTGTATGATCAACCAATTCTTTGATCTGTGCTTGACTTAATGCGGTGGAGAACAAGGCTCCAATCACCTCATAGCCGATTTCCTGAAAGCTCATTTCAGGAAACTTATCCAACAGGTCTTTCGCTAAAACAGGGATTTCCACTGGCATATAAAGCCCTTGATCTGGCGCCAAACCTCTAATGACTGCTTCGGCAAGATCTACTTGATGATCCGAATTATTTGTACTAAAAAATTTCATAGGCTTATTTTTCTTCAATCAGGTATGCTCCTTTGGTATTTATCTCTGAGAAATAAACATCTACACCGAGCCCAATACTGGAATAAACTTCTTTGGCAGCCGAAGCAATGGCTTGTGCTGTATCTTTTCCTTTAGAGAGTGCAAAAAGAGTAGGTCCCGAACCGGAAATACCCATCCCCAGGGCACCGGCTGTTTTGAGCGCTTCCCTTACTTCGTAGAAGCCCGGAAGCAACACTGCACGATATGGCTCCGCAATCACATCACGTAAGGATCTAGATATCAATTCAAAATCTCCTTCATAAAGTCCTGCAATCAAACCTGCAACATTTCCTGACTGGATAGTCGAATGCTTCATCGGTATCTTATCTCTAAGCACCGACCTAGAATCTGCCGTATTCAATTCATAATGTGGATGCAAAAGCGTGCAGTAAAGACCATTTGGAACTGGCAACTTGATCACGTCCAGCGGATGATAATCACGGATAAGCACAAAACCACCCAATAAACTTGGGGCTACATTGTCAGCGTGAGCCGCTCCACAGGCGACTTTCTCCGCTTCGATCGCAAAAGGAAGCAAATTCTTTTTCTCAAATGGCCGACCTAGTAAACAATTGGCAGCTTCCAAAGCAGCAACGGCACTTGCCGCACTTGAGCCCATGCCTGAACCAAGCGGCAAACCTTTAGTGAGATAAATATCCATCCCCACCTGCTCATCCAATTCATCCAACATGGCCTGAATAGCTACTGCACAGGTGTTTTTCTTAGCCTCCAAGGGAAGCTTCCCTCCGTCTCCTTCTATCGAAACTACACGTAGTCCCGGCTCATCCTTTCGAATCAACTCAACGGTATCTCCCATCGCATCGATGGCGAAGCCCAGAATATCAAAACCACAAGAAACATTCGCAACTGTAGCTGGGGCAAAAGCTTTTACAGAACGTATCATTCTCGAGTGTAATTACCGATTCTAATCACATCTGCAAATACACCCGCAGCAGTTACATCTGCACCAGCACCAGGACCTCTGATGATCATAGGTCTATCACGATATCTATCTGTAGTTAATAGAATCATATTATCACTTCCTCCCAATCCACTAAATGGATGCGAAAGTGGTACCGAATTCAATCCAACTTTTGCTTTTCCATTTTCAAGTGTAGCCATAAAACGGAGTTTCTCTCCCTTGCTTGCAGCTTCTTCTAGCATGTCAATAAATTCCTGATCATGCGTTTTTAGCTTTTCGAAAAATTCAGGAACAGAAGCAGCATCCACACAGTCTTCTGGCACCATGCTTTGAATATCAATGGAATCAAACTCCAAATGCTGCTCAGCCTCACGACCCAAAATCAAGATTTTTCTAGCAACATCCATCCCACTCAAATCATCGCGTGGATCCGGCTCCGTAAACCCAAGTTCCTTAGCCTTCTTGACTACTTCAGAGAATGGTGTTCCGCTTTCAAGTTCGGAGAAAATATAATTCATAGAACCACTCAAAACCGCTTCGATCCTGATCACTCTATCTCCGGAAAGCATTAAATCCTGCAAGGTATTGATCACAGGCAGTCCTGCAGCCACGTTAGTCTCATACAGGAATTTCACACCGCGTTTTTTCGCGATTCTCTTCAAATTCATATACTGCTCCATAGAGCCTGAATTCGCCTTCTTATTTGGTGTAACGATAGCGACTTTTGCCTCCAAAATTTTCGAATAAAGCTCTGCTACGTCCTGACTAGCAGTACAATCCACAAATACAGAATTGGAGAAATTCATTTCTTCCATGGTTCTGATAAACTTGCTCAAATCAGTTTTCTCATCTGATTCGCTCAAGGCATAAGGATCTTTTAAATCAAAGCCATCTTCATGAAATGCCATGAATCTACTATTTGCCATACCATGAATCTGGATATCCAGCGCACTTTCTCCACGCAATTTTTGCTGTTGATTTGCTATCATCTTAATCAAGGCCTGTCCGATCAAGCCCACTCCCACTAAGAATACGTGGAGCACTTTATTCTCGGAAAGGAAAAATGCCTCGTGGAGCGCATTGAGCGCTTTTTGCAAATCTGGCTGTGGAATTACGGCCGAAATATTCAGCTCCGAACTCCCTTGAGCAATTGCCCCTACGTTAATGTTATTTCTGCCCAGCGCACGGAACATGCGTCCAGATGCACCTGGGTTTTGCTTCATATTTTCTCCTACTACAGCTACTGTGGCCAAATCATGAAGGAGATAAACTTCTTCCATTTCTCCGGATTTGATTTCATAGAAAAACTCCTTTTCAATCACCTCTTTCGCCAAGTAGGCTTCCTGAGTTTTGATTGCCAAGCAAATACTGTGTTCAGATGATGCCTGAGAAATCAACAAAATATTGATTCTTGCCTCGGACAATGCTTTGAAAACACGGCTAGTCCCGACGGTTGAGTCCAGCATGCCAGCTCCCTGCACAGTAACGATAGATATATTGGAAATAGAACTTATTCCCTTAATCAGCGCGCCTGGGCTTACTTCACCATTGATAAGAGTTCCTGGGTTTGCAGGCTCAAAAGTATTTTTGATATAGATCGGGATGCTCTTACGCATCGCTGGCTGCATAGTCGCTGGGAAAATTACTTTGGCACCGAAATGCGAAAGCTCCATCGCCTCATTATAGCTCAATTGCGGGATCGTAAATGCGGTATAAACCAATTTAGGATCCGAAGTCAGTACTCCTGACACATCAGTCCAGATTTCTAAGTTTTCCGCATCCAATGCTGCTGCGAAAATAGCGGCAGTGTAATCCGAGCCAGACCTGCCCAAGGTGGTCGTTTCTCCTTTGGCAGTGGAGGCAATAAATCCGGTGATCACCTTGATACCATCATGGGTAGCAAAATAATCCTTGATCGCAGCATTAGTGACTTCAAAATCAACTTTCGCCTGTCCAAATCGATCATTGGTACGGATCACATCTCTAGCGTCTAGAAACTGGCTCTTCATGCCATTGCCACTCATGGACTCCGCCAAAATAAAGGCAGCTAAGCGCTCACCAAAACTGGCAACGTAATCGAGCGTACGAGCAGAATTTTCTTTGATCAGATAAATCCCATGGAAAAGATCTTCCAATTCTTTGAAGCGGACTTTCACAAAAGTCATCACCGTGGACTGGCTCTGGACGGCAATTAGCTGACGTACAATAGTTAGGTGCTTTTCCTCCAGGCTTTGCAACAGCTCCCTATAGACCTCGTCTCCTTCTCGAGCAAGCTGCGCAATTTTAAGCAAGGTCTCCGTGACTCCACCAAATGCTGAAAAGACTATTGCGATCTCTTCCTGCTTTAGTTTGTGTTGAATGATAGAAAAAACACGTTGAATGTTTTCAGGGTTTGCTACCGATGAGCCACCAAACTTGATGATTTTCATAATTATTACTACTGAAATTATTAACTTGAGAAATTAAAATTGGCCTAAATCTGGCCTGGGGGCGGGTACTTAATAGATATGGACGGGATCAACCCGTAATCGTGGTACCAATCCATGTCGTCATAGAAAAAGTGGTGCAGGCTCTCGCTTCCATGGCTGGAAGTAGATCTAGGTCAGAAGAGATTTTTGCTGCAAATACCATAACTGGACAATTGACAGGACAATCTTACTGCCAAAATCTTTATTCCCCAAACAATCCATTAGAGTTTTTTGAAAAAAACCGAAACTCTGTTAGAAATAACTCAACAATTCCCTGAAAATCTGAAGATATAGTAGATTCGTTGCTTAAGTAGCTAAAAAGCAAAATTGAATTTGGAATCAATTTGCCTATTTTAGTATAACACTAAACCCTGCACCTTATGAGAGCTTTCAAAAACCTATCCTTTGGTCTTTTCTTCCTCCTGTTTGCAAGTTGCGGAAGTACCAAGGCCATCAATCCCATGAGCCTGCTAACAGGGAATAGCTGGTTGCTTTCCTCCCTTAAGAGCAATGGCTTAGACATGAATCAATTTGTGGGCGGTATCCCTTCACTGAGTTTTTTAGACGGCGGCAAACTCGCTGGCTTCTCTGGATGCAACAATTTCTCAGGGAATTTCTCACTGGAAGGCACAGCCATCAAGCTTGACCCAGGAGCCATGACCAAGAAGATGTGTCCTGGCTCGGGAGAACAAGATTTCATTTCTGCCCTGTCCGAAGTAGGAGATTTGAAAATTGAAAAGGACAAACTCACCTTACTTGATGGAGCTACCGAGTTGATGAGTTTTGTACCAAAGAAAGACTGAGTTAATGCTACTTCAGATCAGTGATCAAAATAGATCTTCCTCGGAATTCTATTTGATCACTTTTTTTGTGCCCAACCAAAATCTCACCAAGTGGGGAGTTTTTACTCAGCATAAAAAGCTTTTGTCCATCAACAATTAATTGTCCAAGACTGATAGAAATCAAATAGCTATCCGTACCAACTTGAACTAGACTTCCTTCCTGCACGGTAGCAGAGGGCTCTTTGATGGCTTGGAATCTGCATAATTCATCAAACTCGAAATTGGCTTGCTTAAGTTGATTCTCAACTGTCATAAGATCACGGGACATGGTTTCCCGGCCCGTCTCAAATTTGTCTCCGGCGCTACTTTTTGTATCCTCCAAAATCCCATCATTGATCGCCTTACGCTCGGCTTTCAGAAGGTTGATTTTTTCTTTCACCTGCGCTATCGCAGTCTGGTAGATTTTTTCTTTAAACGTATTCATAAATTATCAAGAGCAGCCGTCTTTCCGGCGAGTATCGATGATGTAAACAATTTTCCAGCCTTCGGCCATTTTTACTAATTGAAAGGAATTCACGCCACAATGGCTGAATTTCTCATTGAAATAAAACTCATACGGAGTCCAAGCTGTTGCCAATGGCCCGTCTATAGTGATCTGGTAATCTGTGATTCTTTCGTCAAGCTTTGCCTCTGCAGGAAGACCAGCTATCCCCTTCACGAAATCAGCGACCGAACCAGCTTTCACCAGCCCAGTGTCACCCCTTGATTCTATAGTCTGCATGATTGAATTTTCTGAAAAAACAGCGGAAATCTGATCGGTGTTTTTTGCTCTCATTCCATCAAACAGAGATTCTATCACTGCTTTTACAGCATCTTTTTCTGTTTGTGAAAAGCCTGGCACAGTCACTAAAAGGGTGAATATCAGGAGTAAAATCGATTTATTTTTCATAACGATCGTATTAAACTTCTCCATAAAGCTTGAAAGTCATATTGCGAAGCGCATGCATATTTACAGCATAATGCATTGCTTCGGCTATCTCATCGGCACGAACCCACTTACTGAAATCTGCATCAGGCATCGACTCGCGATTGGGCGGCGTATCTATGATACTTGGCACAAACACATGAGCTCTAATTGGTGTATTCTTAGTTTCTTCACCTACTATTTCGGCAAGTGAAATCACTAATTTCTTACTCAAGGAATAGGCCAAAGTTCCACCAGCACTCTCGATTTGCAAAGCAGGTTTAGCGCCTACGAATAGGAAAGTACCTTTATCTTGCTTCTTCATGACTGGCAAAAAGCCTTTTACTAAATGGAATGCGGAGAAAAAATTCAAGGAAAACATTTTCTCTAGATCAGCCTGGCTGGTTTCTTCTATTCCTCCCATCGCAAATCCTCCGACTAAAAAGGCCAAGGCGTCTAGACTTCCGTATTGCAAATGATACTCTTTGATAAATTCGGCAACTGCTTTTTCATCCGTCACATCTACCTCGTAGCTATCATCAGCTTCTTCTACCAAGTGACCTCTGCCAGGATGTAGTAAGGCAATAATATGATATCCTTCTCGCTTGAACTTCTCAACTACTGCGGAACCCAAATTCCCTCCTGCGCCTGTGATAATGATATTTCTACTCATACTAGTCCAAAATTCTTTCTGATATTTGTTAAAATTAGGCTTAATTTTTCGAAAACGATATGAATCAACTCAAAAGCATCATCAAGAATCAGGAAAACAAGCGTAGGAGAAATTTCCTTTTTAAGCTGCTTTTACTCCTAATTTTGATTGTAGGTTTCGAATCAAATACTTGGCTTACACCTTTTTTGGATCGCTATACCATTCTAGCTAATATAGTTCGCGCTTCGATCTTCCTGATCAGTGGAAACCTGATCATCTCACTTGCCCGAATTATCACGCTTCAGTTTTATCTCAAAAGAACGGAGGATTCCAGAGTGCAACCCAACTTCGTGATAGGCATTGATCGTCTCGCGACCTTGCTGAATATGATAGTTATCTTGGTGACGGTTATGCTACTTTTTGGTGTAGAACCATTAAAATTTCTCACAAGTATTACGATTGTCGCAGCGGCAATTGCCTTACTGACCAAGGAGTACATTACCAATATTGTGAACGGTCTGATAATCATGTTTTCCGATCAATTGGAGATCGGAGACAAGATTTTAGTCGGTAATAATGTGGGCTTTATCAGAGACATCACACTCATCAATATGGAGCTCAAAAGTGAAACAGGCGAAATCATCATTGTTCCAAATACGCTGGTTCTAACCTCTGAGGTAGTGAATTACTCGAAGAACAATTCTCATCAGGTCATCTTAGATTCCGAGATTCCATTTTATTCAGTCATTCAATTAAATGATTTGGAAAAAACACTGAATGAGTCACTCTCTGGCTTCTCAGACTATGTGTTTGTGGAAGGAGCACAACTGAACGTGATCGAGCGAAAACCTGAAAGCGTCATCATTCGATATCAGTTTCCAATCAAATCAGGAGAAAAAGTCGTAGAAAAGTCTGTCAATAAAGCAATTAACCAAGCCTTAATCAACTGGTCTCATGAAACCCGAAAAGCCTAATTATTTCGATTTGGTGTATCAAGTAGTTCGCTTGATTCCGAGCGGAAGAGTGACCAATTATGGATCCATTGCTCAGTATTTGGGAATAAAAAGTGGAGCCAGAATGGTGGGCTATGCTATGAATGCTGCCCATACCATGGCAGATGTGCCAGCACATCGCGTGGTAAACAGTCAGGGATTATTGACAGGAAAAGAACACTTTGAAACTTCTACCAAAATGCAGGAATTACTGGAAAAAGAGGGAGTCAAAGTCGTAAAAGACAAAGTTCAGAATTTTGATAAAGTATATTGGAATCCAGATGTAGAGTTGGCGCTGTAATTATTTTTTCCTCAGCAAATACAAGCCTACAAACATAATCAAGCCATTCAAGATCAGCGCTTCGAAACCGAACTTATAACCCCAGAATAATTCCTCTGAATTGGATGCTATCGCAAATGTCAGCAAGGGTGCAAAAACAGCGAGGTAAGGCACGAATTTGTCTTTCACCTGCCACTTCGTGAAAAGGCCAAAGGAATATAACCCAAGTAAAGGCCCATAGGTATATCCCGCTATCACAAAGACAGAATTGATAACAGACTGATTATTGATCCAGTAAAAAGCCATAATCACCAAAAACATCACAAAGGTGAATACGATGTGAACTTTCTTACGAACTGACACCCGTTTTTCCGCAGGATATCTTTTGTCAATTTCCAGAAAATCAATGCAAAATGAGGTTGTCAAGGCTGTCAGCGTAGAATCAGCACTGGAATAGGCCGCAGCTGTAATCCCAAGTACAAATACAATTCCCGCAAAGGGAGAGAAATACTGAGTCGCCAATAAGGGAAAAAGCTCATCTGTTTTCGTTGGGAGCTGTACTCCATGCGTCTCTGCATAAAGATATAACAGCACGCCCAAGGCCAAGAAAAGCAAGTTCACAAAAACCAGAATCGTCGTAAACCAGAACATGTTCTTCTGAGCATCTCCGATGTTTTTACAAGTCAAATTCTTTTGCATCATATCCTGATCCAAACCTGTCATCACGATAGTAATGAATGCGCCAGAGATAAATTGCTTGAAGAAATTGGTGCCTGCTTTCCAATCCCAATTAAATATCTGCGAACGTGGATCAGAAGAAACAGCATTTACATAATCAGAAACTCCGTCGAAGTTCAAAGCATTCCCCACCATAATCACACATACCACCACTGCGGCAAGCATAAAGAATGTCTGAAGCGTATCTGTCCAAACAACTGTTTTGATCCCTCCACGATGTGTATAAATCCAGATCAAGCCAACTGTAATCAACACTGAGACCCAAAATGGAATGCCTAATGAATCGAACAGAATAAGTTGCAAGACACTCGCGACTAAGAACACGCGAATGGATGAGCCTAAAGTTCTTGAGAGAATAAAGAAAAAAGCTCCTGTCTTATAGGACCAAAAGCCGAACCTATCGTCTAAGTAGGAATAGATCGAGACGAGATTCAATCGGTAATAAAGCGGCAAGAGCACTTTGGCGATCACGAAATATCCCAGTGTATACCCCAAAACAACTTGGAAGTAAAAGAAGTTAGAGTTACCTACTTCACCCGGAACCGAAATAAAGGTAACTCCTGACAATGAGGCTCCTATCATCCCAAATGCCACCAAAAACCAAGGTGATTGGCGATCTCCAGTAAAGAAGGTATCAGCAGAAACTTTGCGAGAAGTATACCAAGAAATGAGAAATAGCAGTAAAAAATAACAACAGATTACCAGAAGGACTAGTTGGGAATTCATAAATCGTCTTGAAGTGGGTTCGCTAAGTTGTTCAATATTCTTAATTTTGCAAAATGAATCATTCAAACGACCCGCTTCCATATATCGAAGAATCAGAAGTTCTGGTGGAGGATTTGATAGATATTGAATCCAACGACCTGATTGTCTACAATGACGAATTCAACACATTCGATCATGTGATCAAGATTCTAATGAAAGTCTGCAAGCACAGCATTGAGCAAGCGGAGCAATGTACCATCACGATACACTACAGAGGAAAATGTGCGGTAAAAAAAGGCAGCATTACAGAGCTAAAACCTATGTGTGAAGCTATATTAGATGCTGGAATCCAAGCCGAAATCGTTTAAATCCACCCTGAATTGAATTTTCCTTCCAAACTGATAGAAGATGCTGTCACCGAAATATCCAGACTTCCTGGGATCGGTAAGAAAACTGCACTTCGACTAGCACTTCATCTGCTCAAGCAGCATGAGGCAAATACCGAAGCCTTGGCTTTGGCGATCACTCGCATGCGTACTGAGATCCAGTATTGCAAAACCTGCCATAATATTTCAGATGCCGAAGAATGCAGTATTTGCATCAGCCATCGACGTGACGGCTCTATCCTTTGCGTGGTAGAAGACATTCGTGATGTGCTAGCAATAGAGAACACTAATCAATTTCAGGGAAAATACCATGTGCTTGGAGGAGTGATATCTCCCATCCAAGGTATAGGACCAGAAGAATTGAAGATAGAATCTCTACTATCAAGAGTAGAACTTGCTTCCCAAAGCGAGCCTATTCAGGAAGTTATTATGGCTCTTAGTGCCACCATGGAAGGTGATACCACCTCTTTTTATCTGGCAAAAAAACTGAAGGAAAAGGGCGTACGGGTAAGTTCCATCGCACGAGGGATACCGGTAGGCGGGGAACTAGAATTTACGGATGAGGTCACCCTTGGCCGCAGTATCATGACTCGAATTAATTACGCTACAGAGTAAAATTTCCTTTGCACAGCAAAAACCTACGTCTATATTTGCAAACCCAAATGGGGGATTAGCTTCGGCCGATCTACCGAGCGTACCGACAAAGGTCGGGAAGGTTATCGGTTCAATTAGGACATAATTTTGGGGGATTAGCTCAGCTGGCTAGAGCGCCACACTGGCAGTGTGGAGGTCACCGGTTCGACTCCGGTATTCTCCACGAAAGCTTCACAGAAATGTGAGGCTTTTTGTTTTCACTAGAAAGCTAGAGATTGACTTTAATGTCAGCCCGTATTTTTCCGCAAATTAGCTTTTCGACGCTTTTTGAAATGCTTTGGCTTTTGCTTCAATTTGTTGATTAGGTATTTTTAACTCTTTGGCAACCTCTCTCCATGAAGTAACTGCGTTATTCACATCCTCTATTATTGCAAAGGCCTTTTCCTCATTGAGGCGGAAAAAAGGAATAACGGTAAGTGCTAGATTCAAATCGAGCGAGTTGTCATTTTCTGAAATATTCAATTTCAACCCAGATCCTGTTTCCACTGGATTTATATCATATGCCGGCGATAGTCTCCAACCCTTTTCAGATAGAATAAAGCCATGATTTCGCAAGTGATCATCTACATTTGAAACACAAATGTTAAATACTATTCTACGCCATAATTGTTCTAAATCTTCCTCTACAGACGCGCCATTATTCATAATGTATTCGGCTAACTCTAGGTAACTAACACCATCTAAATAGTCTTGGCCATCCGTATAGCCTAGCAGAGTCATAGCAGAAGCAAAATGAATTCTGCTTCCGTCGGGGTTGCGGTCAAATCTCTTAGTCAAAAAAGTGTGGTTCTTTGTAGAGAACTTTTGTGCAAACCCTTCAGCCATTATTATTCCAGCTTTCTTTGCCAAAGTATGAACAACCATTTCCCAGCCTCCAATATCTGTGTCATCATTTTTGCTTGGGAATTTAGCTATCCAAAGAGCCTTATTCTGATCTAAAACGCTGGCTTTTGGTCTTGCCCCACCCAAAGAAGCACCAGGAGCAACCAGCATATTCAACCATTTCAGATAATCAGGATCTTGTATCACATCGTCTTCTTCTAATCGAAGACTGATTTGTTCCAATTCACGGATTGAAGTCCATGGAGGACTTGCCAATTTAGAATCATTGCTCAGATATACTTCTGATTCATCAGTTTTAAATCTTAAGCCGCCCATTCTATGGCCATCAAAAACTCCCAACAAATAATCTGTTTCAAACAGATTATTCTCAGGCCTTTCTTCCAGTCGTGCCAACGCCGCTTCTCGTCTTCTCATAAGTACTCTACCCCATCTGTCAGGAGAAGAATCTAAGAACAAACCGAAGTTTGATTTGGAGGTCTCATTCAGATATTGCTTGCCACTATACAATTGCAAATCTGGATCTAGAAGTTGTGCATAATTTGATTCAAGCCACTGTGAGTCATACTCAAAGGAAAAAATCTCTTTACCTCGCAAAAGTTCAGCACGTAAAATCCCCATCAATTGTGCGGATTCCAAGCTTGACCAATCCGCATAAACTAGAACTTCTCTATTTCGAATTGCCGTTGCCATCATTTGAGTCTTTTAGGTGCACGATCTTTAGTGATCAGGTTTGCATCTTGAAGTTTCCTCCCAAGTTCATCATCCTTCGCGAGCAATAGAAAGTCCTGTTCCAAACCTAACACCCGTAAAACATTAATAAAATTGCCAATTCCAACCCCGGAATGGCCTTGTTCGATTTTCACCAAAGTGGATCTCCCAATACCAGCGCGCTCCGCTACTTGTGCACTGGATAGCTTTCGTCTCAAACGTGCAAGCTTAATATTCTCACCCAGTTCGATAAGAATTCGTTGACTTTTTGGAAATAAAACGGGTTTGCTATTTGCCATAATGTATCTTAATCTATACAAAAGTATAATATTTTGTGTTATTAATGAAACATTATGATTCGCTAGAAGGGAATCTATTACCCACCGAAATCTTAGTAGACAATTTAATCTAGTAGAATATCGACAATAAGAAATGTATCACTTCCTACTTCAAATCCGTATAGGCAATACTTTTGAGGTTTATCTAAACTGAATAGCCATGCGCCATCTACTTGTTCTGTTTCTGTCTGTCTCTTTATTTTTTTCATGCAATGACAGCAATGATTGCGAAGGGTTTGAAGTAGGAAAGGAGTTTGAAATAGCAATCGAGCAACAGCTAGAGAACTGCCTAAAAAATATCTCTGTCAAAGTTATAGAAATTCAAGATTCTCGATGTCCAGCTGGCGCACAATGTATCTGGGCAGGGATGATTGTCCTGAGAGGAGAATTAATTGTTGGTGGTCAAAAGCAATATATTCTATTAAGCACCAATGAAAATGCAAGTGGATTCCCAGATGAATTTTCAACGCTAGAATATACCGTCAAGCTGGTTGATGCCATTCCCTACCTAGATCTAAATAAACCCTACAAACCCGAAGATCAACGAGCCATTTTAATCATCTCAAAAAGATCTACCTAAGATTGTTTAAATTCGCATGACCTAATTCCTAACTGGAAATCAACATGCGTAATCGAATTTTTATCCTTCTGTTTTTTCTTGGCACAATCAGTTCCTGTTCCTGCAATCCTGAAAAGATTGCAAAATTTGCGTTCAAAGGCATGGAAGCAATGATGGGCGAGGGATTTATGCCATCTGAGGAAATCCGAATGCTCGGGAAGTTCCAAGGAATGAATGTCAACCTCAGTAAGTCAACTTCAAATGACAGCACCACTTCCACGATTTATTTGAAACTGGAAAATGGTGATCCGCTTATTTTAGGAAATCAGCCAGAAATCCTTGCGCGTAAGTGTGCTGAACTATATCTCAGAGATTTTGAAAAATCTGAAGATTATCAGCAAATTACAGTACAGTTTATTCAAAATGACCCTACAAATCCTGAAAACGTTGCCATGCAGGAGTACATGTTTGACACGAAAGATTTTTAACTAAACCTATTTATTTATGGAATTGCCAAACGAATACAAAAAACCACCGACCTCTCTGGGTGAATGGATAATCGCAGTGCTAGTCAAGCGCCTTCCTCTTATTGGGCTGATTATGCTTATCGTATGGGCGACAGACAAAAACACAGATCCTGACAAGGCTAATTGGGCTAAGGCTGAATTAATCGTTAAACTCATTATTTTCGCCGCTGTAATACTATTTATCGCCGTCATTGGCTTTGGTGTCTTCGCTAATTTTGCTGATGAAATTGACTGGTCAGAAATCGATTAATGAAAATAAAAGCCTTTTGCTCTGATATTGATGGCACTCTCCTCAATTCAGTGCGTGATCTATCCCCTCGACTTAAAGCCGTTGTGGCTGATTTACCTGTAGATTTCCCCGTGATTCTAGCAAGTTCTCGCATGCCTGATGCAATGCGACATTTGCTTCATGATATGAATCGATTTCCTCAACCTTTGATATCCTACAATGGTGGCTATGTGCTCAGCGCTGATGGAGAGGTGCTCGAAGATGTGAGCATTTCAGTAGAGCTGGTAGCCAAAATCCTTCAACTCACACATAAAACTGATATCCATGTGAGCTTATATCAGGGTGAAAATTGGTATGAGGAAAAAGATGATTACTGGTCTCAGCGGGAAGTGAGAAACACGAAAGTAGCTTGTACCTGGCTTCCTGGTCAGGACGTGTTGGATCTTTGGTCAAAGGATAATTCCGGCGCTCACAAAGTTATGTGCATGGGCACAAACGAAGAAATAGCCTGGCTTTTCGGAGAGCTTCACTTTGAGCATTCACTGGACCTGCATCTCTATCGCTCCAGTGACACATATCTGGAGATCGCCCCAAAAGCTATTTCCAAAGCCACAGGATTGAAGAAAATCTTAGAAAATGCTTATGACTTCGGTATGGAATCCGTGGTGGCTTTTGGAGATAATTATAATGATATCGACCTGCTTCAATCAGTAGGCTGGGGTGTCGCAGTGGAAAATGCAAGAATGGAGGTTAAGGCTGTTGCAAATGAAATTACTCATCACAACAAAGAAGATGGCGTCGCAGCTTCTCTGGAGAAAATTCGAAATTCGAAATTTGAGATCAGTACTGAAATCTAAACTCTTGGTTCTTAAATCTATTATCTAAAATCTAGCGACTTGCTACTAGCTACTTAATGCTACAACAATCCTGAGCCATCCTCCACTTCCTCAATCGCCCTTGACAGAAATTCTTGCAAGGGTCTCATTTTCTGAAAGCCATCTAAAGCGAGGTTGATAAAGTTTCGTGATTCTATATCGCGATCTGAGATCTTTGAAGAAACGGTGAAGCTTTTCAATCTTAAATAGTCAATAAATTCATGATCGGCCTCGTAATCTCGTGGGCTGGTCTTGAGTTTTTCTCCATTTATTTGACCAAAAAGTGATTTGAAGTGCGGGTTACTTTCGATTTTGGCTAGTTCTGCTCCCGAGTAATCAATTTCCTTCCTGATTTTTTTCAAAGTCTCCGACTGAGGCATCCAAATACCTCCTGCCAAAAATGAGTTGTCCGGCTGAATCTGGAGGTAATACCCTGGCCCCTCTGACTTCTTTCCTTTAGGCGAGAAATAGGCTCCGAAATTGGATTTATAGGGAGCTTTATTAGCCGAAAAGCGAATGTCTCTGTTTTGTCTAAACACACATTCTTTGGGCTGAAATACCAGCATCGCCGGTTCCCATTCTCCAATCCCTTTCAACAATTGTCCTACATCTTTCAGAAATTCAGCTCTTGTTTCCAAATACCATTTCTTGTTGGCATCCATCCATTCTTTGGAGTTATGTTCGGCGAGGGCAGCTAGAAAAGGTAAGTATGGACGCATTATTTTTGTTTTTTGAACGTAATGATTTCTAAAATTGTCAGGACGCTGACATGGAAGTAAACTTTATCGAGGCAAAATTGATTTCAATAAGGAAAGAAATCTTCTTAAATTATATCGAATAATCCAGAAGTCATGACAACGAAGGTAACATTAGACATCAACGAACGACTTGCCGAAAAAGCGAAAAAGTATGCTGAAGAGCAAGGGCAAAGTTTATCTGCTTTGGTAGAAACACTTTTATCGGATGTAACTAAACCTAAGGAAAAAGTTTTAGAGAAAATAACTCCCAAGAACCCTGAACTTGTGAAGAGGATATTAGATGGGACTGAGCCGATTCCAAAAGATTTGGAGGCTTTTTTTTCACGCAAAGCGAAAGTTAATCCTGAATTTGAGTATTCCGAATTGTCAGAAGACAAAAAGACACTTACAGAGGAATTAATGAAAAAATATGGTTCCTAATATATTTGTTGATTCGGATGTTTTCTTGGATACTTTATTAACTCGAGATCCATTTGCAGAAAAATCAAACACAATATTTCTCTTGGCTGCAAAAGGAGAAGTCTCAATTTTTCTTTCAAGCCTCATGATTTCCAATTCCTTTTACGTGGCTAGAAAAGAAATAGGGAAAGAGATAACAATAAAGTCCATACAACAGATTTTAGATTATTGCCAAATTCTTCCTGTTGGAGATGCGGAAATTAGAAACGCCTTCCGAAATGGGTTCACAGATTTTGAAGACGCTATTCAATTTGAAACAGCCAATCAAAACTCAAATATAGAAGCTATCATTACCCGAAATAAAAAAGATTATAAGTTATCCACACTTCCAGTGTTTTCTCCTCAAGAATTCCTCGCCCTCTTTAAATAAAATCAACCAAGCCTTCAAGCTTCATCCCACGGCTACCTTTGATCAGAATCAGATAACCTTCTAGCTTGCTATCCTGAAGCCAAACTCGGAAGGAAAAAGGATCAGGAAAATACAATGCCTTTGGGTATTTAGTTAAGGCAGATACAATCAGCTGTCCCGTAAAGCAAACTTTTTCAATCTCATATTCGCTGATAATTTCTCCCAATCGCGCATGTTCAGCTTCCGCATGCTCTCCCAACTCAAACATATCACCGATGATCAGCATTTTATGTTTTTTGCCAGTCATTTCGCCAAAGGTACGGATAGCCACTTCCATGCTGGAAGGATTAGCATTGTAAGCATCAAGGATGATCAGATTACTTCGCTTTTCTACCAGCTGAGAGCGCATATTTGAAGGCTTGTATTCCACGATAGCCTGAATAGCTTTCTTCATTTCCACCTCAAAAAACTTCCCTATCGTCAAAGCGGTAGCGATGTTTCCAAAATTATAGGCTCCGATCAATGAGCTTAAATAAACCTCCTCCGAGCCTTCAGCTGAAAACTTCACAAAGGGATTTGCTTCCTCAAAAGTCACTTCACAGAAATCTCCTTTAGCTGGATAAAGGATTGGATCTTCGAATCTCTTACTCAGGTTTGAAAGGATTGGATCTTGAGAATTGATAAATGCCTTTCCACCATTTGATCTTAGAAATTGAAACAATTCCGTCTTGGTTTTCAGCACGCCTTCTGGCCCGCCCATTCCTTCCAGATGTGCTCGGCCAATATTGGTGATCACGCCATGAGTAGGCTCAGCGATCAGACAAAGTTCTTCTATATCTCCAGGCTTATTTGCCCCCATTTCTACGATAGCGAGCTCTGCATCTTCTCCTATTTCCAATAAAGTAAGCGGTACACCAATGTGGTTATTTAGATTTCCGACTGTCGCTGACACATTGAATTTTTGACTCAAAACAGCCTTCATCAGCTCTTTGGTTGTCGTTTTACCGTTCGATCCTGTCAGTCCAATGATCGGGATCTCCAAAGTTTTACGATGATAATTCGCCAAATCTTGAAGCATTTTCAACCCGTCCTCTGCTAAAAAGTAACGCTCATCATCCTCCACAAAATGCTTTACATCGTCGATCACAACCAGAGATGCTCCCATTTCCAAGGCTTTAGGAGCAAATGAATTTGCATCGAAGTTTGGGCCTTTGAGTGCAAAGAAGATGTTGCCCTTTTCGATTTTGCGGGTATCTGTACTGACACCAGTACTATTTTTGAAGAGGGTATATAAAATGGAGATATTCATCGTTTTCAAAGGAATTAATTCCCAAAATAAAGGAATCATTCACATCTTTGAATCGAGACTCACGTATTAATTTTGTCTTTCTCTTAATTATCCAATGCGCAAATTCTGTATTATAATTTTTCTACTTGGCTTTTCGGAGCTTAAAGCGCAGGATATTTACAGTCTAAATCAGCACCCTGACATTGAAGTAAATGGAGAAATCCTCAAGGCACCTTTTGCAGGAGGAATCAATGCTGCGCAAATTCAAAAAATAGACCTTACTGGAGATGGAATCGAAGAATGGGTGACCTGGGACATCAATTCCAGACAAGTTCTAGTGTTCAAGAACGAGGAAGAGTCCTTCACGCATTTACCTGAAATAAGCTATTTATTACCTGCTGACATCGCAGGTTTTTTGGTGTTTGAGGACTTTGATGGAGACGGAAAAAAGGATCTTTTTACAGCTACGGCATTAGGAATCAAAGTTTATAAAAACACTTCCAATGGATCTCAAATATCCTGGACGATTGCACAAAATTTCCTGAGAATCGATAATGGAGGAAATATCCAAGTGAATAATCTGGATACTCCACTTATTCAGGACCTGGATGCAGATGGAGATTTGGATATAGTGATTTTCAATTTCGCATCCGGCGATTACCTTGAATTTTATAAAAACACAAGCGTCGAACGCAAAGGAACTGCTGATGTAGATGGCTTCGCTTTTCCTGAAGTTTATTGGGGAGATTTTGTCTTCTGTGGCTGCGCAGATTTCTCATTTGGAAAAACATGCTCCGGTTCTCCTTTGGCGAAAATCAACCCTTCGCTAGAAGGAAGCAGAGTAGAACATGCCGGAGGTCATTCCATTTTATACTCAGACTTTAGTGGGGATGGCGTCAGCGACTTGGTTCTCGGTCGCGATGAATGTAGTGTCCTCTATTACTTAGAAAATATTGGCACAGAATCACAACCTGTATTTACTAAATTCTCTAATCAACTTCCTGGATATGAAGAATTTCCCACTTTCCCCATTTTCCACATTGGCCAGCGCAACAATGATGAATTAATCATCAGTTTAAATAGTAATGAAGCTGCTTATAATTTCGATATTGACTATGAAAATTCTATCGTCAAAATGGATAAGGAGGGAAATTTTGATTTCGGATTCCTCCAAAACCAACTCCTAGACCTTGGTGAAAATACTAAACCTATCTTTCTAGGCAGTAATAACTCTGGCGAAATACTTGTCTCTGCAAATACCACCAGAGAAGGGGAAGTAAGGTCCGAGATCTCGAGATTTCAATTTAATAAAGAAAAAATCACACTGGTAGAACGCGATTACCTAAATCTTTCTAATCTCAAATTACTTGATGCTCAAATCATAAAAACTGTGTCCACAGCTGGCAATGAGTTTACGCTTGTTTCTGGAATTCAGTTTGACGACAACTTTCCTACCCAAGTTATATACCAGCTACAAAACGAAAGTTTCATTCCTTTTACATTAAGTGGATACTCGCCAAGCCGGGGTGATTATCTAAGCTTCTTCAACTACCAAAAATCAGATTATTTCTTAGTCGCAGGCCAAAATGGCAGTTTAGCATTATATCAAGTAGATCTTGACTCTCAATCAGCAAGTCTACTGGAGTCCAATTTCCTGGGATTCGAGGACAACCCTGCCAATCGAAATTTGTCAGTTGCTGTTCTCCAAACTGAAAATCCAGATCTGTATGCTGTGGATCAACTAGGGGAGATCTTGAAAATTTCGAACTTCATGGAATCTGACTTACGAGAACAGATACTTGTAAAAATCGGCAACCAAAATCTACCTACCCTATTGGGCAGAAAAAACTGGATAGCAGTGGTGAATCCCCTTTTCAACGAAAAGCCTGACTTAATTTTAGGCACAGGCGCTGGTGGAATGATCTACCTCAATTCGGAAGATCCAACTAATCCTGATGAAGATGATTTCAGAGTTTTGGTTTACCCAAACCCAAGCGATGGTCCTATTAAAGTTATTTCCAACATGGATGCCAAAGGCCGTTTGATCAATTCTCTAGGTCAAGAGTTGCTCAGCGATATTATTTTTCCTGAAAATACTCAAGTGGAAATTCAAGCAGGTTTTCTTGCCCCTGGATTGTATATTTTATCACTTGAAGTTGGTGGCAAATTCCAAGAGTCCCGCAAAATCTGGATGCGCTAATTTCAGAATTGGCTTTTTGTATTGTTCGAAAAAAGGTACTTTCGGATATAATATAAATCCATGAAAAACATCTTCTTACTTGCAATCTTGGGGATTTTCCTCATTTCTTGCTCCACGGACAAGGCTGAGTCAGCCGATCTGATTTTTACCAATGGCATCATTTACACCGTCAATGAATCTCAGCCCACCGCAGAAGCAGTAGCTGTAAAAAACGGGATGATTTTGGCCGTAGGCACAACTGAAGAAATCGAAAAACATAAGGCTGAAAACACCGAAATGATCGATTTGAAGGGAGAAACAATGACTCCTGGCCTTATCGAATCCCACGCCCACTTGATGGGAATAGGCTACAACAAGCTAGAACTTGACCTCATGTATGTCAAAACCTACGATGAACTGGTAGAGAAAGTAGCTGAGGCAGTCGCCAAATCAAAACCCGGCGATTGGATCACAGGACGTGGCTGGCATCAGGACAAATGGATCGAAAAGCCCGAAAAAATTGTAAAAGGCTTTCAGACAAATGATCAGCTTAATGAGGTTTCTCCTGACAACCCTGTTTTTTTAAGGCACGCAAGTGGTCATGCCGCATTCGCAAATGGCAAAGCTTTAGAGTTAGCTGGCATCAGTAACCTGAAAGGCGAGAGACCTGGAGAAGTAGAAGGTGGGGAAATCATAATTGATGAATTAGGAAATCCTACAGGGATACTTTCAGAAAGAGCGGCAGGTTTAGTGGCTAGATTGATTCCAGCAGAGACACCGGAAAGAGCGGAGGAAGCGTTGACTTTAGCTTTGAAAGAGCTAAATGAAAAGGGCATTACCAGTTTCCACGACGCTGGAAGTGGACAAAATGTGATTGACCTTATCCAGAAATTCAAAAATGAAGGAAAGCTTACCGTTCGACAATATGTGATGTTAACAGGAACTCAACCTGCACTATTGGACGAGTGGTACAAAAAGGGACCCATGATCGATTCAGCTGATCACATGTTGACGGTTCGTTCGATCAAATTGAATTGTGATGGTGCTCTCGGCAATCGGGGTGCTTGGTTGCTAGAAGATTATTCAGATCGTCCTGGACATCGAGGACATGAGACATTGCCGATGTCAGTAGTTTCTGAAGTTTCTGAAAAAGCTATTCCAGCAGGTTTTCAAGTTTGTGCACACGCCATAGGTGACCGAGCAAATCAGGAGATCTTAGATCGCTATGAAGCAGCTTTTGCTAACTATCCAGATTCCAAAAAGCTGAGATTCCGCATTGAGCACGCGCAACACATTCACCCAGATGATATTCCTCGATTTGGCGAAATGGGCGTGATCGCAGCCATGCAGGCCATTCACCTGAGTTCAGATCGTCCATGGGCTATTGACAGGTTGGGAGAAAAAAGAATCATAGATGGAGCATATGTTTGGCAGAAACTAATGCAAACTGGAGCTGTGGTAACTAACGGCACAGATGCTCCGGTAGAACCTGTAGATCCTATTCCTTCTTTTTATGCCTCGGTGACCCGAAAAACTTTGCAAGGATTGCCAGATGGAGGATATGAAGGAGATCAGAAAATGACCCGTTCCGAAGCACTAAAATCTTATACTTTAGATGGCGCATTCGCAGAATTTGATGAAGATTTCAAAGGTTCTATTGAAGTCGGAAAAGCTGCTGATTTCACTGTTTTCGATAAGAATATCATGGAAGTTCCAGAGGATGAGATATTGGACACCAAAGTAGCCATGACTGTAGTGGGCGGAAAAGTGGTATATAAAAAGTAGTTCCGTTGTAGTTATTGCCAAAATCCTTGGCCCCATGTAGGCCCGCTGGGCCTACACCTTTGTAGAATTTATACCCATATAAAACGAAAGCTCCGTAGGAGCGACACCATTATTGAAATTAAGGTGTCGCTCCTACGGAGCTTTGCTTAAGCTAAAAACCGTCCTTTTCTACAAATATTTCGCTCATACTGAGCTCAATATTACTAAAGCAACTTTCACATACATCCGCTACAACTTGATAAAATTTGCTGAATTAGGCCCAGCGGGTCAACACCTTTGTAGCCAAACGTCCTAATCCTACCCGAAAAGCTCCAGAGGAGCGGCACCGAACAAAATCATTCCCATCACAATTGAAATTTTTTACCATTTGGCATGAAGCAAACCGATCTCAGAATTTTTCCCTAATTTCCGATCTAAACATAATTTACTATGAAAAGACTCTTTACCTTTTTCTGGCTTTTTTGCCTGATATGCAACCTAGCAATTGCTCAGGATAGCACGCCAAAACCAATGACTTGGAAGGATATTCCAACTTGGAAAAACATGAATCCTGGCACTTTCAAAATCTCCCCTGACGGCAAATGGATTGCTTATGGAATGACCGCCTTGGAAGCTGATGCAGAAGTGATTCTTCAATATGTGACTGATCCGGATTCCACACAGACATTCAAAATTGGCTTTACGAACTTCCCTTCTATCCAGTTCAGTGAGGATAGCAAGTGGATAGCTTTCAAAGAATATCCTACCTACAAGGAGAAGGAAGCCAACAAAAAGTCTAAAGGCAAACCGCTTCACGACAAGGTTACGCTACTCAAATTAGGTTCAGCTGATAAGGATGACAAGAAAACTTTTGAAAACGTAAGCAACTTCTCTTTCAACGAAGATGCTTCCACCCATCTAGCAATTAACCTGACCAAAGACGGTGGCGGAGATGCTAAAGGATCAGATCTTTTGATCTATCACCTCAACACTAAGAAAGCTCAGAATCTCGGTAATGTAGCCGAATTCTCCTTCAACAAGAGCGGGAATTACTTGGCTTACACGGTAGATGCTGCCAATCAATCTGGAAATGGCATCTATTTGATGAACATGAGCAATAATAGTACAAGTGTACTCGACTCAGATGATGCGTCATATAAGTCCATCAACTGGACAGAAAAAGGAGATGCTTTCGCAGCTCTGAAAATGGTCAAAGACAAAAAGTATAAGCAGGACCAAGGAAAATTACTTGGTGTGAAAAACCTAACAAGTCCAGTGGTGACAGTATATGATCCAGCGAAAGATTCTACAGGCTTTTCGAAGGAATACACCATTAGTCCAAATCGTCGCCCGATGTGGTCAGAGGATTTGACCAGACTTTTCTACGGCATTCACCCTTTGGTTTTGGCTAAAAAAGAAGAAGTAAAGAAAGAACTGGATAAGGATTCTCTACAACTTGCCGAGACTGAAGCGATGAAAAAAATCATGGCTGATACTGCTATTCACTCGATAAAGGATCTTCAAAAGGCTATTGCCAAGCTTGACACTACGAAAACAGACGATAAGAAGAGCGATGCAGACAAGCCTGATATGACCATATGGCACTGGAATGACAGCCGTCTGCAGTCTCGCCAGCAGGTGTTAGAAAATCAAGACAAGAATTACAGTTTCTATTCCATGTATACCGTGGCTACAGGCAAGCACATCCAACTTCAGGATAGCACGATGCGTGATTTGAGCATTCAAGCCAAGGAGAAGTATGCGATCGGATCTGACAATCAATCCTATGAATTACAATCTAATCTAGATGGTCAGAATTACCGTGACTTCTATATTGTTGACCTAACAACTGGAGAGAAAAAGACTTTGTTTACCAACTTCTACCTACCAGGATATTCTTCTTACCCTCGTAGCTCGCCGGATGGCACGAAATTGATTTATGGCTATGATGGAAACTATTACAGCTATGATATCGCATCTGGAGAGGAAACAAATTTGACGGCTAGTTTGCCAGTGACATTTGTCAACGAAGATGATGATCACAATGTGAAAAAGCCACTAGAAGGGTCACTTGGCTGGAGTTCAGATTCTCAGTATGTTTTGCTAAATGACGGCTGGGATATCTGGCAAGTACCAGTTACTGGCAAAATCAAAGCAGTGAATTTGACTCAAAATGGCAGATCAGAAAAAATCAGATATCAGTATCGTTTTTCTCTCGATCGAGAAGAGAAAGGCATAAATCTTAGTAAGCCCCTTTACATCCGTACCTATGGTGAGTGGACTAAGAAAAGTGGTATTTCTTTAATCGACGTTTCTAAAAAAGGCTTAATCCCAGGAGCCAAGTCTCTGATATGGGAAGATGCTAGTATCGGATCTTTACAAAAGGCGGAGAATGCAGAAGTGTATTTCTTCAACAAGGAAACTTTCAACGAAGCAGATCAGATATATGTAGCTGATGCCTCTCTTTCTTCCCCAACTAAAGTGACAGAAAACGCGCCTGCTGCAGGGGATTATGCTTGGTCATCTGGGACCAGATTAGTGGATTATGTTTCTGATAAGGGCGATACACTTCAAGGAGCACTCTTCCTTCCAGCTAATTATAAGGAGGGCGAAAAATACCCTACTGTAGTTTACTACTATGAAAAATTATCTCAGACCCGTCACAATTGGGTAAATCCTGGATACAGCGGTACAGGCTGGAATCCAAATGTATATACCAGTAATGGCTTTGCAGTATTTATCCCAGATATCGTCTATACCATGGATGACCCAGGAATGTCGGCAGTTTGGTGTGTAATCCCAGGCGTAAAAGCGGCAATCGCTACAGGAGTTATCGATGAAGAAAATATAGGAATCCATGGACACTCTTGGGGTGGATACCAGACAGCATTCCTGATCACACAGACTGATATGTTCAAAGCCGCTGCAGCAGGAGCACCACTGACCAATATGATCTCTATGTATGATTTGATCTACTGGAATTCTGGTGGAGGAAATATGTCGATCTTCGAGGCTTCTCAAGGCAGATTTACTGGTGGACCTTGGGAAAACTGGGATTCTTACGAGCGAAATAGCCCTGTCTATCATGTGAAAAATGTAACTACGCCGCTGTTGATGCTACACAACGATAAAGATGGTGCCGTAGATTTCACTCAAGGAATTGAGTATTACTCAGCTTTGCGAAGATTGCAAAAACCGGTAATCTTGGTTCAATATAAGGGCGAAAACCATGGTCTTGGTAAACTCGAAAACCGAAAAGATTACTCTGTGCGAATGATGGAATTCTTTGACCATCATCTGAAGGGAACTGAAGCTCCAGATTGGATGTCAAAAGGAATTGACAAAATCGACTTGGATGAGCATCTTGAAAAAAGAGCATTTTAATAGCAGAGGAGCTGTAACAGGCTCCTCTTTTTTTGTCTAATTTTTACCTTAATGACCCTTAGCCCCGCGACCTTTTATCTCAAATCACCCCACTTATCACCAAATGATTGGCGAATATCCTCAGTTTCACGTTATTTAGCGCCCATTCGAAAAAGCGACTCAAAACACCTCATGGAAGAAACCACCCAAGAAAAGAACCTTAACTCAGAATTTGATTTCACGAAGCTTAGCTCAATTTGCTATAAGGAAAAAGACCCAACTTATTACGAGCACCTCGAAACATATATTTATGATCAGGATTTTGAAACAGTCTGGGACAGCTATGTCACTATTTCGCCAGAAAAAGCTTGGAGTGGAAGAATGATCCATTTTCACCGATTATACTCAAGAAACACCCAAGAAGAGGTTTTCCCGGGTCAAGTATATACTGGAGAAATGGGTATAGGTCAAGTACTCATTCTCAACCTTCACATATTTAGCGGAGTCATAAAACTTCAAGTAGGTCATGAAGTGATGGAAATAGACAAAAAGAAGCAAATGATAAAAATCTGCTACCTAGAAAACTCTAAATCTGAAGGTTCCCAATATGTAAGATTTAAGTCACTTGCTAATGGTAAAACAGAGGTAGCTCATCAGTCATTTTATCGCAGCGGCTCATGGTTCAGAGACAAATTCATTTACCCTTACTTCCATACCAAAGCCATCAATGAATTTCATAACAACGTAAGAAAGTCAATGGCAGTAAGCCAATAGGCAAACTTGACCAGCTTTGGATTTCAGAGATTTCTACACATTATCACATAGTTGCTTGATATTTATCTCGAAAATATTCTTGTATATTTAAGCTAACCAT
Organism: Algoriphagus chordae; assembly: GCF_003254055.1. GTDB lineage: Bacteria > Bacteroidota > Bacteroidia > Cytophagales > Cyclobacteriaceae > Algoriphagus > Algoriphagus chordae. Next base: position 290,744 of record NZ_QKZT01000002.1, read on the forward strand.
CCAATCTATATATTATGAAAACAAAATTGATTTTACCTGTTGCACTGGTGAGTATTGGCCTATTATCCTATGCTTGTAACCCTGCAGAAAAAACAGAAATAGAAGAGAAACCAGAGGTAGTATCTGATGTGATTTTAGAAGAAGATTTTATCTTAGTAATCGATGAGTACCATCTAAATGAAACTCCTATTGCTACTACCCCGCCAACTACTGAAGCCAAAAGCACCCCCGAAGCTAAGGCCTCGGCTCCAAAGACAGACAATAATACTGCCTATGAGCCGCTTCCAGCTATAGAGTTTCAGGAAGTCATCATTGAGGAATATGATTTGGTAGAAGTGCCCGTTATCCAGACTCAAATCGCAATTCCTCTGAATGAGACTCAAACAGTAATGGCATACAATAAAAAAGGTAAAGCTGAGGGATCCATACAAGTAGTAAGTAATGGAGAAGGTGAAATCGACCATATTCTTTTCCAGGACAAAAACCACAAAGATTCCTACGACGTACAAGCAGGCATGTCTGCGAAGGAGGTGAAGAAGCTCAGAAAAGAAATGAAGCATATGGTCCATAAAGGTCAGGTTTTTTATTACACTGATGATTCCAATATCATGTACCTACTCGATACAGAGGTTCCTGATAGCGGAGAAGTGATAGAAGCGGAAGTGGAAGAAAGTGTGGTGTCAGCTGTGATTTGGAAAGACAAAAAGCATAAAGATCATCCGAATAAATCAAAGAAATAAGATTTCTGAAATATTCTCTAAAGAGTTCCAATAATCGGAGCTCTTTTTTTTTGGCCTTTTGATTGTAACTTTTAGAGAAACGAAATTCATACACTAAACTTTTTTGATTATGACTGAGGGAAGAATTGAGACTTTTGATGCCATCATTATTGGATCTGGCCAAGCCGGAAATCCCCTTGCATTGGCACTAGCTAAGGAAAAATGGAAGGTGGCCATCGTAGAAAAAGATGTTCTTGGAGGAACATGTGTCAATACAGGCTGTACGCCTACCAAGGCTTATGTAGCAAGTGCTAGAGCCGCCTGGGCAATCGGCAATGCCCATAGTCTGGGTATTGAAGTGCCCAAATCGCCCAAAGTAAACTTGAAAACCGTCAAGAAACGAAAGGACGCACTTGTCAAAGAATCTAGATTAGGAATTCGTAAGGCATTAGCTGATTCTCCTCAAATCTCCTTGATCCGAGGAACAGCAACGTTCTTGGACCAAACCTGCCTAAAAGTGGGTTCACGCACCCTGAAGTCCAACAAAATATTCTTGAATGTAGGAGCTAGAGCTCGCATCCCAGAAGGCTTTGAAGACATAGATTACCTCACAAATACTACTATACTTCAGCTTGAGCAGGTTCCAGAGCATCTGATTGTAGTTGGTGGAAGTTATATCGGTTTAGAGTTTGCACAGATTTTCAGAAGGCTAGGATCAAAGGTTACCGTTTTAGAAATGGGCAACTATCTGATTTCACGAGAAGATCAGGACACATCTGAACTAGTCAGGGAAATCTTTGAAAACGAAGGGATAAAAGTGATTTGCGGAGCCAAATGCCTAAAAGGCAAAGACAATAAATCTGGCGGGCTTACTGTTAGTTATCACCAAGAAAAAAAAGATAAACAAGTCAGTGGCTCTCATGTGCTCATTGCCACGGGAAGAATCCCAAATACTGACTTACTCAAACCAAAAAAGGCTTGTTTGAAAGTTAACGAAAGAGGATACATAGATGTGAATCCAAAACTGGAAACCAATATTTCTGGCATTTATGCCTTGGGAGATTGCAATGGAAAAGGGGCTTTTACCCACACATCCTACAATGACTTTGAGATCATGGAGAATCAGCTTTTCGGTGATAAGAAAAGAACGCTGAATGATCGCATTACCAATTATGCATTGTACATCGACCCACCTTTAGGAAGGGCAGGAATGACAGTTTCTCAAGCAAAGGAAACTGGCAAAAAACTACTTTTTGCACGCATGCCAATGAGCCAGATTTCCCGAGCAAAAGAAAAGGGAGAAACTCTGGGAAGGATGGAAGTAATCGTAGATGCTGATTCTGAACAAATCCTCGGTGCGGCAGTTTTAGGCACTGGAGGAGATGAGATCATCGGCACATTTCTGACCGCAATGTATGGCAAACAGAGTTATAAAAAGCTGATGAATTCTGTGCAAACTCACCCTACTGTCACTGAGCTAATCCCAACACTCCTTCAACAGCTCAAGCCGATAAAGAAATAAACGCATGAAAAAATCACATAAGATTTATGCTATCCTAAACCTAATAGTTTTGATCGTTGTCATCTTTTGGAATTACTGGGTAAATGCAAAAGGCATAAATGGAAATACTGTAAGCTCCCTTAGCTCAGAATACGAAAACCTGTTCACTCCCGCTGGATATGCTTTTTCTATTTGGGGATTGATCTTCTTAGCCCTATTTGCACAGGCTATTTTCTTTATTTCTAGAGCCTTTAGCGCAAATAAAGATTCGGATTTTCTTTCTCAGGTCGGCCCATACTTGATTATGACCAATATCGGAAATGGCCTTTGGCTGTATATGTGGTTGATGGAGCATACAGGTATTTCGGTTATCGTTATGATAGGCATTTTAGCCTCCCTGGTAATCACCATCCTCAACACCAACATGGAAAGATGGAATGCCCCCAGACAAACAATCTTCTGGCTCTGGTGGCCTATTGCATTGTATAGCGGCTGGATCTCAGTAGCTACCATCGCAAATATCTCTGCTTATCTCGCCAAAATCGGTTGGGTTGCGGCAGAGCAAGAGATTACGTGGACGGTGATCATGATTGCTGTAGCTGTCTTGCTTAACCTCTTTATGATCTTCACTAGAAACCTTCGGGAATTTGCCTGTGTAGGAGTCTGGGCTTTGATCGCTATTTCAGTTAAGCATTGGGATAGCATACCCACACTACAATGGACAGCACTTTTTGGTGCAATCGTGCTTTTCATCGCAATAGGCTACCATGGCTATCAAAACAGAGCAACCGCACCGTTTAACCTTAACCAAACCAACTAATATGAGAACTTTAAAAAAATCAGAGAAACTAGCTTTGGCTATGCCAATAGTCGCCGCAGCAGGAATTATGTTTTTATCTCATGCTTCAAAGGCACAAGATCTAGAAACTGTTCCTCAGGTAGATCTTGAGCAATATGCCGGAGAATGGTATGAAATCGCCTCATTCCCCCAATCTTTTCAAAAAGGATGTACTTGCACCAAGGCGACTTATACTCCCAATGAAGACGGAACTATCAAAGTGGAAAACACTTGCAATCTTCCCGAAAAGGGCAAAACTAAAACATCCACCGCCACAGCATTTGTAGAAGAAGGATCCGGAAATGCCAAGCTCAAAGTGCAGTTTTTCTGGCCATTCAAAGGAAAGTACTGGATTATCGACTTAGCAAATGATTATTCCTATGCTGTCGTCGGACATCCAAACCGTAAATACCTTTGGATCCTGTCAAGAACAAGCAAGATGGATGATGCCCTTTATGACAAAATTCTAACAGGAATAACTGAAAAAGGATTCGACATCAGCAAACTCGAAAAAACGATACAATGCGAGGACTAAGAATTTTAAACTCTCGGAATCATGAATTCCGAGAGTTTTTATTTTACTGTTAATTATGACTTTTTTATATCCAAAGTAAGCTTCACCAGCCTATGTAGATTTGCTAAGGAATCTGAATCCTCAGCTTTTTGAATTAAATCCTTATTTATTACCCATCAAAAAGAAAGTAATTAGAGATTTTTTGATATTTTAAGCCTAGCTAAGCTGGCTGTAACCTTTTCGACATGGAATTTTTAGATGGATTAGACCCTCAACTCAAGATATTCTGGTATATCGCTATACCTGTTTCTTTGATTTTCGTACTTCAGACGATTTTGACATTTGTAGGATCTGGCGGATCCGATGGCTTAGAAGCTGATTTCGATGGAGACCTGGATGGTGGAGAAGCACCATTTCAGATGTTTTCCTTACGAAACTTGATAAACTTCCTGCTGGGCTTCAGTTGGACTGGGATCTCTTTTTACAAACTCATCCCCAATACTACCCTACTTATCTTCATCAGTTTAGTGGTAGGATTTGCCTTTGTCTATTTCTTTTTTCTCATCATCAAGCAAATCCAAAAACTAGGAGAAGACAACACTTTTCGCTTAGAAAAAACGCTTGACAAAATTGCAGATGTCTATCTAGCAATTCCTGGAAGAATGCAGGGAAAAGGTAAAATCATGGTAAGTCTAAATGGTTCTGTTCGAGAAATTGATGCCATGACTGAGCAAGACAAAATAGAAACAAACGCCACCGTAAAAATCAAACGGGTAGAAAGTGGCAATATCCTCATCGTAGAAAAGCTTTAACTTAATTCTTTTATGGATCCTTTAATTCTCATCGTCGTAGCGACGGTTGTCCTCTTTGTGACTATTCTGGCACTTGTCTCACGCTACAAGCGCTGCCCTTCTGATAAAATCCTAGTCGTGTACGGCAAAACCGGTGGAACTTCAGCCCGCTGTATTCATGGTGGTGGTGCTTTCATCTGGCCAGTAATTCAGGATTATGCCTACCTCGACCTGAAGCCTATTTCCATCGAGGCCAACCTGACCAATGCACTAAGCCGTCAGAATATCCGGGTGGACGTTCCTTGTCGATTTACGATTGCTATTTCTACGGATACAGACACGATGAATACGGCCGCTGAGCGTTTGCTAGGCCTAGCTCACGAGCAAATCCAAGAACTATCAAAAGACATTCTTTTTGGCCAGTTGCGTTTGGTGATTGCTACCATGACCATTGAAGAAATCAATTCCGATAGAGATAAATTTCTAGAGAGCATTTCTAAAAATGTAGATAGCGAACTGAAGAAAATCGGCTTGAAATTGATCAACGTCAACGTAACGGATATCAAAGATGAATCCGGCTACATAGAAGCTCTTGGAAAAGAAGCTGCCGCAAAAGCAATCAACGAAGCTAAAATCTCTGTGGCAGAGCAGGAGAAAATTGGTGAGACGGGCAAAGCACTTGCTGATCGGGAAAAGGACGTTCAGATAGCTGACACACAACGTGACCGAGATGTAAAAATCGCCATAACCAATAAAAACCGGGAAGTTAGCATTGCTGAAGCATTAAAAGACGAGAGCATAGGTAAGGCAGAAGCACAAAGGGATACACGGGTAAAAACCTCTGAAGCGAATGCCATAGCGATCAAAGGAGAAAACGAGGCCAAAATATCCATAGCTCAATCGGATGCACAACGTAGAGAAAAAGAAGCTGAGGCTTTAAGAATCGCCCTTGCATCTGAAAAAGTACAAAGTGCTCGAGCACTCGAGGAAGCATATCTAGCTGAACAAAAAGCTGAAACTGCCAGAGCAGACAGAGAGCGATCTACTCAAAATGCTAACGTAGTAGTCCCTGCAGAAATAGCCAAACAGCGTGCAATCATTGAAGCCCAAGCAGAAGCTGAACGAATCAGAGAACAAGCAAAAGGAGAGGCTGACGCTATCTTCGCTAAAATGGATGCGGAAGCTAAAGGTCTTTACGAAATTTTGACCAAACAGGCAGAAGGTTACCGTGAAGTGGTAAGCGCAGCAGGTGGAGATCCTACCAAAGCCTTCCAGTTGCTATTGATTGAGAAACTTCCTGAGTTAGTGAAAACTCAAGTAGAAGCAGTGAAAAACATCAAGATCGATAAAATTACTGTTTGGGATTCTGGACAAGGCGAAAACGGGAATGGCTCCACCGCCAATTTTGTATCAGGAATGATGAAAACTGTCCCTCCACTAAACGAACTCTTCAACATGGCAGGATTAAATCTACCTACCTATTTGAAGGGTGAAGATCTAAATGAACCTCCAAAACCTGAAGAGGAAAAGAAACCTGAGGAAGAATAACTTCAGCATATAGCCCGGTATTTCCGGGCTATTTTTTTTGGGTGGATTTTTGTAGAAATGAGCATAGATATTGTAGATATATATCCTAGATAATTCTAATCCCCTTTTATCTCAAATGAAAAAACAACTCCTTTCCCTAATCTTTTTAGGGTTAACAAATCTGGTGCTCGCACAAGACAATTTCAATCGATGGTCTCTCGAAACCAATGCAGGATTCAACAAAGCCATGGCTCCTCTAACTCCAGGGTTTTTGTCTCCGACTTTAAATGTCGGGCACCTTGATTTTGGTGTACGATACATGCTCAATGAGAAATTTGGACTGAAAGCTGACGCAGGTTTTGGTTCCTTTTCAGAAGCCAAAGATCACAGCCCTACATTTACCACAAACTATTTTAGAGCCGATATTCAGGCTGTCGCCAACTTAGGAAGAATCATGAATTTTGAGTCTTTCTCAAGAAGAATTGGCATGCTTGGGCATTTCGGAGCAGGAGGTGGACGCTTGAGTTATGACCATACTATACTTAACACACAACCTGATTACGTATACAACTTTATTACAGGAATGACTGGGCAATTAAAGCTTGGACATCGCGTAGCACTTACGGGCGATATTTCTATGATTATCAATGGAAGACAGACCTACACCTTCGATGGCAATCAGTACAACGCAGACGTTCAACCTATTGATCCTACAGCAAATCCACTGGTACACGCAACTGGCACCTGGTGGACAGGAACCCTTGGCTTGAATTTCTACCTAGGTAAAAATGAGGAGCATGCTGACTGGTTTATTGCAGCAGACAAGTATGCTACCAAAGAGGAACTAGCAGCTCAGATCAGCGGCATCAAAGAAATGCTAAAAGATTCCGATGGCGATGGTATTCCTGACTACTTGGACAAAGAGCCTAATACTCCAGCCGGAGCTAGAGTTGATTCTCATGGCATCACCATGGATTCGGATGGTGATGGTACAGCAGATCACCTAGATAAATGCCCATTCCTTCCTGGACCAGCATCTACCAATGGATGCCCAGTAGAAGTGGTGAAGGAGCAAGTTGATTTCTTCAAAAAAGCCATCAATGATGGTTACGTGAATGTTTACTATGCTTTTGACAGCTCCAAACCATTAGCTTATTCTACCAGTGCTACAAGCTACGTATCCAATTTCTTGAAGAAGAACCCAGGAGTTAGCGTTGAAATCAAAGGATATGCAGATGAATTGGGTCCTGAGGATTATAATATGAAGCTTTCGGAAAGACGTGCAAAAGCAGTTTATGACCTATTGATTGCTTCCGGTCTAGATGCCTCAAGGCTATCTTATAAGGGTTATGGTGAAGATACGAGTGTTGACAAATCTTCATCCGATGCAAGACAACTGGCTAGAAGAGCTAGTTTCGAAGTGAAATAGCAAACATTTTCATACCTATGAAAAACCCGGTTCAGAAGAGCCGGGTTTTTATTTTATCTTCGCAGCATGTTTGTTCTATCTGACACACCTTCTATAGCTAACCATTTCCTCCGAGAAATGAGAGATATCCATATTCAAAAGGATAGAATGCGTTTTCGAAGGAATCTGGAGCGAATAGGTGAAATTATGGCTTATGAAATCTCCAAATCTTTTGATTATGCTTCAGAAGAAATTGAGACTCCTTTGACCTCCACTTCTGCATTAGCTCCCATAGGGCAACCAGTGATCATTTCCGTGATGAGGGCCTCACTGCCATTTTATAATGGTTTTTTGAATTATTTTGATCAGGCCGACAGCGGATTCATTGGTGCTTTTCGAGATGAGAGTCAGGAAGAAGAAATCACAATTCAATTAGGCTATCATGCCAGTCCAAGTGTAGAGGGGAGAGTAATTATCCTCGCAGATCCTATGCTAGCCACTGGCAAATCACTGGTAGAATCTATCCAAACTATACTTTCACACGGCAAACCAAAACATATTCACATAGCCGCGATCATTGCAGCACCTGAGGGTATTCAGTACCTCAAAGAAAATGTCTCTAGCTCCTATTCACTTTGGCTTGGGGCTATAGATGAGAAATTAAATCACCAATCCTACATTGTCCCTGGACTAGGCGATGCTGGAGATCTTGCTTTTGGCCCAAAACTTTAATAACTACATGCTCCCATATTTACTTTTATTTGTTGGTTTTGCTATTCTTCTCTACGGCGGAAAAATCCTAGTAGATGGTGCCTCAGCTATGGCTGTGAAACTTGGTATGAGCGCAGGCCTCATAGGCATGACTGTCGTTGCTTTTGGCACCTCCGCACCAGAACTCTTAGTCAGTGTAAATGCAGCACTCAAGGGAAATAGTGATATTTCTATCGGCAATGTAATCGGTTCCAACATTGCCAATATTGCCTTAGTGCTTGGCATAAGTGGGATATTCTACCCTATTCTAATAAGAAAAACGCATATACGTTTTGACTACTTGGTTACCTTATTAGTTACCCTACTGTTTTATGGTTTAAGTTATAATGGTCTTATCGGCTTTTGGGAAGGCATTTTGCTTTTTGGGCTATTTATTGCCTTCAACATCTATCTTTTCAAGAGTCCTGGATCAGATTTGATTGATAATACTGAAGTGGAAGAAGAAATTGAGCAGGTGAAAAATTACTCTTGGGCAGCTTCAATAGCCCTCTTTGTAGGCGGAGTACTAGGCTTATACTTTGGTTCCGAACTATTAGTCAACAATGCCGTGACAATCACCAGGGAGTTTGGGATTTCGGAGCGAGTAATAAGTGTAACTGTCATCGCAATTGGCACCAGCTTACCCGAGCTAATCACTTCTATTATGGCCGCATTGTCCAAGCGTACAGATTTAGCATTAGGCAATATTCTCGGTAGTAATATCATGAATATTCTATCCATTATCGGTATTACTGCGATCATCAAACCTATCGGAGTTTCTCAAGACTTTATCGATTCTGATTTCTTATGGATGATTGGAATTACACTATTACTATTCGTACTGATGCGGACTAAGATGCGTATTTCTAAGGTAGAAGGCTCACTGTTACTATTGAGCTATTTGGTCTATATGTATTTCTTGTTATGTCCGAAGATCTTCTAACCCTAATTGGTATCTATTTTCTGAGTTGGTTCAAATTCTTAGCTGGCCCAGTCCTTGGATCAGCAGCTGGATATAGTGTAGTAGAAAATATATTAATAACTGTAGCTGGAATGATGTCTAGCGTGATAGTATTCACACTTATTGGCACAAAAGTCAAAGAAATTTTTCAGGAAAATATACAGAAAAAACCAAAATTGATCTTCTCCAAAAAGAACAGAAGAATCGTTCACCTTTGGAGGAAATATGGTGAAATTGGAATTGCTTTTTTCACACCAATAGTGCTCAGCCCCATTGGAGGAACGCTAGTTATGGTTTCTTTTGGGGTCAAAAAAAGACACATTTATCTCCATATGTTTTGGAGTGCTTGTTTTTGGGCAGTTATCTTTTGCTTGAGTATTGACAACCTTTTGGCACTCCCATTTATCAAAAGTCTATTCCTCTAATTCATCATCGGGCAGGATTTCAATATCTTTTATCAGGACCCTTTCGGAAATAGCCTGTCCCGTCAAAGTAGCCGCTAATCCGCCCATAGCTGTTTCCTTGTAACGACTTTCCATAGAGGCTCCTACCTCTCCCATCGCCTCCACGCACTCATCTACGGGGATTACGCCACTTACATTGGCTAATGCTATCTGCGCCGAACTGAAGGAGATGGCTGCCGCACTGGCATTGCGTACCACACAAGGCACTTCTACCAATCCTGCTACCGGATCGCAAACTAATCCTAGCATGCACTGGATCGTCACAGCCACTGCATTGAATATCTGATCTGTATTACCTCCTAAGCAATATACAATCGCGCCAGCAGCCATCGCTGCAGCCGAACCCGTTTCAGCCTGACAACCTCCTACGGCCCCGGCCAAACTTGCTTTTTCCTCAATAATCAGAGCTATCCCTGCCCCAACCAACAAGCCTTCTATAATTTGCTCATCAGTCAAACCGTGGATTTCCTGAGCAGTAACCAAGGTTCCTGGTAGAATACCACTCGCCCCAGCGGTGGGAGCAGCTACTACCCTACCCATACAAGAATTAACCTCTTTGGCAGCTAAGGCCCGAGAAATCAATTTTTGGAATTCTGGTGATAATACAGAAAGAGGATGGTTATAAACCTTCTTTGCACCATTGTTGATCATTCCCGATCTAGAGGTCATTTCTTCTTCAAGACCTGTCTTCACGGCATCTCTCATCACGTCGTATGCCTGTAGCAAACCAGCTTGAATTTTATCCCTTTCACCATTTTTTTGATCTACTTCATATTCGATCACAGACTCTGGTAAGGATAGATTCTTCTCTTCACAATAGCTTTTCCAGCCTTTGAAGGATTCAAATAAATAGCTCATAGTCGATGGGTTTATATTCTATAAAATTGGTTGTAATTATATCAGCAACCACCACTCCTCATTTAAATTGGCTGGATGACTGATGACCGAAGTCACGCTTTTCTGAGAATTTGGCCAATCCTAGTTTGCATTCCGCCTTCCTTGAGAAAATAGCGCTTTTCCAATTTAATCTATATTTCCACTCAGAAATTGAATTTCAGCGTCTGCTTAATCTCTGGATCCAAGCTCAATGCTACAGGACAAGTCTTCGCAGCATTCTTCAGTTTTTTAATCATCACAGGGTCAGTTACCGGGCTATCCCAATGAAAATCAACAATAATTTCACTTATTTTGCGAGGAGAAGCTTTCATTATCTTGGTTACCTCCCAAGTTAATCCTTCTAGCGACACCGAATCTCGATTTGCCACAATCCCCATAATCGTAATCATGCAGCTTCCTAATGCACTAGCTACCAAGTCAGTTGGGGAAAAAGCCTCGCCTTTTCCATTATTATCTACTGGAGCATCTGTCAGGATTTTTACGCCTGATTGCAAGTGCTCGGATTCTGTTCTCAAATTCCCTAAATATGAACTTTTTATAGTGGGCATAAACTCTTATTTTTAAAATCAGTTAAAATACTAACACCCAAAAATAGGACTATATTTTCGACCAACTCGAATGAACAAACTGAAAATCATTTTACCTCTTCTATTCCTTTCATTTTCCATGGAATCTTTTGCCCAGAGAGATGACATCGGTAACTATGAATACGATAAGGAATACATGTTCGGTGTCAATAAAAACACAAATGGTGGCTTAATCGGTGGATTTGTATTCAAAGCAGGAACACGAATTGACGATACTCAGTTTAGTTTTTGGGCTTTAGAATTCTCCAATGTCAAAAACCCGAAGGAAACCCGATATTCTACCGTGGTGGGCAATAGTTATATTTACGGAAAATCGAACTACCTCTATTCCATCAGACCTCAATATGGTCGTGAAATAATTCTTTTCAAAAAAGCTCCCAATCATGGAGTTCAAGTTTCCGCTTTAGCTGCAATCGGTCCATCATTTGGCTTAATAGCTCCATATTATATCGAATATGCGGTAAATAGGACAGAAACTGTGACGGAGCAATACGATCCAGAATTGCATCAAAGTCAATTTAACATCTTAGGAACTGGCTATCTTTTCGAAGGCTTAGGAGAGTCAAAATTCGCTTTTGGCGGTAATCTAAAAGCTGCAATTTCCTTTGAGTTTGGAGTATTTCGCGCAAATGCTACTGGATTGGAACTTGGATACATGCTCGAAGGTTTCACCAAAGAAATCCCACTGATCCCTACCACAGAAAATCGGCAGTTATTCCAATCGGTTTACTTCACCTTTTTCTACGGGTTCAGACAGTAGGTCAACTTGGGTTTTGAATTCGGCTGACTTACCTTTGCATCAAATCAGAAATCAATGATCGAATTACCTGTAATATCCGAAGAAGCCACTCGAAGAAAAAAGCCAAATTGGCTTAGAGTGAAGCTTCCAGTAGGAAAAGAATACGCCAAAGTCCGCAAACTGGTAGATGAGCATAAGCTTCATACGATTTGCGAAAGCGGCAATTGCCCAAACATGGGTGAATGCTGGGGAGCTGGCACCGCTACCTTTATGATTTTAGGAAATGTGTGCACGCGCTCTTGTTCATTTTGCGCTGTAGCCACTGGTCGACCGCCAGAGTATGACACCGATGAACCGAGAAGAGTAGCCGAGGCAATCAAACTTATGGAAGTGAAGCATGCTGTGCTGACATCTGTGAATCGTGATGAACTTAAGGACAAAGGCGCTGAAATCTGGTATCAAACAGTTGTTCTTACCAAAGAGCTTTCTCCGAAGACGACTATCGAAACACTTATCCCTGATGTGAAATCAAATTGGGATGCATTATATCGCATGATTAGCGCTGGACAGGAAGTGGTATCTCACAATATGGAAACGGTGGAAAGCCTCTACAGAAGAGTTCGCCCACAAGCAAAATACGCGCGCTCACTAGAGCAAACAAAGTTGACTAAGGAATTTGGTAAGAGAACCAAAACAGGCATTATGCTAGGTTTGGGAGAGAAAAAGGAAGAGGTATTTAAGGCAATGGATGATCTAGCTGAGCATGGCTGCGATATCCTAACCCTAGGACAATACCTACAGCCAACCAAAATGCACATCGAAGTTGCTGAATTTATCCATCCAGATCTTTTCGCTGAGTACAGAGAAGAAGGACTGGCAAGAGGATTGAAATATGTAGAGTCTGGACCGTTAGTAAGATCATCTTATCATGCCGAGAGACATGTTAATGTCTAGATTTTACGCTAATTGATGCCAGTAACCAACTTACTTTGCTTTACTGGACAGAAGACCGAAGACGGGCGACCGAAGCTGCCTCAGTGGTAATGTTAGTCAACAAATAAGGTATTTTCTGATACTTATAGAAAATAAATAAAAAGACATACTTAAAAGAATCTATGAGCACACTTTCGGGTGTGCTTTTTTTATGCCTAATTTTTTAATATTTTGAAGCTGAATTTATCTCACACGTAACTTTTAACCAAATGGTAAAAATTGAAAAAATCGGAGTATCCTCCGCTGCTAAAATCTATGGCCTGACACTGGGTATTCTTGGCTTCGTGATCGGAATATTTTATGCCATATTCCTTTCTGCCTTCTCAGGCTTACTCGGAGATGACTTCCCTATAGGTAATTCTGGAGCCTTAGGACTAGCCATGGCTATTTTCTTCCCAATTATGTACGGTTTCATTGGCTTTATCATGGGAGCTTTGGGAGCAGTAGTCTATAATTTTGTGGCATCAAAAATCGGTGGCCTGGAAATCCAGCTTTCGAAAGATGATGAGATTCCGATGCTGTAAAATCAAATATGACTTTAAAAATGGCTTCGACTTCGCTACCAAGAACACATTGATTGAGGGACACGGAACGCGGGTCAGTCCGAGCACCCGAGAGACGGAGTCTAGAGGTTCGAGGACCTTTCGATTTCGAAACTCTCGTCTCTCAAGTGCTCAAGGTGTCAAAGCTTTTTGTTCCAAAACAAATTTGTATTCTTCTCTTTTTTAAGTTCAAAAAATTGTAAAACTCAGCCTAGCACTTGCGCTCTCCGCGTGACCTTGACGATCTCAGCGGTTGAAACGAAAAAAGGGCTACCGAATGGCAGCCCTTTACTAGTTATATCTAAAATCTGATTAAGCTTCTTCGCTTGCGTAATCTTCCACTGGAATACAGCTACAGATCAAGTTTCTATCGCCGAATGCAGAATCAATTCTTCTTACACTTGGCCAGAATTTATTTGATTTCACATATTCAAGAGGATAAACAGCTTTTTCTCTAGAATATGGCAATTCCCAGTTGTCAGTTAATACCATAGTAGCAGTGTGTGGTGCATTTTTCAATACATTCTCCACTCGGTCAGCTACACCATCTTCGATCTCTTGGATCTCAGCACGGATTGAAAGCATTGCAGCACAGAACTTATCCAATTCCGCCATAGTCTCAGACTCCGTAGGTTCGATCATCAAGGTGCCTGCTACCGGGAAAGAAACCGTAGGCGCATGGTATCCATAGTCCATCAGTCGCTTTGCGATATCTTCTACTTCCACTCCCACTTCTTTGAATGCCCTGCAATCCACGATCATCTCGTGCGCCGCTCTTCCTTGTGTACCTGTATATAAAATCGGGAAATGCTCCTTTAGACTTTCCTTGATGTAGTTAGCATTGAGGATAGCCATCTTAGTAGCGTTTTTCAAACCATCTGCACCCATCATAGCGATGTATGCATAGGAGATAGGCAATATGCTCGCACTACCATAAGGCGCTGCCGAAATAGACGATACCGCCTGCTCCCCACCAGCTTTCACAACTGGATTGCCAGGAAGGAATGGTGCCAAATGACTTGCCACACAGATTGGGCCCATGCCAGGTCCACCACCACCGTGAGGAATACAGAAGGTCTTGTGAAGATTCAAGTGACAGACGTCAGCTCCAATTCTACCTGGGCTAGTCAGTCCAACCTGCGCATTCATATTCGCTCCATCCATATAAACCTGTCCACCATTTTCGTGGATGATTTGACAGATCTCCTGAATAGCTACCTCAAATACTCCGTGGGTAGAAGGATAAGTCACCATAAGAGATGCCAGATCCTTGGAATGAGCCGTTGCTTTGGCTCTTACATCTTCCAGATCAATATTTCCTTTTTCGTCACACTTCACCAAAACCACCTTCATTCCCGCCATAACAGCAGAAGCAGGGTTTGTTCCGTGTGCAGAAGTAGGAATCAAGGCTACATTTCTATGATGATCTCCTCGGCTCTGATGGTAGGCACGAATGACCATTAGTCCAGCGTATTCACCCTGAGCACCAGAATTTGGCTGAAGAGATGTATCAGCAAAGCCAGTGATTTCATTCAACCAATGTCTCAAGTTTGCAAAAAGCTCCTGATATCCAGCAGTCTGATCTGTTGGTGCAAATGGGTGTATCTGCCCAAATTCAGGCCAAGTCACAGGAATCATTTCCGCGGTAGCATTAAGCTTCATTGTACAGGAACCTAGAGAAATCATGGAGTGTACCAATGACAAATCTTTGTTCTCTAGACGCTTGATGTATCGAAGCATCTCATGCTCACTTTGGTAATCATTGAACACTGGATGAGTCAGGTAATCTGACTTTCTCAGCAATCCTTTTGGTAATTCCAATTCAACCTCTGAGGCCAAAGCCGAAAGATCTGGAACTTCTACGCCTTTTGCTTTTGCAAAAACTTCCACAACTGCTGCGATATCCTCCAAAGTCTTCGCTTCGTCAAAGGACAAGAAAACAGTATCGTAATCGTAACGGAAATTCATTTCCGAAGAAAGTGCCAAAGATTGAATGGCATTAAGCGACTTCGCTTCAATCTTTACTTTGATAGTATCAAAGTAATTCTTCGAAGAAACCTCGTAACCCAAATGCTCCAAAGACTTCGCCGTCAATTTGGCTAGTCCATGCGTTCTTAGCGCAATATTCTTCAGACCTTTTGGTCCGTGATAGACTGCATAGAAACTGGCCATAACTGCCAAAAGCACTTGTGCAGTACAAATATTTGAAGTTGCTTTTTCTCTTTTAATATGTTGCTCACGTGTCTGCAAAGCCATTCTGTAAGCTTTGTTTCCTTCACGATCCTGAGAAACACCTATAATTCTACCTGGAATCTGACGCTTGTAAGCTTCTTTGGTAGCAAAAAATCCTGCATGTGGTCCACCGTAACCCATTGGCACACCAAAACGCTGAGATGAACCTACCACCACATCAGCTCCCATTTCACCTGGAGCAGTCAATAGTGTCAAGGCCAACAAGTCAGCTGCAAAAGCAGTTGATACATTGTTTTCTTTGGCTGCAGCTACGATCGCAGAGTAATCACGCGCTTCACCGTCAGCATCTGGGTATTGGAACAATACTCCATAAAGATTCTCATCCGTCAAGTCCAAAGAATCAATAGATCCGAAGACCAATTCTATTCCTACTGGCTCAGCTCTAGTTTCTAGGACAGCTTTAGTCTGTGGAAAAGTTTTCTCGTCAACAAAGAACTTTTTAGCATTCTTTTTTTCTCTTGGCTTCACTGCATAAAGCATATTCATCGCCTCAGCTGCTGCCGTTCCCTCGTCTAGAAGAGATGCATTTGCCAGCTCCATTCCTGTCAACTCCATCACTACAGTCTGGAAATTGATCAAAGCTTCCAATCTACCTTGAGCGATTTCTGCTTGATAAGGAGTATATGCTGTGTACCATCCTGGATTTTCAAGTACGTTTCTCAAAATCACGCCAGGCACTAGCGTATCGTAATATCCCAAGCCTATAAAGGACTTGAACACCTTGTTTTTGGAAGCAAGGCTTTTGAAATCTTTCAAAAACTCCGACTCCAACTGTGCTGCTGGAAGATCCAATGGGCGTTCCAGTTGGATAGACTTCGGTACAGTCTGGTTGATTAATTCCTCTAAAGATGAGGCTCCGATTTTCTCCAGCATTGCTGAGATCTCTGTATCTGTCGGGCCATTGTGTCTGCTCTCAAATTTGACAGCATTAGAAAGATTGATCTTCATATAAGAACGTTAAGACGATGAAATACTTGGGTTTGAAAATGGCTTATTTTTCAAGCTGCAAAGGTACAATATATTGAAAGATAATGCTTTCATGAGCCCTATTATTTCGGTTGAGTTATGTCAAAATATATAAACGGTTTATTGTTGGCTAGAAAAATTCTCTAGTTTAGCGGCTGAATTGCAAAATGATTGAAATCAGCCTTTTACTTACTTCGATAGATTTTGAAGTGAATTCATGGAGATTTCCATCTAAAATCAAATAAACCTAAGTATAAACTGATGAAATCGAGCATGATCTAATTGTCAAAAATTAGAGATCATAAAACAAGCGAGATTCCATGGGACCGTTAAAAATCCAAATTATAAACACATGAATAAAAGTCTGTTATTGACGGGCGCAATGGCTTTGGGCCTAGCGCTACCGTCCTTGGCACAACAACCTGTACAGGTGAAGTATGCCAACACAATTACCACTGGAGACCTGAAAGAACGTCTTACTTACCTAGCTTCTGACGAAATGAAAGGTAGAGATACCGGTTCGGAAGAGCAAAAAGTAGCAGCTAATTACCTAGCTGATTTTTACAAAAAAATTGGCTTGGCTGGCCCAGTAGCTGGAAGTTATCTACAAGAAGTTGAGCTAGTGAGTTCTTCTTTCGGAGAGGTTTCTTTGAAAGTAGGTAAACATAAACTAGTCAACAACGAAGATTTTGTTTTCATCGGTGATGGAGATATGAAGAAAGCTTCTAAAACTGACCTTGTATTCCTAGGCTTGGTTACTGACGAAAACTTGGCAAAAGTTGACGTAAAAGATAAGTTGGTTGGTATCTGGGCTGTTGGCGTAAGATCTAACGACCTTCAAACTAAAGTAATGGACGCAGGTGCGGCAGGAATTGTAATTGTAAGCATGGAAGGTCAGGCAAACTTTGACCGAATTGCTGGTCGCTACCAAAGCTTAGCTGGAAAAGGCAGAATCGGTTTTGCGAAAGAAGTTGAGCAAAAGCCTGTATTTATGGTTAGCTCTGATAAAATGGCTGAATTGTTCGATACTCCAGTAGAGGATTTGAAAGAAGCTGCAAAAACAAACCCTGAGTCTATCAAGTCTCAAAAAGCTACTTTCCAGATCGAAAAGGATATCAAAGAAGTAGAAAGCTCTAATGTAATGGGCTACCTAGAAGGAACAGATAAGAAAGACGAGCTAATAGTTATTTCATCTCACTACGATCACGTGGGTGTGAGCAGCACAGGTGAGGTTTTCAACGGTGCAGATGATGATGGGTCAGGAACTGTTTCTGTCACTGAAATCGCTGAAGCCTTCGCTGCAGCTGCAAAAGACGGTATCAAACCAAGAAGATCTATCCTTTTCCTAAATGTAACAGGTGAGGAAAAAGGTCTTTTGGGATCTGCTTACTACGCAGAGCATCCAATTTTCCCATTGGAAAACACAGTAGTGAATTTCAACATTGACATGGTGGGTAGAATTGACTACGAATACCAAGATGCTGAAAACACAGACTTTGTTTATGTGATCGGTTCTGAAATGCTTTCTACAGATTTGAAGAAAATCTTGGAATATAATAACATCACTTATTCTGATTTGATCTTGGATTACAGATATGATGCTGAGGATGATCCAAACAGATTCTACTACAGATCTGATCATTACAACTTTGCGAAGCATAATATCCCAGTTGCATTCTTCTTCAACGGTGTACACGATGATTATCACCAGGTAACTGATACAGTTGATAAAATCGAATTCCCACTTATGGAAAAGAGAGCAAGACTGATTTTCTATACCGTGTGGGATGTAGCCAACAGAGAAAACAAGCCGAAAGTTGACGGTACAAATAACAGACCTGCTAGATAAGTAAGCTGGATTCTAAGAATTCAAAAGGCTATTGGAGGAATCCAGTAGCCTTTTTTTGGTATATGTGTAAGTCCGAGCGGAGTTGAGGACCATTCGGGTCCAAACCTAAAAAAATGAGCTTCAACTTCGCTCAGCTTGACTAAATTTCACCCAACCACTAGGCAGATCTTACGAATAGGAAAACAAATTGATTTCATTTTTCCAATCTTCAAATTTTATAAAAAGGTATCTTTGCCCTCCGAACGCAATCCAAATCTCCGTGTACAAGTCACTACTCAAGCCCCTCTTTTTTCTAAAAAAACCAGAAGATGCTCACCATTTTACGGTGGATCTTACTCGCTTAACATTCAACCTTCCTGTAATTGGATCGATCGTAGAATCGACCTTTCGCTTAGAAGATAAAAGTTTAGAGCGAGAGGTTTTTGGATTGAAATTCAAAAACCCAGTTGGCTTAGCTGCAGGTTTTGATAAGGATGCCAAGCTCATTGATGAGATGGCAATGTTGGGCTTTGGCTTTATTGAGATTGGAACTTTGACACCAAAACCTCAAGAAGGAAATCCTCAGCCTAGACTTTTTAGACTTCCTCAAGACGAATCCCTGATCAATCGCATGGGCTTCAATAATGGCGGAGTTCAGGAAGCTGTAGAGCGCTTGAAAAAGCGCAAATCAAATGTACTAGTAGGCGGAAATATTGGTAAGAATAAAGTCACTCCCAACGAAAATGCGGTTGACGATTACTTGATTTGTCTAGAAGCACTGCACGATCACGTGGACTATTTTGTGGTGAATGTGAGTTCGCCGAATACGCCCAATCTTCGAGATCTGCAGGAAAAAGAGCCACTGAAAGCTTTGCTCCAAGCGGTAAAAAATGCGAATGATCTTAAGCCAAACCCTAAACCTATACTACTGAAAATAGCTCCTGATTTGACAGAAGGGCAATTGGACGACATCATCGAAATCGTACAGGAAACGAAAATCGACGGCGTAATAGCGACCAACACCACCATAGATCGTTCACAACTGAGCACTTCACAGAATGAAGTTGAAGCCATCGGAGCTGGAGGAGTAAGTGGAAAAGTGCTGGGCAAGCGAAGTACAGAAGTCATCCGATACCTTTCAGAGAAGTCAAATAAGGCTTTCCCGATCATTGGAGTGGGCGGAATCTTTTCTGCAGCTGACGCCATAGAAAAACTCGAGGCTGGAGCTAGCTTGATTCAAGTGTACTCGGGCATGATTTATGAGGGACCTGGATTGATCAAAAAGATTAAAAAAGGATTATTGGCTCATTTTTCGCAGTAATTTGTCAATCTAAATTCATTAATCTTATCTTAAATCGGATTTGAATCGAATACATGGCCACCAAATCACCTAGGACCAATACTTTTAGAAAAAAAGCAGAACCCACCAAAAAGAAAGGCGCAGGCTTCAAAGCCCCGAGTTTTTCATTTGGTAAGTTCAATTCTACCAAGCTAGTCTTGACTTTCGGCATATTGCTGATGTCAGTTGCTATCTTTTTGCTGATCGCTTTTATCAGCTATCTGCTCAATGGGCCTGCAGACCAGAGTTTGGTCATGAATAATCCCGACGAAGCAGTAAGAGAAGCTGCCCGAGAATCCACCAATTGGCTGGGCTATCTAGGCGCACAGGCAGGTAATTGGATGATCTACCGATGGTTCGGAATTGCGGCATTCTTATTTCCTCCTTTTCTTTTTTTATTGGGCTTCAAATGGGCATTCAAAATCTCCCTTGTATCACTCACCCGATACACCACATTCGCTCTTTTCTTCACCTTCTGGTTAGGATTACTGACAGGATACATAGTCATTTTGATCCAAGGCTACTCGTACTGGAGCTTCCTTTCGGGAGGATTTGGCTATGAATTGGCCAAGCTATCAGCAGATTTCCTGAGCTGGGGCACATTCATTCTACTGGGTGGATCCATGCTCATTTTCGTGATTTTCTTCTTTGATATTGACAAACTAGATTGGTTTAGCAGCAAATCTTCCGATACTGATTTGGAGGAAGATGAGCTTGAGAATAGTGCTGTTCCTGTGAAAAACCCATTCAAAGAGGATGAGGAAATTGAGGAGGAAGAAGATATTGATGACGATGGAAGTTCATGGACGGTCAAAGACCAGGAAGAAACTCCTTCCGCTCCTATCGAACTCAAACCAGAATCAAAGCCTAAACCTAAAAAAGAAGAGATAGCTTTCGATGTTCCTCAACTGAATATCCTAGACCCAATACAGGAACCTGAGCCAGAAAAGAAAGTTGAAGAGAAAAGCTTCTCGGTGATAAAGCCTAAAGGAGAAGAGAAAACTGCTGAGGAAGTGGAGAATTTGGATGCTTATGATCCGACCTTAGATCTTCCGCATTACAAATACCCTACGCTTGACTTGCTCAATGAATACGATGTACAGAAAGTCACCGTAAGTCGTCAGGAACTTGAGGACAACAAAAACAAGATTGTTGAGACACTTGAGAACTTCAAGATCGGCATTCAGGAGATCAAAGCGACCATCGGACCGACGGTAACCCTCTATGAAATCGTCCCTGAGCCAGGCGTAAAGATCTCCAAAATCAAGAATCTGGAAGACGATATAGCCTTGAGCTTAGCAGCTTTGGGCATTAGAATTATTGCTCCAATCCCTGGAAAAGGCACTATCGGTATAGAAGTTCCAAACAAAAACAGAGAGCTAGTTCCAGCACGTGCAGTTTTGGGCACTGAGAAATTTATGCGCTCAGACAAGGATCTTCCTATTGCTTTGGGTAAGACTATTTCCAATGAGGTTTTTGTGGCTGATCTTGCGAAAATGCCTCACTTACTTATGGCTGGTGCAACTGGTCAGGGTAAGTCTGTTGGCTTGAACATGATCTTAGCTTCATTGATCTACAAGAAACACCCATCTCAGTTGAAGTTTGTGCTAGTGGATCCGAAAAAGGTTGAATTAACCCTTTTCAATAAAATAGAGAGACATTTCTTGGCCAAACTTCCTGGAGCAGAGGAAGCAATTATTACCGATACCAAGAAGGTTATTTACACCCTGAACTCTCTTTGTATCGAGATGGACAATCGATACAATTTGCTGAAAGATGCAGGCGCAAGAAACCTGAAAGAATACAATGCCAAGTTCATTGCTCGCAAGCTTAACCCAGACAAAGGCCATCACTTTATGCCTTACATCGTCTTGGTAATTGACGAGTTGGCGGATTTGATGATGACAGCTGGCAAGGAGATCGAAGGACCGATCGCCCGTCTAGCACAACTTGCCAGAGCGATCGGTATTCACTTGGTAGTCGCTACGCAAAGACCGTCTGTAAACGTGATCACAGGTATCATCAAAGCCAATTTCCCTGCGCGTCTTTCTTTCCGTGTAACCTCCAAGATCGATAGCCGAACCATTCTAGATGCAGGGGGAGCTGATCAGCTGATCGGTATGGGAGATATGCTTTTATCTCATGGATCTGAAGTGACGCGAATCCAGTGTGCATTCTTGGATACTCCAGAAGTCGATTCGATTTGCGATTGGATTGGCGAACAAAAAGGCTATTCCGATGCCTACATACTTCCTGAATTTGAAGGAGAAGATTCCGACAACTCTATTGGTGATGTTGATTTCTCTGATTTAGACCCATTGTTCAATGATGCCGCCAGACTTTTGGTGATGCATCAGCAAGGAAGTACATCACTGATTCAGAGGAAGTTGAAGCTAGGCTACAATCGTGCAGGTAGAATCATAGATCAATTGGAGGCTGCTGGTATCGTGGGCGCTTTCGAAGGCTCCAAAGCCAGGGAAGTCCTCGTTCAAGATGAAGCTAGTTTGGAACGGTTATTGAATAGTTTGTAAAAGCTGTTCAATTAGTTCAAGCAGCCCATTTACATGAAAAAAATCGCCCTAGTTTATACCCTTTTACTTGCCCTATTATTCTCATTCGAAGCCTCCGCTCAAAAGGATCCAAAAGCAAAAACTGTTTTAGATGCCATGAGCCAAAATTTCCAGGCCATGAATGGGTTTACTGCAAATTTTGACTTCACTTTCCAAGATGCAGTAGGCACTGGAGACCGACAGACGGGTGATATCGCTGTCAAAGGCGAACAATATCGACTCAAGCTCCCAGATCAGGAAATCTATAACGATGGTAAGACCGTCTGGACTTTTATCCAAACTGACAACTATAAGGAAGTCACTATCAACGATGCTGGTCAAATGGAAGGAGAACTCACTCCCTCCAATATCTACCGTCTCTACGAATCAGGCTATAGTTATAAGCTGCTCGGGGAAAAGCAATTTCAAGGTAGATCAGCTCAGGTAGTAGAATTGATCGCTGAGAAAAACAATGCTCCCTTCGAACAAGTGAAGTTGATGATTGATAAAAGCAGCTCAAACCTATTGGGCTGGGAGATGTTTGATGGTCAGGGAGGCGTATTCTCTTACACCTTCAAAAACCTAAAAACTGACGCTGACCTACCTGCATCTTACTTTGTGTTTGATGCCAAAAAATATCCAGGAATAGAAGTGATTGATTTGAGATAATCTCCAAAGTTTATCCTTATTAGTAGTCTCAAAACTACCTTTATGAAGACTCACTGGCTTTTTTCCTTTCTTGCATGTCTTATTTTTTCATGTCAGACCAAGAACAATCAAACTGAAAACAGCTCTATCGAAATGCCCAGTTATAAACTGGAGGTATTGGATTCAGTGACGGTAAAGGACATTCTTGCAACATTGTTTTTATTTCAGACTGCGGATGATGAGCATTTGCTATTTAAAGATGCGATGGCTGCCGAAATCTATGTTTTTGACAAAGCAGGAAATCCAATAGAAAAATGGAATAAAAAAGGAGATGTTCCAGGCTCTTTTTCCAATCTCAATAGAAATATATCTACCGACAAATCGGGAAATCTGGTCATTGTTGATATCATTAATGGCCTGAAAGTATTGAAGAAAAATGGAGACCTGATCCAGGATTTTGGAATACATTATACACAAATGAGTTTCAGTGGACCAATCACAATTTTCAAATCTCAGCAAGTCATTGAAAAAGATGGAAAAGATTACCTGTTGTATTCTCTGGATGTTATGGAGGACTTAAACGGGGACTTCGGTCCAGATTTTTTTCATGCCAGAAAAAACCTACTTCTAACCAATCTTGAAACAGAGGAAACCAAGGCCATATTACCATTTCCGGAAGGCTCCCAATTCTTGAATGGGAATATGTTTCTATTCGAAGACTTCAGACCGGTATTCTCATATGATGAACAATCACAAATGCTATATGTAGCTTTTCAGAATGAGCCAATTATGTATTCATACGATTGGTCAGGTCTAGAGCCTATTTTAAAAGATAAAACAAACTTAGATCTAGCTGGATTTGTAGCAGGAACAGGTTTTGAAAAAGGAGCCGTCGGCTACGGTAAACCTACGGACAATAAGATCAATCCCTTCCCCTCACAGATTATCAGTTTGGAGAAATATGGCAACGACTTTCTGATTAGCTATAAACCAACACCATCTGATAAAAGTGGCTTAGCAAAGATGATGGCTGGCGAGGCTACAAAAGAAGTATTCTGGCGTCTATTTGAAGAATCAAAAATCAAAACTGTGGTCCTGAC
Organism: Algoriphagus chordae; assembly: GCF_003254055.1. Classification (GTDB taxonomy): domain Bacteria; phylum Bacteroidota; class Bacteroidia; order Cytophagales; family Cyclobacteriaceae; genus Algoriphagus; species Algoriphagus chordae. The sequence continues at coordinate 314,658 of NZ_QKZT01000002.1, forward strand.
AGCAAAGGGAAACCTTATCCCCTTGGACTTACCTGAAATGAACACCGATAGTTTCAAAGTAATAGGAGAAGATATCTGGTGGATGAAAAAACATACAGGAGAAGAAGAACAGGAGGATTTTACTGTGTATAGAGGTAGGCTGGTGAAAGAATGAGTAGTCAATCTCGTTTAGAACAGCTGTTCTTTGAGACTCATAAATCCTGCTTCTGGAGAAGCGGGATAACTTTAAGGACAACCTAGGGAAAAGATCTTCAACTTTACTACCAATGACAGATTGATTTGAGGACATCAAAAGCTGGTCAGTTCGAGTACCCGAGAGACGGGAGTCTAGAGGTTCGAGAACCTTTCGAATTCGAGACTCTCGTCTCTCAAGTGCTCAAGGTGACCGTGGTTATGGTTCCAAAACAAATTACTGTCATTTCATTTTTGTATGTTCAAAGAATATTTAATACTCGGAATGACATATTCTTAAAATACTCAGACTGACACACGGAATATCCATAAACAGCTTATCAGGCATTGATAAGTTTCTCGATATCAAACTTTTTCATCTTCATAAATGCCTGAACTACCCGTACAGACCTATCGGGATCAGCCATCAATTCTGAGAGAATTTCAGGTACAATTTGCCAAGAAACTCCATATTTATCCTTCAACCAGCCGCATTGACTCTCCTTGCCGCCAGCTGTGAGCCTTTCCCAGAAATAGTCTATCTGTGCTTGATCGACACATTCCACCACAAAAGATACTGCTTCATTGAAATCAAACTCATGCACAATCGCGCTGTCCATAGCGGCAAACACCTGTCCATTCAATTCAAATTGGGCATGATTGATTTTTCCCTCTTGTCCATTGGAATCATCAGCTCCATATCTGGAAACCAGCTTAATCCCAGAATTCTCAAATATATTCCCATAGAAATTGATTGCCTCTTCGGCTTTGCCAAAGTTAGTTCCAGAGAACATTAAGGCTGGGACAAACCTCTGCTCAGGCATTTCATGCTTATCTATCGTGAGCTGCCAGGTAAGCCCAAACTTATCCTGAACCCAACCGTACTTTTTGCTCCAGGGATAACTATCCAGAGGCATCAATGCTCTTCCATTTTCAATCAATCTATCCCATACATCCTGAATCTCCGCTTCATTTCGAACAATCGTATAAAAGGAAATAGCGGGCGTAAACTTAAACGCTGGCCCAGCATTGAGACACATAAACTTTTGCCCAGCAGACATGAAGGTGACTACCATGGGAGTTTCGTCAACTAGCTTAGAATCTGAGAAGACAGTACAGTAAAACTCAGCTGCTTCTTTCGCATTTCCATCAAACCATAAGCAAGGATAAATGGGCTTATTTAGAGTATTCACAGATTGATTATCCATGTTGTTCACAGATTTCTTTGACTTTGTCTAAGGCTTTTGGCCAGGATTCAGTGAAGTATTCTTCAAATTCCATGGTGGAATCCAAGTCTATTGAAAGTAGGGTATCCGCTCCTTTTTCTTTAAAAGAGTATTTTTCATGAGCTCCCTGCCACATTTCCACCTCTTCCCCCTCCGTTATTTCCACACCTTCTTTGAGCAGTCCAATATGCTCCACATCCACATGCTTATTTGGGATATTTTTAATGACCTTACTTACCAGTCCATTAGAATTGCCCTCTTCTCCCTGAGACACAAATAGAACTTTGCTTCCCTCCTCCCAAGTTCCGATGTAGGTGGAACCCGGAGAGAGAACATCCGTCCATTCTTCATAGGTTGGTTTCTCCAGCATAATCCTATAGACCTCAGCAGGAGTGTTTTTGATCAAGATCTCAAAATGCAATCTGACCAATTTCGCATCTGATTCTGCATAGGTTTTAAAGCTTTCCAAGATCGCTTGCCAGCCATTTTTTTGCATCTCCACAGAATTCTCGCTCTCAGCATCGAATATCTCTGTGACTTCCACCCCAGCAGGCACTTTCCGGAAAGTCACCTCCACCTCGCGCCCATCTTCCAGGATATAGCTGTAAAAAGAATGCTTTTCTACTTCTTGATATACCCCACTGAAATCAAAACCCATACTTCCATCTTTGGCTTCCATTCTACTGGTAAAACTTCCTCCTGGCTGTAGATCATTCTCAGCGTTGGGCGTGTGCCAATCTGAGGAGGCCGAATTCCAGTGAATGATATGCTTAGGTTGTGTGAAGTAATCCCAGACTATTTCTAGGTCTGAGTTGACTGTAGTCTGCACCTTAATCTTGGTTTTTTGAGTAGTTGTCATGGCTTTTAGTTTTAATTAGAAAAATGTACTTAACAAATTTATCTAGCAAAAGACTATTTCTTCCTGTTCAATTCAGACAAATGATGGGCGAAATACGACAGGAAACATTAAATTCAAGTTATGAAGAATATTGCTATTCTAGTTCCAGAACGATCTGTTTTGCAAGCCATTGCCGATCCTCAATTTTGCTTTTCGGCAGTCAATGACTTTTTGATCAAATCTGGAGCTGCCCCACTTTTTAATGTTGAACTGGTGGGACTGAACCCAGAGGTCAAATTAAACGACAAACGCTATTCCGTATTCCCCGACAAGCTGTTACCCGAGGCTAGTACGCCAGATCTAATCGTGGTACCAGCACTTTTTGGAGATATGAAACAGGCCGTAGAAGCAAATGAAGCCTATATCCCTTGGATCAAAGCCCAATATGAAGCAGGATCCGAGATTGCTTCGCTTTGTGTAGGTGCATTTCTACTGGGAGCTACAGGCTTACTAGATGGTAAAAAATGTTCTACACATTGGGGATTTACAAATCTATTTCGAGAGTTCTATCCCGAAGTGGACGTTCAAGATGACGCAATAGTCACAGAAGAAAATGGCATCTATTCCAGCGGAGGAGCGCATTCCTATTGGAACCTCTTGTTGCATTTGGTAGAGAAATATGCAGATCGGGAAATCGCCATTTTGACGGCTAAGTATTTTGCAATAGACATAGACAGAGATAGTCAGACTGCCTTCTCCATGTTTCAGGGTCAAAAATCCCATCAGGACGAGGCTGTAAAAAAGGCGCAAGAATATATAGAAAAGAAAATCGAAGAACGCATCAGCGTGGATCATCTTGCAGAAGAAGTTGCCGTGGGAAGAAGGAGCTTCGAACGGAGATTCAAGAGAGTCACCAACAATTCGGTGCTTGAATACATTCAGCGAGTAAAAGTTGAGGCTGCCAAGCGCAGCTTCGAAACTAGCATGAAAAACATCAACGAAGTTATGTTTGATGTAGGCTATTCAGACACCAAAGCCTTCCGTACCACCTTCAAAAAAATCACTGGCCTCACTCCTTTCGAGTATAGGAATAAGTATAATAAAGGGATAGGGGTGAATTAAGATAAGTCTATCATTTCCACTGGATCAAATCTTTAGACGATAAAAAAAGCTACCAGATTGGTAGCTTTTTTGTTTTCCCTCCCACAAAATAAGATTAGGGATAGAGCACTACGCCTAAAAAGAACATTATACTCCTGTAATAAAATACAGATTAAAGCGGAAAAAATCAGCGACTTAATAGGAATCAAAGCTATCTCCTACCGGTTTTCCTCGCCAACTTTGAGGCACATCAAGTCCCAAAATCCAAGCAATTGTAGCTCCCGTATCATAAGTCATGATGAGGTCATTTATTTGGTGATTCGTTTTAACACCAGGGCCAGAGATTATCCAAGGAATGTAAATTTCCTCAAGTGATTTTCCGCCATGGCCTTTTCCCACTCCGCCATGATCGGATGACAGCATAATGATCGTTTCCTCAGTAAGGCCAGCTGAAGCGACAGCATCAACAATCTGTTTGATCTTAGAATCTACAGTTTTCAACTCTTCGTAATACTCGGGAGTATCATGACCTATATTATGACCCACACCATCAGGTTCACTGAGATGTAAAAACATAAAGGTAGTCTCCCCCTCTTTAATAACTTCAATCGCCCTATCAAGACAAAGATCCTCAGTCTCTCCATTGTAAACCACGTCAATAGCATCCTTTTCCACCAAAGGACCTATACCACCCCAACTGAAAATGGCTGCTGTTTTAGCCTTTGGATTTTGATCTCGGATCAAGCTAAAAATGGATGGAAATATACCGTATTTGGTCACTTCATAAGGAGGGATTTCAGGTGTCTTACTTCCCCACTCAGTGAAACCATGAGCAGTAGGACCCGCACCCATCAGCATGGATGCCCAGTTGACTGCGCTGGAGGAGGGTAAAACCGTTCTTGCTTCCAAAGAGTAAGAACCACCTTCCATCAGCTTTTTCAGGTTGGGCATCTCTGCCTTCGGAAAGGCATATGATCCCAATCCATCAAACCCAATCAATATGACATGTTTGGCTTTTTTTACTTGGGACAGGCCTTTGTTTTGAAAAGCAAAAACCAGCAATAAAGAAATAATAAAGAGGTGTTTCATAGAGAGTTAGTTATTAGTACGGAGTACCATTTAATGATTCGTAATAGTAAATATTTCCAGCAAAATCACAGATGTAAAATCCTTTATCAGAGATCGCAGCTGAAGTCATAATCGGAGCACCCAGATACCTCTTCCATAGCAACCTTCCTGTATTTGCTTCCACTGCATAGACTTTGCCATCCATCGCACCGAAGACCAAATGATCTCCAACCAAGATTGGTGTAGACTCTAGGCTTTGTTGCTGGTCTTTAAAGTAAGATGGTGTGTAAAATAGCGCCGGATCCACTTCAAATTCCCAGAGCTTTTGCCCTGTGGTTCTATCAAAAGAAGCCAGGCCAGGATTAGAACCTGCGAGGATAACCCGATCCTTCAAAACAATCGGGGATGATGTGCCGGTATTTTTCATTGCTGTCGCAAAAGTGCGCTTAGTTTCACCAGTTTTTAGATCAATTTCATGGAACGTATCCTGCTCCGCAACCCAAAGCGATCCTTCTTTGTAGGCAATCACTCCGTCTCTGAATCGCAAACCCTGATCAGACCTAGACCAAAGAAACTTACCGGTAAAGCGATCAAAAGCATCCAGTGATCCCCAATGCCTGCCGGTGATCAGTACTGAATCTGCAATCGTCATGGTAGGTGTTGTCCCTTCACCTCCTCCGCCTTTTTTTGAAGTCCAGATAATATTCCCACTTGCAGCATCAAGTGCTGAAAGTGCTTCGGCAAAACCTGTATAGACGATCTCTCCATCCGTCACCAAGCCGGTAATAAAGCCAGGCAGTCGACGGTATTGAAGATCTTTCTCCCATATCAATTCCCCAGAAGCTATGTCAATGGCATAAGTGATCCCCAGCATATCAGTCGCTACGACTAAATCACCGACAATAACCATCTGGTTTTTTACGCCATTTTTTGTCCTAAACTTCCAAACTTCCTCCCCACCGAATGCATCCCAACAAGCAATAAAATTCTTATCCTCATTGCTATCATCAAAACCTGCCGATAAGACAAACTGCTTAAACAACACAGGCGAGCTCATATAAATATTCGAGCCAATATTCGCCGTCCAAGCTAACTCGTACGGAGGCTTTTGAACGGAAGAAACTACTGCGTCATGAGCGGAATTTCCGGCGAGATTCGCCCAGGTATCATTTGTAGTTACTTCTGGACTGGCGGCTGTAACTATTCTAAAAGTGGATTTTCTATGAATGATTTCTCCGCTTGCTAAATAAGCATCTACCACCAAAGTCGCATTAGTATGATCGCCAGGATCAATATTAGCTCTCCAATTCCAGTCTGTCACTTTATTCATTTTAGACCAATTATCCTCCTGCATGGAAGAAGTCCAGCTAAATCCATTTTTGTCCCACAAGCTATACAGCACACTATCCACTTCAGACCCGGAGTCATATACATTTACAGAGAAATGCAGCAATCCATCAGACGAAAGTGTCATATTTCCCTCCTGTGGATTGACGATTTGAATATCACGATCCAGATAAGTCCAGATCAACTGACTCTTGGTATCGCCTTTTGCATCGACTTTGATTTCTCTAAAACTGGAAGGAGAATGATCTATGCCTCCCATTGCAAGAGTTGCCGTGCTGTAAGTCGTTACGCCACTCTCTCCGTGTGTCTTTACCATGTTAATGTGCCAATGGCCATAGACCCATGATTTTAGATTATAGTCATTTAGATGAATAGATTTCTCTTCATTAACCTTGAAATCAAATTCGTCCCCATTTGTCAGCAGGTCATGATTAAAAAAGATCTTGGGCATATCCTTAGCGTAGGCATTGACCAAATTTTGCATCCAAGTACCTATGTCTTCACGGGTGAAACTTGGCGCATAATCACCACTCATCATCGGAGTAATCACATACAACGTATTCCCCACTTCCAGTGCATACCAAGCTGGTCCAAACTTGGATTCAAAGTATTTCTCACCATATTCTCCCTTGATGAGATCATGATTACCTAGATTATAATAAATTGGAATTCCGAGTTGTTTCTCCGTAAGGTGCTCGCTGTGCCATTTCATGCCAGACTCATAGCAGATATCACCCGTATGTACCACAAAATCCGGCTTTTGGACCTTGATGTATTTCTTCAGATCATCCACCCAGTCTCCATATTCATAGGTCTCCGTATCCGAAATATGTAAAAAAGTCACATTCTCCTTTTTCTCTTTTGCAATTACTCCGAAATCATAGTTTTGTGAATTTGAAGTAATTGGAATGTAGCGAGTAGGCGAATCAAAATCTGCACTTGGATAGATGGTGACAAAACGTTGCTTTTCCCAGCCCTCCAAATCAAATGTACCGTCTGCATTGGTACGGATGACATGAAGTCCGTCGGAAACAACAGCCTCAGAGACTCCTTTTTCAGAAGCATCTTTTACTCCGTTTCCATTTTCATCCCAGTAGATGGTTCCTTTGAGCTGCGCAAACACTGACTGGCTCATTCCTATCATAAAAATAAGAGCAAAGGATAACTTAATTTTCATTACAAATTTTTATTTACGATCATTGGCTTAAAGCAGTTTTAGATAAATCCCATAGCTGCCTGCCTAATTTATGAATAGTTACTTCAGGAAGAATAAGTCAAAAAACAAGCTCCATTTACTCAGGAGCTTGTTTTGAACTAATTAAACCAACTTATTTTTAATCAAATTCCATACGACAAGAGCCTACCAAAAAGTAGTTTGCTCTAGGTTTGGATTTAGCACTAATTGCTGCTGTGGAATTGGTCTGTAGTAATATTTAGGACCTTCAAACATTGGAGGGTTGTCTTTATTCTTTGTAAACCTTACAAAACCCTTGTTACCTTCTGACAAGTAAAAACTCTGAGGAGTCCCATTTTCATCAAGCAGATAAAACTTTGAAAGTGAATTTCTCACCTCCTCTGAAAACCCAGAAAGTACACCCTCACTACCTGGCTTCTCCAGTATGGCAATATCCTCGATTCCGTCACCAGTCACGTCAAAAGCGCCTAAGCTAGGAAAATACATTCCTTCTTGTCCCAAATTAAAGTTATCCCCAGCAGCCCAACGCATCATATCTGAATAGCGAAATCCCTCACAAGCTAATTCGACTCTTCTCTCTCTCCTCAACTCCAGCAGCGTTCCATTCCCCGAAATAGCAGGATACTGGGCTCCAAGGTATGGATCAGCGATTATTCCTAATTGAAGTGCCGGCATTCCTACTCGAGACCTTAAGACATTCACTGTTCTGTCAAGATCTCCTTGATTTAAGGTTCCTAACTCAGCTTTAGCTTCTGCAAGGTTGAGCAAAACCTCAGCGTATCGGATCACTGGAAGGTCCGTATAGTTAAGATTCCATCCTTTACGCTCTGATTCATTTGGATAATACTTTACCTGAAGATATCCACCGAAATTTGGACTCGTTCTCACTGGGTCTCCCGCTTCTGTTGTTTTGAATCCAGGATGGACGATGGTAGCCATCATACGTGGATCCCTATCTGCGAACATTTTTACAAAAGGTTTTTTGTCAAAATCAGTCTGTGAAGTGAAAGGAGTGCCATCACCCATTAAGTAAGTATCCGCCAAATCCTTGCTTAGCGACCACTGCCAGTTGTATACCACGTGGGTATTATTTCCTACTCCCAATTTCTCGTCTGAATCTACCCACCAGATCATTTCTGGATTTCCGTTTAGATTTGGGCTTTTGAAAAGATTAGAGTAATCATCTACGCTGCCAGTGGAATAAACACTAAAAGCTCCACTTGAAATCACTTCTTCAGCTGCACTTAATGCTCGCTCTAGCAATGCATTTTCGCTACCAGTTAGTCCCAATTCTGGATGATATTTTCTGAAAGTTCCTTCGTACAATGCGAATCTGGACAAAAGCGCGATTGCTGCATATTTCGTTACTCGAGTACGATCAGTGCCATCTTTCACATTTACGGCCGCAAATTCTAAATCAGCAATAATATTATCCACAACTATTTCTCGGGGATCTTTTTCTTTATACAATAGTTCTTCATCTGTGTCTGAAAGGTCAACATCGTACCAAGGCACATCGCTATAGCGCTGCACCTTGTCAATATAAAACCAAGCTCTAAAGAGTCTGGCTATTCCAATGAAATGATTGATCTCTACCTCAGAGCCTACCACATCATCCACACGAGCTAACATGTAATTGATTCTACGCAAGTCAGACCAGTCGCTCCAGCCTCCTACATTTCCAGCAGATACACCACCTACAAGTACCTGATCCACCTCATTTGATCCAGTGTTCAGAGAAATATTATCGGACCCTAAGTCTTCAAAACTGTATTGCATCTGTGAATAGAAGCCATTGGTATAAGTTTCCAGATCTTGAACATTCCTGAAAAATTGATCTGAAGTAATGCTAACATGAGGATCTCTCTGAAGGAAATCGTCGTTGCAAGAAGTGGAGAGTCCGATAATAAAACTCCACAAGAATAATTTATAAATTGATGATTTCATGTTGTGTTGAGATTAATTAGAATGTGAAATTCATGCCAATAGACATAGTTCTCTGGAATGGGTAAGCTGTCGTGTTACTGCTTCCACCTGAGCCGATCACTTCCGGATCTAACTTAGCTTTCAGCTTAGAAACCTCCCATAGATTTTCACCTGTGAAGTAAAACCTCACTTTTTGAATCCTTGAATTTTCCAGCATTTTAGGAGACAGACTATATCCTACCGTAAGGTTTTTTAATCTCACGTAAGCTGCATTTTGTAAATACCTTGTTTGAGGTAACCCCAATTCAGATTTATCCTCTGCGATGTAAGCTTTCACTCTTGGGAAGTAGGCATCTGGATTTTCAGGAGACCAGGAATCTAAATTGTGCACCTGCACATTTGTCCATGGCTGTGCGTAAACACCCCAGAAATAATGGTTCCCATTTTCTGGATACCAGTCTTTTTTACCAACTCCTTGAAAGAATACGCGTACATCAAAACCTTTCCATGCACTGTTTAGATCTAAACCAAACTGATACCTAGGAGTAGTATTTCCTATCACTTTAAAGTCTCCATGATTTTCTAAAGTCCAGTCTCCCTTGTCGATTTTACCATCTCCATTGATATCCTGAAATTTCAAATCTCCGACGTTGAAAACATATCCTTGATCATCCGAACCTACAGGTCTCTGATCCAGTGTCTCTAGCTCTGCTTCTGATTGGAAAAACCCATCTGTGGTCAATCCCCAGATTTGACCTAACTTCATACCATCATAATAATCATTCAAATTGCCTGTAGGATTGTCATAAGCCGTAATCTCTGTCTGATAATCACTCAGGTTAAACCCAACACCAATCATTATTGGCGATCCACCCATCGAACCGTGATGATTCCAAGAAATTCTTCCTTCCCAACCTTTAGTCACTAAATCGCCAGCATTAATTTTGGGCTCGGAGGCTCCCAAAACCGCAGGAAGGGTCTTACCCTTCACTAACATATCTTTTGTCTTGCGAGAATAGGCATCGAAATTAACACCCAGTTTACCTTCAAAGAATGTTAGATCAGTACCAAAGTTTAAGCTTTCAACTGTTTCCCAAGTCAATGATCCAGCTACTAAGCCAGGAGGCGACACTGTTAAAGGCCTCTCGCCACCCAGCACCTGACCAATCTGTCCCGCACTTAATGAAGGTATATACCCATAATCTGATACTGCTTGGTTGCCCAATGATCCGTATGAAGCTCTTAGCTTGAAAAAATCAAGTCTCAATCCTCTCGAAACACTTTCCATAAACCCCTCATCAGAAACTACCCAAGCAACTGAGGCAGAAGGGAAAAAGCCAAATCGGTCATCTTTTGGAAAGCGAGACGTACCATCATATCTACCATTAAGCTCTATAATATACTTATTGGAAAAGGTGTAGTTTACTCTATAAAATGCACCTCTCACCGCCCAATCCGAATATCCTTCGCCACCATTCCAAGTCCCAGTAGCAAGAGCGACAGAAGGTAAGTTGGTGGTTATCAAATCTGAACGAGAAACATTGAATGAATTAAGTACGCGAGACTCTTGATTGTAGCCTACCAATGCCTGCACAAAATGCTTCCCACCAAACTCTTTTTTGAAATCTGCATAAGCATTTAGAATCGTGTGATTAACCGACTCGGAGGAGTTCTGAGAAAAGGCTGGATTTGTCCCTGTATAGAGTTCCGGTTGATCTGGCCCCGTTTTATAAGGTATCGGCACGTCAAAGGAATGTGTATCATTACCAACCCTTCTGAAAGTCACATCAGCTTTTATACTGAAAATATTTTTGACAATACTGAGGTCTACATCAAATTTAGAAAGCATGTCGTTTCCTTGGGAAACGGACCTTCCACCCTCTTGCAATCTTCCCAATAATCCTGCTCCTGCACTCGTCCAACTTCCGTCTGGGTTTCTTGGCACATCTAGCGAATTCGTTCTGTTAGCATTGTGAAAGAAAAGCCAAGAACTGTAATAAGGCTGATCGTAATCGACCCTAGAATAAGCCGTGTTGTTACCAAATTTTAGCCAATCAGTAATCGTAAAGTCTACTTTCGAACGTAGATTAATTCTCTCATAAATATCATTTCCATACTTTAGCATACCATCTTGACGGTAATACCCAGCAGAAAATAAGTAATTTATATTCTCATCCTTTTTCGAAATATTGAAATTCGCTGAGTAACTCGGGCTGGATTTGTTGTACACTTCATTGAGCCAGTCTGTTTGTCCCACATAGAGGTATTTTTCCGGGTTATTTGGATCAACAATCACTGAAGGCAGTGAAGGATCATTTGACCGCTCTTGCGCATAGGCTCTTGCCTCTTCAGGGTAAAGGTTATAAAGAGGCGCCGCAGCTTCATGCTTGTACTTCATCACCGAGTATGGATCTGTTACGATCTCAGGTGTTTGGCCAAGTGTTTTGATCCCGTAAATAACATTCGCACTCACAGTCAATTTTTCAGACTGAGCCACCTTGGTGGTAATCAAAACCACACCAAATGCTGCTCTAGCTCCATATATCGCTGAAGCAGAAGCATCTTTCAGCACAGAAACAGAAGATATATCATTAGGACTAAGCGCATTCAACTCAGCACTAGTAACTGGAATATTATCCACCAAAATCAAGGGAGCCCCTCCATTCAATGAGGTGAACCCACGAATATTAAATTCCGGGCTATTCCCAGCTTTGCCACTTGACCGAGTAATATTTAGGTTAGGTATCAAACCTTGAAGCCCCTCACCAACAGAGCCTACTTGACGATTCTCGAATGTTTCTCCTTCCACCATATCTACCGCACCACTCAAATTCACTTTCTTCATCGTACCATAGCCTACTACCACAAAGTCATCCATGGTAATAGAGGTAGGTACGATTGTAACATCAACTCTGCTTTGGTTACCGATCAGCACATCCTGGACTTCATAGCCGACAAAGGAGAACACTAATACACTCGCATCATCAGCTACAGTCAACGTGTAGGCTCCATCAATATCCGTGACAGTCCCTGTAGTCGTCCCTTTCACCACCACGGTTACACCAGGCATACCCTCCCCGGTTTCTGAATCTATCACTTTACCAATGACAGTCTTGTTTTCCATTTGCTGTGAAGAAGATTCTTTATCAGCACCAATTGACACTCGCGAGATGGCATAGACGTCTTGACCATTATGTAAGCTAAACACCAGAATAGGAATCGCCATCACGAGACTCCTTATGGGCTTGCTTTGAGTAATCATGTTTTTCATAAGCGGAAATAATTTATTGTTTTTTAAATGTATCAAAATTCAAAATTTTCCTATCAGGAAAATTAACAAATCAGAAACTCATTATTTTTCTTACTCAAAAGTACCTATAAGCCTTACTAAGGATTAAAAAGAAGCATTATGTTTTCGTTAATAGAAATAATTTTTCATTGAAGGAAATTTAACATCATCTATAACATAACTTCAATATTTTCATAACAGGAAATTTTCACTACTTTGGAAGCAAATAGAAAAACATGACAAACTCAGATTATTTAACCATACAGATCGGCAACAAGCTTAAGGCGATCCGAAAAGAAAATGGATGGAAACTTGGAGAGCTGGCCGAAAAATCAGGCATGAGTATGGCCATGATTTCCAAAATCGAGAATGGTCGCGTAATACCCACTCTACCATCTCTGATTCAGCTGATTCAGACTCTAAATCTGAATATTTCGGATTTTTTCAGTGATCTGAAATCCGAAAACGACTTTAAAGGATATATCCTTCGGAAAAAAAGTGAGTACACTGCTGTGCACAAAGAGGAAGAGTCCACAGGCTATGAATATCAGATGATTTTAAACTATCCCATTGAAAAATCCTCCATGGAGATCTCGCTTCTTACACTAAAAAGCCAAGCCGAAAGAGCTAGCGTGTCCACCGCCGGATTTGAATACATCTATATATTAAAAGGGAAAATCGAATATGAGCTAGGCTCGGAGAAATTTCACCTAGAAGAAGGCGATTCGCTATTCTTTGATGGCAATATCCCTCATGTTCCTAAAAATGAAACTAGCCATGATGCTGTCATTTTAGTAGTCTATCTGATCACCATGAATTAAGCATGAAGAGCCAATTCAAGTTGCTTTTTTGATTTGAACTGCAATAGAAACAAGGTGATAACACATACGACCGTCATTATCAATCCAGCAAGCTGATTTAGATCTCCCAAGAAATTCACCCAAGTGACTGGCGTGTTGCTGAATTCTTTGAACAGCATCACTCCCACACTTCCTGTGTATCCCAGTGCATCTGCGGTGTAAAATAAAAATCCGACGTTTCCATTGAATCGAAGCAAGGCAATAAAACGCTCAAAAATCAAACAATGGAACAGGATGTAAGGAAGGTAAAGCCCCACACCATTGATCACCATCCACCAGATGGGTGACACTACCCCCTTATCAAAAAACCACGTTAGGACCACGATCCCAATACAGCACACTATACTTAGGTAGATACCATAATTAAAAGCTTTACGATTATCCCGAATCAAAACTCCAAATGCAGCTAACATCAATACCAATATTGCTACCGGGATTTCTGTCAGAGTGATCAACTCAGGTTTGGCCTGCATCCCAAGTTCAGCCCAAAACTCCACCATAAAATTATCGCGGAAATCACGCACAATTGTCAGTAGAACATAAACCACAACCAACCCTCCAAATACAAGTCCATGCTTTCTTAGAAAATCCATTCGCTGTTTGGCATTCATCGGTGAGCGTTCAGAGCGAAGACTTACATCTTCCGTTGATCGCTGCTGAGATCTGCTTAGCATCTTGACAGAAACCAAAAACAGCGGAAAGAATATCAGACCAGTAAGGAAGGGCATAATAAACTCCCCTACTCCAAAATCCAGCATCAGCCAAACTCCGACCGTTTTCACAAATCCAGTCGAAAAAATAAAAGTTGCACTGAGCGCTGCTGCCAAAAGCTCCGTATTTTTTCGTCCTTCCAGGTATGAAAACACCAACCCAAAAACCATCCCTAGTGGCAATCCATTCAAAAATAAGGCATATGGCTTAAGACCAACTGGCAAAACTGCAAATGCCAACAGCATCAACAGGCCGAAGCCGACCAAGAGCACTAAGGATGTAGCACGCTTAGTAGATGTCATCTCTGACACAAGTTTAATTCCTACAAACTTGGACAACATATACCCCAAAACCTGGCTAATCACCAAGACGGTCTTAAAATCCATCCCAAAAAAATCCATATCCAAATACTGTCCTGCCAGGAATGATTTGCGGACCGCATACATACCTGTATAGCACAGAAAAGCACCCACCATCAGCATTACCGTTGATTTTTCTGGAAAATATTTATGAGAAAAGATGCTTGTATTTTTCATATCATGAAATTTTTCAAATTTGGATATAGATGGAGCATCAAGACTTCAGATGATATTCAACTTGCTTTTGAGATCCTGTATTAAAACTGAATAAAGAGAGCAAATAGCTTCAAAACAATGAATTAATGAACCCATTTGACTTACGGATCAAAGGTATTAGGGACAGATTTGAAATTTGAATTCTGAATGTTAAGGGATTATTAAGTTTTCTAACAGGAAATTAATTTTCCAATTAGGAAATTTTTTAAGTTTATTTGCAATAGAAATATTGTACACTGCAATCATTTACATTGGTCCTTAGACATAAAATTTGAAATGAAGAAAGAAGCCCTAGCAATGATCTTTACTGAATTGGAGAAGCCATTTTCCGCTACGCCGGTAAATCTTCCGAATTTAACATCAGGCGAGGCACTCGTAGAGATCACCTACACGACTATATGCACGAGTGATCTTCATACGTTTTATGGACGTCGTGCTGCACATACACCAAGCGTACTGGGACATGAAGTTATCGGTCGGATCACTCGCATAGCAGAAGAAGGGCTTACTGATTTCTATGGCGATAAGCTTAAAATTGGAGATCTCGTGACTTGGTCAGTCTATGCCCATGACCATACTGGGATGATGGCGGCTAAGGGCATTCCTCAAAAATCTGAACCTCTTTTCAAATATGGTCATGAGCAAATCAAACAAAACGACGTTCTCAGCGGGGGATTTGCCACACACTGCCATTTGAGAAAGGGAACGGACATTTTCAAAATCCCCTCTGGAATTTCTTCAAAAGAAGCTGCTCCTTTGAACTGCACCCATGCTACTATAGCTGGAGCTATCAGACTAGCAGGGAGCCTGACAGACAAAAATGTGCTCGTAATCGGTGCAGGAATGTTAGGAATTTCAGCTTGTGCGATGTCAAAATTTGCTGGCGCCAAGCATGTATTTGCCATGGACAGAACTATTCAACGAATCGAAAACAGTACACGATTTGGAGCAGACAGAGGCATCGATGCGAACCTTTCACTAGAAGAGATACTAAGCATCACGCAGTCGCTCGGAGGCATTGATATCGTCATAGACACCACTGGATCTGCTTCAGCAATGGAAAAAGGCCTAAATATTTTAAACATAGGAGGGATTGCCATCTGGGTGGGCGCTGTATATTCGGAGCGAAATATCTCCATCAATGCCGAGTCGGTGGTAAGAAGAATTCTGACAATTAAAGGACTACACAATTACAGCCCGGAAGACTTGGCTTTTGCCATCAATTTTCTTGAATCAACACATTTACTCTATCCTTTTGAAAGTCTTGTAGAGACAGACTTTTGCTTGGCAAAGCTTGATGACGCCTTTAAATCGGCCAATAAATCTGGAAAATACAGAGTGGGCATCACTCCAAACTAATCAAATCATTCAATTATATCATCAAATAAAATGAGCGAAAAAAACTACATCAAACTGATCGTTTTTGACATGGCAGGGACAACTGTCAACGAAAACAATGTAGTCTATAAATCACTTCAACAGGCCATCAATAAGCTTGGACATGATTTCTCCCTTAATAACGTATTACTAATTGGAGGTGGGAAAGAAAAACTTCAAGCGATTCGTGACATCATGAAACCTGTCTATTCATCTGCAGAAGACCTAGAAAAGGATGCACAAATTGCCTTTGCTGATTTTCTGACTATCCTTAAGGCAGCCTATAAAAATCTGGAAGTAAACACCTATAAAGGCACCTGCGAACTATTTAGTTATTTACGTCAACATGGAATCAAAGTAGCACTAAATACAGGTTATAATGAACAGACAGCACTTTCTCTTTTGGAGAAATTAGGATGGAAAGAAGGTGAAACTTTTGATGCACTCATCACTGCTGACGATGTCAAAAACAGTCGGCCAGCCCCAGACATGATCTATGTGGCCATGGAGAAGTGTGGCATATCCAATGCAAAGCAAGTGGCAAAAATTGGTGACTCTGTCGTCGACATAGAAGAAGGAAAATCAGCCGGATGCGGATTGACCCTCGGTGTGACTACCGGAGCGCAGACTTCTGAGCAATTAAATACTGCTGACCCTGATTTCATCATAGATTCTTTAGTAGAGTTGAAAGAAATAATTGCCTTAGAAACAGTTTAATCCAAAACAGCCCCGACCTATGAACCGTCGAATTTTTATCAAAAACTCAGCACTGGCTGGGTTTAGCTTTGCATTGCCGGATCTTTCCAGTGAGCTAGAAGCCGTTTTTTCTAAAAAAATTACCATTGGCGTCATAGCTGATTTGCATCAGGATCTAATGCACGATGGAGCAGAAAGGTTATCCAGCTTTTTAACGGAAGTCAAAAAACAATCCCCTGATGCAATCTTGCAGCTGGGTGATTTCGCCTACCCTTCCGACACTAACAAAGCATTGATCGATGATTTTAACAATGCACATCAGCACAGTCTGCATGTCATTGGCAATCATGATACAGACTCGGGCTTTACCAAAGAACAGTGTCTTAGCGTCTGGGGGATGCCCGCTACATATTATACTCAAGATCTAAAAGGAATTCGCCTGATAGTGCTGGATGGAAACGAAAAGGGCTCGCCTTCTTACACAGGAGGCTACGTTTCATTCATTGGGGCCGAGCAGATCAATTGGCTTCAGAAGCAATTGGAGAAATCCACATTACCAGTCTTGATTTGTTGTCACCAGCCCCTTGCAGGCCTTTTCGCTGTCGATAATGCGACAGAAATCCAATCACTGCTAGGCCAGTATTCCGACAAAATTCTCCTTTGCATCAATGGTCATTCGCACATTGATCAACATCAGGTGATCAATGATGTAAACTACCTTCATATCAATTCTGCTTCTTATTACTGGGTTGGGGATGACTACAAGCACACAACTTTCGAAGCATCTATCATCAAAGAGCACCCCATCCTTGACTTGACTTGCCCTTATGAGGAAAGTTTATTCGCGTTCTTGACTATAGACCCTACCTCTAAAACAATAACTGTGAAAGGAAGAAGAAGTAAGTGGGTGGGTAAATCTCCTAAGGAACTCGGATACAAAATTGATGGTGAAACCGATCTATATGATTGGGTAATTCCAGAAATCAAAAATCTCAAAATCTCCTTATCACAATAGACACCTCCATCTATTTTTTCAAAGAAAAACACAAACAACTCCATGAATCAACAACACGCAATCGTAATCGGTGCAGGGATCGTAGGACTTTCTATGACTAGAGCGCTTTATGCCAAAGGTTGGAAAGTAACCGTCATCGAGCGCCACCCACAGGCTCAAGGTGCTTCTGTCCGTAATTTTGGAATGATCTGGCCAATCGGTCAAGAGCAAGGCCCTTGCTATCAACGTGCGATGCGCTCAAGAGAAGTCTGGTTGGAGATGTCCCAAAAAGCCGGTTTTTGGTCAGAACAAACAGGATCACTACATCTAGCATACACTGACCTGGAACTTCAGGTAGTCAAGGAGTACGTGACAGCCATGCAAAATCAAAAATCTGCACATCAGCTCAGTCCTGAAGAAACGCTATTGAAAAGTCCCGCGTCGGTGTCTAAAAATCTAAAAGGTGCACTCTGGACAGCCGATGAGATGATCGTAGATCCTCGTGAAGCGATTGCTAAAACTGCCCAATACCTGGATAGTCTCGATGGAATAGATTTTATCTGGAATAGGGTAATCTCAAGAATCGAAGGAAATACGGTTTATAGTGGACAAAGATCCTGGTCGGCAGATAAAATATTTGTATGCAGTGGCGCAGACTTTGAAACCTTATACCCAGAATTATTTGAGACTACACCTATCACAAAATGTAAGCTCCAAATGATGCGACTAGTGCAGCAACCGCAAAGCTGGCGCATCGGACCTCCCCTTTGCGCAGGATTGAGTTTTATACATTACAAAGGTTTTCAGGTGGCTCCCTCTTTATCACAATTAAAGGAAGTCTACACTGAGCAATACAAAGAGCTTTTAGACCTAGGTATTCATGTGATGGTTTCACAGAATGGAATGGGTGAATTGACCGTAGGTGACAGCCATGAATACGGACTTAACTTCACGCCATTCGATACGCAACGCATCAATAAACTGATCCTGGATGTTTTGAAGACATTCGCCCACTTTAAAAATTGGGAAATCGGAAGTTCTTGGCATGGCATCTACCCTAAAATGACTAATGGAGCCACAGAATTTGTCCATCAAATCGATGATGCAGTCACCATTGTCAACGGTATGGGTGGAGCAGGCATGACACTCTCATTTGGGCTGGGTGAAGAGGTGGTAGACTCTATCAAAGACTAATGCTCCGGAAGATATTTATATCAAAGGAATACTTGTCACCTATAAACTAAACCGCATTGAATTATTCAAGATGATCTTACTATGCCTATAGTAAAGAGCTTCCTTTCCATATGTAGACTTCCTTGAATACATTCAGCGAGTAAAAGTTGAGGCTGCCAAGCGCAGCTTCGAAACTAGCATGAAAAACCTCAACGAAGTTATATTTGATGTAGGCTACTCAGACACCAAAGCCTTCCGTACCACCTTCAAAAAAATCACTGGCCTCACTCCTTTCGAGTATAGGAATAAGTATAATAAAGGGATGGGGGTGAATTAAAGCCTCTTTTGATCAATATTAAAAATCCCTCAGCGGGATGTATTCCCCGTTTTCCCGAGCTCTTTTTCTGATGTCCATATGGAATTTCAGGGAACCTAAATTGTACTCAGGATCATAATCCTCTTCAAATTCTAGGTATTCATCTGTCTCAGCTTCAGTGAGCGCATAATATCTGTGCACGTACAAACCATACATAATATTGAACCAGTCATGGAATTCAGCAAAAAAATCAAACTCCTCACCTTCTATCCAATAGGAATGTGTATGAATTTGAACAGAAACATCATCACTTCTTCTCAAGGTTAAATAAGTAAACTCATGCTCATTGAGATATTTATCGAAGCGTAACAGTTTTTCTATGATCTGCATTTCTGAACACTCAGAATTATTCAAAAAATCATCATCAAAGTCTCTCGCAAAATGAGTAACCAAGTCTAAATGACTCTTGAGTGAATAGAACAACATATAAAAATCATCCCAACTCATCGTTTCAAAATCAAAGCCCCCCGAAGAAACCTCTATAAAATCATAAGTAGGCTCGTATTTCATCAGCCAAGCCTCCAAAAACTCCTTACTTATTCGCTGTGGCCAATGAGCTGATTCTTTTACTGCTGCGCCCGCAAGTTGTAAATGAAGCATGACATCTGGCTTGTCAGAAAAATCAGTTCTCTCATCCAAATGAGAAGTCAGAACCATAGAATCTCCATACCAACCATTGTTGTCTTCCAGACAGTTAAAACAGTAACACTGGTAGATCTCTGCAATAAGTTCGCCCAGCCCGTCATCGCTTGGCTCTAAGCTAAACCGCAGGTCCAAGTAATCTCGCGTGACCTTACTGTAAAAGCGATAGGTCCTTCGATCTAGCCTAGGGTTACAGGAAAGATTATCGCAATATCCAGTCAGCACCTCTAGCTGAGATTCCCCCTGACTTCTGAAGAGACTAAATATCCCTTCTAATTTTTCAACAAAAAGTGGTAAAGGCATATCCTGATAGGTGTACTGTGGATCCAGCAATTCACCAAGCTGAGCAGAATCCATTTCTGCAAAGGAGTTTATGACTTGATTTAAATAAGAATTCATATGGAAAATCAGAATTTGTGAATTTAAAAAAATTGCCTGCTATTGCTAAATAAAAGTTGGATTACGCAAAGTGTACTCCTCGGTGTACCTCGAAAAAAAAGAAAACCCCAAATACTTTACGTATAAGGAGTTCTTAAAGCGGGAACTGCCCCGATAGCCATCGCGGCTTGATCTATTGACCTCTAAATCATTACCTAGAAAACAATACCACAAGAAGTACAAATTTTAAGCACAAAAAAAAAGGATACCATTTCTAGTATCCTTTGTAGCGGGAACAGCGCTACAAACTACTTCTGATTTTCAGAGACTTACGATAAACCTGGGACAAAAACTGGGACAGGTTCATTTTGCTTTTACAATATTAAATTTATTTGAATTGAACCATTTCGAACCTCTCAAAACATGTGTTTAAACGCCATATAGGTTATGTTTATGGTTTTTGAATGATCTTTTTTCTTTTTGATGTGAAATCAGAAAACGAACCTATTTTAGCTAGGGTCAAAACTAGAAAATGAACCTTTAATTTTCCTGAAAATTTGAAGGTATTTGAGTTGTCTTAGGATTGAAATAATTTGAATGGTTTAGAGTCTCACTTTAGCCTCGTACAATTCGTACGGTACGAGGGGTACGAGCTGTACGAGGTGTACGAATTGTCTATTCATTTTACTTTTTCAGAAGCATTCTCTTTCCTGTTTTGTAAGGAAAACCTAGAATATAATATCGCTTTAAAACAAAGTTTAAACGGTTTAGGGAAGTAAGAAATGGAAAAAATCCTAAATCTAAAAATGACCTTGCCTTTTGATCAATTTTAAACCACTAACAACTTACCAATTAGATCATTTTTAAATTCCAAAGAAAGGAAATGGCATCTAACTGTCCAACAAGCACAAATTGAATAATAGCCGACAGATCACAGATCCGCCGGCTTTAACTAGTAAACCCACCTATTTAGTATAATCTTTACTTTGAGATACGATTTAAAATTATCTGTTCATTTGGAGGTAATCTGGAGCTCTAATACTATCCTGCTTATCATACAGATAATTCCATTGACTCATGTAATCATCTGCTGGTAAAAAGGAATCATTTGTATCATCCAACTTGGCTTGAAGTATTTTTTCCAAGGAATCCTGCAGCTCTGAATACGCTGATTGATTAATTAGATTTTTGTTTTGAAAGGGATCTTTTTTATTGTCATATAGCAACCAAGGTCCCTGCAGATCCTTCACATACGTGTACCGTTCAGTACGAATTCCTCTATATTCCCTACCACCATTCGAAAAATTCCATTCATGAAATGGAACCGGCAACATTATCAGTGCTCCATCATTCTCGATATCTTTTCCACTGAGCAGCGCAGAAGAAAAGTCAGTTCCTTCTATGCTATTAGGAATACTGATATCACTTAATCCCAACAAGGTGGGAAGCAAATCAGGAGTATCTATTGGTCCTTTGATCTTCCTGGATTTATTGATCTTATCTGGATATCTTATCAACATAGGTACTTTGATAGATTCATCCCAAGGTCTTTGCTTTCGCAAAAATCCTTTGGAAAACAGCATATCCCCATGTTCTGAGGTGAATACCAGAATCGTATTTTCTGTAAGACCTTCAGATTCTAATGTTTCAATCAAATCGCCCATTGCCTTGTCCAAAGCTGTTATATGAGCGTAATACCCGGCAATAACTTTCCTGGCACTATCCTGTAAATTTTCAGGAACGTTTGGTCTAAGAGTTAAGGAAGCCGCATCATACATCTCCTGATATTCCTGAGGAGCAGTTTGATAGGGATTATGAGGCGGTCCCCAAGACATCATTAATAAGAATGGGTTATCCTTGTTTTTTTTGATATAACTGATCGCGCTGTCCGTTTGTGAAAAAGCATCGTATCCTTTCCAATATTGCTTTTCATCATTTTCATCAAAGTAAAAGGAGTTGTTATAATCATGTGTCACCTCCCTCACTTTCCAATAATCAAATCCCTGCCTGCGGTCTTTAGTCACCGGTTTGTCTCTCGCGCTAAAGGCATCCTCTCCCCTTTTATGACCATTTAAATGCCACTTTCCTATGTAGCCTGTCTGATAACCTTGCTCTTTATAGATCTCAGCCATTGTCAAAGCTTCGGAAGGAAGAGGCTTATCATTGTAAAAAACACCATTTGTAAGAGGGTATTGTCCTGTCAGAAAACTAGCCCTCCAAGGTGCACAAACCGCCATTACTGTTACGGCATTATCAAAAACCAGACTTTCTTTGGCTAACCTGTCGAGATTTGGTGTGATCACATCGGTATTTCCAGCATATCCCACAGCGTCTGCCCGCCATTGGTCGGCGAGGATGAATATTACGTTCGGTTTTTCGCTTTGGGCTAAGGACTTAAATGGAACTACATAATTGAAAAGGAGCAAAAGATTCAACCCCACTAGGAATTTGTAATCTCGAAGCTTAACTATAAATAAATTAACAATGTCAGTCATATTAATATCCTGGATTTTGGGTTAAACTATTAATAAGTATTTGCTCGGCTGGTAAGGGAGCTAATAGCTTATGGGGATCAATTTGGTAGGCGCTGTTGTATAGAAAATCTTTTTGAGCCAACTCCCGCTGTCCATGAGCAGTCATTACTTCTATAGCTTTGTCTGTTCTTTTTAGATCATACCAACGCTGATTCTCAAAGCAAAACTCAACTTGGCGCTCCTTGGCTATCAACTCTTCCAGTTCTGCTTTTCCATAGCCAGACAGAGAAGCATCCAACCCTGCTCGATCACGCACTTGCTGAACGTAAGGCAAGGCCTCTCCAGTTTTTCCTTGCTCGTTCAAAGCCTCAGCATACATCAATAGCACATCGGAATATCTTAATACCGGGAAATTGTCTCCCGTGCGATCATCAGGCGCAGAGATTGGAGGCTTAAACTTGCCGGTGTACGGTATATCTCTCACCGCACCATCCCAATCGGGACCATTCCAGAATTTTATAGAGACATCTTTTCTTTTATCCCCATCTTCAAAAGCATTCAACAAATCCATTGTTGGCTGGTTCCAGCCAGCAGAGATAATATTAATATTAGGACGTTGTGTAATACTTCCTTTTGAACTCCAAGGCGCGAACATGAAGATAAATCGATTAGAAAGCTCTCGGCTGTTTTCGGAATACTGCACACTAAAAATGGTTTCTGTATAATCCTTGTTACTTGGATCATATAAATCCGCATAATCTGGCAACAGTGAATATTTATTCGAATCAATCACTTTTTTAAGTGCCTTTTCCGCATTGTCATATTCTTTCACTGTCAGATAAACCTTACCCAATAAGCCATAGGCAGCATTCAAATTGGCTCTACCATTTTCCTCCAATTGGGTAGCCAAAGCAAACTGATCTATCGCTGAATTCAAATCACTGATAATACTGGCGTATATCTCTTCCTCGCTTACCCTACCCATTTGAAGTGCTTCCTGAGCGCTAATTGGAGTCAGCACTAATGGAACACCTCCAAATTGCCTTACCAGATTAAAATAATATAAAGCGCGGAGGAAGTAAGCCTCTCCAGAAGATCTGCTTTTATACGCTAAATCTGACCATGCTACTTCAGGCCTATCTATCTCTACCAGCAGTTTGTTGGTTCTATTTATTCCATTGTAAGACAAATTCCAAAACTCTGAATAAGCCCTATTGTCAGCGGTAATGATAAACTGATCAATAACGCCTCGCACAGCCTCACCCGTCAAGATATTATATTGAAAACTGGTATTGTCAGAGATTAACTCTGCAATAACCCAGTGCGTATTTTTCTCAATGTCTCTTAATGGTATATAACAGCCATTGGCTAAGAGAATAAACTCTTCCTGAGATTGATAGAAATTGCCTTCACTCAATGTGGTATCAGGGTAAATTTCCAAGAAATCATCCGCGCAGGAAGTAATAGTAAATAAGAGAACTATATATAGTAACTTTTTCATAATGCAATAATTTAGCTTGTGATGGAACATCGTTTTCATTCCAGATTAAAAAGAAAGATTAATTCCCAATGACATAGTCCTAGACAGCGGATACGATGTCATATCAAAACCAGGAACCAAAGTATTATTCTGGTTCGCTGCCTGGCCTTCAGGATTTGCTCCTTTGTAATTGGTAAACATGGCTAAGTTTTGCACTGTAAAATACAGTCTTGAACTCTTTAATACTTTCATTTTCTCAGACAAGCTCGATGGAATGGTATATCCCAAAGTCAAATTTGCAATACGCAAATAAGAAGCATCCTCCACCCACAGCGTTGATACTCTATGTCCCCAGCTTGGCTTCAATTTTGGCACTCCGGAATGAATACCATCACCTGGGTTCTCAGTACTCCTCCATCTTTGCTCCCAATCTCTATCTACATTGAAAAATCCCTGTAAATTATCCGTGGTTTGTCTCAAGCCATTCATGACTTGACCACCAACTTGACCGTTTATAATTACCCCTAAGTCAAAGTTCTTGTAAGAGAAATTATTGGTAAGTCCGAAGATGAAGTCTGGATGGGGATTACCAATGATTGTGTAATCAAGCACATCATTGATAAATCCATCACCATTTACATCTTTATATTTTACGTTTCCTTCATAGACCTGCGGAGAATTAACTACCCCAGGCTGGCTTAAGTATTCTGGCGTATATACTCCTTCAAGTACAAAACCGAAAAATTGACCAATAGGCTTCCCCACTACTGAAATATGTGTAGGATTCCCATCATTGTTGCCCGACAAAATTCTCACCGTATTATCATTCAAAGAAAGTACTTCGTTTCTGTTGAATGCGACATTCCCACTGATATTCCAACTAAATTCACCAGCGATAGGTGTTCCTCCCAAAGCGATTTCTATCCCTGTGTTTTGAACACTTCCTTGATTAATTGTTTGAGAATTAAATCCAGTGATGGCAGGTATCACATCTTCCAGCAACATGTTATTGCTTCTTCTCTTGAAATAATCAATCATGAAAAAGGCGCGGCTATTGAAAAAATCAAAATCCAATCCCACATCGATTTGATTTGATTCTTCCCAAGTCAGACTAGGATTGGATATCCCAACACTGGAGCCAGTCACCTGAGTATTTCCAAAGACATAGGACCCAGCGCTGATATTAGCCAAATGAGCATAATTCCCGATGTTATTATTTCCACTTTTGCCATAGCTGACTCTTAACTTCAAATTATCTATCCAGGATATGTCATTGAAAAACTCCTCTTCTGACACTCTCCATGCACCCGCTAATGAGGGAAAGATTGCAAAACGGTTATCACTCCCAAATCGTGAAGAACCATCCGCTCTAAAAGTTGCGGTGAATAAATAACGCTCTTTGAATGAATAGTTGATTCTTCCCAAATATGAAATCATACTCCACTCATTTACTGCCTCACCCCATGAATTAATAGCTTGGGCCGCGTTGATCGTTGTTATCAAATCATTCGGATAAGGGCTGGCATTCAAATTTATATTATTGGAATTAAAGCGTTGGATGGTATACCCCAGTAAGGAGTTGAATGAATGTTCTCCAAAACTCAAATCGTAATTAACTGTATTCTCAACCAACCAATTGAAGCTATTGTATCGGGTATTTGTAGAGTTACCTGTACCTGCAGTAGGCGGTCTATTAGATCCCCCCACGGTGCTAGGAACATATTGAAAATACTTAGATGCTTCCAAAATTGTATTCAAGGAAGACCTGAAACGAAGGTTTGGTAATATGCTCCATTCCAAAAATGCTAAGCCCAGGTTTTGAAAGGACTTCTGCTCGGTAGTCATTTCCTGCAGTACATACAATGGATTAGCGAAGCTCCATGCTGAGTGAAATTTGCTTTGAGGAGCTACTATGTATGGTTTAAGATTTCCATTTTCATCATAAGGAGTAGAAATTGGGTTTGCCCAAATACTCACACCTAAGACATCTTCCCTATTAAGGTTTGTATTCGCTCGTTGCTGGCTTATATAGGTGGGTTGTATCGAGACACCTAATTTTAGATTAGGAGTGATATCTGTTTCAATCCCAAGTTTCGTACTAAAACGCTCTATACCAGTTTCCTTCAAAACACCTTGTTGATTAAAATACCCAAGACTGAAATTAATACGAGAATCTTCTGTCCCCTTTTGAAGATTGAAATTGTAATCTTGAATCGGAGCATCTCTAAGAATGAGATCATACCAATCCGTACCTCGCCCAGTAAGCGCATCTAGATCTCTATATTCTGCAGGATAGTCTTCTAAGGTAGACTCTCTATTCTCCCTTAAATCTACTTCAAGGTCAATTCTATCTCGCTGTAGCTGGGCAAACTCTCTCTGATTCAGCATATTTGGTCTACCTTTTTGTGGTACCTGCTGAACTCCGGCCATAGCGGAAAAAGTAATATTAGTCTGGTTATAAGTGCCCTTTTTGGTAGTGATCATGATCACACCATTTGCTCCTCTAGAACCATAAATGGCTGTGGAAGAAGCATCTTTTAAGATTGTGATAGACTCTATATTATTTGGGTCAATGAATGCCAAAGGATTCAAAGACTGGTTCATCCCAGAGGAATAAGGCATACCATCCACTACATAAAGAGGCTCATTCCCAGCTCCAAGGGATCCACTGCCCCGAATCTTGATAGAGGTACCTGCGCCTGGAGCGCCTGATACCTGCTGAATCTGAACACCTGCAACTTGGCCAATCATTTTTTGATCGACCGAAGAAACGGGAAGATCCTTGATCGTTTTTTCATTGACAGTGGCCACAGACCCAGTGACATCTTCCTTCTTCTGAGTTCCGTATCCGACCACTACAACTTCATCTAATGCCTGCTCATCTTCACGCATAGTCACATTGATTTCTGTTTGGTTTGCTACAGCTACTTTTTGCTGACTGAAACCTATAAATGAAAACACCAAGACATCACCTGCTTCAGCTTCAATAGAATATCTCCCATCAATATCAGATACAGTTCCGCTGGTGGTGCCTTCGACGATTATTGTCACTCCTGGTAAGGGCGCTCCGGTATTGTCACTGACAAGACCTGAAATACTTATAGCGCTGATTTGAGTAAGATCTTCCGTTGCCGCGCTCTTGTCCTGGGCAAGCCACATAGAAATATTTCTATTTACCTGTTGAAAATTCAGGCCAGTTTGGCTACCAATTTCCTTAAGTAAGTCTTCTACAGAAACCTTATTAGATCTTACAGATACTTTTTGATTGAGATAGGTTTCATTTTCATGAATTGTAAACTGAAACTCAGTTTGCCTCTCCACTTCATGTAGCACGTTCAGCAGTTTCTCTTCATTAAAAGAAACTTTCACATAAACTTCATCGATTTTTTGGGCTTTGATTGAGTGGGCAAGTACCACGTTCAATACGAGCATTTGAAACAAAAAACCATACAGGGTGTATTTTGTCATCCGCAGTAATAGCAGTAAAGGTTTATTTATCATAATTTTGGGTTATTGAGTACTGACAAGTATTTAATTAGGCATAGCTAATGTGCGTCCAAACAAATTAGTTATGCTGCTTCAGAATCAATGGGGTACGAACCCATTGGTTCTGTTTTTTTAAAATGTGATCGTCACATTCGAATGCTTTATTTCATAGGCAAATTTTCTAGAGTATTGTAAATCAGTTAATACGTTTTTCAAGCTTTGGTTCTCATATACTGTAGTCACTTTCCAGTTGGAAGGCACTTTTCCTCTTAATTCAATTTGAACTCCATACCATCTCTCGAGACTGAGTTTTACTTCAGGAAGATTAGCCTGCGTGAAAACCAACCTCCCTTCTTTCCAGCCAACAACCTCTTCTAAATCAAAGTCTTGCTCTAAAAAAGTTTTGGAATCTGATGAAAGCAACAATTCCTTTCCAGGCTTTAGAATTAAAGAATTGTCTGCATTTGAAAGTTGATTTATACTCACTACTCCTTCCACCAATGAAATCCGTAAATCCTCCTCCTCAAATGCTTTCACATTAAAAGCGGTACCTAAGGCGATGGTTTCAAACGATCTGCTCTCAACTATAAATGGCTTGGATTTATCCTTAGCAACTTCAAAGAAGCCTTCTCCTTTTAGGTAAACCCTTCTCTCATCTCCGACAAATCCGCTTAAATATTTGATACTAGAACTGCTATTCAGGTAAACAACTGAACCATCAGGTAGAAAAATTTTAGTTTTTTGACCGGGCTTATTCTCTCTAAAAATGAAAGTTGGAACTTCGGCCGCTACCTCATTGTCTTTTCCTTTTTCTAGCTGCTGGTAGTAAAAAATACTCATCGCCAATGCTGCCATTAAGAAAATGCTCGCCGCATAATTGAATACAATCCGCCACTTTCTCTGACTAGTGGACTTTTTTTGATGAGCTTTCTCCCAAATATCATTGGCCTTTTCTTCCAAATTGACTAAAATCGGCTCAGGAGTACTTTGGTTAGTTACTTTTTTAAATGTTTCAAATACCTCCAGATTTTCATCACACAGGTTTGCCCAATTTTCCAGGATTAAAAGTTCCTCCTGGCTAGCAGTGTTTGTCAGCCACTTTGAAAGAATAAGGTCGATTTGATCTTCAGGTACATTCACCTTACCAAGACAACTTTAAGAATCAAAAGGCGTAATGCACTTCGAATATTTTATGAAATTTTATTTCAAACCTGATCAAATAAGCAGAACAAATGATACAAATGAAATTCATTTCCCAAACAATGAATCAGCTATAGGATTAATAAAAGCTTTTGGGCTGGACTGAATTGCTATATTTTAAAAAAGTTAGGTTAGAACTTAAAAAAATCGGAAATCAACACGACCAATGTTACTAAACTGCCTACTTTTAAAGAAATCGGGATGATTTTCGGGGCACTATTTTGAGTTTCGATATAAACCGAAATTTCTGCTCTTAAATCCCTTACTGCTAATTCCAAGTGTTTCTTCACAGTTTTTTCGGCAATATCAAGCAATTTGGAAACCTCCTTGATTTTTAGCCCATCATCCTTGATCATTTTGTAGACTAGCCTTCTTTTATGAGGCAATCTATCAACACAGCCTGCTATTTTATCGCGCAATTCTGAAGCTACTAGTTGCTCCAGAGGCTGGGTATATTCATTGGTTTTAAAATCCTGCAGATCAATTGGAGAAAATAAACTACTCTTTCTTTTATTCTTTTTTAGCTGATTAAGGCATTGATTTTTTACAGAATAATATAGGTATCCTTCAAAATTATCTATTTCCATTAGTTGTGATTGATTCTGCAAAAGTCTTATAAAGACTTCTGAAACCATATCTTCAGCCTCTTCATAATTTGGTAAAAAACAGGTAGCAAATGTGATCAGTTTTGAATGATACCTTTTAAAAAGTTCAGTAAAAGCAGCCTTGTCTGAATCCACCGAAATCCTATGTAGTAATAGCTTATTGGAGGACTGAGAGGCCATGGGGATCTGGGTTTATCTATTAAGCATTTTCAATTTGAAACTAACTACTTATAGAATTAGAAAGTATATATCATTTCTAAATCATAAACTCACTAGCTAATCACCACTTAATATCAGCTGTGTAGAATCCATTTCCATCCTGTACTATAGGGGACGAGACTATAAAAAATAATTCTCTTTATCGATTCCTCAAACCATATTTTATTTGCTTTATAAAAGTAAAATCATACTAATAACTAGTTTAAGCATGAATTTCCTGATAAAAATTGATCTTGATTCAGAAAGGATAAGGAATCAAGAAAAAACAAGTTATGCTACTAGGAAAACACTTCATCTTTATTTGAGAAGGACTTGAATTCTATAGGATTGCCGCTAAAGTCAAATACAAACATAGTCAGCTGCTCTCCCACTCCGCCGGCATATCTCTTTTGTGGTTTGATCACAAACTCTATCCCTGCATCTTCCAGCCTTTGTTGAACATCTTCAAATTCTCGGGCTTCCAATAAGCATCCGAAATGTGGGATTGGAACCTTAATCCCATCTACTTTCCCGCAGTAATCCAATTCCGGAAAATTGTCACTGATGTGAGCTGAAAGTTGATTCTCGAAGAAATTAAAATCAAGCCAAGTTTCGGTAGACCTTCTCTCCTCACAGCCCAAAACATCTAGGTAGAATTTACGCGTGGAAGGAATATCTTTTACTTTAAAAGCAAAATGAAATGCACTCATGGGGAAATAAAATTAGAAATGAAACTAAGCAAAATTAGTTTGAAATCGGATTTACATAAAATTGAATCAATTCAAATACTTTAATTATTCCATAAAATCGTTGATATTTACAAACAAGTAACAACGATTTTATGGCAGACACCTTAGATTTAAAAATATTGGATGAATTGAAGCTGAATTCTCGGGCTTCCTTCGCAGAAATAGGACGTAAAGTTGGGCTTTCCCCTTCTTCGGCCAGGGAGAGGGTCCAAAGAATGGAGATCTCAGGCCTTATTAAAAAATATAGCCTAGAGCTAGATTACACTCATCTCGGAAATTCAATCGAAGCATTTATGTTACTCAAAATTTTTCATGGCAAACTCAAGCAATTCCTGACCATAGTCCCCAACTATACGGAAATTCAGGAATGCCATAGAATCTTGGGAAGTGACAATATCCATATGAGATTGGTATTAAAGGATCAACTTCACCTGCAGCGTTTTATTGACTCCATCATGGAATATGGGCATACGACCACCCACTTGATACTGTCAGATATCACTTCCGGTAAAACCAAAAGCATTAAGTAAAGGGAATGTGAAGAAGCTAACCTAACTTCCAAAGCTATCTATCCGTTCCAATCACCTTCACCGACTTGCCGTCTGTGCCGCTTGTCCGGGCTTTTTGCTCCACGAAATAGGGCTGAAAAGTATAGGAAGAGTTCGGGTCCCAGGTGGAATTGTACTTTGGCAACAGCTTCTTCATTTTCCTGATTTTCTTTGCATAGGTTGGGTTACCTGCGAGATTAGAAAATTCATAGGGATCAATCGTATGGTCGTACAATTCTTCAGTCCCATCTTCATATTGAATGTACCGAAAACCATCAGCCTTGATTCCATGGTTATTCATTCCGTAGGTTGTAAGGGCAAATGCCTTTTTCTCATGACTTTTTCCTTGCATGGTTGACACCAGACTTTTACCCTCATTCTTATCATATGCCGGCAGACCACATAGTTCCAAGAGCGTCGGATAGATTGAGAGCATCTCAGCAGGAGAGTCGATCACTTTTCCCTTTGGTAGAGTTGGAGCGACAAAGAGCAACGGGGCTTTGGTGGCAGACTCCCATAAGCCATGCTTGGCAAAAGTCCCTTTCTCCCCCAGTCTATAACCATGGTCTGACCATAGGACAATCACGGTATTGTCGGCATGCCCGCTTTCCTCCAGTGCATCCATTACCCGTCCGATCTCGTAGTCGACAAAACTGACACATGCTAAGTAGGCTTGGATTATTTTCTTCCATTCACCGGATTCAATCGCCCACTCGGTAGAGGGCATCATGGGCAAATCATTGATTTTAAGTCCAACATCCGGAATATCATCGAGATCATTTGACAGGTAAGGAGCTACCTGAATTTCACTCAGAGGGTGCATGTCAAACCACTTTTGAGGAACATAGAGCGGTACATGTGGTCTCAAAAATCCCAAGCCCATAAAGAAGGGCTTGTCATATTCCTTGTTTAATCGTTCAATCACCCAATCCACTGATTGATGATCCGGCATCAGGGAATCGTATTCAGGAAAAGCTCCCCAATCGGTACTGGTACGTCCATAGTTTTTGCGATCTGAAGTACCATAAGCGTCCCACACATATCGCTCATCAGGCAAAGGTCCAAAACCTTTTTTCCTTCCTCCCGACTCATCAAAAAGTCCTTCTGGGGCATGGTCATGAAACAACTTTCCGATACCCATGGTATGATAGCCCTGCTCTCTGAAATACTCGGGGAGAAAAGTTATTTCTGAGGTCGTCGGATTTTCAGATCTGATTTTTTCGTCACTGATCATCCCGTAGACCCCAGTAGTCGAGGGACGCAATCCAGTCATGACCGAAGCCCCTGAAGGACCGCACAGAGGAGCTTGGCTGTGCGCGTTGGAAAAAAGCACGCCTTTGGCCGCCAGTTTGTCAATATTGGGCGTCTTGGTATGGGAGTAATTATTGAGGACCCCTATCCAATTATTCAAATCATCAACGGAGATAAACAGGACATTGGGCTTATCCGAAGGCCCGTCGCTTGTTTGCGCTATCGAATCGGACAGCAGACACAAAAAAAGGAAAAACAGAAGTACTCGTATTATCTTATTCATATCATGGTTCGATAGAGTAATTGAAGTCGCTAAGGCTTCTTGATTTTATCCGACTGGGTGCTAGCATGATAATTTGACAATTCATTGACTTTATCGGGTAAGGAATCAGCCAAATTCACAAGCTCTGTGGGATCATCTTTAATATTGTATAATTCCCAAGCCCCGCCGTTGAGTCTGACAATTTTGTAATCTCCACTTCTAAACATCCTGAATTTTTCCAGGCCTGACATAAAATAGTCTGGTTCCTTTCGCTCTTCTCCCAAAAAAACAGGCAATAACGAACTTCCATGAAGCGGTAAAGTAGGATAGCCTTTTATAGAGTCTGGATATTGTATATCCAATAAATCCAAAAATGTAGGGGCGATATCTACGACATGTCCTGGCTGTTGCGTAATGGTATTGGGCGCTATCTTACCTGGCCAATAAGCTATAAAAGGTGTATGGCTCCCCCCTTCATGGCCACATTGCTTGTATTGTCGATAAGGCGTGTTTCCTAAGTTCGCCCAGGAGGTACGCAAACTCCAGTAGGAGTCGGCAGGGCCCGGCTGTACATCCGGAATCTTGTTTGTGTAAAAGGGACAGGACCCATTATCATTCAAATACATGATCAATGTGTTTTCCAACTTCCCATGCTCCTCGAGCAGCTTCAAAACCCGTCCGATATTTTGATCCATACGGTCAACCATTGCAGCATACACCGCCATTTCAAGATCCAGCGAGTCTTTTTGCCCTTCAGACAAGCTATCCCATGGGTAATAATCTGTATAATCAGAGATGAACGGTCCACGAGCTTTGTTCAAATTATCCTCCGGCGGACTTAATTTTGCAGACTGTGGGAGCACTCCCAATTTTTGCATTCGCTCGAAACGATCCTGCCGAAGCTTATCCCACCCTACACGATATTTCCCCCTATACTTTTCTATGTCTTCAGGTCGGGCCTGTAGCGGAAAATGGGCGGCATGGTAAGGCAGGTAGAGAAAGAATGGGGCATCCTGTTGAAAGGATTCCTTTAACCATTTCAAAGCATAGTCCGTGATGAAATCCGTCTTATACATCGGCGACTTTTCATATTCAATTTCAGTCGCCTTTAATTCCCTTCCTTCAAGAAAAAACGGTTCCTCAAACTCCCCGGAGGGAGGCAAGAAATATTCTGTAGTCGCCCAAAAATAAAATGAATGGTCGAATACATTCTCTGCCTTACAGTACTCAGGCACCCATGGATCAAAGTGTTCTTTTCCACTCATAATATTCGAGTAGCCTGCGTTTTTGGTCAAATTTGCCAGGTGTACAGCGCCATTTCCCCCAGTATACAGGCCAGTTAGCAGCGACGATCTAGTGGGATTGCACTTGGCCATATTGTAAAAAGTAGTGAACCTCAATCCTCCCTCTGCCAAACGATCAAGGTTTGGGGTTTCGATCTCTCCCCCATAAGGGCCAATATCCGAAATACCAATATCGTCTCCCATTATCAAGATGATATTGGGTCTTTCCTCTTTCTTTTCAGTACAGGAGAAGATTAATAAGGATGAAACCAAAACAGCTAAGATTTTTGTAATGAATGTATTGTCGCCGCTGCTAAGCTTGGAACTAAAGTCATCAACCGAATAAAACAGATCGTTCTTTGCCTGATGTGCCTTCAAACGGTTTGTCACATCCATCAAAAAGAAGCAGGTCAAGGCATCTAGTTTTATATAAATGTATCGCATCATCCCTCTATATAATTTCCTAGTCAAATAATCTCAAATCACCGTTATCCTTAACTCCACAGCTTGTGTAACAAACTCTGCCTTGATAGGCAGGGCTTCCACGCCGGGCACCATATTGAAAGTCCTGCCTTTCTCTGTTTCTATAATGGTCAGCGGGACATTTGCTTCAATTTTTACTATGCCCTCAGGCTTGGTAATGATGATCACATGATCCTCTGGCTGTTCGACTGGCTCAGTATTTTTGGAAATAATGGGGATTGTAAATGAGGTTTGCTGCTTCAATACTTGCCTAGTTTCTGCCTTTATCTGCATGCCCTTCTCAGAACAGAGATAAGTGATCCTAAAGCCAGAAGCGGAGTCTTGTAAAATCTCCCTGGCTTCATTTTTTAACTTAACATCTCCCCATATGCGGATTTCACCATTTTGATCTTCTGTAGAAAAAGAGGCTGGTAAATCATAAAGATTGGTAAACCATTCACCTTCCTGAAAAGTCTCCAAGCGAGGTGTAAGGGCAATGTCTTTTCCGGGAGCATCCTGCTGATTTAAAGGCTCCATCAATCTATAAACAGCCAAACTTGCAACACAAAGCAAGCCTACTTTATTATGATAAAGCATTCCTAAAGAATTGCCTGTTGCTTGCCGGAGATCCATTTTAGGATAATACTCAGCATCATAGGCAGAAACAGTTCCCCTCCAATCTCCCCTTGAAAATAGGACTGTATCCAATTCTTCAAAATATCTTAACCCATCAGCCTTGGCTCTAGGAAGTGGATTCGATTGATCTATTGTTGGCATTTGATCCCAATGATCCAAGATCACCGCCAGTGATTTGGCATGGGCAAATGTGTGATGGACGCAAGGTTTAATCCCATGTGAAAGGTAATGTGGACCACCATGAAGTAATCCATCAGCCGTACATCGTTTGAGTAATTCGGTGTTTTTGAATGCTGCGGTCCCAAAAGCTAGATTATAACCAGCCATCAGACTAAATGCGGGTTGGCAACCATCACAGGTTCGACTGCCCCAATAGGTCCATTTAAACATTCGCGTGCCCCAGCTGTTGTCAAAACCTCCATCAGGCAACATAAACTCCATATGACTTGCCAAAGACTTTTGCACCAACTCCAGCAATTCCTCATCCTTTTCATGTAAAGCATATAAAGCCAAACTATTGAGGGACTCTTCTATATTATAGCCTAAATCCACTCCTGGAAGCCCTTTTTCACTTAGTTTGTGAGCAGAAGGTTTTACCTCACCATACAATAATGAATTGGGAGCAGTAAAATACTTTTTTACCTCCGCTGCAAGTTTTTTACTGAGGGCTATGTACTTGGGCTCATCCAGCAAATTCCCAATCAGATTCATCGCATAAATATTGGTCGCTCCGTAGTTCACGTTAGTTGCATCGATGGCAGGAAATTTCCTATAAATGAATTCTGCCGCCTCGCCAAGGCGATCAGTCCAGATCTGTCGACGTCCGGTTGCCAGCAAATCCCCGTGGTATTTCAGAGTCTCCGCCAGCGCTATTGCACCAAATACGGAAGTCCCATTCCAAGAATTGGGATCTACATCATTCGTCCAACTGCCATCAGGTTGGGAGACATTTTGGCTCCATTCAAACACGGCAATCCCCGCATCCAGGTATTTCTTTTCTCCAGTTGCCTCAGCCATATAGAAAAAAGGGTAAACAGCATCAGAAACCCTTCCGTGTATGGTTTCGCAAGCTGGGCAATCCAGCAAACCGTGAACGTTAGGATCAGAAGGATTAATAATTTGAACCTTAATCATCCCATCACACCAATCCTTTAAAAGACTAAAAACCAAAACTCTATATTCTTCTGAGTGAAAAGTGTTAGGATCTACTTTGGCAAAAAGATTAGCAAATGGCAGCGATAGACCGATGCCAGTCAATGCTGTTGTATGGATAAATTCCCTTCTTTTCATTTCAGTCGAATTTGTCTAGTTGAGGTTTGATCAGGATACCTAGTTTAAATTTTGTTTGATAACCTGGCTCGGATTGTATCCTATTCTATGGGCTTTTACCCAGATGCTTTCTACCTCTTCAATATCAATAGGCTCTTGGTATATACTCCAAGTTGGTGATTGTTCACCGTCGGAATTGATCAACTTATATCCTACAGAAGCTCCTTCAGTAACAGATTGAATTTCAATTTTCCCATTAGTGATCTTAATCTCGGGATCAGCTGTGGAAGGCTTGCTACTTGCGCCAGACCAAAGTCTTTTTATTAATTCCTGCTCAGGTAAATTAGGTCTGTCACCAATATCCGTGAGCCAGCGATCCATCTCATTGCTCAATTCCTTGAGTTTGTCTTGGTAATTAGGATCTTCAGCGAGATTATTCAGCTCGTAAGGATCTGCTTCACAATCATATAATTCTTCCTTTGGTTTAGACTTTCGAAACCATTGGGCTTGACTCGCATTCAGTTCTCCGGATTCATTCAAGCGTAAAAGCTCCTGCATCGTTGGGATTTGCTCCCGATAAGTCAAAGGCAAGTAATACCCTTGATTCGGACGATAATTTCTGATGTATTTAAATTGCTTATCACGAACGGCTCGGATGGCATCTGTGACTTCGTCAAAGCGATCAGCAGCACCATGTATGTATTCACGCTTTTCTTTGGACTGGAAATCACCTAAAAATGCCTGTCCTTGCATGTAATCCAGTGGTTTTTCACCAATCAATGAAAGGAGTGTCGGCGCAAAATCCACAAAACTAATCAGCTGATCATCTTTGGATCCAGCTCTCCAAGAATTAGGATAACGGATGATCATAGGTGTATTTAGCCCTGAATCGTAAATCAAACGCTTCTCCCGGGGCAGTGGACCACCGTGATCTCCATAGAACACGATAATGGTATTTTCCAGCAATCCATCTTCTTCCAATTGAGCCAGTATTGCTCCCAACTGCCTATCCATTTCAGAAATATTATTGTAGAGCTTCCACATATCCCGTTGCACTATGGGAGTATTTGGGAGGTAGGGAGGAACCGCAAATTCTTGGTCTTTGGAAACATGAACAGGCGTTTCCGCTTCGGTCATATTTCCCGGCTCCCATTTGTAAGTGGTATCACCTGAGTGGTAATGTCTCATTTCTATATTTCGGAAACCATAAGGTTCGAAAAGACCTGACTCGTGGGTAGTGGTAAAGTTAAAAATTGAGTAAAACGGCTGGTCTTCAGCTCTATTTCTCCAATGTGCATAAGGCCCATTTTCGTCCCAAGCTGTGACAGGTGCTTTAAACTGATAGTCTTCTTTGTAATTATTACTGGTGTAATATCCTTTCTCTCGAAGCAGCTCACTGACCATCTTCACTTTGGGCCCTGGAACAGCTTCATATTTTGGAAGTCCAGTCACTTCGGTATAAGAATCAGTTCTCATATGATTGGCT
This sequence comes from Algoriphagus chordae, assembly GCF_003254055.1. Taxonomy (GTDB): domain Bacteria; phylum Bacteroidota; class Bacteroidia; order Cytophagales; family Cyclobacteriaceae; genus Algoriphagus; species Algoriphagus chordae. The sequence goes on from NZ_QKZT01000002.1 coordinate 351,990, forward strand.
CCTATACTAGAAGGATACATGCCAGTGGCTATTGCGGCTCTACTAGGTGCGCAGACTCCTGAAGTGGAGTACAAATTGGTGTATATGACTCCCTCTCTAGCTAGACGATTCAAATTCGGAGTAATGGCACTTGAATCTCCAAAAGCAGGGATATAGGCTCCCATATCTTCGGTCACCAACCATAAAATATTGGGGCGATCAGGGAGAGAATATTCAGATTCATTTGCTTCGAGAGCGGATCCTTTACTGGTACATCCGTATGCAAACAGCATGGCAAGCAAAACCAAAATATGATTTTTGACTGCGTAGTCTGTAGAGTTTTTGATAAGATATTTATTTACAAGGCTCATTGAATTTGATGGTTTTTGAAAGCTTAATTTTTTCTGTAAAATGGCAAGACCAATAAACTAACTAAGATGTATGTACTCTTACCACTAATCAGAAAGAATTGACTTTCAACAGAATAGTATGTTTACCAGATTCTAGCCTTATCGTACCAAACGCTGTGGCTACTTTCTGCCCATTATGAATTACATCCTTTCCTTCCATTTCGGTTAAAGAAAATTCAGCCACCATATTTGCCGGTATTTCTATCTCATAGGTCTGCAGCCTAGCGTTATTGAAAATATAATTAGCCTTGATTGAACCCAAAACAGTTGGAACCTCGATTGCACTGGATTTGAGCGTACTCATTTGAGGCTGAATCTGAGCAATACCAAACCCAGGGGTTTTAGGCTGTATTCCCCATAAACCTCTCGGGATTACATTGGCCGGAACAGCTCCCCAAGGATGATTCCAATCCAGGTTATTTTTGTATTTGTTATCCCAGGCTTCCAGAGTAATCGTTGATCCCAGTTTTATCATATTGTACCAACTTCTATCGCTGGTATCCACCAATAGTGATAAAGCATAATCCTGCTCCCCTGCCCGGTAAAGCCCATCCATCAGGTATTGGGAACCATAAACACTACAGGCCATTCCACGGGATTTGATAAATTCCACGACTGACTCCTTATGCTCCTCTGGCACCAGCCCAAAAGCCAGGGGCATCATATTGGCGTGCAAGGAAGCATGATCTGTATCGATTCCATCTACATAAATTCCACGCTCAGAATCAAACATTTGCTCATTGAGCGATTTCTTCACCTTGGCAGCCCGGTATTCAAATTCCAGGGCTTCTTGTGTTTTACCCATGATCTTGGCAAATTCAGCCATGATTCTCATGTTTTCATAGTAGAAGGCATTGATCAACGTATTATAGGGCTTGAAAACAAAGTTGTCCTGCTCTCCCATAGTAACCGCTCCATTAAACTTTGCCGGTGGCCAGTCCACAATATCCGTAAGTGGCTTTTTATAATCCTCCTTAAAACCCAGCTTCAACATGTAATCATGATCCACCTTGGTAGAAGTGATCAGTCCATCCTCATTTGCCAACTCATAAAGTGTTTTATACTTCAATGGCTCATAGTATTTCTCGATCAATTCCGTATTACCCGTGTACATATAGTCCGCATAGAACATCAGTGCCACGTGTTGCTGCCACTCTGTAGGCCAGGTAGGATGCTCCATAAAATACTCTATCGTCCTTCTGGCCATGGCGTATTCAGCATCCGTAGTATAATGACTCAGCTGATTTAAATACGCGTCTGATTCATAAGGAATTCTCTCCCGATCCCCGTCCACGTAAAGCCCATTGAAAGTGGTCGCTTTGATGGTGTATTTACACAGCTCCCAAACTTGATTTAAAATAGCATCAGAACTCTCAAAAGCACTTGCTTTATCATCAAAATAGGTATGGTAAGCAAGTTGGATAAAGTCATCACCTACTAAATTCCCGCTTGCACCTTCCACCTCAGCATATCTAAAAGGCATCAAAACAGGAGTTCCTTCAGGTAAAGGCAGCGCTACTCCCAGAAGCGTATTTCTTTCGTCCTTTTGTATAGGCAATTGATAGGTTGTTTGACCTGGTTTTACCTCTACTGCGATTTCCTGATAGCGAATGTGGCTCTTTGCGGGAGGAGTTCTGTTGACAGCTTCGCCATCAGCCATTTCTCCTATTCTAAAAATCAGAGTCTCCGCCTTATCCGTTTTATAATTGAACTCAATAGTAGCAAACGCTGCTTTACCAAAATCCATGAAATAAGTATTACCTTTTTTCTCAAAAACCCGAGGTTTAATTCTACTTACATCCTGGATATTGGCAGTAGAAATCATCTTATCCTCACTTTCACCCACGGTGAATTTCTGAGCCTTTGAATAATCCACCACTCGATTTTCCTCATCCCATATCCTCACTTTCCAATAATAACTTTTCCCTTCTTCCAAAGTCTCTCCCTTGTATTCTACATTGGAAGAACTGCTGGATCTCACCTGAGCGCTATTCCATACATCGCCTGAATTCAAATTAATCAGCTCTTCACTGGAACTGACTAGGATTTGGTAGGCAGACTGAGTTTTGGAAAATTCCGATATCTGCCAGCCAAATTCAGGTTTGGTATCCAAAATCTTTACAGCATTTTGAGGATCCCTAATGAGCTCAACGGTCAGATTAGATGGCGCAGCTCTGTATTTATTACTGAATTTAGTGATCAGCTCATCCGTTTTGGATCGAAGGTTTCTAGCAATGTCCTTATACTTTGGATCATTGATAAGGTTATTAATTTCCTGTGGATCGTCTTTTAGTTGATAAAGTTCTTCCACCTTTTTGTCATTGACATAGCGGAAATATTTCCAATCCTCGGTGCGAACTCCTTCACTTGGCGGTATTTCATCAAATTCCCAAATATGCTCTATTAATACCGTGTCTCTACCGATTTCTTGATCTTGTCCGGTCACGATCGGCATCAAACTCTTTCCATGCCAACTTTCTGGAGCTTCAACACCCGCCAAATCAGCAATAGTTGCTGGCACATCAATATTGAGCACCATGTCTTTTACATCTTGATGGCTACCTACACGCGGATCATAAATAATCAAAGGAACACGAATGGAATTATCATACATCAGCCATTTTCCTGCAAGTTGACGCTCACCTAGAAAGTAGCCATTATCACCCATTACGATAATTACTGTGTTCTTGTCTAGTCCCTTTTCGGCTAGTTTCTGACGAATCTTGGCGATCTCCAGGTCAATACCCGAAATCATTCTATAATATCCTTTCAGGCTATGCTGATACTTTTCTTCAGTATCATACCTCCAAGTCCATCTCAGGCGGTTAAATCCGTCGCGAACAAACTGGGGTTGCGCTTGAAAATACTTATCCTCTCCGAGTACAGGTCCTGGAATAGTGGTATTCTGAAGCAATTGATCTGTGGTGGATTGCCAAAAATACTGATCAGGAGCACCGTCGTGCGCATGAGGTGCACTGAAGCTCAATGATAAACTAAAAGGTTGATCTGAAGGAGCCTTATCGATAAAATCCAGTGCCTGCTGGCCGGTATATCGGGTCAGGTGGACTGTATCTCCATCGATGGTTTTGTAGAAATACCCTCTTTTGTCAGGATATTGATTGTTGCGGTCATAGGACTCATACTCATCGAATTGTTTGTCCAGATCATCGTATCGCACGCCATACTTTCCATAAAATGCCGTATAATATCCATTGTTTTTTAGAACTGTTGGATAGGAGTTTTCCATGTATTCTGACCGGATGTTACCTGTCTGGAAATTGAAATTATGTGATCGTTCGTAAAGCCCGGTGAACAAACTGGCTCTACTAGCCGCGCAGATTGGCGTAGTGACTATGGCAGTTTCAAAATAGACTCCCGTTTCGGCAAGCTTATCCATTTCCGGTGTCTGGACAAATTTATTCCCCGCATATCCTAATGCATCAAAGCGCTGATCATCAGTTAGAATGAAAATAATATTTGGTTTATCCGAAGGTGATTTTGACTCCTGAGCAAGAAGTTTTGTTGCATTGAAGGGAATATATAAAAAGCAAACTACTGCTATAAACTTGTTCATTAATTTGGGTGAATTTTAATTGATGTAGGGAAATTTTGATCCACTATTGAAATGGAAATTCAAATTAGATTTTAAGAATTAAACTACTATCCTGTACCCTAGTGTATGATAAATAGCTTTAAATCTTCAGTGATTATTTCGGATCGGTTTGTAGAAAACAGAAAGAAGCAAGCATTAGTCGACTTACTTCTTTCTTGTTTATTTTAAAATTAGAACGGTTGATACCTCACGTAACTGTTCAGCTGATGCCCAATTCCATTGGTAAAAATGAAATTATGAAGATTCACCACCGTACCTCTAGAAGTGCTCGGCATATTGGAAGGTGTGGATGGAGAACCTATCCTAGCAATGCTGGTATTGATACGGATAGATTGATCAAATAATCGCTTATTAATCTCAATCGAGCCCGAATCCCCCGGTACTAACGTCTGGTAGTACAAGAAGAAATCGTTTTTAGGTATGGCAGGTTGAGACAAATACTCATCAATAATGTGGTATCTCAGAACATGCTCAAGCCTCTCATTGCTGATCGAGTCAAGCGGATAATCTCTATTACCTGCCATGTTCTGTATCAGCTGATTATTTCCATTCCAAGCACTGTTTCTTAATAAGAGATAAGTCGTGGTAGTGTCCTGCCCTAAATACAAATCTTCCAATCCTGTTCGAGCAATTGCTTCGAGCAAGTAATTAAATTCTGGAAGTCCGTTGGCATCCTGGTAGGTAGGATCGCTATTTATCATCTCCAGCCATTCTAGAGCTGACATTCCTGTAGGCTTATTTCCAAAAGGCTCCGGCACGTACTCCCATTCCTTTTGTAGTTCCAGATCACAACTGAATGTGGCAAAAGCGACAACAGCTGCAATCAATAGTTTACTTGCCTTATTTATATATACTTTCATATGATTATAATTATTTTTTTAGAGGTCATATGGAATCTCACATAGCCAATAATTATGTCAGTGTGTGACGTTTGAGTCATGCTCGATTTCATCTGTAAGTTCATTTAAATTAATAACCAGTAGTCTGAGTTAAATTTGGGTTATCTACCAAATGCTGAAACCAGATCGGAAACAATAATCTATCAGCACCTTGCCCATTGATTGGTGCCATTACTTCGACCGCTTTATCATTACGAATAAGGTCCCACCATCTTTTCCCTTCAGCCAACAACTCGAACTGACGCTCATCCAAGACTACATTCAGCAATTCTTCACTAGTTGCATAGTCTGCCAGCTGAATACCTGGAAGATCCCTTGCTTGCCTCACTCTATTGACCAGATTTGCTGCTTCTTCCAGATTACCTAATTGAAGTTCAGCTTCGGCTTTGAGCAACAACATGCCTGCATACCTATATACCACCACATCTGTATCATCCTCATTCCCAGAGTAATTGGTCAGATTATACTTTCCATAACGTCTTTCACCAATTACCTTTTCAGACTCAGCAAGCTGTAAGTACCTGAAATAGTCACCATATATAGTCTGTCCGGTATTTTCATCCACAGTTTTAGGAGTATAATCAGGATACTTCATATGCCAAGAAATAGAATCAGTAGGGAATGTTTCTATCCACTTATTTTCCAGTCTTTCAGAGATAAAGTATGGCGGCACCCCAGCCCAAAATAGACTGTAAATTCCACCAGCCCCCTGATCTTCTTCAATATTTAATACGATGGAGAAAATAAGTTCTGTACCTGTTTCCATTTGATTTGTAGGAAGACCTGATCTTTCTGGCTCATTTCGGAAAAGGGCATGGAAGTCTTCGGCAGTGTTTACCAAGGTAAATTGACTTAAATCTTCCAACTTGTCCAGCGCCACCTTTGCCATGGCATATTCTTTCAAATGCATATAAACTTCTGCCTGTAAGCTGTAAACACTTGATAATGAGAATCTGGATTTCTCATGAGGATTAAGGATCAACTCCTCAGCCTTTAGCATGTCCGGAATTATCAAATTATTCATGATCTCCTCTCCGGAGGTCTTTTCTCTATAGATATCATCATTGACGCCGGAAATCACATCTAGGTATAAGGGCACGTCACCAAATGTTCGAACCAAATCGAAGTATACAAAAGCACGAATAGCATGAGCCTGACCTAAAAGTCCATTTACATCTCCTGAAATGTCGGGTATATTATTGATAGCCAGATTGGCTCTCAGAAGCACATTGTACATATCGCCCCATCCACCATAATTTCGACTCTGATCGTTTAGATTATTGGTCGTAAGCTGAAGTGCTTCAGGGTTTTCCCCAGCTGGAGAAGCAGCGAAATTATCTGATCGTAATTCTCCCCAGACAAAATATTTTCGGGAATAAGCTTCCTGCATGGCATCATAAATACCTGCCACACCGGATTGGGCATCTGCCTCTGTCTCCCAAAATTGTGCATCAGAAACTTCACTCTGTGGATTCTCCTCCAGCATGCTGTCACAACCTTGCGAAATCATCACAGTTATTGCCAACAGCAGTCCTAACTTTGTTTTATTTATAATTTTCATATGGTTACAATTTGATGTTTATACCAAGAATATACTCTCGGTAAAGTGGATACCGTAGATTATCCAGACCAGGTTGAAGCGCATTTCCTCTTGAACCCAATTCTGCATTATATCCTTCATAATTCGTCCAGGTAAGCAGGTTGTTTCCCGATGCATAGAAGGAGACATTTGACAGGAAACTGACTTTATCCAGTACAGAAGCAGGAAGAGAGTAGTCCAATCTCAAGGATCTCAACTTTATAAAATCAGCTTGACTCACCCAAAATGTGTTTGGTCCCAAGCTATTTCTAGAGCTTCCACTTGCATTCAAACTAGGGTATTTGGCAATATCACCCAGCTCATACCAAGCTTCCTCTACTCTGTCTGGACCTGGTACAACTGTACGAACCAGACGCTGATTTCTGGATTCATCATAACTTCTGTAAATGTCATTGCCGAAATTGTAGTCAATCATCATAGAGAGCTTTATTCCTTTAAACATGAATTCATTATAGAATCCACCAAATAATTTTGGCAAGCCATTCCCGATTACAGTTCTATCATTATTAGGATCAATATTGAAATCTCCATTCCAATCCTTCCACATCACATCACCACCTATAGGTACCCTATTTTGAACCTTCAACTGGTTTACATTCCCTGTGTAGGTTTGGCCGTTCTGCTCATAGTTGAGAAAACCTCCCTGCTCATCGAAAATCGGAGTTAATTGATTCCCATTGTCGTCAAAGGCATTGGACTCATTATAGGGAAATACTCCCTCTGCGGTGTAGCCCCACATGTCTCCAATGGATCCTCCTTCTCTGATAATAAAGTCACCTCTGATGATTTGACCGTTCTCTTCAGCCAGCTCTACTACTTCATTCACATTAGTTGCAATGTTGAAACTAGAAAACCATTGGAAAGAAGGTGTTTTCATTACATCGCCGCTAATGGTAAATTCTATCCCACTATTCTTGATCTGACCGATGTTATTACTGATGCTGTTAAATCCAGTTTCCTCAGGAAGTGGTGTAGGATAAAGTAGATCAGAGGTCAATTTTTCATAGTAATCGAAACTGGCATTGATTCTACCGTTCAAAAATCCAAAGTCAGCACCTACATAGGACTGCTGGGTAGTTTCCCAAGACAGATTTTCATTGCCTAATTGAGTAATGGCTATCCCATTCAAGCCATTGTAGAGAAATCCAGGGGAGTATAAGGTACGGCTATCAAAGTTTCCGATCCTTTCATTTCCATTTTGGGAAATCCCAGCACGTAGTTTGAATTCAGAGAACACAGATGAAATTGGTTTCCAAAATGCTTCATCACTTATTCTCCAACCTATGGACAATCCTGGAAAAACTCCATACTGCTTTGCTGAACCAAATCGGGACGAACCATCTCGTCTTATAGTCCCACCAAATAAGTACTTGCCTTTATAATCATAAGTAACTCTACCAAACTGAGAAACCAAGGAATGGCTTGTGGCCGTAGTTCGGGTGTTTGCCGCATCCAATTCAGCCACGTTGTTAAAGGTCCTTACTATGTCATTATTGAAGTTAACCGAGCGGAATCTGGAATATTCATATTGCCATCTCTGAAATTGAACCCCTACTACACCAGTCAAATTATGATCACCAAAGCTCTTTTTGTAGCTGAGGTAGTTTTCCTGTTGAATACTGTAGTTCAAATTGGTGATTTCAGATCCTGCTGGTGGACTGCCTAATGGCTGCACCACTGTAGGATCAAAATCATTATTTCTGCCTAGCTCCAAGTTGACTCCCAATGTGGATTTAAACTTTAGAGAGGGAAGGATGTCAATTTCCCCGTAGGAAAAAATCTGTCCTACGTAATCTCTGCTTCTCCTCACAGTGAAAATTGTTTCAGCAACTACGTTTTGTTGACTCGAAGTTTGTGGCACATAGGTTCCGTCCGCATCTTGGGTAGGCAGATATGGGAAATGCGTAGCGAGCTGGCCAAATATAGATCCTTCATTCAGGCCGTTTCGTTCCAGATAGGATGCATTGACACGAGTTCCTATTTTTAGCCTTTTTAAGACATTAAAATTAACATTCAAAGTAGTATTAACCCGTTGAAAACCAGAATTATCAACAATCCCATCTTGGTTTAAAAACCCGGTATTCCAATAAAAATTTGCATCATCTTTCCCTCCACTTAGAGCAAGACCAACCTGGTCACGAACACCAACTCTGGTGATCATTTCCTGATAATCAAAATCTTGATTGAACATTGTGGAAAGTGAATCCGCAGGAGGTCCAGGGTTTATTGCGTTGTTACCAACCCGCGCCAGTTCATAAATCCTAGCCTGGCGGGTGTTTGAAACTGGGATTTTGGTTGCCAAAGAACTATAGCTGCGCACATAACTCGCATCAATCTTTGTTTCGCCACTGGCACCTTTTTTTGTAGTGACAAGTATTACTCCATTAGCTGACTTGGAACCGTAGATTGCTGCAGAAGCTCCATCTTTAAGTACCTCAATAGAGGCAATGTCATTTGGGTTCAGGTTTTCTATATTATCCAATTGTTGTCCATCGACAACATACAATGGTCCTGTACCACCATTCAAGGTGGATGTTCCCCTGATTTTGATATCGGATGGCTCACCCGGTCCGCCATTAGAAGTAATAGAAACCCCTGCCATTCTCCCCTTCATCCCATCAAGTACCCCAACTGGCGTGGACTGTTCCAGTTCTTCTGATTTAACAGAAACTACAGAACCCGTCAAATCCCGCCTGTTCTGCTCGCCATAGCCCATTACGACTACCTCACTCAATTGTGTCATATCCACCTCCAGGGTGACATCTATTTGAGCCTGATTTCCTACGGTGATCTCTTGTGGATTATATCCTATAAAAGAGAATATCAGTACATCTCCTGCTGAGGCTTTAATCTGGTACTTTCCATCAATGTCAGTAGCTGTGCCAGTGGTACTCCCTTTTACCAATACAGTAACCCCAGGCAACCCCAGGTCATCTTCTTCTGATATTACTGTTCCCGAGATAAGATTCTCCTGCGCAAATAGAATCGTATGGCACAAAAGCATCGAAAAGAAGAGCAATACTATTCTTTGTAAAATTTTATGAATCATTTCAATTTCATTTAACTATCTGTTTATATATCATGTCTACTTTTCTTGTAGACATCCTTTTTGAGGATTATTGTTTTTGGGTAAAGAGGTTATTTAAGGTTTATTTTATTCATTCAGATATCAATTAAAATGTTCATACTTATTCACTCTATTTATCAGGCAGTCCTTTTAGCTTAAAGATCAATTATTAACTATAAATAATTCCTGACAGAATCTTTAAAGGCCCCATAAAATCAACTCATTGTTATCATCAATTGAATAGCATACCATTAAGAAATCTTCAATTGAAAACTGTTGCAGTTTGCCTTAGATGAAGACTTTTTCGTTTGTTCATTAATCCGGGATTATTGATGAATACTCATCACAATATTTCTCGATTAGAACACTCTAATCTTCATTTTATTCAAAAAATAAAAATCCAAAAAATAGGTGATTTCGTACAAATCCACTTTAATTCACGGTATAGGCGGAATTTAATGACGTTTTTAAATGATAACTAAAAATTTTTCGATTGACGAATTAGGATTAGGAATGGAAGGAGATACACTAAGCCAAAGAAGATTTAGCATAGCTATAAAAGTTCTCAGCGAATTCTCACAAAAAAAATGATTAAACTGTAATTTGAAAAATCACTACAGTGGTTAAAAAAATCCTGCAGGTAAATCAATCCAAACCGAGCTCTTCTTTGAATCGTTCGGAATAAGCTTTTGGACTTAATCCATAATGTTTTTTAAATGCCTTTGAAAAATAATTAGGATCTTTAAAACCTACTATATAACCCACTTCTGATATATTCGTTTTATGTTGCTCTAAAAGTGAAGCAGCCTTTTTCATTTTCACAGTCAATATAAAATCCTTTGGCGTCTGATTAGTCCATGCTTTAAACTTTGTAAAAAGTAAAGATCGACTAATACCTAGTTCCTCTGTTAGATATTGTATATCAAAAAACTCATTTGTTATATTATCCTTAATGATCTGAATTGCATTTTTCATCATTTCCTCATCTCTGGAATTGACACTCACATCAGAAGAAATAAATTCTCCGGCCTCACCTATTTTCTTTCTTAGTTTCTCATGAGTAGCGAGGATATTCCTGCATTTCAACAGCAGTTCTCTAAAATCAAAAGGTTTGCTTAGAAACTCGTCTGCACCGGATTCCAATCCATCGTATTTATAAACCAAGGACGTTCGGGCAGTCAAAAGAATAAAAGGTATATGACTGGTACGAAGATCAGATTTCACCTTTTCGCAGAATTCAATCCCATCCATTACAGGCATCATCACGTCGCTTATTATCAGATCAGGCTGAGCAGATATGGCCTCTTGGTAACCTAAGGCCCCATTTTCTATCAATACTGTGCGATAAGTCTTGGATAAAATACTTTGGATAAAAGTGCCTATTTCCTGATTATCTTCGACGATTAGGATTTTGGGAGCATCTTCCAGTCGGTTATTTCTTTCTTCAGTATCCAACAATAAATTGGCATCATCTAGAGACTCAGGCAAAATATAATTGGAGATTTCCTCACTACTAAAAAAGGACTCTATTACCTCATCATCCGAGAAATTATCCCTACCCAAGCTGAGCTCCATTACAAAATCACTCCCCCTTCCCTCTTCGCTCCAGACTTTCAATTGGCCCTTATGAAGTTCAATCACATTTTTTGCAATAGCCAATCCAATTCCAGAGCCTTTCTTGAATTTGGATTTATTTCCTTGAGAGGGAACCTCATAGAATCTATCAAAAATTTTGTCCAAATACTCTGCGGCAATACCAGTACCGGAATCCTTCACATGAACCTCCACCTTATTCTCCACCAACATTACACTCACTTCGATCTTTCCACCCGAAGGGGTATATTTAAAAGCGTTTGAAATGAGATTATATAACACCTTTTCCAATTTATCCCTGTCGAAATAGACATTGATCTGCTCGTGTGTCGTGAAGAACTGATAGTCTAACTCATACAATTTGGCTTGCTGGGTAAAGGACAAAAAAATCTCTTTGGTAAACTTTACTATATTCCCTTCTGCAGCTTGGAGCCTCATTTGCTTATTTTCCAACTTCCGGAAATCCATCAGCTCATTTATCAACTTAAACAGATGATCCGTATTTTTTTTGATAACCTGAAGCTGTCTGAAAACACCACTTGGTCCTTTGTATTCAGAAATTAATTTGTCCAAAGGAGCTGAAATTAAGGTCAGCGGAGTTCTGAATTCATGAGAAATATTAGTGAAAAACTGCAACTTCTGCTGATTCAGCTCTTTTTGATTTTCAAATTCCCTGGATTCCATTTCGAGCTGATGCTGTAGCCTCAACCTTGATCTAAAGAAAAATATAACTACTAATAAGCCAGACAATATAATCACCGAGTAAAGAAAATAAGCCCAACCAGTCAGCCAAGGGGCACTTTTGATATTGATAATCAAGCTGGTGATTTCCGCACTTTCTATCCCATCCTTATTTACTCCTTTCACTTCGAATACATAATCCCCTCCACGTTGTATGGTGTAGGATACAAATGGGTTGGAAGTCCTCACCCACTCATCTTCCAAACCCTTGAGGCGATAGAAATAGGTGTTTTTATCAGGGTTAAGGTAATTAGGCATGGAAAAATGTATGGAAAAAATATTCTCGTCATAGTCCAAGGTAATCTCCTTTGAATACGCTATGGACTTGTCCAAAATGTTGGTATCATCTCCCACCCGAATTTGTCGATCGGAAATATAAAATTGGGTAAGCACCACCTTAGGGGCTGTAGCATTTTCAACTTCCAATTTGCTGGGATAAAATGATGTCACGCCTGAGGCACCACCAAATAAAACTCTTCCAGAGCTGGTAAATAGTTTGGCTCGCCTATTAAACTCATTGGGTTGGACCCCATCTTTACTATCAAAAATCCTATGGTTTCCAGATACAGGGTTATACATAACCACGCCTTCTTCTGTACTTAACCAAAGCTTCCCATCACTAGCCTCACTTATAGCAAAAACGCTAGTGATTTTAGGGATTTCCAGATGAATCAGTTGGTTTTCTTCTATATAGAACAGCCCGAAATCATTTGCTGCAACCCATATTTTATTCCCTTTCATACTTTCCACAATATCATGTACATACAAGTCACTTTCCCTTCCATCTTCCATTTTCAAAGTTTGGAAGTTGAAAAGTGCTTGCTCATAGGACGACTTAGTAAGAAAACAAACACCTTTGCCAGTTCCCACATATAGATCCCCAGATTGTGTTTCGGTGACCACCCTCACATTGTTATTGGGTATAGCTGGAACTTGGCCCGCGGAAAAATGCTGAAAGTCTTTGCTTTTTGGGTCTAAAAGGCTGAGCCCTTTATTCAATGTACCAATCCATATCTTTCCGTCAGATGCTTGCTCCAATTCTAATAATTGATTGGTAAGAAGGCTATTGCTTTTATTCAGTTTGGGATCATACCTATATTCTTCAAAGTTTCCGTTCCTTAGATCATAATGGATCAATCCTCTGTTGAAAGTCGCTACCCAGACTTTCCGTGAGTCTTCGTATAGCATATCTTTTACGGAACCAATAAAGTTGCCATCAGCAAGTTTATTTATTTTCTTAAACCCCTGATCTCCAACCTCCATCACATTAATACCTGTACCCTCTGTCCCTATATAAATATTGGTATTGTTATCCTCCATAAAGGAGCTAACCACATTGTACCCCAATTGCGTACCAAAATGCTCCTGAATTCTTTCAAAATTGAGCTGCTTTTCACTCCAATAATTGATCCCTCCAAAATAGGTTGATATCCAAATCCCTCCATCCCTATCGGTAAACAAAGCTTTAACGTCTTTGCCTTTTAAACTATTCGGGTTTCGGGAATCATGTCTGATCTGTGCTAAAAGTTTGTGATTGTTATCCAGGACGTTTACTCCATCATAGGTGCCCACCCACAGCCTATTTTTATGGTCAAAAGTAATAACACTTACCTCTTGGTTAGTAAGTTGCCCTTCCCCTTTCTTATCCCCGTATCGTTCAAAAATTTCTTCATGTACACGATAATAAAACAACCCATGCTTAGTACCAATCCAAAGATTCCCGATCAAATCTTCCGCTAGGCAAGTAATTTCAAAATTCCCATTGAACTGTTTATCTGAGGCTTTTGGGGAAAATGATTTGAAGGTCAATTGATCATTTTTATCTCTTATAGCTTTATTAAGCCCATCCTGAGTACCCAGCCAGACTTCCCCGTTTTTACCTTTATAAATAGTGGTGATAAAACTGGAGCTTAAAGAAGTTACCTCGTTCTCCAGGTGTTTATAAACCTTGATTTCCTTCTTGTCTTCATTCAAAACATGAAGACTCTCACGTGTAGCAACCCAGACCTCACTAGCATTTACCCTCATGACATCGTAAACGAAGGATGAAGAGATCGATAATTTTTCCCCAGCATTGAAATCATGAGATTTTTCCAGCATGGGATCGAAATGGCTCAAGCCTCTTTTGGTGCCCATCCATACGCCAGTGCTATCCAATGCGATAGCGTATATATCATTGATTCTTAATTCTTCCACATTTCCAATATCCCGCCGTACAACCGCCAAATCATGGCCATTATACTTCATCAAGCCATTTCGGGTTCCAAGCCAAATCATCCCCATTTCATCCTGGGCAATACTGTTCACTGGGTTTAATGAGAAACCATCGGATGTGGGTAAATGGGTGAAAAAATTAAATGAATCCTGAACCTGAGCAAAGGAACACCTTATGAAAAAAAAGAAATACAAAAGCAAAACCCAGAAAGTCTTTCTCTTCCTGGAGCATCTACCAATATTCAATATTCGTTTACTTACAAACTCTATTTTTGATATACTTTCATATCGCATACAGTCTTGGTCATAGTTTGGGTTGTTAATTGACTCTTCAAAAGTCAAACTTTTAATATTTACTTAATATTAAAAAAATTCAAAACTACAGAGCCTATTAATTGGGCGAAATTTAATATAGGCTCCTTTTGAATTTAGCATTATGAAATCCTGCAAATGAAATTGTTCATCCAGAAGTTACATCAGAATAGTATAAAGTTGCTTTAATAATCAGACTTGCCTGTACTGCCCTATACTGCTTATAATTAAAAAGGGAGAAGATATGCCTATCCTCTCCCAATTGAGCTACACAACTTAAACCCACTCCGAAAAGTTGTTTTATAATACGCTCAATTTTATAGTCTTCAAATCTTTTTCGAGACTGGAGGCTCCCACAGAAATAGTGAAATCGCCAGGCTCAACCACCTTTTCCATTTTCTGATTATATAGTGAGAGATTATCGGGGTTTAATTCAAAAACCACTGTTTTCGTCTCTCCTGGAGCAAGTGTCACCCGTTCAAATCCCTTTAGTAATTTATCATAGCGCCCAACAGAGGCAAAATCATCTTTGATATACATCTGAACTACCTCATCTCCCTGAACTTTCCCTTTGTTGGTCACATCCACGGAGACACTAGTAGTTTCATTTGATTTAATTTCCGATTTGGCCAGTTTTAGATTAGAATAATCAAACTGCGTATAGCTTAGTCCAAAACCGAAGGGAAAAAGAGGAGTTTTTTCACTGAATTTATATTCCCCTTTTCCAGAACCCACAAAGTCTGGTCTTTCCAGGTAAGTAACAGGAATCTGACCTACGGAGCGTGGAAATGAAACCGTCAATTTGCCTCCAGGATTGTAATCTCCAAACAACACATCCGCTAATGCATCACCAGATCTCATCCCTAGATACCAGCTCTCGATTATAGCAGGCACATTTTCCGCTATATAATTAATAGTCAAAGGTCTGCCATTGACTAAGATTACCACTACAGGCTTACCTGTTTTATATATAGCTTCTACTAACTCATTTTGTACACCAAACAAATCCAAATCATCCCGATCAATCCCCTCCCCACAGGTCTGCGTAGATCCTCCTACTGCCAATACCACGACATCAGATTTATTTGCAGCGGCAATTGCTTCCTGAAACCCGGCCTTGGAATCGCTGGTAAGTTTAGCCCCCTCGGCATAATTGATTTGGATTTGATCACCCACTTTTTGCTTGATCCCTTCCAAAATGGATGTGTAATAAGGGGGAATTCCTGAGTACCCTCCCATCAAGGTATATTTCTTTCCCTCAGGCACTTCTTCATGCGCATTAGGCCCAATCACTGCAATTGACTTGATTTTACCCTTGTTTAAAGGCAGTAAATTATTCTCATTTTTAAGAAGTACTACTGCCTTTTTTGCAATGTCAAGAGCCAATTCCTGACTCTCTGGAGTACTGATCACAGGCTTCACCTCGTCGGTATTATCCTGATCAAACAATCCTAATTTGTATTTCATTTTCAGAATACGGGAGACACTGGCATCTACAAACTTGACCAAATCAGGATTACTGGTTAAGGTGTCTTGCAATACATTCATAATGTACGCCGCATCTGCTGGGTTTTTCCCTATCACCAAATCCATATCCACTCCTGTCTGTAACCCCATTACAGCTGCTTCCTCTCTGGATTTGGCTATATAATGCATGTGATGCAATCGAGAAACATCGTTGTTGTCTGACACCACAAATCCATCAAAACCCCACTCATCTCTCAGTAAATCCTGAATCAACCAAGTATTCATATGGCAAGGAACACCATTCAGATCCTGATGCCCAGGCATGATAGCTCCTACCCCTGCTAGCTTCACCGCTGCTTCAAAGGGAGGTAAATGAATTTCAAATAATCTACGCTCAGAAATATCACTAAAGCCGCCATTGATCCCTCTGCGGTTTTCCGGATAGGCTACAAAATGTTTTGCTGTAGCCATGATATGATTCTCATCGAACTGCTCTTTGCCCGTTCCTTGTAACCCCTCTATAAAAGCCACCCCCATCTTGGAAACCAAATATGGATCCTCTCCATAAGACTCTTCCACTCTCCCATATCGTCCATCACCTGTGATTACATCCAAGTTTGGTGAATAGCAATGGGTCAGATTTGCTGCTCGTGCTTCCTTAGCAATTGCAGTTGTCATAATCCTGATGGATTCTGGGTCCCAAGTAGATCCCAGTGCTATAGCTTGAGGATATACAGTCGCGCCAGGCAACCAAAGTCCGTGAAGACATTCACTGTATTGCATCATGGGAATCCCAAGGCGCTCGTTAGCTGGTGCATCCTGAGTCAACTCCGCCACTTTTTCTTCCAAGGTCATCTGTTTCAGCAATTCGGAAACTTTTTTGTCAATTTCAGAATCAGGGTCTTCCTCTTTTTTGACCATTGCATTTGACTGACAGCCTGCGATGAAAGCTACGAGCATGAGTATGCCAAGCAGGAAATTAATACGATGTCTTACCCACATATTTGGTAAAATTTACTGTTGAGTTTATTGTTATGAACTGTTCAAATAAAGGTCAAAAACAACTTCCTATAGTCTAAAAATAGGGTGATTTAGTCCAGAGTGAAGAAAAGACTTCAGGATAAGCTTCAATAAAAAATACTGTTAAACGACTGATTAATAAACATTAAACCTATACTGATTTATCAATCAGTGATGGGATTAGCAGAAATATAGTCTAGAAGTAGTTTCCTGACATCTTCCACTTTTCCTAGCTCCAATCCTCCTGAAGTTGCTCCAGTGATCCAGTACAATACCATACCCGCATCAGAACAATCCCACTTACCCTTTTGGAATTTTACCACATCATCCACTTCAGCCATTTTGCCCAAAAGCCAGATCCATTGAACCCTTGAATCAAGATGATTCTTTGCCCAATCCCATTGCTCCAAGTCAACCTTGAGGTATTCATTTTGATCCGGAATTCGAACCTCCTCAACTCCAAAATCAAGAATTTGAGCCCAAGTATAATAATCCCCAGCATCATCATTGGCGGAGTGATGAGTAATCACCTTTACAAACTGATGCTTCTCTGGATTGGATTCTTTCAAAGACATACCTATTATATCCGGCTCCCCAGCTTCCACTATCCACAATGGATCCTCAGCTGTAGATTCGTTTATAGCTTTAGCCAAATCACTGACTGTTTCTTCTTGCTGCCAAAGTGCATCGAAGAAAATCAAGGAATCATATCCACCCCAACGCCGTGCTGTCACATCACAAGCTAGCTGCATCATATGATGCCGCTCCTTTTCTGCCCGATCTGAAATTCTAGGACCTCTCACCAAATCACAACTATGGGAATAATGCACCAATCGATCTGACAATCCTGCTGCCCGTAGTAAAGCTAAACTCACGGCAGTCCCTCCGAGATCATCCGGGTCAGGGGAATTCCCATCTGCTACAACAGCAATTCTGCCCGGAGCTGGCGCAATGGCTACACCCTTGAAACGAGTATTTGCAATAGTTGAATCAGCGATTTGACTTACTTCGCTAGAATTTTGATCGGTAGATGGAGCTGGAGTTAGAATTCCATCGGGAGTGTAATTGATGTCTTGAGTGAGTAAGAATTGGTCAAATTCAAAACCATCCTCGCGCATACTGAATTGAATAGTATGAATACCTGTATTCTCGACATCCAAGTAAATTTGATGAGGTACTCCACAATGTTCCTCTTTGGTCCTTTGCTTACTTGCCCAAGTCCAGGCATTTTTACCCTCACACCATTGCATTCGCTGACCACTCGGTGGCCAGGAATCATCAATTCCCACATGTATGCCATTATCTTCAGTTCCTGTGGAAAAGGCTCTCACCCAAACATAATATCTTCCTGGATTTGTGAAATTTACCTCATAGCTGACAATTGCCATCTCCCCCGCTTCATTGGAGAAATTTTCTCCTTGAATCAACTCATCCTCATGGGTAACTCTGGTATCGGGTAAAATTTCCAAATATGCTTGCTTACTAGCTTCTTTTGTATGATTTCCATCTTTATCAGGCAAAACAGCTGCTGTATTCTGCTTCGTAGTAACGTACCATTGCCGTTTTTCAGTCCTATTTTGCCTGGAAAAATTCTCAGCTTCAACCACAATATTCCCTTGTAACTCTACATTCCTTTGTGCTTTTAGGTCTGAAGCGTTAGCTGCAAGATTAATGAAAAGCAATACAGGTAAACTCCTGAATAATTTTGAAAACATAATAAGTTGATTGCATCAATAGCCTTATTGACTTTAGTTTAAATGAAAAAAAACGAATTCCTATAAATAAGGTATAAGAACATACTTATTTCCTAATACCCGGTTCAATACGGACCGAAAGATTCACCTGATCCTCTGGCCATTGGGAAATAATCAATTGTTGTCTAGTTTCATCCCAAGTAAAATTTCTCACATCCCAATTTCCAGTTTTCTTTACTACTTCCAGTCCTACCTGTTTAATGGGATTATGTGTTAGAGCTAATTCATTTCCAAGGCGTACTGTAAACCCATCCGGATAGTGCCTGTTTGCTCCTATAAAAAATTGTGAAGAACCTTTAGAGTTATCTGTTGAAAGATTCACATCCAAAATTCGGGTTGCGAAGTCAAAGTGGAATGAATGTATTTCTCCTGCGATTTCCTGAGGATATGGTCTAGCAATAATATCAGTAATGTACTTTCTCTCCACTGTACCAACCCCCACAGAATCGCTGAAAATGGCCCAAGTCGAAGGCCCAGCAGGAAGAAAATCCTGCATTACTCTATTTCCGGAAAACCAGGCTTTGATCGTCCCTACCCCCAAACTGTCAAATAAATTAACAGTGTGAATGTAAAAATCCATGTACTCCCGCTGAGCCTCATCAGAAGTATCTGTGGTCAAAAAGGTAGGAAAACCCCATTCACCAACTAGCATAGGACCGTTTTGCAACTCAGCTTCCTTCACAAATCTCAACATGGTAGGTCTAATCCATTCTTCTTTATTTTGATAAATATGAGGGGTAAACACTACGTTTTCTCTGTCAATGGCTCTGGTGATTTCAGCATATTGATTGTGATTAATTGCATCGCCTTTGTTCATGAAAATCGCCTGACAATACATTACTTTCCCTTGGTCTATTTCAGTGTAAGCATCAATAATCTTCTGGTAGATCGGGACTAAAAAATTGTTGGTCAAATCAGCATAGGAAATATCCATTTCGTGCTTTCTGGGTTCGTTGACCAAATCATACCCGTTTACCGCATCATTGCTTTTGTACCTGTTCCAGATATTTTTCCAGGCAGCAATGTAAGTTTCCTGCTCCCCATTTTCGTTCCTGTAGAACTTTTCCCAGTTGAACCCTTTTACTCCATACACGGTCATTTTGAAAACCGTCTTTATTCCATGTACCCGACCAAGATCGACTAAGCTGTCCAGCTTAAGTAGATATTCAGGCGATAATTTACCTCCGGGAAAGCTACTCAATTTCCCCAATTCAAGCCTGATTACCTGAAAATTGGCTCCCATTCGTACCATTCTCAGGTAGTCATCCGAAGTATAAAAAAGCTCCCCCACGGCATCATTGGTACTCACCACAAATCCTCTGGGAATCACATGTCTACCATTATCATCTTTGAATGGTTTATTATTTTGGGCAATTGACTGAAAGCAAATGGTCAATATTAATAGGATAATCCCATATGGAAATTTGAATTTTAAAATCATAATTTGCTTGTAGAGCTTTATTCTTTAAAATAGATTTTGTTCGAGATATATCAGCTCATAATAATACCAGAAGAGAAGGTGGAAAACATCCAGATTGCGGGTATTAAAATCCAAAAATCAATCATTATTGGCATTATAGAGTCAATCACGTTAATAAAAAAGTTGAATGCCTTTATTTTCAAGAAATAGCCAAACAGTGAATTTAAATCTGGGACAATTTTATTAATATGAGTTCACTCAACTGGAGAAAAAAAGTATTAATGGGACAAAAAAGAAGACAAAAAGTGGGACAAATCCTGGGACAATTTGAATTAAATGGAATCAATTTCTATCCACAACATGCATACAAGACCCTATAAAACACAAAAAGTTGACCGTGAAACGATCAACTAATTGATTAGTAGCGGGAACAGCGCTACACACTAATCTTGACATTCAGAGACTTATGTAAAAACTGGGACAAAAACTGGGACAGGTTCATTTTGCTTTTACATGTTTAAGATTATTTGAATTGAACCATTTCGAGCCTCTCAAAACATGTGTATAAATTCCGTATAGGCACTTTTTAAGTTTCTGATTTTTGAATGATCTTTATTCTTAATGATGTAAAATCAGAAAACGAACCTATTTTAAACAGGTTCAAAACCAGAAAATGAACCTTTGAATTTCTTTCTAATTTGAAGGTATTTGAGTTGTCTCCCGATTGAAATAATTTGAATGGATTAGAACTTCAATTTAGTCTCGTACAATTCGTACGGTACGAGGGGTACGAGCCGTACGAGGTATACGAATTTTAGGATTTTGGTTTATTAGATATTCAAACACTCACTTTTTCATGCTTCCCATCCAGTTTGTGAGGATGGACAAGGACCTCAACAGGTAAGATATTTTCTATACCCACCTGCCCATTTCCAACTTCATTTTGAGTATTATCCTCACTGTCGCTGTGTTGTGGGATTGATTGAACATTAGCAATCTGCGGTATCATCCCATCCGGATCAATAAACCGCAATGGATTATTGAAAGCATAGTTATAAGGAGAATTCCTGCGCATCTGCTCTGCCATCGGATCCATCACAAACCAACGCCAAATAGCAGGATCATTTCTTTACGCTCAGCCTCTATTATTAAGACATGGATTGTAACCCCATTATCAGCTAACCCTTCACTAAAATATTCACGAGACATTTGCTTTAATCTTTGCTCTCTCCATAATGGTATCCAATAGACGTCTTCAAAGTTAATCTACTTGGTGAAGAAATTCACTGTAATTAAAATTATATACAAGTTACTACTTCCTTTAAATTAAGTTTAATCCAAATATCTCGTTTTAAATAAAATTGTGTTCAACATCTGATTTTCATCAAACAAAAACATAAAATAGCTGGAGTTTTCAAAATCTTTCACAATTAATGTATCGATAGCTGTCTCGAGGTTAAATTTATCCTTAAAGATATTATAAGGAACCCCAATTTTAATTGCTCCTGAGTCTATTTTGTACTGATCAGATTTAATTTCAGCCTCTAATAAAATAGCGTTACCCGAGGCTTTGTGAAACTTAAAAAAATCCTTTTCATTGGTGAATGAAACTATAGTGTCATTTAAGGATTTGTTATGAATATTTGGAACTATTAGTTCTGATTTTATATCGATTTTACTTTCCACATATGAAAAACTCAACTCATTATCTAATACACTAAACACAAAATCGTCATCATTAATAAACTTTTTCGTTTGCGAGGAATCCTGATTAAATATCTCTTTCATTGGGACTTCATTGTCATCCGACTTTTCTTGAAAATTCTTTTCACCTTTTACATTTCCAGTTCCAGTACCACAAGAGAACACAATTAATAAATTCAAAGAGTTTAAGCCTATTTTCATATTTTCAATATTATTTACCTAAGAAGTATTTTAAATCGGTTGGTGCGAATCGAATATTCAAATTCCCAAAGCAAGCAGTTTCAAATGGCGTGTGTTTAGTAACAATTACTTCATAATGCAAATGAGGTCCTGTTGTATTTCGTCCTGTATTGCCAGACACTAGAATAAGATCCCCTACACTAACCGGTTGGCCCTCTTTTTCTGGAATCGAATTGCCGTGTGCATACAAAGTGTAGACATTACCATTACTGTCTGAAGACGGACCATGATCCACGATAACCGTGTTTCCATAAGTTTTTGAATTGTATGCTTTAACGACTTTTCCCGATGCAGTCACCGATACATTTGTTCCTATAGAAACAGCATAATCAGTTCCTCCATGGGTATTTGAACACTTTTCACAGGTTCTTGTTGACTTAAACGCTGAGGATACCCGAGCATTACCAACTGGACTATCAAGCACTTCACTTTTATTTTTAGTACTTCCTCCCCTGGTTTCAAAGTCACCTATATAATCCTCCCCTTGAATATCTCTAGAACTAACCTTTTGTCCATACCCAACATCAATCATGACTTCATCCCTCTTTTTTCCAACCTGCCCAGTCCCCACTTCATTTTGGGTGGGATCCTCACTGTCGCTGTGTTGTGGGGTAGCTTGTACATTTGCCACTTGTGGCATCATTCCATCCGGATCAATAAACCGTAATGGATTGTTAAATGCATAGTTGTACGGGGAATGACCACGCATCTTCTCTGCCATCGGATCCATCACAAACCAGCGCCCAATAGCAGGATCATACATCCTAGCCCCAAAATCATAGAGACTCACTCCCAAGTGGCCGTTTGCCTCTTTTCTATTATAAAGATATGGATTAAACCTCCCTACAAGCTGGCCACTCGCTAAATCAGTCCACTGGACTGATTATTCACACTCGATCCTCTGCATACTGGTACCCCAAACCTGAAAGCTCTACACCCCAAGGATCATAATGAGTTTCCTGGACGATCAAAATGCCCTGTACTAAGGATTCTGAATTGATCAAACCATACATCATCAGAAGTTTCATTCACCAAGTAAGTTTCTATATATCCATCCTTTGGAAAAGCTATCTTTTTGATCAGTTCCTCGTGCTTATTCCTCGCTTTTTTTGGATAGGATTACTTTTCCTTGTTCATATAAGGTGGAATCTGAATCATACAAAGCATAACCCATATAAGCCTCTGGTAAGGTTTTCTGTTGCAGCTCTGTGATCACCAAAGCAATCACGTTGGAAATGGCAATTTCATTCAACTTCTCCGGCACTTAGTTTCTGGCCATATTCATTAGACTGTTGAACTTTAATTATCCGTATGAATGACTGAAAAATTGTGTAAGAAAATAGCAGAAACAACTAACAGCAGGATGGAAACTCATTTCCCAAATATCCCAAGCTTTCACTTTTTACATCAATGAGACCTGCATTATCAAAAACGAAATAAAATTTAACCAATCCATGATTTTGGAACCAGCAATAAATTATTCCATTAGACTTCTCAAGTATAAGAGAACTTAAATCTACTATTTCAAACCCTAATCCTATTAGAGTATTCTTTTTATCTAATGGTCTATCTTTAATAATATGCTCTATATCTGATAAATCATTAACAATTGAATAACTACCAAAGTCATTCGGATTTGAAATAAAATAACAATACTTTTTCATTATCGCCATCTCTCCCTCAACATTAAACAATCTTACATATAAATTAAAGGAGTCCAAGTTGATTAGATTTGACAAATAGTAATAGTCATTAGTTATTCTACTAGTACTATTTTCTACCAAGACCCAAGGATAAGCTTTTACAAAACTTTCATGAGAATCATGTCGAAGTACTATGAAATTTGGCTTAGTTGAACTTTTATTATCAGTAATATTGAGCAATTTAGAATTAGTCGATGAGTCCAATACACTTATTGTATAATCATCATAGATTTCATTTGGCACTATGCCAAGAAATTTATGAAAATAATATCCCCTAGTACTGGTTTGAAAAATTCTATACATAGCAGTATCATCCCCTCTTTGAAAAACCCTAAACAGTGCAATTACACTGACCGTGACACATATTGCCAAAACCAGAAATTTACTCAATTTCCCCATATACTTTTCCTAATAATAGATTGCTGACTTAAATTGAAACCTGCTCCTTGTACATAGGCACTCCTATAATCCATAATGCTATTGGGATCTTCTGTATACCCTTGTGAATTATGATCAAACTTAAATAGACCATGACCTAATTCATGAACGGAAGCATTAACATATTTCCATGTATCAAGAACTCTCCCTTTGGGTTGCATACTTAGTTCATTATATTCAGTAATAGAATGTGGATCACCTAATCTTGCGTATCCACCTGCCCCAAAGCTATCTCTTGATAGATTAAAATTCTTTATAGTTATTGTAGCTGTAGGAGATCCCTGCCACCAAGCTTTCAATCTTCCCATTATTGATTCATCCTTAATTTTTAACTTAGAATTAAATCCATTTTGGACAAGAGTACTTTTTAAAGTTTTGTAATAATCCTCATTATTAAATCCTGTAGGTGTGATCCATTTACTTACAAAAATAGTTGGATCTCCAGTCGTATTATTTTGCACATTCCCTCCCTTAGTTTGATAACTTCCATAAAATGAAGAACTGGAAATGGTAGAGTTTCTTGCACTACTTTCTCCATACCCATCAGACCATAGAAAATCTTCCCTATCCTGCCCCACCTGCCCAGTACCCACTTCATTTTGGGTAGGATCCTCACTGTCGCTGTGTTGTGGGGTAGCTTGTACATTTGCCACTTGTGGTATCATTCCATCCGGATCAATATACCGTAATGGATTGTTAAATGCATAGTTGTACGGGGAATGACTACGCATCTTCTCTGCCATCGGATCCATCACAAACCAGCGGCCGATAGAAGGATCGTAAAGTCTAGCCCCGAAATCATACAGGTTCACTCCCAAATGGCCGTTTGCCTCCTTGCCGTTATAAAGATAGGGATTGACCTTGATTCCTCCATATTGATAACCTAATCCGCTAAGCTCTACACCCCAAGGATCATAGTGTGTCTCCTGAACGATCAAAGGCCCTGTACTTAATATTCTAAATTGATCAAACCAGACATCATCAGAAGTCTCATTCACCAGGTAAGTTTCAATATACCCATCCTTTGGAACAGCTATCTTTTTGATCAGTTCCTCGTGCTTATTCCTGGCTTTTTTGGACAGGATTACTTTTCCTTGTTCATATAAGGTAGAATCTGAATTGTATAGTGCATAACCCATATAAGCCTCTGGCACTGGCTTCTGTTGCAGCTCTGTGATCACTAATGCTATCACATTGGCAATAGCAATTTCATTGACTCCTGCTGCACTAAGATTCTGACCATATTCCGTAAGCTGTTGGATCATTTTTTTATCCATGCCCGAGCGAACAAAACTTGCCGGGGAGAGTCTTATTTTCTTGGGATCAACATACTTACCAAATACACCAAGTTCCACGCTGTCTCCTTGTTGCACTTCCTGGGAACGGAAAGGTCCCAAAATCCTATTCCTTCCAGCATTCAGCCAGGCTGTGACATATCTTTTAATAATCTTTAAAGATAATTATGATCAAAGGAACATAAAAGGTTATTATTTTATCAAAATAAAAACTATTACCAACAACTAACACAACATGCTAAAAATAAATCATCGATTTAAAAACCATTAAACAGTTCAATCAGTTTATTTCAATATAAACAGCTATGGTATTATTTTTTTCAGAAAGTAAAGTTCCTGAAAAAGACATGCTTTTTCTATTATCAATTTCCACTTTATATAAACCTACTTTATTTTTATTCGAAAAATCTTTAAGTGGTCCATGGATAGAATCACTTAAAGGTAGGTGATCAAATTGAAGTGATTTTGATTCTTGATATACTTCTTTAAAAGACTCATTATCTAATTGAAGAACAATAAATGAAAACCCATCCCCATTAAAATTATTCCATTCATCCTTAAATTCTAATATCTCAGCATCACGAGGTATTGATAGTCCACTTATTATTCTGGCTACCTTTTGCGGAGTTCTAGGAGGAAGGTTATCAATATATACCATATAAGTAATCAATAAAGCGATTACTAACAGAACAGGAAATATTAAAATTCTATTCTTCATGAATTAAGGATATGTGATTTTAAATGATTTGGCTCCAACTGCTTTTCCATCTAAATTTACCAATCTTGTTTTTACTTCTGCTTCAAATGATCTAACACCCCAAGGCTTAGGATCGAAATCAAAATTATCATAAAACCCAACTGCAACTCCTTTAGTATTATAATAAACTGTTGCACGTCCAAGAGAATTACCATGTTCAGTACCATAAAATGAGATTACTTTTGCAATAACTTCTTGTCCATTTAAATTGGTAGAGGTTCCTTTGATATCGTCAGCCCCTTGTTGTTTTGCCAACTTTACAATTTCATTGAACTGCTTTTTAGTCAAAACCATATCGCCTTTTCCTAACCAATAACGTTCAAACATATCTTTTCCTGCATCTGTACCCATCTGATTCCTATAAAAATTCCCATATCCAAGCAAATCCGGTCTGCCATCCTGACAACAATCTTTATTCTCTGAATTATTTTGATCATTTTTTTTCAAATCAGATAGATATCCTCCATCTTCTGTATGACTCCATACATTACCGATATCAATATCTTCCCCATATCCCCCTTTTACAACCTGCCCAGTTCCCACTTCATTTTGAGTTGGATCCTCACTTTCGCTGTGTTGTGGGGTTGAATGAACAATTGCAACCTGCGGTACCATCCCGTCCGGATCAATAAACCGCAATGGATTGTTAAATGCATAATTGTACGGGGAATGCCTGCGCATCTGTTCAGCCATCGGATCCATCACAAACCACCTTCCTATTGCCGGGTCGTACATCCTGGCCCCATAGTCATACAAATTCACTCCAAGGTGGCCGTTTGCCTCCTTGCCATTATAAAGATATGGATTCACTTTGATTCCTGCATACTGGTAGCCCAGTCCTGAAAGTTCTACCCCCCAAGGGTCATAGTGTGTCTCTTGGACTATCAGTGGTCCTGTGCTTTCGATTCTAAATTGATCAAACCAGACATCATCAGAAGTCTCATTCACCAAGTAGGTTTCTATGTACCCATCCTTAGGAACAGCGATCTTTTTGACCAATTCCTCGTGCTTATTCCTGGCTTTTTTGGACAAGATTACTTTCCCCTGTTCGTATAAGGTAGAATCCGAATCGTATAGTGCATAACCCATATAAGCCTCAGGTACCGGTTTCTGTTGCAGCTCGGTGATCACCAAAGCTATCACATTGGCAATGGCAATTTCATTCACTCCTCCAGCACTTAGATTCTGACCATATTCTGTAAGCTGTTGGATCATTTTTTTATCCATTCCCGAGCGAACAAAACTTGCCGGAGAAAGTCTGATTTTCTTGGGATCAACATATTTCCCAAATACCCCAAGTTCCACACTGTCCCCTTGTTGCACTTCCTGGGAACGGGAAGGTCCCAAAATCCTATTCCTTCCAGCATTCAGCCAGGCTGTGGCATAGCCGCCCGGTGTTTTATTGTGCTCTCCGGCACCTTGACGGGATTCTTTGATATTCTTAAAGTATTTCTCTTCTTCCTCTTCATTCTCAGGTTCCATGGTGGCTATTCTTGCTCCGGATATTGGCGCACGTATCACCTGTCTCACATTTCCAAGATGGTCTTTCACAAAGAATTCATATTGGAACGCTGAGTTTTCGTAGGCGGCCCTTCCTTCCTCATGGAGAATATAAGAAATCGCATTGTTTTCGAATACTAGTTCTCCCAGATAATCGAATGTCTTTACAGTTGCCCCATCCGTATTGACCTGACGTAGTTTTACCCCTCGGGCATTATACCAATAATCAATTTTCTTATTGGTTCCCGAGAAAGTGATCGTGACCGGAAGATTTAAATGGTTGTAGGTGATGGATGTGATATCCTTGTCCAGGTTTTTCGTGAGGTTTCCGTTTCGGTCGTATAAGTAATTCTCGCTACTCGTGCCTTTAAAATCCTTTGACAGATAGGTGTTGGTGCCCTGGCTTTCACCTACCTGAATTAGCTTATTGCTGTTTGACAAATAAGTATAAGATAAATTATCCACCAATGCCCAAATAGAGGCAGTTTGCTGATTCACCCGCTGCATGGTGGTGATATTACCATTCGCGTCGTAATTGATATAGCCTAGATTGTAACGCCCGTTGTGTACCGAATTTGTGGGAACTGTATATTGAGCAGTCTTAAGCCTATTGGCTGCATCGTAAGTGAAATTATAGACTTTTTTGATGTCGTCCTGCCCTCTCCATTCTGTTTTTGCAATATTTCCATTCCAATATTGTCCAGTTCCTCCCGATTCATAAAACAGTTCCTGCGCAAAAACTTTTGAAGAGGCATTGCTGACTTGAGGATCGTTGATTTTCTTTAGCCAACCCCTGATATTATAGGTGAAACTTGTCACGGCATCCCCTCCAGCTGGATAGGCTTTGGAGGTGAGTTCTCCCAATTGGTTATAAGTATGAGTTGCCAAAGTAACTACTCCACCCGAATTGATTCTGTGGGTAATATGGCTTAGAGCACCCGAATTATTGTATACGTAACCTTTGGTAATGGTATAGGTACTTGGCGTAGTGTGTTGGGTGATCGTCTCCAGGGGTTTGTTTTCAAAATCATACTTACTGGAAATCCGTACCGTTCCCGCCAAATGGTGATCAGAAATTGTTTGGACCACCCGTCCCTGCGAATCATAGTAAATCGCTGTTTCATATCGGGTGTTGTTTCCCAGGTTTTTTATTAAAGTCCCGGTTAACATTCCCGTGGTCTTGGTACTGGAATCATGATAACCCGTAGGTTTCACATAAGTGAGTGCGGATTTTCTGAATGTGTAATTGTCATAGTAATTTACGGTCAGTACATCTCCCTCACCATTGCCGTCGGTGGACCTTGGAAATCCTCCTGCATTGCTCGTTCCGGTTTTGCCTGATGTGGCATTGATCACTGCATTATTATTCCCCAATCCATCAACTAGGGCCTGTAGAGTTGCGCGGTTCCCTGAATAAGTAACCAAACCGGTCATTACTTCACGACCTAACACATCATACTTGGCAAAAAGCCATTTTCCCTGAACCAGTAAAAGACTATCACGGGATGCCACCAATCTATCCTGCTTGTCATAAACCATCTCTTCGGGAGCTTTACCTGGAAGTTTTTTGGTGATCTGCCTACCCCTGGAGTCATAGGAGTAGAGATAATAGAGGCCATAGCGGTTAGAGTCCCAGGTAGAGCCTCCCCAGTTGTTGGAAGATCTTAATGTACTGATGGTCTTAGGTGGCATCACTACCCGTAACCTTCCCATCAGGTCATACACATAATACGTACATAGCCATCCATCATGGTGAGAGGTAGGCGCGGTATCAATCTGGACTTTCTTTAATATCAGTCTACCAAGCTTGTCTTTGTATTCAATAGTTCTTTGATCCTGCTCATTATAGGTTTCAATTTTGGAAAGAGAGCCATTTGCAAATAATCCACCATTGACAGGTAAACCTGATGAATTGACTGTCCATATCCTAACTGAGTCAGCGGCAATGTTTACATTTTCAAAAAGCTCAATTTCATGACCTATCCAAGGCGTTCCTGGTACTCCCTGCTTAAGTATCCTATTTAATGGAGAAGCTTCATATGTTTTATCTGCATACCCACGGGAATCTGAATATTGGGCAGTGTAATAAGAACTATGAAGGGAGGTCGCAGCGGACCTATACAACCCTTGGTAGGATGTATTATTAGGAAATGGAAGGTAATCCCTGTACTGTCTTCCCAATGCATCATATCCAAAGGCCGTTATAATATCAGAACCATTTTCCGAAGCCTGAATCCCGACTTTTTGGCTTACTCTTCCTAATCCGTCGTGATAGGTAGTTTGTTTAAAGGAAGCTTTTTGGGAAGAGTTCCTCAATGTATAGTCCCCAGTCAGGGTATCTCTTGCTGCATATTCACGAGTCCAGTTTAAGTCTTCGGCATAGCGGTTGATTCTTACCGGCATCTTTGAGGTTATACAACCAGTTGCTGTATAGCGATAAGCTATATAATATGTTTTACTGGAGGTCACATTTAATACTGGAAGACTTTGGGTTGTATATGGAAGTAATACTTGATTATTGTCATACCACTGGTATGTAAAACCTGGTGGAGCAGGATTAGCCATGAGTGTATCATTTCCATCTGCGATCAGGGTTATGTCTGGGACTGATGGTAACACTATTGGACAGGGATCTCCCGTGCCTCCCGTAACGCTCACAGTCATATAATCATAATATGTCCCGCTTACATCCGAATATTCATAATATAGGCTATAAGTACCAGCAGAAGCCCACGTGAGAATGTTGGAGCTTATAGTTGTACCCGAAGCCGTGGCCCCGTTTACATCCCAAAAGTAGGTGCCAGATCCAGGAGGTGCCACTTGACTAGAACCACTGTAAAAATTAACAGTATAGCTGGTCTGTACACCTGCTGATGCCGAACTGGAACCCACCAGGTCGACATGGGTAATGGCTTGGGAAAAGCAAAAAGTAGTCCCTATTACCAACATAAATGGGAAAAGAAATAGAAATTTCATGGTTCAATTCTTTTAAGCTTAAGACCAAGATTTCTTATTTCTTTAGGGTTGGCTGGAATTAACTGTAGTCCGTTTTTATTCAGAATCACTGAATATGACAACAACAACCTCTCATCCAGTTCGATTTCCAATATCCCTTCATTATTTAGAATCCAATTACCGTTTACTAATTGGGTGTTCCCATGATCATTCCAAGAAGATTCAAATTTTCCTCCTTCATGGAATATGTATATTCTTGACCGCATGCTTTCTAACTGGCCTTTAAAATGCTCTTCCCTTAATGGATTAGCACTATTTCTACTCTCCAAAGCTGATTTCTCCATTTGCATATCCGCATCCATCATCCATACCCCTGTCAAAGCCTGAATAGTCAAACTATCTTTGGATTGTGCCATTCCCCCTAGGTGGAACATTCCCAAAAAGAGTCCTGTGAAAAATAAGTATTTATATGTACCCATATCTTATTTGATAAAATTGTATTCGTAGTGCGAAAGAATATGCCCGTCATTATTAAGGATTGTTTCAAGCCTTCCCAACCTATCGTAGTTATAAATCACAGCATGATTCTTTGCGTCCAGTTGAGACCATTGCCCAATCCCAGGGATATAGGTATAGGTATTCATTTCAGATCCAGGTGGATGGATCCTTATTTCATCAACGAGGACATTCGTGCCTGAGATAGAAAGTGAAGTTGAGGTGACATCGCGTTCTACTAGTTTCCAAGTAGTGGTTAGGGTCTCAGTAGCTCCCAAAAAAGTCCAGGATTGGGTCCCTGTGGAGACTTTGGCCCAAAAGCTCAGCTTAAATTTGTTTGACGTGGACGCTCCCGTCACAGTTCTGGATATTGCCCCTCCTGACAGATTGTAAGCATTCCTTCCTGTTCTGGCCTCAGTCCATCTTAGCACTGTTTCCGGTCCGCTGTAGGTCCAGCCTCCTTTTTCATTGGTTTCAAAAGAAGTATAGGCGATCTGTGCAGCAGTTGCATTTTTAACTTCGGCAATGGGGTAAGCTCCATCATATGCCCAGATAAAGGAATTTGACTGTGAATCGGATTGGTTGAAGCCTGTGATGTTGCCACGAGTGTCATATGTGGAAAATATTAGCCTTGCCTGATAACGGGTATCCCGGGTTACAGCGGAAGAGCCGGAAATTGTAAGCGGAGTAAATGAGGCGACCGCGAGAGGAGAAGCCAGTTCAAGAAAATACATAATATCAGGAAGATAATAAGTTCCCGAAGCCTTGAAATAAGTCAACTGACCTCCTACTACCTGGGCGTTCGTGCCGTTCAGATTCTGGATCAATGTATATTGTTCTATAGGCTTCAGGATGTTTCTCAATGTGAGTTGCTTAAGAATATTTGGATATCCAGTGTAAGTTGTGGCTGGGTTGATAACCTGAAAGGGGTATCGATATCGGGTTACCACAACCTCTGGATTGGAACTTACCCAAACTTCTTCTTGGGTAAGCTGTAGATAAGTAGGATCGTAAGTCTTTAATGTGGTGGTAGTAAGCGCTCCGGTTGGATTGATAATAGATTCTATTCGTGAATTTTCCACATATGCTCCCGTTTGCTGTTCAAGCTTTCTAATCTGATAAGTCATGAGATCCACAGAGGTGCCATTTTCGTCAATACAGGTAGAATTAAAAGGAGGTATATATCCATCATCAATAAACTGAATGACTGCTTGGCTAACTGCGATATTCTGGCTTTTCAATTTTGTATAAGCGATAACAGTCTGGGAGACATCCGTACCAGCTGCATTTTTAACTGTTTTTTTGGTCAACTTACCCCTTTCCCAGCTGCTTGAATTGCGGTGGGTTTTATTGGAATAAGGTACTGTCATAAAGAGGTCAGGAATATGAGTATTGTTATCAAATTCGTAAAGAATCTTACCGTTTGTCCCATTTATATTCTCATACTCACTGACCTTCAAGTAGACAACGGGGCTATCATCGTAACCTGCTCCTATTGCCGAGTTAGAATAAAACATCCTGACTCTTTCCCTACGACTACAGCCAACAGATTGGCAAGTAGCCCTGGATTCGGATTCTGTAGCAAAATAAAACAAGCTTTGTGTGAAGTTTTTGATACCTGTACCGGTCTCCCCTTCCCCATATTTATATTCTTTGGAATAAACAGAGGATCCAGTTGTATTGGTGATTCTCTTAATCCGTAATCCACCTCCATATTTGGTCACTGAACCATCCACATATTTGTGGGGCTCATAAAAAAACTCTGTATATCCTTTCGTGGGATGAGTGATCCTTTTTAGCATACCTTCTTTCAAGTAAGTGGTATCACTTTCACGATTGCCACCACCAATATCAATGTTTGAAACCGCAGTCGCTGTATTCGGTTGATATTGTATTGTCTGAAATGGAATCAGACTTGAATTTGGTTTTCCATTATAGAAACCAAACCAATCTCTTCGTCTGCTTTTTGTTGCTTGATCCCAAGAAAATGAGTTGGTATGATAGCTAAAGCTTTGTTTGTTTATAATTGTATTAGCCCCATCTTTTTCAATTAATTCGTCTAGTTTAAGACGCGATACGCCGCTGAAATAGCTTTTTGTTAACTGGTAGGATTTTATGAGAGTGTATTCCGTGCCGATTTTACTGTAAATCTCAATCCGGTCCAATGCATTCAACCCGGTAAGATCTGATCGTTTCGAAGTATTAATAATAAACTTGACTTTACCTGTCTTATACCTGATTTCATCGATGCCTAGGCTAGTTGAAAATGAACTTGTGTTGACCTCCTGTTGGATATAAGTTCCACTCCTACATGGAAGAAGAGAGGGACTTGTTGAATTACATTGATCAATTACAGTCACATTATGTTCAATATCCACCAAAGATTGATTTCCTAATGGCTGATATGTGATTTCTACCTTATCATCGGAATTAGGGGCAAATACTTCAACTAGATACCATGCAGTAATCCCTGATACAGAACTACCACCAGCTCCTGTGGTAGTGGTGTTTTCAGTAAAATTCAAATTGGCTGAATTTTTACCGAACCTATATCTGACACCATTTTCATCAGTTATATCAAAAAAACTGAGGCTGGCACCTACTGCTAAATTTATCGGAGCTTCCGGAAATAGGTAGGGAGCCTGTCCATTCTGTCGCAGGTAAAACTTCCCACTCTTTCCAGGCATACTATAGGAAAAAATGTCTGCCTCCCGATCTACACCTGCATTTGCACTGTTTTTCTTATAAAGCCAATTATATTTATCAGTAACCGTGTTACCTATACAGTAATTATCTACCATATAGTCATTTGATCCTGTTAAGAAATAAAGATTATCAGGCATTTTCTGAATTTGCCTAGTAATCTGCCCCCCTGCAATTACTGACCATCCTAAACCTGCCCAACTTGCCTGATCGGTGTATTTAATACCTGAGGAATGGTAATTGAGAGAGATGGGAAGTTTAATCGGTCCGGACTCAACTGTGTAGAGGGGAATTGAGATATTGGGCACTCCAGTGTACAAATTGACATCATAATTCCCATATCGTTCAATACCTGAAGCATTGGGTGACTTTTGAATGGGCTTGGGAAAGTTTTTGTTGACTTGAGTCTGAATATCACTAGGTAATTGAGCCATTGTAGCAAAACTTACCAATAAACAGAAGAAGGAGATAAGAAGAGATGGTCTGAGTATTTTTTTTGCCCACATAAGATCTAGATGAGATATTTCGGGCAAATAATGAAAGAATTTAAATTCTAAACAATACCATATACACGGAATTTTTTATATGAAAAAATATATTTATACAAAATTATATTTGTATTACAACAGATTTGAAAGTATCACAAATCTCATTTTTCTGTATACATTTAAAAAGAATAGGCCAAAAACTATTAAAAAACTCACTTTTAAGCAATTATAAGTTTAGCCATAATTCTAGAACTCAGACAAAATTTAAGTGAATAGTTCTGAGAAAAAGTCAATTGTCAAACAGATTAGTTCAAACAATTATTTTTAGTAAAAAATACTAATGAAGATTTTTCAGAATATTTTATGATTTTTAAAGCTTTTCACAAATAATGGATCCTCCCTATTAGCAGATATAGTTTGATTTAAGTAAGACAACCCTGCCCCATTCATTCATGGCAGACACTAAAACAAACTATTATAAAGGAATGATTGACATCTATGACTAAACAGCATAGAATTATTAAAGATGTGTTTCTTTGGTCTTGTAAAAGACCTGCGCTACACTTTGCAACCATCTGTCTAGCGTTGGGCAAACGCTGATCAAGGCAGAATGAAATACCGAGAAGAAATACTAGAAGTGGTGCCAGATAATCAGAACTACCATGGGCAAAGCAGAAGCATCAGCAAAAGTTAAATTAGCAGCCCGAAAGCAGCAAGTAAAAGATCCTGTGCAATTCATTGAAGTAGTGGAAACCGAACTGCTCGAACTATGTGAAGGAAATTTTGTTAGAAACCGAATCAAACCTTCTGATTTTTCAGCATTGCAAAAACACTGGGGTTCTTAGCAATAATAATAAAAAAAGGAGGGCAGAAACGGGGAAAATTTAAACCAAATTAAATCCATTTGAATTTACAAGACTCAACAGAAAGGGCATAAAACACAAAAAGTTGATCGTAAAACGATCACCTAATTTATTAGTATTAAAAGTGCTACAAAATCACATAGATTTTCAGTGATTTATGTGAAAAGAGGACAAAAAGGGGGACAGGTTCATATTGCTTTTTCAATTTTAAAATTTATTTGAATTCAATCATTTTAAACCTCTCAAAACATGTTTACGATTTTTGAATGATCTTTTTTCTTTTCGATGTGAAATCAGAAAACGAACCTCTTTTCCGAAGAGACAAAATATGAAAATGAACCATTGAATTTCCTGTTAATTTGAAGGCATTTATGCTGTCCCAGGATCAAATTCAATTGAATGGATTTAAATCCTCCTCAGCCTCGTACAATTCGTACGGTACGAGGGGTATGAGCAGTACGAGGTGTACGAAACTCATAGTGCTTAATTAATAAAGAAAGCACAGTTAAAGAACGGAATTCTGACTACGATTTATGAATCACCAAACCACTTCCTTGACATTTTCCGTCAAATCCTAATTAATAATTTGCTCATATCCAAAGGACTACTTAATTCGAATTACAATCTAAAATTTTAAGATTTTGTTAATCGCACTTGACAGTTTCGGCTTTCGTATTTCTCCACGCAAAGGATTAACTGGAAAATGCCAAATATGTGGCAATCCAGTAAAGGCATATTGTGGGAACATTATTATACATCATTGGAAGCATGTCGCAGAATTAAATTGCGATCCATGGAAAGAGCACGAATCGGAATGGCACAGGTCATGGAAAAATGAATTTCCAAAAGATTGGCAAGAAGTAATAATGAACAAAGGCAATAATAAACATATTGCAGATGTTAAAACGAAAAATGGGCTTGTGTTAGAACTTCAGAATTCCTCTATATCAAGTTCAACAATTGAAGAAAGAGAAGATTTTTACGGAAACATAATTTGGCTGATTAATGCAAAACCATTTCAGGATAATTTTATGCATTTCAGTATAGTAAAAAGTAAATTATTAGAATTAGAACGATCCAAGTATTCCTCACTTTCCTATTATCAGAAGGAAGACAGTAAGATTATTAAAGATTTAAAAGAGAAAATTGAAGATTGTAAATCAGATTATACAAATCTATCATATGAAGTCCCAAGTCTAGAAAGACTCCGAACTGAAATTATCGAATTAAATAGCAATATTGAAAAAACTTTAATCAGCTATTTAACTCAAAAATACCTATTTAGTAGAATTTTAAATGAATTCTCATGCAAAGAGAAGGAAGCAATATTATCTATCCGTTCTCAAAAAGAATTAATAAATACTGAAATTCAAGAATGTAAAAAGACTCTGCAAAAAATAGAAAGTTTCCCAGGCTCAGAAGTACCAGGTTTTGAGCATTATAAAATCATACCACACACTGCAGTTTCATCCTCTTCCTTTAGCAAATGTCGTTTAGTCGAAAAAGAAACAAAAGACTCTCTCTTCCCCTTCACTCTTCCGTTTCACTCTAAAGAAGAATTTGAGCAGATTTCAAGTAATAAAAATTATATTCTAATTATTGATCTAAACGAGGTATTGGAAAACATTCATCAAACAATAAACTCTCTCTCATTAGAATTAAAACAACTTGAGAAAGCAGAAAATAATAATCTAAGGTATATGGAGGTTCAACTTACTGATTTTCTAGAGGTAGAACTAAAAAAGTGTTTATCGAAACTCAAAATCAGAAAAGATAAAATAAAACAGGTTAATCAAAGTATTGATAGTTTACAAAATGAAATAAAGTGGCAAAAAGAAAATGAAGAAGATGAAAGAGAACTTGAAATTACGCAGCAAGAAGAAATGCATGAATTAGAAAAAAACGAGATTATGACCAGATTTAAAGGTCAATTTTACTACCAATGGAAGCATAGAAGACAGAGTTGGAACTATGCAAAAGCCCGAATTTTCGTGGATTTTAAATCACACATTTCCGAACTTGTCAGCGATACAACCCTTAGAAAATTAAGCAAGACCGACTTCGTACATCTAATAAAAAATTGGAAGTAAACGACAATGTGGCCAGTAATAAAATTTTTAGGAACAGTTTTTATTAGCTTTTTTGCCATGACGGAGCATAGGGGCCGAAAATCCATTTCCTCTTTTTGCTGTGGCATGGGGAATTTGGATAATTTACATCGTTAGCTTGCGCTCGAAAAGAAAAAAGAGCTGGACAAAGAGCGGCTGATCCGGGAAATACTGAACAAGCTCTAGAATTCAAAAAGGAACTTCAGCGAAGCAAAAGATCCTAGAAGGAAAAAGCAGAATGAAGCAAAACTAACCAATCGAAAACCCGCTCTTGAAAGAAAGGGATTTTTCAGATGAGCATTTTGAATTAATGATAGCAAGAATCCAAGCCCAAGAAAAAAAAAAACAACTAGTAAGGATTCCATCGTTTCAGATCTGAGGGTTTTTAATAATCATTGTTTAAACTACAAAAGTACTTTCTGATAAAAAAAAGGAAGATTACTTCTCCCCTTCTGATTCAATTCCTAAAATATAATTAGCTGCTTGATGGGCTTTTTGAGCAGCGTAGATCAGCATTTTTGGATCATCTTGCAACGGCTTCATCCATCCTTTTAGGTAAGCCAGCGAATTTTTGAAGTTGGCATCTTTGATTCCAGCATAAGCATTCAGGAAACTGGCTCCCATTTCCGCGATCAATTCTTCTTTCGAATATTCAACAGAGCCGTAGCCTACCAAAGCCGGTCTTTCTGAAAATCTACCCAAACGGCTACCATGTCCAGTCGAATGCAGCATTTCATGAAAAAGAACGGAATAGTACTGCTCGTCCCCTTTAAATGATTCCTTATTCGGCATATTGATATAATCAGCAGATGGACTGTAAAATGCGTCATCGCCATAATGAACAATTTTAGGACAATCGGAATATCCAGAAATAATCTGCTCACAAGTTTCAATTGGATTAAATACTCTCTCAGTGCTTTCATTTATGGAAAATTCGATTCCTTCAATTTGGTCGATGTTGAAAACTGTCCAGATAAACGGAGTGAACTTTCTTCCATAGAGATCCTCGTCTTCTCCAGCTTCATTTTTGGTTTGTCCTTTGACGAATTTGGAGATCTTCCAGAATACGACTTTGGTCCCTTTTTGGCCTTTTTTGATATTTCCTCCAAGCTGTTTCGCTTGTTTGAAAGTTAGAAAATAGGATTGGCTGAATTTTTTGGATATAGTCACCCATGCTAACCAAAGCGCATTGAACCCCAAATAAGGACGATCTGAAGCAAAGTTTTTAGGGGCATTTTTCTGATCCCAAACTTGTTCCCAAGTAAGGTTTTCATTTTGGATACCCTCGATGATTTCATTGGTTACGGTTTCCGCTAGTTTGTTGAAGTTTTCCCAAGCTGTCATTTTAATTTTGTTTTAAGTGTTGAAAAAGAGCCAGCTAGCCCCAAAGAATCCCCCATCATATCCAAGGATGTAAGGAACATCGACCCGACAAATCCAGAGCTTTTCCCTGGAGTCAGTAGAGCTTGGTTTTTCTGGGAGAGTGGGGATATTTGGCTGAGTAGTGACATTTTTTTTATCCACTGGTGTTGAGGTACCGACCGACAAGCATTTTCAGGAAAAGCTGGGGCTGGATAAGACAAAAACCTGAAGTGAAATGTCGGAGGCAGTTCGTAGGAAACCGTCATTTTGCGGAAGGGCAAAGCGGATTTTTGACGATTCCAGAATCAGGTTTTCACCTTTGCTTGGTTGGACGGTATAACACCAGTAAAAAACCAGAACAGATCAGACAACCCACTCGGAAGAAAAACTCTCCCTGACGGAAGGATTAGAAAAGCGAAAAATGGCTTGCCCCCCTAAAGGAGGATTGGGTCACTTATTCGAGGAGCGGCTTTCCTCTGTTTCAGGCTTGACGGAACAGGGTAACTAAAGCGGATTGAATGTGTGGCTGTGTGGAGCTGAAAGCTATTTGACTGCAGCGGAAGAATGGAGAGAAAAAAAATTGCTGTATGCGGAGAAATGGGGAAAGGTCACTGTCTATCTGAATGACCACCCCATTCCCAGACCTGTCGGGAATGGGTCAAGGAAAATGAAGTGAGACTGTGACCGTGGGGAAGAGTAAATCTCTTCAGGAATAAAGCGCAGCAAGAAGTCATTTGAAAAATGGTGCGCGAGTAGCGGTATGGATAGAGCGATTTACTATAGGGATTTAAAATTCAACTATTTACTGTAGCACAAACAAGAAATTTTTCGTCCTTTATAAAAAGATTTTGAATTTTTAAAAGTCAATTTTCCATTTTCCCATTTAAACAAAAATCATATGAAAGCCAGAATCTTAATAAGCTTAATCTTCCTTACTATTTTCTTTTCATGTCAAGAAAATAGTAAGGAAGATGGGAACAGATTTTTGATGTGAATGGCCTTTATGAAGGCTACCACATTTTCGAATTTAAAGAAGATGGCACTTATATTGGCGAAATGGCAGCTAGAACACTCGATACAAAAGAACTTATCGGCTATAGAGGTATTGAGGAAGGGATTTATGTGATAAACGAAAATAAGATTACTATGACCCGAACAAAAGGATTCTCACGAAACATCAATGATCCTTCTTTTGTAGATGACAATTCCCCCTTTCCAACTTTTGTACCAAAAGATGCCCTTATACCAGACAACGGGCCACAGGAAATTTATTATTGGATAGCAGATGATTTTTCAGAATTACGATTTATCTGTCCTGAAAATTCAGCCGATTACTGTGTAGAATTTACTACTTATATCAAGGTAACTAACCCTTGACATCTAATGGTATAAAACATGCCGTGTTCAACTCCTAAGTGCTTCCCTAATTCCTTTTTTGCTTCTCTAAATTAGAACCTTGATTACCTTCTTAAAAAATATCAACAATGATTAGGTGATAAAAAAGGGAGCCTAAAGCCTCCCTTCATCTGCAAAAGAGAAATACCCTTCACTGGTTACGATGATATGGTCTAGGACAGGTAAATCCAAAAACTTCCCTGCTTCAACGAGTCGCTTGGTTAATCTCTCATCTTGGGAACTTGGAAGTAAATTTCCACTAGGATGATTGTGACCAAGGATTATCGATTGGCAGTTACTCTTTAACGCTGCTGCAAAAACCAACTTTGGATCAACGACCGTTCCGGCAGTTCCACCGTTTGAAATCTCTACAACTCCCAGAACTCTATTACCTCTGTTCAACAGGATGATTTTGAAGGATTCAATAAACTGGATTTTATCCTCTCCCCAAACTTCCTTGAAAATCTGGTATGCACAGTTGGAACTACTCACTTTTCGTGCTTTCAGAACATCAATTTTTGGCTTGTAAACTAGCTCGATTTCGGCGACTTGGGACTGTGTTTTGATCGTTTCCATAATAATAACGGTTAGGAGTTAGAAATTAATTATGGTGCAACCCCAGCTTTTGAGTGATCAAGGCCAATTGGAAACTGAATAAATGAAAGGTTGTGGGCAGGCGGTGTTTATGCGGTAGTCTATTGGCCGCTTCAGATGTGAAAAAGGTAATTTTGAAGCATTATTGATATCACTACCAGTTTTTATAGTTCACTCTACATTATTCGTGGTGGCATTCAGGGGAAACCTTAGTATCTTAGGAATTTCCAAAAGCTGCAGCAATTTTTGAGTAGCCTCAAATAATTAAGTTAAATGAACATAGCCCAGATTGAATCCAACCTTCAAAATCTGATCAAGTCCTTTTCCAAAGAAACTTTCATTTACGATCTGCTATTGGCATACGGCCTGCCCAAAGCTTCCATCACCAGATTGCAGAAAGGAAACCTCAACTTGTCGAAATCAGAAGGCGAAATTTCCTGGAAAAAGAAACTTCGATTCCAAGAAGAGTATTCTGCCGATTTGCATCTAACTATTTCTGAGCTAGCCCAGTCCATCAAGCATGAAGAGCGATTTGTAATCGTCACAGACTATGAGCTTTTTCTGGCTATAGATTCCAAAACAGGTGAAAAGCTGGATATAGAACTGGCAGAGCTACCGAAGCATTTTGATTTCTTTCTGCCTTGGGCTGGGATGGAAAAAGCCCAACACCGAAATGAGAATCCAGCTGATGTCAAGGCTGCAGAGCGAATGGCAAAGCTTTTTGACGAAATCAAAAAAGACAATCCCGTCAAAACAGAGGAAGATTCTCATGCCCTCAACGTCTTTTTGACCCGGCTTCTCTTTTGTTTTTTTGCTGAAGACACCCACATTTTTCAGGATGGGCAGTTTACAAATGCGATTAGCTCGCACACTGCTGTAGATGGCCATGATCTTCGTTCCTATCTGGAGAGTCTATTTGAAGTTTTGAATACCGCTTCAAAAGGTCGAAAAGATCTACCCGCTTATTTAAACGCCTTCCCTTATGTCAATGGAGGCTTATTTAAAGATTCTTTTCAGGTACCTGAATTCAGCCGAAAATCGAGACAACTGATCATTGACGCTGGGGAGATGAACTGGAAGGATATCAATCCGGATATTTTCGGATCAATGTTCCAGGGTGTTATCGATCCGGAAAAAAGAGGAAGCTTGGGGGCGCACTATACCTCTGTGCCCAATATCATGAAAGTCATCGAGCCACTCTTTCTGGATGAACTGAAGGAGGAGCTTGAAAAAGCAAAACACAATCCCAAAAAGCTCAACGAACTACTCTACCGTCTGAGTAAAATCAAAATCTTCGATCCGGCCTGTGGCAGTGGCAACTTCCTGATCATTGCCTACAAGGAACTCCGAAGACTGGAAATAGCGATTATCCATCACCTTCAGGACTTGCAAAAAGCTGCGGCTGGATTTAACAGTAAAAGCGAACAACTTTCCTTTATCCCTAAGGCTCAACTTAGCCTGGCTGCATCTTTTCAAGTAGAGTTGTTTTCCAGGATTCAGCTGAGCCAGTTTTTCGGGGTAGAGATCGATGACTTCGCCCATGAGATTGCACAACTATCGCTCTGGCTGGCCGAGCATCAGATGAATGTGGAATTTTATCGGGAATTCGGAAAA
The DNA here is from genome assembly GCF_003254055.1 of Algoriphagus chordae. Lineage (GTDB taxonomy): Bacteria > Bacteroidota > Bacteroidia > Cytophagales > Cyclobacteriaceae > Algoriphagus > Algoriphagus chordae. The sequence continues at coordinate 394,293 of NZ_QKZT01000002.1, forward strand.
ACCAGCCCTACTCTACCACTAAAGGAAGCAGGTAAGATTGTTTGTGGAAATGCCTGCCGGTTAAAATGGGAGAAAGTTTGTCCAAAGAAAGAAGGCGATGAGATTTATATTTTGGGCAATCCACCCTATCTGGGAAAAAAAGAACAATTGGTGAACCACAAATTAGATATGCAGCTTGTCTTTAATTCTCAAGATGGATTTAAAAATTTAGACTATATATCGATTTGGTTCTTTTTGGCAGCAAAATATTGTTCAAACACTCCAAAATGTAAAGCCGCTTTTGTTTCCACAAATTCAATTTGTCAAGGTGAGCAAGTCGGAAATTTTTGGATCTTAATATTCTCACAAAACATTGAAATTATTTTTGCTCACACTTCTTTCATGTGGAAAAATAGTGCGAAAAGCAATGCAGGAGTTGCTGTGGTGATAGTTGGAATATCAGCAAAAAACGGCTCCATCAAAAAAATATATTCTTCAGGAAAAATCATACAAACACAAGAAATTAGCCCATATCTAACTTCAGGAACAACAACAATTGTAACAAAAAGGTCTAGACCCCTTTCACAAATTCCTGAAATGACCAATGGAAGCATGGCGAATGATGATGGGAATTTCTTTATTGATCATGAAGAGTATATCCAGCTTCCTAGCCATTTAAAAGTATATTTTAGACAAATCCTTGGTGCCAGAGAATTGTTTTATTCTTTTAAAAGATATGCTTTATGGCTTAAAGATGAGGACATTGAAAAGGCGTTGGAAATTGATCTAATAAAGTCAATCGTAAATAAAGTAGCCAAGTACCGAGCTGGAAGCACAAGAGAAGCCACTAGAAAACTAGCAAATACCTCACACTTATTTGGAGAAATTCGACATAAGAGCGGTCAGGCATTAATTATTCCAGGCCTTTCAGCTGAAAAGCGAGACTATATACCAATAGACTTCTTAACTAATGGGGAAATCGTGAGTAATTTGGCCCAAGTTATTTTTGACTTTGATCCTTGGCTTTTTTCATTACTCAGTTCTAGGTTAAACATTGTGTGGGTTCGAGCTACATCTGGCTACTTTAAGAAGGACTTAAGGTATTCTCCTGTATTATCATATAATAACTTTCCTGTTCCCTATATTTCCGACCAACGAAAACAGGAAATCACCCAGTGTGTATTCCGTATCTTGGAAGAAAGGGAGCGGCATTCTGAAAAAACATTAGCACAGCTATATGATCCTGATAAAATGCCAGCCGGATTGCGTGAAGCACATCGTCAAAATGACTTGGCTATTGAGCGATGCTACCGCAGTCGGCCGTTTGAGTCAGATGAAGAACGATTGGAATACCTCTTTAAACTCTATGAGAAAATGATCGCAGAAGAGAAAGTAAAGGACTCCCTTTTTGAAAAAGAGAAAAAAGGAAGGAAAGTGAAAAAATGATGACAGACACTCAACTTAAAGAAACATTAAATGATTTAGTAAAGCTTCCTCGTGAGAGCGAATGGGTGGAGTTTAAGCTAAACTTTCATTCTCCTGAAGAAATTGGGGAACGAATATCTGCATTGTCAAATGGTGCATGTATTCATAATCAACCCTATGGCTATTTAGTTTTTGGAGTGGAAGATAATACGCACATCATCAAGGGAACAACCTTCAAAGCTAAATCCCACAAAAAGAAAAATGAGGATCTAGAACATTGGCTTGCTACTCGGATAAATCCAAGGATTGACTTCCAAGTACATGAATTTGACTATGATGCCACTCGCCATATATCCATCTATATCATCCCAGCAGCGAAAACTCAGCCGGTAGAATTTCTTCACCAAGCATATATCCGTATCAACACGATTACCAGGAAAATAAATGACTTCCCGGAAAAACAAGCTAAAATTTGGAAGAAAGAAAGTAAGCCTTTTGAAAAAGAAATTGCAATGGATAATCTCAGCGTATCTGATATTACTCACTTTCTAAGTGCCGAGACTTATTTTGACCTAATGAAACTCCCCTATCCTTCCAGTGTAGATGGAGTAATTGCAAAGTTCATAGAGGAAGGATTAGTAGTAAAGCATAAGACCTATGCTATTACCAAATTGGGAGCTTTATTATTTGCCAAACAACTGAGAAATTTTGAAAGTACTGAGCGAAAGGCTGTAAGAGCAATCGTGTACAAAGGCAAGAATAAGGTCGAAACAGAGAGGGAACAGATGGGAGTAAAAGGATATGCACTGGGTTTTGAAGGTTTGGTGGAATGGGTAAACAGTCAGCTTCCAGCAAATGAAGAAATAGGGAAAGCCTTGCGAACTGAAACTCGAATGTATCCAGAAATAGCTATTCGGGAACTAGTTGCAAATGCCCTTATTCATCAGGACTTCTCTGTTAAAGGATTTCCTATGATTGAAGTATTCAGTGATCGCATAGAAATATCTAATCCTGGAAATCCATTGGTTACCCCTGAGCGTTTTATCGATGCATATCTTTCCCGAAATGAAAAGCTAGCAGATCTGATGCGTAGGATGGGCTTTTGTGAAGAAAAAGGAAGTGGATTAGATAAAGTGATCTTCTATAATGAGCTCTATCAGTTACCTCCTATAAATGTAATTGTGGCAGAAAACAGGACTAGAGTTAGCATTTACCACTACAAATCTCTGAACAATTTGGATAAGAAAGAAAAGATTAGGGCATGCTATCAGCATGCTTGCCTAAAACACGTGTCAAATGAAAAGATGACAAACCAAAGTCTTAGGGATCGCTTCAAAATCGAGGATCATAATTATTCAATTGCTTCGAGAATTATAAGGGACGCATTGGCTGAGGGAGTGATAAAAGAAGAGGATCCAGAAAACAAATCCAGAAAGTATGCTAGCTATATCCCATTCTGGGCATAGATCTTATGTGATCGTTATGTGATCATAGGGAATAAACATACAGTAAGCCGCTGATATTCAATAGAATTTTATATGAAGCTTATGTGATAAAAAATTAGAATCATGGCTGGATTGCTGATATTTGGATTTCCCTTAATTGTTGAAAAGACTTTGGCTAAAAAGAAATAAACTGAAAATAAATTATTTAAGAAGTGCCCTAGAACTCATTCAAGCCACTTTTTCTCTTTTTTCTTTAAAAACAAATAAAAATAAAGTCAGAGAATTGGACTGAAGTTTAGCAAGTGATGAGGTAGAATTCTTATGTGACGGTCATGTGATCCCTTAGCATTTTGATAAGTTAAAACACTGATAATCAGCCTAATTTTATGTGATAGTTATGTGATAGGCAACAAAAAAACAAAGTGTATTGATAGATCAAAAAGTTCATCTAATTCATTATTTAGCTCAGATGAATTAGACGGGATTTAGATAAACTTTAGACGAAAACAAAATATATATTATTGATATCCAGATATTTATAGGTTTAAATTTAGACGATTTAGACGGATTTTAGACAAACTTTAGACCATTAACCTTTTTGAAATGCCCAATATAGTAGAAGTAAATTATCACCAGACTGGCCAAAGTACCCAAACTAACCCTATGGGAATGCGCGATATGCAAGCCCGGGCATATGAGGCCAGACATGCCCAATACTTATTGCTGAAAGCTCCACCTGCATCCGGGAAATCCAGGGCATTAATGTTCTTGGGTCTCGATAAACTTTTCTACCAAGGCATCAAAAAAGTGATTGTCGCTGTACCGGAACGTTCTATCGGGAGTTCATTTGCACATACTGATCTAAAATCCCATGGATTTTTTGCAGACTGGAAGCCAAACGATGCCTATAATCTGTGCATGCCCGGAAGTGATGGGAGCATGAGTAAAGTCAAGGCTTTTCACAATTTCATGGCAAACGAAGAGAAGCTTTTGATCTGTACCCATGCCACACTGAGATTTGCATCAGAAGAATTGGAAGAAAAAGTATTTGACAATTGCCTCCTTGCAATAGATGAGTTTCACCATGTTTCCGCGGATATCAATAATCGTCTGGGTGATATCCTTCGGAATATCATGCAAAAGTCTTCGGCGCACATTATTGCGATGACCGGCTCCTATTTCCGGGGTGATAGCGTGCCGGTACTTCCTCCGGAAGATGAAGCTAAGTTTGAAAAAGTCACCTACAACTATTACGAGCAGCTGAACGGATATAATTACCTGAAATCCCTAGGAATTGGCTACCACTTTTATCAGGGCAGATATACAGAAGCCATTCTGGAAGTATTAGACACGGACAAAAAGACCATCCTTCATATCCCAAATGTCAATTCGGGTGAATCCACCAAAGACAAGCACAACGAGGTTGATTTTATCTTGGATGCGATAGGAGAAGTAATAAGGCAGGATGCAGAAATTGGTGTGATCTATATCAAACGGCACTCAGATGGCAAAATCCTGAAAGTTGCTGACTTGGTAGAGGATAATTCCAGGGAGCGGGATAAAATCGTAGAGTACCTGAGGAAGAGCAAAGACGAGGAGGATATGGATTTGATCATTGCTTTGGGTATGGCTAAAGAAGGATTTGACTGGCCTTATTGCGAACATGCCCTGACTGTTGGTTACCGTGGGTCCTTGACTGAAATTATCCAGATTATAGGCCGATGCACACGTGACAGTAGCAATAAAACACATGCACAGTTTACTAATCTAATTGCCCAGCCAGATGCTGCGGATGATCAGGTAAAATTATCCGTCAACAATATGCTGAAAGCCATTACAGCTTCCCTCCTGATGGAGCAGGTCTTGGCTCCCAACTGGAAATTTAAAACCAAACTATCCGATGAGGATAAGGCAAAGCCAGGCGAACTCAAAATACGTGGACTGAAAGAACCAAGCTCCAAAAGAGTAAAAGACATTATTGAATCGGACTTAAATGACCTGAAGGCGGTAATTCTTCAGGATGATCAAATGCTCAAGGCTATGCCAGGGAATGTAGATCCAGAGGTAATCAATAAAGTTCTAATCCCGAAGATCATCCAAGTGAGATACCCTGACCTCTCGGCCGATGAAGTAGAAGAAGTTCGCCAGCAAGTTGTGGTCGATTCTGTGATTAAAAACGGTGAAGTCAAAGAAACCGGGGACAAACGCTTTATCCGAATGGCCAATACATTTGTGAATATAGATGACCTTCATATCGACCTGATTGATCAGGTTAATCCTTTTCAGAAAGCTTTTGAGATCTTGTCAAAATCTGTGACTACCAAAGTTCTGAAAGTGATCCAGGAAACGATAGAAGCAACCCGAATTTCAATCAGTGAAGAAGAGGTTTTACTTCTTTATCCTAAAATCAAGGAATTTATAGCCATGTATGGCAAAAAGCCAAATATCAATTCTGGAGATCCATTGGAAAGAAGAATGGCAGAGGCGATCATTTACATCAATGAACAAAGAAGGAAGCATGCAGCATCGTAAAAAGTATTCTTCTTTGGATGAAATTTTCAATGATGAGGAGTTTCATCTGATCGAAGAGAAAAAGAAAGTTTCATCAACAAGTACTCCTGATGATCGTTTGCTTGCATCTTTTCATCAGATCAATGACTTTTTTGCAAAAAACGGAAAAGCCCCAGAAGCGAATATCTCCAATGTCTCCGAATACCAGCTTTACTCCCGATTGAAAAGTATTCGGGAAGATGCTACTAAAGTTGAAATGCTGCTGCCTGAAGATATCCATGGTCTTCTACAAAAGAAAGATACTCTTGCAGTAGAAGAACCGAGCGGGAAATATCATAAGAAACCAAAGCAGGAGATAAAATCCATCAGTGATATTCTGAATGATGATCTGGATATTTTGGGTGACGATGCAGGACTTTTTGATTTTAAACATACGCCTAAACCGGAGGAAAGGGTAAGTGCCGATTTTGTAGCCAAAAGGAAACCCTGCAAAGATTTCGCTACCTACGAACCGCTTTTCAAAGAAGTGCAAAAGGATTTGGCAGAGGGCAAGAGGAAACTGATAGATTTTAAAGTGGACAATCTGAAAGAGGGTGCATTTTATGTCCATAATGGAGTTCTGTTTCTATTGGAGCATGTGAATATTTCCCAAAAAGAGCATTACAGAGCCGATGGTACCAGAGTACGTGAAGATGGAAGGACAAGGTGTATTTTTGAAAATGGCAACCAATCCAATATGCTTAAACGGTCGGTAGAAAAGATTCTTTATGCCAATGGAAAGGTAGTCACTGAGAATTTTGAAAAAATAAACCAGTCATTCCAGGAAAACTTTGGAATGATTACCGAAGAAGACGAAGAATCAGGCTTTATCTATGTGCTCAAATCTTTGAGTTCCAATCCGGATATAGCATCAATAGACAACCTATTCAAGATCGGCTATTCAAAAATCGCGGTAGAAGACCGGATCAAAAATGCATCAAAGGAGCCAACCTACCTGATGTCAGACGTGAAATACATTGCTGGATGGAAATGCTATAATATGAACACCCAGAAATTCGAACAGCTGATTCATAATTTCTTTGGTTCTTGCTGTCTGAACATTGACGTATTTGACGAAAAGGGCAAAAGATATACGCCTAGGGAATGGTTTATCGCCCCTTACGAAGTGATCGAACAGGCAATCGGGTTAATTATTAGTGGAGAGGTGGTAAAGTATCGGTATGACAGCGAGGAGGAGAGGATTTTAAAGAAACAATATTTTTAAAAGAATTAATGGAACTAGTATTTAAAAAAGAACATAGATCAATAAAACAGTTTGAGCCTATTTCGATCGCTGATTTTTGTATCATAACAGGATTAAATGGTTCAGGAAAAACCCATCTCTTACAAGCAATTGAAACTGGAGCAGTAGAGATATCAAATATTCCTTCAAATGAGATCATATATTACAACTATTTCGACTTTAGCCTAAATTATGATGTTCCTCCTTTGACAACTGGAAATAGACAACAAACTACAAGTATATCCAAAAACACTTCTAAGGATAACTTTGCCAAGAAATCCTCAGCATTAAGCCAAAGGCTAACAAAAGAAAGAAATGAAATTCTTCAAGGCTATAAGGTCTTACCTCAAGGGTTATCTCAAATTGAAGACAATTTTTTGCATTGGGCTCAAAATAGCGATCATTTTATTTGGTCAGAGGAAGAACTATCATCTTATAAGGATTTATTAAAAACAGAGGATTTTACGTCTGATCCAAATGGATCTTTTGTGAAATTATCCAAAAAAGCCGAGTCTGTTTTTCAAAGCACAGGATTGATACCAAAAGTTTCAGACTTTGAATTGTTAAAAAACTTGATTCCCAAATGCCAAATTCTGCAATTTTTTAAGCAGGTAGGTTATAATTCAAGTTTGCTTGATTGGAGTGAAAAAGATTTAGAAAATTACTTTTTATACTGTCAAAACAACCCTGATTTCAATATTTGGGATGATTCGGCAAAAACACATCTCTCTCAAGGCTTTATTAACTTAATAATGTCTATTCAAGACTCCCCTAATTCTTTTGTAGCAATAAATGAACATAGTTTATTGAATTTTAGAAGGGAAGGCTTGGAAGTATTTGCAGATTTGGAGAATTTTTTGAATGAAAAAATGCCTACTAATTCTTTGAAAATGCTAAAAGGATTATCTGGTAAAAATGGTATTTTCTCACCTCTCCCCTCAGAAAGTGGATTTCTAGATTTATACCAATTATCCCTTGAAGAAAAGCAATATCAAATAACAAAAAAACAGAATGATTTCAATAGGTATTTGAAAGCTAAAGATGATCCATCTGTTTCATTTCTTGATGATGATCAATTTATAAAGGCTAATGGTGAATCTCCAGTATCAATGCTTAATGAAGCACTTCGCGTTTACGATTGTAACGGATATGTATTTAAAGCAAGCCAAATACCAGATCAAATCGGGATAGACTTTAATTCTCATAACATCCATATTCAACTTTTCAACAAAAAAAAGGGATACAGTACTGATATTAATTCATTATCATCAGGAGAACGAACACTACTGGCATTAACTTTTTATGTGTATAAATTGAAGTTTAAAAAAAGGCTTGTTGCCAGTATATTATTACTAGATGAAATTGACTCTTCCCTCCATCCATTTATGAGTCAAAGATTAGTTGATGTCTTGTACACTTTATTCCATCAACAGTTGGGACTAAAGATAATTCTATGCACCCATTCTCCTTCTACAGTTGCATTCGCCCCTTGTGAAGATTCTCTTTATGTCATGAAAGCTGAAGGAGACCCAAAACTAATAATGAGTAGCAAGGATGCAGCATTAAAGGAATTGACTCATGGTGTCCCCTCATTCAGCGTTAATTATGAGAATAGGAGGCAAATATTTGTTGAGAGCAAGTTTGATGTTGAATATTATGAAGCCATTTACAAGATTTTTAGAAATAAATTGCATCCTGAGATTTCTCTCAATTTCATTGCCTCAGGAGATGCTCAAAAAGATAAAAATGGGCAGCCTATTTCGAACTGTACTCAAGTTATCGAAATCACAAAACTTTTGAGGAATGGGGGAAATAAATTTATTTGGGGGATTATTGACTGGGATCTGGAAAAACAATTACCTGATTGTAAGTTTGTAAAGGTACTAGGATGGCAGAGCAGATACAGTATCGAAAGCTATATTTTAGATCCACTTTTGGTGGCAATACTTGTCCTAGTTGAAAAGTTTCAGGATCCTAAGGAATTTGGTCTGCAAGAAGATTTTAAGCTTCACATGCTATTTAATTTAGATGAACCTTCCATTCAAGTAATTATAGATAGCATGATTAGGATGTTGAATTTCGATTCGACGGTAGACCTGTCGGAGAGGATTGAATATTCGACCATATCAGGAAAGAGGCTTTTATTACCTAAGAATTTCACTGAATTAAATGGCCACGATTTAGAAGCCAAATATTTGAAAGAAATCCCAAAGCTTAATTCAATTAAGAAAAATAAAGAGAATGAGCTTAAAAATGCTATTATTAAAAAAGTAATTCAAGAGTATGAAGAATTTACTCCCAAAGATTTACTCGATATACTAATAAGCGTCCAAGAAGTGTGACACTTCAGAAAGTTGAATCTTATTTTGGTAAAGTAATGTGGTATAAAAAAAGCCCCGAAGGGCTTTCAAATCAAAATTCTTCAGAATCAGGTTCATTGACAGAGACATAAACTGTATGGCTTTTTCCGAACTGATCTGAATTTAAACCTATGCAACTTTAATTTTAAATAATTCGAACAATTTTGTCTTAAAACATATTTAAATATTTTTTTTATGCCTCATAAAGTATACATAGGTTATAAAGGCATTTTTGGTAATGAACCCTTTTCTGAATCTGACTTTTTAAAAAAGATACCACTAAGACTTGCTATAGGAGTTTGTTCGCGTATAGGTTCCATGTTATATCTTAGACAAAATGAAAATCACATTCAAGCAGCACTTCTCGACTTCCTAATTCGGAGGCAAAATATTCAGGTTAAAAGCCTATTGATAAATAATGCTAGGAATTACTTAAATGGAGGTGGACAAATATTTCTATCTCTTTATTTAAATGCTTTTTTAAAGTATTGCCTTGAGAATTGTAAAGATTTCGAATATAATGACTCTGATATCACTAATGACCTATTGATTTTCAAAAACTATTTAATCCAAGCAGATAAATTGAATTATGGCTTTTCAATCTCATTGGAATCCAAAGATCAAAACGATTTTTTTAGAAAAAATAATTGGCCAATTTATATTGGACAGATTCACCACAATATTGAATTAAATCCTTTAACCGCATTCTTCAAAGGGATTCTAATATTAGATTTTTTTAAAAAAAGTGAAGAATGGACGGAGAATTATAAAAAATACTTAGAACATTATGAAGTATCTAATCATACACATTTTTTACAAATATTAATGCAATTCATAATGGAAGCTGTTACTAAAAAAGATCAATTTTTCATTAAAACTGACCCCTTTGGCATAAAATTCTTTTCAAACTTTGAGTTTAATATAGATAAATACAAATCAAGTAAGGATAAGGATCTTTATATTCTCGAAAACCCATTATTTAATAGTGGAGATGATATTTTCATGGTTTTAAACTATAACTATCTCACTAACAAATTATTCCATGGAGTAATTTTTGATTTTTTCAAGAGATTAAATACTAAAAACAAGAATTTTATTGAATACAAATCTAAGATTGGAGACTTATTTATAGAAAAAAATTTATTTCGGAGGATTATCAAAACCATTTTTAAAGAAAATTTCTACAAAATTCATTTTGAATATAAAGTTCAGAATAATTTTCCAGATGCTTTGATTATTAGGAAAAACAGGGTTTTTATTTTTGAAATTAAAGACTCTTTGTTGTCAAGTAATGCAATTCAATCAAGAGACTACATAGTCATTGAAAAAGAAGTTGATAAATTTTTTGTCCAAGGTAAAGGGGTAAATCAAATCGGAAAATTTATAGACAAAATTGCGAATGGTGATAACCCCATTATTCAAGATCATGGATTGATACTTTCAAAAATTGAGATAATTCCAATTATAATTTACACTGATGATTCTTTTGATCTCCCTGGAGTAGGAGATTACCTGAATAAGGAGTTTCAGACCCAATTGAAAAATGGATCTGACTTCAAGAAAATTAATGATGTACTATTTATAAATTTTGACTTTCTAATTGAATACATGGATGTATTACAAAGTGGAACTGCAAGTTTCGAGAGATCAATTATCAAAATCTATTCTTTAATGCGGAAGAGGAGACGGCTTTCTGAAAGGAAAAAGACTATAGAACACTTAGACAAATATCACCAAAAATTTGATCAGTATTATCATTCTGTAAATACAGTTGATGAAAAAAGAGAATCATACGTTGAGTTTGTTTATACTGAATTAGGAATAAAAGATTCATTTTAAAATACGCATATAAATGATTTTGGAGATTTGTAAACCTCGATAGTAAACTACTGAAGCACAATCACCCTATTATATATAGCTTATAAAAACGAAATGGAAAACAGCAATCAGAAACTATTAGAAAAAATAAACTTCCTACTTGTAAAAGGCCAAAACATTACCCAAAACTACCTTGGCGAAAGGTATGAAAGGTATGCCCCAAGAATTTTATTTTCTGAGTTCAAGACGGGGTCACTTTCATTCATTTCAAATGTATTTGGAACCGATAGTGACTATTACCGACAATTTAAAGCAGCAACAAAGGGTTCTTTTTACTACGACATAGAATCAGCAATAGGAATTCTTAATGCAATAAAAACAGAAATAGAATCCGGGTGGTTAATTTCATTTAAGAAACTAGTTGAAGCAGATGTGTTTTGTGATTTTCTAGAAATGGCGGAGTATCTATTAGAAGAAAAATATAAGGATCCAGCTGCAGTTATGATTGGCTCTGTGCTAGAGGAGCATTTAAGAAGTTTATGTTTAGAAAACTCCATTCCAATTTTTGATGAATCCAAAGAAAAACAGATTCCAAAAAAAGCAAGTAGACTGAATGATGATTTAGCAAAAAATGGTGTTTACAATAAATTGATTCAAAAGTCTGTGACGAGTTGGTTGGATTTAAGAAATAATGCTGCTCATGGAAAATATGAAGAATACAATATAGACCAAGTGAAATTAATGTACCAAGGGGTATCCCAATTCTTAAGCAAATAATCGAAAAATCAAAAAAAGCCCCGAAGGACTTTTTAATTAAGATTCCTCAGATTCAGGCTCTTTGACAGAAACATAAACTGTGTGAGTTTTTCCGTACTGATCCGGTTCATTGAGTTTGGCGACGTTGAACCTGACGTAGGTTTCTCCTTCGTATTCGAAGGTGTGGTTTTGAAGTTCAGCCATGTTGAGACTTACTTCGACAATATCCATGTTTTCGACTTGCTTGCCTTTTCCGATGTACTTTTTTGAGAATGCCATAGTATTTTGGTTTTAGTTAAAATTTATGCAGGTCTATTTGGAAGGCTTGGAGAGTGAATAAAAATTAGAATTCAAAAACTGGGAGGCAGTCCGTAGGAAACCCCGTTTTTAGTAAATTCTGCTCAAAGCCCCAATTTTTTGAAACTGACAGGACGACTGACCTTTGTGCATACAATTGGACAAAACCGGAAATAGGCATTGAATTACATCGGTAAAAAACTTAAGGCAAAGAAGAGATAAGTGGAAAGGGGCTCATACATCTATATTCTAAAATCACCTATTCATAAAAGTCAGTCCAAACTCTTCCAACTTACGCAAAGCATCACCAACACGGGAGAATCTCCTAAGCTCCAAATTACGAATGGCTTCTATAACTAGAAGCCTCATTTCATTACCTTTCTTCTTTCGCTCCTCCCATCCATCTGAGTATCCAATCCTTTCAAGCTTAGCCGCTATCCGAAAGTTAAGAATTTCGAGCTCCGTAAGGAGAGCTATATTTTTCGGTGATAGTGAGCGATCCATTTGATAAAATTATGAATCTCTATCGGAATGATTGGGAGGGATACGTTTTCTTCTCGGACGGAGATTGACATTATTTTGATGAGAGTCCAGGCTTGAGAATATCCGTGGATATTCCGGAGCATGCTGACCCCTCCAATCCGGAATGTTTTCAAGAAGTGAAAGTGCCTTTACAGGCAGGATTCGACTGACATTCCGGCACATGTTGACCCCTTTAGGATAGATTTTCGGTGGTATTCCGGAGCATGTTGACCCCCACGGTTGAGATTCCGGAGCATATTGACCCCTCTGATCAATGGTTTTGGTTTTTTAGCGGACATTTTCGATAACCGCTAACTATAATCCAATGGCTGGAAAACCTAAACCTATGAGTCAGATAAAACAAATGATCATACTTAACAGGCAGGGAAAGGGAGTCAAGACAATCGCCCGTATGCTGGATATCAGTAAGAATACCGTCAAGACTTA
>NZ_QKZT01000003.1:0-209994 GCF_003254055.1 Algoriphagus chordae
AAAAATAAGGAGGTGAATTATGAACAGTGATAACAAGTACCCAGCATAAGTCCGGAGGAAACTTTTTCAAGAAGTAGTCCGGCATTTTAAACAAAATTTCAACTACTAAACACGAAGGAAACATGACTGATACAATCACAGTGGATAAACAAGCCTACTACCTGGCCTTAGAGGACCACCAATGGAAGCGCCTGAGAATGGCAGTACTAGACAGAGATGGGCATCAATGTAGACTTTGCGCAAGCAAGTCTCAGCTACAGGTTCATCATAGGCAGTATCATAGATACAAGCATAGCGGAGAGTGGCTAAAGCCATGGGAATACCATCCTGCATTATTAGTTACGCTATGCGGAACCTGCCACGAGCAGGGACATTCACAATATTCAATTCCAATTAAAGAAATTATTAAAAAGACACAATTATGACATTCTTCAGCAAATTATTTAGCAAAACAGCTCCCACTATGGTTGAGCAAACTACTTCAACGGATCAAATGATGGCTACTGTGCCTCAGGTTGACAGATCTATCTTTCTGGAAGAGCGAGATCCATCCTTTCTAATCTCATCCCAAGAGACTCCTATCAAAAAGGCTCCAAAAGGCATCTTAGAAGATCTCAAGTCGGAAGACTATTACGGGATGGGTAAGCGAGATGGGTATGATGATCACGAACTCACTTTAATGGAAATGCATGTGGATATTATTGCTTCCAGATTTAAGGAGGTATTTCACAAAGCCTTAGAAGATATAGAAGAGCGGATCGCCATGATGGGGATGTACCTGACGCCAGAATTTGAGGCAGCAATGCCAGAGCAACATGAATTGGTTCATACTAAGCACGATCTATTGGTAAAACAAAGACGAGAATTGTCACTTCAATTAGACCTAGCCGTGACAGGTGAAGGATATATAGAGAAGTCGGTCCGGTATTATAAAGCCGGTTTTAGAAAAGGCATGGCCTTACACTTAGAAGAAAAAGTATTATTTCACAAACCTAAATTCCAGTAACCATGACTGTTAAATTATTTTCAAAACTATTCGGCTACAGCTATGATGCTGTCAAGACGCAGACTACGGTTTCGCGGCAAAAAATTGTCACTTTAGGTACCCTTTTGTTAATTCCTGTATTTCTATGGACTTTCTCTGGGTTTTACTTAGCACACTACGTGTTGGAAGTTTCCCTTTTCAAATCGATCATTACAGGTTTAGTATTGGGAACCATGATATTCTTTGTTGACCGCTCCTTTATTGCTACGCCAAAGGTAAAAGGTGGGAAATTCCTTGTCGCATTTAGACTGGCGTTTGCTTTGGTCTCGACGATATTGGGCTCCTTGACTATAGACCTGGTGGTTTTCTCAGGGGATCTAGAAGAGTATAGGGAAGCTAAGGCCGTCAAGTTAAAGACGGATGTTGCAGACGAATACTACGCTAGTCATAGACAGGAACTAGATCGAGTTGCAAGTGAACGCCAAGAAGCAGAGCAGCGATACCTAACATTGGACGATGCCCATATTGCAGAAATGGATGGGTCTTATGGAACTGGAAAATATGGTTCGGGTAAAGTAGCGGCGGCAAAAGGTGAAAAGGCAGCAGCAGCTTTAGAGAAATGGGGAGTGCTAGATGAGGACTATCAGAGGGAACAGAGTAAGTTGAGAGATGAGTCCTTAGTTCATGCGGAAGAGGCGGTGAGTAAAAGAGGTGATGCGCTGTTGTCTAAAGTGACTGATCTTCATGAATTCGCTATGAGCACGAAGGAAAGTGCCTTTATCTTTTGGCTATTCTTTGTGTTTGTATTTGCACTTGAGGCATATTTTATAATCTACAAGTCAGCAGTATCAGAGACTCTGTTCGAAAAACTTCTAATGAGTGAAGAAATGATCGGAGAAACTAGAATGGAGACTTTAAAAAGGCAGCGTGAGGAAATGCTTCGGCAGGATGGGCTTTTGGGGCCTCGAGCTGAAAAAATGCGCAGGATCGCCGAGGATGATGGATTCAAGCGAAAAGTTGGTTAATGTTTTAGGCCGAGATGATTTTTACTAGGGGTTAAATTTTTTAACACTCGGCCACCCCTTCAATTTCTTTTCAGACTGTAGTTGGATGTACTAAGTACACATTGACTCAATTCTATATTAAAAATATAAAGATCTAGTACTTTTCCATTAAATGTTGAATTAGGATACTGATTCACATTAGATTTATTTTTTTTCAGATTTCAAATCTTACAATAATGGTTCGAGATGGAATTTCTCTAGTTTGGTCCAAACTTCCAATGAAAAACCCAAAATTGCTAAGCTGTTTAACCTAAAGTAATTTGGGCCTCTGTGCTTGGATCAAATGCTATTTCAAAGTCTTTACCATTCCAGATAGCTTCTGCACTCTCCAAGCGATAAGCACTACCTTGGTTCCACACTTGACCAATAATGTCCTGGATCAAATCACAAATAAATACCCGTTCTCCAATTGTGATATCTTTTGGAATTAAATAGGCTGCAAAAGGTCTTTCAAAATTGTATGGGTAATAGTTTGTTCATGGGATCACTTGCTTCCAGTTAGAATCAGGATGTATGCGAAAGTCACCACTCACCAAAACCTTACCAGTATCCTTATGTTGAAAAACGGAATATTTAGTAAATATCTCGGGGGAGGGAGTCACTTTTTTCATCAAAGGATAAAACCCAGACTGAACTGCATCATTGATTTGCTGTTCATCTCTCCCAGTATAAATTATACGAAGCCCTGTATCCGTTAAGGCATCCATGGCTAAAAATTTTTTGAAGTTTATCATGCTAGGCTTATTGTTAGGTTGTCCTGATTGATATCAACCTTCAAACAGGTATTGGGCTTGGTTTTTATAGTTTGGACTAGTTCTTTTTCAGTTACTTTGGCAGTGTCAAGAATGCTATGCTCACACTGGCTACATGTTCTATGTTTCGAATCCTCAGTGGAAGGCAATGAAGACCATCCAATTCTATATGGGCAATTTAAAGTTTTGATGAGTTCTCCGTTTTCCGTGAAGAGCTTTTTTGATATAGGGTTGTATTGAAGCATTGCTAAACAATTTTAATAATAGAAAATCATATTCGATTACTTAGGCCTTGATCGGTCCCAAGCAATAAGATGTGGGTTTTTCACTTTTCAAAAATGCTTAATTAATCACCAACTCATCCACAAAGAGAAATCCTTTTTGAACATTCGGTGCAAAGACCTTGATGTATCTGCCTTGCTTGCCTTCTAGTGATCCTGTGAAATCCTTGAAAACTTTCTTCTTTTCGCTTGCTGGAATATCATTTTCGATTCGAAGTATAGGCTCAAAGTTTTCTCCATCTGCCGAGATAGAGACTTCCAGATAGTCTGGCATAAAGACTCCTGGGCCGGCTGCCTGCATAAAGGTCGCTGAGAAGGAATTTAAAGTGGTTTCCTTTTCCATATCTATAGTCACATCAAAATCGCTGGTAAAGCCTTGCCAGATGCCGTCATTATAGGATTCGCCACCGCGGTAGCCATCAGTCATAGATCCGGCATCACCTGCTGGATAGGATTTGTTCCAGGATTTTTGATACTGAACGGGTTTCCCAATTGCCTGGTGATAGTCCACCTGCTTCGTAAGTATTGGTTCGGTGATTTTGCCATCCTGAAAAACCGCTGCAACGATAGTAGCAGATCCCTTGACGTAAAACTCGCCTTCATACAGGTTTGATTCCGAAGTTGGCTGAGAGCCATCCGTGGTATAATAAATAGTTGGCTGGCTGATTTCGCTTTCTAAAGTGATCCCGATCTGCTGCTCATCCGTATCCACATGCATAAATGGAATAAGTTTCGTCGTAGGATTGTACTCGTATTTTACCCCTAACTGATCCAGACGTGGTAGCTGATTTTTGAGACGGGTTTTGAAGGAATTCCAATCCTGCGCAGAGTCTGTTGACCAAGCTCTTTCGGCCAAAGCCAAGACATTGGGGAAAAGCATCGCATCAGCTAAGGCTTCGGAAGGAATCGTTTCTGTCCAGAGACAGGCCTGCAAGCCCTTAATCTTATATCTCAATTCTTCAGGGAATTTTGAGCCTAGCAAAGGTTTGTTGTAAATATCAAATAGCTTGGAATTGGGAGTGGAGAAGTAGAATGGATCTCCAGGTGCCAATATCACCTCATTGCCATTTAGAGCTGCTTTATCTGGCACAGCCCCAACCCAGTTTCTCCAGTACATCACTTTCAAGTTGGGATCAATCCCACCTGCCATTGCATCGTCCCAGACCACTACTTCTTTGCCATTTTCTTGAAGAAAGTTTGAAACTCTGTTTACAAAGTAAGATTGCAGTTCATCTACACTTTGCATTTCGTTTTCCTTCATAAATTTTTGGGCCTCAGCTGATTCTTCCCAGGTCTTTTTCTCCACCTCATCCGCTCCGATATGGATGTATTTGGAGGGGAAGATATCCATTACTTCAGTCAAAACATTTTCCACAAAAGTGTAAACTTCCTCATTCACAGGACAGAGAGGAGTGGAAAATAAATCGCCCCAAGCAGCTTCACCATTGCAGGCAAGTTCTGGGTAAATCGCAATGGCAGCCATCATATGACCAGGCATATCAATTTCTGGAATGATCTCTACATGCTTGGATTGCGCATAGCTGACAAATTCGCGGAGTTCGTCCTGCGTATAAAAGCCACCATAATAAGGTGTACCATCTCGCATCTCTATGTGTTTTGGTTCCAAGGCAAATCTTGGATCCTCTTTGGATTTGTCTATACAAATAGAATCCTGACTGTTGAATGTCCTCCATCCGCCTAGCTCAGTGAGTTCAGGGTATTCTTTGATTTCTATTCTCCAGCCTTGATCGTCCGTCAAGTGCAGGTGAAGCTTGTTTAGCTTGTACAAAGACAATAAATCCACATAGCGACGGAGGTAGTCCATAGAGAAGAAATGCCTGGAAACATCCAGATGCATCGCGCGCCATTCGTACTCCGGCTGATCTTTGATCTCTAGGGCGGGTAAATTTATCTCTTCACTTACCTCGCCGGACTCCATGCTTTCAGGAAGTAATTGTCGCAGGCTGATCATCCCATAAAATACACCTTCTGCATTTCCAGCTTGCAAGATGATTTTGTCAGCCTTAATACTAAGCTGATAAGACTCAGGGTTCTCAGGGGCTTCTGTTTTTCGAATTTCTATGATGTTTTCTCCAGCTGTCTCAGAGAGTTTCTGGCCAATAGCCTGCTGCATCATGGATTGAAAAAATGAGATTTCTTCTGAAAATTCTCCCTGATCCTGAATAAGAAGCTGTGTGTTAGCATTCAGGGTAAATTGGCCGTTTCCTCTTTCTAAATGAGCAGGATAGGGGACAAGAGAGATTTCTACTTGTTCTGGAGCGCTGCAAGAGGCAAGAAGGAAAAGGATAATAGCGAAGATAGAAAGGTGCTTCAAGGGGAATCAGTCTAAGTGAGTTTCAAAGGTAGAGTTGATTTGCCAGAAGGGGAAATTGGTGGTGTAATTAGTGAATATATACAAAGTAAAAGCCTAGAATCATGCGAAGGTAGGTTGGGTTCGCGCCTTCTGATTTAGGGAAGTCATCGCGCATTATGATTTGTGGGCTACTATGTTTTACGGATTACAAATCCTACCATAGTGGTTCGCGATAACAAAGCACGAACAGCGGATCAATTAAAAAGTGGAATTCAAAAAGTCTATGAATCAGCAATCTGATTGCGCAGCTTACTTTTATGCTTCGGCAGCTTACTATTGTTGGACGGCATAATGTACTTTTATAGTTCAGATTTGGCAAAGAACAAGAACTTAGTGTTTTATTAAACTAGTGATGAAATGAAGGTGTTTTCGAAAGAAACTTATATAAATCGAAGGAAGGAATTGAAAAGGAAAATGGGTTCTGGGCTCTTGCTTTTTCTAGGAAATGAAGAAAGCAGCATGAACTTCAAGGACAACTGGTATCCTTTTAGACAGGATAGTACTTTCCTTTATTTTTTCGGATTGGATATGCCAGGGCTGGCAGCCGTGATTGATGTAGATCAAGATCTGGATATGGTTTTTGGCGACGATTTGACCACAGTAGAAATAATTTGGCAGGGATCACATACAGCCTTATCCGACTTGGCAGAAACTGTTGGGGTAAATAAAACCAAATCAAAAGCTGAACTTCCAACATTCCTAGACTCAATTTCTGGTCAAAGGATCCACTTTTTACCGCCTTACCGACCTGAAAACTTCCAGAAACTAGAGGCTTACTTAGGCAAATCTCCACAGGAAATCAACTCCGCTGTTTCAGTTCAATTCATCAAAGCAGTAGTCTCTTTAAGGTCCATCAAATCTGAAGAGGAGATCCTTGAGATTACCAATGCGGTGAACATGAGCGTGAAAATGCATAAGCGTCTGATGCGGGAAGCAAAGCCTGGGATGAAAGAATACGAACTCCTTGGCCTAGTAAACTATGAGGCGATTTCCGCAGGAGGAACTGTTTCTTTTCCACCGATAATTACGATTAACGGGCAGATTCTACATAATCATAATTATTCCAATACACTTACGAATGGCAAAATGCTTTTGGGTGATTTTGGTGCTGAATCTGCGATGCATTATGCCGGCGATATTACCAGGACAATTCCCGTATCAGCAAAATTTTCGGATTCCCAGCGGGATATCTACCAGATCGTATTCTCTGCTTATCAAACTGCTGTAGCGCTTATCAAACCAGGAGTCAGGTTTAAGGAGGTGCATCTTGCAGCCTGTAGAAAATTAGCTGAGCGTTTGAAAGATCTGGGAATAATGAAGGGGAACTTGGATGATGCGGTTCAGCAGGGAGCTCATGCACTGTTTTTCCAATGTGGGCTAGGACATATGATGGGCTTGGATGTCCATGATATGGAAGACTTGGGTGAGCAATATGTGGGTTATACTGATGAGCTTCTGAAAAGCAGTCAATTTGGTCTGAAGTCGCTTAGATTAGGGAAAGAACTTGAAAAAGGCTTTGTGGTTACCATCGAACCTGGGTTATACTTTATTCCACAGCTGATCGACCTCTGGGAGGGAGAGAAACGAAACAGTGATTATATAGATTATAAGGCGCTTTCCAATTTCAGAGACTTTGGGGGAATCCGAGTGGAAGATGGTTTTGAAATCACTTCAACTGGCGCGAAAGTTTTGGGTGATCCGCTCGAAATAGAAATAGGGGAAGTAGAAGCACTTAGATAAGTGTTTTGGTTTTTAGAACTCAGGCTTTCAGCCTTTTTTTTAGGAGCAAATCAATGTTTTCTACCACGGTTGCTGCATTCTCTTTGGTAAAGCAGAGCGGGGGTTTTGTCTTCAGCACATTGTCATGAGGGCCGTCGGTGCTAATGAGTATTTGACGGTTTCGCATTTCGTTTTTGATGTAGGCTGCCAATTCAGTATCTGCTTGGCTGGTTCCAGGTTTCACTATTTCCACACCGAGGAAAAGTCCTGATCCTCGGACATCGCCAATGCAGTCATATTTTTCTTTCAATTCTCTGAAAAGACCGAGGTAATAATCACCCACGACTTTTGCATTCTCCTGCAAACCTTCCTCCTCTATCACCTCCAAAACTGAAGTTCCGATGGCGCAGGAAACCGGGTTTCCGCCAAATGAGCTGAAGAACTCCACACCTAGGTTAAAAGATTCTGCAATAGCTTCGGTACAAACGACGGCTCCCATTGGATGTCCATTCCCCATGGGTTTGCCTAGGATAACCATGTCAGGCACCACTCCTTGAGCTTGGTAACCCCAGAAATAATCACCCATTCTTCCAAATCCAGTTTGAACCTCATCGCTGATGCAGATTCCACCTTGGGCTCTGATGGCTGGATAGAGATTTTGTAGATAGCCTTCGGCCAAAGGAACTTGTCCACCGCAGCCGACAATCGGCTCAGTGATAAATGCGCCCACAGTTTTACCAGCATCATGCATGATCTGCATGGCTTCTTCTGCATAAAGCTTTCCTGCACTACCATCATTGGTTTTATGCTTTCCTAAGTAAGTGTCTGGAATCGGGGCTTTGAGAATATTGCTTTTTTGCCCAAAACCCTTTTTGTTGTTGAATTTGTAATCGCTGATATCTATGGAAATCTGCGTATTTCCATGATAGCCATGCTCCATGACGAGTACATTTGGGTTTTTGGTATGCGCAAAAGCCAAGCGCATTGCCAGATCACTTGCTGCACTTCCCGAATTCACAAAATATACTTTAGAAAGCGATGCTGGGAATTTGGCTAAGAGCTTTTCTGCGTATTCTGGTAGCTGATCATAGAGATAGCGCGTATTGGTGTTGAGTTTTGCCATTTGGCGCTGTGCAGCTTCTACCACCTTAGGATGAGAATGCCCAACGTGAGGGATATTATTATAAGCATCCAAAATAGCATTGCCAGACGAATCATACATGTATTGGAAAGCTGCTCCACTTACAGAAAGCGGTGTTTTGTAGCTTATGGATAGCAATGGGCTGATGGAAGTCTGTCTTCTTAGTACTTGTGAATCTAGGCTTGGAGTCTCTGAAATCGGGAAGTTCAGCGCTTTTTTGAATGTGTTTGTAGCGCCAAGTGGATTGATGGCTATCCATTTTTTAAGCATTTGCCAAGCCGAATTTTCGCTTATGGTAGCATAGTTATTCTCGGAATCTACCTTTCGGGCATGGGCCGACTGACATACTGAAATGCATAGCCGAGCTGCAATCAAATAATATAAAACATCCAGTTCCTTGGACTCTATAGGATAAGCCTGATGATATGCTTTTAGGAATTCAGCTGTCCAGTTTAGTGGTTTTTCTTTGTCATAGCAGATATAGGTTAGCGCAATTGCTACCTCATTGATCAGCGGGGAATAGGAGAGGTCTCCGAAATCTATTATGCCCGAGACAGTCTCGTTCTGGGTTAAAATATTCCACTCATTGGCATCGTTGTGGATGACTTGATGCCTTAATTCAGGTAGAACAGCTGTGACATTCTCTTGGAATTGCAGAAAAAAATACCTGACTAAATTTCGGTTTTGAGGATTTTCAATGTCTTCAATTAGAGGTTTATTTAGGTGGAAAAATTGAATGTCCCAATCCAATTTTCTTGCTTTGAGGGTATAACTCTTGAAGTCACGAAGTGATCGATCCAAGGTGCCCAAAAAAGTACCTAAAGATCGGTATAACTCAGGACTTGGTTTCTGATCTCCGAGGAAAGATCCCTCCAGAAATGTAAGCAATCTACATATCGTCTGTTGGTTGTCTATTTCGGTTATAAAGATGGATTCACCTTGCAGGGAAGGCACAGGGCTTGGGTATTTTCCGCTTTCTGTTTGATTGAGATAAAGTAAAGCCTCGTTTTCAGCTTCTAGGGTATCGTAGAGATCTTGGTCAAACTGATATGTTTTAAAGATGTATTTGCCAAAACCATCCTCAACAGCATAATTGACATTAAAATAGCCAGTAAGCTTTTCGATTTTGGGATTTACGATCTGGAATTTTACCTCAAGTATTTTCTTTAATTCTGACATAAAAGTAATGGGCTGATCAATAGCCCTTGAACATTTTTGTATTTGCAATATCTCAAATTCCATCTCGATAAAAAATTGGATAAGTTGAGAGAAGAGAAGGTAGGCTAACCGATTGAGATTTTGGTCATGAATAGCTTTCATGCCTTGCAAATAGGAGGTGATTATTTTGAGGATTACAAATCCTACGAAAGGGTGGTTCGCGATAACAAATCACGAATAGCTACGATAGGAAAGATTTATGGCTCTGAAATGCTAAAAAAAATGTTCACCTTTTTTGCAACCTTTTACCTCAAAAAAGCCACTTCTGATTGAAGAATTCACTATCCCATCAATGCAACTAAAATCAAAAAAGCCTCAAATCTTACGAAATGAGGCTTTTGTTGCTCCTTCTCTTGGGCTCGAACCAAGGACCCTCTGATTAACAGTCAGATGCTCTAACCAACTGAGCTAAGAAGGAATTTGTCGTTTTTCCGATCTAACCTCCCGATAGCTATCGGGATGAGCTAAGAAGGAATTTTGTGTTTCATTCGGAGCTTGTTCCGAATTGGTGATGCAAATGTAGGAGGCTATTCTATTTATTCCAAACTACAGTCATGAAAAACTCCATGTTTTTGCCCTCTTACTCGTTTTTGCATTCAAAATCAGAGACTTAATTTTGCCATTTTTCTAAAAAAAGTATTTCTCCGCCCTCTTAGCTAGACATTTCTCAAAACTCAGGAAGATGTGTAACTTGAAATCTAAGAAATTATTTGTCCCACTAACTTACTTTTCATGCGAAACCCTATCAACAGACGTGACTTTGTCCGTTACTCTGCCTTATCGGCCTTAGGCTTACAGTTTTTGCCATTTCAAGGCCTGAGAGCCGCTCCCTTAGACCGTGTTCGTGTTGCTCATATTGGTATGGGAGGAATGGGACTCAACCATTTGAATTGGTTTGCAAATCTACCAGAGGTGGAAGTGGTAGCAGTCTGTGACGTAGATGAAGATCGTGCGAATGAGGCTTTGCTACAGCTAAAAAAAATCCATTCAAATACCACAGCGCAGGTCTATACGGATTTCCGTCATGTACTTGATAGGCAGGATATAGACGCGGTTACCATCGCTACACCTGATCACTGGCATGCACAGATTACCATTTTGGCTTTTCAGGCGGGGAAGGATGTTTATAGTGAAAAGCCGCTTTCTTATGCCCAGCGTGAGGGGAGGCTAATGCTGGATGCGCAAAATGAAACCAAGCAAGTCTTTCAACTTGGGAACCAGATTCATGCTGGAGATAATTACCATCGGGTAGCCGAAATCATTAAATCAGGTGTGTTGGGAAAGATCAAAAAGGTGCGTTTATGGAAATCTGGAGAACCACCTATTATTCCAAGCTTGACCTATCAGACTCCTCCTTCCAACTTGAACTGGGATATGTGGCTTGGTCCTGCGCCTTTTTCAGAATATGCGCCGGAAAAATGTCATTTCAACTACCGATACTTTATGGCATATTCTGGAGGTGTTTTTCAGGATTTCTGGTGTCATATCGCTGATATCGTCTGGTGGTCTATAGAACCAACTGGCCTCAAAAGTATAAAAGCGCATGGCGAGGTTTCTGAGGGTGTTGGG
The DNA here is from genome assembly GCF_003254055.1 of Algoriphagus chordae. Classification (GTDB taxonomy): domain Bacteria; phylum Bacteroidota; class Bacteroidia; order Cytophagales; family Cyclobacteriaceae; genus Algoriphagus; species Algoriphagus chordae. Next base: position 11,104 of record NZ_QKZT01000003.1, read on the forward strand.
GATACGCCAAAGTGGATTGATGCTGATTTTAAATTCAAAAATCTTGACTTGTATTGGACCTCTTTTCCTCCAGGTGTGCCGGGAGCTGCGGCTAAATCTATTGGAGCATACTTTGAAGGTAGCAAGGGGACATTGCTATGTGATTATTCTAGCAGGGAAATCAGAATTGACGGGAAAGTCATGGAGGATATTCCAGAAATACCTAAGACGATCATTCGCTCTCCAGGTCATCAGCAAAATTTCATTGATGCGGTGAAAGCCAGAACCCAACCCGAATCCTATTTGGAGTATGCACGCAATATGACCATGCCCATGCATCTGGCACTTATTTCTTTTCAGCTAAAAGAGGAATTGAATTGGAATGCTAAAACTGAGCAGTTCTTGAATAATGATGCTGCGAACCAGCTGTTATTCAGACCATACCGGGAAAAATGGAATTTAATAGGAGCTTGAACATTCAATAAAAAGAGATAAATTATACAGGATATAAAAAAAACACAAATGGCTAAGTATACACTGACCGTCAATGGCGGAAGCAAAGAAGTAGATGCAGCGGCGGATATGCCACTTTTGTGGGTGATCCGAGATCTGTTGGGCATGAAAGGGACTAAGTTTGGCTGCGGTCAATCTCTTTGTGGTGCCTGCACTGTTCACCTGGATGGCGTTGCTATTCGTTCCTGTTCTATTCCGATCTCTGAGGTTGGGGATGGTCAAATCACCACAATTGAAGGGCTTTCTGAAAATGGCGATCATCCTGTCCAAAAGGCGTGGATACAGCATATCGTCCCACAGTGTGGCTACTGTCAATCTGGGCAGATCATGAATGCTGCCTCTCTCCTGAACTCCAATCCGAATCCTACGGACGAAGAGATAGAACAGGGAATGGAAGGCAATCTCTGTCGCTGTGGCACCTATAATCGTATCAAGGAAGCAATTGTGACGGCTTCCAAGTCTCTTTAATTTTTCTAATCTAACAACATCCCCATGCTTCCAAATATTCCATTTCTCAAAAAAGGCAAAAGAGAAGACCAGAGTAAGATATTCGTCGCTTCACGAAGAGATTTTTTGAAACTAGGTTCTCTGGCTACTGGAGGGCTGATTTTAGGAGTGAGTTTCCAATGTTCAGGTCCAAAAGGAGAAACAGTCACTTTTGCACCCAATGTTTACATCAATATCAATTCGGACAATGAGGTGACTTTGGTTGCGCATCGGTCTGAGATGGGAACTGGTATTCGAACGTCCCTTCCACAGATAGTTGCTGATGAACTAGGTGCGGATTGGTCTAAAATCAAGATTGTTCAGGCCGAAGGTGATGAAGAAAAATATGGAAATCAGAATACCGATGGTTCTTTTTCTATCAGAATGTTTTATGAGCCCATGCTCAGAGCAGGCGCAACTGCCAGATACATGCTGATCGCTGCGGCTGCGGCAGACTGGGAGGTAGATGCTTCCGAATGCATTACTCAGGATGGAATGGTTATTCATTCTGGAAAAGGGAAGAAAGTGAATTTTGGAGATTTGGTTGGGAAATTAAAAGATGCTCCAGCACCAGATCCAGCTCAGGTGAAATTGAAGGATTTTTCTAGCTACAAATTAATTGGAACTGATCTGCCAATCTATGATTTGAAAGATATCGTCAGCGGTAAAGCAGTGTTTGGTGCCGATGTGGATTTGCCGAATATGAAAATTGCTGTGGTAAAACGTAGCCCAGTAATCGGCGCTACTGTGATTTCATATAATGATGAGAAGGCTTTGGCAGTACCAGGAGTTCTGCATGTTGTGAAAATAGAAGGAATAGGTTTTCCTCCAGGATTAGATAAGGCTTTGGAAGGCGTGGCTGTTGTTGCTGAGAGCACTTGGTCTGCGATCAAAGGCAGAGAGGCTTTGGAAATAGAATGGGACTTGGGAGAAAATCAGAACTATAATTCTGACGAACAGCAGGCAGCAATGCTTGAGAGTACCAAAAGCAAAGGGAAAATAAGAAGAGAACGAGGGGATTTCGATAAAGCAAGTAGATCAGCTTCCAAATCCATAGAGAGAACATATGAAGTACCATTTTATGCGCACGCTACCATAGAGCCGCCAGCAGCAATTGCTGATGTAAAAGAGGATGGCTCCTGTGAGGTGTGGGCTCCAAGCCAGCATCCCCAATGGGCGAGAGGAGCAGTAGCTGCAGCGATTGGAGCGGATGTCGCCAATGTCAAAGTTAATGTGACCTTATTAGGAGGTGGTTTTGGTCGTAAATCCAAACCTGATTTTGTGGTCGAAGCGGCGGTGCTTTCAAAGGCTGTAAAAGCTCCTGTTAGGGTGCAGTGGACTAGGGAGGATGATTTGCATTTTGACTTTTTTCATTCGCACAGCGCTCAGCGCATCAAAGCCAGTTTGGATGCTGCTGGAAATCTAACAGGCTGGAATCATCATACAGTTTTCCCTGCGATTGGCTCTACGAGCAGCAAGGAGGAGGTACATCCTTCTGATGGTGAAATGGGCCTAGGTTGCACTGACTTCCCGTTCGATGTTCCCAATATTCGGATAGAATCCCATGAGTCCACAGGAAATACACGTGTAGGATGGCTTCGGTCGGTGTCCAATATTCATCATGCTTTTGCCATACATTCTATGATGGATGAAATCGCTGAAGCTAGAGGCAAGGATCCTTTGGAAAATGCTATCGAGCTATTGGGAGCGGATAGAGATATTACTTTCCAATCCGAGATGGTGGATGGAGAATATGGAAACTATGGAGAAAAAATAGAAGATTATCCATGGAATACGGGGAGGATGAAAAATGTCATTCGCACCGTTTCGGAGAAATCAAATTGGGCTACAAATAAGGCAAATGGGAAAATTATGGGCTTTGCTGCGCACAAAAGTTTTCTTACTTATGTGGCTTGTGTGGTGATGCTGGAAAAAGGCGCTGATGGAGGGACAATAATTTCAGATGTGCACTATGTGGTGGATTGTGGCGTGGCAGTCAATACAGATCGAATCAGATCTCAGTTTGAAGGTGGATCTCAATTTGCAACCAGTTTAGCGACTACTTCCAAAATCACTTTTGACAAGGGGCAGGTTCAGCAAAATAACTTTGATACTTATAAGATTATTAGAATGCCTGCATCGCCGAAAAATATCCATGTACACATTATAGAAAGTCAGATTAAGCCTACTGGAGTAGGAGAGCCTCCTGTTCCACCATTTATTCCTGCGCTGGCGAATGCCATGTACCAGTTGAATGGGAAAAGGATTTACAAATTGCCTTTTACCGTTTAATTCAAATTGATTTACTCAACTCCGCTAGAAATAGTGGAGTTTTTTTTACTTCTGATCTTTCACGCTGAATTTCCTTGTTAGTGTCTTAATGTGCTTTTTGTCCCGAAATCGAAGTGCTGACCAATCTTCATTTATGGCAATTTGCCGTACACCTTCATAATCAAATTCTCCCAAATATGCCCAGCCAGAATCACGATTGATTTTGGCCTTGTATCGCTTTGAGCTGCCCTTTGGATAAGCCATCCAGATTTGTTGATCTTTTGGAGCTAGTTTTTGCATCTCAGAAAAGTACTGTTTCACCTCATCTTCGGTCTGTACAAAGGCAAACATGAAATCTGGCTTTGCTTCAGGATTGATCAATCCATTCTTTTTCCAAGAAGAAATCAATTCCTTTAATTCAGGAGGAGCGTTCCAGATTTGAATATTCATTCCCTCTTTCCAAGTCATTTTCTTAAGTATAGGGTCCATTTTCAGATAAGTTAGAAGGCCAATTATGTAAAAATAACCAATCAAGACTCCTTGTATGCTAGACCTGTACAGTATTTTATTTACTTTTAGTATGTATATAAAGCTGTCATATGAAACTACGCTTAGCATTCATCCTTGTAATTTTTTCGTTTTCTTGTGTTAATGCTCAAGTGGAGCCAGCCCTGATTTTTGGTGAGGGAGTTCCTATAGGCACCATTACAGATAGTGGCTTAGAAGAGATTTCCGGGATAGCCTGTAGCAGAGTTCTGCCAGGTGTGATGTATGTTCATAATGATAGTGGGGGGGAGGCAGCAGTTTATTTATTAGACTCCATGGCTAACAAACTTGGAAAAATTGAATTTCTAGGGACCAGAAATAGAGACTGGGAAGATATTGCCATTGGTCCAGGCGATGATGGTAAAACTTATATCTATGTAGGAGATATCGGTGATAATAATGCTGCCTATGAGGAGATAGTCATCTATAGAATTCCAGAGCCTGATGGTATTTATCCTAGTAGCAGAACATTACCGCAAAAAACTACGCTCAAATATCCTGGAGGGGCTAGAGATGCTGAATCTTTGATGGTGGATCCTATTTCTGGAGATATCTTTATTGTTTCTAAGCGTGATAGTCTCAACACCCTATATCGATTGCCAGCGGATAAATTTGGTGAGGGGGAATCAGAGTTGGAAGAACTGATCAAACTTCCTTTCAGTAGTGCTACTGCAGCCGATATCTCAGCAGATGGTAGGCAAATCCTAGTGAAAAATTATTTAGCGATATATTATTGGAAGAGAAAATCGGGGGAATCTGTGGCACAAGCAATGGGTAGAGAACCAATTCTGATACCTTATACGGTTGAGCCACAGGGGGAAGCAATTGGCTTTAGACCTGATGGCAAGGTGTTCTACACACTTAGTGAAAAACGATTCAATTTGGACCCCGTACTATATAAGTACTCTGCCAAATAGCTCTTATGCAAAGATCCTCAACCATTCTGATGGTTCGTCCTGCCAATTTTGGGTTTAATTCTGAAACGGCCGAAAGTAATTTTTATCAAGAATCAGATAGTAGAGATACGGAAGAAATCAATAGGCTGGCGCTCCTGGAGTTTGATGGCTTTGTGGCGATGCTCCGGGACCAAGGAGTCCATGTGATAGTGGAGGATGATTCTTCAGTACCTGTCAAACCCGATGCAGTATTTCCTAATAATTGGTTCAGCACACATCCCGATGGTAAGTTGATTTTGTATCCTATGTATTCTCCTAACAGGAGATTGGAGCGGAGAAAAGATTTGATTGAAGACTTGATGAGGCGAAGGTATAGAGTTGATGAAATTATTGATTTGAGCTTTTTTGAGGACGATGAGCAATACTTGGAAGGCACAGGAAGTATGGTCATGGATCATGAGTCTAAAACAATTTTTGCAAGCTATTCTGATCGTACGCATCCTATCCCGCTTGATTACTTAGGAAAGCTTCTTGGGTATAAAGTTCTTGCTTTTCATGCCATACAGGAGATTCAAGCTGTGACTTGTCCAATCTACCATACCAATGTAATGATGCATATTGGGACTGATTTGGCTGTGATTTGCTTAGATAGTATTACGAAGGCTTCTGAAAAACTAGCGGTTCAAAAACGTTTGACTCAGGCAGGAAAAAAAGTGGTGCCAATCACTATAAAACAAAAATTCAACTTCGCAGGAAATATGCTTGAAGTTGGGAATGATGGAGGTGAGAAATTTACAGTGATGTCAGAAACTGCTCTTGATTCTTTGAATATTGGGCAGATACAGGTAATAGAAAAATATTCAACCATCATAAGTCCATCCATACCTACCATCGAGAAACTGGGTGGTGGAAGTGCTCGCTGTATGATGGCTGAGATTTTTTTGAAAAAGGAAATAAATTGAATAGGAATAGCCGTTCGTGAGTGTCATTCGTCGCCATGTGTATACTTCGCCGCCGTGAGTGTCTCCACTCACGGCATAGTATAGTTCATGATAAGCTCATTTTGATTTAGCTATTCGTGGTGGCATGAACATCAGTGTATTATTTGTTTAATAATGAGGGAGTTGTAGTCATTCCTGGAGACACGAACGACGGCAGAGCTCAGCAGCTGTTTAATAATGAGGAAATTAGTATCATTCGTCACCGTGAATATCATTCGCCGCCGTGAGTATCATTCGCCGCTGTGAGTGTCTCCACTCACGGCATAGTATAGGTCATGATAAGCTTAGTTTGATTTAGCTATTAGTGGTGACATGAACATCGGTGTATTATTTGTTTAATAATGAGGGGGTTGTAGTCATTCGTGGAGACACGAACGACGGCGTAAATATGTGACTACTTAAGTATTGTCATTCGTGAGGACACGAACGACTGAGCGGGGAAAAGAGCGACGGCAGAGCACAGCAGCTGTTTAATAATGAGGAAATTAGTATCATTCGTCACCGTGAATATCATTCGCCGCCGTGAGTATCATTCGCCGCTGTGAGTGTCTCCACTCACGGCATAGTATAGGTCATGATAAGCTTAGTTTGATTTAGCTATTAGTGGTGACATGAACATCGGTGTATTATTTGTTTAATAATGAGGGGGTTGTAGTCATTCGTGGAGACACGAACGACGGCGTAAATATGTGACTACTTAAGTATTGTCATTCGTGAGGACACGAACGACTGAGCGGGGAAAAGAGCGACGGCAGAGCACAGCAACTGTTTAATAATTTCGCATGAAGGATTAACGCTCAATTAAAGTGGTCCGTAGTGTTCTAGTATGTAGATATTTATGTAATTTAATTGTGGTCATTTAAAATTTTTTGGCGCCCCGTAACTCCAGACTTTTATGGAATTGAATCGAGTTTACTTTTTTACTGCAACTATTCGACATTGGATTCCTTTGTTAGAAAAAGATGGTTTTAAAGAAATTTTACTGTCTAGTCTGAGGCACCTAGTTACTCAAGGCTGTTTGAAAGTTTATGGATTTGTGATTATGCCTAATCATATACACCTAATCTTAGAGAGTTTGGAACTGAATGGGAAAGAGCTGCCACATGCTAGTTTTTTAAAATATACAAGTCATAGTTTTCTGAAAAAGTTAAGTTCCGAATCACCGGATCTTCTGAGCAGCTTTAAGGTAAATCAATCGAATAAAACACACGAGTTCTGGCAGAGAGACTCATTAGCTGTAGAGTTGTATAGTCCAGAATTAGTTTATCAAAAACTAGATTACGTACATAATAATCCATGTCAAAAGAAATGGATGTTGGCAAATGACCCTGTAAGTTATGCTTATTCTTCCTATTCTTTTTATGAGACAAACTTTGATAGGTTTGGTTTTTTGACTCACATCGGAGAGAGGCTATAATTTGCTGTTGCAATTCGAAAAGCCTATATCGGCGGTACCAAAATGCGAAAGCTTAAGGGTTGCCGTTTGTGGAGACACGAACGACGGCGTGAGCCTCTATCGACGGTACTAAAATGTGATACATTAAGAGTTGCCGTTCGGGCCAACAGTATTAGGTTTAAACCGCCACCGTGATTATCATTCGCCGCCGTGAGTGTCTTCACTTACGGTATCTATAAATATTGATAATTGAATAGGGCTTTACTATTCGTGGTGACATAAATATCGGTGTAATATTTGTTTAATAATGAGGGGATTGTAGTCATTCGTGAGGACACGAACTACGGCGTGAATATGTGACGTTTAAGTATTGTCCTTCCTGGAGACACGAACGACGACAGAGCTCAGCAGCTGTTTAATAATGAGGAAATTAGTGTCATTCGTGAAGACACGAACGACGGAGCGAGTGGAAGTGCTCGCTGTATGATGGCTGAGATTTTTTTGAAAAAGGAAATAAATTGAATACGAATAGCCGTTCGTGAAGACACGAACGGCGGTATTGTGTCTGATCCCAGACTTCCTTTGATTATTGGATTTCTGGATCTACTCTTTTCTTTCTTGCAAGTTCGGTTTTTCCTAGGTCAGCAATGCTTTTGGCAGTTTCTGTCGCTGACTTTTTAATTTGAGCTTCTGTAGTAGAATTGTTGTTTTTGTTAGGTTTCATCTTATTGTTGGTTTAAAAATGATAAATAGTTAAATGCATGCAATTGTACTTGATGTGCATTTTTCTGTTTGACAAAAGGAAATTAATGAATTTTTATTAGAATAGTACAATTCTTATTGATTGATTATCAGTTCATAGCATTGAATTCTTAATACTTGTCAAAAAAGTTTAAAAAAGAAGAGGGCTTAAAACCTCAAGAAATGTCTCCAAATCTTGAAATCTTAAGCCCTTAAATAACTGCTTCTGGCTGCCAGGTTGAACTGACATCCTTGACTGATTAGATTCCAGTATAATTGAATGGTGAAATTAGGCTAAGCTCAGCCTTCAATTCATCAGAAATAGGAAGATTAGAGATGAATTCTGAGATAGATTTTTCAGTGATCTTCGTGTTTGTCCTAGTCAGGTCTTTTAGCGCTTCGTAAGGTTTTGGAAAACCTTCTCTTCTCAAAACAGTTTGGATAGCTTCAGCAACAACTGCCCAATTTTCTTCCAAATCAGCATGGATAGCAGCTTCGTTCAATTCCAACTTGCCAAGACCTTTTAGTAAGGATTCAAAGGATATCAACATATGCCCAAGAGGGACTCCGATTATCCTAAGAACAGTACTATCGGTCAAATCACGCTGCAATCTCGAAACTGGAAGCTTTGCAGCCAAATGCTCAAGCAATGCATTGGCAATACCCAAATTCCCTTCGGCATTCTCGAAATCAATTGGATTGACTTTATGAGGCATCGCGGAAGATCCAATTTCTCCTGCTTTGATTTTTTGCTTGAAGTAATTCATGGCTACGTACTGCCAAACATCCTTCGAAAGATCCAGTAGAATGGTATTAATTCTTTTTAAGCCATCAAAAACAGCAGCAAGATTGTCATAATGCTCAATCTGGGTGGTTGGGTAACTTCTTTCTAATCCCAGATATTCTCCCACAAATTGGAATGCGAATTCATTCCACTCAAAAGAAGGATATGCTACATGATGGGCATTCATATTGCCTGTGGCTCCACCAAATTTTGCTGAGAATGGAATATGGTTCAGTAATATCAATTGCTTCTGAAGGCGAATTACAAATACTTCAATCTCTTTGCCCAAACGGGTAGGTGATGCAGGTTGTCCATGAGTTTTTGCCAGCATTGGAATATCTTTCCATTCTGTTGCCAAAACCTGAAGTCTATTGATCACTGCAGCTAATTGAGGTAAAATAACCTCCTGCAAGCCTTCCTTGAGCATCAATGGCGTTGCGGTATTATTGATGTCTTGGGAGGTCAAGCCAAAATGTATAAATTCTTTATAAGCTTCCAGCTTCAATGCATCGAATTTCTCCTTTAGGAAATATTCCACTGCCTTCACGTCGTGATTGGTGATTTTTTCGGTGGCTTTGATGGTGTCGGCATCATCCATCGAAAACTCTGAGACAATTGCTCTAAGTTTTTCAAATAGGCTTTTGTCAAAGTCCTTTAATTGTGGCAATGGAAGTTCGCACAGTGCGATGAAATATTCTACTTCGACATGAACACGGTATTTGATCAGCGCAAATTCAGAAAAATAAGCTCTCAATGGAGCTGTTTTGCCAGCATAGCGGCCATCTACAGAGGTTACTGCAGTCAATGCATTTAATTCCATCACTTTTCAATTTGGTTTTAGGAAGATGTAAAGTTAATTTTTTGAAGCCAAAACATGGGCTTTCAGCTAGCTAAATCAGGAAATAACATGTAATTAATTCGAACTAGCGAGAGATTATCTGGGTTAAGAATTGCAAATAATCAGCATCATGCCGAAATATTTAGCTTTGCTGGTTAATTTTGCAACCGTTTAAACAGATAAAAGCTCAGATCAGGAATGTTCAATATATTTAAGAAAAAGAAGGAAGAGGTAAAAGAGTCACAGTTTTTGCCACTGAAAGTGAGAGAGGTAGTAAGAGAGACAGAAGATACAGTAACATTGTATTTTGAGCAGCCTGAACCATTTCTTGATTATAAGCCAGGTCAATTCCTGACGCTAGTGATGGATTTTGAAGGTAAAGAACAGCGTAGATCTTACAGTTTATGTACCTCTCCTTATGTAGATCCTTTTCCAGGAATATCTGTAAAGCGTGTTCCTAAAGGGAAGTTTTCTAATTTTTTAAATGAGTTTGTTTTCCCCGGAAAAACCATCAATGTACTGAAGCCTCTGGGCAACTTTACCACTGATTTTCACTCCAAAAACAAAAAGCATTTTTTCTTAGTAGCTGCTGGTAGCGGAATCACGCCTATCATGGGAATTATGAAATCAGTGTTGGTGAATGAGCCTAATTCGAAGGTGTCTTTGCTGTATTGTAGCCGTAATGAAAACCAAATCATTTTCAAAAAGGAAATCGAATCATTGGTTGAGAAAAATACAGATAGACTTGAAGTAATTCATAATCTGAGTCAGCCTTCTACTGAATGGACTGGAATGAAAGGCAGATTGACGAAGGAAAATATCCTTGAGTTTGCTAAAAAAGCTGAAGCTGAGCCAGATTTTGAGAAAGAGTATTTTGCCTGTGGTCCAGAAGGAATAATGGATAATGTAGTCACCGTCTTGGATGAATTGGGAGTTCCGAGTGAAAAAGTGCATCGTGAAAGCTTTTATTCTGCAGCCGCAGATAAGGCACATGATGATGCCGCTCACGGGATTACCGGTGAATTAATGACCAGAGATGTGACAGTGATTCTGGAAGGTGATGAATCCTTAGTCACTGTAGCTCCAGACAAGACTATTCTTGAAGCTGGGCTCGGACAGGATTTGAATATGCCGTACTCTTGTCAAAGTGGTCTTTGTACCGCCTGCAGAGGAAGGTTACTTAGCGGAAAGGTGAAAATGGATGAGGATGCTGGCTTAAGTCCTAATGAGCTTGAGGCAGGCTATGTGTTATGCTGCGTATCACATCCATTGACTGATGATGTAAAGATCAATATTGAGTAATTCAGGTAATTTTACTAAAACCCCCATTTTGGAAATTCAGGAATACAGGAAGGTTTATAAAAACCTTGATCGACTTATTTTGATTCTTTTGGTGCTGGTACTTCCCATTTTCGGAATGATTTATCTATATCAATCCTCTGGAAAAGTAACCTGGAATTTGCCAGAATTACCCTTAGTTCTGGGGCAAATTCTAACAGGAGCAGGAGTGGGGCTACTGTTGGCGCAGTACCTGCTTTTTAGAAAAAGAGTAAAGGCTGTATTCCAAACAGATGATTTGCTGGTAAAGCTAAAAATCTATGCTAAAGCTACTCGGGAGCGCTATTTTATGCTCTTCGCTGTCGCGCTGCTTTGTTCGGTAGGCTTACTTTTCTTTGGATCAGCCATCTTTAATGTGATTTTCGCAACAGCCCTTTTCTTCTTTTCTGTAGGCAAACCTAGTCCTGAGCGTATCAAGACTTTGCTAAAGCTCAATGCAGAAGATGCTGAGCTTATAAGGTTGGCGTCGAGACCAGATTGAGATTAGATTTAAGATATTAGATTCAAGAGTTTAGAGCCAAGAAACTATTTGAGATCTGACGGAGAAAGTTTGCTTGAAAAAGAGTAAGCCTATTATTTAAGAAATCTGGCATTAGAAAAAGGTTGAACTCCCTGGATACTTCCTTGAGCCCTACACTGCAAATACATCAGAATACTCACGGGTAAAATATTCGCATAAAAAAAGCCAACCCATTCTGGATTGGCCTTTTCGGATTTATTATAGCTAATTAATTCTCGATTGTGATATTTCCTGAGGAAATAGATCCTTTCACCCAATCAGAAGCATCATTGTCAATTTCTAGGTTTTTGCCAGTATTGATACCGCCTACTTTTAGGTTTCCCGAGGATGCTTTTAGAGAGAAATTATAATCTTTCAAGTTGGAAGGAGTTTGTACTTTGAAGTTTCCAGAAGTACCGTTGAAATTTGTGTTACCACTTAATCCTGCATTGGTAGCTCGGATATTTCCTGAGGTGAATTTCAAAGAACCCAAAGATCCTATATTGCTCAGTTTGGCACTACCTGAAGTCAGTGAAACACTCAGTTGCCCTTTTATACGATCAGCAGTAAGAGATCCACTGGTAGATTGGTAATCCACATCACCACCGATATTACTGATATCAGCATTTCCTGAAGTCACTCCAGCGTCGATATCTCCAGATATTTTGTCTACGTATAAAGAACCGGAACTTGCTTTGATTTTCAAATCACCAGAGATATTTGTGGCAGAGATCTTACCAGAAGATACTCGTAGGTTAGTCATATCTCCGACTACTTTATCGACATCCACTTTACCCGAGGAGTTTTTCATATCTAGGTCAATATTCATTGGGCCGGTGATTTTGATATAGCCTTTGTTCCGGTTATTTCCCCAAGAAGAGTTTTTAGAACTGCGCTCGTGTGAGATTTTCAGCACATCGCCGACAGTTACAAAAATGATGTCCTGATTTTCATCATTTGATTCAAGATAGGCTTCCACGGTTACATTAGCGGCTGAGCCTCCTTGGAAGGAAACATCCAACCAACCGCCGCTTACCTCGATAGCCTTGATGTTGGAGTAGTTTTTATTGGCATCTACCAATACCTTTTGTGCAAAGCTGACCACTGTGATCAGCATCATGGCCAATGCCAGGCTCGATAATTTGAAGAATTTCTGCATAGTTAAGTTGTTTATCTAATGGTGACTCCGAAGCTCAGCGCTTGAACTTCTGGACCCAAATTTTCTTGGAATAGGTTGTTTAAATCATAGTTAAAGAATAAGGTGACATCACTCACTCCGATTTCTGCTCTCAGGCCATAGCGAAAGTTTTCCACGTACATATTGGACTTTTCAAATTGCTTTTGCTTTTTACCGTTTTCATCGTCATATACATATTTTCCTCGGCCCCCAATTCTCACTCCTGCATAGCCACCCATGCCAAGTCGGAGTTTTTGGTTATTGGTTAGTAGGGTAGGGACTAAAGTGAAGTTCAGGTAGGAAGCAGATATTTTGGATTTTGTTCCGGTACCAGGTCCAGTAAATTCCTCCCAGACGATACCATCTGGAGTTTTTACCGCTATTAGACTTCTATCTTCAAGTTTGAAATTGTACCAGTTTACTCCGATACTGGAATAGAGTTGGAAGTTTTTGGAGACTTTAGTTTTCCCCAAAATATTGATGGCATAGTACCAAGATCCCCAGGGTTTTACAGTGGGCATTTGATCGGTGGGAGCAACCTGATTGATTCCCAGTTCTGTATCTAATCCTACGGTAAACTTACTTCTCTTTTGAATGTCTTTGATCTTTACTTCATCGTTTTCCTCAACTGTGAGGAGCCATTTTCCGTCTTCTTTTTGCTTATAAGTCCAGTCGTTTCCGAAGACCGATATTATTTTACTTTTGGTGTAAATAACTGTGTCAGGTTCGCTCTGAGCGAAAGCTTGGCTTAAACTCAGTACAAGGAATAATAGTGGTAGTAGTGTAGTTTTCATGAAATAAAAGGTTTGACTAAAAATTTGTTTTTACATGTCAGACTGAGCCAAGTCGAAGCCAATTTCGATCCCGATAACTATCGACTTCGCTCAATTTGACTAAACTCATGATGATGAATTCCCTTAAAGTACTATTCCGAATGTGATTGGATTTAGCTCAGGTCCTTTTCCTTCCTGGAATAATTCGTTTAGGTCATATGTCGTGAAGAATTTAACTCTTCCGATTCCTAGTTCACCTCGTATGCCATATCGGAAATTCTGTAGATAAAGACCTGTGTCTTGCTTGTCTTTATGTCGACCTGAGCCTCCCAATTCACGATATACGTATTTAGATTGACCTCCCAATCTGTAGCCAGCATAAGGTCCAGCAGCAAGCCTAACTCCTCTTCGACCATTGTCTTTCATCTTCCCGAAATCCAATTCCAACATAGTCATTGCTGTGATATAGGAAGCTGAGATTTTGCTTTTAAATCCGTCTACATCAGTCCTTTGGATAAAGTCAATCGCGTCATCACCTCTTACAGCCTGATAATCTCTATTTTCGAATTTGAAGTTGTAGAACTGGAAACCTAAGCCGAAGTCCCAATAGAAACCTTTGGAGATTCGCTGGGCAGCCATAAAGTTTAGGCCTACATTCCAGCTTCCCCAGCCTTTGACTGCATATGGTTCATCGGAGGTAGGGAACTTGCCATCTTCCAAGTAGTTGTTTACGCCCAGATCCATGTTGAAGTAGGTTCTGAATGGTGGATCACTTCGTCTTTTTAGTCCTGGTTCCAAGCGAACTTTGGTGTTTTCTCCCGTTTCATCCACCAGCAATCTAAGGCCTCCGATATAGACTTCTGTTTCTGCTCCGTCTTCTGTCACCTTCACAATCTGTTTTGATGAGCCATCTTTGCGTTTGATCTCAACGATAGTGCTTTCCCCAGTGTCTTCATTTTCTTCCAGATCAAGCTCACGGATGATCTGATTAATGTTCATCAGTTTCAGCTTCTCAAAATCTTCTTTGCTGTCCACCATGATGACGATTCTTCCGGATTTCCCGAATTCTACCACAATACTGTCGCTAGGAACTTTGTGGTCTATGGATAGCATGGTACTGGCATAGCCTACCTGCACAAGTGCCATCAAGCAAAATAATAGGATGTATTTCTTCATTTTAAGTTTCGATTAATGCTAGTTGGTGAGTATTAGTCTTCAGCTCTGGTTTTTTTGGAAGTGATACTCGCGAATAGATTGTTTTTTGCATCCTGCAGGTCTGCAAATCCCTGGTCTACTTTGCCAAGTAATCCTTCCACTTCATTGACTGTTTTGCCGATTCCGGCTATTAAGTTTTTATCCTTAGGCTCTTCCTTGAGTCCACTAGAATAGATTTTCACTTTATAGGCTGGCTCTTCTTGAGCTGGCTCAGTTACTTCTGCCACTGCTTTTTCCAATTCCAATGCAGGAAGTTCTGGCTGCGTGATTTCTGGTGTTTCTATTTCTAAGGTTGGAACTATTACCTGCACTGGTTCTTCTTGCTTTGGCTCTTCTTTTACTTCATTCATCGCAACTAGATTTTGAGGAGCTGTTGACTTTGATTTCTGAGTTGTAGAAGGATTAGCTGGTTTAGTAGTGGTAATAGTTGGCTTAGTATTTAATTCCTCAGGTGTCTGCGAATTTTCTGTTTCTATTGGTGATTCCTCAGTTACTTCAGCTGAGTTTGTTTCTGTTGGAGTAGGAGTGTCAATCAGCTCTTCTGTAGAATTGTCGGCTAGCATCGGCTGTTCGACAGCTATATTTCCTTCTTTCAGTACCAAGTATCCTATGGTGAATAGGATAGTCAGAGAAGCTGCAGCTGCCCACCATATCCCTTTGTTGGATTTGGATTTTTGGGGAAGCTGAGACTCAAGTCTTTCCCAGGCAAGTGCACTTGGTTTTTCTGTATGGTTTTCGAGTTTCTCTTTGAAAAACTGATCGAGATTATTTTTTTCCTTAGCCATTGATTCTCCTTTCTTTTGGTGTTTGACTGGCAATTTTTTCCTTCAAAGTATTCCTTGCCCGATTGAGCTGGGACTTCGAAGTGCTTTCGGTAATCCCCAAGAGATCTGCGATTTCTTGGTGTGAGAAACCTTCGATTGCGTAGAGGTTGAAAACTGTCCGATATCCTACCGGGAGGCTTTCTACCATTCTCATCAAATCATCGGTTTCCATATGATTGAGTTCGTAGTTATGATCCTGATATGCAGCATCATTTTCCATATTGATCTCCATCATAAGATGACGGTTGCTTCTAAGCGTCATCAAAGCTTGTGTGACGATGATCCGCTTCATCCAGCCTTCGAAACTCCCTTTGGACTGAAACTGAGGAAGTTTTTCGAAGATTTTCATAAAGCCTTCGATCATCACATCTTCGGCATGTTCCCGATCCTTGAGGTATCGGATGCAGATGGCCAAGAATTTCCCCGAGTACTGATCGTACAAGTGGCGCTGCGCCAGTCGGTCGCCTTTGAGGCATCCTTGTACTAATCTTGATTCGGTTGAAAAATTGACTCTGCTGAACATTTGGTATAGCTTTCAATTAGGTAGATGCCCGTATTGAAAAAATGGTTGCGTGGCTAAGTGAAAAAAAGTTAATAATTTTTGATTAATGAACTGATTAAAGGATGGTGTAATCGTAATCATCTTAAAATAAGGGCTTTACAATGAATTATAAGATCACGTTTTCTGGGACTTAATATTGTATCGAAAGTAAGGATTAATGAATTGGTTTCTTGAATAGGGTTATCCGGATTTATACAAGTGTACAATTTAACTTCATTTCATTTTTTACAAACTCTATTCTTTTACTTTACAAACCCCGAAGGATTGAAACAATTCATAACCGTGATGAGGCCTCAACAGGAATATCCTTGGTTTTCTTTGTTGCTTTTGTAGTAGAGATTTTGAACCACAAAAGGAACAAAGGGCATAAAGCTTTCGAATGAGATTTAATCTGAAATGAGAATATTTCTATGTTTTGCTATGATTCTATGTGGTGAAAAAAAAATTAACCACATAGAATCATAGATTTTCATAGAACTGAAATTATATAGGCCTCATCAGGAATATCCTTGGTTTTCTTTGTTGCTTTTGTGGTAAGCACATTTCCCACTAACATAAGGGTAGAACCAATTTTTTCATAAAAAAAGGTCTCCGTCTGATCAAATTTATTGTCATGTGGAGACCTACCTAGTACTCGATTTTCTCAAATTAGAAAGCCGCCTTATAATTCACCACAATATCCAACAAAGTCCACTCACCGTCTTTCACTGTGACAGGCTGGATATTTCCTTCGCCATCGAAAATATTAGCGAAAAGCCCGTCTTCTTCCACAGTAAGGATGGAATATCTTCCAGGGCTTAAGTTAACAGAATATCTTCCGTCTTCATCAGTTTCGATTTCAGTGATTGGTTTAGCTGCCACTGATTGAAACAAACCGTTTTCTAAGGTCACATCAGAGATTTTGATGAGGGGATAGACTCTCACCGTTCTTTTGATTGGATCTCCAACAGTTATTCTCTTGTCTTTCTTTCCTTTTTTGGCTTCTTCAGTAATCATTGGCATTTGATTTCCTTCCTGCCAAGTCACTAGACCGACTACTCCTTGGCCTTCTGGTTGGTATTGGGCACATTGAAATAGGATTAACGTAAAGGCTGCGATAAAAAGGACTCTAAGTAATTTGTTCATGATAGAATGGTTTGAGGAGATTCGCCGGATAAATACACCAGCTTTTCAAATTCCCTCAAACAGCATAAATGATTCCAAATAATTTGGAATGACTGTGTTCCACCCTAATTCATCCTTAAGCTTCTGCGCGAGCACCGAGGCACTCTTTTCTTCCCCATGAATGATAAATGCAAGTTTGGGTTTTTCCCCAAATCCCTCAGCCCATTCCATCAACTCATTTTGATCGGCATGTGCAGATAAACCATCCACAGAATAGATTTTTGCTTTTACGGGTACTTCCTGACCGTAGATTCTTACTTCAGTATCACCGTTTACTAGTCTTCTTCCACGGGTTCCATCTGCCTGATAGCCTACGAAAACAACTCCATTTCTTTCATTCGGCAGGTGATGGAACAAATGATGTAGTACACGACCGCCTGTAGCCATGCCACTGGCAGAAATGATAATGGCTTTGCCTTTGAGATCATTCAGCGTCCGGGATTGCTCTTGCTTACGGAAATAATGAAGTTGAGTATGCTGGAAAGGATGCTGGTCTGTATCATCCAAAACTGCGATCAGCTGATGGTCTTGATGAAACTCTTTGTACAGTTTAGACACATTGATCGCCATCGGTGAATCGAGGTAAATTGGCACATTGGGGATTTTTCCTTTTCTCACCAATTGATATAGATAGTACATCACCAACTGGGTGCGTCCTACCGCAAATGCTGGAATAATCACCAATCCATCCCGCGAAAACACATCATTGATAGCTTTTGCGAGTTCTTCTTCCGGTTTCACAGAAGTGGAAACACGATCTCCATAAGTAGATTCTATCCAAACCACATCAGCTTCAGGAATCAAAGTAGGGGGATATAGTAAAGGATCATGATATCTTCCCAAGTCACCTGAGAAAACAAGCTTCTTGGTTTGAGTATCGCCTTTGATAACCACCTTGGTAATGGCTGCCCCGAGAATATGCCCAGCGTAATAATAGGTGATTTCTACCTGAGGATGAATGGAAAAAGGCTTCTTGAAATCCTGAGGTACAAAAAGTGGAAAAACAGCTTCGGCATCTTCCACGGTATAGAGTGGTTCTGGATTTTCGTGCCTGGAATAGCCCTTTTTTCTAGCGTAATGAGCTTCTTCTTCCTGAAGTTTTCCAGAGTCCAAAAGCAATATTTTTGCTAATTCAGCAGTAACGGCTGTACAATAAATGGGACCAGAAAAACCATCCTTGACCAGTTTAGGAAGGGCGCCGATGTGATCCATGTGTGCATGAGTGAGCACGATTGCTTCCATGTCAGTAGGAGGCAAAGGGAATTTGTCCCAGTTTCTTCGTCGCAGTTCTTTTCTACCTTGAAAGAGTCCACAGTCTACTAGAAATTCAAAATCTCCCAGATCTATTAAATATCGGGAGCCTGTCACAGTGCCGGCAGCACCTAGGAATTTTACAGTTACGTCCATTGCTATCTTGAGTTTATAGCAAAAGATACAAAAAAAGAGGCACCCATTTGGATGCCTCCTTAGCTTAGTCAATTACAGCGGTGGTATCTGCTGGGATTTTAGATTGATTAAATTTCGCTCTGCTGATACTATCGAGTTGATCTCGATTATAGTCTCCAGTGTCTGGCTCTTCTACTTCGAAATTGACGCCTGAAGAATTTTCATCCTCATCAGACTTTACCTCTTCTTTGCAGGTGAGGCAAACCAATCCTTGCTGGTTAAATGCCCAAATCGTGTTTTGAGATAGGTCACTTGATTTGAAGCCATTTCTATAGATGGTGTTTCTCAGAATTTCGAGCAGAGATCGCTCCATGATAAACGGCTTCTCGTAAGGAATCTCAAGGAATATATTCAGTTTCTGATCCCGGAAAGTACTCAGATTAGATACATCATATCCCTCGTCAAAGGTGATAATAGAATCCAATACAGTATA
Organism: Algoriphagus chordae; assembly: GCF_003254055.1. GTDB lineage: Bacteria > Bacteroidota > Bacteroidia > Cytophagales > Cyclobacteriaceae > Algoriphagus > Algoriphagus chordae. The sequence continues at coordinate 29,986 of NZ_QKZT01000003.1, forward strand.
GTTATAGGTGATCATTTTGGCATTGTTCATCGCTTCTGCCTTGGTCTTGCCTCTTGAGAAGAAATCTTCACGAAGGGTGACCAAGCTATCAGAAGTGCCTTCGAGCTTCAGATTGACATTGTTGAAGGTAGATTCTTCACCTATAGGATTCAGTCTTAGAATCATGATTCCATCGGTGACAGGAACGTTTTGTTCTATCTTATGCCAGTTTTCTTCTTTGAACTGCGCTACGATCAGCGGGATCTGGAATGCACAGATGCCAACACAGAGTAACCATAGGCCCAGTGCTACGAAACCAAATCTTGCTCCTATCAGATTCTTTTGCATCAAGACACTTAGTCCAAGAAGAATGATGATGATCCCTGGGATAATCATCAGGAATGAAGCGCCTATCACTAGCCAGATTGGGATCAGGTTGGAGAATAACTCTACTGGGAAATTATCCATAAGAACTCTGTAATCATCGTTGGTGAATACACCCAAGTACACTGCAAGGCTAAACATCGGAGCAATGGTCAAGCCTAGGCCGATAAAGAAGACAAACAGGCCAAAAATCACGCGGATTACATTCAGGATAAATCTTCCTAATGGACCCAAAGCTGATCCTATCGCTTCTATTACTTGTCCGATAACCCTAAATGGGGTCAAAAGGATTTGTCTCGTTTTGGATTCCGGAGCTTTTGGGATGGGATTGATATTTTCCTTTAAGGTAGAATCAATATTGTCCAAGGTGATTTCTCCACCTTTCATACGGATGCGCTCAGTGATTGAGCTAGCTACTGGGGTGATAATCCAAAGAATCAGATAGATCAGGAATCCCGAGCCGCCAGCAAGAATCAAAAAGGCTAAGGCCAAGCGAGTATAGATCACTTCTACACCGAAATAGGCCGCCAATCCACTGGCCACACCACCGATTACCTTGTCATCAGGGTTTCTATAGAGCTTTTTGATGTTTTTATCTTCCTCTATTTCATAGGAAACAGGCAAAATAATCCAAAGCACGATGTATGCTATAGCAGCAAAAATCCCAAAACTAAGATTCAGTCTGAAGTCATCAAATGGCCAGATATCCAAGAATCCAAAGTTGAATCGCAAGTTGCCAGAAAACAGCAAGAGGATAGCGATCAGTCTGGTCCAAAGTGGATCTATGGAAAAGTAATGCGCCATTCCTGCACAAACTCCTCCTAGGATTTTTCGGTTTTCAAGGCGCACAAGTTTCTTGTAACCTTTTTTGCCAGCATCAGGAGGAGTTACATATTTGTAGAAATCCTGATCGTTTGAGGCATTTTCTTCTTCCTGATCAAACTCAGTTTTCTCCTCATCTACCGAAGCAAAATCTGCGATGGTCCCCATTTTCTCAATGAGTTTATCGACATTTTCGGCAGTGATCACCTGCTTATTGTTTTTCAGATTGCTCAGAAAAATCTCAGCGATTCGATTTTCAATATCAGATATGATCTCATGATTGTCTTTATATGAAGAAAAGTGAAGGTTGATCGCATCCAGATATTTGCGGAGCGTATCGTAACCGTCTTCTTCTATATGGAATAAAATCCCAGAGATGTTAATACTTATAGTCTTTTTCATGTGTTTATAATTTTCTGTCAAAGGCCACATGGAATCTCGCATTACCGATAATCATCTTTCCGTCTGTTGCCTGTTGCATGCTCGATTTCATGATCAATTCTTGGAGGTGATTAGAAGGGTGGAATTGACTAGTGAATCCCAGGTGTTGGAAAGTGTGGCTAGAAAGGCCTTTCCTTCTTCTGTAATTGAGTAGTATTTCCTCGGAGGTCCCGATTCAGATTCTACCCAGCGATATTCTACCAAGGAGGCAGACTTCAGGCGATTGAGTAATGGATAAAGCGTTCCTTCCACTACGATCATTTGAGCTTGGGTCAGCTCTTCTATCAGATCTGAAGTATAAACCTCGCCTCTGGAAATGATATGCAACACGCAAAACTCTAAGAGTCCTTTGCGCATTTGAATCTGTGTGTTGGCGACATTCATTTGTTAGGTGATTTTTGTTTCAATGTTTCAGGGAATTCTTATTCCCGTCCCCATTTGCTAAAGAAAAATTATACCAATCTTTTCCAAGCTACCTTGCATAACCTAATTCCTTGCGATAAACAGGTAGTAGGTATAGTATTGTGAGGTGAAAAACTAGCTTAAGGTTGTTTAATCGTTGATTTATAAATTTTGTCTGGAGGAGAAAAAAATAATTTGAGAATATCCAGCTCACCTGGACTTTTATGAAATGTTAAAATTATGAACATATTTGTGTACGATGGCGGACAGGGAATTGCTTGATTATCAAGAATTGTAGTTTGAATTAAAATAGCTTTGATAAAATCATTTATTTTGGACTGTGAAATATAGAAGTCGGGCGCATTTTTTTTACTTAATACTACTGCTGTCATGCTGGACAGGTCATGCAAAGCTGTTTTCACAAGATTTGGCTCCCAAATATTCCAATGAGTTTCTGAATATAGGAGTTGGTGCAAGAGCGCTAGGGATGGGGAGAGCGCAAGTTTCCGCTGTCCGGGATGTGACCGCGGCATATTGGAATCCTGCAGCCCTGATGGGAGTTCAGCACAAATATGAATTTAGCTTGATGCACTCGGAGTATTTCGCTGGAGTAGCACAATACGATTACTTGGGCTTTACCACACCAGTCAAAGATCAAAGCCAGATTGCTGTTTCCTTGATCCGATTTGGAGTTGATGATATTCCGGATACTCGATTTCTGTACGATGCCAATGGCGCTTTGAATTATAATAATATTCAGTTCTTCAATGCGGCAGATTATGCCCTGCTACTGAGCTATGCGAGAGATCTATCGGATAATTTCAAAGTCGGCATGAACGCTAAGGTTATCCATAGAAATGTGGGGAAATTTGCACAGGCCTGGGGTTTTGGACTAGATGTGGGAGGGATTTATATCAAAGATCATCTCACACTGGGATTGATGGTACGTGATATCACAACTACTTTCAATGCCTGGTCACATGATGCCGACTTGGTTCGGGAGATATATGCGCAGACCGATAATGAGATTCCTGTCAATTCGGTTGAGTTGACCTTGCCACGAGCGATTTCGAGTGTAGCTTATACTTTTCAGATCGGAAAGCAGTTTAGCTTGCTGACGACTTTGGATCTAGATATGACCTTCGATGGAGCGAGAAATACGCTGATCAGCAGTTCTTTTTTGAGTGTTGATCCGCGATTTGGATTGGAAGCAGGTTTTCAGAATATGGCCTTCCTCCGTGCTGGCATCGGAAATTTCCAATACATCAAAGATTTTGACGGAAAAGAAAGCTTGAATATGCAGCCAAGTATGGGGATTGGAGTTTTTATTAGCGAACGTTTTCAGATTGATTACGCCCTTTCAGATATTGGAAATGTGTCCGAAACTCCCTATTCCCATGTATTTAGTGTAAAAGTGAGTTTGGATAAATTGGATCCTGATTTTAGGAAATTTAAAAGCTGGACAGACAAATGATAAAAAGACTACTCATCGTTTTTCTGGCATTCCTCATGCTTTCCAATCTGGCTCTAGCGCAGCAGCCCGTTTGGTACAATTATGACCAAACCTACTACAAAATCCCTACAGCCACTGATGGCATTCACCGGGTTTCTGCAACCTCCCTTAGCAATTCTGGGATCAATTTAAGCAGCCTAGATCCAAGAAATATCAGGATGTATCATCGAGGGGAAGAGGTCGCAATTCATATTGAAGGAGAAAATGACGGGAGATTCGACACTGGCGATTACATAGATTTCTTTGGAATGAGAAATGATGGTACGCTGGATAAATTACTTTACCCTGATTTTGACCAGATCCCCAATCCTTATTTCAATACTACATCCGATACCACTGCATTTTTCCTTACCATCACAGCAGGGCAAAGTGGAAAACGGATGAATCTCCGAACTGCGCCCGAGACTAACTTACCTCAAGCGAATAGCTATTCTTCCGAAGAATTACTGGCACTTGGCGAGCAGTATTCCTTGGGTATCGGCTACTCCTTTGATTTTAGATTATCCAAGTTTGATCTGGGTCAGGGATGGATGTCGGCAGTCATCACGAAAGGGAAAACACGTCAGCTGAGCTTTGATCAATTGGGAGCAATGGGAAATTCCGGCTCCGGAAAACTGGAAATAGGTATAGTAGGTAGATCTGCCAATGCCCATAGTACCAAAATATATGCTGGAGCTACTGCTGCCTCTCAGAGGTTGCTTACGACGCTGAGTTTTACGGGATATGAATATCCTCAGCAATCACTTGAATTGCAGATGTCTGATTTCAATCCTGATGGAAGCATCCTGATTTCTATCGAATCGGCTGGATCCGAATCAGTAGATAATGTGTCTGTGGCTTTCGCCAAAATCAGCTTTCAAAACACCGTGAGCTCAGGAGATTTTGCTTCGAAACTTTTCATTTCCCCAGATGGAAATCAACAGATTCAGCTTTCACAGCTTTCGGGTACTTATTCAGCCTTGGAGATTTCAGATCCTGCAAATCCCGAGAAGGTTCAGTTAGCTACTGCTGCAGAGACCCTTTCGTTTAGATCTGCGGTGGCAAATGATTCCTCTAGGGTTTGGCTGCAAAATGAGGAAAACATCATTTCGGTTGCCGCATTGGAACCTGTGAAGTTCAGAAATTTCCTAGCTCAGCCTGCCAACTATATTTTGGTTGGGCATCAGTTGCTTGAGCGCACAAGCACACAATTCGACAATCCTTTGCAGGCCTATGCCGAACACAGGGCTTCGCCTGCGGGTGGAGGTTTTGAGGTGCTGTCTGTCAACATGGAAGAGTTGTACAATCAATTCTCTTACGGGGAATATTCTCCAGTAGCGATTTATGAGTTTCTGAAAGCCTATTACCCTGTTCATAAGCCTACTCATATGTTGTTTGCGGGAAGATCACTTGCGATGTATTCTACCGCAAGAGCTGGCGGAGTCACATATTTCTATAGAAATAATCCAGCTGCTTTTAGCTTTCAAGATCTGATTCCTGCAGGTGGATTTCCTTTTTCAGACAATATCTATACGCTAGGCCTTGATCCTTCCAAGCCTTATTCTCCTGCTTTGGCCGTAGGCAGAATTCCTGCTAGAAATTCACAGCAACTTGCAGATTACCTGAGCAAAGCAATTGAAAAAGATGCTGTGGCAATCTCAGATTCCTGGCAAAAGGAGCTAATTCACCTTTCTGGCGGGGTATCAGAGTTTGAATTGGATCGATATTTTAATTTCCTGAATGGCTTCAAGACCATTGCCGAAGGCCAATATTTGGGAGGAAATGTGACCACTTATCGTAAGCGGTCTAACTCGACGATCGAAGTAATTGATATTACCGGAGATCTGAATGAGGGTAGATCCATGCTTACGTTTTTTGGGCATGGGGCTCCTACTGTAATTGATATAGAAATTGGTTTTGCGTCAGATCCGACTTTGAATTATCAGAACAAGGGGAAGTATCCTATCATGCTCTTCAATGGTTGTGACTATGGGGCTGCTTACGGCAATAGCTATACGCAAGGTGAGGATTGGGTGATAACGCCGGATAAGGGAGCTATTTCTGTTTTAGCAAATTCTGCAATTGGCGTAGATGTCTATTTACGCAGGTATTCTGACATGTTTTACAAAAAAGCTTTTTCTGACAGTAGCTTGATTTATCGCACACTAGGCGAAGTAAAACGGGAGGCTGATGAAGCATTTGTTACCAGTTATGGTACATCTCCGCTCTCATACTCACATATGGAGCAGATGATCAATTATGGCGATCCTGGGATACGGATTTTCCCGGCAGACAAAGCTGACTATGCGATCAAAGTCGAAGAAGTATCAGTAGATAGTTTTGATGAAATCCCAGTTTCGGTGCTTTCGGATAGTTTGAAATTAAGTTTTGTGCTGAGAAATATCGGTAGGGTAGACACTGACTCTATTGAATTTGAGGTGACGAGAAAATTGCCTGATGGAACCACGGAGTCGTTTTCACCAGTGAAGATTCCATACATTGCTCGCATTGACACACTCTTTTTTACCATTCCGAATACAGGGAGAAATTCTGCAGGAGAAAACAGCTTTGGAATAGAAGTGAATTCGAATAAAGAAGTGGAGGAAATGACTTTCACAAATAATACGGTCAGCTACACCAAGTTCATTCCACTGAGTGGTACGCTGAATCTGTATCCTCTGGGATATGGAATAGTCAGCGAAACTGATACGAAACTAGTCGCTCAGGTTCCAGGGAAAAGTACCGAGGATAGAACTGTAATTATCCAATTAGATACAGCCGCAGCCTTCAATTCGGCTTACCGCAAAGAACTTCGCCTTACCACGAGAGGATTAGCAGAGATGCCTTTGTCTTTGACTGCTTTCTCAGATAGCACGACTTTCTATTGGAGATCCAAATTCCAGGAAGCCAAGCCAGGGGAGACCGATGCTTGGACCAAATCTAGCTTCACTTATATTCCCGCTGGTCCAGAGGGATGGGCTCAGCGAACGAGTTATCAACTGGGTGATGATCAATTAGCAAATCTGGAAATCAAGGAATCAGACCGAAGCTTCAAATACCTGGATGTGCAAGCGAGTATCGATGTCTTCACGGTGGGAGCTGGAGTGGATACCTTGTCCTATAAAAACACACAGTTTTACCTAGATCAGATTCCGCAGATCATTGATAATGTAAACAATGCCAACAGTAGACTTTGTCCAAATGGTTCGCTGGGATTGGTGGCTTTCGAGCAAAAGAGCCTGATGCCATACTTGGCGATTCCTGTGCCGGGTTTTGATATTCTGGATGCTCGGGCTTGTGGAAGGATGCCTCAGATGATTCAGAGTATTCAGAATGCTTGGATCACTACGCCAGGCCAGACTATGCTCGAGGAATATGTGGATAAGGTGCGAGAGGGTGATTATGTGGTTATTTTCTCAGTGGGAAATGTGACTTTCGAAGCTTGGCCAGATATCGCAGTAGAGAAATTGAAAGAATTCGGAGCGAGTGAAGCTACACTTAGAGCTCTGAAAACGGGTGATCCCTATATTCTATACGGTAGAAAAGGCATGCGGCCAGGAGAGGCAATTGAGATCGTGGGTGATAAAAACATGGAGGTGCCAGCATCCCAGCAGACGCTTTCATTCGACACCGAACTGGTAGGTTATATGACTTCTGGGCAGATCCTAACGCCGCGTGTAGGTCCAGCTTCTTCTTGGGAGCGTTTCTTCCAAAATGTGAATTCCAGAAACTGGATCAATGAGGAGGAGAAAACCTACTTTGATATCATCGGGGTGAAAGAAAATGGTGAGGAAGATCTGCTGATCAGAAATACCTATGATCGGGAAATGGACCTGTCATTTATCAGCACAGAGACTTATCCTTATCTCAAATTGCGCTACAGCATGAATGATCCTGAATCTACGGCTCCAGCTCAGTTGGACAAGTGGCAGGTGAATTATACGGGAGTGCCTGAAGGAGTCTTGATCCTGAAATCAGCCAAGGATCAGGTCAACCTTCGTGAGGGCGAGCCGGGGTTTTTGGAACTGCAGTTCAAGAATATTTCCAAGTACAACTTCCTGGATTCTATTCAGGTGGATTGGAAAATGACCAATCTGACTAGCAAGAAAGTAGAGGAGTTTTCGAAGAAATTCCCTGCGCTGAAGTCGGGAGAAGGCTTTGACTTTACCATAGAGTTCAATTCCATCGGGAAAACAGGCGAGAATAGGCTGGAGATTTTTGCGAATCCTAGAATACAGCAGGAGCAAACCTTCCGGAATAATCAGGTGGATATGGGACCTTACTTTATCGTAGAAGGGGATAATTCAACTGCCCTACTGGATGTGAACTTCGACGGAATCTACATTATGGATGGGGATATCGTCTCCCCAAATGTGCTGATCACAGCTCTTCTGAAAAATGACCAAACTTTAATTTATAAAAAGGATACAGTCGGCCTGGACCTTTACCTCAAGCAAAACTGCGAGGCCTGTGACTTCAAGCGGGTAAATTTCTCCAATCCAAACCTGACTTGGACTCCAGCTTCGGAAGATGAGGACTTTAAGGTTTCGCTCATTCCAGGGCCTCTGGAAGATGGTATTTATACCCTCCGCGTAGCCAATGAGGATTCTAGTGAGCCTTATGAGATTACTTTCGAGGTGATCAATGAATCGCAGATCACGAATTTCTATCCATATCCCAATCCATTCAGCACCTCTGTACGATTTGTCTTTACGGTGACGGGAATGGAAGTGCCTGATGAAATCAAGATTCAGATTATGACCGTGACCGGAAAAGTTGTCCGTGAGATTTTACAGAACGAACTCGGTCCAATCCGCATAGGAAACAACCTAACCGAATACGCTTGGGACGGCAAAGATGAATTTGGCGACCAACTCGCCAATGGAGTCTATATCTACCGCGTGCTAGTCCGCAAAAATGGCCAGTTTATGGAGCATAGACCTACCGCCGGAGACAAGGCATTTAAGAAGGGGTATGGGAAGATGTATTTGCTGAGGTAGGCTTTCACGTCATTGCGAACGACGGAGGAGAGAAGCAATCTGGTGTGAGAATGAAAGTATAAAAATGTCATATACTTGACTGATTTAAGCAACTAGAAAGTAATGAAAAAAATGAAAACAGAAGACACTAAAATACCTTTGATTACATTAGCCATTTTGATGATTACTTCATTTGTACCAGTTATACAGTTAACTATGCTTATGGGACAGGGAGCTTTTCTATACCCTTTCAATAGGCTTTTAGTAACGCCTGAATTTAAATCGCTTAACTATATCAATCTATTTTCAGGAATCTTGACAGTTATAGCTTTTTATATTTCTAGAAGAAGGGGATACAAAATAATATGGACAGTTTTGACGGTTTTTTTCTTCATGGGATTTTTAACCTTTGTTACCGAAAGTACTAGGTATGAAGATTACCCATATTTTATTCCAATTATGGTAATTGGGGTTATGGTAACATTACCTTTAATTATAGTAGGAATAATTAAAGAAAAAATGGTTAATCCTACCTAGACTATACCAAAAGACTTTAAAAAACATTATGTTCACTCCCCCCGCCTGAGCGTAGTCTAAGCATTGAGGTGCCTAGGTGTAGCTAAGAATGAATTAAAAAGTCACCTCTTTCTGGCTGCTCTTGAAACTACCGCAGGTTTAGTGCTACGATGGCTATTAGTAATTGCTTGTTCTCGCTTACTTCTGGAAATCCGCAATGATTTTCAATTCGGTTAGTTTTTGCTAAACTAGGGACCTAAATTAAATATACAACAATATGAAATGGTATGACGTTTTCTCAAGTTTTTATGATAATTCTTTAGAAAAATTATATTTCAGTAGCCGAAAAAGAGCAGTTGAATTGTTAGACCTCAATGACAATCAAACGGTCATTGATATAGCATGCGGCACATGCGCGAACTTCAAACATATAAAAGCGAGTAACGATAATGTTACTTTGTACGGCACTGACTACTCAAGTGGTATGCTTAAAAAAGGATTGGATTTAATCAAGAAAAATTCATGGAAGAAGACTTACCTATTTCAGGCAGATGCACGAACGTTGACCCTGTCGTCAATTGAAAAACACACCAATAACAAGATGGGTTTTGATAGGGTCATTTGCGTTCTTGGTTTATCAGTAATTCCTGAATGGGAATTAGTGTTAAATAATCTAATCGGACTGCTTAATGAAAATGGTAAAATTGTAATCGTAGATGTATTTGCTGAAAAAAGAAATTTGAACACTTGGTTAGTTGAAAAAATTGCTAAGGCTGATCTTAATAGAAAGATATGGCAAACACTTGAAACAAAAACAAATAATTTTCATCAAGAATATTTAGATGTAAAAGAAAGCAAAGTTGGAGGGAAGTTGTTTGTAGCTGTTGGCGTTAAACGACAATAAAAAAAGCCGAACCGCCATCAAAGCAGATTGCTTATGGAGGGTGAACGGATATTAGCAAAGTATTCACTACGCAGCCAGCTTTTATTTCATTGTACAGGAAAGTGCTTCGAAACCGCCATAAGCCATATGCGAACCGTTGTTTAAAAACCAAAAAGTATACATCTTTCGAAACTGTGTATAAGACCAAAGGATGATGATGTACTGATCTTTGTCTAAACAAAATATAGACAAGATGAGTACTATAAATCAATTCGGAAAACAAGGCTGGACACCCGAGAGAATAAAGGACTTGAGTGATAAAACATTCGTAATAACCGGGACCACCAGCGGTACTGGTTTTGAAGCTTCACGCATTCTTCTATCAAAAGGTGCAAAAGTGGTGATGCTAAACCGCAATCCCAAAAAAGCAACAAACACAATCGCGGCTTTAAAAGAAAAACTAGGCAATGCCATAGATGTTACCAACATTACCTTAGACTTGGGAGAACAAGCATCGGTAAAAAAAGCTGCAGCCGAACTGTTGGAGAAGGTGAATCGCATCGATGCTCTAATATGTAATGGTGCCATCGCACAAGTACCAACACAAAAGATTTCGAAAGATGGCTGGGAGAGCCAAATGGCAGTCAATTACTTTGGGCATTTTACGCTTCAAGCTTTGCTGTATCCAATGATTAATAAATCACAGGGACGTATTGTAACCGTGGGCAGTATGGGGTACAATATGGGTATCAAGGCTATCAAATTTGACGATTTAAACTGGTATAAAGATTACACCGCTAATGATGCTTATAGTCAAAGTAAATTGGCTCAGATTATGTCCATTTATGAATTACAAGACAGACTAAACAAAGTGGGAAATACCGCAGTGAAAGCCTATGCCTGTCACCCAGGATCTTCCAGGACAAACCTGATTAGCACCAGCGGTAGTTTCATGATGAAAATGATTTTTGGTCTAATGAAGATGTCGCCTCTAACACAACCTGCTGAAAAAGGTGCTTATCCTGAATTGATGTGTGCCACAGAACCCGATTTAGATCAGACAGCTTTTTATGGTCCTACAGGACGAAGTAACTGGGTTGGGCCAGTTGGAGCACATTATTTAGCGCCACATGCCAAGGATAAGGTAACAGCAAAAAGGCTGTGGGATATGTCTGAAAAAGCGACAGGAGTGCAATGGAAGTTTTAAATTAGAAAATGATAAATGTAATTAGATATGGACATTTTAAAAGCAGCAATAGACTGGGCAAAAGCCGAACTCATTTCTACACCATTTTTTGTTCTTTTTGGTGTGGTTTTTATAGCCACAAGTGCTGGTTTATGGCAAGTAGGTAAAACCGATCTGGCTAAAGCTTACATTATCCCCACATTGGTGGCAGGTGGATTATTGACCATTATTGGGCTCGGGCTATTCTTTACTAATAAATCGAGAATTCCACAATTTGAAGAAGCTTACCAAAGTGATGCTGTGGTATTTGTCGCTACAGAATTAGAACGTACGGACGCTACATTAAAGGAATACAAAAACATAGTGTTTACGACCATTCCACTCATAATTGTAGCTTGTGTGTTGGTATTGTTTTTTGTGAATACGCCTATTTGGAGGGCAAGCATGATTACAACCATTGGTATGCTGGTGGTTATCTTGTTCATTGATGGATTGGCTCATGCCCGAATTGACGAATACAACAAACTTTTACTGAAGGCGAATCAAGAATTGAATAAATAGGATGCAACATTTCAAAACATTATCAGAGTACTTAGAATACCTGGAACTTCCACCCTCAGAGCACCCAATGATTAGTGTTTTCAGTTCCGGTGATGACGGTTTTATGCCTTGCCCTAAAGAAAGTTCTCCACCGATCACCAACGATTGCTATTCTATTAGTTTTAAAAAGTTTGTTAAAGGCGATTTGACTTACGGGCGCACTCAATATGACTTTGCCAACGGTACCTTGTTCTTCATCGCTCCAAGGCAAGTTATGCAGTGGGATAAAAGCGTGGTGTTCGAACAAAAAGGCTTTTCCATCAATTTTCATAAAGATTTTCTGAAAGGCACTGAGTTGGCACATCAGATAAAAAAATATGGGTTCTTCTCATATTCTGTAAATGAAGCACTGCACCTTTCACCTAAAGAGGAAAAACAGATCAAAGCGCTAGTAGAAAGCATAGAATTGGAATACCAAAACAATCAAGATGAGTTTAGCAAAGAAATCATCATTTCGCAGCTAAGCACATTGCTGAAATATGCCAACCGCTTTTACCAAAGGCAGTTTATTAACCGCAAAGAGATGTCTACTGACTTGTTGGAGCAATTCAACAAAAAACTGGAATCATATTTTGACTCGGGGCAATTGAAGGAAAATGGCATTCCTAGTATTGAGCAAATTGCAGGGCAACTCTCGGTTTCTCAGCGATACCTGAGTGACACCTTGAAAAAAGAAACAGGTAAAACTTCAACCGAGCATTTGCAACTCTTTCTGATAGATGAAGCGAAGAATATTTTGATGGAACCCCACAAGGCTGTTTCTGAGGTGGCCTATGATTTGGGTTTTGAGTACCCCGCCTATTTTTCAAGGCTATTCAAGAAGAGAGAAGGAGTTAGTCCAAAAGAGTACAGAGAAAAGTATAGAATGAATTAATTTTTTAACTAACATCAAGTAGTTTGTAATTGAAAAATTATACAACATTGTGTTCATAAGGGTTTCAGAGGTTTTATGGTTTTATCCCCAGTACCAAATGTGGAGGTCTCCATGATAGGTTTGTAGTCCCCAATCCTTTATGAAATCATACAGGTACCGTACTTGTAACTAATTTCAGATTAGTACTTTCCCGAAAATATATCGTTATCATCACCTAGACATGAAAAAAGAAAACATTCCAAATATATTAGGTAAACTTAATTGTTCCTTAGTTCCAAAATCTTATGCTATGAGGACATTTATGTTACTTACTTTTCTTGTTCTACAAATGGGCTGTGTAAACAAGTATGAAAAGTATAAAAAAGTACCTGAGTATATTACGGGAGCAACTGGATTGAATGCAGCTTACTATAAAGCCTACGACGAGACATTGAAGCTATGGGATGTTTCTTACGAAGAACTGTATATTCCTACTACCAACGGTACTGCTCATGTGATTGTAAGCGGCCCTAGAAATTCTGAACCCCTTGTATTACTTCATGGAATGAATGCCAGTTCTACCATGTGGTACCCAAATATTGAATCTCTCAGTAAGGACCATCTTGTATTTGCAGTTGACTTTATCTTAGAACCAGGAAAATCGCATTTGTCTAATGATATTGAAAGTGTTGAAGAAGTCATTGGTTGGTATAAAGAAGTTTTAACTGCCTTAGAACTAGATAGCTATCATCTCATTGGTGCTTCTCGTGGCGGCTGGTTGGCCATGAAACTCGCATTAAGCAATCAGGAAAAAATAAAGAGTTTAGTATTGTTGAGTCCTGCTCAGACTTTCACTTGGATTAAACCAAGTATGGATTTGTTTAAAAATATTGCCACTTTATTTTCATCAAAAGAAAAGCAAATCGCCCAAAGTTTAGAAAGCATGTCAAGCGATGTTGCTAATATTAGCGATGTGTACTTAAATCAGTATAAACTAGGTTTAGAACAAGATTCTGAAAACAAATTTATCACTAGCATGAAACCTTTTTCTGATGAAGAATTAAAATCTTTGCAGATGCCTGTTTTAGTTTTAATTGGCGATGAGGATGTGATCAATGAAGAAGGAACGGTTGATAAAGCTAATATGCTAGCAAAAGGAGAAGGTAAAATCATAGAGAATGCAGGGCATTTTTTATCCATTGACCAAGCGGAAACGGTTAACAAGAAAATGGACGCCTTTTTGAATCAATAACTTATAGGAGAACCAGTTACAACAGACTTATAGTTAGTTTCTACGGATTTTTCCTTACTGAACCTAGTCTACGCCTTGAGGCTACAAGTTGAATTTGCAAATCAGGCATCCTGGCCTCTCGCCAAACTCCTGTTTTATGTGCTTGATCCTGCCTATAACATACATCTGAATTCTCTGTCCTAGTGGATCTCGGATCTTGGTTTTTGTAAGAGCTGATGTGATTTTTACTACTAATGCTGTATGTTGAAATAATAATTAGGACTATTTCAGGCTTTTTAAGGAAGATGGAGATTTTTGAACATTTAAGGGATTTTATGTGCCAGTAAGGATTGAGGATTTGAGAAATTATCCTTTAATTGAAAATAGAGCAGTGAACTTTCCTGTAAAATGAAAAGAGACATTAGGAGAATTGAGAGATATAATGAGGCCCTTTTTGATTGTCTCATCATGGATAAATACCAATTTTTTGAATTCAAGTGTGAGAAAATAACCTAAGGATGAGTAAAGAATTTGATGTGATTATCATTGGTGGTGGCTTAGGTGGCCTTACAGCCGGAGCTACATTATCCAAACAAGGAAAAAAGGTGTTGCTTTTAGAACAGCATTACATTGCCGGAGGATGCGCTACTACCTTCAAACGAAAAGAATTTATTTTGGAAGTAGGCCTACACGAATTGGATGGCCTCTATGAGAAAGATTCAAAACAAGACATTTTCAAATTCTTAGAAGTAGATAAGCACGTAGAATTTGTGCAAATACCAGAGCTTTTTCGGCTAAAAGGAAATGGAATTGATTTCACACACCCGCATGGACAGGAAGCTGCCGCGCTCGCTTTGATTGAAAAGTTTCCCAACGAAGAAAAGGGAATTCGTAGCTGTTTAGAATTCATGGATAAGGTGTTTACCGAAATCCCAAAATTTCCGAGAGAACGATGGGTGCAACTCCTACTTTACCCAATGCTGCCGCTATTATACCCAAATACTGTAAAAGCCGCGAAGACAAATTTGGGAGATTGGTTAGATAAACACATAGCTGATGATGAGCTAAAAATCATCATGCAAGCCATGCTGCTGTACTACCATGACGACCCATATTCTATGTCGATGACTTATTTCTCTGCCGCGCAAGCAAGTTACATTGGCGGTGGCGGCTACTTCGTCAAAGGCGGGTCGCAAAACTTATCCAACTATTTAAAATCGGTTATAGAACAAAGCGGAGGTCAAGTGCTGCTGGGCAAGAAAGCCAGCGAAATCATTACAAAAGATGGAAAGGCCATTGGCGTAAAATTCAAAGACAATTTTAATGAAGCTGCGCCAGAAACCAGCCAATTTGCGCAAGCCATTATTGCGAATGCCGCTGTGCCCTTGGTCAAAGATTTATTGCCTCCAGCAGAAAGCGAAAAACTAGGCAAAAAGATAGACGCGCTAGAAAAATATTGTGCTTTATTGACTGTCTATATTGGGTTTAAAAAAGAAGTAAAAGATCTTGGCAATAAGCACTATTCCACCTTTGTAGTAGGAGATGATGTAAAAACGCTGCACGATATCAAGGCAAACAATCTTGGCGATTGGAAAAACAGGAATTTCGTTTTTGTGGATTACAGCCAAGTTGATTCGAAGCTGGCCCCACAAGGCAAAAGTGTAGGTGTGATTTGTGCAGCCGATTACTTGACTGATTGGGATAAACTGGATAAAGAAGCGTATGCTAGCAGAAAGGAAGAAGTTGCTCAAATACTATTTAAACGCTTGGAAAAGGAGATTCCAGGGATATGTGAGCAAATAGAATATTATGAGGTGGGGACATCCAAAACCGTACAACGCTATACCTTAAACCCGGGCGGCACGCCTTATGGTTTTGCCCAGACTCCCAAACAATCGGGCATGGGACGCTTGCCATTAAAATCGCCTATAAAAAATCTCTATTTCGCGGGGGCTTGGAGTATGCCTGGCGGTGGATTTACAGGGGCCATCATTAGCGGATTTTTATGTGGAAATACTGTCAACAAAAGGCTCAATAAAAATTCAAATACACAACCCGTCAAACTAGTTGATGACCGCATTGTGAAATTAATTTCAAAAACAGTAATCGCAGAAAACACCCTCGAACTTCGCATTGAAAAACCAAAAGGCTTTGAATATATAGCCGGCCAATATGCCGTGCTAGAAATCCTCGATCCCGCCCACCGCGAGTTAGATACATCCTTTCGGTCACTTTCGATGGTGTCGCACCCAGACGAAGATGAGCTCCGCTTTTCGATGCGACTGAGCAACACCAGTTTTAAGCAAAGTATCAATCAATTAGCCGCTCAACATCAATTCCGCGTGTTCGGCCCAATGGGCGATTTCCTCTTGTCGGATAACAAAAAGGGCATTGTATTTCTGATTTCAGGTATTGGAATCACACCCGTTTTGCCTTTCTTGAAAGAGCTGGAAAAAAGCAAATTCGACCAACCGGTTTTTCTGTTTTACTCAAATAAAACGTCAGACGAAGCCGCTTATCATGAAACTTTTAAAGCAGCCACTCTTCTATCCTTTCAATACATTCCTGTTTTCACCAAAATAGACAGCCGAATTAACAATGAATTTCTGCAAGCTAAGCTGAAGGATTTAACCGCATTTGATTATTATGTGGTGGGCACAAAAGGGTTTTTAAATTCAATGAAGGCTATTTTACTGCAAAATAACGTGCCCTTAGAAAATATTAAAATTGATGATTTTGGGTGAAAAGTACAGCATTTTATAACCCCCACTGAGCATAGTCTAACCATTGAGACCGCTAGGTGTAATTTGTAATTACATGTTTCATTCAATTTGAATTTGTAATTCTCTATGGTGAGGAAGTTATGTGAAAACTCTCACAAACATTTGACTCCTGCATGAAATATATATTTAGAGTAATTGAAGAAGGAAACCCAACCCAATTGGAAATTGGACAAGATGTTCTTGATGTATTGATTAAAATTTCAAGCTATATCAATACTGATTTTGTCGCTTCCGATTTTTTCACTCTTGGAAATACAAGTCATCATGCTCTTACTCAATTTCTAGAGCTCTTGCAGGACGCACAAGGACAGATGAAGCTTGAAAACAATAAAGTTTTATTGACTCTTAAGAGAGACAGATTTGACAAATTCGATAGAGATCAATATCACTTGCTCAAAAACGTGCTTTGGTATGGGAGCAATTTTGGTGACGATATACCAGAACTTGAATCCTTACACGATGATATTTATAACATGTACGGTGAAATTTTTCCTTGAGGTTTAAATTCACAGGCTTTACTTAATTACCTGTTTTACCCCGCTAAAACCGTAATTTAACTTTTTCAATACCCATCCAAACCTATTCTCAATGAGATTTAAGAAAGTATCCAGCCTAGTTGCTTTTATCATTACTCTTTTTGCTACTGCCACTTTTGCGCAAAACTCAGATTCCATTCCAGTAAGGCATCATGTCACTTTACCACAAGCGCATAAAGGAACTTTGGAAATAGATACTAATCTGCTCGACAGTTATACCACATTACCTGCCAACATTAGGGAATTTTACCTTGATGCAAGAAGCATCTTTGAGAATAATACTGTTGATTTTACAGACCAGAGAATAGTTGCTGCCGCTGTGAAAAACGGAATGCCTTTGATGTCTGGTCCTATGTTAGGAGATTTGAATGAGAATGGTCTAAGTATTTGGTTCAGACCTGCTAGCAAGGATCCAATCCAAATTTATGTAAGAGATCAGACTACAAAGGAGGAGAGGGTTTATACATTGAATCCCAAAGTTCCAGGACAAGTGGAACGAGTGGTATTGACAGATTTGTCTCCGAAGACGGAGTATTCTTATAGTGTAGTGATTAATGGTTCTGAAGTAGCCGAAGGTACTTTTCAAACCCCTTCAGAAATCGGAGAAACCAGCGAGTTACGCTTGGCTTTTGCTTCAGATTTTCACAAGATAGGCCTGCACAACCCTAATTTGATGGCTGCTATTTTGAAGAGAGATCCAATTGCTATGCTGCTGCTAGGTGATCTGGCTGTGGATGATAGAGATACTAATCTGAGTATGCATAGAGCTGATTATTTGCTGCGAGATCTCTCAGAACCTTGGAAGCAGCTTGCTGCAAATGTTCCCTTGTATGCTGCTTGGGATGATCATGATTATCTCAATAATGATCTTGGCGGTTTGCCAGAAGGAGTAACGACTGAGGACAGAGAGGCCTTGCGGAATCTTTGGGCTGAAAACTGGAATAATCCCGAGAATGCTGCTCCAGGAATTTACTTCAATACTCGAATAGGAGCTATAGAGCTAATCATGCTGGATACTCGTTCTTTTCGTGAGAATGACAGAAGAGGGGAGTATAATTCCTATTTGGGAGCAAGCCAACTCAGTTGGTTGAAGGATGTGCTGGCAAAGTCTACCGCTCCCTACAAGCTGATTACTAGTGGTACGATGTGGAGTGATTATATCTCCGATGGAAAGGATTCCTGGGGGACTTGGGATACGGTAGCTAGGGAAGACGTTTACCAATTGATAGAAACAGAAAAGATACCAGGTGTTTTGTTACTAAGTGGTGACCGTCATGGCGCACGAGGTTTTACCATACCGAGAAATTCGGAATTTGAGTTCTATGAATTTGGACCAGCCTCATTGGGAGGTGTTCCTGGTCCAGAAGCGATCGCCAAGGATTCTTCAACGCAATTGTTTGGTTATCTTGGCTTGGGACTGAAGGCTTTTGGGGAGTTGACCTTTAGCATGGAAGGGGAGGTTTCTCAGGTTACTTTTAGATTGATCGATGAATATGGTAATATCATGGAAGAGCATACCGTCTCCTATGATCAATTGATCCCATAAAAGAGGAAGCTTGCAAGCTATGCAAAAGCATTTTTTGCCTAGATATTAGATTTGATCAGGGTTTCTATTGGAGTGTTACTGAGAGATCATTTGATTGATTTAATGTTGAATGAATAAAGGAATTGCAATTCCGAATAAACGCTCATTTATTCTGGTAGAACTCATTAAAATTTCTTGGTATATTTGATTTATGGACGTAGAACTTCAAAACAAAAAGATTGAACTGATTCAGTGGTTATCAACTTTGGAAGATACTTTCTTAATTGACAAGCTTATGAAGTTTAGAGAGGAAGAGAAATCTGATTGGTGGAATTCAATTTCTGAAGCAGAGAAATCTTCAATTCAAAGAGGGGTTGAAGATGCCGATAAAGGTAAACTAAAGCCTCATTCTGAAGCCCGAAAGATATATGAAAAATGGCTTTAAGGTTTTATGGACTGATCACGCATTAAGTGAATTACAATCGACTTTTGAGTATTTAGAAAATAACTGGACTGAAAAGGAAATAGTAAAGCTTGTATTGAAACTAGAGCACACCGTTGAATTGATTTCAAAAAATCCAGCAATGTTCCAAGTTTCATTAGAGAAAAATGGAATTCGGCAGGCCGTAGTGATGAAACACAACACTCTGTATTATCGAATCATCGGCGAGACCATTGAAATCTTATCTTTCTTTTCAAATAGGCAAAATCCAAGCAGGAGAAGGTTTTAATAGAGGCTTGTTTTACTTCCTCGATTTTTTCACATAACCATAGATCCCCGCCACACCTATTATCAATAAAGCAATGCCTATTCCCCATTGCAGAGGGCTATTCATGGATTGTTTGGCGGCCAAGTATGAATTAGCTAGAACTCCAGCAGCGAAGGCAATTACTGTACGAGTGAGCATGCCAGGAATCCCGAAAACCAGTACTTTCCATAGTTTGATATTCATATTGGCAAAGAGGAAATTGGAAATGGCGAAGGGGACAATAGGAGAGATCCGAACAAAGAATACCAAAGATCCTTCTTTTCCTTTGCGAGCTTCCAGTGCTTCATGAAACTTGGGGTTTTTCCTGAACAGCTTTTCCGTCAGACCCATATTGGTCACTTTTCCCAGTCCATAACCAAGTATAGAGGCCAGCGAATAACCCAAAATTAAAAATGGAAGGGAGGCCCAGCCAAAGTAAAAGCCAGATGCTAAGGCTATCAGCGTAGTGGGCAATAAGGCCAATCCCATAAACAGGGCTCCGATCACCGTATAGATAAAGTAGTCTAAGACAGTTTCTAACTGATACACTTCCAGAAAATCATATTTCGTCGCAAAAATAATACTTCCAACAAAGGGCATGGTCGTAATCCATAGCCAGGCAAATATGCCGGCGGGATGCTTACCGAAGTAGGCTCGGATAGTTTTGAAAATCCTTTCCTTTTTTGTCATCTTTGATTTATCATCCATTGATTCACTGGGGAAGTCTGCAAGTTTAACATGCGCAGCCTAAAATCACTCGGAAAATCTCAAAAGGTTTTCTATTTCCTAAGAGCCATAACAATCTTAACCATTTACAAATGAAATTTGGAACAAAAGCCATCCATGCTGGAATAGAGCCAGATCCTAGTACAGGTGCGATCATGACTCCGATCTATCAGACTTCCACTTACGTGCAAAACTCGCTAGATGGTCACCAAGAATATGCCTATGCGCGTTCTCAAAACCCCACCCGAACTGCTTTGCAGCAGAACTTGGCGGCTCTTGAAAACGGAAAGCATGGCATTTGTTTTTCATCCGGCGTAGCAGCTATCGATGCGGTGATCAGACTTTTCAGTCCTGGAGATGAGATTATTACTACAAATGACTTGTATGGGGGTACCTATCGCCTTTTCACCAAAGTGTATGAGAAATACGGTATCCATTTCAAGTTTGTGTCGATGTCGGAGGCTTCTAGCATAGCGGAGCATATCAGCGAAAATACAAAAATGATCTGGGTGGAAACACCTACGAATCCGATGATGAATATCATCGATATCGCCGCGGTAGCAAAACTAAGCACTGGGAATAAAATCATCCTTGCGGTAGACAATACCTTTGCATCTCCCTACTTGCAAAATCCCTTGGATCTCGGAGCTGATATCGTAATGCACTCGGTGACCAAATACCTAGGAGGACACTCCGATGTGGTGATGGGAGCTTTGGTGGTAAATGATGAAGAGCTAGCCAAAAAGCTGTTATTTATCCAGAATACCTGCGGTGCCGTACCTGCTCCCCAAGATTGCTTCTTAGTGATCAGAGGAATTAAGACACTTCACTTAAGGATGGAACGTCACTCTCAAAATGGTAAAACGATCGCAGGATACCTGAAGAATCATCCAAAGGTGGATAAAGTCTACTGGCCGGGATTCGAAGATCATCCAAATCATGAGATTGCCACAAAACAGATGCGTGATTTTGGGGGAATGATTTCTTTTTCCTTGCTGGGCAATAAGGAGTCAGATGCAAGAAAGGTGATGGAGAATTTCCATATTTTCGCTTTGGCGGAATCCCTTGGAGGTGTAGAGTCACTTTGTGGACATCCCGCTACCATGACACATGCGAGTATTCCTAAGGAAGAACGTGAAAAAGTAGGTTTGGTAGATTCCCTGATCCGATTGAGCGTAGGGGTAGAAGATGCTGAAGATTTGAAGAATGATCTGGCAAATGCCCTTTCTAAGATCTAAGGTTTCAGATATATAATTACAGCTACTCCTGACTTAGGAGTGGCTTTTGTAGTAAATGACTGTGTAGTGTTTCGATACCTGTTTCTAGTTTGTCCTAATGAACTTGTTCGAATGATAGGCTTATTTAGAGCTTTTCGTGCCGTCATTAGTGTTCTCTAGGTTTAATGAATTACTGATTATCTGATTTGTAAATTGGGATTTAGGCAGGAAATGGGCAATACCTTTCTCTGCTTTGCAAAATGAAAAAAGGAATAGCAGGTTGAATTTTCTAGAAATACCGCAAGATTCGGGTTTTGCTATACTTTGAATCGGATTACTTTTGGGTATACTAGCATTTAGATTATGAGCGAGACTGAGTCTATCAATTACCAGCGCATTGCCGAGGCGATTGCCTATATACAGGCCCATTTCAAAACACAACCTTCTTTGGAGGAAATTGCAGCGCAGGTACATCTAAGTCCTTTTTATTTTCAGCGCATGTTTACCGATTGGGCAGGAGTGAGTCCCAAGAAATTTATGCAGTATCTCAGCCTGGAATATGCCAAGCAGCTTTTGCAGGGTAGGGAGGCGACACTCTTTGAAGCAGCACAGGAAACTGGGTTGTCGGGGACAGGAAGACTTCATGACCTCTTTGTGAAAATAGAAGGTATGACGCCAGGCGAATTCAAGAATGGGGGAGAAAACCTCCAGATTAATTACAGCTTTGCTGAAAGTCCCTTTGGAGAAATTATCGTGGCTTCTACTCCCAAAGGTATATGCCACCTAGCCTTTTACTCAGATCAAGCCGATGGAGAGTCCACTATGAAAGCCCGCTTTCCCAATGCGAACTATCAACTCTTAGCAGACCATATTCAGCAGGAGGCTCTTTCTATTTTTCAACAAGACTGGAGCAAGGTCAATCAAATCAAGTTGCACTTACATGGTACAGCCTTTCAATTGAAAGTCTGGGATGCCCTTCTAAAGATACCCATGGGAAATCTAACTACTTACGGTACCATTGCTGGAGAAATAGAAAAACCAAAAGCTTCCCGTGCTATCGGAACTGCTATCGGGTCTAATCCTGTTGCTTTTCTGATTCCCTGCCATCGCGTGATTCAGTCCAGTGGTAAAATCGGAGGATATATGTGGGGGAATACCAGAAAATCAGCAATTATAGGTTGGGAAGCTGCGCAGCTTAATCGAGAGGGATAAGAGAAAAAATGGATTTATTCAATCAGGATTCGGTCGAGAATGTTAACCTGCTACCCAAAGACGGGACGGTTTATTACTATGGCAAAATAATGCCGACTAACAAGGCTTTGAGCTACTTGGCCTATTTGTTGAATGAGATTCAATGGAAGAATGATGTAGCAATTATTTTTGGAAAGCGCATAGAAACCAAAAGAAAAGTGGCGTGGTACGCTGAAAATCCTTTTGAGTATACCTATTCTAATACTACCAAGACAGCCTTGCCCTGGACAAA
This sequence comes from Algoriphagus chordae, assembly GCF_003254055.1. Classification (GTDB taxonomy): domain Bacteria; phylum Bacteroidota; class Bacteroidia; order Cytophagales; family Cyclobacteriaceae; genus Algoriphagus; species Algoriphagus chordae. The sequence continues at coordinate 52,773 of NZ_QKZT01000003.1, forward strand.
GGAATTGCTGGAGCTAAAAGCACTAATTGAGTTGAAAACTGGCGAAACATTCAATTCCTGCCTGCTGAATCTATATCACAACGGGACTGAGGGGATGGCCTGGCACAGCGATGGAGAAAGAGACCTGAAGAAGGATGGAGCAATTGCTTCGGTGAGTTTTGGTGCGGAGCGGAAATTCGCTTTCAAGCATAAAGCATCCAAGGAGACTGTTTCGCAGATTTTGGAAAATGGTAGTTTGCTGGTAATGAAAGGATCTACTCAGACGCATTGGATGCATAGGCTTCCGCCCACCAGGCTAGTTTCAAAACCTAGAGTCAATTTGACCTTTAGGACGATTGTGAGGTAAGTTTATTGTTTGTTACAGGTTCAAAGCCTGATGACTGCTAGGGTTTCACTAGTTATTTTTAGATTGATAGGATTGTGTGGTTAACAGCTTGTAAAGAATCACTTCGAATCAACTTTGGCTGCTCCAATTGGGATATTTACCATCAAAAATAATGAGCTGTTTTTTGTGCCTGATCTTTCTTTATAGACATTCACAAAACCTTGGTAATATTTTATCCCGAGCGTCATGCCTTTGCCTTTCAGAAGTTGGTAGCCCATACCTGCTGTTGCTCCGGCGTCTAGGCGGTTAACCATATCTCTATTGTACTGACGAATTCGAGCATCTTCACCCTCTACATCTGAATTGAACTCTACCCAGGATTTAGTCAGTAAACCTAATTGCGGTCCTGCTTCGAAATAGATATTATTTTTTAGTTTATACTTTGCCAGTATAGGCACGATAAAATAATTCAGTTCTTGATTATAATCACCTTCAGCTCCAAACACATCTACTTCAAGAAATTCAAGATCAGCGGCTGATAATTTATTTGTTCCAAGCTTCGATTTCACCAATAAGCCAGTATGGATATACCAAGGATCATTTATTCGAATGTCAAAATAGAAACCCAGATTGAAACTTGGCATCCTGTTGCTGGATTCCATCCCGCTGATTTGGGAGAAATTTGCACCGCCTTCAAGCCCGAATTCTAGTCCAGGAGAGTTAAGTTTATCTCCAAACAGGAGAGATATTAGTACCTGAGACTGTGCATGATACCCAGCACACATTAAGACAATAAAAACTATATATTTTTTCATATTTTATTAACTATTTTACTGTATAGCCTTTGCCTTCCATGCAGGCTGTGAATGCTTTTTTGTAATTATCCATTAAGGTTTTTTCCTGTGCCGCTGCTGCCTGATTGTCCTTTTGCTGTTCCATCTCATCTCCTACTACCTTTGCTCTTCTTCCTCTCAATCCTCCTAAGATAGCACCAATTGCAGCACCTTTGCCTGCATCTCCAGCAATTGCTCCAATTGCGGCACCAGCAGCTGCTCCTCCTGCTGCTCCTACTACCGCTGTTCCGTCGACTGATTTATCAACCTGTTCGGCTTTTATTTTAGTAGGATTTAAAGGATCAATACCCGTTTGTTCTTGTGCCCATTTATAGCAATAGGCTTCATCTGTATCTTGAGTAGCTTGATCCTGGTTTTGAGACGGAAAAACGTATAGGCCCAATCCAGTGGCAATGGAAGTACTTTTTGCGGCGGTCTGGGCTATACCCGAAAAGGATAGACTCAGGAGTACAACAAGTGCAACTAATTTGGGATTCATAATTATTGTCGTTTTCATATTAAAGGTCATTAGGATTTATGAATACATAGCCCAGTTGATTGAGTGCGTCAGCCTCGTTATAAAAAGTATAGCTTTTTACAATTTTATTATTTTCAATCTGGTAGATAGAGTTAGCCCAAATTATCACCTTAGCCTTTTCAGCCTTGTAAGTAATATGGAGCTCAGACCAGTTTGCTACCCAATCACCCTGATTATCACCAGTAGTGATTTTTATTGCTGCATTTTTGGAGTGTATGTATTCTATCTTTTCGTATAGGTTATCTACATTATGTTTCCAGTTTTGTACAGCTTGGGATTTTCCAACTGAATCCCCATAGGAAGGTCCGAGGCCAAGGTAATTTTCGTCCAGCATGGCTTCCATGCTGTCATGATCCAAATCTTCGACAGCTTTGATATAGTTTTCTATAAGCGAAATATTTTCCTCCGAATGGTCATTTAGTGTATTGCAACTAGCTATTAAGAAGCTGCTTAACAATAGTGGAAAGATTATGTTTTTCATTGTTTTTTAGAGTTATTATCAGAAAGATGAGCTTAAGAAAAGGCAATAAAATTTTCTGGTGAACAAGCTGTTTTTAGAAAGTTTTGCTCTGCTGAATTAGCCTTAAAAAAATACCTCCCGCCTATTAGAAAAGCATTAGGCGGGAGGTCATGGTATTACTGGTTACTTTTCAGGATACCAAACGCGAGAAGTGCCCATGGTTCCATTAAATACGAAGGGAGCTTCATCATAATAGTCTATCGACACTGGTGAACCTAAATCGCTACCAAAGTCTAAGCAATCGTTAGCTGTAAATGCAAAAGGTACAGTGATAGGTACCTGTCCAGAGGCTACGACATCACCATTCACCTTGAGTGTAATGTCCATTGGTGAGCCTGGCTTTGGAGCAGTCAGTCTGGAGATGACCTCTATAGTGACTTTTCCGGTTGGCAACTTTGTTTTAGACTTGATGTGCGTACGCTCGATTTCAAACATATTGTACTCAAAGGATAGGTAACCATCTTTGATATAGCAGGAGAGTCCACCAGAGAAACCACCAAGTGCGTAGAGTACACCACTAGCATTTTCGGGAACTGTAACTTCCATGCTGACATTGTTGTCAAACTTACCCAGTTTCGGTGCTGTAAATTCTGGCATTCTGACGATAGGGCCACTAAAAGTCCAGTCTGTATAAGGAGTAGCTGGTGCATCTTCAGGATGATAAATAATAGACCAAAGTCCACCACCAATAGGAAGATTTTTGTTTTTGGCAGACTCTACCAAGAACATGCTTTTCATTTCTTCCAGTTTTTTGGGATTAGTTTTGGCTAAGTCATTTGCCTGACTCCAATCCTCATTGATATTATAGAGTTCCCAGGTGTCTTCCTCTGGGTTCCATGTAGCTGCACCTGCTGGCAGCCCCGGTACCCAAGGGTTTCTAAGTCCGAAGGCAGAAGCAAACCAGCCATCATAATAGAGCCCACGACTTCCCATGATATCAAAAAACTGTGTTTTTCTAGTGCCTTCAGCATTTGGATCATCAAAAGTATAATCCATGCTCACTCCATGGATAGGATCTTGTGTAAAACCATTGACCACCTTAGGTTCAGTTATGTTAACCGCTTCATAAATTGTCGGTACTATATCGATCACATGGTGAAATTGTGATCTAGGCTTATTGTCATGCTTTATGTTCTTAGGCCAAGAAACTGCCAATGGCTGTCTAGTTCCTCCAAAATGGGCAGCAACTAATTTGGTGGATTTATAAGGAGTAGAACCTGCCCAAGCCCAACCTGCATTATACATATTGTCTGTTTTGGGAGAACCCAATACGTCCAAGCCTCCAAGCTCATCTAAGGCATCGATGTGTTGCTGAATGGTAGTAGGGATACTATTTTGTGCTAGCAATTCACTGATAGTTCCATTTTGACCTTCAGCCGAGGAACCATTATCTCCCCATATATAGAATACTAGGGTGTTATCCAATTTACCTTGTCGCTCTATTTCATCTATAAGTAATCCGGCATTATAATCTGTATGCTCAGCAAACCCTGCATAGACTTCCATTAACCTACTCTGAAAAGGTCTTTCCGATTCTGGAATGTCGCTCCAGCCTGCCATCGTTGCATTTCTCTCTGTCAGCTGTGCATCCTGTGGAATCCAACCCAGCTCTTTCTGTCTTTTGAATGCTCTCTCACGATAAGCATCCCAGCCATCATCAAACTTACCTTTGTACTTGTCTGCCCATTCTTTGGCTACATGGTGAGGTCCATGAACGGCACCTGGCGCCCAATACATTAAGAAAGGTTTATCCGGCGAAAAAGCTTGCTGTTCTCTAAGCCACTTGATAGCGTCTTCGGTAATGTCCTCTGTAAGATGGTAGTAGTCATGTCCTTGCGTGGTTTTTGGGTGCTCTACCACAGTTGTATTCCGAACCATGTGTGGTTCGTATTGTGATGCTTCTCCAGCGAGGAATCCATAAAAGTACTCAAAACCGTAGCCTGTAGGCCAGTAATCAAAAGGACCTTTGGAGGTTGTCAATTCAGCTGGAGTATTATGCCATTTTCCAAAAGCACTTGTATTATATCCATATGCTTTCAGGACTTCCGCCACGGTGGCAGCAGTTTTTGGGATAGTTCCACTAAATCCGTCCCAATCATTTGCGATTTCCGCAATTTGCCCATTCCCTACAGCGGTGTGATTTCTTCCTGTTAGGATAGACGCTCGTGTAGGTGAACACATAGCTGTAGAGTGAAATCGATTATAGGAAATTCCTAGATCTGCAATGCGGCTTAGATTTGGCGTGTTTATTTCACCACCATAAGTAGAGGGAGTAGCAGGTCCTGCATCATCGATAAGAATAATGAGAATGTTGGGTGCATCTTTTGCTAAACGATCTGGAGCCACTCTTTTATTATAGGTGGATGTTTTCATGGTTAGCCCGGCTTTACTGGCCGATGGAGTGGGAGGGAAGGGCAAAACATCCTGTGCCTTCAGCGTACCCATACAGGCTAACACCAACAAAAGTGGGAGATAAGCTGAAATCGAGTAATTGTATTTCATATCGAGAGGTAATGATGGTTTATCAATGGTAGGTATTTATTGGCTCCGATATAAGTTAAGTACCGTTACTTAACCGTTAAATGAGGTTACCTTGATCCAAGGTGAGCAAAGCTTAGTGGTAAGTTCTTTTTTTATTATATTGGCAAAGGAGGTAAAAAGATAGAAGTCCTTTTATCCTTAGTTGAACTTGACAATATTGAATTTAACCTTAAGTGATTCTACGGAAATCCAGTGAAACGAAGGTTGATTAGTTTATTAGGTCAAGCTAGTGCAAAGAATTAAAATATAGTTGGATAGAGTGTTTCATAAACTGCTACATAGTATTTATAAATAGTAAATAAGCCCAAATGTTACCTGAAAAAGATGAGGATTTATCCTTGTTCCATTCTGAAAATGAGGTTCTTGATCAATTAAATCGTATTCTCTCCAGCGATTTATTCTATAAGTCATCAGTACTTTGTAGTTTTTTGAAATTTGTGGTAGAAGAAACTATTGCTGGTCGGACAGATGGGCTCAAAGAATATACTATTGGCGTAAATGCTCTGGGGAAACCCGCTGATTTCAATCCCCAAATAGATGCAATAATTAGAATCCATGCGGGAAGACTAAGGCGTTTGCTGAATGAGTATTATTCAGGGCCAGGAAATCATGACTCGATTAAAATCGAGATAGTTAAAGGCACTTACGTACCGTTGTTTCGGAATCAGGTAATCATTAAAACAGAGGGTGAAGTTACGGAGCAACGTAAATCTGTAGAATTTGACCGAACAAAGCTCACACTTGCTGTGCTTCCTTTTCGAAACCTCTGTAGTAAAAATGAATTTCAGTTTTTTGTAGATGGCTTAGGAGAAGAACTGACCCGTAATTTTAGTCTCAGTCAGGATATTTCTGTAGTAGCACATTATTCTACCCGTAAGTATGCTGCTCAGCCAGAGGATATTCGTGTCATAGGTGCCGAACTGGGAGCTCATTATATGATTACTGGTTCAGTAAAACGTAGCGCTGGTGAAATTAGAGTAAATGTAGCTTTAGTGGAAACCATGAAAGGGATAGAGGTATGGTCCCATACCTATACTAATGTGCTGAATATTGATAACCTGATGAATATACAGGATCAAATTATTGAGAACATATATTCTTGTCTTGGAGGGTATTATGGGGTTATTATTCGAAAGAGTACTATAGCCCAGCGTAGAGGATTTTCTAATATTGCGTCTTTTGATGCTTCACTGTGGAATTATTATTATCACATGAACTTTTCACTAGAATCCTATTTAACTACCCGAAAGGCTTTGGAAGAGGCATTAGCAGTAGACCCTAATTATGCACATGGGTTGGCTATGCTTGCTGAATTGCACTTGGATGCTTATTCTCTTGGCTATCCTACAGTGGAAGATCCAGTTAATGAAAGCTACAAACTAGTCAAAAAAGCGATTAAAATTGACCCTGAATGTCAGCATGCCTATCAAGAGTTGGGCTGGACTAATGTTTATTTGAAAAGAAAGGAAGATGCCATTAATGCATTGGAACACTGCTTATCCTTAAATCCTTCTTCCGTTTCATCAATTGGTGCTGTAGGTTTTGGGATGGCATGTGCTGGTGAATATAAGAGAGCTCATATCTTGCTTACCCAATCCATAGAACTTAATCCACATTGCCCTTGGTGGTTTTATTTAGGCTTTTTCTTGGTGTATTATCAAAATAAGCAATACGAGAAAGCATTAGAATTTGCAAATAAAATTGAAACGAAGGATGTGTTTATGGATCCATTAGCCAAAGTCATCACAAAAGCGCAATTAGGCTTGACAGATAAATCTCAAGATGATTTAAATAAATTAGCTGAGGAGTTTCCAGAGATCATGGCCGATCTAGGGCCCACGCTTAATACATTTCTGCTGGATAATTCCTTGATAGATGATATAATGGCTGGTCTGAACAAGGCAAAAGTCACAGTTGCAAGGACTTTTTAGAGTATGATGGTTATTGATGTTTTTCCATTTGAACTTTTATCGATTTAATACCTGAGGAGCATCGAATGTAAAATAGAATTTGATAAACTCATGGATTGCGGGTATTTGGATTTCCCGTCTTACCTGGAGGAAACCAATATCGACATACTAATAGAATCCTTGCTGACTATCACAATAGGTATTATGGGTAGTGATTTTTCTACAGTCTTTGGTAATAAGAGCATTGACATTGCTTATAAACAGAGTCATATCAAAGAGGCGCCGTTCCTCTAAAATCGTATTGTTTCATGGACTAAGATATGCGGTTGATTTTACGGTTAAGTTACCGTGAAACACTTACTATTAGTTATGCTTCAAGGTAGATTCGTGTCTATATCAAAATTAGTACAAACCCTATGGCAGAAAATATAGAATCTATCGTTCGCGTATTTCCGCTTTATGAAGAGAAGATTGATTTTTTGTTTCAAGCCGACGAGAACTTCCGGGACCTCTGCAAAGATTATCTTTTGTGCGCAGGAAATGTATTAGAGATGAAGAAAAAAGCTGATTCCTATAGTGCTGAAATTGAGGAGTATGAGGAGTTACAAAGAAATCTAGAACAAGAGATTTTGCATATAATCATCAAAGAAGATCCAGCATACTAGTAACTATAATTAGTAGCGATTAAATACAGAAAACACAAAATCAAGTCAATTATGAAAAAAATAGTTTTAATTATTTCATTAGTCACGTTGTCCTTTCCAATACTAGCGCAAAGCAACCAAGAAGGGGTAGATATGATCCAATCTATATTTGGGATGGAAAAGAAAGAAGTCGTTTCTGAATTTATATCCTTGGAAGGATTTGAAGCAGATACGTTTTGGGCATTATACGATGAATACGAAACAAAGCGCAAAGAGCTTGGTAAAGCTCGCCTTGATTTATTAGAAGTTTACGCAGAGACATATGATTCCATGGATGAGGACACTGCGGATGACATCTTAAAAGAGATGATGAGGTTACAAATCAGCAATGATAAATTGATAAGTAGCTATTCCAAAAAGATTAAGAAGAAAATTAACGTAAAAACGGCAGCGCAATTTTATCAGATAGAAGGATATGTGTTAAGTAAGATTCGAACTGAAATTCTGGAAAATATTCCTGTGATAGGAAGTATGGATCCTATGTAAATCATCTTTCATCTTGCCTATGACTCACAGTAATATTGGGTTGTACGCGAAGGTGTGCGGAAGTAATGAGTATCATGGCGACCGGCTTCCTGCATAGGGAGCTGTTCTCTTAGATTCGATGTAACCAAATAGGGTAATTCTATCATAGGATTTTTACCAATCCCAATTCACCAATAACCAGTATGTTATGAATTTCAAACTCAAATTACCGATAGCTATAGCTATGCTCTCGATGATGACATTAAGCTGTCAAAATCCTAATGAAAATCTTCAAACTGAAGCTAAGGATGGAGAGTCCAGCTCACTAGCATCGATCAAAGAGAAGTACAATACCAATATTCCTGATAAAATTTTGACTCCTGATGTAGTTGAAACGCGACTAGGAACCTTAAACTTCTTTGATGGATTGCCATCGGAAGAGACTGTTGTAAAAGTTTATGACAATCTCGACTTTATGAGAGCGGTGGAAACTTTTCTTAATGGGATTCCAGCTACATCCATTGAAGGTATTCGCTTAGGGTTGGAAGAAGCAGGTTCCAAAAGCTCTAATCAAGTAGTCATCTTTGATGATTTGATGGATTCTAATCCATTATTCTTGACTGGTAATACCAGCACAGTATATGCAACTTCCTTTTTAGATTTAAAAAAGGATGGCCCCACGGTAGTGGAGATTCCTGCAAGATGCGGCCCAGGCACAGTCAACGATGCCTATTTTAGGTTTGTGGTAGATATGGGAGCACCAGGTCCAGATAGAGGAAAAGGCGGGAAATATTTAATACTTCCTCCAGATTACGAAGGAGATGTTCCTGAAGGTTATTTTGTAGCTAAATCAACAAGCTACGTCAATTGGCTTATTCTGAGAGGCTTTTTGGTAGATGGATCACCTGATTTCTCATCGCAGATGTTTCGTGATGGATTAAAAATCTATCCTTTAAAAGATATTGGTAATCGTCCTACTATGGAATTTGTTAATGGATCAAAAAAGTTGTTTAATACAATTCATGCTAATAATGAGGATTTTTATGAAGAATTGAATGATGTTATTCAGCGTGAACCAGTTTCATTTTTGGATCCTGAATTGCGTGGTTTATTTGCAAGCATTGGCATAGAAAAGGAAAAACCTTTTAATCCTGATGCAAGAATGAAAGCTATATTAACAGATGCTGTAGCAGTAGGGAATGCCACAGCACGAGCTATTACATTCAAAACCAGAGAGAAAGAATCTTCAATATTTAAAACTGGACAGTGGGAATCTGGCTTCATTGGCGGTAATTATCAATGGTTGAAAAATGAAGGCAAAGGCGGTCGTTTCTTAGATGCGCGAACACGCTTTTTTTACGCTGCCACGGTGAATACTCCTGCCATGGTATTAAAGATGATAGGATTGGGATCACAGTATGCCATAGCTTTTCTAGATGGAAAGGGTGAATATTTAGATGGAAATAAAAATTACAGCCTCACTATTCCTGCGAATGTTCCTGCAAAAGATTTTTGGTCGATAGTAATGTATGATCCTCAAACACGGTCGGAGTTGCAAACTAGCCAAGCTTTGCCTAGCATTAGCAGTCAGAGAACGCCACTTGTCGAGAATGAAGATGGGTCGGTGACTTTATATTTTGGAGCCACAAACAATGCCCCCAAAGGAATGGAAGCCAACTGGCTTCAATCTGTGCCTGGCAAAGGGTTTTTCGTAATATTCAGATTATATGGTCCACTAGATCCTTGGTTTGATCAGACATGGCAGCCAGGTGATTTTGAAGAGATAAATTAAAATCAGAAGGTCAAGAAATAAACTTATTGATTAAGCCAACAATCCCGTCTATGTACTAATACATGGGCGGGTTTTTGTTTTAGTAGACAGCTAACTTTCATTGTTGTTTTTGCACCACTATTAGCAAACCCAGGTCTTGGAGTTTGTCAGTAGGATTAAGGCCAGAAAGTTGCCTAAAATTCTGTTTTTTGAAATCTCTTCATATGTGGCCATTGGGTTCAAAATTCACAATTCTTAAAATCTCAACAGGCTTTTTTCATTTTGCACCCTGAAAATTTACCGAGTCTGTATTTTTATTTTGCATAATCCAACGATAGCAGTACTTTGATAGAACTATTACAGCTATTCTAATCACCATTAATCTAACCATACACTTTAACCAGGAGGTCAATTGAAATCGAGCATGAGAAAACCTACAGATCGTGGAAAAATAATACATGCCAGGTTCCTTTTGATTGCCCCGATACAAATCGGGGGGATGACCAAAAAAACAATTATTAACACATGAAAAGAAGAGATTTTATCCACCTTTCCGGAATGGGGCTTGGAGCCCTTGCCACTTCCGGATTAGTCATGATGGGAAATCCTGTCTCGGCTGAGCAATTGCTTGAGCCGGGAATGGATCCTGCGGCTAAGAAAGTACTTTCTGACATTGCGTTGAATGCCGCCCGATCCAAAGGCGCTACCTACACAGATGTTCGTATTGGAAGATATTTGCGCCAAAATGTAAGTACACGAGAGAAAAACGTACAAAACATCTCAAATTCTGAGACCTTTGGTGTGGGTATTCGAGTGATTGCTAATGGCACTTGGGGCTTTTCGGCAACTTCGGATGTTACCCCAGATGGGATCAAGAGTTGCGCAGAGACTGCAGTAGCTATCGCAAAAGCGAATTCTAAATTGCAAAAGGAGCCTGTAGTCCTAGCGCCTGAGAGCGGGCACGGAGAGGTGACTTGGAATACCCCTATCAAGAAGAATGCAATGGAAATCCCTGTGAAGGACAAAATTGATCTTCTTCTGAAAGTGAATAATTCAGCCATGGAGAATGGCGCTGCCTTCGTCAACTCAGCCTTATTTGTGATCAATGAGCAGAAGTATTTTGCATCCACAGATGGATCCTATATTGATCAGGATATACATCGTATCTGGCCGACCTTTTCAGTGACTGCTGTGAACAAAGGCGCAGGAGGATTTAGAAGTCGACAGGCTCTTAGTGCGCCGATGGGTATGGGTTATGAGTACCTGGATGGCCTAGCAGAGGATAAAATCATGAATCCTGCAGGCTTCAATAGTTACCGAAATTCCTATGATATGGTAGAGGATGCTATTAATGCCGCCAAGCATTCCAAGGAAAAAATTACTGCAAAATCAGTTATTCCAGGTAAATATGATTTAGTACTGGATCCAGATCACTTGGGTCTTACTATTCATGAATCCGTAGGACACCCGCTGGAACTGGATAGAGTGTTGGGTTATGAGGCAAATTATGCTGGAACCAGCTTTGCTACTTTGGATAAATGGAAATCAGGAGATTTCAAATATGGATCTGATAAGGTAAATATCGTCGCTGATAAGACGCAGCCTTTTTCTCTAGGGAATACAGGGTATGACGATGAAGGAGTGAAGTGTAAAGAATGGGATTTGATCAAAAATGGTATTCTGGTAAACTATCAGGCAATACGGGATCAAGTGAAAATCTTAGGGGAGAATGAGTCCAACGGTTGTGCATTTGCCGACAATTGGAGTTCTGTTCAGTTTCAGCGTATGCCTAATGTTTCATTGAAGCCTGGTACAGAGAAATTGAGTTCAGCGGAAATGATCAAAAACGTGGAGAAAGGTATTTATATCCTTGGTCGAGGATCTTATTCCATTGATCAGCAGCGTTACAACTTCCAGTTTGGAGGTCAGTTGTTCTACGAAATCAAGGATGGAGAAATTACGGGTATGCTCGAAGATGTAGCTTACCAATCCAATACCCAGGAGTTTTGGAATTCTTGTACGCAGATTTGCGACAAAGATGACTACAAGTTCTTTGGGTCATTCAATGACGGCAAAGGTCAACCTTCACAATCATCAGCAGTTTCTCATGGCAGTTCCACTACCCGTTTTGACGGAGTGAACGTGATCAATACGGGAAGAAACATTTAACCTCAACGCGGACATTATGGCCATATTAACTAAAGAAGAAGCAAAGAAAATTATAGACAAGGTACTTTCCTATTCCAAGGCGGACGAGATGGAAGTATCTATTTTCGGAGGAAAAACTGGTAACATTCGTTATGCCAGAAATACAGTCAACACAAGTGGAGAGACAAATGAGATACGTTTGTCTGTAAATTCAGTATTTGGTAAAAAAGTAGGATCATCATCTACCAATGAGCTGGATGATGCCTCTCTGAAAAAGGTGGTAGCACGTGCGGAAGAAATCGCAATGCTTGCTCCTGAGAATCCAGAGTACATGCCAATGTTAGGTCCTCAGGTTTATCCTGAAACGGCTACTTTCAGTTCTTCTACCGATAAGATCACCCCTGAATTCCGTGCGAATTTAGCTTCGGACAGTATTCAGGTGAGTGGTGGAGGAAATCTTACTGCAGCAGGTTATCTAGAGGATTTCTCAGGATTTACAGCTATGGGGAATAGTAAGGGGCAATTTGGGTACAATACCAGTACCTCTGTAGATTTCTCAATTACGGTAAGAACATCCGATGGAACAGGGTCTGGATATGCAATACGAGACTTCAATGATGTCAATCTTCTGAATTCAAAGGAGGTGACAAGTATAGCTATGCAGAAAGCACAGGCATCTGCAAACGCGCAGGCAATAGAGCCAGGCAAATACACGGTTATTCTTGAGCCTACTGCTGCAGGAGATCTATTGGGATTGCTTACGAGAGGTTTTGATGCTCGTAGTGCAGACGAAGGCAGAAGCTATATGAGTAAGAAGGGTGGAGGTACGCGGATTGGAGAGAAATTATTCGATGAGCGGGTTACTATCATTTCAGATCCCTTCAATACGGAAATTCCAACATCTCCTTGGGATGGAGATGGTTTGCCAAAGCAAAAAACTACCTGGGTAGAAAATGGCGTAGTGAAAAACCTAGCTTATTCTCGCTATTGGGCAGAAAAGCAGGGGGTAAAACCACTTTCCAGTGCTGGGGGAAGAGGATTTGGTGGTGGCGGATATATTTTCTCCGGAGGAGATGAGTCCATTGCAGATATGATTAAAAGCACCGAAAGAGGCGTGCTAGTTACCAGATTTTGGTATATCAGAGCTGTAGATCCTCAGACCTTGCTATTTACTGGATTGACTAGAGATGGTACTTTCTACATAGAAAATGGTCAGATCAAATTCCCGGTTAAAAACTTCCGTTTCAATGAGAGCCCGATTATTATGTTGAACAACATAGAAGCTATGGGTAAGCCTCAGCGAGTAGGAGGAAGCCTGATCCCACCTATGAAGATCAGAGACTTTACCTTCACCAGCTTATCTGACGCAGTTTAAATAAGTATTCAGTGATCAGTAGCAGTTTGCAGTCCTAGCTTGACTGCAAACTGTTTACTGACTACTCCCTGCGAAGTACCTTGCAAACTGAACACTAATCCTTAAAATGCAACCTTTCTTTTTCACTAGAATCAAATACAATTCCGGCAATTGGGATACAGATCAGCGTATGCCTGTCAACTTGCTCAATTCGCTGGTGGAATACACAACCATTCCAGTGGATGAGAAAGAAAAAATAGTAGAGTTAAGTAGCAAGGAGATTTTCAAAAGTCCTTTTTGCTATATCAGTGGACATAAGTTGGTGGAGTTTTCGTCTGAAGAGCGACAGAATTTCAAGACTTATGTGAACAACGGAGGTTTCGTCTTTGCTGATGATTGCAATCATGACATAGATGGGCTTTTCGCAAAATCCTTTGAGGCCGAGATGGCCAAGACTTTTGGAGAAGATGCGCTCCAAAAAATACCCAATAACCACCCCATATATTCCTCTTTTTTTGAATTTGAAGATGGGCCTCCAGCTACATCATTTGAACTCAATGGTTGGGGAGATGATCTGATTCATGATTACTTGAAGGCGATTGTTGTAAATGGAAGAATAGGAGTTCTTTATAGCAACAAAGATTACGGCTGTGAGTGGGATTATGACTTCAGAAATAAACGATTCTTAAAGGTTGATAATACCAAGTTTGGTGTCAACATAGTGGTTTATGCATTAACACAATGATTTTGGAAAAAACAGATTTAGCAGCCTATAAAGAGCTAGTGGATAAAATCCCCTTGCTCAAGAAAGAAATAGCAAAGGTGATCGTCGGTCAGGAGTCTGTGATCGAAGAAATCATCATCACTTTACTAGCTGGTGGACATTGTTTGCTAGAGGGAGTACCAGGATTGGCAAAAACGCTGATGGTGAATTCCCTTTCTCAGGGAATGGATATGAACTTTAAGCGAATTCAATTCACTCCCGATTTGATGCCTGGGGATATCCTAGGAACAGAAATCTTAGAAGAGGACCATGTGACAGGTAAGAAGTTCTTTCAGTTCAATCGTGGGCCGATCTTCGCTAATATGGTTTTGGCTGATGAGATCAACAGAACTCCTTCCAAAACCCAAGCTGCCTTGCTAGAAGCTATGCAAGAGAAGGTGGTCACTTATGGCGGGCAGCATCATCCGCTACCAGATCCTTTTTTGATTATCGCTACCCAAAATCCAATTGAGCAGTCTGGAACCTATCCGCTGCCAGAAGCACAACTAGATCGCTTTCTTTTATACATCAAATTGGGTTATCCTTCAGAGAGGGAGGAGTTGGAAGTGCTGGAAAAAACTACAGGAACTTACAAGGGCAAACCTGAGGTAGTCTTCAGCGGTACAAATGTGAAGACTTTGCAGAAGCTCACAAGAGAAGTACATATAGATTCTAATTTGCTTGCCCATGTCAATAAGTTAATTCGAGCTACAAGGCCTGATCATTCAGAAATACAGTCGGTTATAGATTACGTAGAGTGGGGTGCAGGCACCCGTGCTGGACAGGCTTTGATTCTTTGTGCCAAAGCTAGGGCGCTGGTGAAAGGACGCTTTGCGGTCACGCCTGAAGATATCAAGACACTGGCTTATCCCGTCTTGAGACATAGACTATCTCTACACTTCAGAGCAGAAGCTGAGAACGTACAGCCTGACGCTATCATTACCAAAATCCTTGAAGCATTACCAATCCATGCAAGCAAGTAACCTGGAGATTATCAAACTCAAAAACCTAAAGTTGGCTGCTAAAATCATCAGCGAACAACTCAAGCATGGGGTACACCTAGGCAAGCGCGTGGGCGTCGGTTCTGAGTTTGAGCAGTACAGGTATTATGAGCCGGGTGATGATCCCAAGAGGATTGACTGGAAGTACTTTTCCCGATCCGGTAAGCATATGATCAAGGAATCACAGACAGAAAGCCATTTGCATGTCCGTATGATGCTGGATCTCTCTGGATCGATGAATTACGAAGAGGAGGGGATCAAACGCCTTGATTACGCTAAAAACCTTATCGCCTCACTTTCTTTCCTAGCACATCAGCAAGGGGATTCTTTGACCTATTTCACTTTTCAGGATGGAAAAATCGAGCAGAAGGTATCGGCATCCCCGAAGTCATTCCAACGCATATTGTATTACTTGGAATCCGAAACAGCAGCAGGAACCTGGCCGACCTTAAAACAGGATTTTCCTGTTTTGAAAAGCAAGCAACGGGAATTGATTATTCTGGTATCTGATTTTTTGCAAAAGGATAGGGAATGGCTCGACCTAGTGGAGCAAATGAGGCATCCCAAAAAAGAGATTGTGCTGTTTCAGATACTGGGAAAACAAGAAGAAAAATTTGATCTAAAAGGCAATTTTAATTTTCATGATTTGGAATCTGATCGTACCATTATTCTGGATGGAAAAGCGATAGAAAAAAGCTATAACGATTCTATAAATACTTATTTATCAAATTTTAAGAAGTCTTTACTTCTACCTCAAGTTCATCTATTTCAAGTTCGATTGACAGATTCAATCGCTGGAGTAATCAGTAAGTTCCTCGCAGAAAGATCCCTATCCTGATGCAGTTTCTCCAACCCATTTTGCTTTGGGGATTGCTTGGAATATGCATCCCAATCCTTATTCATCTTTGGCGGGGAAAGAAAGGTCAAGTCATGTATTGGGCGGCCATGCACTGGCTTTCCACACAGGAAAGCTCAGTGGCTAAAGGGGTTCGATTGGAAAACATCTTGGTGCTACTACTAAGGATACTAATGCTAGTCTTGCTGGTGTTTCTGCTAAGTCAGGTCTTTATTCCATCGCTAAGCAAGGTCTCTGAGGAGAGAATTATTCATCTGGTACAGCCGAGTATTCAGATTAGCCAAGAGTATAAATTCGAATTGCAGCAGGCCTTGGAAAAGGACGAGGAACTGTATTGGGCTGATGAGAATCTCACAGAAATTGAAGACTTAGATGAGTTAAATCTAGCAGGAAGAACTGAAGATATTCAAGCGGCACTTAACCAAATTCCTTATGAGGCTACCCAGCTTAATTTGTATTTGAGCAACTCTCAAAACAACATAGGGTCTAAGAATTACCTCAGTAAAATCAAACCAAGACTTTTTTTGGGCTCAGCTGACTTGAAGAATTCATCACCACAGGTTATATCAATTGATGGAATCAAAACGATGGAGTTGAATCAAAATGGCCTTTTAGATTCCATTGCAGATGATCAATCGAGTGCTGATGGGATTAATTTGGAGGAGCGTGATTTCGCTTTCTATATGGGTAATGTATCCACATCTGAGCGTCTATTCATCAAGGCTTCACTCGAGGCTATCCAAGATGTCTACGGATTTGATTTTGTTGAAAATGAAGAGCTGGATGAGGCTAAGCTAGTTTTTGATCATGAACTTCCAAAAGGGAAAGACAGCGAAAAGCTCTACATTATCTCGAATAATTTCACTTTCTCAGAGCAAGCAAATTTGGTTTCTTTTTCGGATGAACTGGACTTTGAGCATTCTGAATTAGTACAAACAGGGAAATTACCTGAAGTTATTTTAGAGAGATTCCTAGCCTATTCTGGGCTTGAGCAGCAAGATGTGAAGTTGAGCCAAACTCAGCTTGAAAGTAGATTTTTGGTAGATAAGCCCAAAAACCAAAACAAAAAGGCAAATCTCAATTTGATACTCATAGGATTATTTTTGCTCTGTTATGCCGCAGAGCGTTACTTCGCAAATAAACAAGCGATATGAGTACCATTGAAAGCTATATCGCCAAAATTGAGCTACAGTTGCGTGTGCAAACTGGCTTGAAGGCTTTATTGATAAGTTTATCGCTGCTGGTATTTGGATATATTTTCACCTCTGCCCCTGCAGCAATCATAGTTCTAACTGTCCTTGGGTTTTTCGTTGCTGGATACTACTTGGGCTTATTTGTGAGACAGCGGCAAAAAGCTATTCAGATTCTTCATGAGCGATTTCCAGACTTGGAATTCAGTTTAGAACTCCTTGAGAAAGCGGACAAAAATATAGCAGAACAACTTCAGTGGGAGCGAGTGAATGCTAATTTTAAGGGTGGGGAAGTCCAACTTTGGTACAAGAATATCTGGCCATTTTTGACCGCATTACTTATTATGTCTGGAGTTTATGGACTGTCACAATTGAACCTTTCAGAAAGAAAGCCTGCTCAGATTCAGGCTAAAATGGAAGATAAGGTAGATGCTATTCCAGTAATAAATCTACCTGTGGAGATGAGTACAGTTGAAGTTTCCATCAAGCCTCCAGCCTATACAGCTTTACCAAATATCATTCAATCAGAACTTTCGATAAAGACTATTATTAGATCTGATATTGAATGGCTTGTGAGCATGAGTAATATTGAAGATGCCTCATTGGAATTGATTAATTCGAATGGTAAAAGTCTGCCTTTTTCTAAATCAGGAGAAAAATTTATTCTTAAGGACAAGGTTATAGGCTCTGGTATTTATGCACTTCGGGCGATAAAAGATCAGAAGGTTGTTTACGAATCTGATTATTTTCCACTGGAGGCAATTGACGATTTTGCGCCCCTGATCCAGCCAAGCGAAAAGGAGCTTTATAAATACCACTTCATCAAGGATCCACAAGTCATGGAGGTGAAAGCCAAGGTGTCTGATGATTTCAAAGTGATGGAAGTTTACTTGGTCGCTACATTGGCTAGAGGCTCTGGTGAGAATGTCAAGTTTCGAGAGAATCGCATTGCTATACCCTCACAGAATTTCAAATCCAAAGAGCTATCTGTTGCTCTGGATTTGAATGCATTTGATTTCAAGCCTGGCGATGAGTTGTATTACTACTGGGCAGCTAGGGATAATCGTTCTCCTGAACCTAATTTCTCTCGCTCTGATACTTATTTCCTCAACTATGTGGATTCTTCAGGGATTCAGGAGGAGGAATTAATTGGGATGGCGATCCATGTCATGCCCGAGTATTTCCGTAGCCAGCGGCAGATTATAATCGATACAGAAAGCCTTATTGCTGCCCAGAAGAGTAAGTCTGAGAATGAATTCAATTCTGCTTCCAATCTAATCGGTAGCGATCAGAAGCTGCTTCGGATGCGCTATGGTCAATACCTTGGTGAGGAGAATTCAGAAACTAATAACGGCTCGGAGCCAGTGGATTTCCTAGCGGGTCACGATCATGATCATGCCCATGAAGCCGGTCATGTCCACTTAGTAGATGAGCCTGAAAAGGTTAAATCAGATAGCAGCGCTCAAAAAGTTGTGTCAAATGACCTTGAGGATGGAATGGGAGGGCTTATGAGTGCATTTCTCAATAAAAGTCAGACCACTACACAAACTAATCTAAATGAGAATTCCTCGATGAACCTGCTCAAACTTGCCTTAGAGCAGATGTGGGAATCTGAGTTGCACCTTCGGCTTTTTGAACCAGAAAAAGCGCTACCCTTTCAGGAAAAGGCGCTGGAATATCTGAAAACTGTTCAGCAGAAGTCAAGAGTGTATGTAAAGCGATCTGGTTTTGATCCGCCGCCGATCAAGGAAGGAGAAAAGCGCTTGACGGGTGATCTGGATAAATTGAAAAATCAGATTGAAATCGAGCAAATAGCATTGACAAGGAACTTGGCTCCTCTAGCTGCTCAGGTACTTGGCTTACTGCCAAAGGCTCAACTTTCGGCTGTTGATAAAGCAGCAGTGCAAAAACTAGGCGAACTCTGGACTACACGCATGAATTATTCCGGAATTCAGGATTGGTCCGTTTTACTTAGACTGCAAGAGTTGAATGCTGGCAAAATTACAGAGGAGGGCAAGAGTGAATTGTTTCAGAAACTATATCCTCTGACAGCCCAAACTGAGGGTGTGAATGCCTCCTCACTCAAACAAAAAGAATTAGAAAAAGCCTTTTGGAACAAGTTGCAATGATTCAGATCGAACCTTTGATTTCCTGGACTTGGACATGGCTATTCGCTATAGCGATTATCCTTATTTTGGGTGTTCAGCTATTCTGGATACTTCAGGCAGAATTGAAAGCTTCTAGAAAAGTGATTAAAATCGCTTTGAATACGCTGTTTTCAATTGTTTTGCTTGCTTACCTTTTGCAACTAACTTGGACTTCGGATAGGCCAGAAGAAGCAGTGCTGCTACATTCTTCATCTAGTACAAAGGAGAAAGTACGCTTTTGGAAAGACAGCTTGGGAATCAAAAAATCAGTGGATATCAAGAATTACCAAGGGGAGGGGAATCCTCTTTATTTACTGGGATCTGACTTTTCAGAGCTTGAATTATTGAAATTAGGAGATCGGGATATTCAATGGGTTTCAGATGTCGAAGAAGGCGAGATTTCATTTCTGGAGTGGAAAGGGATACTTCGAAAAGGAGAAATGCAGAGGCTGAGGGGCAGAATAGCCTCAAGCGAATCATTGAAAATTTCCCTTTCTCAGCAAGGAGAGATCTTAGATGAATCTCAATCAGAATTAAATGAGGGCACATTTCAACTTGAATTTCCAGCAAAAGTTCTGGGTAGGAATCAGCTGGACTTGATGGTGAATGATAGCCTATACGGCAGCATTAACTTCTTTGCGCGTCCAGCCAAAGCAATTCAATACAGTTTGCAATTTGCTTTTCCTGATGCTGAAATCCGGAATTTAACTCAGTTCTTGATCAACTCTGGAGAAAAGGTCAATGAGAGTATCGACGTATCAATAAACTCAAGAATAAGCTCAGGAAGCTCTGCCTCCGATTCCCTTCAGTTTCTGATCATCGATCCAGCTCAGCTCAGCAAGAAGTCAACACAAGAGGCAATTGAAAATGGAGCCTCCGTCTTGGTGATTAACCTCAATGATATTGGCAAGGATATCCCAGCAGTCAATAAGGCCTTTGAAACCAAATTCAACGTGACGCGAAGCACGCCTGAAGAGAGTAGAGAAGTTGAGACTGATTTGGATGCTTATCCATACGAGTTCGAGTCAGTGATCGCTCAAAAACAACTTTTTGAAAATGCCTTTGCTGTACAGCAAATCGGAAACGCTAAGCTGGGAGTAAGTTTATTGGGTAAGACTTTTCCAATCAAACTAGCAGGAGATAGTCTGAGGTACCAAGCTATTTGGCAGAAAATATTAGGAGCAATGATCCCTCAGGAATCAGGCTCCATCGAGCTAAATCAGCCTATTTTTACAGGAATTCGAGCTGATATTCAGTTGAACCAACAGAAGTTCAAGGAGGATTTTGTAAGTGTTGAATCTGATTCAATCTTTCTTCGACCATCACTTGTCAACCCTTTTTCTAAAACTGCTGAGTTTGTAAGTCTGGACTCTGGATGGGTTTCTTTATCTGATAGTCTAGAATACTACAGCTATACTGATAATGAATGGCCAAGTCTTCAGTCCTCTAAAATGCGTGCTGATTTCTTGAGCGCAAATTCGCAATCTGATAGATCTTCAGCAGCTTTAGAAAACCATCAAAAGATTTCTGATTGGATCTGGTATGGGTTGTTTTTATTGGTCTTGACGCTGCTATGGCTTGAGCCTAAGCTTTTGAAATGAGTCTAGTTTTCAATGTTTTTTGCAGCTCATTTGAATTATAAGGGATATTTTCTACAATTTGTCTTAATTGTGACATTAAAATCCAGCCTGATTGGATTGATTTGAGTTAAATAGGAAGAGGCTGATTGTTTGATCAGCTAAAACCTAAAAAAGGATATGATGAATGATTATATAATAAAGGTGATGCTCAGTGTTGTGTTAATGCTATTGGTGGCTGTGGCTTATGCACAAAAACCGGAAGTATTTTCCAAAGATGAGAAAGCTATTGAAGGATATGATCCAGTTTCATATTTCACGGATTCCAAAGCCAGGCTAGGCAAGGACAAATTTACCTTTGTTCATGCTGGAGCCAATTGGTACTTTTCCTCAGAAGAAAATTTAGAATTGTTTCAATCCAACCCTTCGAAATACATGCCTCAATATGGCGGTTATTGCGCCTACGGTTTAGCAAGTGGGTATAAAGCACCTATTTCACCACAAGCCTGGACGATAGTGGATGATAAATTGTACCTGAATTACAATAAGAAAATTCAGGGTGATTGGCTGGCAGATCAAACAGAGAAGATCAAAAAGGCTGATGAAAATTGGCCAAACGTAAAAAATGACCAGTAAAAAATGCAGCTAGTAGCCAAAGATAATCTGGAAATACCGGAGCTAAACTCTACAGATTGGGAAAGGATGCCGGATCCAACTCGAATGACCAATTCATTTGAATTTGGACCTTCTTGGTGGTTTCATCTACCTATGGCATTAATCGGGATTTCATGGGCAATCCGACTGTGGAAAGCCAATTACTTCGCTGCCGCAAACCCAGCTTTGGAAAATGGGGGCTTGTACAACTACTCTAAGTATGCAGCGCAAAATCACTTTCCACAGGCTAATTTACCAGCAACATGTCTGATACATTCTGAGGAAGATATTGAGATGATTATGGAAAAGATAAGCGCTCAAAACTTACAATTTCCTTTTATTATCAAGCCTGATGTGGGAGAGCGGGGAAAGGGAGTAAAGCTAATTCATCAGCAAGAGGATTTAGAAATTTACTTGAAGGAGCAGCCAGTCGAGGCATATTTGATTCAAGGTTTCGTAGCAAAGTCGCAGGAATATGGTGTCTTTTTCTTTAAGAATCCTGCAACTGGAGAGTTGGAAATTCCTTCGCTCACTAGAAAGATTCCGCTTCAGATCCTTGGTGACGGTATCTCTAAGCTTTCTGAATTAATTCAGAATCATCCCCGTGCAAGTCGATATCAAAACCTTATCGAAGTTTCAGATCCGAGCTTTGTCCCGCTGCAAGGAGAACTGATAAAACTTAGTCCCATGGGTAACCACTGCAAAGGGGCGGTTTTTCTGGATTACAGCGCCTATATCAATGCCGATATGATAGCTGCATTGAGAAGAATCTTTGAATCTGTAGAGGGGATCAATTATGGCAGGTTGGATGTGAAAGTAGACCATTTAAGTGATCTTTCTGAACCTGATAGAATTTCCATTTTGGAAGTAAATGGTGCAAATGCTGAGCCTGCTCATCTATATTCCCCAGAGAAAAATTACCATGATGGATTGAAAACCATCAATTCCTATTTCCACACAATGGCGATGATAGCAAAACAGAACTTGCAGGACAGTAGGAATCGATATCGCGAAAGTGATACTTGGGCTAGTTTAATGCAGTATTTGAAAAAGTAAAGACTCGATTACCAGAAAGTATTTTTACTTGTAAACATCAACCACTTGGCCAGCTTGATACTTTGTGTAATTTTAAAAAATCAGAATTAAACCATTATAATAAGTACCTATGCTAGCTCAATTGAATTCAGAAGTTTTAGGAGAATTATCAGATTTTTTGGCCCAATTGAAATCAGAAGATTTTGCCGATCTTTCTCCAGTTTTGAAGACCTCGAGTATAGGCCAGCATGTTCGTCATGTTTTGGAATTGTATGAATGCTTGATTTCTCAGTATGAGTCTGGTTTTGTTTGTTATGACGATAGAAAGCGGGACAAAAGCCTGGAAACAGAGGTAAATATTGCCATGGCTAAGATCAGAGTACTCCAAGCAAATCTTCTTTTGGAGGATAAGGAGATTGTCCTAAAAATGGCTGTTGGCGAAGATTTTGAAATGATCCGGAGTAGCTACAACCGCGAACTATGCTATAATCTAGAGCACTGCATTCATCATCAAGCTCTGATCAAAATAGCCTGTAATCAGCTTGACTATATTACTTTGCCAGATAGTTTTGGGGTAGCCAAATCAACAATTGACTATGTCAAAAGCTTAGAGTCAAGCATTAATTGACATAGTCAAGTCGATAATTTTATTGCACTACAAGAACTACATTCTCAAATTCTTCATGTCAATAAGCTGTGGCTGGAATGGCTGGTCATAAAGCCTTTTGCCCGTTGCCTTGTACAATGAATTGCCCAAAGCTGCAAAAACGGGAGGGAAGAGTGGTTCGCCCAATCCGGTAGGATCTTCCTTATTATCCACGAAGTGAACTTCGATTTTCTTCGGTGCTTCTGAGTGTCGGATCATTCTATAGGTGTCGAAATTTCTTTTGGTAGGAGCTCCGTTTTCAAATGCCATTTCCCCATAGAATGCATTGCCTATCCCATCAATTATCGCCCCTTCACCCATGTTGGCCGCTGCGTCTGGATTTACTACGATTCCGCAATCCACCGCTGCATAGACATTTTCTACCACGGGTTGATTGTCCTTGATACTCACATCCACCACTTCGGCTACATAGGAATTGTGACAGAAATAGGCCGACACGCCTCGGGAAATCCCATTTGGTACGTTAGACCAGTTGGACTTATCCCTCACTAATTCCAGCACTCCTGCATATCGCTTAGGATCATAGTCGTTGTCCTTGCCCACGGGATTTGTTTCTGCTCTTTTCAGCAATTCCAGTCGGAATTCAATTGGGTCTTTGCCCATTTCCTCAGCCAATTCGTCCAGGAAGCTTTGCTCTGCTCCGGCGATAAAATTGGATCTAGGAGCCCTGAAAGCGCCGATAGTAATATTGGATTCTATTTGCCAACCTTCTGCCAGATAATTATCAATTGCCCCAGCTGGGAATCTATTCGCATGAATAGGAGATTCAGGTATTCCCCCTGCCTTCACATGAAGTGCTAACAGGTTATTATTTTCGTCTAATGCAGCCCGATACGTCGCTGAGTAAGTAGGTCTGTATACACCTGCAGTCATATCATCCTCTCGGGTATAGACCATTTTCACTGGAGCTTGAATTCTCTGGGATATCAAAGCAGCCTCAGTCAAATGATGGCTATAAGCCCTACGACCAAATCCTCCGCCCATCCGGGCAAGATTGATCTGAACGTTTTCTTTTTCTAATCCAAGGCTATTGGCTACAGTACCGTGGATAAAATCTGGTATTTGGGATGGACCATAGATAATTGCTTTATCGCCTTTCACATCTGCAAAGCAATTGATTGGCTCCATGGGATTGTGAGCTAAAAAAGGTGCAGTATACGTTCGTTCGATTACTCGGGAAGCTTTCTTAAATGCTCCTTCAGGATCACCGTCTTTTCTAAGAATATTACCTGGTTTGGTAATGTATTCAGCCATTTTTTCAGAATGGGTGGATGAGTTTTCAAGCCCACTTGGGACTTTTACTTCTGAGACATCTGGTCCCCAACCACTCATTTTGAAATTACTCTCGGGAGCTATTTCCCAATCTGCTTTCAATGCTTTCTTAGCCTGCATCACTTCCCATGTGGAATTTCCTACGATGGCGATGATCTCTGGAAAAGTAGTTGTATCAAAAGCATGTCGCTCAAAACCTTCCTTAAACAACTTGATAGAAAAGACGTCCTGAATCCCCGGCAGGGAGGTAACAGAAGCTTCGTCAAAGGACTTTATTTTCATTCCAAAAGCCGGAGGATGGACAATGGCGGCATATTTCATGCCTTCCACTTTATGATCCATTGCGTACATAGGTTTGCCGGTGACTATCTTCGAACCGTCAACATTCTTTTTAGAATTACCAATGATCTTAAATTCTGAAATATCTTTCAGTTTAACTGTTTCAGGATCTGGAGCTTCCAATGTTCCTGCTAAAGATGCTACTTCACCGTAACCTGCTCTATTACCACTTCCCTTATGTTCTAAATATCCTGTATTGGTTGTGATTTCGGTAGCTGGAACATTCCAGGTTTGGGCTGCGGCATTCACAAGTAACTGTCGTGCTGTTGCCCCAGCTGTTCTTAGCGGAACCCAGCCTGATCGAATCCCTTGGCTACCACCGGTAAACTGACGTTCAAATCGCTTAGGATAAAAATCTGCCTGCTCTACAAATACGTTCTTCCAATCCACATCCAGTTCTTCTGCTAGAAGCATAGGAAGGGAAGTTTTTACATTTGAACCAAATTCAGGGTTAGGATTAAAAAGCGTAACTGCCCCATTTTCACCGATTTTGATGTAGCTGTTGATTTCAAACCATTCTTTAGGCATGGTGAGAACCTGCTCGGGAGTGGGCTTACATCCTGCCAGCCAACTAAAGCTCAGCATCATTCCTCCTCCAGCAAGTGTGGAGACTTTCAGAAAGGACCTTCTATTTAACTTTTTATCTATTAATGTCATGATCTCGGGATTTAAGCTGATTTAGCGGCAGTTTTGATAGCCGCTTTGATTCTAGTGTAGGTTCCACAGCGGCAGATATTACCGTTCATCGCATTATCGATGTCCTCATCACTAGGACTGGGATTGCTTTTCAAAAGGGCAGTGGCTGACATAATCTGACCTGCTTGGCAGTAGCCACATTGAGGAACATCATGCTCCAGCCAGGCTTTCTGTACAGGATGATCACCATTTTCGGAGATACCTTCTATGGTGGTTATTTCAGTATTTTCTGCAGCCGAAACTGGCAATTGACATGATCTCACTGCATTGCCATTCAGATGAATTGTACAGGCTCCGCATTGTGCGATTCCACAGCCAAATTTGGTGCCGACCAGATCCAGATGATCTCTCAAAACCCAAAGCATAGGAGTGCTAGGATCGACATCTACGTTGAGAGATTTCCCATTGATAGTTAAGTTGTACTGTGCCATAAGTATTGTATTTATCTCTAAATTAATTATTTACAAGGAGTGATGCTTACGAAATTCAAACGAAACGCATATTCTGCCACTGATTTGAGTTATTTAAAAGGGTTCTAAATTTTTCTAACTATTTAACTGATTGATAAAAGGCTGATCATAGAACCTTTTTCCACTTCCTCTATATAAGGCATTTGCCAAAGCTGCAAAGACAGGAGGGTAGGCAGGTTCGCCCAGCCCAGAAGGATCTTCCCCATTTTCTACAAAATAGGTTTCTATAGAATTTGGAGCTTCCTGCATTCTTATCATTCTATAGGTATCGAAATTGGATTTGCTCGCCACACCTTCTTCAAATGTCAGCTCCCCAAACATAACGGTTCCGATTCCGTCAATGACCGCTCCTTCGCAGAGGTTTTTGGCTGCATCAGGATTCACGACCAATCCGCAATCTATCGCATTAATCACCTTGTCAATTTTCACCTGACCATCCACGATTTTCAAATCCAGGACCTGAGCCGCGTAACTGTTGTGGCAGAAGTAAGCAGAAAATCCTCTTGAAATTCCTTCCATATCTTGACCCCAATTGGATTTTTCTTTTGCGAGTTTAATTACTTCCGCAAACCGATCCGGGTCGTAATCATTCCCTTCTCCTACTGGATTAGCTTTGGCTTTCGCCAGTAATTCCAGACGGAAATCAATAGGATCTTTTCCAGCTGCCTCTGCTACTTCATCCAAAAAAGACTGCTCCACACAAGCCATAAAATTAGATCTCGGTGCACGGAATGACCCCGTAGTGATATTGGAAGGCACTTCCCAGCCTTCTGCCAGGTAATTAGTTACTGCACCTGCAGGAAAACGATCTGCATAAAGAGGGTTCTCAGGAAGTCCACCCGCATTGACATGAAAAGCAGTCAATTCATTGTTTTCATCCAAAGCTGCTCTATAGCTTGCCTGATATCTCGAGCGGTAAATACCTCCGGTCATCTCGTCTTCCCGGGTATAAATCAGCTTGATCGGCGCATTCATTTTTTGGGAAATTACAGCCGATTCTATCAGCCAATGCGCATAAGATCTTCGCCCATAACCTCCGCCCAATCGGGTCATTTTGATCTCAATGTTTTCTAAAGGAATTCCCAATCGGGAAGAAAGTGCCTGCTCGGTCAACTCCGGTTTCTGCAAGGGGCCGGCACATTCCACTTTTTCCCCTTGTACATGGGCAAAAAAGTTCATTGGCTCCATACAGTTGTGGGCTAAAAATGGCCCTGTATAACTTCTTTCTATGATTTTTGCGGCTTTGGCAAAAGCAGCTTCCGGATTTCCATCTTTTCGTTGCGTTTGAGGATTTTTTGCGGCTTCTATCATAGCCTGCTCCTGTGAGGCTGAACTTTCCAATCCTTTGGGAACTACTCTTATTCCCTCTCTGCCAAACATATCCCGCTTTTCCTCATAGCCTTCCTGGATTTCCCATTCTGCCTCTATAGCTTTTTTGGCCTGCAAAACCTGCCAGGTACTTTCACCCACTATTACTATTAAATCAGTGAATTGAGCGGTGTCGAAAAATGTCCTTTTGTAATCATCCTGCAAGGATTTGATCTGAAAAACATCCCTGATGCCAGGCATGTTTTTGGCTTTTGAGCGATCAAAAGATTTCAGTTTTTTACCGATTGCCGGTGGATGGACGAGCATGGCGATGAGCATTCCTTCCCGTTTAGTATCTATACCAAAAAGTGGTTTGCCAGTCACAATATTTTTAGCTTCCACATTCTTTTTGGAGCTACCGATAATGCCGAAATCCTTGCTGTCTTTCAGTTGCACCTCTTCCGGCACCGGCATCGTAGCAGCCAAGGAGGCAAACTCTCCAAAATGTGCTGATTTTCCAGATTGCTTATGAGTAATTGTTCCCGCTTTTATCGTGATCTCCGATGCGGGTACATTCCAACTTTGGGATGCTGCTGCGGCCAGCATAGCACGGGCAGTAGCTCCTGCGGTTCTAAGATTAGTATATCCTGAGCGTATCGCCTGACTTCCACCAATGAATTGTCTGGTAAAATACTTGGTATCCAAATCCGCCTGCTCCACGATGACATTTTCCCAAGCCACATCCAGTTCCTCGGCGACAATCATAGGCATGGAAGTCTTCACATTTTGCCCGCCTTCTGGATTCGGTGACATAATGGTGACCAATCCATTTTCCCCGATTTTGATGAATCCATTGAACTGAAACCACTCCTTTGGCATCTCTAAAGTTTCTGCCTGCTTGGGATTGCATGCTGCCAGCCAGTTGAGACTAAGCAGCATTCCGCCTCCGGAAAGTGCAGAGACTTTTAGAAATGATCGACGGTTGATTTTGGTGCTTTCAGTTTTCATGAATTGAGGTCAACTAGTATGATAACAACCACTTAGGCCTTTAAAATTTACTTTAATTGAGGTTTACAACAAAGGTTTTTTGAATAGAATAGGTCGTTTAGACCTTATTTTAAAGTCAGAAAAGCCAGACCCACACGGACCTGGACTTTCTCTTGTAACCCAATCAATCTATATTTTCAATCTTCGATCTGCGAAATTGTGAGGGATTCATGTCCATTTCCTTTTTAAAGAAGTTGTTGAAATGTGTCACTTCTGTAAAACCCAAGGCATAGGCTATTTCTGATACATTCCAGTCGCTTTGCTTTAGA
Organism: Algoriphagus chordae; assembly: GCF_003254055.1. Classification (GTDB taxonomy): domain Bacteria; phylum Bacteroidota; class Bacteroidia; order Cytophagales; family Cyclobacteriaceae; genus Algoriphagus; species Algoriphagus chordae. The sequence goes on from NZ_QKZT01000003.1 coordinate 81,173, forward strand.
AGACGCTTGGATTCTGCCAGAATTCTTTCCCGGATAATCACCGATGTTGCCTTATTGAAAATCGATTTGACACTTCTGTTAAGATGATTTACATGGATATTGAGCTTTTGGGCAAAGTCCGAAGCTGATCTTAGTTTAATTGTATTTCGCAGGTCTGTCACAGGAAATTGACTATCCAACAGTTCCATAAAATCTGCACTGATCCTGCTTGCGGCAGTATTTCCTGACATATCAGTTTTTATTTTTATTGGTGATTTACTTGCTGTCCGAATCATCCTGTTTTTAGTGCTGGTTAATTTTTTCTGGCTTCAATTTGAGGTTTTAAAAACCCAAGCTGCTCAGCCAGTCATTGACTTCCTTTTTTACTTCAACTTCTTTGGTACCCTCCATGACGAACAGGATTCCATCCCGCTCTATGCCTCCTTTTGTAGAATAGCCTTTCAGAATCTTACTATCCGGGCAAAGCTCCTCTACTTTATCAAAGCTGCTACCTATCCCATAACCAGCGTTGGTATTGAAAGGGATGACAAACTTTCCACTAAGATCATTTTCACTTAAGAAGGTTTTCATAGGAGGTGGCAGTTGCATTCCCCAAGTAGGAAAACCTAAAAAGACCACTTCATACTGGGTAAGATCAATTTTTGTCTTTAAGGGAGGTAGAATTCCAGTTTCATTTTCCTGAGCTACCTGCGCGACTATTGCTGCATAATCTTCCGGATAGGGAGTTTCTAGTTCCATAGTAACCAACCTTCCACCTACCTTTTCGTGAATCATTTCCGCCACAGCTTTGGTGTTTTTGGTGCGTGTGAGGTAAACAATAAGGATTTTTTCCGATGCTACCTCACTCAGCTGCACTTCAGGCTGGGTTTGACTGCTACAGCTCAGCGAGCTAATGAGGAAGATGAATAGGAAGAAATACTTCATGGTTAGTTTGAATTGTTGTGGCTAGTGCTACACTAACTGGGCTGTCGTGCCAAAGTGAGTGTCGCACTCACTTTAACTTACCGATCCCCAGGCCCCATTAGTTTGGTAAAGGAGAGCGAGCCAAGTTTCCATCCCTCAGCCTTTTTGATGTACACTTCCGTGACTTCAAATGGATTGGTTACTTCATTGCCACCGACTTCGGCGATCAGTGTGATCCTATTAAGTAGAATAGCGGTATTATCGATGATCTCTACAGAAACCTCGTGGACATCGGCTTTTTTATACCAGATACCACCCCTCCGAATGATGTCAACTTCCCTGTCTTTGCCCCAGGCACCGCCCATGTGTACGAAAACTGATTTGTCATCAAATAGCTCCGCAAGTTTATCAGCATCCTTGTCTGCCATCCATTGCCACTTGGCTTTGGAAAGCTCGATAATTTCCTGTTTGGTAGCTTCTTCTTGCGCGTAGGTAAACTGGGCTGCAAAAAGAAGAATTAATACTCCTAAGATTGTCTTTTTCATGATTGCTTGGTTTTGGGATTAATGTTCTATCTCGTGGGTATCTCTTACACTGCTGAATGTCAAAGCCAGCATTTTCCATTCTTCGCCCTGTTTTTGATATACCTCTGTCACGGTAAATTCATTTTCCACATCATTTCCTCTCACGTGAGCAGTCAAGGTGATTCTATTCCAAACCAAAGCAGTGTTTCCCGAAATCTCAATCGCCGTATCGTGTACATCCGCTTTCTTGTACCAAATGCTTCCGGATTCGATGATTTCCAGTTCCCGGTCTTTTTTCCAGCTTCCACTCATGTGAACAAACTTTGCTTTGTCATCGAATAACTTTTCCAGTTTGGCTACGTCCTTATCTGCCATCCATTGCCATTTGTCCATGGAAAGCTTTTTGATTTCCTGCTCTGTGGAAGATTGGGCAAAGGAGAAGGAAGCGTTTAATACTACTAGGATACAAAGGAGGAGGTGTTTTTTCATTTTCATGGTTGCTTTGGTTTTAAATGAATTGTTTTCAATGAGTTATAGTTTTGATTGACCCATTTCATCACTACTAATAGACGAAAAAATATCCAAGAGTTTGGCGCAAATCAATAGACAGCAAGGTTCTCTCACCCAGTCAACAGCTTTGATCTACGAATGAAAAATTATTTAGCATGTCTATCCTTAATGATGCCAGTAGCAGAATACTCTTGGCTTTACAGGACAGAGGACCGAAGCCAGGTGACCGATGTGCTTAATTGTGGAATTTAACTTATTCTTAGTTGCTTATACATCTTTGCTCGATAGAAAATGGAAGTACAAATTTCCATATAGGTAGTATAGGGAGGTTTTACCACTTGTTGGAGAAATACTGTCTTCTGTAGAGCGCAACAGTCAGTTGGATGATCGCTGAGATTTGGTGTTATTTAAAATTCTAAATTTCGAAAATGAAGAATACTGTCATATCGCGTCCGGCATTCTATGCGCTGCATGTACTTTTCTGGTTTTGCTATGGAGCCATATTATTTGCCTCACTGAGCAGCTGGATTGATTCTCCGTTGGAAATTTGGAAAATCGTCATTTCGGATGTGTTGACTTCCTCCGCCATCACCTATCTGAATTACTATTTGCTCCTGCCGAGGCTGTATGCTAAAGGCAAGCATCTTTCCTACGTTATCGCCTCACTTGCTTTGGTGATTGTCATTGTGCTTCTGAGGGTCAATATGCTCGGCATGTCACATCAATCTGTTGCTTATACTTATTTCATCAGATCGGTTCCGGCCATTGGTTTCTATTTGGTCACGACGGTGGTCTGGTTCTTTGCCAATCTGATCAAAGCTCAGCGAAATGAAATTGAACTTCGCAACAGTCAATTGGCCTCCGAACTGAAGTTTCTGAAGCTTCAGCTCAGCCCACATTTTCTCTTTAATACCTTGAATAACATTTATTCCATGGCATATTTCAAAGAGAATAATACAGCTCCGGCGATCATGAAACTCTCCGAGATGATGCGGCATATGCTCTATGAAGATCAGGGAAAGTTTGTATCCCTTTCCAGGGAAATCACCTTTATGGAGAATTTTATTGAGCTGTGGAGATTGAAGTTGGATGAGAAGCCCAAGATATTTTTTACCTATGAAGGTGTGAAAGATCGGCACAGGATTGCCCATCTGATATTTCTGGTTTTTCTGGAAAATGCCTTTAAACATGGAAATACAATTGATGGTACGATTGAGATCAAACTGACTATTGATGCAGATGACAGGTTACATTTCTATAGTAGAAATGATGTGATCGATGCCCGTAAGACAGCAGAGGAAGAAAGTGGAGTGGGGCTTTCTAATGTGAAAAAGAGATTGAATCTGATCTATCCGGAAAAGCATGAGTTGACCTTGGATCAACATGCGACGTACTTTGAAGTAAAGTTAACCATTGAATTAGGATGAGCTACCATGTTTTAATTGTAGACGACGAGCCACCAGCAAGGAAGTTGCTTTCCGATTATGTATCCAAAATGGCGAGTTTGGAACTCGCTGGGGTGTGCAAAAACGGGGAGGAAGCCTTGGGGTTATTGAAAGAAAATCAGGTTGATATCCTATTGCTCGACATTCGCATGCCGCTGATGACGGGTATGGATTTGCTGAATGAATTGAAGGAAAAGCCACTCACTATTTTTGTGACTGCCTATGAGGAATATGCAGTCAAAGGCTATGAGCTGGATGTGATTGATTACCTGATGAAGCCGGTTTCCTTTGAGCGGTTTACAAAGGCAATCGAAAAGGCAACAGAATACCTTTCGACGCAGGTGATTACAGAAGAAACCGCTGAGAAACCTGATTATTTTTTTATCAAGACCGATACCCGCATCGTGAAGTTTCTTTTTTCAGAAATCCAGGCGATAGAAGCCCAAAGAGAATACGTGAAATTTATAACCCCAAACCGAAAAGTAATGTCACTGGTTTCCCTGACCGGGATTGCCAATGCTTTGCCCGGAGAATTTGTGCGTATCCATCGATCTTTTATCATCAATATGCGGCATATCGATGAAGTGCAGGCTAATGAGGTTTTGATAGGAAAAGAGCTTTATCCTATCAGCAGGAATTATCGGGAGGATTTTTTCAGGAAATTGGATGGGATGAAGTTGTTGTGAGACGAGTTGTCAATATAGAAACCCAAATAACCAAAGGGGGATTTTGTTCTCCCCAAAAAACAAAAATACAGATTGTATTGTGGAGAGAACAATATTTTTGGATACGATATTTATCAAAAGGATAAAGCCCAAATAGCGTAATCAAGATAGCCAGGAAAGGTATTTAGCAGTCTTACTTTTGGGATACCTTACACCTCCAACTTGATCTTGGGAAGCAAGGGTTTTTTCTTCTGAAGTGACGTTGTGAGTTGACTTCTGACTCCACCAAAATCCACTTGTGTATTATATGAGGAAATAGTCATCTTTTAGGCTGTTTTTAATCCTCCGAGCCGTAAATTCGGGGCTGAAACTGAATCAACCTATTATGTCTATTTTCAAAACCCAAACTTTGGCCAAGCTTTCACTTTTTGCTGGACTCAGCTTAGCTTCTCACATTTCTTTTGCTCAAACCAATGATTCCATTCCAGAAACTCAACTTGGAGAGGTAATGGTAACTGCGCAGAAAGAGACTGAAAACCTTCAGAAGGTGCCAATTTCTGTGTCGGTAGTTGATGATCGGAAAGTGGAGGAAATGAACTTGTGGCAGACAAAAGATCTGCGTGGTTATATACCTAATCTCTATACATCCAATCCTGGAGATAATCGAAATGTCATTTCAATTCGTGGTATCACCACCACATCTTATGAGCCGGCAGTAGCAACTTACGTGGATGGAGTGAATCAATTTGGTTTGGACACCTATTTTTTCTTACTAAATGATGTGGAAAGAATCGAAGTTCTACGAGGGCCTCAAGGGACACTCTATGGTAGAAATGCTATGGGTGGAGTGATGAATATAATCACCAAACCTAAGTCTGATGAGTTGTCTGGCTTTGTAAGAACTGATATTGGTAATTATGGTTTTGCTAGAATTGCTGCCGGTGTGAAGACTATGGTTCTTCCGCAAAAATTATATGCTGGCTTCTCCGTGTTGTCGGACAAATTAGACGGGTATTATACCAATCTGTATGATGATACTGATTTTGATAAACAAAAGAACCTTTTGTTTTCGGGAAATGTGAATTATCTCTTTGCGAAAAATTGGGAGGCTGTTTTAAACTTCAAAAGTAACACTGGTAGAAATAGAGGGCCATTTTCACTTGCTCCTGATCCTGATTCAGCATTGGAGTTTCCTTTTGAAGTCAATCAAAATGCTACAACAGAAATGGTGGACAATAGCCAAAATATCTCCTTGGTATTAAAAAATGCTGGTCCGAAATTCAACTTTTCTTCACAGACCTCCTTCCAACATAATTATCGTTATTACAAAACTCCGATTGATGGCGATTTCTCCCCTATAGATGGAGTATCTATAGTAAATAACTATGGCAAAGATTGGAACACAGTTTCCGTTTGGACGCAAGAATTTAGGTTGGCTTCAGCAAATACTGGTCAGAAACTGAATTGGCAAGTTGGATTCTTTGGCTTCAACTCTGATGCCCCAACTAAGCAAGGTGTTTATTTCGGAGATGATGCAGCCTTAGTTGGCTCGCCTATTTCCAATTTTACTACGATCAATACTAATATTGCCACAGGATATGGTTTTGCATTTTTTGGTCAGGCGACTTACAGCCTAACAAATAAATTGAAAGTTACTGCTGGTCTGAGATCGGATTATGAGAAAAAGGAATTGACTGTTGGACAGGAACTGGACTTTGGTGGCTCTCAAGTGGTGACACAAGCAGATACGACGGGTAATGTGAATTACAATGCAATATCTCCAAAATTGGCTTTAGCCTATCAGCTCGCAGCTACTAATGAGGTATATGGTAGTTATAGCCGTGGTTTTAGACCTGGAGGTTTGACCCAGATAGGTTCAGATCCTAGCAACCCACCGCTGTTTGCCTACGATCCTGAGTTTTCCAATAACTTGGAAATAGGAAGTAAGAATTACTTTTTCGACAGAAGAGTTCGAGCAAATGTTTCCGTTTTCTATACTACTATTTCAGATGTACAGATTCCAGGATTGATCCTGCCAGATGCGATCGTGGTAACCCAGAATGCGGGTGATCTCACTAGCACAGGTGTAGAGTGGGAGATTAATACTATCCCAACTAATAATCTGAGCATTGATTGGAGTTTTGGCTATACCCATGCCACCTTTGATAATTTAATCCTTCCTGAAGATTCAGGTGAAGTGGACTTCTCGGGCAACAGGCAAATATTCACTCCTACTATGACTTCTATGGTGGCAGCACAATGGAACCCACAGTTTTTCAATTCCAGTACGCTCGATTGGATGCTGAGAGGTGAGTGGTTGTATTTTGGTGAGCAGTTCTTCAATTTGGAGAATACCATCAGCCAGGATGCTTATCAGATTGCCAATGTGAAGTTTGGCGTAGTTTCAGATACAATGGAGTTGACTGTATGGGGAAAAAATATCTTTGACACTACTTACATTGATTATGCATATAACTTCGGCCCATCTCACTTAGGCAATCCAGCGACCTTCGGTGTTACAGCGATGTATAAGTTTTAAAAATTCGAGAGTAGACAGGCGCGTAATTAGAAAATAATAGCCTTTGAAATCTTATGATCTCAGAGGCTTTTTAATGAGCTATTCCAATGCATTATCAGAAGTAGACTGCTATTCAAGCTTCAAAAATTCTTTGAAATATTTGACCAAATACCTGTAGTCCTCATCGTTTATAATCCCGTGCTCAATCACTTTCTTTACCACCTGGTATATTTCATTGAATGGATAGGTTTCACTAAGGTGCTCATTTTCATCCATCCATTTTTTGAGCATTTCCAGCTCATATTTATTGATGTCGCCGTCAGCCATGATACCATAGCAAACTCCCTGAAGAAAATGCAGATCAGCCTTGGTTTTATCATTTTCTTCGAAGTTCAACGCATGTTTTACAAGGATTTCTTTGAGTTCAAAGATTTCTTCCGAACCGATGGTTCCAGTTTTTACTTTAGCCGATATTTCCTCAAAAAAGGAGTGAAAGGGTTCTACGGAACAAAGTCCCTGATGTGTTTCACACCAGGCTTTTAATGCCTCATATTCGCTAGTGGTAATGATGCCATCCACGGCAATGCTATTGACCAAGCCATTTAAATTGTGAAAAGCTACTTGGGTTTGGGTCAAAAAATTATTTTCCATAATCTCTACAGTTTCGTATAAGATACAAAGTCTTGATAAACAATGAAATGAACTTGCTATACTATTTTATGACGTTTGAAGAAAAAACGGATTTTAGGATGCGATTGCTCAGACTTAAGCCTGTCTGGGATGAAAGTTTTTGAGATGAAAGAAATACGGCTGTTCGTGTGGACACGAACATGGGCGGGAGCCTCTGGGTCACCCTCCGTGTGCTTTGCGGTTTAAAAAGACTCTTTTATCTGAAATTCATCGTGAACACTGTGCGCTCGTTAGGAATAGAAGTTACTTGAAGACTGCCACGATGTAGATTCATGATTTGTCTCGAGATGGCTAGCCCAATGCCACTACCAGTTTTTTTGGTAGAGTAAAATGGCACGAAAATCCTTTCCAAGGCCTCGGGAATAATTCCCGGCCCACAGTCTTCCACTTGTATCATCAAGCCCAAATCTCCCTGTCCAATCGAGGATAGCCAAATCGTACGATCTGCCTGATTTTGAAGAGATTCTGAAGCATTTTTCACCAAATTGATCAGGATCATAGTGATCTGATCTGGGTCGCAATGAATCTCCAAATCAACAGGATGGATCTTCGTTTCTATTTTAACTTCAGCCGTTTTAAGATCCTCTTTCATCAAATTCAGCACATTTTCGAAGAGTTGACTTACCGGCATGGTTACTTTTTTCGGAGCAGGGATATTGGTATAATCCCGATAAGCATTCACGAAGTTTACCAAACCTTTACTCCGGTTGGCGATCGTGTCCAAACCTTCCTGCATATCCATAAATCCGTCTCTTTTGATCAAGAAACCTTCCTGTTGTACGTAGCTATCCTCATCCAAAATAGTGCGAAGTGAATCCACCAAACTTGAAATCGGTGTAATGGAATTCATGATTTCGTGACGAAGTACCTTAGTCAGATTTTGCCAAGCTTCGAGTTCGTTGGACTGAAGTTCCGCATTGATATTTTGAAGGGATAGTAAAGTCCAGCTTTGTCCGCCCATCTTCAGAGAAGTGGATTGTATAATGAGGTGGAGGGAGGGATTGACCTTTTTTGAAATTCGCTGTCCAGGCTTCATATCCATTACATCGGCCAGTAATTTTGGAGATAATTTCCCTAAATCACTGATATCCCGAAATTGCGGAATTTGCAACAAATGCTTTGCAGAATTGTTGATTACCCCAATTTTTCCTTCGTCATTGAAAGAGATTATTCCGGTATTGATGTGCTGAATAATTACCTGAAGGAAAAGCATCTGCTCTTCTTTTTCGGCACGCGTTTGCTTGAAAACATCCATCACCTCATTGAAGGAGGTATTTACTTCGCGAAAGGAGCTCCCCATTTTACTGTCTGAAGTAAAGGAACTAGAGAAATCAGCGTATCGAATGGAATCTAAAAACCGAGCAAGCTTATGATTGATGGAGTTGACATAATAGATCATTTCTCCAATCTGGATTAGGGCAACTATGCCCAAAATAGCTGGGGCCAACCAGAGGTCCTGACTGTAATACAGCCAAAGCCCGAGATAAAGACTCAGGATAATTCCGAAGATCCGTAAGCCTACTCCAAGTGAAAACCGCTTATAAACCATATTTCTCCAGTCTGCGATACAAGGAAGATCGAGTCAGACCGAGTTCCTCAGCCGCGCGAGTAATATGACCATTGTGTTTTTGCAATGCTTTACGAATTAGGATGCGTTCCACATCTTCGATATTCAAATGCTCCAAACTCACGGATTCATCCTGACGTTCCGGCTGATTCATCTTTTGCAAAAAGAGATCTTCTGGCTGCAATACATTATGATTTGACATGATTACCGCACGCTCGATACTATGCTGTAACTCACGGATATTACCAGGCCAGTGGTATTTTGTCATGCGTTTCACTAGCGGTTCAGAAGCTTTTCGGATGTCTTTATTGTATTTTTTTGAGTAAAAAGCAATGAAGTGATCAGCCAAAAGTGGGATGTCTTCGACACGCTCCCGAAGTGGAGGTAATTGTATTTCTATAGTATTGATACGATAGAGTAAATCTTGTCGAAAGCCATTATCATAGACCATATCATGTATCGGCATATTGGTTGCAGAGATCAGGCGGATATTTACATCCACCGCACGATTAGCACCTACGCGGGTGACTTGCCGATTTTGAAGTACCGCCAAAAGTTTGGATTGCAGTGGAAGTGGAAGATTACCAATTTCATCCAGGAAAAGTGTTCCTTTATTTGCCTGCTCAAATCTTCCTGCACGATCTTCTTTGGCATCAGTAAATGACCCTTTTTTGTGTCCAAAAAGCTCTGATTCGAAGAGCGTTTGTGTGATAGAACCTAAATCCACACCGACAAAGGCTTCTCTATTTCTACGTGAATGCCTGTGAATAGCCCGAGCAATTAATTCTTTTCCCGTGCCATTTTCTCCCAAAATCAACACATTCGCATCGGTAACCGCTACTCGCTCGATAGTTTCGAAAACCTTCTGCATAGACTCACTTTGCCCGATAATGTCCTTAAACTTATTATCTATGTCTTGCTGCATTGCCTCCTTCTGATCTTTTAGCAGATTCACTTCCATTTTCTTTTTGCGAAGCTGCAAGGCTGAATTGAGTGTAGCGAGTAAGCGCTCATTTTCCCAAGGCTTCAGCACAAAATCTGTAGCGCCTTCTTTGATTGCTTTCACGGCAAGATTCACATCTCCATAGGCCGTGATCAACACCACCACAGCTGAAGGATCCAGTTCTAGAATTCGATCCAGCCAATAGAACCCTTCCTGACCAGAACTCACATCTTTGGTGAAGTTCATGTCCAGCAAAATTACATCATAGGATTCGTTGTGTGTGAGGATGGGAAGTAGGTCAGGATTGGTTTCTGTATCCACTTGTGAAAAATGACGCTTAAGAAAAATTTTTGCCGCCTTTAAGAGGTCTTCGTTGTCATCTATTATAAGAATTTTGCCTGTTCGTTGCTCGCTCATAGTAAAAAGGAATTAATAAAGCCTGGAAATATACCTTGCTTGCTCTGGGCTCTTGTTCCAAAAGCATACCGAAAAAGCAGGTAGTATAAAATTGCTGCAAAACGTTTGATTTCGGACAATATGAGCCTGTTTTTGGGAAACTGAGGAAGTTTATAAGTTAAGAAAATATTATTCGACTTTGAATGCTTTTGTTCGCTTGCGGACGAAAATGTTCGCGAGTCTAGCTCCATCTTTTTTGTAAATCAACCAAACGAGCCTCTAAGGGCGATTTTTTGCATGGCATACCATTTGGCATACTGGGGTTAGCCCGAAAATGGCATTTACACACAATGGATAGAAAAATAGCTAAGAAAACCTGGACCCCTAAAAGAATCGCCTGGATAGTAGGTGGAGTCATTTTGGTCGCCGGAATTATTTACCAAATCGGATATGCTGATCATAGATCTACAATGAATGTGGAGAAGGATCGCCTCAGTATCGCAACAGTTTCGAAAGGTGAGTTTACGGATTATATATTGGTATCTGGACAGATCGAACCAGCCCAAACTTTCTTCCTCGATGCCGTGGAAGGTGGTATGGTAGCCGAGATTGTTCGTGAGTCTGGTGCAGTGGTAGAGGTGGGGGACACGATTTTGATTATGGCCAATTCCAATCTACAGTTGGACGTGATGCAGCGGGAAACCATGCTATATGAGCAAATAAACAACTTGCGTCAAACTCGACTGTTCTTAGATCAAAATGATTTGAGCCAGCAGGGGCAATTGGCAGAAATTGATTATCAGATCAGTTTGCTTCAGCCTCAGTACAAAAGATTCAAGGAGCTTCATGAGAAGAAGCTGGTTTCGGATCGGGAATTTGAGGAAGTGGCAGAGCAATATGAGTATAACCTGAAAAGAAAGGAATTGACCTATAAGTCTTATAAGAGTGATTCCATCGCTAGGTCTTATCAGCTAGCGCAGCTTCGACAATCAGAAAGTAGAATGAATGCTTCGCTGAATGGTGTGGGGCAGATTCTGAACGGCTTGGTGATCAAAGCTCCTATAGCAGGTCAGTTGGCAATGGAGCAAATCGAAGTAGGACAGGCGATCAATTCCGGCGAGAGATATGGTCAGATCGATGTGCAGGATGAATTTAAAGTGAGAGTTCCAATCGACGAATTGTATTTGCCAAGAATCGGTCGTGGTTTGAAAGGAAAGTTTACCCTTAGTGGTGTAGACCATGAACTTGAAATCATGAAAATATATCCAACGATTACTAATGGTCGATTTGAGGTGGATATGAAATTCACCGGTGACAGCCCTCAGGGAATCAGAAGAGGGCAGAGTGTGAGAATTAGATTGCAACTGAGCGACAGTGAGCAAAGCTTATTATTGCCAACAGGTGGATTCTTCAAGGATACTGGTGGAAACTGGGTATTTGTGATCAATTCAGACGGAAATGCAGAAAAGAGAAGTATCAGACTTGGAAATAAGAATCCTGAATTCTACGAAGTACTTGAAGGCCTAGTAGAAGGTGAAAAAGTCATCATCTCCGGCTACGAGAACTTTGGGAAGAATGAGATTTTGGATTTGAAGTAAGGAAAAAGTCGGAAGACCGAAGACGGGAGACGGAAGACGGGAGATTGCGGTTAAGTAACGTCATTGCGAGAGAGGTACGAACGAAGCAATCTTTGTGTCTTAATGAACAGATTGCTTCGGGGTTGATTCGCTATACTATCATTTGGCATAAGAAAACCCCTCGCAATGACGTGTCAAAACATTGTACTCAATTATGGTTATCGAATGTCTAAAAAAATAAAATAACAACTCATTAAGAATAAGCACTGAGCTATATCCGACACCAAACAATAAAAAAATGAACGTAATCAAAACAGTCAATCTTCGAAAAATGTATGCTACCGAGGAGGTAGAGACAACAGCATTGGATAGTATCCAGATCGAAATCAAAAAAGGCGAATTCGTCGCAATCATGGGGCCATCTGGTTGTGGTAAATCCACTCTCCTCAATATCCTCGGGCTACTGGATAATCCAGATGATGGAGAATATCACTTCCTGGATAATGAGGTGGCTAAATTCTCTGAAAGACAGCGTTCCTCACTCAGAAAAGGAAACATCGGCTTTGTATTCCAGAGCTTTAACCTGATCGACGAACTGACTGTATTTGAAAATGTAGAGCTTCCGTTGCTTTATCTCAAGATTCCAACCGATGAGCGCAAGACAAGAGTAGAAGAAGTACTCACTCGCATGAATATCATGCATAGAAGAAATCACTTCCCTCAGCAGCTTTCCGGTGGTCAGCAGCAGCGTGTTGCGATAGCCAGAGCAATCGTAGCGAAGCCTTCTGTGATCCTTGCCGATGAGCCTACAGGTAACTTGGATTCTACCAATGGCGAAGAAGTAATGCGTCTTTTGGAAGAACTCAATAATGAAGGAACAACCATCGTAATGGTAACTCACTCTCCTCATGATGCTAACTACGCACACAGAACCATCAATCTATTCGATGGTAAAGTAGTGACTGAGAATATCAGAGAGCAGTTCCACGTGTGATTTTGACCGATGTTAGATGACGGGTGTCGGGTGTTTGCATCGGGCACCGGACATTGGACATTGAGCAAATTTCAACTCTCCTAGCTAAAATTAAAGCCTTCGCCTCGGTTTGTGTCCTCACAGACCGAAATACTGATGGTATGTGCAGATAAAGAACACGGTGCCAAGACCGAAGTTTGCTCCGTCACTACGGGGAGGCACGACGAAGCAGTCTGCTATTGGAAAGATTGCTTCGCTTTGCTCGCAATGACGATCACTTGAACCTTTAGTATATAAACAGATTGCTTCGCCTCGATCCTCGTCTACCAATGACGTAACCAACAACATTTAACTAATCACAAACCATGCTTCGCCACCAACTTACCCTAGCTCTTCGCAGCTTTATGAAGTTCAAAAAGATCTTCGCTATCAACTTGTTTGGTTTGGCGATAGGTCTGACGACCGTGGTGTTGATTATGCTTTGGGTCAAGGATGAGCTAAGCATCAGTCGCAATCATGAAAAGATAGATCGTATCTATGCTGTGATGACCAATCACGATAATAGCGGTGGAATTGTGACGATTGGAATTACCCCTGGCGATATGGCAGAAGCCATGAAAGCTGAACTTCCTCAGGTAGAATTGGCTGCAGGAACTTCTCCTTTCATCGATGGAGTCTCTTTTGAAAATGGGGATACTAAAATGACTGGAGCAGGTCTCTATGTAGATCAAGCATATTTTGATATGTTCTCTGTGGATTTTATCGAGGGGAATCCAAATCAGATCATGACTGGTATCAATAGCCTTGCGATATCTGAAACTATGGCCAACAAATTATTTGGCTCAGCTCAAGATGCCTTGGGTCAATCAGTGAAATGGCAAGTTTTTGACTTTCACAACGATGTGGAAGTTACTGGTGTTTACAAGGATTTAGATTCTAGAAATGTCGATAAGCCTGACTATTTCCTTTCCTTTTCCTTCTTCAAGCAGATGCTTGGCGAAGGAGTTCACTGGGATAATTACAATGCTTCCACCTATTTATTACTTCGCGAAGAAACAGATGTAGCTGCTTTTAATGAGCAAATCGCTGGTTTCATTAAAGCTAAAGCGGAGGGAAGTAATGTTTCGGCTTTTGTGCAGCCATATGGAGACACCTATCTCTATGGAACCTATGAAGATGGGAAAGTAGTAGGAGGAAGGATCAGTTACGTGAAGCTGTTTTCGGCCATTGCCATCTTTATCTTGATCATCGCATGTATCAATTTCATGAACTTGACTACGGCCAGATCTATGTCCCGACTGAAAGAAATTGGAGTTAAGAAATCTATGGGAGCAAGCCGGGGAGGCCTTTTTGGACAGTTTATGGTAGAGTCTCTGCTGTTGACATTCTTGGCTTTGGTTCTAGCGATAATTGCCACATTTGTATTGCAACCATTTTTCAATCAGGTGACATCCAAAACAATAAGTATGTCATTTCAGCCCGAGTTGATCCTCATGCTATTGGGGATTTGGCTGTTGACCAGCTTTTTGGCAGGAATATATCCAGCTGTTTACCTCTCCAAGTTTAAGCCTGTGGAGGTGATGAAATCTAATATCAAGGGAAGTTTTGGGGAATTGCTGGCGCGAAAAGGCCTGGTGGTTTTTCAGTTTGCGATTTCTCTGCTACTGATCATCGGGATCTCCGTGATCGGCAGGCAAATGTCCTTTATCCAAGATCAAAACCTGGGTTACAACCAAAGTCATCTGCTTCAGATCAATGCATCTGTAGTTAATCCAAATCAATTAGAGTCATTTTTGGCAGAACTCAAGGATACTCCGGGAGTGGAGAATGCATCAAGTTTGAGTCATCCGCTGGTCGGCTTGAGCAGTTCGACGATTGGACTTACCTGGGAAGGAAAAAATCCTGAGGAACAGGTGAAGTTTGAAAATGTGTCGGTCAATATGGGTTTGATCGAAACTATGGGTTTTGAATTAGTCGGTGGAAGAGCATTTTCTCCAGAATTTGGAGAGGAAGAGTCAAAGATAATTTTGAATGAAGCTGCAGTTCGAACCATAGGTTTCGAAGATCCTGTGGGACAGATTGTTAACCTTTGGGGAGAAGACAAAGAGGTGATTGGCGTGATCAAAGATTTTAATTTCGAGTCACTGAAGGAGAGAGTAAAACCAGCTTTTCTGAAATATGATCCTGGTTTTGCCCAAAGAATTATGGTGAGAATTAATGCTCAAAATCAGGCAAAAACCATTGCTGGCATAGATGAGCTATTCGTGAAGCAGACGGCTCAGCCTATGGATTATTCCTTTATGGATGAGGATTATCAGTCACTTTATGCTTCCGAACAGCGTGTTTCCAAACTCGCGAAATACTTCGGCGTGATGGCTATCTTCTTGTCTTGCCTTGGGCTATTCGGTTTGGCGGCATTTACAGCTGAGAAGCGTAAGAAGGAAATCGGAGTACGTAAAGTGATGGGTGCATCTACCTTCGGGATTCTGACTTTGGTGTCCAAAGACTTCGTGAATCTCATTTTGATTTCCATAGTAATTGCTGTGCCGATATCCTGGTATTTTGCAGATTCCTGGCTGAAAACTTATGCTTATCAAACTAATCTCAGCTGGTGGATTTTTGCGGGTGCAGGTCTACTATTGGTGTTGATTTCTGTGATTACAGTTGGCTATCAAGCTTTCAAAGCTGCCTCAGCAAATCCAGTGAATTCATTGAAAAGTGAATAAGTAGTTTGTATCAAGACGTAAGAAATTGACTGGGAGTGCGTCATTGCAAGAAGGAAGTATGACGACGAAGGAATCAAAGACTTAATAATAGAGATTGCTTCGATCGTTCCTCACTGCCAATGACACGAGGTTAGGAAGGAGGAGCGGAATATCCAGCCTAGTTCTCTGTCTTCACTGACCGAAATACATAGGATGCACTTTCGCTTCAATCCGTGTCTTCAAGGACTGCTAATAAAAATGGCCCGTGAAGACAAGGGCCATGGCAAAGGATTGTGGATTGACACCAGTTTAGCTTCCAAATCTTCCTCGCGCTTAATGTCATTTCAAACCTCGGAAATAAACCTATAAGCTTTGCCCGAAAGCGAACGTTTCTGTACGAACTTAGATGGATAAAAAATTGAAAATTAGCTTTCTGGCCTCCAGAGCACTTTTTTTTAAATGGCATAAATCCTGAATAGCTGCTGGAACACCTTGATAGCCAATCTTAAATTCTATTTGCTATGCTAAAGAATTATTTCAAAATCGCCCTCAGAAACTTAAAGAAACATAAGTTCTACACCTTTATCAATATCCTTGGTCTATCGGTGGGAGTGGCGGTCTGTATGATTATTTCACTTTTTGTGATCAATGAGCTTTCCTATGACAAGCACTTCAAAGATGCTGATCAGATTTATAGGATACATGCCGATATCATATTTGGCGGAAATCACTGGGATATGATCCAAGCACCGGCTCCCATGGCTGAGGCGCTTCCGGAGGAGTTTCCCGAAGTAGAATATGCTGTTAATTTCCGTGCACGCGGATCTTATTTGGTCAAAACCATAGATGAAAACATCAAGGAAAATAATGTAATCTGGGCTAGCAAGGACTTTTTTAAGGTTTTCGGGACGCCACTAATTGAAGGAAATCAAGATGGGGTTTTGGCAGAACCAAATACCATGGCCATCAGTAAAAGCATGGCTGAAAAGTATTTCCCAGGGGAAAGTGCCTTGGGGAAATCCCTGATTTTGGATAATGATATGGACTTTAGAATCACTGGAGTTTATGAAGATATCCCGCAGAACAGCCATTTCCATTTCAACTTTTTACTTGCCATGGAAGGTTTGGAGGAATCCAAAACCACCTCTTGGCTAAGCAATAATTTCCAGACATATCTGAAAATCAGAGAAGATGCAAATCCTGAGAATTTGAATCAAAAACTGAAATCCCTTGTCGAGAAGAATGTAGAACCTGAATTAGGGCAATTATTCGGTGAGGGAGCCACTTTGGATGCCATGCTGGCCGATGGAGGGATGATGGAATACGAAGTTCAGCCCCTGCTGGATATTCACTTGAAAAGTGACTTGATGGGAGAGTTTGAACCTAATTTCAACATTACTTATATCTATCTATTTATTGCTGTAGCACTCTTTATTTTGGTGATTGCCTGTATCAATTTTATGAATCTGTCCACGGCGAGATCCTCCAGCCGTGCCAAGGAAGTGGGAATCAGGAAGGTGATGGGCTCTTTTCGCTCGCACCTGATCCGTCAGTTTTTGATGGAATCCATACTACTGAGCTTTATCTCCTTTTTGATAGCGATACCTCTGGTTTCCATCTTACTGCCCTTTTTCAATGATTTGGCGGGAAGAGAACTCTCGGTTCCCTTTACATTAGGTCCCTTTTACGGGATACTTCTTGTAGGAGCTATTGCTACAGGTTTGTTGGCGGGGATATATCCTGCATTTTTCCTATCAGGCTTCAAACCGATTAGCATTTTGAAGGGAAAAGTGTCCATGGGGATGAAAAGCGGAATGATTCGAAGTTCGCTGGTGGTGTTCCAATTTGCTATCTCTATCATTCTGATCATTGCCACCATCGCCGTGTTTAATCAGCTGAATTACATACAGAATAAGAAGATAGGCTTCAATAAAGAGCAGATTATCACGGTAGATGATGTTTATGCCTTAGATGGACAGGCGGAGACTTTCAAGCGAGAGATTTTGGCCAATAGCATGATGGAGTCCGGGACAATTACGGGTTATCTGCCAGTCTCTGGTACCTGGAGATCTGATACGCCTTGGTGGGCTGAGGGAAAAGATCCCAAGCAGACAGAGAATATGGTCAGCTTGCAAAACTGGGAAGTGGACTACGATTATGTGAAGACCATGGGGATGGAAATCGCTGAAGGAAGAGATTTTTCCATGGATTTCCCCTCTGATTCCAGTGCTGTGATTCTTAATGAAACAGCAGCAAAGAAATTCAACTTCGTCGGAGACCCTATAGGTCAAAAGATATATACCATGGCAGGTAATAACGAGACGGCTAATTTGGATGAATTGGAAAGCAAGACTGTGGTAGGAGTGGTCAAAAATTTCAACTTCGAATCTCTCAAAGAAAATATAGGCTCAGTGATGATCTTTCTGAGCGAGAGTCCAAGTGGGATCGCTTCCTTCAAATTCAACTCTTCTAATACCGATGAGGTAGTCAATTTAATCGAGACCAAATGGAAAGAAATGGCTCCCGGTCAACCCTTTACCTATTCCTTTTTGGATGATAGATTTGGGCAGATGTATGCCTCAGAAACCCGTCTGGGTAAAGTCTTTGGGATCTTTGCAGGCTTTGCAATTATGATAGCCTGCCTGGGATTATTCGCCCTGACGGCATTTACAGCAGAGCAGAGAACCAAGGAAATTGGGATACGAAAAGTGCTGGGTTCCAGCATAGGAAGTATAGTAGTATTGCTCTCTAAGGAATTTGCCAAGCTTGTTCTTATCGCATTTGTGATCGCATCGCCTATCGCTTGGTATGCCATGCAAAAGTGGCTGGAAGACTACCAATTCAAGCAGGAGTTAGGCTGGCAGGTATTCCTTGGCGCAGGTTTCTTCGCTATTCTGATCGCCTTGCTGACGACGAGCTATCAATCGATAAAAGCAGCTACCTCGAATCCGGTGGATTCTCTGAAGAGCGAGTAGTTTTTAGAGTAGCAAGAAGCAAGAAGTAAGACATAAGATTCATGACACAAGAGCCAAGTAAGAAAATTAAAGTCAGAAGTCTGAAAAATAGTTTTAATCAACGGATGAGGAATTACCCTGAGGGCTTGAGATAATAGAGTCTCGAAATCGAAAAATTCGAAGGTATTGGTTTTTTCTTAATTGAATTTATGCTATTTCATTTATTGTCAATTCGAAAATATTCGCCAGACTTTGTTTGCGTTGTAATTATTTTTGTCACTTGACCTTCCGTATAAATAAATTCAATGTAAGTCTTTATTCTCCTTATATCAGGCAAGATAAACTTTGTGGATGAAATGGACTTTAGAACCATTTTATAACCTGTCCCATTCAAGAAGTCAGCATATAAATTTCCATTTTCACTATAGATTTTAATAGTTTCATCGTACTCCTCGTTTTTATATAAACCCACATAATTTGCTATAGTTGATGAACTAAGCATGAGCTCCTTATCAGACTTAGTGCTGTTATTCTCTAAGATAATATTGCTAATAGTCTCAAATAAGTTTTGCAAATTATCTCGGTCACTGTTTCCTAATAAAGTAATGAAAATATCTTCCTCAGGATAGTACATTTCAACTGCCCTGAAACCATCAATAGCCCCTGGATGACCGAAGGATCTCCTATTGGTTTCATTATCGATAAAAAAACCATAGCCGTAGTTACTAAGTTTACCATCAGGAAATTTATAGGGTGTAATAGCGTTTAA
Organism: Algoriphagus chordae; assembly: GCF_003254055.1. Taxonomy (GTDB): domain Bacteria; phylum Bacteroidota; class Bacteroidia; order Cytophagales; family Cyclobacteriaceae; genus Algoriphagus; species Algoriphagus chordae. The sequence continues at coordinate 100,312 of NZ_QKZT01000003.1, forward strand.
GAAAGTTTCTTTCCTTATTAATTTTCCTTCATTCAAAGCTTTATGCCATTTGAATAAATCACTGACATTTGATCGTAAAGCACCGGCACTATAAACAAGAGACATACTAATAAAGTCAACATTCCAATACTTCCCATTCGAAAAAGAATAACCATTTGTGCGATTAGGAATTATTTCTATTTGATTTTCATAGTAGGTTGAATTAAGTCCTGCAGGGCCAAAAATATTTTCCTCTAAGTATTGCTGATATGATTTTCCGGTAATTTGTTCTATGATATAACCTAATAGGTAGTAGTTTGAATTGCTATAATTAAATTGAGTATTTGGTTCAAATTCCAAGGAAACTTTGTCAAGACTGTCAATCATAGCTCTTATCGGAAATTCCACTCGCATGGCATTTGGAATTTTTGAATCAAACTGTTCATAACCTCTTATTCCGGATGTGTGTGTGAGCAAATTTTCGATGGTAATTGTTTTACCCTTGAACTGGAAGTTCTTGATGAATTTTTGAATACTATCAGTAAGTGCCAGATCTCCTTTCTCAACCAATTGAAGAATTGCTATTGCTGTGAACTGTTTTGTTATAGAACCAATTCTAAAAACCATTTCAGGTTTCGTAGCTACACCCAGTTCCAAGTTTGCAGTTCCATAGGCTTTTTCAAGAATAACCTTTCCATCCTTAGCTATTAGTATAGCACAGCCTGGAGCAACATTTTCAAAACTTTCTAAAATTATTTTGTCAATTTGATCAATTATTCTTTTGTCATTTCTACTCTGCCCGAATGTATAAGTGGATAGGGAAATAAGAATTATAGTAAGAAAATGTTTCATAAAAATACTAGGTTTATACAATTGCTGGAAATAGAATTGGCTTTGAAAGGTTTTACTGAAAATTACAAATTTATCCAATTATAAGATGCCAAATTCTAAATGAATTCCTACTTTAAGCTTTTGCAGTGTATTCATTTGTTTTTATTATTTCTTCATTTTAGCAACTTCTTCTAGGTAGCTCTTATAATCAGAATAGGGTTCGTCCGATCTGTTATTCGGTTTTAAATAAGGGGCACCATTTTTATTGTCTAGGATTGCATTGAAGTGATTGAGCACTTGGTTTCCAAATAAAGTAGGTATTCCTTGGCGCAGGTTTCTTCGCTATTCTGATCGCCTTGCTGACAACGAGCTATCAATCGATAAAAGCAGCTACCTCGAATCCTGTGGATTCTCTGAAGAGCGAGTAGTTTTTAGAGTAGCAAGTAGCAAGAATTAAGACATAAGATTCAAGTCACAAGAGCCAAGTAAGAAAACTAAAGTCAGCAGATTACTAAAGTGTGGTGCCGTCATTGCGAGCGAAGCGTGGCAATCTTTAATGAGCAGCAAGTATCAAGTAGCATGACCCCAGAACCAAGTCAGAAAGCTAAAGTAAGAAGTCTGGAAAGTCATTTAACGGTTGAGGTTTTTAAAACTTCGAAGGTTGTTACCCATTACAAATGGGTAAGGATACGAGGGGTGGGACGGAAGGGTCTCATCGCAGGTAATTACTATTTACTGGAGCTAGCCTAGTTGCTGTCATTAAGCGACATTAAGATTTTTTCCAGGCTGGATAAAAGTGGCCAACAATCAATTGGTTGCTTAATCACTCGACTCACCCATACTGTCCTATCCGAATCCCAGCCATTAGTAGGAACAATATGATCATTGGAATCCCGTTTTGAGCCTTCCATTTTCAGAGTTCTGGCGACCCTATCTATTTTTGGAGACAGGCTATAAATGGGAGCTTGCCACCAAGCGGTTTTTTCGCAATAAAGAGCTACTAGAGTTTCATCATCACATGGGGAAAGATCTAAAAGTCCCTTTGGGTAGTAAGATTTTATCAAAAAGCCTAATTCTTGGGGATCATATGCTGTTTCTCCTACCTTTTTTGGTATATCATAAATCATCCATGGAAGTTGCGAATTGCCTCCTTTCTCTAAGCTGTTGAAAACTTCTGTATGAGTTGCACAAGCAATTGCTCCAGCCTTATAAACCCAAAGATATCGACTGTCCACTCCTATACCTACGAAATTAGCCCATGGTGAGACCATAAACTGATTCGTGGGTTGTTGTATATTTCCGTGATCCCATGTTATACCTCTGTAGCCAACACTTATTTCCATATGGTCTCTAGAGTTATAAGTCGGCATCACCATTCCCATCTTTGCTTTTCCTGCCTGACTTTTATCCGCTAATACCTCACAAGCCCCATATATAACGTGATTAGTATCTATTGAAAGTGTATTTTCTTCATCTTCAAAAGGCTTAGGTACCACAGCCCGCACCATTCCAACTTTATAACCATCAGGCATAGGAAACTGTCCTCTAAATAGTAGTTTCGTTTCTTCATCCGCTGTGTGTTCTTTACTTCCTTGTCTCCAAAATGTGATTTGTTTTCCTTCGGCAGTATATAAATCGATCTCACCTATATTGTGACCAGGAATAGCCCATACATCAAAATAATCAGGTTTAGAATTTGTATTGAAACGGACTAAAGTGTGTTCTTTTGCACGGCTGCTTAGCGGGGATGTTCCATACCTGGCAGATAGGATACCAGATCCAGAAGAGGCATGATCATCTTTTCGGAATGGATGATCTAAAAGAGTCGATTTTTCTCGAACCCAATCTTTATTCGCAGCAAAGGGATAGGTATTATCGATTGTGAATAATGCAATAGACTGCTTTTGGTTACCCATCTCAGAGGTTCGCTTTGAAACGGCAAAGCCTAAGGGGGTATTCTTTAGAGTATACTTCTGCCATTCTTTCTGATGTGAAACCACTGCATTCCGCTTGAATATTACGGATCCTCTAGGTCCATCATTCTGACTTCTGTTGCGGGCTGCCCAAACTGTGCCTTGATTTTGAGCTGCAGGTTTTATCTCTTGGATAAATTCTAATTGCATTTTATTCCGGCCTTTTAACATAGCTGTCAGATAGGTAATGTCTATATCTTTTTCAACTATGTTCATTGCCATAGTAAAGGCTTGCATCAACGAAAGATGTGCATAACAATGCCCAGCTAACACCGCATCCCAATGCTCAACATCTTGATTCCTCTTTATCCATTGACCAGCTTGTGTCATTTTCAGGCCTTTGTTTTCAATATCGAGAGATTTTTGAATTCTGTCGAATGGGAATTTTAATTCGCTTTTAGTATGTGATATAAATTCATCTATAACAGTGTTGATTTCTATTTGGATCGCTTGAAGTGAATCTTTTAACTCTTTCGCATCATGAGTGTCAATCACACTTTGTAGTTTTTGTTCGATTGATTTTTCTGGCTTCTGTTCAGAAAACATCTTCAAAATCATAGAAAAAATAGATAGAATTGAGCTTACAATAGCTCCTGGAGGGCCCCCACTAGCGCTCACTATCGAGCTAATCATAGTCACCATATTTCCAACAACGTCAGCCACCGCTGCACTACCTGCAATTGGGTTACCTCCTTGAAAGCTTTTTACTGCTCCTTGAATGCCAGTGGCAATTACAGGTAGTCCTTTTGCAATGGCACTTACTTGTCGATTATAAGTCTCTTTAGTCGCCTTGCTCGAACTAGCGGCTGATGCAGCTTTCGCAGCTGTTTTGAATTCTTCTGTACGCTCTTCAACCCAAACCAACATAGCCATCTGTTTATCGGGGTTTTTCTCCAAAGTCGCAATTAGAGTTCCAAGATCACTAAATTTATCAATATCGAAATCTGACATTTTTGTAACTGATTATTTAAAAATTGTATTTGAAAAAAAATGTTTTATGCCTTAAACTTTTTCATTTTCATAAAAGTTTTTCACCCTTTTCTTCAATGAATTACTCTTATGTCCTTGTTATTCTGAAAATAAGATAGTCCTATTTAGGGTATTTCTAGTTAATCATATGGAGTTTTTATAAAGAACTTAGCTAATCGAAAAGGCCCCTAATCAATTATTTTTTAGGATATGTAACGGATAAAAGCAACTAAACCCCGCTTTTTGTTATTCTCTTCACCTCGGTCTGTATCTGCTCCTCGGTCTGTGTCCCACAGACCGAAACGACATAAACTGAAAAAAAATGGTCTGTGTCTCGCAGACCATGGCACGGAAATTACAATGACGGTGTCAGGCTGACACCAACCCCACTACCAATGGCAGATTGATTTGAGGACACCAAAAACTGGTCAGTTCGAGCACCCGAGAGACGGGAGTCTAGAGGTTCGAGAACCTTTCGAATTCGAGACTCTCGTCTCTCAAGTGCTCAAGGTGACCATGGTTATGGTTTCAAAGCAAATTACTGTTATTTCATTTTTGTATGTTCAAAGAATATTTAATACTCAACCTGACAGTTATATAATCTGAATTGCCTACTTCCTCTCAATAACGTATTTTTAAAAATCCTGAAATAAACTTAACCAACACATGAAATTCCTTTCATTTTTTGCCTTAAGCTCAGCCCTTTGTTTTTGTACCACAAAGCTTCCTGCCAGTCAAGGAGAAGAAACTGTCCAAGAAATCAAAACAGGGGCGGAGCAAACGGAGCTGTACCTGCCACTTTTGGAGGGCAAAAGAGTAGCTGTTTTAGCGAATCAGACTTCCATCATTGGAGAAACTCATCTGGTGGATAGTTTGCAGAATCTGGGGATTAATATCGTAAAGGTGTTCGGGCCAGAGCATGGTTTTCGTGGAGATGCCAGTGCTGGGGCTACAGTGGCTGATGCAATAGACAAACAAACAGGCATTCCCATCATATCCTTGTATGGCAGAAAGAATAAGACTAGCAAAGAGGATTTAGCGGATGTGGATATTCTGATCTATGATTTGCAGGATGTTGGAGTGCGTTTTTACACGAATATCAATGCCCTATCCCGCCTGATGGAAGCTTGTGAAGAGAATGATAAACCCCTGATAATCCTAGACAGACCAAATCCTAATGGATATCTGATTGATGGACCGGTGCTTGATATGGACTATAAATCAGGAATTGGGATGTTTCCTATCCCTATGGCTCATGGACTTACGGTAGGTGAGTTTGCTATGATGGCCAATGGTGAAGGCTGGTTGACTAACAAAGTTAAAGCTGATATCAAGGTGGTTCCTGTTGCCAACTATGCACATGATATGCGGTATGAATTACCCGTTGCTCCCTCGCCAAATCTGAATACCCCGCAGTCGGTGTTGCTATATCCTAGCCTTTGCATGTTTGAAGGCACTTATATTAATTTGGGTCGTGGCACTTATTTTCCTTTTACTGTATTGGGAAGTCCGGCTTATAAGGGGATTTACGATTTTAGCTTTACTCCAACGGGTATCAAAGGCATGGCGGAAACTCCGCTTTTTATGGATGAACTTTGCTATGGCATTGATCTTCGGGAATACGATACAGAAAAATTGAGGGCTAGTGGCCAGATTAATTTTGACTGGATAAGGGAGCTTTACAAAGCCAGTCCAGAAAAGGAAAAGTTTTTTGATTCCAAGTTGAGTAATCAGATGAATAATATCGAAATCCAGATTGGAAGGGGAGATTTCAGACAGCAGATCATCGATGATGTTCCTATGGAAACGATTAGAGCTGGTTGGGAGCCTGAACTGACAGCTTATAAGAAAATGCGGGAGAAGTATTTGCTTTATCCTTGAGGGATTCTATTTGAAAAGAAAGTAAAGCCAGTTTTTGTTAGAGATTACAAATCTCAAGTATCGCTTGAAGCAATCTGTTTTGTGGAATCACTGGTAGATTGCTTCAGGGCAAGATGGTTGATGTAGAGCGTATATTTTGTTTTGCCCTTCGCAAAGACGTGTAGGCAAGGGGAATCTTAGTGATCTAGCTTAATTTCTGAATTCCTTTTTCTTAACTCCAAAGCGGTACTGCAAACCAGTCATAAGGAATCGTTGTGAGTCTGAAACACCATACTCTCCTCGAAGCATCCACGATTTATTTAGTTGTAAATTAAATCCGAACTGAAAAGTAACGGTCTGGATAAGGTCCTTTTTAATGTAATAATTAATGTTTGTAGTGAAAATCCCAGATTCATTTACTCCGTCTTCGATTGTTTGTAACGCTTGATTCTGAGCTTGAAGCTTGATCTTCTCAGCGGCTGAAGTAGAAGGGTCATTAATTATAGCATCATTACTAGCGATTTTTTCGTCCACCTTAGTATTAAATGCATCATCTAGTCCAGGAAAAACTTCATCCATGGATATATTCCCATTGCTTCCTCTATCGCCTACAAAGTTTCTGTACATTATTCCCATATAGGGTGCTAAAAAGAGGTCTTTATTATTTTTATTCAAGAAAAAACGATAGCCCATACGAGCAGACAAGGTCAGGTAACCTACTTGTTTTTCTAATAGCTCCGTATCAGTACGGGAATAGTTCATGTCAATGCTGGAAAAATATCCATTCCAACCATATACGATGGTAGTACCTGCCCCATAAGCTAAAGCATCGAATTGCACATTGGATGAAAACTCTGGTAACTGCAGAATTATTTCTCCTGTGGCATCTCTCCAAGTTGGTTGAAGCGTGACATCCGTGCCACCTGTGACTGTGGAGAACAACCCGTAAACATTCATAAATGGAAGAACCCAGGCATCAGCACGAAAGTTTGCGCCGTTGGTAGTCGCATTTACATTCGTGAAATTTAGGGTTTCGGTATTCAGAATTCCCGAGAAGTCTTTGTCCCCGATCATTAGCTCAAATTCTGTGATATTCAATTCCATATAGGCGTTGACATAATTCACATTAAAACCAAAAGGAAGCTGAAGTTGATCGGCCATGCCGCGCTCTTGAACTTTATCACCCCAAATAGGCAGTACATATGGAAAAGCTGTGCTGTCTTGTGATTGAGCGAAAAGGAATGTGCTAGAGCTAAAAAAGCAAAGTACTAGTATCAGAGTAGTTTTCAAGGTCATGATTTTGTTGGCTATCAAGGCGCAATATAGGATTTGTCCTCGATTTAAGTTCATTCTTTTATATAGGAACCATGTATAGAACAAGCTTTTTCCTTTGTTATTAAACAGTTTGTTTATTGGGAAAGTAGGGTTAAAATCAGGCCTATGACTATATAGTTGGAAAGAATGCAAGATTGTCGTCAGTCGTACTACCTTACTCTTTTTGGTCTTTTTTCATCCTTATTCATGTCATATGGAAGCTTCCAAACTTTCCCTTTACTATTACCAAAATAAAGCTGGGATTGACTTATCTCATCCGGGTTTCCATCTGCCCAAAAGTATAAGAAAGGATCTTTTCCGTTAACTACTTTTCGTACATAGTTATGGTTTAGCTCAGATTTCTTAGTCAATTGCTTAGCGTTTTCCCAAGTTATACCAGCATCGCTACTTTTCCACATCATCACTTCTCCACCTGCTCCCCATTGTTGAGGGCTATCCTCCGAAGGTCCTATCACCATCCATTCGTCTCCATCAATAAATATGCTTCCAGTATCATAGTTTTGGTCAGATTCGGTGATCTTATGATGCTCCCATTCAGAACCTTTATAATGGGCTATAAACCATTCTCTAGCGCCGTTATCTGGTCCCGGCTGATGGCCAGATCCTGCCAGATAAAGTGCTATGGGATTCCCTTGCTCATCAAAGTTTACATCCTTTATGTACACATTCTTTCCTTCGCTGTAAAATTCTTTCACCAATGAATGAGAATTGACATCGCTTAGCGGAATGTCAAGTTCTTCACCAGCTACAGTTGTCCATGTTTCACCAAAATCTGTGGTTTGGAGGTAGTAGATATTAGTTCTCAGATCTACATTTCCATCAGGATGCCAATTGAAGAAAAACACCACTTTTTCACCCAGTTGACCAGAGATCTGATAGTGTCCACCATTCTTATCTTCTGGTCTTTTCATGCCTACCAACTTTTGGTCTTCTGTCCAGGTCAGGCCATCTGGGCTGGTCTCGAAATATAATTCACGAATACCCGTGTACTTAGTGAACAAATGGAGAAAGCCTTTTCCAGGGATATATTTTGGCTGGGGATAGGTCATCTCTTCCTCTGTGATTTGCTCAAATGATGCAGTGCTGTATGGCTCGCTAGATCTGTATTTAAACCCTGGACGGCTCTTTCCTCTCCCGCTTACAAAAACCCAGAGGTATCCTTCTGCATCTATCGCCAAGCTAGGATTGTCGTGTGGATCGTCAACTCCCTGCTTATCATAGACGACGGTAGGTTTGGTGACCTTTCTATTGGAATGGTCATAGCTGCCTATCATACAGAGCAGGTAGCGATCTTCTGGGCCTGTAGTCCCTCCATAGACAAAGAAAGTCTTATTCACTTCTGGCGAATAGATGGACAGCGGAATATGCTTGGCAGTGTAAGTTCCCAATCCTCCCGAGTACTTATCTCCATACTCAGAAAACTGCCCGAGAGTAAACCAGATGCCTTTATACCCATCCACCGTTTGGTTATTTAGTAGGGTTGTATCCTGAGCTATGGAAAAATTAGCAAACAATAGCATTAAGAGGATTAAACAATTTTTCATGAGTGACTTCGATGAGTTTAGTTTGAATTTACTATATGATTTTTGGTAAAAGCTCTCGTATTCAAAAAATTATCGATTTTCTTTGAAATAGCCTGCTCCTTTAGCTTTGTGCCAAAATAATTGGATTACTTTGAATAGCCTCCTGCTTCAGAGGCACATAAACGGGTGATTGCCTAGTTGGGCTTCTTAATTCTATAGCCATAAAAAAATGGTCTGTGCGGACACAGACCATAATGGAGGTAGATGTATATGGGCGAATAAACATTCGCCCTTTTAGGGCTAAGTTTTATCTACTATCTTTTTCCCCGAACTCCGTGCAGGGTCATGAATGGTTAAGCACCTTCAGTGCCACCTTTCGATGATAGGCCCTTCGACTTCGCTCAGGCTGACAAAGGTTGTTTTGACCACTGGCGAACAAATATGTCCGTTTGATTTTAGGGGATTTGGAGGAATAGTGTCCAATTAGGCTCTGCCGAGGGTTATTGGATGGCATTAAAGTGGAAATACATCTTAAGTAATTTTTGCCTTTAGGGAAACAATTCACTCATATCGCCATGCTAAAACATCATCTGCTCCTTATCTACCGAAATCTCAGAAAAGACAAAAGTACTTTCCTGATCAATCTAATTGGGCTTTCTACCGGGCTAGCGAGCGTATTGCTGATTTTTCTCTGGGTAAATGATGAGCTGCAAATCGATAAGTTCTATGCCTCGGATGCACAACTGTATCAAGTGATGGAGAATGTGGATCAGGCTGGGGGATTGATTACGAGACAAACTACCGCCGGGCCTACAGCCCAGGCTTTGGAGGACGATTTTCCTGAGGTAGAGTCCGCTGTCACTGCCTTTTCCAACTATATTACAGGTAGCATCCTTTCATTTGATACCCATGATATAGAGGCGAAAAAGCTTTATGCCAGTGCTGAATTTTTCAAGCTTTTCCCCTACAAAATCACTCAAGGCAATAAGGATGAGATCAAGTCCCAACCAAATACCATTGTGATTTCCGAAAGTCTGGCTGAAAAGCTTTTTGGATCAGTTGAGAATGCTTTGGGCAAAACAGTGGAATTTGATCACAAGGAAGATTTAGCTGTTTCGGGGGTGTTTGAAGATGTTCCTACTGCATCCTCTATGCAGTTTGATTTTGTGATGTCTTTCGAAGATTTTCGTGAGGAAAACGAATGGGTGGAAAGCTGGGGTAATACTGCGCCATCCACCTTTGTGCTATTGAGAGAGGGAACTGATATTGCGGAATTCAATGCAAAAATCAAGGACTATGTGAAAACAAAAACTGAGGGTGAGATCACACACCGTTCCCAGTTTATCACCAAGTTTTCCGATGTTTATCTGAACGGCAGCTATGAAAATGGGGTACAGGCTGGAGGTAGAGTGTCCTATGTGAAGCTGTTTTCCATTATTGCAATTTTCATTTTGGTGATTGCCTGCATCAATTTCATGAACCTGTCCACGGCCAAGGCTTCCAAGCGAATCAAGGAAGTTGGGATCAAAAAAGCAGTGGGAGCCAGACGAGGGGAATTGATTTTTCAATATTTGGGAGAGTCTACGATGATGGCTTTTCTTTCGCTATTACTTGCGCTTCTACTGGTGATTTTACTCCTCCCTCAGTTCAATGTCATTACTGGAAAGCAGCTGTCTTTAGTATTCAGTCCTAGTTTGGTTTTGGCTATTGTCAGCATTGTATTGTTTACTGGCCTGATTGCTGGAAGTTATCCTGCCTTGCACCTTTCCAGTTTTAGTCCCTCGGCTGTTTTGAAGGGGAAAATAAGCTCTGCTGCCGGTGAACTATGGATAAGAAAAGGTCTTGTAGTTTTTCAATTCGCGCTTTCGGTAATCCTAATTGTATCAGTTTGGGTGGTGTATTTACAAATAGATTTTATCCAAACGGAGAATCTGGGCTATGAAAAAGACAATGTTCTGCTGATCAATAAACTGGGTCAGCTACAGGACACAGATAAGATGGAAGCCTTTATTTCAGAACTGAAATCTGTTCCGGGGGTAATTGGTGCTACGAGTACAGGGCATGATATGACTGGTCATAATGGCGGAACTTACGGAATAGAATGGCCGGGAAAAGATCCGAATGATAGAACAGAGTTTGAGCGAGTGGCGGTCAATTATAATATGATTGAAATGATGGGGATTCAGATGAAGGAGGGAAGAGCCTTTTCAGATGAGTTTGGAACAGAAACCGAAAAAATCATTTTCAATAAGGCAGGAATAGATTTTATGGGGTTGGAAGATCCAATAGGAAAAGTGGTCAAACTTTATGGAGAGGAAGTTGAAATCATTGGTGTCACAGAAGATTTCCATTTTGACTCCTTCCATGAGGTAGTGAAGCCACTCTTTTTCTATTACAATCCTAGCAATACCAACTTGATTGCAACGAAAATAGCTGCGGGAGAAGAAATGAAAACCATCAAGAGTATTGAAGCTTTGTACAGCAAATTTGATCCTGAATTTCTGATGGAATATCGTTTCCTCGATGAGGATTATCAGTCACTTTACGTTTCTGAGCAGCGTGTTGCCACCTTATCCCAGTACTTTGCTGGAATAGCTATTTTGATATCCTGCCTAGGATTATTTGGCTTGGCCACCTTCACAGTAGAACGAAGAGCGAAGGAAATCGGAATTAGAAAAGTGCTGGGTGCTAGTGAGTTTAAAATCGTCAGCATCTTATCCAGCGACTTTGCCAAAATGGTCCTAGTAGCAATCCTTATTGCACTTCCTTTAAGCTTTTTTATAGCTCAGGAATGGTTGGCAGGTTTTGCCTTCAAAATAGGCTTGAAGTGGTGGTTCTTCATCGGAGCCGGTGTGCTGACTATGCTGATCGCCTTGCTGACGGTAAGTTTCCAGTCTATTAGAGCTGCCTTGATGAATCCAGTGGAGAGTTTGAAGAGTGAATGATTTCACGTCATCCGCTAGCTACCTGATGAAGGGTAGGAAGGGGCGAGAATCTTTCGCGCTTAGGGCTTTACCATGGTCTAAGCTAAATAGTTTTTCGACCGAAATCGAACAATATTGTCCGATTGATTTACTGTAACAAGTGCTTATTGTGTCTGTTACAGCCATTTCATGGGTTTTTGGATGGCATAAAAGTGGAATAGAATATTGCGTCATTGCGAGGCACCAAGCAATCACTTTTGAAACACAGATTGCTTCGTTCGTTCCTCACTCGCAATGACGAATAACACGAATGATGAACGCTGAATGTCGAAGTGTTGAAAACAATCATAATCTAAGAACTAATCAAACCATGTGGAAAAATTACCTTAAAATCGGCTGGAGAGTCCTGAAGAAAAACAGACTTTACACAGTGCTCAATGTGCTGGGGCTGACGATGGGTATTTCTGGTTTTTTGATGATAATGATTTTCATTCAGGACGAGGTAAACTACGATCGTTTTTACCCAGATTCAGAGTCAGTTTTTAGGATTTCTTCCTATTGGGGAGATAATATAAATGGAGGAAATGCCACGGTAGCACCTTCAGTGGGTCCAAGAATCAAATCGGATATCCCAGAAGTGGAGGCAGTCACCCGAGTGCTGAAATGGAATGATTTCACCATACAACCAGCTTCTGGGAATAATAAGGATCAGGTTTTCCGAGAGGAAAAAGTCTTCTATGCCGAACCCAATTTCTTTGAAGTTTTTAATCTCAATTTGTTAGCTGGAAATAAGGAGAACGCGCTCGTTGACTCAAGAAATGTAGTTGTCACCGAAAGTTTGGGGCATAAATATTTTGGTGATATCTCCCCAGGAGAGATGATTGGCAAGACCATTTTGATGGGCAGTAACAATCCAGACCCCAAGCAAATAGCTGCCGTGGTGGAGGATATTCCTGCGCAGTCGCATTTTCATTTTGAGATGCTGGTGTATGAGCCAGGGATGAATGCAGAGATTTTTGATTCGGAAAACTGGTCTTGGTCTATCCTTCATACCTATGCCAAATTCCCAAAGGAAAAGCAGCAGGTGGTTGCCGCAAAGCTAGATCAGATGGTTGCTACCTATGCCAATTCCACATTGGATGCTGGAGATGAGAGCGGCACATACAATCTGAAAGTTATGCCCGTGCAGGATATTCACCTAAACTCTCATTTGCTTCGGGAACATGAGGCAAATAGCTACCAGAGTTATATTTATATTTTTTCCTTAGTCGCGGCTTTTGTACTGCTATTGGCTTGTATCAATTTCATGAATTTGGCGACAGCCAAAGCTGGGCTTCGCTCCATGGAAGTGGGCGTACGCAAAGTGATGGGCTCTCAGAAATCCCAATTGATTTACCAGTTTCTTATTGAGGCGTTGATTCTAGTTCTTATTAGCGTGCTGCTTTCCTTGGTGTTGGTCTCCCTTTCCAATGGGTTTTTTAATCAGCTAACTGGCAAAAACATCCAATTTAATCTTCTGGATAATACTATGATTCTTTGGATGATTCCAGCCTTGGTCGTCCTACTGACTCTTCTTTCTGGCTTTTATCCGGCTTTTTACCTTTCTTCTTTCAAGCCGCTACAGATCATCACAAAGCAATTATCTGTAGGGAAAAACAGCCATAGTTTCAGAAATGGGCTGGTTGTCTTTCAGTTTGCTACCTCACTTACTTTGATCATCTGCACCCTGCTGGTTCAGCGGCAGATGAGCTTTATCCAGAATTCAGATCCTGGGTTTGAGCGGGATCAGTTAGTAATTATTCATAATGATGGAGAAATTCAAAACTCACAACGTGAAGATTTCAAAGGGCATTTTGCATCCAGTACTAATGTGCAATCACTGAGTTTTTCCACCGGAATCCCCATGTCAGGCAAATTTCAGATACGCACCTTTAACCTCCCGACCAGTGATCTGAAGGATGGAATGAACTGGTATGAAGGGGATGCTTCCTATTTGGATACCTACCAATTTAAACTGCTAGCCGGGCGAAACTTTTCGGAGATCTCTGGAGCCGATCAAAACAAGGTGGTTATCAATGAGACTGCAGCTAAGCATCTGGGGATCTTGGATGATGCCATCGGTCAGTTGATCGTCAAAAATGAAGGGGAAAAGGATGAGGCTACTCTAGAAGTGATAGGGCTGGTGGAGGACTTTATATTTGAATCCTTTCGAAATGAAATCAAGCCACTGGTGATCGAATACATGCACGATTACTTCCTTCGAGATTATATTTCTGTGAAAATCCAAGGTGGAAATATCGAGGCAGGACTGGATGAGATGGAATTGGCTTGGAAGCAATTTGAGCCTAGAGTTCCGATGAATTATAGCTTCTTGGATGAGGATTTCGGCAGAGTGTATGAGTCTGAGATGAAAATGGCAAACCTGCTTCAAGTGTTAACAGGTATTTCGATTTTGATTGCTTGTTTGGGCTTGTTCGGCTTGACGGCTTATACTACAGAGTTGAGAAACAAGGAGATCGGAATCCGCAAAGTCTTCGGAGCTACCATGCCTGAGATATTTATGATGCTTTCAGCTTCCTATTTCAAATTGATTTTGATTTCTATGTTGTTCGCAGTACCACTGGCGATGGTATTTATGCAGAACTGGTTGGAGAGTTTTGCCTATAAAACAGGGATAGAAATTTGGGTAATTGTGGCGGCGATTGTGGCTTGCTTTGGATTGGCATTGGCTACGATCTTCTTTCAGACATATAAGAGTATTAGAGCAAATCCGGTGAAGGCGTTGAAGAGCGAATAGGGGGGGGGCAGTGATCAATTAACAGCCGCAGTGATCAGTTGCAGGTAGTCGGTAAGCTCGGAGTATGTATAAGGGTTCTTAGTTGTAAGTTGTAAGTTGGGGTAAATAGACGAGAAGTAAGGTTGTATAAATGAGATAAATGGGCTTTTCGTCAATGCGAATGACGGAGGACTGAAGCAATCTGTTAGTGAAAGTGAAAGAGATTGCTTTGCTCGTTCCTCACTCGCAATGACGGCATGTTTACGTCATTGCGAGGCACGAAGCAATCCCTTTTGTTCCGCAGATTGCTTCGTTCGTACTTTCTTCGCATTCAGAAGCGGATGACCATAATAATGAATCTTTCAATTATAAAAAACATGATCAAAACATATATCAAACTGGCGTTTAGAAACTTATTGAGAAATAAGACTTCGACGGCGATTCATATTGCGGGATTGGGAGTAGGGATCGTCTCAACCTTGATGATTTTGTTTTACGTGAATTATGAAAGGAGTTACGAGGATGTGCATGCCAAAGCAGAGAATATTTACCGTATCTCCCTAGATATCTATAATGGAAATGAGTTTGTCCTGAATGACGCGCAAACCTATCAGCTGATAGGTCAGGAACTGAAGGATCAAATGCCTGAAGTGCTGGATTATGTACGGATGTTCCCAATGGAGCCGATTGAGTTTAAGGCGCCATCTACCAATGTGAAAAGTTATGAATCCAGAGTCTATCTCGCAGATGAGTCAATACTGGATATCTTCACTTTTGAATTGATCGAGGATCAGGCGATCTCTAAGTTTTCGGAGCCTTTCAAAGTGATTATTTCTGAGTCGACTGCAGAGAAATATTTCGGGAAATCAAATGTAGTGGGAGAGATGCTCAGTTTTCCATATGATCCAACGCCGCTAGAAGTGGTAGGTGTGATGCGGGATTCACCTCAGAATACACATATAAAATATGATTTGCTAGTATCTCATACCACACTACCGATTGTTCAAGGTTGGTACAAAGAAAACCTTTGGAATGCCAATAATGAGTATACTTTTCTCCTGATGAATGACGGGGTGGACCTGGCTGATTTCAATCAAAAACTGGTGAAGTACTCGGAGGACAATGTACAGATGGAAAGTGAAATAGTGCTAGCAGAGCCTATGGAGGATATTCACTTGTACTCCAATAAAACCTATGAGCCTGAGGTAAATGGTTCTGCTCAAACGGTCAACTTTATGTTGGTAATAGGTATTTTGATTCTGGTGTTGGCTTGGATCAATTACGTCAATCTTTCTACCGCAAAGGCGATGGACCGGGCAAAAGAGGTGGGGATCAGAAAGACGATAGGTTCTACCAAAAGTCAATTGGTGTTCCAATTTTTCACTGAGGCATTCTTGACGAATTTGATTTCTGGGCTTGTCGCTATTCTGATATTTATAGTGCTCTTACCATACTTCAAATCCTTTACCAAGCTGGATTTGAGTATTGCCCATTTTGGTGAAATGAGACTATTTGCTTTGCTATTGGGCGTGGTACTTTTCGGTACCTTGGTTTCTGGTTTTTATCCGGCTATGGTACTTTCTGGCTTCAATCCGATTTCGGTTTTGAAAGGAAAATTCTCTAATACTGCCAAGGGTGTTGCGCTGAGAAAAGGGCTTGTCTATGTGCAGTTTATCGCTTCGGTAGTTTTGCTCTGTGTGACCATGGCAGTTTTCAAGCAAATGCAATTTTTGAACTCGCAGGATCTGGGAGTGGAAATTGACAATACGCTGGTCGTCCGATCTCCTCAAAATGTTCCAGACTCTCTTCGTCAAAGCCTAATATCGGCATTTGAATCTCAGGCTTTGCAAAACTCTTGGGTAGAAGGCCTGACTCTGGCAAACTCAGTTCCAGGCTCTGAAGTTAAGGACCTGAGCTCATCTTCAGGTGTCAGAAAACTGGGAGAGGATGAAAGCACTGGAGGCTTTACTTATTATCATTATGGAGTCAAGGAAAACTACCCAGAAGTAATGGGAATAGAGCTTTTGGCTGGTGAAAATTTGGAGCCAGAAACACCTTTCGAGCGAATTTTGATCAGTGAAACGGCAATGGAAAATTTGGGATATGCTACTCCTGAAGAAGCTGTAGGAGAGATCATAACTTTTTACAGAAGTTCAAAACCATCTGAAATTCAGGGTGTTTTCAAAAACTTTCATCAGCGCTCTCCAAAGGAAGCTTACATGCCCCTGATTATCTATAGAGGCAATATTCCTGACAATATCATTGTAAAACTGAACACTTCGGATTCTAAAATGGCAGTTGCAGGCTTGGAAGAAATATGGAATAAGGTCTATCCTGAGTCTAGTTACGATTACTACTTTCTCAATGATACCTACAATGCCCAGTATCAGCAAGAACAGCAGTTTGCAAAAACGGTCTTGCTCTTCACCTTATTGTCTATTTTAATTGCAGGATTGGGGCTATTTGGATTGTCAGCCTATATGGTGCAGCTGCGAACTAAGGAGATTGGTGTTCGCACGGTATTGGGAGCTTCCAAACCTTCCCTTGTCTGGATTTTGTCCAAAGGCTTTATGGGAATTGTAGCGACCTCAGGCTTGATCGCCATTCCAATTTCCTATTACTTTATTCAGACTTGGCTTGGGAATTACGCTTCTCAGGTGACTATTGGTTGGCAGTTATTTGCGATTCCATTACTATTTATATTGACGATAGCCATGGTCACAGTTGGTGCGCAAACGCTAAAATCAGCCTATGCTAATCCGGTGGATAGTTTGAAAAGTGAGTAACGTCATTGCGAACGATGTCCAGATAGCTCGGGAGAATGCGGCAATCTGATTGTGGAATCAATCTAATTATTGCTCCAAAAGAGATTGCTTCGCTTGTACCTCGCTCGCAATGACGATGTCAGGTTTGGGATTTCGTCATTGCGAGGTACGAAGCAATCCCCATTAAGGCACAGATTGCTTCAGGGCAAGTGTCTAATAGAAATGAATTGTCGTAATGCCCTTCGCAATGACGAATACAATGAATAGCGATTGTTGAATGACGAATGCTGAATATTGAAGTGCCAGAACTTTTGAATAATTAATGAATTAGGAATTATGTGGAAAAACTACCTAAAAATCGCCTGGAGAAATATCACTAGAAGTAAGGGATATGCATTAATCAATATTGCCGGACTGGGAATTGGGATGGCTGCCTCGATCTTAATACTGATCTGGGTACAATTCGAGCTATCTGTTGACCGTTTTCACGAGAATTCAGACCGGGTGTATGCCAACTGGAGAAATGCTGAAATGCAAGGGGAGATTTTTACATGGGATTACACCCCTGCACCCTATGCCGCTGCTCTGAAGGAACAGTTTCCTGAAGTGGCGGAGGTAGCTAGGATCACAGAGTGGGATCAACAACTCCTGACTGTAGGTGAGAAGAGTTTTTACGAAGAAGCTACTTTTACTGATCCCGGATTTTTTGAGATGTTTAGTTTCGAAGCATTGGAAGGTGATCCTATAGCTGCTTTGACTGAACCAGGGAATATAATATTGACTGAGTCTGTAGCCAAAAAACTCTTCGGCGAGTCCTCTGCAATGGGGAAATCCGTCACGGTAGAAAAGCAAATGGATTTTGAGGTGAAGGCTGTGATTAAAGATTTGCCAAATAACACTGATTTCCCCTTTACGGTATTTTTACCTTTTAAGAAGTTGGAAGCAATGGGCTGGGCAGATGATTACTGGGGGAATAATTCTTACCGCACTTTTACCATGCTAAATGAGGGGACTGATCTTGCAGGATTTACTCAGAAGTTTAATGACTTCACTGCCAAGAATTCTGAAATGAAAGATGTCTCAGATTTTCTATTTCCTATCAAGGATTTGCATCTGTATGCAAAGTTTGAAAATGGGAAATCTGTAGGTGGTAAAATAGAACTGATCAAGATGTTTGGGATAGTTTCTATCATTGTTTTGTTGATTGCTGCTATCAATTTTGTGAATCTGAGTACTGCACAAAGTGATAAGCGGTCCAAAGAAGTAGGCATCAGAAAAATCTCTGGAGCAGGAAAGGGAATGTTGATTGGTCAGTTCTTGGCTGAATCTATTTTGATTGCTCTTACGGCTTATATTCTAGCCATTGTCATTGTTTCTCTGTCTTTTTCATGGTTTAAAGATTTGGTTGGGCAGGACTTGGAGAATCCATTTACCCAGCCTTTCTTCTGGGGGATTTCTGTGGCTTATATCTTTGTGACAGGGATTCTGGCTGGAAGTTATCCTGCGTTTTTATTGAGTTCCTACAAGCCAGCAGTGGTGTTCAAGTCCAAGATGAATGGCAAAAAGAGCTTTGGTTTAAAGCCTCGTGAAGTCTTGGTTGTATTTCAATTTGCCGTAGTTGTAACCTTGATTTCGAGTGTGTGGATAGTGCAAGACCAGATGAAATTTGTGCAGAATAGGGATTTGGGGATAGATAAGGATAATTTGATTTTTCATACTGTAACCGAGAATATGAGGGAGAATAAAGCAGCACTTCGAAATGAACTGCTAGCACTCCCAGAAGTCAAATCAGTAAGCTACACTTTTTCGCCTTTGACAGAAATCTATAGTGATACAGATGCGATGAATTGGCAGGGAAAAGACCCTGAATTCAAAACCAATATTAGTCGGATGGGGACTGATGCCGATTTGGTACAAACAGCTGGGATGGAGTTGCTATCGGGAAGGGATATTGATATTTATAACTTCCCAAGTGATAGTCTAGCAGCGATAATCAATGAGAAAACCGTGGCAGTAATGGGTTTCAGGGACCCTATCGGACAGGTGATTGAAGATGATGAATTGAAGTTTACTGTAGTAGGAGTGGTCAAAGATTTCATTATGGATTCGCCTTTTGACAATGCTGTCCCGATCGTGGTGATGGGGCCGAAACGTAACTTGAATTTCATCCATATTCGATTTGCTCAGGGAGGAGATTATGTGAATTCTCTGGCAAGTGTGGAGACTGTTTTCAATAAGTTTAATCCTGACTCTCCTTTTGACTACAAGTTCGTGGATGAGGAACACGCACAGAAATTCAGTTCTCAGAAGCGTACTGCCAAGCTAACTTCTCTCTTTACAGGTTTAGCAGTGATGATATCTTGCATGGGACTTTTTGGCTTGGCCACCTTTATCGCTGAGCGAAGAAGGAAGGAGATCTCTGTACGAAAAGTAATGGGAGCTTCTATAAGCAGTGTGGTAGGATTGATATCTTCGGAATTCACCAAGTTGGTGCTAATTTCAGTGATCATCGGCATACCTACCACCTGGTACTTTATGTCTGACTGGCTGGAGACCTTCGCATATAGGACAACTATAAATTGGACCGTATTCCTATGGACAGGAGGTTTGACGCTTTTGATAGCGCTGCTTACTGTAAGTTCACAAGCGATTAAAGCGGCTTTGGTGAATCCAGCGGAGACTTTAAAATCTGAGTAGGGGAGAATTTTAAGATGTCCTGTGGTTTGACATAGGGCATCATACTTTGCTAGCTATGAGCCTTAGTTATTTGTAGTAGTCCCAAAGTACCTTTGAAAGGTAGATTTCCACACCAACATTGACCGACATATAGCCATCATAGCGATTGTCTAAGCCTGAACCACGGCGAATTCTTCCTCCATTTTCAAGAATTTTATCTACGTCTGGCATGCCATTACTGTCCATGAAATCAGGATTTCGAACAGCCAAGCGAAGACGATCAGGGTTGTTGCCAGTGACGTAGTCATCCACCAAATCAAGGTAAAATTCTGAGATGTTATATGCTGAAATATCGTCTAGATAGTCAGTCATAGTGAATCTGTAATTCCCCTCAATTATCAAATCCATATATACATTGAGCTTGTATTTTAGCCCTAAGCCCATTGGGAAAACCACTACATATTTCTCGTAGGGGTTGTTTTCCAGTTGTAGCGGACGTAACTCAACCCATTCTCCATCCAGTTGAGTTTTGGGATTGTTAGAAGATATTCCCAACCCCGCGAAAATGTATGGATTCCAGAATGCACGACTTATGGCATATTTCTTTACTGGAAATAAGTAGTACTCCACCATTCCTAACATCTCCCAATTAGTTGACTGGAAATCTAAGTTTCGCGGAATTCTTTCTGCACGAGGATCTGAAGGAGCATCTGATCCAGATATTTTGTAATAGCTGAATTGTGCTCGTGCTTTAAGGTTTGTACCGAAAGTGTAATTAGCATTAATGTTTACATTCCAATTCGGCTGTATTCCTTCTGAGTATTTCCAGAAATTGTACAATTCTCCGAAATACTGCGAGGCACCCGCTGTGGCGGATATGGACCAGGGCTCCTCAAAACGGTATGGATAGAAACTCTGGGAATAGGCCAGTGAAGATGAGAGAAAAAATAAAACGAAGAGTGTTTTTTTCATAGAAGCCTTCGCTATAGTGTTCCAGAACTTGGATGGGCGCTGAAAATTAGACTAATTTTCTAACTTTTCAAATCCTGACCTGAGATGAAGATCGCGTTGTGGGAATGGAATCTCAATGCCTTCCTCACCAAATTTTTTGAAGATCGCATAATATAATTGGCTTTTCAACACTTTTGGGCGGTTGATATATTCAGATGACCAGACACGAAGGATGAAGTTGATGCTATTGTCTCCGTAGCTATCGAAAAGCACATCTGGAGCAGGAGTATTCAGTACACCATTGTTTTCTTTTGCGGCTGCTATAAGGATACTTTTTACCTTTTCTGGATCTTCCTTATATGCTACTCCAACTGGAAAATTGAAGCGAATATTTCTGTCATTATGAGACCAGTTGATTACAGGACTGTCAATAAATTGACTGTTTGGGACAATGATCGTAATGTTGTCATTGGTGACGATAGTGGTAGATCGAGCTGAAATTCGGATTACATCTCCAGATACGTCGCCCACTTCGATGCGATCTCCCACTTTTATTGGCTGTTCAAAAAGGATAATCAGCCCAGAAATAAAGTTGTTGGTGATGTTTTGTAGACCAAAACCAATACCCACACCAAGTGCTCCGGCTAGTATCCCGAAGGCACTCAGATCTACTCCGTTTGTTTGGAGGATAGAAAATACACCGGCCAAAATCAGCACGTACTTGACTATCATCCCGATGGAGGATCTGGTGCCTGAGTCGATCTGATATCGTGTCAAAACCTTGTGAACCAGCAATCTTCGAACCCACTCGGTTACGATGAATAGGACTATAAATGAGATGATCAAGGTGAGGATCAAGCCTACCGTGAGCTTAGAGTCTCCTAGGTTGACTAGGCTGTAATTGAATATTTCCTGTATCCATTCGATAAAGCCCTGGGCCTTCTCTTCAGCTACTTCTTTTATTTGCTGCTGCATTTAGTTGGTGCTTTCTATTCTTCATTCAATTCTAAAGCTATTCAGAATTACCTTTTAATGTAATATAATTCTATCACAACATGCTATTTTATGGATTGTTCTGTTTCTTTTGGTAAGGAAGCAGTCTTTAGAAATAATTAATTGAATTTGGCTAATTTTGGAGTATGAGCAAGCAAAAGGAAGAGCTAGAGCACAGGCTTAAGCTTAGAAATATAAAACTCTCGGATTATGATGATATCCGTGAGATAATGGTTTCTATTTATAAAAATGAAAGTGGAGTCTGGACCAAAGAAGAGTTCAAAAACCAAATAAAAGCTTTTCCTGAAGGTCAGATTGGGATCGAAGACAACGGCAAAGTAGTAGCGGCAGCGATGAGTTTGGTGGTCGATTACAATAAATTCGGGGACAATCATACCTATGATCAGATCACTGGCTTTGGCAAATTCGACACACATGACATGGAAGGGGATACCTTGTATGGCACGGATGTGTTTGTGCATACGGAGTACCGTGGCATGCGACTTGGCAGAAGGTTGTATGATGTGCGTAAGGAAATTTGTGAAAATTTAAATCTTCGCTCCATCATCGCAGGTGGCAGAATTCCCGGTTATACAAATTACGCGGAGGAGATGACTCCAAGGAAATATATCGATTTAGTCAAAAACAAAGAGATTTTTGACTCAGTCTTGTCTTTCCAGTTGGCTAATGAATTTCACGTAAGAAAGGTGATTACTAAGTATTTACCTTCAGATACTGATTCCCGGGCTTATGCAACACTTCTCGAGTGGATCAATATCTACTACGAAAAGGACGAGAAACTAATAGGAAATAAAAAGTCAATTATCCGCCTCGGATTGGTGCAGTGGAAGATGCGTCGATTCTCCAATGTGGATGATCTGATGCAGCAAGTGGAGTTCTTCGTGGATACAGTTTCTGGTTACAAATCAGATTTCTGCCTACTTCCCGAATTTTTCAACGCACCGCTTCTGGCAGAATTCAATGATATGGATGCTTCTGAAGCAATCCGAAATCTCGCAGATTATACAGACGAAATTATTAGCCGCATGAGCGATCTGGCGGTTTCTTATAACGTGAACATCGTCGCGGGTTCCATGCCTGAGTATGATGGAAAAAAGCTGAGAAATGTGAGTTACCTCTGCCGAAGAGATGGTACGCAGGACAAGCAATATAAACTTCACATTACTCCTGATGAGGCATCTTACTGGGGACTTCAGGGTGGAAATGGTATCAATGTATTCGAAACTGATGCGGGAAGAATAGGTATTTTGATCTGCTATGATGTGGAATTCCCAGAACTGGGAAGAATTCTCGCGGAGCAAGAAATGGACATTTTATTTGTGCCGTTTTGGACAGATACTAAGAATGCATTCCTCAGAGTAAATACCTGCGCCAAATCTCGAGCGATCGAAAATGAATGTTATGTAGCGATTACTGGTTCGGTGGGTAACCTGCCGAAAGTGGAGAATATGGATATTCAGTATTCTCAGGCTGCGATTTATTCTCCTTCAGATTTCTCTTTTCCTCATGATGCGGTAGTGGCGATGGCTTCAGAAAATGAAGAAACAATCATCGTGGCCGATGTGGATTTGGATCTTTTGACCAAGCAGCGAAAAGCAGGAAGTGTACGAAATCTCGAGCAAAGAAGGCTCGACCTTTATTCAATTCAATGGAAACAGAAAAAATAGTAGCTGATTACTTCGCCCACGTTTCGGATGAGGTGTGGGAAAGAGCAGCCAATATAAAACTCATCATCACAGATATAGATGGAGTGATGACTGACGGCGGAATTATCTACGATGATAATAAGCTGGAATTCAAAAAATTCAATGTAAAGGATGGCTTAATAGTTTATCACTTGCGAAAAAGCGGCTTGATGGTAGGAGCAATCACCGGTAGAGAATCCTTCGTGGTGCAAAATCGCTGTGAGGAACTCAAGTTTGATTTTCATTACCATGGCGTAAAAAACAAGGGTAAGAAGTTTAACGAAGTCTTAGAAACCCTTGAACACCAAACTGATGAAGTTGCTTACATCGGAGATGATTTGATTGATCTCCCGATTTTGGCTCGTGTAGGTCTGGCAGTAGTGTCTGCCGATGCGGTGGAATACGTGAAGCCTATCGCTCATTATGTGTCTAGATTTAAAGGCGGAGAAGGCGTTTTTAGAGAAGTTGGAGATTTACTTCTTCATGCCAAGAAACAACTTGTCCCATTAATTGATACTTTATCCCAAAAGGAAAATGATAAGAAATAACCAAGCTATGCGTATCACAGATTCGGTGATTTTAGGAGAAGATAAACCTGTATTATTCTCTGGCCCATGCGCTGTAGAAAGCTATGATATCTGTCTGGAAATAGGGACAAAAGTCAAGGAATGGGCCGATCAGCATGGATTTTCATATGTGTTTAAAGCTTCCTTTGATAAAGCCAATCGAACTTCCTCAGGATCTTTTCGAAGCATCGGAATGGACAAATCATTGGAAGTTCTACAGCGCGTAGGTAATGCATTGAATGTTCCCTTGGTTACAGATATCCATGAAAGCTATCAGGTGAAGGATGTTGCGGAAGTAGTAGATGTGTTGCAGATCCCTGCGTTTTTATGTCGGCAGACGGATTTGCTTTTAGCCGCAGGCGAAAGTGGAAAAGCTGTCAAGATCAAGCGTGGCCAATTTATGGCTCCTGAGGACATGCAATACGCAGTGACCAAAGTGAGGTCTACAGGAAATCAGAATGTCTGTTTGACAGAAAGAGGTTTTTCTTTGGGTTACCACAATTTGGTGGTAGATATGAGAGGTTTGCCGATTATGCGCCAGTTTGCACCAGTAGTTTTTGATATCACGCATTCTGTGCAGCAGCCAGGAGGTCAAGGCGGAACTAGTGGAGGTCAACGTGAATTCGCGCCAATTCTAGCTAGAGCAGCAGCGGCAACTGGAATTGATGGATTCTTTATTGAGACTCATCCAGACCCATCTGTAGCACTGAGCGATGGGCCAAATTTGATCCCTCTTCACAAAATGGGACAATTCTTAGAGATGCTCAAGGAAGCTTGGGAGCTGGGAAGAAAGTACCAGGGTTTTGATGTTAACAACTAATTAGACCATGAAAAACAAACAGTTTTTGTACTTTCTTATTCTGTTTTTGGCAGGGAGTACTGTGGAGGCTTTTACGATCGACACCACCAAAACTTCAGAATTGATCAGGTTTCGTATCGAAACCGATAGTCCTGGTGAGAAAATAAATATTCGAGGCACATCTTTGCTAACTACGGACGAGATCGTGAATTTTTACACATCACGCTATTTTGAAGAAGTCTGGTCCAGGGATGGGGTTTTGTCAGAGCTGGCCTATGAAATGAGATTTGAAATCAAACAAACACAGTTTGATGGATTAAATCCCAAGGACTACAACCTGGATATGATTGAGCTCCTATTTAGCAAGTTCGAAGCGAATAAATTGGCTAAGGAAGCTAATGATCCAGGTGATCTTGCTGACGTGGACATGTTGTTGAGCGATGCGTTTTTTTATTTGGCGAGCCACCTAGAAAGAGGAAAAGTGGATCCTTCCAAAATAGATGAAGAATGGGAAATTTCTCGAAAAGATCAATTGGTGAATTATCAGGATTTGCTATTGGAAGCAATCAACAAGCGCGAAATCCGCCAAAGCTTGGAGTCACTTTATCCTAAATTCAGTATCTACAAGAAGGGTAGAGAGGTACTTAGAGCTCTGGTGGAAGTAGAAGCTGAAGATACCCTTAATTGGAAAAAAATTAATGTTTCAAAGGCTCTGCGGGCTGGTGATCAGGATAGTAGTATTCCTATCCTTCGTTCTAGACTTCAGTATTGGGGCTTTTTGGAAACCTATGAACTTGAGCAGCCTAAGCTGTATGACTCCACTATGATGATCGGCGTGAAGAGTTTTCAAGCTGCTCACGGAATGGACAATGATGGGATCATTGGGAAAATGACCGCTGCTGCCATGAATGACTCTCCAAGTAGGAAGGTCGAAAAGGCTAGAGTAAATATGGAGCGTCTAAGATGGCTTCCTGATACCGTCAAGAAAGCTGAATTTATATTAGTGAATATCGCCAACTATCAGTTGGACTATTTGAAAAATCTGGACACGCTGCTCACAGAGCGGGTCATCGTTGGAAGAAAATACCATGAGTCGCCAATTTTCATGGCAGAGATGAGCTATATCGTTTTCAGTCCGTATTGGAATATTCCTTATTCTATCACCCATGCCGAGGTAATTCCGAGCGCGAGAAAAAACCCTAATTACATTGCTTCTCGCAATATGGAAGTGGTGACGAGTTCTGGGAAAGTCGTTAATCCGGCCAGCATCGATTGGAATGCCAAGTCATTTCCTTATATGGTGAGACAGAAACCTGGACCTCACAATTCACTTGGTGAGGTCAAGTTTATGTTCCCAAACAAGCACAATGTCTATATACACGATACCAATGCGCGTTCACTTTTTGAAAGTGATGATCGCTCGAGAAGTCACGGTTGCATAAGAATCCAGAATCCTCAGGATTTTGCCAAAGCGCTTTTGCGAGATGACCCAAGCTGGACCATGGATCGAATCGAATCGGCAATGGGACAGGATCATGAGCAGGTCGTGAAATTGGATAAACCAATTCCTGTTGTGTTAGTTTATCTGACATTCTGGGCAGATTCTAACGGACAAGGGCATTTCCGCGAAGATATTTATGACCGCGATGTGTCAGTGTTGGTGGCCTTGAATAAGTAAAATTCTGAGTCTGGATTTCCCAGATTGGGCAAATCCAGACTCAGTGATAATATAATTGATTTTTGCACCCTGCAATTTCAGGATATCTTAATGCATTGATTGCTAATGGGATAAAATGAAGTTGCAGGGTTTTATTTTTTCAAACATTTAAGCGTACGAACTTTGACTAGTATAGGGTGATACAAAACGCCTTTT
Source organism: Algoriphagus chordae (assembly GCF_003254055.1). Lineage (GTDB taxonomy): Bacteria > Bacteroidota > Bacteroidia > Cytophagales > Cyclobacteriaceae > Algoriphagus > Algoriphagus chordae. The sequence continues at coordinate 126,811 of NZ_QKZT01000003.1, forward strand.
ATGAACAAAAAGATAATTATCCCGATTGCAGCAGTTTTAGTCCTAGTGGTAGGATTGATTTGGTTTTTCAATCAGCGTAGATCTGATATTTCAGATGAATTAAAGACAAATCTAAGTAGCGAACAATCTGCTGTTTTAGCCCAGTCTGCTTATTTCGAGGAAATACAAAGTTTTTATGCAGATAGAGACTTTTTGGAAATTTGGCTTTTCAACGGGAAAGTTTCCAATGCTGGTGAGGAATTGCTCGAACAGATTGAGAATTCGAAATATGACGGCTTGCTGCCTGAGGATTATAATCTCGATGAGATTTATGCCTTATCTACTGATCCAGAAAAGAAAAACAAGAAATTCAAAAACCTTTCCTCAGATGAGAAAGTCGGCCTGGAGCTATTACTTACTGATGCCTTTTTCAACTTAGCCCATGACTTGGAAAAAGGAAAAGTGAATCCTTCAAGCCTAGATCCTAATTGGAAGTTTGAAGAGAAGGAATCCGAGGTAAATTACACAGCATTACTTCAGGGCATTGCCAAGGGAAGTTCTGTAGAGAAGACTTTCGCAAGTTTATATCCAAGTTCGGATTTGTATGCACAGGGTAGAGAAGCGATTGAGGAACTGTATGAAATTCAAGAAAATGGTACGCTGACTTGGGATTTTGCTCAGGTAGATGGTGCGATCAAAGTAGGAGAGAAGCATGCGGCTATTCCCGCTTTGCGAAAGCGTCTGATCTTTTGGGATGTGCTAAAACCTTACGAGATGGAAGAACCTACGCTTTTTGACTCTACCATGTTTGCAGGGTTACAGAAATATCAGGAGTCCAATGGTATGAATCCTGATGGGGTGATTGGTTCCTTAGTAGCCGAATCCCTTAATAATTCTCCACAAAATCTTATAGATATCGCATCTATCAATATGGAACGACTTCGCTGGATGCCAAAGATGGATTGGGATCAGGAGATGGTTCTAGTGAATATCGCCAACTATCAGTTAGACTACATGAATAAATCGGATACTGCATTTACGGCAAAGGTGATCGTGGGTAAGGAATATAATGAGTCCCCGACTTTCACAGCACCTATGAGTTACATCGTTTTTAGCCCTTATTGGAATATCCCTGAGTCGATTACGAATGATGAGATTATCCCATCTGTTCAGAAGAATCCAGACTATCTCTCTCAGAAAAACATGGAAGTTGTAGACGGAAATGGAGAAGTGGTGAAAACATCCAAAGTCAATCTATCAAAAAAAGAAGGATATAGGGTTAGACAAAAGCCAGGTGGAGACAATTCCTTGGGTTTGGTGAAATTTATGTTCCCAAATGAATACAATATTTATATCCACGATACACCTGCTAGAAGTCTTTTTAATCGGGAAACAAGAGCGCTAAGTCATGGCTGTATCCGAATTCAGAATCCAGATCAATTTGCCAAAATCTTACTAGATGATAAGTCTTGGGATGATGAAAAAATCCAAGAAGCGATGAATCAAGAAAATGAAAAGGTGGTGGAGTTGGATAGAAAAATACCTGTGGTGCTGGTTTATATGACATTCTGGGCAGATAAGGATGGGAAAGCTAATTTCCGATCTGATGTCTACCAAAGAGATCAGGCGTTGCTGAAAGCACTTAGAAGCAAAAAATCAAGCCTTGATCAGGCTTGATTTAGCTAAGTAATTGTCGTCTTTTCCAAAGATGAACAATAAAGATCCGTCCTTGATCAGGTCAATCGCTTGAGCGGAAAGCTCACTTGGAAGTGCTGGACAGCCTAAGCTTCGGCCAAGTCTTCCTACTGACTTTGCGAATTCTTCACGAGCATAATCTGCTCCATGAATCACGATTGCGCGGTCTCTAGCCAGATCGTTAAAGCCTTTTTCCAAACCATCCAGTCGAAGAGAATAACCGTGTTTTCCAGAATAGGTTTCTGCTGTTTTATAGAATCCCAAGCTACTTTTGAAAGATTCTGGAACATTTGAAAACGTCTTTGCCATCAAATCACCAGAGTTTCTACCGTGAGAAACCACTGAATTTAACAGCACTTGGCCTTTTTCAGGATCTATAATCCACATACGCTTGGCAGTAGAAGGGAGACTGAAATCAATTACAGTTAAGACTTTAGATTTAAGATTTTCCTTCATTTTGTACCAACCTTGGATAGCCATAGTAAAGACCTCCTTAGAAGGAAGAACTCCGTTTTCAGTATGTAATCCATCGTATATCACTGAGATTGGATCAATAGAACTGATATAAGTTGGGTTGTTATCTTTAAAATCTGGATTGGGGAAAATTCCTATGAACAATAGGAAGGTAATCGCAAGAGTCTGTGAAAGCATAAGCATTTGGGTGATTGTGCAAAGTTAGGAGTATATCCTATCAGTTCAAACGAACTTGAAGTCAGTCTCTTATGATTTTGGTCATAAAAGTTGTGAAAATATCTCGGGAACCATCTTAGTCTATTTGAGGGTTCTTGGCTTGATGAGTTTCTGTTATGATTTTGGAACCAATTATTATTCTGTAATTTTGCCTTCCCAAAATTATTCCTCTGTCTCTCAGGATACTTCATATAGGCTAACAGAGATAAGGAGAAATAATTCAAACAAAAACAGAAAAGAGGCTGTTTCAGCATTCCATGAAAGTATCAGTTTATAGAAAAGAACATTTCAACGCGGCACACCGTCTTCATAATCCTGACTGGTCAGATGAACAGAATCAAGCCGTATTTGGAAAGTGCAATAATCCTCATTTTCATGGTCACAACTATGAATTGGTCGTGAAGCTGAGAGGGGAAGTAGATCCTCGAACAGGCTATGTTTATGATATGAAAGTACTCTCTGACTTGATCAAGGAGCATGTGCTGAGAAAATTAGATCACAAAAATTTAAACTTGGATACCGATGAATTCAAAGAACTTAACCCAAGCGCTGAGAACATTGCAGTGGTTATTTGGAATATTTTGAGGGAAAAAATTGATCGAAAATTCGAGTTAACGATTCGACTTTATGAAACAGAAAGAAACTTTGTTGAATACGATGGGAATTAAAATCGCCCGCGCTTCATTCGAGGAAATCGGTGAAGAACACGTAGGAACTTCCTTGGAGACTCCTCTTCGCGAGGATGCTTTTGAAATGGATGACGACCTGAAAGTCGAGTTGATCGAGAAGCATTTCAGAGAAATCATGAACATCATGGGGCTTGATCTCACAGATGATAGTCTCAAAGGCACTCCGCATCGTGTAGCAAAGATGTATGTGAAGGAAGTATTCTCTGGGTTGAACCCGAAGAATAAGCCTGTCGCAAAGCTTTTTGAAAATAAATACAAGTACAACGAGATGCTGGTAGAGAAGGACATCACTGTGCATTCTCACTGCGAACATCATTTCGTGCCGATTTACGGGAAAGCCCATGTGGCATACATTTCCAACGGAAACGTAATCGGACTATCCAAAATCAACCGAATCGTGCAGTATTTCTCACAGCGCCCGCAGGTGCAGGAGAGATTGACTATGCAGATTGGGAATGAACTGAAAGAAGCGCTTGGAACAGACGATGTGGCGGTAATCATCGATGCCTATCATATGTGCGTGAGCTCCAGAGGAGTGAAGGACACGCAGAGTTCTACGGTGACATCTTTTTATTCAGGGAAATTCGAAAAAGACGAGCAATCAAGAAACGAATTCATGCAGTACATCAGTCTTGAAAAGTAACGAAGAAAACGAAAACCAACATTGAAACCGGGCTGAGAGGCTCGGTTTTTTTGTGCCGCCGTTTGTGTCACACGAATGGAAAAGAAGGTTTTTAGCCACAAAGGACGCGGAGAAAGCGCGGAGGATCGCAGGGTTTGGCTGAGCTTTCTTCTGCAGTGAATTTTCCAAATCAACTACCATGACAGACTTTACTTTGCCGCCGTGAGTGTCGTCACTCACGGCATTTCTTATTAATGTTATTCAAGCGAGTGAAGACACTCACTTGGGCGGAGTTGGGGCTATTCAGTCCTTCCAAGTCCTACCTTCATTTAACTATTTCATAGAATTGCTCTTGATTCTCTGAACTTACGGCAAGTTGATCTAGAACAATCCCTGTTTGATTGACTGATATTTTCAGGCTGTGTTTCCCGGATTTATCAATGAGAATAGGGTGAGTCACCTTTACAAAATTCCTTAGTACATTTTCCTTCCATTCCTCTGATCTTCCCTGAGTATTCAAAGAGAATTCATGGGGCTCCTGATCATCAATTGAGATCCATATCTTTTGATCAAAATTATTTGAATGCGTAGGTAAGAATCGCAGTTCTAGTACATACTTTCCTGGGTTTTGAAGATCGAATTGATATTCCAAGAATGGATTTTCTGATTCAAACAGCTGGTTTGCAAAAGGAAATAGCGTGACAGCGGCATTGCTGTAACCTAATCCTTCCACTGCTTTCCATTGGTAATTTGCTGTACCTTGGGCTTCTGCATATTCATTCCCTTGGATAAATATAGGCGTAGAAAGAGTAGAATTTCCATCGGCATGTTTTTCTACAGGCTTCTCATCTGTCTGGTGATAGCTTGGCATTGAGAAAACAGGAAGATCTCGAGGATGCATAGACATCATTTCATTCCACTTACCATTGCTGATTTTTAGGTTATATTCTTCAGTAAGCGCTACAATGTCCTTATAAGCTTGCTGCGATTGCTTAGTGAGTTTCATCTTTTGTTCAGGACTTGTGCTGAGATAAGATTCCTGAGCAAGAAGAAATTTCTCATTCATGAGCGCTGCTCCTTTTATCGGGTATTCTACCAGTTGGAAATAGGCGTCAAGACGCTCTTTGGAAAGGGAAGGTTTTATCGCATTTACTTTTTCAACCAACTTAGCATAAGCTTCTAGTCTGTGATTTGCTTCATTGGAGTTAAACTCAGTTATTCTTGTTGGGGTGATCGGCTCTGTTTGGCTCCATCCCATATATTCGGGTTTGCGCAAAAAAGCCAATCGGTAATATTCGGCAAACACCTTGGCAATTTCTTCTCCTTGTTCTTCTCCAAATTCCCGGCGGCTCCATGCCTCCAAATGGGAATCTATGGTGGTTTCAGAGATGCTATTGATGTCCCAGGCTAGGTCGAGGAAAAACTCTATATCGTATTCAGCAGGCTTAATATCTCCTACGTTGGCAATCCATAGTTTTTTGGCTCCGTTTTGATAGGCTCTGGTCATTTCATACCAGATCAATCCTGGCTGTGTGGTAGAGAGCCAAAGATGGTCATGAGGTCTACCCCAATAACTCAAATGATAATATACTCCGCTGCCACCTTTTCTGGCCTGTTCCTGCTCATCGCTTAACCTGCGGATGTAGCCATAATTGTCATCTGTCCATACCAAGGTAATGTCTTCTGGGACTTGTAAGCCATCATTGTACAGATCCAATACTTCCTTGTAGATTGTAAATGCCTGAGGGATTTCTTCGATAGGTTTGTCGATTGTATTTGACAAAATACTCCGCTGATCCTGAAAAATTTGTTCTAATAGTTCAACTCGCTCTTTTTGAGTAGCATTTCCTTGCATTCCCGAATCATGGATTCCCCGCATGCCCATACTAATAATGTTGTTCCCATTTTTGGCTTCTGTGATTCGCTCCTGCCAATACTGCTTGACGTTTTCACTGTTGGTGAAATAATTGAAATCACCATAGGCTTCCTCATCCCACTCATCCACATTGTTTCGGAGCATGGGTTCAGCATGTGAGGTACCTATGGAAATGTGATACTTCTCCGCCATTTCCCGATTTCCTGGAATGCTAAAAAACGCCTTGGTGGATGGATGCATGGCAGGCCATATGGTATTAGCCTTTAGGCGAAGCAGCAATTGAAAGATTTTCTCGTAAGTTTTGGGGCCAATATCACCAGTCTCTGGTTCGAAGGTTTTTGCCGCCCAAGGTTGTAATCCCCAATCTTCATCATTCAAAAATATCCCTCTGTATTGCACGGAAGGACCAGCTTCAATTCCATCAACAGGCAATTTTACTTCGATCTCTTCACTTTTCTCAGGATGAACATCTGCCCACCATTTCCAAGGAGATATACCGATTTGCTCAGCTAGTTCAAAGATTCCATAAACAGTGCCTCTAATGTCGCTGCCCACGATAAAGAGGTTTTCCTCATGCTTATTGATAAGGAATTTTTCCCATTCACCGCTTAAAGTACTATTGAGGTTTTCGGGTAAAGTTTCAATTAATGGATCATCAAATTTCCCGATATAAATTCCTTTGTCATCAGGATTGAATTTATCAGTATAGCTAATAGTAATCTCTGTGCCGAGTATGAATTCTAAGTCTTCGGCAAGGTCATTTGCAGCCCATTTTACCAATTCATCGGAATTGTGACTGATGTAAATGGATCTGTATGATGAATCTTTATCGATGACAAAATTCTCGCTTGTATCTGAATTACATGAAAATGAAAAAATTACAAGCAGGTGTAAAACATACTTTTTCATAGCTATAGGATAGGTTTTATTAGGTTGATTCTAAAGGCAGAGATTTATCATAACTGACACAGAGCACTCAAATGGAAGTTTAAATCTAATGGAATTGTGAATCAATTCACAGACATTAAGATTTAGCTTAAATCAGCTAATTATGTGACCATATTACTTTCGTCAAAATTTTTTTGGGGGTAATAAACCTCTGACGTTCTGAGTGTTCTCACACACGGTTTTTACCTAGGATTAATAAAGTGAGTGATGATACTAACTCTGGCGGTAAAGAATATTATAAAACAGAAATTAGCAAAATAGATTTTGACCCTACAATTTTAAAGTATTTCAACTTATGGATATGAAGTGGAAAGTGCTGACTCCGCAGTATTGTCAGGTAAGCGTGAAATCACATTAAAGATGGCTCAAAAGCTCAAAAATTTTTTCAGTATTCCCGCTGAAGTGTTTCTTCATAACTCCTAATCTTTAATCAATCGGTACAGGTCTATATATTTGTCAGAAGTTGCAGAACGATAATCTCGTGAAAACTCCAGAGAACTACCAGTTTTTGTCAATTTGTATTCCCCTGAAAGAATTAAAGTCCAATCAAATTCGGCAGTCCAAGGACACTCATTCTGAAAAGTTATTTTTTTGCCATCTATGGCGTAGGTGCCTTTGCAAAGTGCTGGATATTTTGGATAATCTCCAAACCCGCTCCATCTATTGCCATCAAATGTCAATGTAATATTCGCAATTTCACTGTCACCCAAATCCCTTTGGAATGTGCCACTGAATGTGCCTTCCTGAAACTTTTGTTCTAATTGCCCATCTTCGCTGCAACTAGATAGTATTAATAGAAAGAAGAGGATATATGGAACTTCGCGCATTTTAAAACTGGGTTGTCTTTAATAAACGTAGTTGAGTAGTCAAACGCTACTTTCCTATTTTGCAGGTAAGCGAAAATACGACTTTACTCTATCATATATTAATTGCAGAAGTTATATTGTTAGTAAATCAAAACCTATGAAGAATTTTTTATTACTTCTTTTAGCTGCTATAGTCGCTTGCAGCGAAAAGACACAAGAAACACAATCAGATGCCTATGTTCCCGACCTGGTGATTGCAGATAGCTTGGTGATTGATAACCTGACCCAACTGACTTTTATAGATGTGAAGGAGGATCATTCTGAATATTTATTTTATGATTTTAAAACGAGTGAGTTTTTTAGAATAGGTAAATCTGGAGAAATAATCCTTAAGGCTAATCGAAGTGAAGATGGAAAGGATAGTTATAAATCAAGCTATTTTTCTACCGCTCATTACTTGAAAAATGATCGCATTTTAGTGTTGACCTATGCACTAGCATCAATTTATGATCTTGATTTTAATCTGATAGAATCTAAAAATGTCGATTTTGAGTTGATTACAAGAACCGGTGGTGGAAGTAGAGCGGCGCTTACTTCAGGGGATTATTTATATACTTTCTCGCTTGATACCGACGGCGATGTTGATACAATAGTTGGATCTGAAGAGTTCAGTATTGCGTATCCATTTATGAGAATTAGAGATATCAATATATTCGATACGTTGTACACGAGCTTCATTCCGAAAGAAACTCAAATGGCAGTAAACCCTGGGCTATACAACAATTTAGATCCTATAGTAAAAATAATAAAGGATGAGATGTATGTGCTTTTCCCAAATTCACCTGAAATGTACGTGTATGATTTTCCTGCATTGAATTTGAAAACTTCATGGGATCTGAATCCTGGAGATAATTACAAACAAACTTTACCGCAGGATCCTGATATTAATTTTGATGGCTTCCTGAAAGAGCTAGCTGGTTCACAATACAAAGCTTTCACTTTCTCCAATGGAAATCTTTTAACCATATATGAAGGAGCCGCTCCGCAGGATGAAGTGGATAAGTTGCCAAAGGAATATATAGGAGGTCCTGAATTTACTGAAATGGCGGAGAAATATAAAAACAAAACTTACTATCAGATTTTCAAGGATGAGAAAAAATTATGGGAAGGTTTTTGGGATATTAATCTTATGTCAGTGCGTGACATTCTCTATTCTAATGCTAAGCCTGGCGAAGATCCCGACGCTGTGGAGAAGGATATGCAGACCTATTATTTTTATGAGTTGAGATAAGTAGAATTATAGATGAAAAAATCCCTATTGCTAGCTTTTCTGACGATTCTATGCACTACTTCTTGCTCAGAATCTGAGTCAAATTCACAATATGTCAATACAGTGACTGGCTCAATACCCATAGATTCCATGGGACTTACACTGATTCATGAGCATATGCTGGTGGATTTTATAGGTGCGGATTCTGTCTCTCCAGCACGTTATGATCAAGAGGAGGTGATTGCTAAAGTTCTGCCTTATCTACTGGAGGTGAAAAAGTACGGGGTGAAAACGATTTTTGACTGTACGCCTTCCTATTTGGCAAAGGATCCTGTTCTGCTTAGAAAACTCAGTGAGCAATCAGGAATTCAACTTATCACTAACACTGGGTTTTATGGTGCAGTAGGAGGTAAGTATTTGCCTGATTTTGCTTTTGAGGAAACTGCTGAAGAGCAGGCGAATCGCTGGATCGAAGAATTTGAAAATGGAATTGGAGATACAGGCATCAAACCTGGCTTCATCAAGATCTCTGTAAACGAAGAATCGCCACTACGTGATATGGATGCGAAGCTCGTCAAAGCTGCTGGAATAACTCATCAAAAAACAGGTTTGCAAATAGCTTCGCACACAGGAACTTGGGCTACAGCCAAGCAGGAAGTGGAAATTTTACAGGAAATGGGAATTGATCCTTCCGCGTTTGTTTGGGTACATGCGCAGGCAGAAGAGGATTTCGAGAATTACCTAGAAGCTGCTAAGACGGGCGTTTGGATCAGCTTAGATGGGATTGGTTGGAGCGTGGACGAATATGTCGCTCGCTTACTTTTTGCCAAGGAAAATGGATTTTTAGATCAGGTGCTGATTTCCCATGATGCAGGTTGGTACGATCCCGCCAAACCTATGGGCGGAGATTTTCAGCCTTTTACTAATATTTTTGAGATACTGATACCTGATTTGAATGACAAGGGATATGATGAAGATGATTGGAAACTACTTTTGGAAGAGAATCCGAAGCGCGCTTTTGGGCTTAGAAATTGAATGTCCCTGATTTCTTGTTCAGCTACACAAGCTGCTAAGTAGATCATTCAATTTAGTGCCTAAATTTTTTCAAATACTAGTCGGTAATGTTCCATGATTTCTTTCTCAAAACACACCCTATTTGGGCTTATTTTAAAAACTTCTACTTGATGTCTAAAGTCCTTCGTAGTAATGTATCTAGGTAATAATGAGGCGTAAAGCCAATATTTCTTCAAGCTGAACTTTCGGAATTTCTTTCTCCATTGTCCGATAGTTTCGATATAGTCTAGCCTGCCGCTGCTTTGAGATATAAGTTTAAAATGTGGGGCGGCATTTCGTATCACCATTTCTGGCCCATACGGAAGCCAGGAGCCTGGAAATTCTTCGATCATTAAGGCCAAAACATGTGCAGCAGATCCCTTTTCAGCATTTATATCTATATCCTTGAAGTCGATCATGTTCTTGCCAAAAGTCATGGTTTGCATGTAAAACCTTCCTCCTTTGGGCAAAAGATTATATAAGGTTTGGAAAAAGTCACTGTAAACCTGCTCTTGTTTCCCTGCTTTCCATTGCTCTACAGAACAAAAATGCTCTAGTCCACCTATACAGGAAATAGCATCAAAAGTCCCGAAATCCTCTGGTTTTACAGTTCGACAATCTTTCACAATCACGTTCATGCCATTTTTTTGGCAAGCCTTTGCTTGTCCTTCTGAAAGTGTCAAACCCATCACTGTGGCATCTCTTTCCTTAATGCAATACGTAATAAAAGGCCCCCAGCCACATGCCATATCCAATACCTTACTTCCTTTTGTGATGTTAAGGCTATCGGCGATAAATTTATGTTTGGCCTTTTGAGCTTCTTCTAAAGACATAGAAAAATCACCATCATATTTGGCACCACTGTAATCACCAGTCTCGCCAATACTTAAGCGAAATATGTTATCGATGGTAGTATAGGTAAAATCAAGATCTTGTTTATCTGCCATGTTTCAATTTCTTAAGGGAACTAAAAATCACGCTAAAAAGGAACTGTCCTTCTATTTAGACAATATTCTCTTCGTTTCTTAAGATAGTTGGAAAAAATGGTAGCTGATCAAAAATATAGTGAAGTGTTTTTAAGCCAAATCAATAGGGATGCTGCTGATGGATAATTCGGTAGTAGTTCTTGATTTTTGAAAATGTTCTATGATCAATGATCAAACTCAATTTTCAATCATCAAATTTGACTAATGATGACCATCGTTTTTGCTATAGTTTCATTAATGAAATAGGATCTACTAAGGTAGAATCGCTATGCCGTTGCGGGGTCATTCTAAAGTTTAGGCACCTGAGACTTGATCGCTGCTTTTGCTAATGCTATTTTTTTCAGTGTTTTCTCATCATCAGCAGCTACCAAATCTTTGATCGAATCTATAGCCTTCGCATAATAGTCCGTCCAAGTGTCTAAGATCAATTGCTCATCTTCTTTGGATCCTCCATCTGCAATCGCTTTTTTGCTAAGTTGAACTTCTGTCAGTAATCGTATCTGGGCCTTTGCTGTGATCATAGCTATCATGTGATCTACAGTTTTAGCATCTGCATTCAGTAAGGTATATGCAGACACTAATGCCCCTGTGCCCACATTGACCATTGTTTTCTGAGAAACTTTGTCCAAGCGATCATTGTCCGTGTGGTAAAACTGATCAGTAAAGTGCCAAAGCAACAATCCTGGGATATCGGCTTGCAAAAATGGTGTATGATCAGAACCACCTTCGAAAGGATTGGTTTTCACTACCCAGTTGGCGTATTCTCCCTGAGCTTCGAAGTTGGTCAGGATAAAATCATTCAAATAATGAGGCTTCATGTCTTCGACTTTCAATGGTCTACCTCCCCATTCGCTGTGTTTGTCCTCTCCACGTGTCCAGATTGCACTCGGATCAGGCATCTTTTCTATCAGGAATGTTCCACCAGTGACATCTGTATTTTCACCGACCATATCCAGAGAAATCCCCCAGTTGATTGCCACAACTCGCTTATCTTCTTCCTGTATATATCTGCGAGTTGATACGATCTCATCTCCCCAAAGGAAGGTTAGGGTTCGCTTCAGATCCAATTTCCCTTTTTTCATCAAATCAGCAGTAATACTTGCCATTTCCAATTGGGTGCCAACTCCAGTAGCATTATCGTTTGCTCCAGGTTCTTGGATGTGAGCTGAGAAAACCAAGCTTTCCAAAGGCAATTCAGATCCAATTATATTTGCTACAATCGTTAGTTCTTCAGAATCATAAATCTTCGTCTCCATCTTTGCCAACACTTCTACCTTGCCTTTTGCTAGCTCAGCTTTCAATTTTTCTTTGGCTTCAAAAGAAAGTGCCATTGCCCAGGTAGGATTATCGGCATCGTATCTCATTCCACGAAACTGAATAGAGGTAACGTTTTTCTCAGCCTGCAAATAGCTTGGCATGTCATAAGTGAGCATTCCCAGCGCTTTGCCTTTACCTACCTCAGCTTGTAAAAGTCTACTTGAAACCTTATCCGAAAAGAGAATTTTACCCTGAAGATCCTTTTTGCTTAGATCATCTTTGCTCTCAATATATATCACCTCGCCTGTGACTCCTACTGATGGAGTAGAACTGGAATACATATAAGGCATATTCCTGTTGGTAACTGAGGAAAGTAAATTTTCAGAGGAACCGATGATTTTCAAAGAAGCAGAAACTGGCTCCCAAGTCGGTTGACGCATATCTCGCGTTTCGATTCTATAGGTGAAGCGATCGGAGTCTTTTGCATTTTCTTCCAGGACATAACCCGCAGCTTCCAGCTTCTCCGCGATTCGATATACAGTATTATTGAAACCGGTATTTCCCGCAACTCTCCAATATTGCTCCACATATCCTACGGTTTCATAAGCCAAATCACCCTTAAATTCTGGTCTTATCAACTTAAAATAAGGATCGGTAACTTTCTGAAGCGGAGCATTTTGAGCAAAAGAAATAGTACTGAGAATAAGCAAAAAGAGAGGGAGGATAACTTTGGTTTTCATATTAACAAGTGACTTCAAGTTGGTTTAATGATGCTAGATACTATATTCTTCGCTGAAATGAATAACTGTTTAGATATTTACGAATAGATGATGTGTCAGTTCGAGCGGAGTCGAGAACCTGGCATATTCGTAAAATGGTAAAGTGGAAATGGCTTCGACTTCGCTCAGCCTGACCTTAATCCATTATCTTCCTATACATACCATAATCCTCCAATACCTCTTCGCCAAACATTATTCTGTAAAATTTCTCAGATCATTTCCTCAGTTTGTCTGACCTGATTACCTTTGCGCATGGCAGAACAAATCTTGATCCTCGATTTCGGTTCTCAGTACACACAACTCATCGCCCGACGAGTTAGAGAACTGAACGTTTATTGCGAAATCCACCCTTATAACAAAGTTCCAGAAATCACCTCCGACATCAAAGGAGTGATACTTTCAGGCTCTCCATGCTCGGTAAGAGATGCGGGTTCTCCTGATTTGGACTTGGACGCTTTGAGAGGCAAACTCCCTCTTTTGGGGGTATGCTACGGTTCTCAACTTTTGGCTCAGAAATATGGGGGAGAAGTGCTTCCATCTGAGATCAGAGAATACGGTCGCGCAAACTTGAGTCACATCGATACGCATTACGACCTGCTCAAGGAAATGAGTCATGGTTCGCAAGTATGGATGTCTCATGGAGATACGATCAAGAATTTGCCTGATAACTTCGATGTGATTGCCAGTACAGATTCAGTACGTGTGGCTGCATTCAAAATAAAGGAAGAAGAGACTTACGGTATTCAATTTCACCCAGAAGTAACTCACTCTTCGGAAGGGAAAAATCTCCTTAGAAATTTCGTGGTTGGAATCTGTGGTTGTTCTCAGGATTGGACTTCTGATGTTTTTATCGATGCAAGCATCGCGGACTTGAAAGCTAAGATCGGTTCGGATAAGGTCGTAATGGGTTTATCAGGAGGAGTTGATTCTTCTGTGGCTGCTACTTTGATCCACCGCGCGATTGGCGATCAACTGATCTGTGTTTTTGTTGATAATGGCTTGCTTCGCAAAAATGAATTCGAAGAAGTATTGGATTCGTACAAGCACATGGGATTGAATGTGATTGGCGTAGATGCCAAGCAGAAATTCTATGATGCACTTGCAGGTGTGACTGATCCAGAAGGGAAGAGAAAAGCTATTGGTAATGCCTTTATAGAGGTTTTCGACGAAGAATCCAATAAATTGGAAGGCGTAAAATGGCTTGGACAAGGAACGATTTATCCGGATGTTATTGAGTCGATTTCTGTAAAAGGTCCTTCTGCTACGATCAAATCTCACCACAATGTGGGTGGTTTACCTGACTTCATGAAGCTTTCTGTTGTGGAGCCATTGAATACGCTTTTCAAAGATGAGGTAAGAGAAGTAGGTAGAGCCTTGGAGATTGTAGAGAAAATCATCGGTCGTCATCCGTTCCCAGGTCCGGGGCTTGGAATCCGTATTTTGGGAGATGTGACTGCTGAGAAAGTGAAGACACTTCAGGAAGTAGATTATATTTTTATCCAAGGATTGAAAGATTCTGGACTTTACGATCAGGTGTGGCAAGCAGGAGCGATGTTGCTACCGATTCAGTCTGTTGGAGTGATGGGAGATGAGAGAACCTATGAGAAAGTTGTTGCGCTAAGAGCCGTTGGTTCTGTAGATGGGATGACTGCTGATTGGATTCACCTTCCGTATGAGTTCTTGGGCAAGATTTCCAATGATATCATCAATAAGGTAAAGGGTGTTAATAGAGTTGTCTATGATATCTCTTCCAAACCACCAGCTACTATCGAGTGGGAATAACCTCCTTTGAGGTGTCATTCCGCCGACGCAGGAGGAGGAATCTCCTCGAAGGTGTTAAATGCAACTCAGTTAACTATTCAAAAACCCGGAGATTCTTCTTCGGGTTTTTGCTTATTGAGCCATATGCATCTTAATATTTGGTCCGAATAAAGCACTGAGGCTACTTATGTCTCCCGACTCTGAAAACAAGGAAATTGAGAATATTGACATCTATTAAGATAATCATATTCCCTCCAAACCCTTTTCGGCCTGAACTTTGGGTTTGAAAATATTGGGTTAAATTTGCAGACCCTGTTTGATGTTTGATTCACCTACATAAAATGAAAAAATTTCTTTTAGCACTTCCGGTATTTTTCATCTTGAGCTTAGCTGTCGCTCAAATCCCCACACCGGACGCTTATCGCAAGGCTCAGTCCGAATTAGCCGCCAAAAACTACTGGGAAGCTATTCCACTTTTCAAGCAATTCACTGATCCCAAAGAGTACGGTAATCTTGCCAACTATGCATCATTTCACTTGGCTGAGGCATCACTTGGTGCCAATCAACCTGGGCAGGCAGTAGCCGCATTGGAGCCAATAGTCTCAGCAAACTGGGCTAAATCTGATGATGCAAAATATCTTTTGGCAATAGCCTATTTCAAAAATCAGCAGAATATCGAAGCGCTTCAGATCATCAAGAAAATCAAGGATGATAAGATCATGGGGATGGCTGAGAATGCTACATACGAAAATTTGAAGCAAGTCAGTGTGAGTTTTATGATAGCGAATTTGCAGGAATTCAAAGAGAATAAGGGCTATGGAGAAGCTTTGAAGCGCGTTTTGGAGAGCCAAAGTATTCTTTCAGCTACCGAGCGAGCAGCTTATTATGAATTACAAGGCAAAGCAAACGAGAGTACTAATGTGGTAAAAGATCAGATATTGGATATCGTCGTTATTTTGCCCTTTACCAATTCCTCCCGTACTAATTTGTCCAGTATCCCACAAAACGATTTTGTTTTTGAACTGTATCAAGGCTTGGAATATGGCGTGGAGCAGCTAAAGAAAAGTGGCACCAAAGTCAATATGCTGACTTTTGATTCTAAAAGAGATGCAGCACACTTGCAAAACTTGCTAGCAGATCCGGCTATCGCATCCGCTGATATAATCATTGGTCCGATTTATCCTGAGGAAGCTGATATAGTGAGCAACTTTGCCGAAACTGCTAGGATTCCATTTGTTCATCCACTTTCTAATTTGGGAGATAGATTTGAAGAATTGAACTATAGCTACTTATTCAGACCTGCAGTAAGTTCTATTGCCAATGGGATTGTAGACGGTTTGAGAAAGCAAAATTGGGGTAAAAGAGTAGCAATAGGTTATAGCGGTAGTTCCCGTGATGAAATGCTTGCCAAAATGCTTCAGGATCAATTGGGGAGAGCAGGTTTTCAATTGGTGAAATTTGAGCAGATTAATTCTAGAAACACCTCTGAATTTCTGCAAGGATTGGGGATTCGTCAAGGTCAGGCAAGTATGGCTGTAGATCAGGTGATATTGCTTTCCGATGATCCAACTATTGCTCAGCCAGCTTTTTCTTTGATGGAATCAATCACCGCTTCTATCCCGACCCTGGTTATGGATTCTTGGTTGGGTTTCAATTTTGCCAATTACGAGATGCTTGAGTTTCCGAATTTCTATTTCATAGGAAATAATACCTTGAATTTCTACAGTGAGCCGATGGAGCAGTTTCGAAACAAATTCTATTCTAAATACCTGAATTTCCCAAGTATGAATGCTTCACTTGGTGCTGAGGTAGTCAACTGGGTTTCCTCTAATTTGTCGGAAACCAAAGGATTTGATTTGAGAAGAAATCTAGACCAGAAAGCCTTCCAAGCAGGCAAATTGACTTGGGGATTTAATTTCCAAGGCGCACATAATAATCAATATGTACCTCTGTTTACGTTAGAGGCAGGGGAATTGAAACCATTACAATAGTCCATGAATATTTCTAAGAGTAAAGCCCTTTTTGCAAAGGCCCAAAACTTCATCCCTGGTGGAGTGAATTCACCTGTTCGCGCTTTTAAAGCTGTAGGCGGAGATCCGCTTTTTATCAAAAAAGCCGATGGCGCTTATCTGTACGATGAGGATGGGAATCAATTCATCGAACTAGTCAACAGCTGGGGACCAATGCTCCTGGGACATAATCATCCCAAAGTGAAGGAAGCTGTGATCGAAGCGATGGAAGATGGTACGTCTTTCGGTGCTCCAACAGCTCGTGAAGTGGAAATAGCTGAGTTGATCGTAAGTATGGTTCCTTCCATTGAGAAAGTTCGTATGGTGAACTCAGGTACTGAAGCGACGATGTCTGCTATTCGTGTTGCCAGAGGCTTTACTGGTCGAGACAAATTCATCAAAATGGAAGGGCATTATCATGGACATGGTGACTCGTTTTTGATCGCTGCAGGTTCCGGTGCAATGACCATGGGCGATCCGGATTCTCCTGGAGTGACCAAAGGAACTGCCAAGGATACCTTGATTGCTCCATACAATAATCTAGAAGCTATCGAAGAGTTGGTAGCTGCAAATCCAGGTGAGATTGCAGCCTTGATATTGGAGCCTGTTCCGGGAAATATGGGATTATGTCTTCCAAAAGAAGGTTACTTACAAGGACTGCGTGATATCTGTACTAGAGAAGGAATTATCCTGATCTTCGATGAAGTGATGACAGGTTTTCGCTTGGCAAAAGGTGGCGCTCAGGAGGTTTTCGGAGTAACTCCAGATATGACAACCTTGGGCAAAATCATCGGTGGAGGTATGCCAGTGGGAGCTTATGGTGGAAAGAGAGAACTCATGGAGTTTGTTTCTCCAGCCGGACCTGTTTACCAAGCTGGTACGCTTTCTGGTAATCCAATTGCAATGGCAGCAGGTTTGACGATGCTCAATCACCTGAATACAGATCCAAATGTCTATGCAGAGTTAAATCACATCGGGACCAAACTGACGGAAGGTATAAAAAGCATCAATCAGGAATTAGGCTTGGACTATACGATCAACAGTAGAGGAAGCATGTATTCCTTGTTTTTCACGGATAAGCCAGTCTTTGACTTTGAATCTGCGAAGAATGCTGATACAGCCTTATTCGGGAGATATTTCCAAGCTATGCTAAAAAGAGGTGTTTACTTGGCCCCAAGCCAGTTTGAGAGTATGTTCTTGTCGACAGCATTGAAGGATGATCTGATCGATCAAATCTTAGTTGCTCACAAGGAGGCGATGGTGGAGATATTGGGATTGTAGATTATTGTAATTATTCTTTATGATTATCCGCAATGATGCCAGTCACCTTAGATTCTTTGCTTATCAGGCTGGAAGACCGATGACCGAAGACCGAAGTGGCCTCAATTTTTAAGTTTAACCTATCTTATATTGCTTTTGCCACCTTACTGGTAGAAAAGCGGATATACTATTATTCTTATTTGAGCCAGTTCATTATCACCTTGATTTAAAGGTTGGAAGACCGGAGACGCTTGCCCGTCCGCAGGCGGGGGAGACGGAAGTGTCCTAAAGTCAGGTGTTTACCATGTCGTAAGATCGTTTCTCTCTTTATGTTTAGAAGACCAGATCTGCAAAAAAAATATTTAAAATACAAACCTCATGTCCATCAAAGTTTACGGAATTAAGAATTGCAATACGATGAAGAAGACCTTCGATTTCCTAGCGGAAAAAGGAGTGGAGTATGACTTTATCGATTATAAAAAGCAGAAGCCAGATGCTGCTCTTTTAGAAGGTTTTTTGAAGAAAACAGATCTTGCTTCTCTTGTGAATAAGAAAGGAACGACCTATCGAAAAATGAGCGATGAGCAGAAATCGGCCCTTGAAAACGAAGAAACTGCGATCCCTATTCTTGAAGAAAACTCAAGCATGATCAAGCGTCCAGTGATTGTTTACAAAGATGGAAGTTTGAGTTTAGGCTTTGATGTGGAGTTGATTGAGGGGCATTTGAAATAGAGTCTCTCGCAACGGCGCGGCGGCGCAACGTTTTGATAATAGCTCCTAAGGATTTGTAGTACCGAAATTTCACAAAAAGATTTACAACCCAAAGCTTCTTAGAAAAAGTTTAAAAAAATACTGATCGAAACTTCGAAACTAAGAGGAACAGATTGATCTAGGAAAGTATTTCACACGTTGCGCCGTTGCGCCGCCGCGAGATATTACCGAGATATATTAGTACACAATTGTATCCGTCGCCAACACAGGTAAGCTTAGATTCCCTGTTTCTAAGTGAAAGGTAAATTGTGATGAGCTGCCCGAATCTGCCGCAGGGGTTTCAAAAGCGAATACTTTTTCCAAAGTAGGATGTCCATCTAGCGCTCCTAATTTATCAAAACTGACGTTGGTGTCGTTGAAGTAAAGCAGTTTCAAGTTTTTGTTTTCAACTAATTTTCCCAAATCTGCACCCTCGATGGCAGTCTGATTAAGCTTCAAAACAGTCAGGCTAGGAAGAGTAGCTATTTGGGCTAAGATAGAATCAGTAACAGCAGTGCCAGTTAGATCTAAGTAAACGATCTGCTCTTTTGCGGAAAGCAATAAAGACCAATCAGCATCTGAAAATGCAGGAAAATTGATGCAGCTAACTTTTAGAAATGGGGAGTCCTTTTTAATTATTTCAGCAAAGAAACCCAGCTCTCTAAGTTTGGATATGGAATCTTGTGGGAGTTTCTCTACCTCAACTACCGGGTAAAATGGTTTTTCATCCTTTTTGAAAAATGGCTCTACCATACTCACATTTATTGCAGCATCTCCAAGCTTTGATTTTTCGGAAGAGCCCGATTCAATCCAAGCCTTGATCAGTTCGATTTCTTCTTTTCTTGGCTGACGCTTGTCCTTGGGTGGCATATGATCATCATCATCTTCAGAAAGGACCAGTCGAGAGTATAGTGAGCTTTTTTCTGGATTTCCATTTTCTAGAATCGCCCCATCTTCCCCGCCTTTGTGAATTCCCTTGAATGAGGTGAGGTCCAATTCACCTTTGAGTTTTTTTGGATTATGACAGCTTTTGCAATTTTGATCCAAGATAGGCTGTATCGCTCCCGTGTAGAATTCTACTTCTTCCCAGTTGTTGGCAGGAAGTTCTAGCGGTTTAGCAATTCCACTTTCTCCGCCCAGAAATGCTTGTAAATCTGGAGGTAATACTTCTGTGAAGTAATCATCCCCATGCGTGATATTCCCTCCTAGATGCCCTGTGGTGGTCAAAATCACTAGTAAACCAAGTCCTTGAAGCTTTAATGCTTTTGGATTGGCTACTGAGTATTTCATTCGATACCAAATCAGCAATGAAAGTATAGCCGTAATGATCCCAAGTATCAGGTGGATCTTGACCGTATCCCAGCTATAGCCTTCATTCTTATATTGAAGAAATCCGCTGATGCTTGCTAGTGCGGCGAAAAGTCCGCCAAGGAAAAATGACAAACTAAGAATAGGGAGATAGGTGGTGATGTTTTTTCTGCTCCAGAAAATCAGGATTACACCAAACACCAAAAAACCAATAGGAAGGTGAACCAAGATCGGATGAAATCGTCCGAATAATGGCAAGATAAAATCAATCATTTGCGAATCTTGCTTTAATGGCATTCATGATAAAAACGTTCGCTTCCCACTGATCTGCAATGGGTACATTCGAAAATGGAACTGTTGGTAAATAAGGTGGAGGTCCAAATTCAGTGGTAATCGTATAGACTTCTTGACCAGAATTTCGGATGATATGTTCCCAAATATCCAAGTGTGTATTTAGTGCAGATTCCCATTCAGGAGCAGCGGGATTATTTACTTGTGGGCCTTCAGCGAACCCAACTCGCGCGTGAATGTGATCTACACGTGGAATGATCTGCTGTAGCAAGGGATCTTTCAATCCTATCAATCGCTCATGAACCACCATCCAATGAGAGATGTCAAGGTTCAAGCGTAAATCTGGCGCTACCTTCACCATCTCCGCCGTAAGTGGAACATTAAAAGAAAATCTGCTTCGATGTGTCTCATGTACAATTGGAATCCCTGATTCCTTGCTGGCTTTGCTCGTTATATCGATAAACGCCTTATTCTGTTCCAAAGTCCAATAATCTGAACCTGTATGGGAGTTGATCTTGACTGGATTCCAAGCAATTATCTTTTGCAGATTTTCTTCATAGACTTTAAGAGCTTCTGCATAGGGAAGTCCTTTGTTTGTTCCATGAAGGAAAACCACCTTCAAGTCGTACTTTTCTAAACCCGCTTTCAATTCATTTTGGGCATCCTCTGAGAATGGAAACCAAGTTTCAATCCCATCATAACCATCGTTTTTGGCATGGTTTAGAAACTCATCCAGAGAGCGCTCATTTCCCCAATCTGTTTGGAAGAAAAGGAGTTGCTGCTGGGCAAAAAGGGTAGAGGATAATACTAGAAATAGAACTGAGAGGAAGGTGATTCGAGTAAGCATGCAAATGTTAAGCTAATATTTTATTGATCAATTCACCTTCCACATCCGTCAATCGGAATGGACGGCCTTGGAATTCATAGGTGAACTCCTCGTGGTCAAAACCCATCAAGTGTAGAATAGTGGCATGAATGTCATGAACAGAAACTTTATCCTCAATGCCAGAAAATCCAAAATCATCAGTTCGACCATACGTCACGCCTGGCTTAATTCCGCCTCCTGCCATCCACATGGTAAAGGCATCACCATGGTGATCTCTACCAAGGAAACTTTGAGTTTTACCTTCTCTGTTTTCCTGCATTGGCGTTCTTCCAAACTCACCACCCCAGACTACCAAGGTGTCTTCGAGCATTCCTCTTTGTTTCAAGTCGAGTAGCAAAGCGGAAACAGGTCTATCCATTTCACGGCATTTATTTCTCAATCCCATGTCAATCGATCCGTCATGATCTGTGCCATGAGTATCCCAGCCCCAATCATACAATTGAACAAATCGAACTCCTTTTTCCACTAGTTTTCTGGCAAGGAGACAGTTGTTTGCAAAGGATTCTGTGCCGGGATTTGTGCCATATAGTTCATGAACAGCCTTTGGCTCATCATTGATATTCATAACTTCTGGTACTTCGATTTGCATGCGATAGGCCATCTCGTATTGATTGATTCTTGCGAGAATTTCAGGATCTCCATACGCATCAAACTCCTCTTTATTCACGGTATTGATCGCATCAATAACATTTTTCTTCAGGTTCCGAGACATTCCAACTGGGTCATCTAGGTACAGAACTGGATCGCCTTTGGATCGGCACTGCACGCCTTGATAGACAGAGGGTAAAAATCCTGATCCCCATACACTTTTGCCTGCATCTGGAGTTTTTCCTCCTGAAGTAAGCACTACGAAGCCAGGAAGATTTTGATTTTCTGTTCCGAGACCATACGTCACCCAACTACCAATGCTAGGACGTCCAAGTCGTGCACTTCCTGTTTGCATCAAAAGTTGCGCAGGGCCATGGTTGAATTGATCTGTATGTACAGCTTTCAAAAAGGAGACTTCATCAGCCAGTTTTTGAAAGTGGGGCATGAAATCTGAAATCCAGGCGCCAGATTCTCCATGTTGGGAAAAGTTTGCTTGAGGGCCCAAGAGATTAGGGGTTCCCCGGATAAAAGCGAATTTCTTTCCTTCCAATAGTGATTGCGGAGCGGGTTGGTTATGATATTTTGCCAACTCGGGCTTATAGTCAAAAAGCTCTAGTTGAGATGGCGCACCGGCCATGTGTAAATAAATGATTGACTTTGCTTTTGCACCATAAGGAGGAGGCAAAGGAGAAAGCGGATTCAAATCTCGCTGACTAAGGTTTAATCCAGTCGATCCTGCTGAGGTGCCAGTGCCACAGCCAAACATCAATGGTGCCATTGCCAGACCACCAACTTTAGCGACACAATCCATCAGGAAATGTCTTCGTGTTTGCTTTTCTAGCTTTTGCTTCGCAAACTCAGCTAACATTCTATCGAGACTTTGCATATTAGGGTTTGGTTAAGAATTCGTCCATGTTTAGCAGGGCGTTGGCCACGACAGACATTGCCGCTTGCTCAGGATTAGTTGATTTGTCTTTGATGTCAAAGAAGGCTACCAAAGATTCAGGGTCACTTTTGTATTCGGCGAGCGCTTCCTCATAGAGTGTGGAAAGTGTCTCTAGTTTTACTTCTGTAATAGGATTTAGAACTAGCTTTTCATATCCGTAAGCAATGCCTTTTTCCGGTTTATCCGCATCTTGTTTGACCATATCCTCAGCCAAATAATAAGCTGCTTCAAGATACACAGGGTCATTTAATGTGACCAAAGCCTGTAGTGGAGTATTTGTCACAATTCTTCTACTCAGGCAAACTTCTCGGCTGGCTGCATCAAAAGAAATAAAGGATGGATAAGGACTTGTGCGCTTCAGAAAAGTATAGATACCACGTCTATGAGCATCTTCGCCCATACTTTCGTTCCAGGATTCTCCATTATAAACTGTCTGCCAAATACCTTCTGGCTGATGAGGTTTTACTCCTGGACCATACATCTTATCACTTAGCAATCCAGAAACAGCCAGTGCTTGATCACGAACTTGCTCAGCATTTAATCTGAACCTTGGTCCACGAGCATACCATTTGTTTTGGGGGTCTAGTTTGAAAAGCTCGGCAGAAAGAGCTGAAGATTGCCTGTATGTAGCCGAAGTGACGATTTCACGAATCAAGCTTTTCATGCTCCAATCGTAATCATTCATAGTCTTCCAAGCTAGGTAATCTAGCAATTCAGGATGAGAAGGCGGGTCAGACTGCGTACCCATATCTTCCAGAGAACTAACGATTCCCCTGCCAAAAAGCTGATCCCAGACTCTGTTTACCAAGGTTCTGGAAGTCAGTGGATTCTCCTTATCCATCAACCAATAGGCAAAACCTAAGCGATTGCTAGGCCATTCTGGATTCCAGTTATTTAGGATTTTTGGGGTTTCTGGATTTACTTTTTCGCCCAGAGTCATCCAGTTGCCTCGCTCAAATACATGCGTTTCCCGAGCCATATAGCTAGGGTTTTCGATTAGGATAGGCAACCTTGTTCCTCTGAAATTCAAGGCTGTTTCCCATGTGTTCTGAACATCCTTGAAACCTGGTTTGTCTTTCCCGGCAAGTGATGGTACAAAGGCAAACCAAACGAATTTGGCAGCATTTTGATCAGAGGTTACTCTTGTATTTTCCACCTCTAGATAAAGGTCAATTAGGCCAGTTACAGGTTTGAGGGGAATCGCCCGGGTAATGTCACCTTTAGTTTTGTTGATTGGGAATTCAGCAAGAATTTCTCCTGTAGGTCCTCCATTTCGGATGGTCATCTTACTGCCATCGAGTCCAGAGCCATAGTACATCAGCATTTGGTCAGAACCGCGAGTATCTACCTTTCGGAGATAGGCAGAACCATTCGCCTGGATTCCCAGCCATTTGGTATCTATGAGTTCAGCATTATCGAAGTCTACAGCATTGTGTGAAGGATACTTAGGTTCAAGGTAAGTCAGGAAGTTTTTACGCTCTGTAGCTGCTTTTGAACTTTCATTTTCTTTGACCCAGCTTAGCACCGACTCAATTTCAGATTTCTCCTCAGGTGAATAAAATCTTAGTCTAGGCTCCTCATCGTGGGTGTCTTCGTCGCGGGAATTATTGAAAAAAGCAGCTGATTCGTAAAACTCTTCGTGTCGGATAGGATCGTATGGATGACTGTGACACTGCACACAGGCCATGGTGGTGCTTTGCCAAACTTCATAAGTGGTGCCCACTCGATCGAGAACAGCTGCCACTCTGAATTCTTCATCGTTAGTTCCACCTTCATCATTGTTCATGGTGTTGCGATGAAAAGCTGTGGCTGCTAACTGATCTTCCGTAGGATTTGGTAGTAAGTCACCAGCCAATTGCTCGATGGTAAATTCATCGAAGGGTTTGTCGTCATTGAAGGCTCGAATAACGTAATCACGATATGGCCACATGGTGCGGGAAACATCGCGCTCGTAGCCTTTAGTATCTGCGTATCGTGCTAAGTCTAGCCACCAAGTTGCCCATTTTTCCCCGAAAGTAGGAGCAGAGAGAAGTTTGTCCACAGCCTGTTCGTAGGATATTTCTTGAGAAGTAAATTGATCCACTAGTTCGGCAGTAGGAGGCAAGCCCGTAATATCGAGTGCAGCTCTTCTCAGTAATTTAAGAGGCTGTTCTTCTTTCGAAAAAGCTAGCTCATGCTCTTCGAGCTTTTGGCCTACATAAAAATCTATGGTATTGGTGGATGTTGGATTGTTATCTGGAGAGAATCCAGCAGAAGTTTTTTGAGTTATAGTTTCTGGAGCTTGAACAGGATCATACGCCCAATGTTCACCCCATTTAGCTCCTTGTTTTATCCAGGTTTTTAGTAGATCGATTTCCTCTGGAGAAAGCGGTGTCCTTTCATAAGGCATTCTGACTTCAGGATCATTTGAAGTCAAGCGTCTAATCATCTCGCTACCATTTGGGTCGCCAGGGATTATTGCGGGATGTCCAGATTGAGTATTGGCAAAAGCTTCCTCTTCGAAAAGCACTGAAAAGCCACCGCTCTTTTTCACTCCTCCATGGCAGGAGATACAGTTTTTATTCAGAATGGGTTTGATCTGCGTGCTGAAATCCACTTCCTTCTCCTGACCAAAAATCATAAAACCAGCAATGGTAATGATTATGGCGAGGGTGAGAAAACCAGCTATTTTGAGGTTGTTCATTTTCTTGGGATGAATCACCAAAATAATGAATATTAGATTACTACAAAAGCTTCCTGTGTAATATTAGTGCGTAAGACCTAGATGTTAGAGGGAGTCAAAAAATCGATTTTCAATATCACAAAAAATAATTTGTAAGAATTTGAGATCACCACGGTATTAAAAAAAACACCCCGCTTGAAATAGCAGGGTATGAATATTAGAATTTGAAGTTTGGAAGATTCTCCAAAATGTCTTTCGTCATGGCGTCTAGATCATAGTCATGTTTCCAGCCCCAATCTTTCCTTGCGCAGGAATCGTCGATGCTATCTGGCCAGCTGTCAGCGATGGACTGACGGAAATCAGGATTGTACTCGATTTTGAAGTCTGGGATATGTTTTAGAATGCTTTCATAGCTCTCCTTAGGTGTGAAATTCATTGCAGCCAGATTATAACTAGAGCGAATTTTGACAGATTCACTTGGAGCATTCATGAGGTCCAATGTCGCTTTGATCGCATCTGGCATATACATCATTGGCAGAGAACTATCTTCACGTAGGAAGCAGTCAAATTTTTCTCCTGCCAATGCTTTATGGTAAATATCCACTGCATAATCTGTCGTGCCGCCACCAGGAAGTGATTTATATCCGATCAAACCTGGGTAACGCAGACTGCGAACGTCCACATTGAATTTCTGAAAATAGTATTCACACCATCTTTCGCCCGCTTGTTTGGAAATACCATAGACGGTATTTGGCTCTTTGACGCAGTATTGGGGTGTGTTGATTTTCGGAGTATTTGGTCCAAAGACAGCAATGGACGATGGCCAGTAAACTTTATTAAGCTTGAATTCTTTGGCTAATTCTAGCACATGAAGCAAACTCTCCATGTTGAGTTCCCAAGCGAAAAGTGGTTTTTTCTCACCTACAGCCGAAAGAACGGCAGCTAAATGATAGATCTGAGTGATTTTTTCGTTTTTGACCAAATTTCTTAAGCCATCCTTGTCCATCACATTGAGGACTTGAAAGCGGCAAAAGTCAAATTTTGCTTGTGCTGATTCGTTGAGATCAGTAGCGATTACTTGCTCTGCACCAAACTGATCTGCCAGAGAACGAGTGAGTTCCGAACCCAATTGCCCTGCGGCGCCTATTACCAGGATTTTTTCCATTGATATTTCTTTCAAAATCTACCTAAAGAAGAGCTCTAGGTTTTTGTTTATATTTGGGTTTGCAGTCGCAAAAGTAAGAAAAAACTGCTTCCTGAGCAGAGTTTTTGACCAAAGGAATTATACGTTTTTGCATCACATAAAAATCAACTAGCTATCATGTACGATCAGTTCAGACCCAAATTACAAGAAGAACTTAAAGGAATAGAGGAAGCCGGACTTTTCAAAAAAGAACGTGTTATCACTTCGCCACAGTCTGCAGAAATCACCATTGCAGGTGGACAGAATGTTTTGAACTTCTGTGCCAACAATTATCTAGGGCTCTCTTCACATCCAAAAGTGATCGAGGCAGCCAAGGCAGCGATTGATTCTCATGGCTATGGGATGTCATCCGTACGTTTTATTTGCGGGACGCAGGACATTCATAAGGAGCTGGAGAGAAAGATTTCCGAGTTTCTCGGTACGGAAGATACTATACTTTATGCAGCGGCTTTTGATGCAAATGGTGGTGTATTCGAACCTATTTTAGGAGCTGAAGATGCGATTATTTCTGATGCATTGAATCACGCTTCTATTATCGATGGTGTTCGTCTTTGCAAGGCCATGCGTTTCAGATATCAGCACAACGATATGGCTGATTTGGAAGCTCAATTGAAAGATGCTGTGGCAAAGGGAGCGAAGCAAAAAATCATTGTGACAGACGGAGTGTTCTCAATGGATGGGACAATTGCACAGTTGGACAAGATAGTGGAGTTGGCAGAAAAGTATGAAGCGCTAGTGATGACGGATGAGTGTCACTCTACAGGTTTCATGGGAAAAACTGGTCGTGGTGTTCATGAGCATTGTGATGTGATGGGTAAGATAGATATCATCACGGGCACGCTTGGAAAAGCTTTGGGAGGTGCTTCAGGTGGATTTACTTCAGGAAGAAAGGAGATTGTAGAACTGCTACGTCAGCGCTCTAGACCATATTTGTTCTCCAATACCCTGGCGCCATCCATCACAGGTGCTTCTATAGCAGTTTTTGATCTGCTTTCTGAGACCACTGAATTGAGAGATAAACTAGAAGATAATACCAAGTACTTCCGTGAGAAAATGACTGAGGCAGGATTTGATATTAAGCCAGGAGAGCATGCCATCGTTCCGATTATGCTGTATGATGCGGTACTATCGCAGCAAATGGCGGAGAAAGTATTGGAGAAAGGTATTTACGTGATTGGTTTTTATTTCCCAGTGGTGCCAAAAGGCCAAGCAAGAATCCGTGTTCAGATCTCAGCTGGTCATGAGCGAGCACATTTAGATCAGGCAATTGCTGCTTTCACTGAGGTTGGAAAAGAATTAGGGGTAATCGATTAACAGAATTGTCCGCAAGGACAGTATTTACTTTATTGGTTGGATGTCCGATGCTAGGTGTCCGATGCAGAAAAGCCGGGTTTCTAAGTTAGATTCCCGGCTTTTTTATGATTTATTAATCGAAATGACGCGATAGAGGTAATAGGAGCGGAGTTATTTTAACCTTGAAAATTGAGTTTTGTGAATTGATCATTGAGACTTTATACACTTCTCTCGTCTCTAAAAATATTACCGAACTGTCACGTGGTAACAACTCTGATTTCTTTCTTTGATGAAGACGATTTTATCAGCTTTTTGAAATTCATCTAGAATCTTTTCAAGCTTTTTCTTCGCTGCCCAGTTGGAGCCTTTCTTGCCGTTAAATCTCACGTAAGAAATGTCAAAGGAAACCCCGTAGGAGTGAGAGCTTATGCCGGAAGTTGCATTTCTATTTCTCTTTCTTAGACTTTTTTGCTGCTCCGGAGTTCGCGTTACGGATGTTATGGTAAAGAAACTTTCGTCTTCAGTTAGTGTTTGGAAAGCTAGTCCCAATTCTTCAAGGACGACTTTTGAGTAAGGGGTGACGTAAGGATGGCTATGAGTAAGTTTCATCACTTCGTATCCATTTCCTTGGCTTATTAGCACTAACTTTTTCTCCTCAATTAATTTATTGTAATGCTCTTCATCATCAATTAGTCCAAATCCATTATGCTCTGCAGCATAGAGATGCTTATCATATTCTTTGGTGATTAAATCATCAGGAATAGGTGGAATTACTCTAGGAGCGGGTAAGTCTATTGTGATAGGCTCTAGTTTTTCAGATTTTGTATCAGCGGTTTTTGGTTCACTGGTTAAGCTAGAATAGGTGTCTTTTAATTGCTGTTTCAATTCAGGCATATATACTTGCGTAGCCCAAGCACCTGCCGAAAAAAGTACAAAAAAAGCGGCAAGGTAAATTAGAGAAGGTTTTTTCATAGGAAATGAGGTACTCGATTTTTTCAGGTTTTGCAGATAATCAATAAAGAATGCGGAGCAAAGATTAATCCATACTAAATCCTAGCTACAAACTATTTTCTTTTTTTTGAGTGCTCCTGCCTCCATTTTGATGGTGTTGGCAATTTGTCTTTTTTTGGAATTAAATCCCAAAGGAAATTTTCCTGAGGGTAAAATGAATTTATAAGAGGTGTTCTAAGAGGAATAGGGCGGTATGACACAAATGACGTAAGAATGACGTATCCAAGTCACAAATATTTTAGTCTTGCCAAACTATTTTTGAATTCCACAAAATGAGCATGAAAATGGATAGCAAAGCACTTGGTGTAAAGTTGAAGACTCTTCGGTTAAAAAAGGGGTATTCGCAGGATGAATTGGCGGAATCTGCGGGTGTTAGTTTGAGAACTGTCCAGCGAATGGAGAATGCAGAAGCAATCCCACGTATGGACACGGTAAGGCGATTGTTTCAGATTTTTGGTATGAGTCCCGATGAGGTTTTTGACTGGACTCAAACCGAAGACAAGGGGTATCTAATTGGGATGAATTTGTCAGGACTTGCATTTGTGTTGATTCCTTTGTTAGGAGTTGTCTTACCAATAGTTCTATGGATGAGTCGAAAAGATAAAATAACTGGAGTAAGTGAACTTGGGCGGCAATTGGTCAATTTCCAGATTACATGGGCTGCATTTTATTATTTGGCTACTTCGCTCATTATTTGGATTGCGAGCTTAATGGTGATTTCAGGATCTGGGGATATACAGCCTAGTTATTTGGTGAATGGGTCATTTATCCGCCTTGGGTTAATTGCTATTTTGTATTCCTTTATAATTGTGATGATATCCTGGAATACCTATAGAATCTATAAGGGCTTACCAAGCAAATACTTTCCTAAAATTAATTTCTTGAAATAATAAACGGCTAGTGAGAACATGCAGTTCTTCTAAGAAGCTGACTTACTCGTCATGGCAAGTTTTCTGCGCTTCTTCATCTCGTATTCTTCGAGATCTTCAAATCGCGCATCCAAGTCTATGCTGTTCAAGTAATCATTGATTGTTTCTCTGATTTCTTGAAAGGACATATTGTGCAAAATTTTACCATTCTTGGACATGGAAAGTTGCCCTGTTTCTTCCGATACGATCAATATCAATGCATCCGTGGACTCAGACATGCCGATAGCTGCGCGGTGACGAAGCCCAAATTGCGCTGGGACTTCGCGCTCTGTAACGGGTAAGATGCAGCGAGCGGCCTTTATTTTGCCGTTGTGGATGATTACAGCGCCATCATGTAGGGGACTGTATTTGTTAAAAATGGAGATCAGTAGTCTTTTGGATAATTCTGCATCGAGAATATCGCCACTTTCTGCATAAAACTTCAATTCTGTACCTTTTGAAATCACCATCAAAGCTCCAGTATTACTTCCTGCCAAAGTTTTGGATGCATCTATGATCGGGCTAATATTGAAAATAGCATTGTCCTTTTTTCTCCAGAAGAACAGCATGTCGCGCCAGACATTGTCGTCAGATAGGAGAGAGGATCGGCCTATAAGCAATAGAAATTTCCGGATTTCTGGAGCAAAAATAATGATCGCGGCTATCACACCTACTCCCATGAACTGTCCTAAGATCGCAGACAGAAGCTCCATTCTAAGTGCCCGAACTAACAGGTAGATTAGGTAAATGGATAGAAAGCCCAGAAAAATTTTAATTGCGACACTGCCTTTTAGCAGTTTATAAACTTGATACAATAGGGCAGCTACTAAAGCAATATCAATGATATTGACGATAGAGATGTCTAAAAATCCTATTTTGAAAAGTAAAGTCAAGGGTATAAAGTTTTGTATATTTTTATCGTTTCGTTAGCTTCTTTAACGTCATGAACTCGTAGGATGTTTGCCCCATGACACAAAGCAAACATATTTAATGCAGTAGTTCCATTCAGTGCCTCGCCAGCATCTAGATCAAGTGCTTTTGAAATCATTGATTTTCTGGAAATACCTACCATTATTGGTGTTGAAAGCGACTG
Organism: Algoriphagus chordae; assembly: GCF_003254055.1. GTDB lineage: Bacteria > Bacteroidota > Bacteroidia > Cytophagales > Cyclobacteriaceae > Algoriphagus > Algoriphagus chordae. The sequence goes on from NZ_QKZT01000003.1 coordinate 157,431, forward strand.
AAACTGGTGAAGGTTCCGCAAGAGGAAATAATTTTGTTCTAAAGTTTTTGCAAATCCAAACCCAGGGTCAATTATTACATCTTTGATGCCAAACTTTTTGAATTGTTCCAGTTTTTCAGCGAAATAATACAATATTTCTCCTAAAATATCTGAATAATTCGTTTTTTTCTGCATGTTTTGAGGATTTCCCCGCATATGCATAGCTATGTATGGGACCTGAAGCTTTCCAACCGTCAGGAGCATTTCCTCATCTAAATCTCCTGCCGAAATATCATTTACTATATGAGCTCCAGAACCTATAGCTTCCTCAGCAACTTTTGCACGAAAAGTATCTACTGAAATTAATATATCTGGATAATAAGTAGCAATCCATTTAACCGCAGGAATCACTCTGTCGATTTCTTCTTGTAAACTTACTTCGGCAGCTCCTGGCCTAGAACTATAACCTCCAAGATCCAGTATACTAGCACCGTAAGAGATGTGTGACTTTACTAAAGTTGCCACTTTATCCAAGGATTTTTCGGTTCGACTCCCTTCGAAAAATGAATCTGGTGTCAAATTGACTATTCCCATCAGTTGTGGTTTGTCCCAACTGATTAGCCGTCCATCGATTAGGAGGGTGTTTTTTTGGGGAAATGATTTATCTTCGATTTTGGAAGACTTGCCCGGAAGAGGAAACATTAAATTAAGATACTTTGGAGACGCAAACGAGTAACGAATATAAGGAAGTTATCAGCCGTTGTAAAGAACTATTTCGTAAGAAGACTATAGATTATGGTACAGCTTGGAGAATTTTCCGGCTTTCTTCGATTACAGACCAGATTTTCATCAAAGCACAACGGATTCGCTCCATTCAGGAAAAGGGCAGTCAAAAGGTAAATGATCCGATTGAGGATGATTTTGTAGGGATTATTAATTATTGCCTAATTGCTCTGTTGCAAATCAGCTATTTGAAAGATGAGCGGATGGAGATTCCCTTTGACGAACTCGAACCAGCATACGATCACTGGGTGACTGAGACAAAAGGTCTATTGGAAAATAAAAATCACGATTATGGAGAAGCATGGCGGGAAATGCGTGTGAGTTCTATGACCGATATAATTTTGATGAAATTACTTCGAACGAAGCAAATAGAGGATAATCAAGGACAAACTTTGGTGTCTGAGGGAATAGAGGCTAACTATCAGGATATGATCAATTACGCAGTATTTTGTTTGATTAAATTAGATTATCATGTTTAAGCAAGGGTTTTTATGGGTGATTCGATTTATTGTCGGCGGCCTTTTTATTTTTTCTGGATTGATTAAGGTCAATGACCCAGTAGGAACAGCGATAAAATTGGAGGAATATTTTGATGTTTTTTCTAATGACATCGCAGGTTTCTTTTATTACTTCAAGCCAATTGCACTTGAGCTAGGAGTATTTCTGGTAGTCTTGGAGGTGGTTCTTGGTATAATGTTGATTTTGGGTGTAAAAAGCAGATTTACCGTTTGGGCACTCAGCCTGATGATCTTGTTTTTTACCTTTCTTACCTTTTACTCTGCCTATTTCAATAAGGTAACGGATTGTGGCTGCTTTGGTGATGCGATCAAATTGACCCCCTGGGAATCCTTCTATAAGGATTTGATCCTTTTGGTTTTGATCTCTATTCTCTTTTTGTTTCAAATGGATTTGCCAAAAACATCGCCTAATTGGGCAAAAGGGCTGACTTTAGTAGCCTTGGTCATGTCCTTAGTATTGGCAGTACTTGCTATCCGTAATCTTCCATTTATTGACTTTAGAGCATATAAAGTAGGGGTGAATATTCCTAGAAATATGCAGCCGTCTTCTCCTTTATTGTATTCCTACGTGATGAAAAAAGATGGGGAGCTACAAACTTTTGATCAGTATCCTGCTGACGAGAGCCTGGAGTTTGTTGAGATGAATTTGAAGAATCCAGATGCCTTACCTAAGATTTCTGATTTCGCTGTTTGGAATGCCGATGGAGATTATTCTGAAGAGATTTTCACGGGAAATAAACTACTAATCTTAGTAAGTAGCATGGCCAAAATGAGTGACTCAAACCTGGATCGTATTGATCAACTAGTTCAATCACTAACAGGATCGCCAGTGCAGCCGGTTTTTGTGGCAGCCGCATCCGAGGAAGAGATCCGGAATTTCATCAAATCAAGAGGATGGGATATACTGTCACTTCAAGCAGATGCTACTGTAGTCAAAACTATGATTCGTTCAAATCCAGGGATTTTGGTATTGAAAGTAGGAACGGTTCTAGGAAAGTACCATCACAATAATACTCCTGAGCCAGGCGAGATTTTAGATTTATACATGAAATAGGAGATGGGAAAGGATTTGAAGATTGTATTGGTGGGATTGCCAGGATCTGGAAAAAGCACTTTTGGTAGACAATTAGCTGCTGTTTTGCAATTCCCTTATTATGACTTGGACCATCTTATAGAAGATCGTTTCCAGATGAAGATTCCTGATATTTTCTCTCGATATGGTGAGGGTAAATTCCGTACATGGGAAACTGAGGTACTGCAAGATCTTTTGAATAAAGAGGATTCTTATGTCCTTGCTTCTGGTGGTGGTTGCCCCTGTTTCAATGACAACATGGATCTGATCAATGAAAAAGCAGTGTCTGTTTACTTAGATGTGCCTTTATCAGAGATTTCCATGAGGCTTAGCACTTCAAAAGCCCAAAATAGACCAATGTTTTTGGGACTGGATCAGGGCGAAATAATCTTGAAATTGAAAAATTTACTCGTACAGCGGGATTCCTTTTATAGCCAATCAAAAATAAAGCTCAGCGGGGAAGATTTCTCCGCTGAGCTTTTGGTATCTGAATTAATACGTCTGCTTAAAAGCTAAGTCCAAGGGTTAGCACACCGTTGATTTGACTATTTTTGATTTCAGCGACTGGGCCAATGTTATTCCCCTGATTGTCCAGGACTTGATAACTACTATAAAGAGTATTGTACTTTTGATTGATTAATGCAAAGTCAATAGAGAATTTATTGATTTTCATTCCCAGGCCACCACTGATTTGCTGTGTGCTTCTGTCATAATCCGATTCTGCAATAGGGTCTCCGTAATAGCCATATCCACCTCTAAATCGGAAATTATTCAGTCTAAACTCTGCCCCTAATCGGAAGTTGACCGTACTGGCATATAGGTTTTGAATTTCTAAATTATCTGAATCCACATTAAAATCCCTTGATTTTATTCTTGCTGCGCTGTAATCAACCCAATCAACATCCGCTGAAAGAAACCCACTTTTACCTAAGAAAAAGGTAGCCCCAGCACCAATTTTTAACGGAGTATTTAGATTGTAGGAACTTATAATTATATCAGATAAAGCCTCTTCAGTACCCAATGTGATACCTTCAGGCTCATAATCGTAATTATCGTAGACAGCAATTGTGCTAGAGCTGTATTCGTCATTGAGGGCATACCAAGTAGGAGATTGGAAGTTGAACCCAAGATTCAAATAATCTATTGGTTTATAGATTAAACCTAGATTAAGATTGATTCCTCCACCATTGATAAACAAATTTTCTTGCAGATTAGAATTGATCAGTGGTTCATTAAAAAAGTTTTCTGAATAAATCTTTCTGGAATTGAAGTTTAAAGTCCGAACTCCCACAGAACCACCTACAAATAACTTGTAATTGAAATTAGCTCCGTAGGCAATAGTTATTTGACTGGAGCTACCTTCTTGAACTATATTCTCAGCTTGATTGGGAAAGCCTAAAACAAATGAGTCATATTGTCTAGGATTCTGAATTGGGGTTCCGTCCTCATTAAAACTAATTGGATTGATCTGGTAAGTAAGGTAAGCCAAGCCGGTAATTCCAAAGGATTCAATTTGATTCTCGGGAATTCCGGCTCCGTTGTATCCATTATTTGCAGTCTGAAGATAGTAATCGATAATGGATGTTTCCCCTGCTTTGTCTGAGTTATAGCCATATTCAGTGTTGAAATTGGCTATTCTCTGAATACTAAAACCAAAAGAACCTCCTTTGAATGCCCCTCTATCAAACTCTCCTTTAGGATTAGCCATCACAAAACTGACATTTGGCAAGGAGAAGTTGGTCGTATTGTAATCTCTATTTTGATCTAGGTAATTTGTGTTTACGCCCCAGTTAGAGTAGCCTATGGTGGCAGATGCCTCTGAGGATCTGAAGAAGCCTAAACCAGCTGGATTTCCAGCTATATTGGATACATCACCACCTAAAGACCACTGCGTTCCGCCTACACCGATTATCCTTGCTGAGCCGCCAGGGATTACTTGGCTGAAGCGATAGGCATCTTCAAAGTATCCACCTTGTGCTACTACCATGGAACCTGTAAATAAAAATAGGGATAAAACCAGAATGGATATTCTCATTTAGATTTGATTTGGGTGTGATTAATAAACGTGAAGTTGGGCAAGAAATGTTACTTAAACTTAAATTTCTTTTACAAAAAACACTTAAATACCTTAACTGACAAGATCAATAAACCAATAAACAAAAGTAAGGCAGTGATTCCACTGCCTTACTTTTGTTTATTTTAATACGCAATAATTAATTTCCTCGACCTCCTCTAGAAGTACTTGAGCTACTTCTAGTAGTAGTTCCTCCTGTAGATCCACTACTTCTGCTAGGTGCAGTATAAGTTGGTGTGGTGGTTCTAGTTGGAGTAGTTGTCCTCGTTGGAGTTACGGTTCTTGTATTAGTGTTAGTATTGCTTCTATTGTACGTTGGGGAAGTTGTTCTTGTAGGAACGTTACTTCTATTGTACGATGGACTTGACGATCTGCTATTTGAAGGAGATATTGTTCTTACTGAATTACCTCTTCCTGTATTTGTAGTAGTACCTACACTTGGTCTAGCAGAAGGCATTGCACTTCTTGTTCTAGAAACTGGTCTATCCATTGCAGCAGAACTTACATTTCTAGTGCTTCCTTCTCTAGTTCTAGAGTTGTAGTAATCATTTTGAGAAGAGCTGAAATCTCTTGCTGTCATTCTAGAGCTATTAGAATTAGAAATTGATCTTCTGTCTGTAGAGTTACTAGTATTTAGGACATCTCTTCTAGCTTGTGCTCTAGCTGTGCTTGGTTGAAGCGCTGCATTGGAAATATTTCCTCCTCTAGATGCTGCAAGTGATGTTCCTCTTGAAGGTCTTGCACCTCTTACTACGCTGCGACTACCATATTCTCCACCAGGAAGGATAGGGTTGCTTGGGTAGATAGGGTATCCCCCGTAGCCATAGCCTGGATATCCTCCATAACCATAACCTGGGTAGCCTCCACCATATATTGGAGGATAGTATCCGCCACCATAGCCAAAGCCAAAACTAAATCCAAAAGATGGTCTGAAACCAAAAGATGGTCCAAATCCATATCCGTATCGTGGTCCATAAAATGGATCATAGAAATTTGGGTACATCCATGGATTCATCATTCCACCGTACATCATGCTGTATCCCATTCCAAAACCCATAGTGAAAGCCATGTTTGAGTTAAAGGCTGATCCAGAATTGGAACCATTACCACTTACGGTGTAATTATCGTAAGCATTAATGTTTGGATTGCTTCCTTCATCTCCAACTTCATCGTAGTATACAATTTCATCTGAAACTGGTTCTTGATCAGCCTGATACCTGGCGATATAGTCTGGATTCACGTTCCTAGAGCTAAAGCTTTCCTGAGGAATAGCTTCAGTTGCCGTGGATGATAGAGTTTGAAATTGTTCAGGATTATTGTTTTGCACCGCATATTCAGTTGCTACTTTTGCATCTGATGCCATGAAATACAAATTGTCATTAGCATCTGTAGTAGCCAATTGACTCGTGCTACACGAAGCTAAAATCAACGATCCAAGGATGAATGAGGAGGTTATAATTAGTGGATTCTTCATAGGTGAAGTTTAAGTTGTTACTTTCTTATACGTGGGTAGGGGTGAAGGGTTATACTTTTTGGTTTATATTTGCCCCGCATAAGTTAGCAAAAATAACGATAATCTGTATCCCAACCAACCACAATGAGTAAAGGACTACCTAAGAGAAGCGAGGATTATTCGCTTTGGTATAACGAATTAGTAAAAAAAGCCGATTTGGCTGAGAATTCAGCTGTTAGAGGCTGCATGGTCATCAAACCCTACGGCTATTCTATATGGGAAAAAATGCAAGCGGAACTTGACCGGATGTTTAAAGAAACCGGTCACTCTAATGCCTATTTCCCACTTTTTATCCCAAAATCATACCTGAGCAAGGAGGCAAGCCATGTAGAAGGTTTTGCAAAGGAATGTGCTGTAGTTACACATTATCGGTTGAAAAATGCTGAAGATGGTAGTGGCGTAATCGTAGATCCAGAAGCAAAGCTTGACGAAGAGTTAATTGTACGCCCTACTTCAGAAACTGTTATTTGGAGTACTTACAAAAATTGGGTTCAATCCTATAGAGATCTTCCCTTGTTGGTAAATCAATGGGCAAACGTAGTTCGCTGGGAAATGAGAACTAGACTATTCCTTCGTACCACAGAATTCCTTTGGCAGGAAGGGCATACAGCCCATGCTACCAAAAAGGAAGCTGAAGTGGAGACTAAGCAAATGATGAATGTCTATGCACAGTTTGCTGAAGATTTTATGGCTTTGCCAGTAGTACGAGGAAGAAAAACTGAAAGCGAGCGTTTTGCTGGAGCTGATGACACCTTATGTATCGAGGCTATGATGCAGGACGGAAAAGCACTTCAGGCAGGTACTTCTCATTTTTTGGGACAGAATTTTGCTAAAGCATTTGATGTGAAATTTGCTACCAAAGAAGGTGGTCTCGAATACGTTTGGGGTACTTCCTGGGGAGTTAGTACACGTTTGATGGGAGCATTGATTATGGCTCACTCAGATGATAATGGTCTAGTTTTGCCTCCAAAGTTGGCTCCAATACAAGTTGTCATTATTCCTATTTATAGAAAAGAGGAAGAATTTGACGCTATTACTGAGAAAGTAAATGAGATTACCGCTGAACTCCGTAAAGTAGGGGTTTCAGTGAAATATGATAATCGTGATACGCATAAGCCAGGTTGGAAATTTGCAGAACATGAATTGAAAGGTGTTCCTTTGAGAATTGCAATTGGCCCAAGAGATTTGGAAAATGGCACCATAGAAATTGCTAGAAGAGACACTTTGACCAAGGAGCAATTTGAATTGGCTTCCCAACCGATCTCTGAGAAGATTTCTTCCATGCTTGATGAAATTCAAACTAGTATTTATTCTAAGGCATTGAACTTTCGCACAGAAATGACTACGGAAGTAAACTCATGGGATGAGTTTAAAGAATTACTAGAAGAGAAAGGTGGTTTCCTTTCAGCTCATTGGGATGGGACTTCGGAAACCGAAGATAAAATCAAGGATCTCACCAAAGCGACTATTCGCTGTATTCCTTTAGATCAAAAGGAAGAAGCTGGAGTTTGTGTCTATTCAGGCAAGCCCTCAACTGGCAGAGTCCTTTTTGCAAAAGCCTACTAATCAGCAAGCCCGGAAATATCCGGGCTTTTTTTGTTTTAATTGACGAGGGGTAACAATGAAACTTGTATTTTAGACCTCAATTCTTTTCCTGATAAAGTCAATGACCCTCCTAGTACTATCCAGTCTCCTAATTATCGGCCTTGTCCTATTGCTTGCTGAGGTACTCTTTGTGCCAGGCACCACTGTAGTTGGCATATTTGGTTTAGCAGTAAGTTTGGCAGGAATTGTCTATGCTTTTCTGAGTTTTGACACTGAGGTCGCATGGTGGATTACAGCATTGGCGGTAATCTTGAACCTTGCTGCTATTGTGTACGGATTTAGCTCTGGTGTTTGGAATCGATTTTCTCTTAAGACTTCCATGCAAGGAGGGACTTTTGATGGTCGTACTGATTCCTTACAAATAGGAATGGTTGGAAAAACAATATCAGACTTAAAGCCAATAGGAAAAGCTAGCTTTGAAGATGATGTGTATGAGGTGAAATCAGAAAACGGGTTTATTACAGTGGGAACAGAGGTCACCATTATCAAAATTGAAAACAATAAAATTATAGTCAAATAATATGGAGAATTTAGATCCGAACAGTTCAATGTTCATCCTAGTGGCCGCGGTCGCAGGAATTGTCCTACTTTTCATCTTCTTGTACTTTGTTCCAGTCAACCTCTGGATCACGGCTCAATTTTCCAATGTGAAAGTTGGGATAGGAGAGCTAATCGGGATGAGAATTAGAAAAGTGCCACCTAGTATTATTGTTAATTCTCTGATTACAGCCACTAAGGCTGGGGTGGAGCTGACGACCAATGACTTGGAAACTCACTACATGGCAGGCGGTAATATCCCCAACGTGATCAGAGCTTTGATCTCAGCTGATAAGGCGAATATTAACCTGACCTTCAAGCAAGCTACAGCAATTGATTTGGCTGGTAGAGATGTATTTGAAGCGGTTCAGATATCTGTAAACCCGAAGGTGATCAATACGCCTAATGTAGCTGCAGTAGCCGCAGATGGTATTCAATTGATCGCTAAAGCTAGAGTGACTGTTCGTGCAAATATCGCGCAATTAGTCGGTGGAGCTGGTGAAGAAACCATTCTTGCCAGAGTAGGTGAGGGAATTGTAACTTCAATCGGTTCAGCTGCTACGCACAAAAGTGTACTAGAAAATCCTGATAAAATCTCGAAGCTAGTTCTTCAAAGAGGTTTGGATGCTGGTACCGCATTTGAAATCTTGTCTATTGATATTGCAGATATCGATGTGGGAACAAACATTGGCGCGAAACTTCAAATCGATCAAGCATCTGCGGATCTAAAAGTGGCGGAAGCAAGAGCAGAAGAGCGACGTGCGATGGCAGTAGCCCTAGAGCAGGAGATGAAAGCGAGAAATGTAGAAATGAGAGCTAAGGTAATTGAAGCTGAAGCTGAAGTGCCAAGAGCATTGGCAGAAGCTTTCCGTAGTGGTAGACTTGGAGTGATGGACTATTACAAAATGGAAAACATCCAATCGGATACTTCGATGCGGGAATCCATAGCCAACTCGGATTCTGAATCGAAAGATTCATCGAAAGGCAAAAACGAGAAAAAATAAAGAAAGGGGCTTAGGCCCCTTTTTTGTTTTTCTTATTTGATTCGACTACGATTTTAATCACCGTAGGTGTATAATTATTTTTTGTGAAAATCTGATCATTTGCCCAATCCACCAGGACTTCTTCATAGGCTAAAGGAATAATAATATCTCCTGCCTCGTTGATTACTCCTGTGAATCCATCTTTCTGTACGATCACAAAATTCTTTCTTTCTCTTCTCAGATTTTCAAACTCCGCAGGGATTACTTCATTTGCCTCACTATCAAGAAGACCGGATTTTCCTGACTTTTCTACCATGAAATAGCCATCAGTAGTGCGGTAAATATTGTCAAAACCTTCCGAATTAAGAACTGCGCCAAATGTGTTCAAAAGAAAATATTTGCCATTTGTTTTTGCAATAGCTAGTCCCTTATAGAATGGCTTTATTTCTTCCCAAGTGGCCTCGGAAATCTGTTCGCCTGATGGGCTAATTAAACCCCAGTTTTGTGTGGTACGATAAGCTGCGATATTCTCTGCAAACATAGTTGCCTCAGCGTATTGAGGCTCAATAATCCAAGTTCCGGCTGAATTCACATAGCCAAAAGCGCCTTTTGATTTAGCAGGAAAAAGCCCCTCAGTCCCAAACTCAATCTCCTCTACATCTAGCATTGGTTGCACCAACCAGCCCTTTTTGCCTAAAAGTCCAATTTTTTCATCCCGAAAATGAACATTGTATAAGTCCTTACCGATTTTGTTTACAGCTGTCATGCCTACATCATCCAGCAAAATACCATCATCTTCCATGACACGACGAAGCTTGCCATGAATGTATTCTAGCATGATGTCATTCTCAAAAGTAATTTTATGGAAAGAGTTGTAGCGGATATTTGATTTGATATCATTTCCCTCGATCAGCAAGTACTGATCTTGGTTGAATCCATAAAAGAAATTGCTATGGGTATGCTGTAGTGTCTCAATGATGGGATCCATTACATAGTCTCCTTCTCTATTGATCAGACCATAACCAGAAGCTTCCTTAGCTAAAACAAACTCACCTTCATTATCTGAGAGAAGCTCAAAAGTTTTGTCGGGATTGATAGATAATGGCAAAGAATACTCATCCCCTTTACGGACGATGATTAAGCCTGTATTGGTGATCTTAGCTTCATCCAATTCTCCTAAATAAGTTGTCTTGTTATGACCTTTTTGAAATAACCAGTACTCATTGCCTTTGCTTGCCAACAAAAAGCTGAAGTAAGTGTCTATTTTTTCGTATTCTAAGGGTAATACTTTCTGTCCATATTCATGAAATGCCCCAATTCCGTTTGGTCCTTTTACAAGTATCCACGGACTTAGGTATTGATAGATTTCAGTTCCTTCCAGTGAAACGGCCGGGCTCAAATCGTTGGACAATAGAGAGAGTTCATCGCCTACCTTGCCCACTCGGACGGTTTCACTGAGGATATCTATATCATCGTAAATCAAACGTGATTGAAGCTGAATTTTGGTGTTGTATACCTCCCAAGATTGAGCTTGTGCAGACTCAGAAATCCAAAAAGTAAGTAGGAGACTTAGGAGCGGGGTAAAGATTTTATTCATTTAGATATAGGTTATTCGGCAAGGTGCTATAGGTAAAATGACCAAAGGTTTGGGACAATCCTTTGGTCATTTTTTATTGAGTTGGTAGTGTTACTTATTCTGTTTTAACCTTCTCTAGATCAAATAGATCTGAGATTATTTGGATCATTTCTTCCGCTTGGTCACGCTGACAAGCAGCTCTAAGTTGTACTACCGGAACTTTGAGGATTTTTTGCATCATACTCTTTGTGATTTTGTCGATCACAGCAAATTCCTTTTTATCAGCATTTTTCGTAAACCTCGCCATCTCTTCTTGACGGATTTGCTCTAAAGCTTTCTTAAGTTTATTGATAGTAGGAGAGGCGATCATTTCTTTTTTCCAATCGAAAAACTCACTAATGCTCTCCTCAATTATATCTTCCACTTTTGGTACAGAAGCCAATCTCTTTTCCAGGGTTTCAGAAGCTTTACTTCGAATGTTGTCTACATTATAAAGCACTACACCAGGAACATCTTCTACGGAAGTCTCTATGCTTCGAGGTACTGAGAGGTCTACTAGTAATTTGTAACTGTTGATCTGGAATTTATTGACCAGCTCCTTGGTGATAAAAGGTTCTGATCGCTGAATAGAACAAACTATTACATCGGCTTCCTCCATAGCCTCAAGGCAGTTCTCAAAAGGAACTACTTCAAATCCCATTTCCGCAGCGATAGTTTCTGCTTTGGATTGTGTTCTATTGGTGATCTTGACTTTCGCAGTAGGGATATGAACCATATTCTTGGCTACATCTTCACCGATTTCACCTACTCCAATCAATAGTATTCTTGGTTCAAAGGTGTTTGAAGTCAAACTTTCTATCAATTCAATCGCAGCATAAGATAAGGATGCCGCCCCATCTCTGAAGGCTGTTTCTTGTACGATACGCTTATTGGTAAAAAAGACGGTATGCATCAATCGATGAAGAAACGGACCCGTCATATTCAAATCAGCAGAAGCCTGATAGGATCTTTTCACCTGATTGGAAATCTGAATATCACCTACGACCTGAGCTTCCAATCCCATAGATACCCTGAACAAATGCCTGATTGCGGCTTTGTCATTATTGAAAATCTCAAAATATTCTAGGTAATTAACGATATCAGTCAGGCCTTTCTCAAGTCCTATCAGCTTAATGATCTCAGTGCTTATGTCTAGATCATGGCTGTAATAGACTTCAGTTCTATTGCAGGTGGAAAGTATCAATGCATCATTTAAGCTAAAAAAGTCCTTGAGCTTCAGTAATATAGCGTGTATAGCCTTATCGTCCAGAGAAATGATTTCCCGGATTTGTACAGGTGCATTTTTATGTGATAGACTGAGGGCTCTTAATTTGACTTGCATCATGTATAAGCTTGGACTGCAAATTTAACAGACATAGGCACGGGACCTGCCATTTCGGGCAGGTATCTATTAATTTGTAACCTGTCTAAATAACTTTCAAGTATTAGGATACAAATATAGTGGTTCTTGATTTACTAGACTAAAACTATTATCTTATGTAATTGATAGTTTATGTCACCTTTTTTGATGAACTATGGTCGCTAGATTTTTTTATTGGATGAAAGTATATCTGGGGTTTTCCAGAAAAGAGTCACGAGGTTTTGTGCTGCTCATCCCCGTTTTGCTACTACTCGTTATTTCCAGCCCTGTTTATAAAGCTATTAGAACCTCAAAATCAGAGAATTTTCATCTGCAGTATTTAGCGAGTATTGATAGTCTTGAGAAGTCAGGATTTGTCCTGCTTACTTCGCCTTTTCCGGTGTTTAATCCTCAAGATACCATTGTAAAGAAGTCAAATTCTAAACAGCTTGAAAACCTAAACCGAATCCCATTTTCTGAAGCAGATTCTGTCACCCTCCAAATAGTGCCTGGAATTGGGCAAAGTACCGCTGGTAGGATCGTGAAGTTTAGAGAAAGTCTTGGTGGGCTTCATAGCAAAAGTCAGCTCTCTGAAGTGTATGGACTGAAACCAGAGACAATTGATGCAATCTGGGAATATTTTGATTTTTCTCCAGCGATTTTTAGGAAGATTAAAATCAATCAAGTTGAAATTGATGAGCTAAGGCAACATCCTTATGTCAGTTATGCGGAGGCGAAAGTCATAGTCGCCTTTAGAGATCAACATGGTGATTACCAGAACTCTGATGACCTTCTAAAGATAAAGATTTTCAAGCAGGAATGGATCAATAAAATTTCTCCATACTTAGATTTTCAATAATAGGGCAAATTCACTATTCCCAACTGAGTGATTTTCCCCATCTTTGGATCATGGATTCTCACTTGGATCAGATTCAATTACCCAAACTTAATTTGCCACATTTCGAGCCACAGCTTCAGGAGAAGGATGGGAAGTTTTGGGTGTTTGATTCGCTACGCAAAAAACAGTTGGTATTGACCCCCGAAGAATGGGTTCGACAGCATTGGATTAATTTCCTGATCAACCAATTGAAATTCCCCAAGGGGCTATTGGCCATGGAAAAAGGCTTGCTCTACAATAAATTGCTCAAGCGGACTGATCTCGTTGTCTGGGATAAAAGTGGAAATCCTTATTTATTGATAGAATGCAAAGCACCCAAAGTGAAATTGACGCAAAAAACAATCGAACAGGCATGCATGTATCATAAAAAATTGAAAACGCCATTTTTGCTCATTAGTAATGGATTACAACATATTTGCTTGAGTTTTGATGCTATGGAGGAGAAGTTTACACAAGAGAAAAATTTTCCAGAACCTCCGATTTAAATCCTGTGTTGTAAATTTGTCGTTATAATAACCTGAAATTATCTCATCTAAGTATGTCCAAGCCCGATTCAGTTCATCCTTGTGATCTTTGTTCCAGTCGGAGATTTTCTATGTTTTCTGATCTTACCAAAGAACAGGCATGTAATATTTCTGATAATAAAAACATGATTTCTCACCGAAAAGGGCAAATGCTTTATTACGAAGGAGCAAAGCCACTAGGGGTTTTTTGTGTGAATGCTGGAGTAATCAAGATTTTCAAAACTGCTTCTAATGGCAAGGATCAGATCATTCACTTGGCAAAAACAGGTGATCTATTAGGGTACTCAGCCTTACTAGGAGAGGAAAATTACACGAATTCTGCGATGGTGATAGAGGATGCCAAAATCTGTTTTATTCCAAAAGAAAATTTCCTCAAGGCATTGATTAGTAATGGGCCTTTTTTCAGAAGACTTACCAAAGCGCTTAGCAATGAAATAGGGGTGATGGAAGAAAAATTGGTCGATGCTTCGCAAAAGAGTATTCGAGAGAGATTAGCTTATTTGATTGTGCAGTTGGCAAATTCTTATGGAATGGATGGTGGAGGTCATCAGCAGATCAATTTGGTCTTGAGTCGTGAGGAAATAGCCGGCTTGATCGGTACTGCCACCGAGTCAGTTATTCGATTATTGTCAGAATTCAAAAAGGATAAATTGATTGAGTTTGAAGGTAAAAAAATCATTATTCTAGATAAGGAAGGTTTAGTCAAGCTATCAGATTTTTATGCCTAAACTGAACATGATAGCTTCTATGTGGGTTGTGCTGGTATGAAGTCAACATGCACTAGAAACACGCTTTCGCTAATTATCCTAATTTTATTTTTGCATTTTTCCAGTGATTTGGCAGCCCAATCGGTTGCCTACAAAGCGCTGCTTTCTACACTTTATGATTCTGATTTTCCTATTGTAAAACCTGCTGAATTGACGGATTTGAGCAAATATCAGATTGTTGACACCAGAGAAAAAGAAGAATTCGAAGTAAGCCATCTGAAAGGAGCCAATTGGGTTGGTTACGATACTTTTAGCATTGATAATGTGTCCGGATTGGATAAGAATCAGCCCGTTTTGGTGTATTGTACTGTCGGAGCTAGGTCTCAAGAGATTGGCAAAAAGCTCAAAGAAGCAGGATTCAACCAAGTTTATAATCTATACGGTGGCTTGATCGAATGGGCGAATGAAAAAAAACCAATTTTTCATGAGGGCTCGCAAACCAATAAAGTCCATACCTATTCCAAATCTTGGGGAATTTGGCTGACCAAAGGAGAAAAGGTTTATTAAAAGCCTCTTTTGGTCTTCAACCCGACCAATTCCTATTTCATCAAATCCTTATTTTGAATCGGATCGTAAATCATCCTAAACAATTTCTTATGAAAAATCTAAAAATACATATTGCCCTATTCTTCAGTATGGTTCTTTTGAGCTGTCAAAGCTCCGTGCCAGGAATGGCAGGCACAAGTCCTCCGAGCAACAAAGCTTGGAATGAATTGCTCAAGGCAAATGTGAGTGCCGATGGAAAAGTGAATTACAAAGGATTCATTAAGGAGAAAGCAAAACTGGAAGCCTATGTGAAAAGCATCAGCGAAAATGCTCCCGATCGCAAAACATGGTCAAAAAACGAGCAATTGGCGTATTGGATTAATGCTTACAATGCTTTTACCGTGAAATTGATTGTGGACAATTATCCAGTAGAAAGTATCAAAGACCTGGGGCCAAAATTGAAAATTCCGATGATCAAGGACGTCTGGCATTACAAGTTTTTCAAAATTGGAGGTGAGGATTCCAGTCTAGATGAGATCGAGCATTCGATTTTGAGAAAAGAATTTGAAGAACCTAGAATCCACTTCGCTATTAACTGTGCTTCTGTTTCCTGTCCGCCTTTGCTCAATGAAGCTTTCGAGGCAGATACTATCGATGCTCAATTGGATAAGGTCGCCAAAGGCTTTATCAACGATTCCTCTAGGAATAAAATTACTGCTGAATCCGCACAGGTGTCATCTATTTTCTCATGGTTCAAAGGTGATTTCACCAAGAATGGCGATCTAATAGACTTCTTGAATAAGTACAGTACCACTAAAATCAAATCCTCTGCAAAAGTGAGCTATTTGGATTATGATTGGAATCTGAACGAATAGAACCAAGTTTTTGGTAAATTTCAAATTGAGTCTTATTTCAACCCCAACCCAATGAGTTCAAACCGCCATGTAGTCATCATCGGCAATGGAATAGCAGGTGTCACCTGTGCCAGACAGCTTCGTAAGCTGGATGATTCGGTCAGAATTACGCTGATATCAGGTGAGTCCAAATACTTTTTTTCAAGAACTGCCCTCATGTATGTGTTCATGGGGCACATGGAATTCAAGCATACACAGCCTTATGAAAATTGGTTTTGGGAGAAAAATAGGATTGAGCTAAAAGAAGCTTGGGTGAAATCAATTGATTACGCTGCTAAGAATCTACATTTCGAGTCTGGCGAAAATATGGGCTATGATGAACTTGTGATCGCCACAGGTTCTAAGCCGAATAAGTTTGGCTGGCCGGGTGAAGACCTACAAGGAGTACAGGGTTTGTATTCCAAACAAGATTTGGAGCTGATGGAAGAAAACACACATGAGGGTGTAAAGCGAGCAGTGATAGTAGGTGGAGGTTTGATCGGAATTGAGATGGCAGAAATGCTTGCTTATAAGAAGATTCCAGTAACTTTTTTGGTGAGAGAATCCAGCTTTTGGAGCAATGTACTTCCCAAAGAGGAATCAGAGCTAGTGGGCCGGCATATGCGAGAGCATCACATAGATTTGAGGTTAGGCGAAGAATTGAATGAAATTATCTCTGATCAGAATGCCCGTGTAAAAGCTATCAAAACGAAATCAGGTGAGGAGATTCAGTGTCAATTTGTAGGCCTCACGGCTGGTGTAAAGCCGAGTATTGACTTTCTCAGAAATACCGAATTGGGAGTTAATCGCGGCGTTAAGGTCAACTTTGGCTTCCAGACCAATATTCCAAATGTGTATTCCATAGGTGATTGCGCCGAGTTTCATGAGGCTCCGGCTTCTGACCGCAAGCAGGTAGAGCAAGTTTGGTATACTGGAAGGATGCATGGTGAGACCTTAGGGCATATTTTGGCTGGTAAAAAGATCACTTATAAACCAGGTATTTGGTTTAATTCAGCTAAGTTTCTGGATATAGAATATCAGACCTACGGCACGGTCCCAGCTAGCTGGGATGCTGAAAAAGTTAAGTCCTTTTATTGGGAGCATGCTGGAGGGAAAATCTCTTTTCGAATGCTAATGGACCTGCAGGACAAAATTCTCGGTGTGAATAATTTTGGTTTTCGGCTCAGACATGAGTTTTTCGATCAGGCGATCGGAGAAGCTTGGGATGGAGCTAAGGTGATTTCCAAACTCGATAAGGCCAACTTTGATCCGGAGTTTTTCGCGCCTTATTATATAGAAATTCAAAAGGCCTTTAAAGACCAATTCGGAGGAAATGTCAAAGTTTCCAAAAAATCATTTATCCAAAAATTATTCGGAGCAAGCGTATGAAATCGAACATGATGATTATGTCAAATGTAGGAATGATGAATAACCATGTGAGATTCCATGTGTCCTATAAAAATCAAATTATATACACATGAAAGTGATTCAAAGTTTAGGCATTCTATTGTTTTTGGTAGGCTTGACAGTCTTTACTGTGATGCCGTTTTTAGGAGATTACACACTCACTGAAGATCAAGTTTTAGCCAATACAAAGGATATCCATCAAGAGAAAATGGCTGAGATTCTTTCGCCTATGTATGGGGAGACTTATTCATCCAATTTCTCATTAATTTCTGCCTACAATGAGAATTTTAATGAATATAATGAAGCTCTAAAAGCTGAATCCAAATGGGATGATGTGATCTGGGACGATTATAGTTTGCCGCTGGCGCAAAGTTCACTGAGCAGTCCTGTACGGGATAACCCATGGTTATTCTTTGGTTTATCCATTGGCTTGGCTGTTTTGGGAGGACTGATGTACAATCTGCCCAAGTATCGTGGCGAACCAGCAGGAATCAAAAACAATGGGATTTTTCATTCTGCCATGAAAAATCGTGGCTGGATGGGAATGATTACGGGAGCCTATTTGATTCTTTTCTACATCATTTTGTATTGGTTTCCAGCCTATATCGTCAATCAAATCTGGATGGTAACTCCCCTCAGTATGCTTCTGAGCGGTAATCCTGCTAGTCAGTGGTTTCTCTATGGTACGATTTACACACTTGCCATCACAGTAATGGGAGTGAGGATGTTCAGAAAGTATAGAGGAAATAAATATCAGCAACTTCGCACGGCATCGGTGATGTTTTTCCAGACGGCTTTTGCATTTCTGATTCCCGAGATTTTGGTATTGCTGAATCAGCCTTACTTTGATTTCAAAAATATCTGGCCTCTGGATTACGATTTCTTCTACGATTATCAGATCGATACCTTCTTGAGTTCGGGGGGTGTTGGGATGTTTATGTTGATTTGGGGGATATTGCTCATTGTCATTGGCGTGCCGACTTTCACTTATTTCTTTGGGAAGCGATGGTATTGTTCCTGGGTTTGCGGCTGTGGTGGTTTGGCAGAAACGCTTGGAGATCCCTATCGCCAGCTTTCGGATAAGTCAGTGAAAGCATGGAAGTACGAGAGAGTTATCATTCACAGCGTTTTGGTGTTGGCGGTGGTGATGACGGCTTTGACCATTGTCAATTATTTTTCTGGCTTTGCACTTTTAGGGAATGTCACGAACCAATTACATTCGTTTTATGGTTTTGCCATTGGTTCGGTATTCGCGGGCGTGGTCGGAACAGGATTTTATCCTTTCATGGGAAACCGTGTTTGGTGTAGATTTGGCTGTCCACTGGCTGCCTATTTAGGCTTGGTTCAGCGCTTCAAATCACGATTCAGAATCACCACAAACGGCGGGCAGTGTATCTCCTGTGGCAATTGCTCTACGCATTGCGAGATGGGAATTGATGTTCGCTGGTATGCACAAAGAGGGCAGGAAATCGTGAGATCTAGCTGCGTAGGATGTGGAGTTTGTTCTTCAGTGTGTCCTCGTGGCGTACTGAATTTGGAAAATGGCCCAGAAGAAAATCGAATCAACGAAATGCCAATAATTATTGGAAATGATTCCATCAAGATAAATGCGTAAATGATCTTCTTATATATTTTGATTGGGATTTATGCCCTGGGAATGCTGTTTATTTTCCTTTACAGCCTTGCTCAAGGGCATTTGCTTTTGAGCTTTCTACGCTCAAAAAAGTACCTTGGAAAAGTGGCTCATCCTCACCCAGAGAGATGGCCGAAAGTCACCATTCAACTTCCTGTTTTCAATGAGTTGTATGTGGTGGATCGCCTGATTTCAGCTGTCGCCAAAATGAATTATCCTGCTGATTTACTTGAAATCCAAGTGTTGGATGATAGTACTGATCAGACTGCTGAGCTTATTCAGAAGAAGATAGCAGAGTTTCCTGAGATCAATTTTCAATACATTCATCGGACAGATAGAACTGGATTTAAAGCTGGAGCTTTGAAGGAAGGTTTGGCAAAAGCAAGCGGTGAATTCATTGCGATTTTTGACGCGGACTTTGTCCCTGATCCTGAATTTTTGCTAAAAACAATTCCTTATTTCTCTTCAGAAAAAGTAGGAATGGTGCAGACGCGATGGACACATTTGAATAAAAACTATTCTCTATTGACCCGCTTGCAGGCATTTGCTTTGGATGCACATTTTCTGATCGAGCAAATCGGTAGAAATAGTCAACATGCCTTTATCAATTTCAATGGGACTGGCGGCATTTGGCGCAAGTCCTGTATCATCGATGCGGGAGACTGGCAAGACGATACGCTTACAGAGGATTTGGATCTTAGTTATCGCGCGCAGCGCAAAGGATGGGAATTTGTCTACAGACCAGAAATTGAATCCCCAGCCGAGCTTCCACCTATTATGTCCGCAGTCAAGTCACAGCAGTTTCGCTGGACCAAAGGAGGAGCGGAGTGTGCTGGAAAGCATGCAATAGCAGTTTTGGGTGAAAATTTACCTTTTGGGATCAAGATCCATGCGATGGCACATTTGTTCAATAGCAGTCTTTTTATCGCAATCTTATTGGTGAGTTTAAGCAGCATTGGAGTTTGGTGGGCAGGAGTTCAAGGTTTGATTTCAGACAATCTCTTCAAAGTTGCTGGCCTGTTTATGATAGGTTTTGTCATTATCGCTGGTGTGTATTTGGTTGCGTATTTCTACGAAAAGAGAAGTTTTTGGAGAAGTCTATTTCAAGCGATTTATATGTTACCTCTATTCCTTTCTGTTTCTATGGGCTTGGCGTTGCACAATGCACAGGCAGTTTGGGAAGGACTTTCTGGTAAAAAATCACCCTTTATCCGTACGCCTAAGTTTAATATAGAAGGAGGTACAGGCTTGGAATCCAATAGCTATATCAAATTCAAAATTCCTGCAACTACTTGGATGGAAGGGATTTTAATGCTGGTTTTTTCAGGCATGGTTGGGCTTCATATTTATTGGGGCACCTTCGAGATGTTACCTTTTCACCTCATGCTCGCCGTAGGGTATGGCCTAGTTTTCTTTTCCTCTTTCAAAGCCTACAGTTTAGGTAAATAAGTTCTGATGCATAATCCTCCAATTATTGATGTAATCATCCCCGCATACAACGAGGAGAAGTCCATTCCAAAGGTGATCGGAGACGTTCCGGCAATTGTAAGGAATATAGTAGTTGCGAATAATAACTCAACTGATACCACTGGAAAAGTAGCAGAAGCAGCTGGTGCAAAAGTGGTTTTCGAGCCTCAGAAAGGCTATGGAAAAGCTTGTTTGACAGCGATGGATTGGATCAAAAAACAGGAAATTCAACCGGATATTGTAGTCTTTCTAGACGGGGATTACAGCGATTATCCAGAAGATTTACTTGATTTGATTCAGCCGATTTTGGATCAAAAAGCAGATATGGTCATAGGCTCCAGAGCTCTGGGAGAGCGGGAATCTGGCTCAATGACTTTTCCGCAGGTCTTTGGAAATTGGTTGGCAACAACGATGATGAAATATATGCAGGGCGCCAAATTCTCTGATTTGGGACCATTTCGGGCGATTGTTTGGTCAAAGTTGCTTGACTTGAATATGATCGATCAGAACTTTGGCTGGACTATAGAGATGCAGATCAAAGCGCATAAAGCAGGACTTCGGTATACGGAAGTACCCGTAAATTACCGCAAGCGTATAGGAGTATCCAAAGTCAGCGGAACGGTGAAAGGAGTGTTTGGAGCTGGGTATAAGATTATCTATACGATTTTTAGATATTGGTAATTTTTAGATATTGGGGAATTGTTGGCTGTTATAAAAAATGAAACGAATCATATTTAAAATAATAATTGGATTGGTGGCAGTCAATATTGTTACATATTGGTGGTTTTCAGAAAGTTCGAACCTACAAATAGTAAATGGTAAATATTTGGATTTTACTGAAAGACGGTTAGGTAGCAAATGGAATACAGATACAAGTGAACATATAATTGTTGCCTCATGCGGAGATGAATTTTTTAGGGACTTAAAACAATTTGAAAGAGCAGTCTGGAAGTCGAATCCAAAAGGCACCAATTATCCAATTGACCTTAAGGTAGATAATGATTTTTATCAATCGGTTTGGCAAGTAAATTATGATTTAGATGTTCTAGAAACAATTGGTATCCAAACAGATACTTTGAATTCTAGGACTTGTATCATTTATAAAGTATGCACGAAACGAACTATTGTTGGATTGATGAAACGAATTGAATATCAATACTTCTTTTCTAACTCTCCGACCGATTACCATATCATGTATTATAATAGACAAATGGAAACAAGCACACCCATTTATTTCTGGGTTTTAGGTTTTTGGGTTGAGTTTAATGGACAAATAACTTCTTTGAATTAAAAACAAAAGCTAACACAATCATTTAAGTAAGCTGGTGAAAAGGGAACTATATAACCATAAACTAACAGCAGACAAGAAAGTGCTTTCACAGCTCTTCTTCACACAGCGCAAACCGGGATAAGGATAAAGTGGCGAAACATATTTTAGACCTTCAACTGGATTTTAGTAATTTTATGAATATGAAAAATTTATTCAACCTCGGTCTAATTCTGTTCATATTCTCTTCCTGCAATTCCACAGGCAGAAAAGCCATTGATGAGGAGCAATTTGCTTCGCATTGGTATCAGAATAAAGCTGAGATTAATGTATTTGAGCTTAAGCAAATGCGATATGGTGAAGAGCGGGATGGCAATGCGGTAATGATCTTTGTGACGGAGGACTTTTCCAAACGCAAGCAGGTGAAGGTGGATGATCCTTCTGCTGCAGGAAAGGGAGCTATAAAGGTGATGAAGCTGAATATGACCCGGGATTTCGTAACGGGCGTATATCCTTACCACACGATGTTATCCGTTTTTACGCCAGTTTACGATGATCTGAGTTCGCCGAAAATCACTGCTTCTATGACCGAATGGTGTGGTCAGTCGTTTGCGCAGCTCAACTGGAAAAACAATAAGTACCAAGCCAAACTGTTCTCCTATTTCGAAATGGAAGGTGATCAGGAATTGGCGATCAGTTCAATGGCTGAGGATGAGATTTTCAACTTGATCCGATTAAATCCTGACCTCGTGCCTACAGGTCACAAGAAGTTGATTCCTAGTTTGATTTTTAATCGCTTCTCCCATATTCCACTTGATGCTGAAAGTGCCGTGATCTCTAAGAGAAAGACTGGCTCAAATCAGGCTGAGATTGAAGTGATTTATGAAGAAATCGGAAGAAAATTGCTGATCAAATATGTAGATGCTTTTCCATATGAAATCATGTCATGGCAAGAAACTCTAACCAAGGAGGACGGCACCGAGGAAGTGACTTCAGCAGTGCGAAAAAGTGTGCAAATGCTGGACTACTGGCGTAAAAATGGGCTTCAGGATGAGTCGTTTCGCAAAAGCTTGGGGCTTTGAGCAAATCGCTTAATCGGCTCTTTATTCCTCTGATCTGCCTGCTGATGGCAGTTGGGTTCTTCTGCTTGGCCTATTATATTCCGAGAGAAAATTTCGGGTTGACATTCACTGTCTATGCCTCTCTATTCGGAGGTATGTTGGCTATTTATTTTTTGAGTAAGCAGCTAAAATGGAAGTGGATCTTTATCGGAGGTTTGCTTATCCGACTTTCCCTGTTGATCGCCATTCCTAAATGGTCTGATGATTACCCACGATTTCTATGGGATGGGGAATTGGTGAAGATGAGCCAAAATCCTTATTTGGAAACACCTGAAGGTTGGCTTCAAAATCATTCAGAAAGCTCAAGTCCTTATTTGGAGAATCTATTTGAGCTAATGAATTCACCAGCGTATTTTTCAGTTTATCCCCCTTTGAATCAAGCGATATTTTACGTAGCCGCTTGGGGTGCAAACCTTGACACAAAGAGTGGGGTTCTGATATTACGAGTTATACTGCTTCTTGGAGAAATAGGCGTTTTCTTTCTGTTACGGAAGCTCTTCGAGCATTTTCAGCTTTTCTCAAAGAAGCTTATTCTTTATTGGTTGAATCCACTGGTGATCATGGAAATCACCGGGAATCTTCATTTTGAAGGCTTGGTGCTACTACTTTTGCTGGCTTCTGTTTTTGCGCTGAGTAAGAACAAAAATGCACTTTCAGGTGGGTTTTGGGGACTTTCTATTGGTATGAAATTACTGCCTTTTATGCTGATTCCTACACTCTTCTCTTTTGAGAAAACCAGAAAATCAAGGACATTTTGGCTAGGTTCGTTCATTGCCATAGCAGCTAGCTTTGGATGGCTTTTGATCGATAATTCCTGGGTTCATTTTCTCCAAAGCTTAAAACTTTACCAAGGCAAATTTGAATTCAATGCATCAATTTATTACCTGCTTCGGGAAGTTGGTTTTTGGGTGAAAGGTTATAATGTCATCGGGGAATTGACGCCAATTCTGAGCGGAATCACGCTGATGGGAATTCTTTATTTTTCTTGGAAGAAGAGACCTCAAAACCTTTTGCAACTCACGGATCTCTGGGTATTGATCTATTTGGTTTATCTGATTTTTCAGCCAATAGTTCATCCTTGGTATCTGATTCCTGCCTTTGGCTTGAGTTTGTTTACTGATAAAAAAGCCTTTCTGATTTGGACTTACGCAGTGATATTTTCGTACCAAGCCTATGGTGATCCTAATTATCAAGAAAATCCAATTTTCCTTTTCTTAGAATATTCCATGCTAGCAATAGCTATATACTGGGACTATTTTAGATCATCTACCAAATCTCTTTTAGCCAAATGAATTATAAATCTCTACTTTCTTTTCTTTTATCCCTATTCTTTTTCTCCTGTACGCCCAGTCCAGAAAAGCAAGCCCTGGAACTCATCGATAAGTCAATCGAAGCGCATCAGCTTTCCAAAAATTGGGAGGATGTTTCTACTATCAAATTCAAAAAATGGACACGCTTGCTCGATGAGAATGGAGCGATAGAAAGCGAATCTGAGCAATGGGTGGAATTTCGCCTGAAACCATATTTCGAAGCAAAGTTGACTTGGACAACAGACAGCGTACTGCATGTGGCTAATTTTAACGGAAGTAGAATGAGCTATCAAATGGGAGCGAATACTATCCAAAATGAGGGTTTTTTGAAAGCGAAAAGAGCTGAAATTGATGCTGCTCACTTTGCTTTTGCGCAGCCATGGAATCTGATCGATGAAAATGCTAATGTGACTTATGAAGGGCAGAAGAGACTAGAAGACGGTAAATCTGTAGCGTCAATTCGTGTGGATTATGGGCCAGATTCGGATGTCTGGTGGTTTTACTTTGATCCAATTTCATCTCAATTGGTCGCAAATGAACTCCATGCGAAGGATCATAAAAGTCTGATCGAAAATACTTCTTACGACAATTCAACAGGGTTATTGTTGGCAAAGGAGCGTAAAAGCTTTAGAATAGATGATGAAGGTAAAAAGCAGTTTTTGCGGGCGGAATATTTATATTCTGACTACGAACTAACTTTTGAATAAGTGGAGGATAACTTCCGGAAAATTAGAATTATTAAAATTTAGAAATATGAGATTACAATTCCTCTTTGGGTTCTTATTTGGATTAACAGTTTTTACTTCATGTGACTCGCGAACTGAAGCTGAGAAAATCGTCGACAAGGCGATCGAAGTCTATGGTGGAGATATTTATAGTAATTCAAAAGTTGAATTTGACTTTAGAGATATTCATTACACTATTTTTAAAACTGAAGATCGCTTTGAATATGTCCGTGAGTTTTCGGATTCTACAGGGAATGTAAAAGACCTGCTTAATAATGATGGTTTTGTCAGAACTGTGAATGGAGCTAAGATCGATACACTTTCTGAAGAGTGGATTGGAAAATACTCCCGTTCGGTCAATTCTGTTGCTTATTTTGCATATCTCCCTTATGGGTTAAATGATCCCTCGGTATTTAAGACCTCTTTGGGTGAAACGGAGATTGATGGAGAGAAATACGATCTGATCAAAGTGACTTTCGCTGAGGAAGGAGGGGGAGAGGATTATGATGATGAGTTTTTGTATTGGATAGGTGCTGAGGATTCGCTAATAGATTATATGGCCTACAGCTATCACACAGATGGTGGTGGAGTGAGAATGCGTGAGGTGAGTACGGTGCAGGAAGTTGGTGGAATTCGCTTTCAAAACTACCTGAATCTCAAGCCAGCCGATGAATCGGTATCTGTAGAAAAGATGCAGGAGCTTTACGAAGCTGGAGAATTAGAGCTACTTTCAGAGATAAACCTGGAAAATATCAAAGTTCAACCCTTGGATAAATAATCTGAAAATGAACCCAAAACGACTGAAATTTAAAAATAGAAATGGTTTGGAGCTCGCGGCACATTTGTATTTGCCGGCGGATCAAAAACCAAGTTTTTATGCTCTTTTTGCGCACTGCTTTACCTGCTCCAAAAACTTCTCAGCTGTCACTCGTATTTGTACTGCATTGTCCCAAAATGGGATAGCCTGTTTAAGTTTTGATTTTACAGGACTTGGAATGAGTGAGGGAGAGTTTTCAGAATCTTCTTTTAGTGGCAATGTGAGTGATTTATTGGATGCGGCAGATTTCCTTACGCAAGAATATCAAGCTCCTAAAATGCTTATCGGCCATTCTCTTGGTGGAGCCGCGGTATTGTATGCTGCTGCTGAGATGGCAGAAGTTAAAGCTGTAGTGACGATAGGCGCTCCTGCGTTTCCTGGGCATATCCGTCATTTATTCTTAGATAGTATTGAAGAGATTGAGAAAAATGGCATTGCCAAAGTTAACATTGGAGGCAGACCATTTCATATCAGTCAAAGTTTTGTAGATGATTTGGAGCAAAAACCCTTGGCTACTTTTTTGAAAAAGCTAAGGAAGTCTCTCCTCATTATGCATTCTCCTCAGGATGATATTGTGGGTGTTGAAAATGCAGCGGAGATATATAATGCTGCCATGCATCCCAAAAGTTTTATCTCATTAGATGGAGCAACCCACTTAGTTTCCAATCCTAAAGACAGCGAATACATAGCGGAGGTGATTGGGAGTTGGTCTAAACGCTATGTGGTAGTAGAGGAAGAAAAGCAGCTGAATGATACACGTGGTAATCAGGTTTTCGTGCGGCTGTCTGGAGAGAAATACACTACTGAAGTGATGACTCCGAATCATCATTTGATCGCAGATGAGCCATCGGAGGTCGGAGGCGCTGATTTGGGGCCAAATCCTTATGACTTGCTGATGGCTTCACTTGGAAGCTGTACAGCGATGACATTGAAAATGTACGCGGAGCGTAAGAAATGGCCTTTGGAACAAGTTTCCGTATTTCTCAATCATGAGAAAGTTCACTTAGCTGATAGTGAAAACCCGGACGAATCATCAGCGAAAGTCAGCCAATTTACCCGAATTATAGAAATTGAAGGTGATCTCGATGCGGATCAAAGACAAAGGCTGCTGGAGATATCCAACAAATGTCCCGTTCACAAAACGCTTCAGGAGGAAATCGTCATTCAAACCATGCTTTCAAAATGAAATCATCTACCCAGCGTCTCTATCTATTTAGCTCAGTTAGTGTAATACTCCTATTTGGATTGAGTTGGTGGTTTATTCCCGAACAGGCTTCTTTGGTTGTTCAGGAAAAATGGAAAGGGGTATGCTGGGTTGGGACTAGGTCTCCACTTTTAGGACCCGAATTAGAAGCTTTAAAGGCTACTGGAGCAGATGCGCTTTCGCAAACGCCCTTTGGGTTTCAAAATGACAAAAACTTGCCTGAGATGCGCTGGTCTAAAGGCAATGAAGGGAATTGGTGGGGTGAGTCTACAAATGGGATTAAGGCTACTTTTGATTCATCAGCAAGACATGAAATAATGAATATGCTGAAACCCCATATTTGGATCCGAGGAAGTTGGCCTGGGGAGATAGATATGAAAAGCGAAGAAGATTGGAAGACTTGGTTTGCCAATTATGAGGGATTTATTCTTGACTATGCTAGAATGGCTGAAGAGCTGCAAATTCCTATGCTCTGTGTGGGTACTGAACTTGAGCTGACATCTAAGAGAGAAGATGATTGGAGAAAAATTATTGCAGCCGTTAGAAAAGTCTATTCAGGCAAATTGACCTATGCTGCTAATTTCACTGAATACGAGCACGTGAAGTTCTGGGACGCCTTGGATTACATCGGTATTCAGGCATATTTCCCACTTTCAACCAAAGAAGATCCAAGCCTTTCGGATCTCAAATCTGGCTGGAAAAAGAACTTGTCGAACATTAATAAGGTGGTAAGAAAGTACCAGAAGCCTGTAATGTTCACTGAGATTGGATATTGCAATACAGTAGACGCTGCGGTGGAGCCATGGGTCTGGCCAAATGAGCGTAGGGAAACTGAATTGTCTGAGGAAATGCAGGCACTTTGCTATGAAGCATTTTTTGAAACGGCCTGGGAAGAACCATGGATGGCTGGTGTGTTCTTCTGGAAATGGTATCCAGATGGAAAACATAGGAATCCAGATTTTACTCCTCAGGGAAAGCAAGCAGAAAAAGTGATGCAGAAATATTTTTCTATGGATTGAATTCTAAAAGCTAGAATCCATAACTTAAGACTATTCTAATGAGATGATTACACACTAAAAGTTCTAGTTTTTTGAATAAATTCCTGTTGAGTTGTGTATTGAAATTCAACAGAATTATTCGTTACAAATTATTTAGTCTATGCAAACCTTTCGGATTTTTATCGCCTCCTCCAGTGAACTTAAAGATGACAGAGAGAAGTTTGAGCTATTTATAGGTAGGCAAAATAACTTATTGAGTCGAAGAGGGATTCGTTTAGAGGTAGTATTATGGGAGTTTTTTCCGGATTCGATTTCATCGACGCGCCTTCAGGATGAATACAATGAAGCGATCCGAAAAAGTGATTTCGTCGTTTGCCTCTTCTTTACCAAAGTGGGTATGTACACTGCTGAGGAGTTTAATATCGCATACGAAATGTTTAAAGCCCAAGGCAAGCCTAGAATTTGGACCTATTTCAAAACGGGAGATGTCGCTATTGATTCTATAAACCAGGCAGATATTAAATCCTTAGATGAATTTAAAAATAGACTCAAGGAATTGGGTCACTTTTTCACTCAATATACATCCGCCGCCGATCTAATAAGTCAGTATGGGGATCAGTTGGATATGATTTTGCCTCAATATGGAGGTGACTCAGATCATAAAACTTCTGCCTCAGGAGACTCTGTTCATGAAAAAACTGGACCTGAGCACATTGAAAACACTTTCAATCAGTTGCTTACTTCTAGATTAATCACTGCGATAAGCCAGTACAGTAAGAAAGCAGCGGGTTTTTTGGCGGCCAATCCTAGTTGGGCTGAAAATGAAGATTTGGTGAAAACTGCCAAGCGAATCATTATCAGTGAGTATGTTGGGGTAATAGGCAGTCAGATACGTAAGTTGATGGCTATTGGGGCACTGGCTTTTTCCGAAACCAAAATGGTGCGTTATCTGGAGAATAGCCAAGCCACAGCAAAAAGAGGATTGCAACTTATTTGCTATTCGTTGATTTCCGCGCTTTGGGATCATCAGGTAGTGAAAAAGGTTGAATTTTCCTCCTCACAAAAAGATGTGCTTATTAAGTTTTTTAGAAATGCTGCTGAAGAAGATGTGCTAGGCTTTGCGGAATTACTCAAACATTTACTAGAAATATATTCAGAGAACAAACTGGAGTTTCTTATTTCTGAATCGATGGAATTGCTTCCAAAACTTCAGGAAGGAAGCGAGTTTATCACTGCTTGCTCACAATTGAATGACTTATCGACGTTGTTGAAAGGTTCTACTTTCCAACTCGAAGACTGCCAAGCCGCTGAGAAAAATGTGACTATTGTGTTAGAAAGTTTAAGTTTCTTGGCACAATACCGTATGATTTCTATCAATGAGATAGATTTTAATCAGCAGCGGAATGATCAAGAAGGTTTGTATTTGCATAATTACACCTTGCTAATAGGAGAAAGACTGGCCAATGACAACAGCCAAAGTAATGTGCGTAGAGAATCCTCACCGGTTATTTCCCATGCGGTGATTATTTTCAAGGATAATTATAGAAAGAATATAAATCTTGATCCTTTTATCATTGATTTCAATGGTTTGAAACTGGATGGTGGATCCAAAATTTGTTTTTACTCCCATGCCAACACCTTTGATGATCAGAATCTTAACTATAATTTTATAGAAGATGACAACAAACAGGTCATCTGCAAATCAGCGAATCCTAAACCAAACGTATCCAACTTAAATGCGCTTAATAGATGGCTTTCTATAAAAGCCAATCGAATTGACATGAACTTCGATAAGGTTTATAGCTTGTTTTACGAAGCCAAAAAAACATTGACTGGCCTTGAGGACGAAGTTGAAGAAGACTCCTTTTAATTTTTTGTAATTCACTAATGGTAAACCCTATGAAAAAGTATCCTTTTAAATTTCTTGATTCCTATCAGAGAGAAGATAGAGGCGTGTTTTTTGGAAGGGATGAGGAGATCAATGCTTTGTACGAAATGGTGTTTCAGTCAGCCACAGTTCTAGTCTATGGAGCCTCTGGTACAGGGAAAACAAGTTTGATCAACTGTGGATTGGCGGGTAAGTTTCAGCCGCATGATTGGCACGATTTGATGATTCGAAGAGGTGCTGATATCAATGATTCCTTGGTGTCGGTATTGGAGCAAGCAGGTGGTAAGATTGAGAAAGGATTTGATGAAACCCAGTATACCGATGAATGGGATTCAGATAGCGAAATGAGAGAGCAGGAATTATCCTCGATAAGTAAATCAATCCAGGCAGTTTATCAGAAATCCTTTCGCCCTGTTTATTTGATTTTTGACCAGTTTGAAGAGCTTTTTATCCTTGGTTCAATTTCCGAACAGGAGATTTTTATTGACACTGTCAATGGGATTCTTCAGTCAGCACAGCCTGTCAAATTGATTTTTTCTATCAGAGAAGAATATTTGGGTCATTTATTCGAATTTGAAAAGGCGATACCTCAACTCATGCGCAAGAAGCTGAGGGTAGAACCAATGAATCTTGAAAAAGTGCAGCAGGTAATTATTGGTGCAGCGGCATTTGAGGGATCAAATATTTCAATTAAAGAAGGAGAGGAATATGCTGTGGCTGAAAGTATCTTTCATAAGATCAAAGGAGATAAGAAATCACTTACGATTCAATTGCCTTTTTTGCAGGTATTTTTAGACAAGCTTTACCTGAATATCACGGCTGATAAAGAGCGTGAAACACCAGCCGAGTTTACATTGGAAAAAGTAAATGAAATGGGAGAGATTGGAGATATCCTGAGCAATTTTCTGGAAGAACAGGTTGCTGATATTGCTAAAGAATTGAAAGAAAAATACTCAAGTCTAAATCCTGAGCTTATCTGGAAAATACTTTCTCCCTTTGCTACCTTGGAGGGGACTAAAGATCCGATTTCTAAGAAGGAATTATTTGACCGTCTACCTGATTTAGATCGGGGGATGGTGGATGATGTGGTAGAAGCTTTTTCCCATAATAGGCTGCTCCGCTACAATGAAAACACGGATACCTTCGAGATTGCTCATGATTCACTAGCCAAACCCATTGCAGAAAAGAGAAGCATTGAGGAAACCGCTTTGCTTGAAATTAAGCGCTTGGTCAAAAGTCAGGTGGGAGTAAAGCAGGAGGCACGAGAGTTTTTTACTGAGAAGCAACTTATCTATATCGAGCCATATTTGGCCAAGTTCAAACAAAGTGATGAAGAGAGTAATTGGATAGTAAAAAGCAAAGAATCCCTCAAGCAAGAGAAGCAAAAAGAAGCCAAGCAGAAATACGATGATTTGGTGAAAAGTAAGAAGGCCATGTTTCTGAAAATTGCTGTAGGGGTCTTTGTAATTTTGGCTGCAGTTTTTGTTTTCTTAGGAATCAAAGCCAAACAAAGTGAGAATTTGGCTCAAGAGGAAAAAGCAAAAGCCCAAGTTGCCGAAGATTACTCAAAAGAATTGCTTAGGCTGGTGATACGTGGAAGAGGGCCAGATTATAAAAATCTCTCCGATGAGCAAATAGAAGCTATTATTCATAGGGAAAGAACCTATCCACTCGATAGTTTGATTGAAATTAAAGCCTCAGTGAGTCCTTCTAATGCAGGAGGACCAAATAGGAATTATACTATGTGGTTGGATATGCCTTCATTCAGAAAAGATGAGATTCAAGAAGTCCAGTATAATTTCTGTCAAGGATTTATAGATCGCCAACGGATTTCCAGAGATCCTACCTCTTCCTTTTCTATTGGCTACCTAGGTTATGGTTTTTGTCCCACTATGAAAATAGATATCATCCCATTTCAAGGAGATACAATCCACCGATATTTTTCTTTTGAGGAGTATTTCGAAAACAACCCGCTTTTAGATTAATAGTCAAATTTTGCCTAGTCAATAATCTTGCTCAATCCAGCATTTTTCAAATGATCTTGTACTGATAGTTTTCCACTGAGATCCAGTTCGGGAACTTCACCTATGTCATTTTGATGGAAGTGGTATACAAAAATCGAAAGGACCTTAGTTGGCAAACTAACGTTTCTCAATTCTGCAGGAAGCCTATCATAACTGTTTTGGAGAATTTCTTCAGCAAAACCTGCCGTCATGGCTTCATTACTCATGGTAGCTGATTGAGATGCAATGATGAAGGCAAACATTCTGTACTCGGATTCCACATCAAAAAACATGGATTTGAAAATCTCATAATAGGAAAATTTCCCATTTCCACCGAGGTTTTTGATAAAGCGGTTAGAGGAAGAGACAGCAGTACCGTTAAGGTTGAATTTCTCCAAACTTGTAGTCAGCGCAAAGCCATCCATGTCATAATAATAGTGAACTTGGTTTTTGTAGCCTGCAGTTGTGAAAACACTCATTAAAGACCTATCTACCTGGTTTAGGGTATTCAAGCTTGGCTTAAACTGATTTATGATGGAATCGGCTGAGGCTAATGGTGCAGGGTTGGGGAAGAAGTATTGTTTATAGTTGCCGCCGGATATTTCCATCATGATTCCTGGAGCACTGGGGTGGACCAATTCTTTTACATTCTTGTCTCGAGGGAATTTACGTTCGATCTCATCAAGCAGTATCGCACATACCCTAGGGTTTAACTCCTCTCTTATGAATTGATCACCAATTGTTTCAAGTTTAAGTTCTAGGAAATCATCATAAGCCTCATACAAAATTGTTTTATTGAAATTCCGTGGAACTTGAACTTTGGGTGATGCCAGGTATTTTAATTGCAAATATCTTGAAATCAAATCCAACTTTGAATCGATGGTGTATTCGGGGGTAATGAAAGTTGAACTTTGAAAAGGAAAGACGTCCAACTCAGCTTTGTTTCTGAGGATTGCCGTACTAAGAGGCATATCGTAGATTCTTGCAAAATAGGTGAGGGAGTCGATATCAGTTTTTTCAGGACTGCTTGACCTCTTGAAAATCCTTTTAAAATCTGGGTAAATATCCTCATTAAATAACCTGTTGAACTGATCCTTTAATTTCCTGATTTCAAATAATAACCTATAATTTGAGACTTGGTCGAAGCTGATTATTTCATATAGATTGTTCTTTCCATTAGCGAATGTTTGGTATTCATCAATTTTAGCAGAATTGTAGGCTTGAATAGATTCATCAAATATACTTTTCAATCTTCTTAAACCGCTTCGATTGTACACTTCTCGTTGTTGAGAAAGTAATTTCGATCTGTTTAAGAAATA
The DNA here is from genome assembly GCF_003254055.1 of Algoriphagus chordae. GTDB lineage: Bacteria > Bacteroidota > Bacteroidia > Cytophagales > Cyclobacteriaceae > Algoriphagus > Algoriphagus chordae. Next base: position 190,197 of record NZ_QKZT01000003.1, read on the forward strand.
CAGAGAATTGGTAAACTGGTAAAGGCTGTGGTTTTTTTCAATAAATGATTTGTCATTGATTTTGCTGAGCTCATTCTCCTCGAAGGCAAGGATTTTTGAGATTCTCTCCTTACTAAGTGTGTCAAAATAAGTTTCTGTTAAATACAGATTCATGTAAGCCTGAGCCAAAGTAATGGTGTCGTTATTGGTTGTTTGAAGGTTTCCTTGAGCCAATACTTCGTTTAGAGAAAATGGCATCATGAAAAAAAATAGTAAGTATATGAAAAGTTTCATTTCGCTAGATTTGATAATCACCGACTTCTGAGAAATCTCAAGAATAAAAATCTTGTCGAGATTCATTTGTTTCTTATTTCAATATACATTTAAAATACGGGATCTTCTCAATGCTATATGGGGCTGATCTTCAATAAAATAGACTGATTTGTTACACTTGTTTTTAGTTTTTGAAGTACCGCTTGTTCCTAAGTTTTCTTTAACGCGAAATATACTTGACAAAAGTTATGGTGTTTTTAGCCAGGAATTTCCTTTAATTGTACCGAGGATCGATGTATTAACTGTTGAAAATCAGTTTTTTATATGATGAATGTCATGCTTTACGAATCTGAGTTGCCGTACTTTTGCACCGAAGAATCCAAACAGTCCTTCCTTTAAAAGTTTGCTGGAAAAAGTGCAAATCACCGTTAATTTTTTCGCCTAAACTATTTGGCAAAATGTAATCCTTGCTTGGACAAATAGAATTAGGTGAACCCGAGTAATATTTAGAGATAGCCGAAAGCATTTAAAGCTTTCGGTTTTTTTATGCCTAAGGTGGCCAAACTTCCTTTATTTTTTTATTAATTAGCCATATCAATTGAAAATAGCATTATGAAAAATAACCAGAGAAGAGAGTTTCTGAAATCTACCGGTTTGGTAGGCTTGGGACTTTTCGGAGCGGGCAGTACCCTTGCCAGCGAATTTGAAGCACTTCCTTTACAAGCGAAAAAAGGAGTAAACCGAATCCAATCCTTTAACATGAGTGGTTTTGCTGCTCCCAAAATTGATACCGTCAGAGTAGGGGTAGTAGGATTAGGAATGCGAGGGCCTGGTGCTGTAAATAGATTGAGTAAAATAGAGAATGTTGAAATTAAGGCACTTTGTGATTTGCTTCCGGAGCGAGCGGAAAAAGCAAAGGAGCAGTTAAAGGATACACCACATACTCCAGATTTGTATTCTGGCAATGCTTTTTCATGGAAAGAAATGATGGATCGTGATGATCTAGACTTGATTTATATCGCGACACCATGGGAATGGCATACTCCGATGGCTGTATATGCCATGGAAGCTGGAAAACACGCTGCCTGTGAAGTTCCTATCGCTAGGACACTTGATGAGTGCTGGCAGTTAGTAGAGACTTCTGAGCGCACTAAGAAGCACTGTATGCAGTTGGAGAATTGCTGCTATGATTTCTTTGAGTTGATGACCTTAAAAATGGCTCGTGAAGGTTACTTCGGTGAGGTACTTCATGTAGAAGGAGCCTATATTCATGATTTGCTTTCTTTGAATTTTAGTAAGGAAGGGTACCAGGATATGTGGAGGCTAAAAGAAAATTACCGTGATGGTAATTTATATGCCACACACGGATTGGGCCCAATTTGCCAAATTCTAAATATCAATAGAGGTGATCAGATGGATTTCTTGACATCAACTTCTTCCAATGATTTTTCCATGCATGCTGAGGCCGTAAAATTGGCTGAACAGGATAATTTCTTTGCTTCTTTCGCTGAGAAAAAATTCCGTGGAAACATGAATACTTCAATGGTTAAGACCAAGAAGGGCAAGACAATCATGATTCAGCATGATGTATCTTCACCTCGTCCATATTCCAGACTTCATGTAGTAAGTGGTACTGAAGGATTTGCTCAAAAATATCCTGAACCAAAAGTGTCTAGAGGACATGGTTGGTTGAAAGATGAGGAATTCAAAGATCTTGAAACCAAGTACACTCCTGAGATTATCCAGAAAGTAGGTGAATTAGCGAAGCAAGTAGGAGGTCATGGTGGCATGGACTTTATGATGGATTGGAGATTGATCGATTGCTTGAGAAATGGACTTCCTCTTGATCAGGATGTCTATGATGCGGCACTTTGGAGCTGTGTTTCTCCACTATCTGAGTGGTCCGTGGCCAATAGATCTAATTCTATCGATGTACCTGATTTCACAGGAGGAAACTGGAAAACAAATGCACCGGTAAACATTACCCTAGCTGGTGGTGGTAATACGGGAGTACGAGTTTAGTTTTCGGTAAGAAGTAAATAGATAAATGTTTGGATTCGTGGAGACACGGATCGGTACAAGCCTGGAAATACCGGACTGAGAGTTTGATTCTTTGCTGAGAAGGCTTGCTTTTTGTCTACTAGTACCTTTCCAAAACCATAAAAAAGCCCGCTGATCAATGATTAGCGGGCTTTTTAGTGGTTGATTTTGCTTTCTACATAGCGTGATCGCGGGGAACATCAACTCCAATCCAGATCTTTTTGGATGTCCAGTCTTCAGCAGGATCTATCCAGAAGGAATGTGTAGCTGGAAGCCCCAATGGCAGGAAGCCAAGTGTGCAAAGGTAAAGTGAGCCTGTGCTTATATATAGCCTAGTATTTCCAGATAGGTGACAGAAGCACGATCTCCATAAGCGTCAGGAGGAGTTTCTACCGGCATGACTGTAGTCAGTTTTCCCTGACTCATGGTATCTACAACTGGGAGCGATATTTTGTATAAAAGATCAGCCCAAACTTTGCGATCATTAGTTGCTGTAATTTTTTCTGAACCAGCTTTGGCTAGGCTAGAGAAACCCATGAATGCCCCAAAGCAGGGACTGCCTTAATAAAATCTCTTCTTTTAAGCATCCTTATTATTTAGCTGGTTTTGAAGCTAAACCTTCTTTTACTACTTGATCTAATTTCTTCTGATCTCCCATGTATTCAGTTAGATCTATTAGTCGAACAGTTCGGAAGTCAATAGGATGACTTTCACTCTGTAGCGAGATCCATCCACTTGTAAGCATCTGACCGTCCACTTTTACTTTGGGATCTACAGGGTTTACATTACCACCACCTATTTGTGCCTTGGAATAGCTTAAAACAGTGTCTTGTCCTACGAGATGATGTACATCACCATTACCTAAAACAATGAAGTTGGCAGTTACCCACTGGTCGCCATGATAGGTTTCGGAGGTAGAATTCACACAGTGTGCAGTGATTAGTTTTCCATCCATTTCCACATTTGTGCCTGGGGTACAAAGATTACAAGTGCTACGTTTGTCCGTACCATTTCCGCCTAGGAATTGGGCCTCAATAGAGATAGGGAAATCCTGATCCTTCAACATGGTTTTTGGGTCCTGAGAATGCAGCATTGCTCCAGAATTTCGCGTTGCCCAACCTTCTCCACCATTTGCTTGCTCTCCCACAAATCTATATTCCACCTGAAGTAGGTAGTTAGAAAATGACTCGTTATAGAAAATGTGTCCGTATTGTCTGTCGAATTGATCGTAACCATCGTAACGAACTTTCATTAGTCCATCTTCTACTCTGAAAGTGTTGGCGAAATTATCATTCAAATCGTGCGTACGGATCTTAATAGACCAATCATCGATGTCCTTGCCATTAAAAAGCGTTTGCCACTTTGGCTTTTTGGCTTCCTCATTGGCATAGTTGAAAGCGAAACCTAAGCCTGCTAGGCAAAGGATACCAATTAATACTGTCTTTTTCATTCTATTTTAGGGGTTTTATTAATCGAAGGGTGACCAATACTGGGTAGTGGTCGGAATAGGGTACATCTATTACTTGGTAGTCCACAAGCTCAAAATGCTCTGAATCATACCATACATAATCAATTCGCTTTCCTGCTTCGGAAATGAAAGTGGGTGAATCGTCTTTGGCTTCTAACCCAGCATCTGTCCACTTTGTATTGATGCTCTTATATTCCTCAGAACTAGGGGCGAAATTCAAATCTCCCGCCCAAAAGGCAGGTTTGGGAAGAGAATCAGCGTAGGATGTGATGGCTTCTAGTTGAGCAAGTCGATTTTCTGGAAATTGGTGGCAGAGGTGTGTCGCACCGAAGTATAATTCTTGCCGGTTTTTCAATTCGATTTTTACCCAAGCAGCAGCTCTAGGCTCACCTCCCTCGGGATTAGGAAGTGCTTGGGTTTGATAGTTCAAGGCTTTTTTCACCAAGACTCCCTCTCCATAGCCTCCTTCAGCAAAATCCATTGCCTTTGCAAAATATCCTCTGTAACCAGTTTTTTTGGCAAGCTCAGCCACCCAGTTGATCTTTTCACCATATACCGTAGCGAGACGAGTAGTCATGCTGTCCATTTCCTGAAGCGCTACTACTTCTGGCTGCATCAATATGATCAGCTCGGCGATCTCATCTATGTTAGGCCTCCCAGGGTTAGTTGGGCTTTCTCCATGATAAATATTGTAGGTCAAGACCTTGAATTCAGGATATTCTTCTTGCGCATTGGCAGACCAGGATAAACAAAGAAAAAATATGATTGTAACAATTAGTGATATTTTCATGTTGGATTGATTAACTCGATGCTAGGTATTTCTACGTCAGAATTAATATCTCTGGGAGATGGTGTGAAAAGTGTTTGATTCAAAGCGGAAGATAATGAATTTAAAGGTTCATGAGAATCAAATTGAGTTTACTGCTAGCTCTTTTTATTTTTATGGTTGATTTGTGCTACCATAGGAAAATCTAGTTGAAGCCAGTGGATAATTAATTTACTTGAGATTTATTAGTATCTTTTTGACAACAATCCACGATATTTCACCCCTTAGATTCATCCACTCTTTACTCATTTAGTTTTAAATAATAATCGCTTGAAAAAATTCCTCTGGGCTTTAGGTATTCTGGTTTTGCTGGGCATTGTCTCGGTATTTTTGTTCGAAAAATGGTTGGTGAAAACTATGCCAGATCGCATCAATGGCAAAGAGGATCGTGCTTATAATATTGAATTCAAAGATGTTAATATTCAGCTTTTTAGCAGTAGTATCGAATTAGAGGAGATTTCACTTCATCCCTTGAAAGAAGGAATGGCAACCACGATCACCGGAACTATGAAATCTCTGAAACTTGGAGGAGTGAATATTTTGGGTTTTGCTTTTGGGAGTGTCGCTGAGGTAGGGGAATTGAGACTGCAGGAACCCCAATTCATTTTGATTAGAAATGACTCCATTTCCAAGAAACCTGCAGATATGTCCAAGGCTTTTCAAGGACTGTTTGGTGATTTGGTGTCCAGAGGAGTGATTCACAATTTCACCTTGAATAATGGCGCAGGGGATTTTTACAATCAATCTGATTCCGTAAGGAAATTTGGAAGTTTTGAGGAGTTCTATATTTCTGCAAAAAACCTTGAAACTGATTCTGTACGGATTAATTATGCTATTCCATTCAAATTGGAGAGCATAAAGACGAGTTTGAAAAACCTTCAAGTCAATATTAACAGCGAACAAACTTTCACTCTAGGCTCGATGGAATATGATTCTAAGGAGGGAGCCTTTGATTTCTTTGATCTTCATTTGAATTATACTGATTCTAATATTGAGGCCTCGCACAGATTGGATGTACAGAAAGATATTATTGAAATAGACCTGAAACATATGCGCATAGAACAGATCAATGCCAAAAGTAATATTTATGGCAATTGGTCGATCGTAGCTGGATTGATGACTCTTGATAGTTTGGATCTGCATGATGTGCGAAATAAAAATAAGCCTCGGCCTTATGAACCTGAGAAGCCGATGTTTGAAGGAATGGTCGAACAAATCCCTTTTCCATTGGAACTGGATACTATTCGAGTTTCAAATTCGAAAATCACTTATTCGCAAATTTCAGAAGGCAAAACAGAGCCTGGTAGCCTGAATTTTAAGCAGCTTTCAGCCGAAATTACACATGTGGTTTCCATAGATTCTCTGCAATCTGGTGAAATGCTAATCCATGGAGAAGCGGTTTTGAATGGATTTGCGCCCATGCGGATGGACGTGACTGTGCCCTACGGGAAAGATGGAACTACAGAGCAATTTCATTTGGAAGCTAGCGTGGACCCTTTTAGCCTGCCATCACTCAATGGTATTCTCGGAGACTTAGTTTCTGTGAATATTAATTCAGGTACGATGGAAAAGCTAGAAATCACCATGGATGCCAATCCTCAGTATGCGTCAAATTACATGAAATTCCATTATAGGGATTTGAAGTTGGAGCTTCGGGATGAAGATGATAATAAGAAAAAGTTAATGTCTACACTTTCTAACATCCTCATTTCCAGTAATAATCTCCCTGAAAATAATAATTACAAAACGGCAACTTTTCAAACTCAACGTAATATCTATCGCGGAACTTTCAATCTAATTTGGGAATCCTTGCGAGAAGGAATGCTAGAGATCGCTCCGGGAGATTTAATGCAGCTTATTCTCGGCGAGCAAGATCCATCAGATGATGGGAAGAGAAGATGATTTTTATTTGAGGGACTTAGAAAGTTATGTCATTTGAACCTCTTTATTTTCTAGGCTAAGTATAATATTTCAAAAATGTACTCCCTGACCCTAGCTTCCCACTTTGTCTTTGTGGTTATAAAAAAGGCTCCCCAAAATTGGAGAGCCTAATTAGAGTCCAAGCGCCACGCCTATTCAATTAGCGCTCTTCTTCTTTCAAATCCATAATAGGTATGTACGTCATTGATAAATTCATGCTGAGGTCCCACAGGCCATTCTTCACTGTCAAATCCAGGTGCATTCTCTAGCTTTTCCTTATCGACATTTACAATGATTACATCACGTCGGTGACCGTGAAAATCAAATGCCGCCCATGGTAGTGCCAGGAGTTTGCTCCCTAGATTTAGAAATCCTGTGTCCACAGATAGTACCACGTAAGCGACCTCGCCAGTTTCGGTGTCGAGCATGATGTCACTGATAGTTCCTACTGCTTCATCTCTAATTGTTTTTACGGTACAATTCGCAGCTGTAGAGCTACTTATTGGAAAATGATATTGGGTGTTCATGGTTATTTGGTTTAGTGAATAGAGTTCTGTCTATTAATAAACCAAGTCCGTGCCATGCGGTTGGGAATACCTTTTGGAGCGGATATAGCTTTTATTTAAGAATTTTTATGTGTTGGAAAAGGACGATCTGGGTAAGGAAATCCGCAGATGAATTATAGAAAAATGTTCTTTTTATCGATGATACTGACTGTTCACAAAACATACCTTTGTTCTTATATAGATGAGATTAGTTTGAGATTTAGGATTAAAAAAGTGAAATTAGAGATAGGGAGAGAGTTTAAGGATTCGGACTCCATTTTATTCATTTTTAAAAATAGTAGTTTCGCCAAATGGAAAATCAAAGTACTGACAAGCTAGAGCTGGCCGCAAAATTTGTCAACAATACCGGGGCGCCGATTTTTTTGACGGGAAAAGCAGGGACAGGCAAAACCACTTTTCTGAAAAGTCTAGCCTTGCAAACACACAAAAACCATGTGATCGTAGCGCCTACAGGTATCGCTGCGCTGAATGCTGGTGGAGTCACGATACATTCGCAATTCTTATTTCCACTTGGTTTTTTCTTGCCTGTCAATGAGCCTGAGGGAAATTTCTCTGATCAATATGGTTGCTTCACACAGCACACCTTGGTACGTAAGCATCCGCTGAATGCGATCAGAAAGAATGTGCTCAAATCCATAGAATTGCTTGTGATCGATGAGGTGAGTATGCTTCGGGCGGATGTGCTGGATGCTATTGATTATAGACTCAGATCTGTCAAACGAAATTTCAATACGCCCTTTGGAGGCGTACAGGTATTGATGATTGGTGATCTTTTCCAACTTCCACCTATTGTCCGAGATAATGAATGGCAGGTGCTTAGTAAGTTTTACCCAAGTATGCATTTTTTCGAAGCAAGAGTTCTGCAGGATTCAGGCTTGGTTTACTTGGAGTTGGACAAGATTTTCCGTCAGCAGGATGAAGAATTTATCCAGGTGCTCAATCATCTCAGGGAGAATAAGGTGACTTCTGAGGATATCACAATTCTGAATAAGCATTACAAAACCCAGGATGAGATAGCACAAATTAAAGATTGTATTACGATCACTACGCACAACTATAAAGCTGATCAGATCAATCGGGATCGATTGATTGCGCTAAAAGGCGAGTCGAAATTTTATGAGGCGGATATAGAAAATGATTTCCCTGAAAATATCTACCCACTGCCGCAATCCTTAGAGCTTCGAGTAGGAGCACAGGTGATGTTTATCAAAAATGATTCTTCTGGAAACCAGGATTACTTCAATGGCAAACTTGCTACTGTGGAGGAGTTGGAAGATGATTCTATCAAGGTTTTACTAGAAGGCACAAGGTTTACCTATCAGCTGCGAAAAGAACTCTGGGAGAATAAAAAATACATCATAAATCCTGAGACTAAAGAGCTGGAAGAAGAAGTCATCGGAACGTTTAGCCAGTATCCTATCAAGACCGCCTGGGCCGTCACGGTACACAAAAGTCAGGGTTTGACCTTCGATCAGGCTATCATAGATGTGGGTAATGCATTTGCTCCGGGGCAAGTATATGTGGCTTTGAGCCGATTGAGAAGTTTGGATGGATTGGTGCTGAGGACTAGAATCCAAAACTCTGGCTTGCAGTCAGATTCTCAGGTTCAGACCTTTGTGGAGAGTGCCAAAAAGCATTCGAAACTTGATGAGTTGCTAGGGGCATATCAGCAGCGGTACCTTTCTTTATTATCTGGTGAAACCTTCGACTTGTCAGGCTTACTGCAGGAGATCAGCTATTTCCAGCGCAAGAATGATAGCTCCCTGGAATTTGAAGATCCTGAGATGCAAAAAGCCGTGGGGGAAATTGCTGCTTTGATCAGGAATGAAGTAGGGACAGCAGGGAAATTCAGCAATCAACTTCGCTTTCTCTTGCAACAAGATGATAAAGAGAAATTGATGGAGCGCTTGGACAAAGGAGCCTCCTATTTTAAGAATTTTTTGAAGGAAGGGCTGGAGAAAATCCTCATCCACCGTGCGGAGGTGGAGCGATTTTCCAGAACAAAAACCTATGCAAATGGTTTGGAGGAATTGGAGGTGAGCTTGCTCAAAAAGTATGGGGATATTAGTAAGGTTAGCAGTCTGATCTCTTCGATTATGGAGGGCGAGATACCGGGAAAAATGAAAGATTTGGAGCAGGAGAAAATTAATCTTCGACTTCGATTGGCAGAAGCAGCCAAGGAAGCAGCAGCTGATAACCCTAAATTTGCCTCTAACAAATCAGGTAGGAAAAAGACAGGAAAAGCGAATCTGAAGCGGAAAGTAGGGGAGACCTATGAGATTACTTTTAGGATGATAAATGAGGGGAAAAGCATAGGCGACATTGTAGTGGCTCGAGGGTTGGCAGAGTCTACCATCAAAGGACACTTGGCCAAAGGAATCCAAGAAGGCCGAGTTGAGTTAGAAGATTGTTTGCCTATTGAGGTGATTTCGGAGATCAATTCTCAAGTCGAAAACATTAAGAATTTGCAAGCACTTCGGATTCATTTTGAAGGCAAATACGATTATAATACCATTAAGATGGTGGTGGCTGGGAGGCAGGACTAGGAGGTTGTTTCTTTGTAGAAAGTAGGATGTGAAATGTTGTAGGTAGTTAGTCGTAAGTTATAAAACACCGATCTAGGATTTAGCATCAAGCATCGTTTAGTCTAGGGTAATCCATTTATAGAGCCGTTCTTGTCATTGCTGAATGCCCTCCAATCTTATGATTCCGTTTGATATCATAACTAGGTCGCCGTTTGTGTTATCTCTAAGCTACCGCTTGTGTTATCTCTAAGCCGCCGTTCGTGTCATCACGAACGGCATTCAATAAACAAATAAGATGATAAGCCTGGGCCACTACGCCACCGTTCGTGTCATCACGAACTGCACCAGGTAACTTTAATTAAAAAATGAGAGACCAAAAGCCTCTCATTTTATGCCTATTTGGTTGATTGGTGTTATTTTTTGTTTCCGTATGATTTGTCGTGGAAGTTATATCTGGCATCGTCTGTTGCCTTGACAAGCTTACTTTCCGTATTGATCCCCATTACTGGAGGCTCAGAATCAGAGCCTTTCATTGCTTCCCATTCCGGCTGACCATCACCATTTGGATTTCCTGTTTTGATGAAATTGGCAAAGTAATTCATAAAGGTTTTTGACACTGTATAATCATCCGCTGTCCATGCGAAGGCATCTACTAAAGGAAGATTTCCCATAGCATACTCTATTTCACAAGCATGTGGAGCCCCTATTGCCTCAGGCATTTTGGGTCCACCTTCTACGGTACCACCAGCTAGGCCAGTGCTCAGGTTAGCGTCCTTCAGGGGAGGACGAAGTTTGCTATACAAATATCTGTAAACAGGCTGATCTGAATTTTTAGCATGAAGATCCAGCCACTTCCAAGTAGAATAAGCGATGAATCTGTCAGCAGCCAAGTTGGTGGCTGATCGCTCTACTTCTTTTGCGTCAGCATGTGGATGAAGGCTCAGCACTTCGTCATAATCATTTGGATAAGTTTCTTTCACCTTGGCGATGAAAGCTTCTGGGGTATAAGGCTGTCCCTGCATAAATGCCATTCCCGGAATCTCTGCCGAGTTCCAACCGGCAAGGAGTGGCACCATTGCTTGCTCTTTGGCTTCGAAAATCTCAGGTAGAGTTTTTGGTAAGAAATAACCATCCAATACTACAGGAAAGCCAAAGCGCTTGGATTCATTGTAGATCTCATAAATATCTTTGGTAGGTAGCGCACGCATTTCTTCGATGCTCGTATAACCAGCCTTAGTCACAAATTCTTTTCCTATTTGCTCTGCCTCAGCGAGTGGTGTAGGAGCCAAAGTCGGGTTGATACCAGCACCACTTTCACCGATTGCTCCTGCGATTAGATCTTTGGAAAGGGGAGAGGCCATTTGATAACTTACCGAGATCGAACCCGCAGATTCACCAGCAATAGTTACTTTGTCAGGATCGCCACCGAAAGCTGCGATGTTTTCCTTCACCCATTCTAAGGAAGCATGCTGATCCATCAGACCATAATTCCCAGAGGCATTATAAGGTGCTTCAGCGCTAAGATCCGGATGAGCTAGAAAGCCAAATACTGCCAATCGGTAATTGACAGTGACTACCACGATCCCTTTTTGAGCCATAGCTTCACCATTGTAGCGAGGCTCGGAGCCATCTCCAGCGACAAATCCGCCACCATAGAAATATACTAATACAGGTAAATCCTTTGTGTTCCGATCTGCAGGAGTCCATACATTCAGGTAAAGACAATCCTCACTAATGCCGTCTGACTTGAAGTCCATATCACCGAAAACATCTGCTTGAACAGCTCTTGGTCCGAATTTCTTGGTATTCTTCACTCCGGTCCAATTGTCTAAAGCTTGTGGGGCTTTCCAACGGAGCTCACCTATTGGTGGTTTTGCGAAGGGAATTCCAAAATACTTTTGAATGCTTGTTTTGACGTCGTAAGATCCTGCGATCATTCCATTTTTGATTTTTGTTTGCACTTCGAATGAGTTGTTGCTTTGGGCTTTCAGAGAGATTGAAAACCCAAAAAGAAGTACCAACGAAAAAAGACCGACTAAGTGTAAAGTAGATTTCATGGCTTGAATTTATTGTTTCTTTGGGAAACAATAGTAAATGCTTATTTTTGGAAAACCTATTTCTTAAACTAGTATTTCATAGTTTTGCGCATGCATCTAGCAAAAGAAGAATATCTTCCCAACATTTCTTACGATTCGGTTATTTTTGGTTTTTCGGGAGAGAAGCTCAAGATTTTGATCTTGGAATACCACAACATTAAAACTTTTGCCTTGCCAGGAGGTTTTGTGAAAGTAAATGAACCGCTTGATGAGGCGGTGAAGCGAGGCCTTTCTGAGCGAACGGGATTAGATGAAATCTACTTGGAACAGTTTCATACATTTGGCTCAATGGACCGTTTCAATCCAAGCGTTATGCGTAGTATTCTGGCAGAACAAGGCCATTTTTTAGAAAATCATTGGTTGCTAGGTCGGTTCATCACTGTGGGATATTATGCATTGATCAATTACGAGAATGTTGTTCCCATGCCTGATGAATTGTCAGATTCTATTGAGTGGTACGATTTTGATCAAGTCCCACAATTAATGATGGATCACAATGAAATTGTGCAAAAGGCATTGGATCATTTGCGTACTAATTTGGATCAGAAGCTCCTCAGTTTCAATCTCCTTCCTGAGCGTTTCACTATGAAAGAACTCAAGCAGGTATATGATGCTATCTTGGGTGAAACGCAAAACAGAGCCAATTTCCAGCGAAAAATGTTAGGACTCAATATTTTGGAGAGGCATGAAAAGCTCTTTTTAGGAGGTTCTCATAAGGCTCCTTACCTATATTCTTTTAAAAAGAGAAATTGAAGATGAATTAATAGCTAAGCTGTTAATAGGTGTCTATTTTGTCCTCAGCCGATTTTTATTTTGTATTTACCTAGTAGGCCAGGCAAGCCATCCAAATCAAACTTGGCGGCTTTGATTCTGTTGAGCTCTGGGTCAATTGCATAATTAGATGCGTTTCTGAAATCAGCGCTTAGGAGCTCTGTTCTGTCAAAAGTGGCTCCACTTAGGTCAGAATGCTGGAAATCTGATCCTGATAAATATGCCTGTGTAAAATCCACCTCTGTCAATTTGCTCGCAAGGAACTTGGTCTTTTTTAGTTTGAGATTGTAAAAACTGCAGTAAGCCATTTGACAGTTCTTAAAGGTAAATTCCAACAGAAATGGGTTGGAAGTATGAAAATGAATTCCCAGCATTTTGCAAGAATCAAAAGTTACTTGTCGGAAGGAAACATCCTGCACTTTGAGATTGGAGAGATCACAATTTTTGAAGCTGCAATTATCAAAACTTGCCCCACGGATAGATAAACCTGAAAATTTGCACTGTTCAAAGCTACATTGTTCGTATTCAATTGCTTGAAATCCCTCAAGAGTGAAATCTATGTTTTGGTAATGCTGATCGGTTTGGTAAGCCATTGGATGTAGTTTACAAGCGTTTGGTTTTAGGCAGGCAATTTTAGGGAATTATTCTGATTTCTTTCCCATAGGCTTTGCAGAGGAAATGGAGATAATGGGAGGGCGCTTGATATTTTTTAAGAATACGAAAAAATTTTCTATCCCGATTTTTAGAGTATTCAAAATGCTATACTAAAACCTTCCCAGTTGTGAAAAGGGCATACGTATTAATACGTATTTTTATTAACATCCATTGTATCAACGATATAAATCTCTAATTTGTGTGTATATAAATTTGTTTGATCAAGTTTTTATTTCGGGTTTCTAACCAACTATAGTTTTTCGAATTATTATTTTCCAATTGATATATGATATTTCAAGAGGAATTTATTAGCAGTTTTTAATTGAAAAGAGCTATCCCAGCTGGGCTTTTCTCATTAGCAAGAATTAATGCTTTTTTCAAACTTACTCTTTGGGAGATGTGTCCAAGGACTGAGAAGAACCTTCATTTTACTGTCTTTTATTAGACTTTGAATCAGTGAGGATACGACTAAGTTTTTATTACGCCCAATCAGGGTAAGGATTATATTTTACTTATTTATTTCAACTTCAACTAAAACAATTTTATCATGGACGATTTATTAGCTTCAATCAAGCTTTTTGCAGGGAATTTTGCTCCAAGGGGCTATATGCTATGCCAAGGACAGCTGTTGCCTATTGCTCAGAACTCTGCCTTATTTTCACTTTTGGGTACAACTTACGGAGGAGATGGTAGAACCACTTTTGCCTTGCCGGATTTGAATGGTAGATCTGCAGTAGGTCAAGGCCGAGGCCCTGGGCTAACTGAGGTGAAACTCGGAGAAAAGGCTGGAGCGGAGCAGATTTCAATATCTGTTGCTAATCTGCCGAGTCATACTCATACTATGATGACGAGCTCTGCACCTGGCACTACAAATAGCCCAGTTGGAAATGTAATTGCTGCTTCCGAAGTAGTAGTTGAAAGAGGAGGTTCTCCTATACCTATAAATTGCTATGGATCTACTCCCAATGGGCAGTTGGCAGCTACTGCCATAGTTTCTACTGGTGGAAATATTCCAGTTCAGATCAGGAATCCTTTCCTAGGACTGAATTATATTATTTGTGTACAGGGAATATTCCCTTCAAGAAGCTAATCGACAGAGACATGGAAGAAATGATAGGAGTAATCAAATTATTCGCTGGAAATTTTGCACCCAGAGGATGGGCATTTTGCGAAGGACAATTATTGTCAGTCAATGTAAACCAGGCATTATTTTCAATACTGGGGACCATTTATGGTGGAGACGGAAGAACTACTTTTGCCCTACCAGACCTAAGAGGTAGAGTTCCTATTGGAGCAGGTTCTGGCCCTGGTTTGAGTCCAATTCGTCTTGGGGCTAAGGGTGGAGCGGAGTCAACTACTCTGCAAGCATCTAATCTGCCCAGTCATACGCATAACCTAAACGTAAGTTCCAATCCTGGTTCAACAAATAACCCTCAAGGTGGATTCCTTGCCCAGTCAAATGTAACTATAGAGCGTGGTGGGGCTGCTGTTCCTACCTCAAGTTATACTGAGGCAGGGCATGCCAATATGGGAACAACTAATGCGATTGGTTCTACGGGTGGCAGTCAACTACTGCCCTTGCTGAATCCATACGAGGCTACTAGTTATATTATATGTATGGAGGGGATATACCCTTCCAGGAGCTGAGTTCTTTTTTTTAACCGACTCCTTTTGGAGTCGGTACTTTTACTTAAACTAATTCATGATGAAACGCCCAGTAATCAAATCAATATTTTTTCTACTGTTGTTTATACTGAGTTCATTTTGTGCGCTGGCTCAAACCACAGTTAACTTTAATAGTTATACGGAGAACCAAGGTTTATCAAACCCTCACACTGAAGGTGAATTGGAATTTGAAGTAATAAAAAGCACGAGTATATGTACAGTATGTATTGGGATAGATTTTAATGATGGCAAAGATGGCACTCCTGGTTTGGATGATGATAATTTTGAAGTTAATGGGATAGTAGGTTGGAAAATTTCCAAAGCAGATAATTCTTCGTTTCAATTTTTAAGTATTTGGCTTCAACATAGAGGAGCTGGCACTTCTACTTCAGGCACTATTAATGCATTTAAAGGGGGATTTCAAGTTGGGGCAGCTAAACCACTGATTTTTAACAGCTCTTCATCTGGAGTCAAATCATACGCTAGTGACCCGGATTTTTATGATGTGGATTCTATATTGATTAAGGGTACGGATTTGTATTTAATACTAGACGAAATCACGTATGGAGCGCCGTTCGTAGTAGGTGATGCTGATCCTGCTGTAGTGACAGGGATAAACCTTGTAGGGGCGCCTTTAAGTAATGTCACCTCTGTTCAATACCAGATTAGTTTCTCTAAACTAGCTAAAAATGTCTCTGCAGATGATTTTATCCTGACTACAACCGGAACAGCAGCTGGAACGATAGGCACGGTTACGGGCAGTAATGCTACTTATTCTGTTCCTATTTCTGGGATTTCTGGAGAAGGGACTCTTCAACTGGATCTAAAAGCGGGAACAGACATCGCCAATGAAAATGATGTTATAGGAACGGCAGCTTTTACTACTGGGCAAATCCATAATGTCAGTCCATGTTTGGTAGAAGACTTTGAGGATGAAACTGTCGGATCTAAAGGCTTTAGCTACGGAGGTTTCGATTTTGTGATTACCGGCAATATGGAAGTACATACCGAGATTCCTGTAAGCGGAATTAATGGTTCAAGGAATGTTCTAAATAATACAGGGGTTGGTCCTTATATATTAACCTCCAACTCTGGTGAGATTAACTTGAGAAGGATTGCTTTGTACCTGTCTTCAATTGCAGACGGAAGTAGTCCTACTAACGATGGAAGCATTACCCTAACTGGAAAAAAAGCAGGCAATATTGTTTATACGATTTCCAAAGATTCGGGATTCCCCACAGACTTCTCAGCGAATTCTGGTTACTATATTTTAGATTTGAGAACTGAGGGAGGGACAGATAATTCTTTGCTATCCATCGATCAACTAGAAATAACTTTAGGAGGCTCCTTCCAATATATAAACATTGATAATTTTGAATTTTGTGCGGATGATGTAGCTCCAAGTGGCTATACTGTTTCAATTGATCAAGACCCAATTACTCAAGATAATGAGAATGCGGTGAGCTTTACCTTTGCAGCTGCTGAGATTGGGACTACTTACGAATATACATTTACAAGTTCTGGTGGAGGAACACCAGTGACTGGTACAGGTACTATCTTGACTGCTACAGATCAAACTACAGGGATAAATCTAAGTGGACTTGGAGTTGGGACAGTTAACCTTACTGTATCATTGACCGATGCATCCAATAATAGGGGATTGCCAGCCACTACTAATGTCCAAAAAAGAATCAATACAGCTCCGGTAGCTACTCCTCCTTCAGCTCCTGTGGTTATGGAAGATATTACAGTCGCTCTTGCAGATGATATTCAGGTAGCTGATAATGAGGGAGATGACCAAACAGTTACATTCACGATTACGGGAGGAACGGTTACTCTTGGTACGACAGGAATCACATTTGGTGGTTCAGGGAATGGTTCTGCGAATTTCACCGCATCAGGTACTTTGGCAGCGATCAATACGGCATTGGATGCAGCGACATTTACACCAGCATTGGATCTGTTTGGAACAAATGCCGGGATAATATCTTTCGTGACAAATGATGGTTCTGTTGACTCGAATATAGCAACTGTAACTTTTGATATTCAGGCAATAAATGATTCTCCAAACTTCGGGACAATTACTGGCAATAAAGATTACAATGAAGGAAGTTCAGCTACTGATTTGGGAACTGTTTTATTGTCTGATGGTGACAATGTGTCTTCTCCAACTGATGAAACTATCTCAAAAGCAACCATAACCAATACAATTCCAGCTACAGGTGATATGATTTCTGTTGGTACTCCTGGACCATATGCCGTTTCTACAGCGGGAGATGTAACCACGATTTCTGGATCTGGAAGTATAGAAGATATGATCGCTACACTGGCCTCCTTGACTTTTGAAAATACAACAGACGACCCTACCGAAGGTGATGCCAATATTAATAGAAGCATAACGATTACTGTGGAGGATGACGATGCAGCGGTATCAAACGTGCTTACTTTTAATATTAGAGTGATTCCTACGAACGACGACCCCACATTAATAGGTTTACCAAATGATATTTCTGTTCAAGATGGTGTTGCAAGCAATATTGACCTTTCCACAGCAATTTTTGGAGATGTAGACTCCGGATCAGGCAATGTCTTGTTATCTTTCTTAGTTTCAGGAGGAACATTGTCTGCAACAAGTACAGCAGATGTCGCGGTAAGCTTCCCCATTCCAGGAGCAATGGATCTGGTAGGGACTGCAGCTGCAATTGGAGCCTTCCTGAACACTCCTTCCAACATTCTTTACACCAATGCACCAGGAGCCACAGGAGATAATGCTGCGACACTTAATGTTTCGGCAAATGATAATGGAAATACAGGTACAGGAGGAGGCTTGCCAGTTAATTTGGGAACGATCAATATTGATGTTCAGGAATTGCCTTCGGTCAGCTCGGTTTCAGTACCTGCCAATGGCACTTATTCAGCGACTCAGAACCTTGATTTTACTGTTAACTATTCAGAACCAGTAATAATAAGTGGTGTTCCTAGCTTTGAATTAACTTTAGGAAGCACAGTTTATGAAGCTGAATACGTTTCGGGTTCTGGATCTTCTGCATTGTTGTTCAGGTATACCGTTCAGCAAGGGGATTTGGATACGGATGGAATCTCTGTAGGAGCAATTATTACATTGAAAGGGGGAAGTATCCAAAATTCTTCTACTGTAGACGCAAGTTTGAACTTGAACAGTGTGGGGTCTACAGCTGCTGTATTAATAGATGCTGTGGCACCTGCTGCACCAAGTACCCCTGATTTAAGTGCCTCTACTGATACAGGATCAAGTAATACAGATAATATAACCTCGGACAATACTCCGACTTTTATAGGCACTGCAGAACCAAATTCATTAGTATCTCTTCAAAGTAATGTTAATGGAACATTGGGTGCAGTAACTGCGGACGGTTCTGGAAATTGGTCATTTACACCTGGAATTCCAGTTGCCGATGGTGGTCACGAAATTACTGCTGTATCGACCGATAATGCTGGTAATTCAAGTATTGCTTCAGCTTCACTGCAAATTGAAATTGACACCCAGGCTCCACCAATTCCAAGTGTTCCTGATTTGCTATCAGGAGATGATTCGGGAATCAGTGATTCCGATAATATTACCAATGAAGTGACTCCTACTATAGAAGGTCTTGCTGAGGCTGGAAGCACAGTTGTCATCAGTAGTACAATTGATGGGGAATTAGGGACTACTTCAGTAAATGCTAGCGGACAATGGTCATACACTACTGTGACTAATTTGTCTGTAAATAAGCACGATATCACAGTAACAGCTAACGATGTGGCTGGGAATAGCAGTGCAAGTTCAGCTTCTTTGGGTTTGACGATTGATACATACGCCCCAATAGTAATAATAAAGAATTTGCTTGTTTATCAATTGGATGAAAATGGTAAAACTCCAACCTTAAATGTTAATGATTTCCTACTTGGACTTCCATCAGACAATTTCTCTGCTGTAGGAAATATTGTTATAGCACTGAGTAAATCAACTTATGATTGCGCAAATGTTGGTTATAATGTTGTTAGAGTTATTGCAACAGATGAAGCAGGTAATTCTGACTTTGCTGAAACCTACATTGAGATTCAGGATAATATTGATCCAGTTATTAATGCGAAAAATATTACTCTAAATGTGGATGCATTTGGGTCTGTAAATCTAAGTTCAACGATGATAGATGATGGATCAACTGATAATTGTGGAATTGCAACTTGGGCTTTAAGCAAGACAATATTTACAGCAGCGGATGCAGGGCTTAATAATGTGACCTACAATATTTATGATTCTTTTGGAAATTTTGCATCCACAGTAGTCGAGGTGACAGTTGTGGTGGTTCCAAATGTTTTGACTATAACAGCAGATCCAGGACAATCAAAACTTTTGGGAGCACTTGATCCAGTATTCACCTATAAAGCTTCGGGATTTGAGGGGGCAGATGATGAGACAATTTTGACAGGTTCACTAAGTAGAGCAGCAGGTGAAAATGTAGGCAACTATGCAATTACAGCTGGGGACTTGGATGCTGGGCAAAACTATTCAATCAATTTTATTCCAGCTGATTTTGAGATCAAACTTGCCACTATCACAGGAGTCACTTTCACTGATGATAGTTTTGTCTATGACGGCACAGCCAAATCCCTGGCTATAACGGGCACACTTCCAGTGGGAACAGCTGTCGCTTATACCGACAATTCTAGAGCGGATGTAGGAACTCACGAAGTGACCGCTACGATCTCGGGAACGAATTTCACTACTCTAGAATTGAAAGCTGACCTGACGATTACCCCAGCAACAGTCATTGGGGTCACCTTTACAGATGATAGCTTTGTCTATGACGGCACTGCCAAGTCTCTGGCTATTACAGGCACGCTTCCAGTGGGAACAGCTGTTACTTATACCGATAATTCTAGAACGGATGTAGGAACTCAGGAAGTGACTGCTACGATCTCGGGAGCGAATTTCACTACTCTAGAATTGAAAGCTGACCTGACGATTACCCCAGCAACAGTCATGGGAGTCA
>NZ_QKZT01000003.1:211081-406749 GCF_003254055.1 Algoriphagus chordae
CTTTGTCTATGATGGCACTTCCAAGTCTTTGGCGATTACAGGCACACTTCCAGTGGGAACAGCTGTCGCTTATACCAACAATTCTAGAACGGATGTAGGGACTCAGGAAGTGACTGCAACGATCTCAGGAGCAAATTATACAATGCTAGAGTTGAAAGCCGATCTGACGATTACCCCAGCAACAGTCATGGGAGTCGCATTTACGGATGATAACTTTGTCTATGACGGCACTGCCAAGTCTTTGGCAATTACGGGTACACTTCCAGTAGGAACTGCTGTTGCTTATACCAACAATTCTAGAACGGATGTAGGATTGCAAGAAGTGACCGCTACGATTAGTGGCTCAAATTATTTCACTTTGGTGTTGACAGCTAATTTGGAAGTTACACCCGCTATCATACCTGGACTTGGCTTTAGTAGTGGAAGCTTTGTCTACGATGGTACAGCCAAATCATTGATGATTTCTGGAACGCTACCTTCAGGTACTTCAGTAGCTTATACTAATAATTCCAGAACAGATGTGGGAACTCAAGAAGTAACCGCTACCATTTCTGGCTCTAATTACAATCAATTGGTTGTGAAAGCAGACTTAACCATTACTCCTGCAACAATTACAGGAATTACACTTGCTAATGGAAGCTTTGTGTATGATGGTACGGCAAAATCATTGATGATTTCTGGAACGCTGCCTTCAGGCACTTCAGTAGCTTATACTAAAAATTCAAGAACAGATGTGGGAACTCAAGAAGTAACCGCCACCATTTCTGGCTCTAATTACAATCAATTGGTTGTGAAAGCAGACTTAACCATTACTCCTGCAACAATTACAGGAATTACACTTGCTAATGGAAGCTTTGTGTATGATGGTACGGCAAAATCATTGATGATTTCTGGAACGCTGCCTTCAGGCACTTCAGTAGCTTATACTGATAATTCTAGAACAGAAGTTGGATCTCAAGAAGCGATAGCAACCATTTCTGGGTCTAATTATTCGACTTTGGTGTTGAAGGCAGATCTTACTGTACTTCCAGCAAACATTGCAGGACTGACATTTGAAGATGGAACTATTGAATATGATGGAACAGGCAAATCGCTTGAGATTACAGGTACACTTCCAGCTGGTACTTCAGTCACATATGCCAATAACAGCAGAACAGAGGTAGGATCTCAGGTGGTGACTGCCACGATCAGCGGGTCAAACTTCACTGAGGTTTCATTGACAGCAGATCTAAGTATTACTCCTGCAACTTTGTCCGTGGTGGCAGATGAAGGACAACGTAAAGAGTTTGGATCTATTGAACCTGTTTTAACTTATGATGTGACAGGATTTAAAGGAGCTGATACCGATGCGATTTTGTCCGGGGCATTATCCAGAGAGCCTGGAGAAGATGTAGGAACTTATTTGATCAACCAAGGAAGTTTAGGCGCTGGAAACAATTATACGATTGACTTCACTGGAGCTGAGTTTAGCATTGTAGAAGAACCAAATATAGACAGTGATGGCGATGGCGTACCGGATGATGTTGAGCAGGAGCAGGGCACCGATCTACAGGATCCTTTGGATTACTTAGACACAGATGGAGATGATGTGCCAGACTATGTGGAAGGCCAGCAGGGAACAGACCCAACAGATGCAGGAGATTATGTGGATACAGATGGAGACGATGTGCCAGATTATATAGAAGAGCAGCAGGGGACAGATCCAAACAATGACACTGATTTTCTTGATGCTGATGGAGATGGAGTACCTGACTATGTACAAGACAGAGCCATTACAGAATTTGTAACACAAAGCTTAGAGGCAGTTTGGGGCACAGCAGCAGATGAACTGAAGGTTCCTGAAGATGTGATCGCCATCACCGCCAAAGGAGAATTCATCAACTTGGCTGTTACTTGGGATCTGGGTGGTTATGATCCACTTAATTCAGGGATTAACAACCATGAGGGAGCTGTAGTATTTCCAGCAGGATTATTTAATCCAGCGGGATTACAATCTAATCTGGTGATCATTGTACTAGCCAAGCCTGCCCCAGAAGATGTGAGTCTGAGTGCCAATAGTTTCATTGGAATCCCAGATCAGTACTTCCAGGAGATCGGAGCCTTTACGGTAATCGACCCAACAGATGAGCTGCATACGCTAAGTCTGGCAGCAGGAATACAGGACAATGATTACTTCGAAGTGCTCGATGGAATCCTGTTCTGGAGTAGTGCTGAGCAGGCACCAGGAAGAACAGCGTTCACGATTAAGTTAACGGTGCTCGACAGAGCAGGCAATGTGCTGGAGAAGAGCTTCCAGATCAGCAGAACTAGAACGCTATTGGAGCAACTCGATGTGTCAAATACCTTCACACCAAATGGTGATGGGGCAAACGACACATGGGGAGTGCTAGCACTTCGCTATTATACTGGCGTGAGGATCTCGGTGATGAATCTTGGTGGAGAAAGAGTCTTCTACACAGAGAATCCAGACTTGAAATGGGATGGCCAGTTCAACGGCAAAGCCATGCCAGTAGGATCTTACTTATATGTGATAGAAGTAGGGGAGACAGGGGAGGTCCGTAGAGGAATGCTGAACCTGCTTAGGCAATAGCAAAGGGATAGGCCATTGATGCAATCTAGTATCAATAGTCAATCTCACTACTAAATTTTAAACGAATCAAAATTTCATTTTTCAGTCTTTGAACTTCGACATCATGAAAAGATTAACATACCTAGCCATTTTCCTTTTCACTGGACTTGCATTGACTCAGGTGCAGGCACAATCCCGGAAATACATATCAAGTTTCGACTTTTTCCAGAGCTATTACAATCCTGGGCTGACAGGCTATGAGGGCTCGACGGTGAGAGGATTTGTACGGAACCAGTGGTCTGGAGTGGATGGGGCACCGAAAACCTATTTCTTCAGTACTGAACTGGATTTTGGAGAGCTGGCAGGAGAGGAGGATCCGGCATTGATGGGGAAAAATGCGGTCTCGATCAACCTGCTTCATGATACCTACGGAGCATTTCGGGAGACCGAACTGACGCTAGCTTATGCGAGTAGAATCCGCCTGACCGAAAAGCTGAACCTACGACTGGGAGCAGGGGTCAATTACCAAAATATCAGATTGGATGGCAATGAGCTGACCACCGAGGAACAAAACGATCCGACTTTGAGTCAGTACATCGGTCAGTTCTCAAATATGAATGTGCTAGACTTTAATCTAGGTATCGCTTTGACGCATGCCAACTATTACCTGTCCTATGGAATGCATAGAGTGAATGGTGGCAAGATCAGTTCTGGGGACAAATTTATGGATGGTTACCCAGCGAGTTCTATTTTTCAGGCAGGCTATCGCTCAGCGCTGAGTAATAACCTAGCCGTGATCGTCAATGGGATGTATAGCATCCAAAAGGATCAGGATGATAACATCGAGTTTAATATTAAAGCCTTGATGATGGATAGAATCTGGTTGGGTATAGGGCATCGCATAGACTATGCAACCAATGCTCAGATAGGCATAGTGACCAACCGTCTTCGAATCGGATATTTGTATGAATTTCCAAATGCCCATAGTTACAACCTCCCAGGCAATACCCATGAGTTTACCGCGGTATTCAATTTATTTCGGGACAATGTGCGCACAGATTCACAACAAGTAGTGATGTGGTAACTTGAGATTACTGACTTTTATTGTTTCAAGTTTTTAAGTAATGGCATTATAAATACCCAGCTAATAGGTTTGTCGGGGTGAGTTTTCCAAACTTTTTATTAGAAAACAATGAATGCGAATTCTGAAAATAAATGTCCTAGTTGTACGAAAGCTGGGACAAAGACTAGGTCTTCCGGAGCTGGTAGGAGCAAAGCAAAATCTCTTTATTCTATATGTCTAACAGTGTTAATCGCGCTCTTTCCAAAATGCCCTTTTTGCTGGGCTACATATATGAGTGTTTTTGGAAGCCTTGGCTTGAGCAGAATGCCCTATCAAAGTTGGATGTTACCTGTTTTTATGGCTTTGCTCGCTTTTCATTTATTCCTGTTATTCAGGAATTATAAATCTAAGGGACCATTGCCTATTTTACTTACCCTGGTCGGAGTTCTTATGTTGATTTCTTCCAAATTACTTTGGCCTGAGCTTAGCTCAGTTCTTATTATTTCAGTCTTGTTAATTACAGTTGGATCAGTTTGGAATAGCATTTCCATTCCAATTGAAAATAAATTCTTCAATCATTTTAATAGAAATCATGAACAAATCGCTAAGAATTAGACGCTCAGTAAGAGAGCTTGAAAAAGAGTATGAAGTTGGTAACACGAATGCTTTGGAGAAAGTATTGATTGCATGGCAAGGTATCAAGGCCCTGCCACCTACTAATCCACATTCGTTTTTTATGTTGGGAGGTTTTCATGGAGAGCCATTTCGAGGAGCCGGCTGGGGGAATAATACCTATTGGGGAGGATATTGTAATCATGGGAATGTATTATTTCCTACCTGGCACCGAGCTTATTTAGTAAAATTAGAAGAGGCATTGCAAAGTATACCTGGCTGTGAAGATGTGATGCAGCCGTATTGGGACGAGACTTGTGACGAGTCTCTGAAAAATGGAATTCCTTGGTCATTGACGAAGGACCAGATTTTCTTTGATGGTAAACTTCAAGATAATCCTCTGAAATCATTCAAATTCCCACAGGCAATCGTTGATAATATCAATGGAGATAATCCAAATTATGGTAAGCCAGCAGGGTATGAAACGGTTCGTTATCCACTCTCGGGACTAGTAGGGACAGCGGATGATCGAGCAAAGTCAGCCCAACATAATTCTAGATTCTCCAATTTTGAAGAGAGGGTGAGGATCCTAAATGATAATGTGACGGACTGGTTGACTAGCAGTATCATGGTGAATGGAAAGGTTATTCCTACCAATACATCCAAGAAATTCAAAGACTGTTTGGATTCTCCAAATTTCACTGTTTTTTCAAATACAACATCGGCACAGGAATATAATTCTATTTTGCCAGAAAATGGTAAGGTAATTACGCCACTTGAATCTCCGCATAATGATATCCATTTAGCAGTCGGCGGGTGTGAAGTGCCTGGCTATAATCGCTCGCCAATCCCAAATGCCAATGGTGATATGGGAGAAAATGATACGGCTGGGCTGGATCCAATATTCTTTTTCCATCATTGCAATGTAGATCGGATATTCTGGCTTTGGCAGCAAAGACATAATTCCACAGATCACTTAGATATCATCGCGGGATATCCAGGTACCAATTCTGTTGACTCTCAAGGTCCTACTCCTGGCACGGCTCCCAATTCTTGGCTGGATCTTGACTCTCCATTAGACCCATTCAAAATTTCGGATGTAAGCGGGACCAATAGACCCTACAATTCCAAAGATTTGATCAATATAGAATCTCAACTGGGTTATACTTATTCAGCTGGATCATTAGCTGAGGTATTGACTTCAAAAGCATTACTGGTAACAGAGAATTCTCCAGTGGTGCGTATTTCTAGAATCAATAAGGCTCCTGTAAGAGGTTCCTTTACGGTTTCGGCATTTGCCAATTTGAATGGGAAAAAAGTACACCTTGGTACGGAGGCAGTCTTAAGCAGGTGGTCAGTGATGGGCTGTGCCAATTGTCAAACCCACTTAGAAGTGAAAGCCTTTTTCCCAACACATGGACTATTGAAAAGTAACGAGGTCGATCAGAATGATATCCATGTGGAAATCCATGGAAGGGAAGGAGCTATGGTTTCTCCGATGTTGATGAAAACTGAGGGAGGTAATAAAATGAAATTCCATTTAGAAATCAGATAATAAATCAGGGCCTGGATTTTGGACTTGCCCCCAATAAGTGCATAGCTTTTTGGGGGCAGATCTCCTCTTGGGGTTTTCCTATTAATCCTTCGGCGGAGTAATCATAATATGTGCACGATGGGTACCTGGATCCATAATCCATGGCATTCCTGGAGCGCTGGGTTTTAGGGGGAGCCCTGTTACCTCTGATGTAGCCCAAGGCAAATAAACTACATACCTCAAATAAGTATCAGATACTTTTCCTGTAGTGATATCGAAATTTTCTGCGTCGGCAGATAGAGCGAATAGGGTAGCACCATCTTTTGGCATTTTTAGCTTACCACTTTTAGCTTCAGCTTCTCTAGTATCAAAAATTTCTTGAAAAGATTTCCCTTCTTTTTTTAGTTCGCGGCCTCTTTCCATAAATGGCTCTAAGTCGGACTGATAGCAAGAAACGCTAAATCCTTTGCCATTTGGATCATCTGCAAGGCATATCATTTCATTACTACCTTTTCTCAATTCGATTAGTTCTCCACTTTCGCTATATCCCAAAACTGTTGCATCCTTTTGTTTCTCTTCAGGAGCGGCCAATACCGCTGTTTTTATTTGAACTTCCTTGGAAGGAATCACTGCATCTTGCGAGAAAGCTGGAGAAATAGCCAAGCAAATTATACTAGCACTAAGAAATATTTTCATGGTGTTGGAGTTAAGTAATGAAGTAATTTAAGCTTTATCAGGTAGTTTGACAACTTGAATTTCAGTCGCTTAGAATTCTGTAACTTTATCTACCACAAATTGACGCATAGCTTCACCTTCTTTTAGCGAATATTGAAGTTGACGCATTTTATCAGTTTTCACCCAAGTATCACCATTCTGCTCATAGATAGGGAAGCGTCTCATCAATTTGGTTTCGACGATAGCCATATCTCCACCTCCGTGGTATCCTTTCTTTTGCTCAGCATCCAAAGGAGGAATAGATACTCGGCTCATTGATTTTTTGTCATTTACAGAGAATCCGATCGCAAATTCTTCAGGGTTTTCATCGTAGCTATTGAAAAACAAAATGAATTCTGGTGATCCATCGGAGTTCATGTCTTCTGCTTCTGCTCTAATAAATCCACCTGCAATCTCTATGGTTTGAGGATCATTGCTTACCTCAAGGCCTTCTGTTGTGAGAACTAGTGAATTTGTTGGTTGATTATTGGTAGCCGTAATAGAGAGGCTAATACCTTGCAAATCGAGCTCTTGGCCAGCGCTAAAATTTTGATTAGAGATTTTGGCAGGAGCGTCTACAGGAGCTGTGGAAGATGCCTCTGTGGCAGCGGTAGGTTCTTGGGGGTTTTGTGTCGTTTGATCCTCTGAATCTGAATTTTTGGAAGGTGAACAAGCCGTAGCGAGTAAACCTGCAGCGATCACTGCTGAGTAAAAATGATTTTTCATGGTTATTAGAATGTTTTAATAAGCGTAGCTGATAGTCTAATGGGTAGAAATACTGCTTATAAATTGGGGGTTATCCCAGCAAAATCAAGTCTTAAGAAGCTCTGTTTCATTTCAATATAACGAGTATTCCTGTTTTCTAGAAATTTAGAGACCAAACACCGCCTTTTACAGCTGGAGTAACAGGAAGTACTTGACTGTTTAGCATAGCTTGAACTTTCCCAGTTGGCTTAAGATCCCATAGTTCTCCATGGAGAAAAACTTCCAAACCTACTGTCGCTATTTTGTTTGCCGGGGCGGTAGTTTGACTTTTAGCTTGATTTGAGTCATAGCTTGTCAGTCTGCCTATGTCCTGAGAATCTTGTTGCTCTGTGTTATTCACTAGGCTGGCCCCATCTTGAGTAGTAGTCATAGCATGTTCTCCAGTACAAAATGTGCTGATGAAATCACTTGCTTGCTCATAATTTTCATTACTGGCATGTGGCTTCTTATGCCATTCATTACTGCAGATTGAGACGGAAGTTTTCCCAAATGGCAATTCGAAAACTTGTGTGATTTGTGAGTCCTTAGCCAGCTCAGAGTTAGGAAATGGTCTTAAAATAGGGTCTCCAAGTACTTTTCCCTCAGGGCCAAATAGGAATGAAGCATTGTAAAGTGGGCCGTCGAGTTCCAAATAGATGTTACCATCCACCACACGAGGAGATGGTAAAACAATAGATCCTGCGATAATATAGGTTTTTGATTCAGCTGAAAGCTCCGAAAAAGTTTTGTAATAAGCTGCCAGCATGGTTTTGGCTTTCATCCGAAAAATAGCTGAGGATTCTTTATTGGCTTCATTGCCAGTCTTGAGGTATCCAAGGAAGAAATCAAATGCATTACTCATCGCCAGAGTTTTCATCATTTCTTTTAAGGATTTTTTTGCTGCAAGCCTATGTTTTTCACCGATTAATACTAGCCATGTGCCAATATTCTCTGGATAAATAATTAGTGTATTATTACCAATAAAAGCTTTGGCATTTGCAGCTACTAAATATTGTCGAATTTTCTCTTTATAAATGATCTGGTCAAAGTAGTCGGTCGCTACCATGTAGGGTTGAATTCCTAGGATATTTCGCTTCAAGGAATCAGAAGGATTGATTTCTTCAACCACAGATAGGTAGCTTTCGCCCTCTTCCAAAGGAGTGTTTCTCCCTGAAAAGGACCATATCAGCCATACAAATACAGTAAAGATAAATAAGGTAATAAGCTTCCTGATCATAAGCCGAATGTAAGAATAGCATTGCTGAAAATTACTTTTTCGTCAAGATTAGCTGTTATTTTCCGCTAATTGATGCTTCGAATAATTTTAATTCCTTTACAATTCAACCTCGAAACTTTGTCCTTTTTCCAGATCTAGATCCATCTCTGACCCATCATAAAGAACCTTAATTCTTCCATTTTCACCGGCATGAATTCGACAAGTTTTGAGCTCACCATCTTGCCAAGTCATATCAACTGTATAGTTACCTCTAGCTTTCAAACCGTGCACAGATCCGTTTGCCCAAGCTTTGGGTAGTGCAGGCAAAAGCCGAATTAAACCAGTTTCATGAGATTGAATAAGCATCTCAGAGATTCCAGCTGTATAGCCAAAGTTTCCATCGATTTGAAAAGGCGGATGACCATCAAATAAGTTTGGATAAAGAGATTGGGAAAGTAGCTTCTGAATGTGTTCGTGAGCCATTTCACCATCAAGTAATCTTGCGGAGAAATTGATCAGCCAGGCCCTAGACCAACCAGTGCCAGCTCCACCATTAGCCAAGCGGAATTCTAAGGTTTTTCTCACCGCCGCAAATTCATCTGGGGTTTCGCTAAATGTAATGGCATCACCAGGGTGGAAGGCATATAAGTGAGACATGTGTCTGTGTCCTTTTTCAACTTCCTCATAAGGCTGGTCCCATTCTAGGATTCGTCCATCTTCAGCTATCTGAACTCCAGGACGAAGGTTTTCGAGTTGTTTGGTGACTTTTGCGCGAAGAGGACTCTCTTTCCCAAGAATCTCAGAAGCTTTCAGGAAGTTGTTGAAAACATCAGCTATGATCTGCTGATCCATCGCCGCTCCCATGGTGGTAGCGACAGTTTCTCCTTCAGGATTGAAAAATTGATTTTCGGGTGAAGTAGAAGGAGAGGAGACTAGAGTTCCATCTGATGGATATTCTACTAGCCAGTCAGAATAGAATGCGGAGATATTTTCGAGTGCTGGATAGGCTTTGTCTTCGAGAAATTTCTTGTCTTGGGTGAATAAATAATGATCCCAATAATGCCTGCTAATCCAGCCACCAGCACCAATCCAACCTCCCCAGTAAGCTGTAGCAGCACGAAGAAAAGACACTTGCCAGAGGTCAGTAGTATGAGGGACCATTGATCCAGCCATATCGAAGTTTTGACGCGCGGCATTTTTTCCATTTTCAATTAAGCCATCGATGAAATCAAATAATGGCTCGTTCATTTCACTTAAATTGGTGACATCAGCTGGCCAATAATTCATCTGAAGATTGATGTTGACATGGTAGTCAGCATTCCATGGCGCAGCGATATGTCGATTCCAAAGCCCCTGTAGGTTGGCTGGATTGCTGCCTGGCCGCGATGAAGAAATCAATAAGTATCTCCCATAATCAAAGAGCAATTTTTCCAAGTGCAAATCTAGTTCTCCACTTTTTACCCGTTCAATGCGCTGATCAGTAGCAATATTGTCAGGCTCATCAGTACCCAGTTGTAAATTCATGCGATCAAACCATGAAGCATAGTCTTTCTGATGAGCATGAAGAATTTCGCCCCAGCTTTTCAACTGGATTTTCTCGAGTTGACGATCTGCCTCTTCTTCGAAATCCTCATGGTAAAACGAAGTTTCTGATACCAACTTGAGGATAAACTCCGTTGCTCCAGATACCACTAGGCTGGAATCGCTGGTAGAAATATCTCCAGATTGATTCTGTGCAAAGACTAAGGTTCGGAACTTTACTCCAGTCAAAATCTCAGTTGGTTTGGAATCTATTTGTCCACCACGCTGGGTCACCATGCCCGACATCTCGAGTTGCTTGTCATTGAGCGCGATGGTTTTTGCAGTCGCGAAGCCATTATCTAAAGGTCGACTCATGGTGATTTTGCCATTGAATCCTTTCGGGTTATTCGTCTTAAATCTGAGGATCAGAGCATCGTCAGGAGCTGAAGCGATTACTTCCTGGCTCACCTCAAATCCCTCACTTGTGAATTGAGTGAGAACGGTGGCTGTTTCTAGGTCAAGACTCCGCTTGTATTTTTTGGGTTCCTTAAGGTCAAAGTCAAACCATAGATCGCCCATGGTTTGGTGAGATCTTGTAACTCCTTTTCTGGAGAATTTCAATACTAAAAGTGAATCAGCTTTTTTGTTTTCCCCTGCAAGCAAATAGGCTCTAATTTGGTCTAAATCGGCTCTATTGCCATCTGCCAATCCCCATTCCTCATATCCTCCCGGCCATAGAGAATCCTCATTGAGCTGTAGATGTTCTTGTCCAGGCACACCCATGATCATCGCTCCAAGTCGGCCATTTCCGACAGGTAATCCCTCTTCCCATTCGATTGCTGGTTGAGTGTACCAAAGAACTGAGGAGGATTGTGCTAAAGTGAAATTGTATAGGATAACTGTGAGCAGGATGCTCAGGAAGTACTTTTTCATATTATTTTGGGTCAAAAAATAAGATTACGACAAATCTTTGAGTCAGCCAACGATTAAAAGTGGAAAGTATCCTTTAGCTAGGATTAAGCTTACTGTGAAAGTAAAAAATCCCGAAACTCATCGGTATTGAAATTGCTCATGCCTTCTTGATAGAAGACGATTTTCCCTGCTGAATTCACTACCATAGTAGTAGGGATGGATTCACTTTGAAGACTTTGATTTAGTCCGTAGCTGGCATGAGCAGTAGGGAAGGCCCAACTTTTTCCTTCGATAAATCCCTCACTTTTCTTAATGTCATTGTCAATACCGATCATTAAGAACTCTAAATCTGGTTGATCTTGTACAGATTTATATAGCTCGGATATATGAGGCATTTCTGCACGGCAAGGCCCGCACCAGGAAGCCCAGAGATTGATAAAAAGTGTTTTTCCTCTATAGCTTTCCAAATTGATTTGCTCACCGTCAAAAGTCAAAAAATTACCACGATAATCGAACTGCTGGTCAGTTAAATCAGGGATTTCAATCTTAGGTTTGATCAACCCCGTGGAAAGTAGCACAGATTGTAAACCGCCTACGATGACCGGCAAAAGCCCTGTGAAGTATAAAAATGCAACTACGCTGGCTGTGATGCCCCAGCTTTTGATTTCTTTTTTCCAATCTATGCTCATTTCAGATAGTTGATTTACGAGATTATCAGGACTACAATTACCAAGTCAAAATTTTACTTCCTATTTTTTTCAGTTTGAGATATCTGCATACCATGACGTCCATACGGTATTCAAGCTCAAAAGTTGATAATTCAAAATTACCCTCAGAAAGCCAATCGATTAGTGACCTTCGTCACAGATTTTAACTTTTTGATTCATTCCTACCCATGCTAATCCCTTACCTTCGGGCTCAGAATTGATTCCAAAAATTATGAATTACGAAGTACAAATAGCCGCTGAACTCCAAATCAAATCACATCAGGTAAATGCCACCGTAAAGTTGCTGGATGATGGAGCTACGGTTCCATTTATTTCACGATATAGAAAAGAAGCCACTGGTGAGCTGGATGAGGTGCAGGTGGCTGGGATTCGTGATAGGGTATTGCAGTTGCGAGAGCTGTCTAAGCGAAAGGAAGCAATTCTAAAATCTATCGAGGAGCAAGGTAAATTAACTCCTGAATTGAAGGGAAAGGTAGAAGGAGCGGAAACTATGTCAAAGCTGGAGGATATTTATTTGCCATACAAGCCTAAGCGTAGAACCAAGGCGACAATCGCGAGAGAAAAAGGCCTAGAACCACTTGCTGAGCAGGTTTTTGAGCAGAGATCATTAAATCTCGAAGCTGAGGCTGAGAAGTATGTGGATGCATCCAAAGAAGTAAATTCTGTAGAAGAGGCTTTGCAAGGTGCCCGTGATATTATGGCGGAGTGGATCAATGAAAATGCTGAGTTGAGGGAAAAACTGCGAAAAGTCTTTTTCAATGAAGGTGTTTTTTCTTCGAAAGTCCTACCAGGAAAAGAACAAGAAGCGATCAAATACAAAGATTATTTTGACTGGTCTGAACCTATAAAAACTGCACCCTCTCACCGAGTTTTAGCGATGAGAAGAGGTGAAAAAGAGCTTTTCCTGATGCTAGATTCTCTTCCGGAAGAGGCATCTGCGATCTATCAGATGGAGAAAATGATGTTAACCGATGCTGCTAATTCATCGGTGGATCAGGTGAAGCTTGCTATCAAGGAGTGCTATAGAAGGTTGTTGAAGCCAAGCATGGAGACGGAGGTTCGTCTAATTACCAAGCGTAGAGCGGATGAGGAAGCGATCAAGGTTTTTACTGAGAATATTCGCCAGTTGCTGCTTGGTGCGCCCTTGGGAGAAAAATCCGTGATGGCGATTGATCCAGGATTCCGAACAGGCTGTAAGTTGGTTTGTCTAGGTCCACAGGGACAGTTCTTACATTACGAAGCTATTTTTCCTCATGAAGCCAATCGCAGAGGCCAAGAAGCTGCAATGAATGTAAAAGGGTTGGTGGAGAGATTTGGTATTGAAGCAATAGCAATAGGAAATGGTACGGCAGGTCGTGAAACCGAGGCTTTTGTAAAAGGGCTAGGTTTACCAAAATCTGTGATTATCACGATGGTGAATGAATCTGGAGCATCGATTTATTCGGCTTCGGATGTGGCTCGTGAGGAATTTCCAGACCTTGATTTGACGGTAAGAGGAGCTGTTTCTATCGGTCGTAGATTGATGGATCCTTTGGCAGAATTGGTGAAAATCGATCCTAAATCCATTGGGGTTGGTCAGTATCAGCATGATGTAGATCAGAATGCCTTGAAAAATGCACTGGACGACACCGTGATGTCTGCGGTAAACGGAGTAGGCGTTGAAGTTAATCTGGCTTCCAAACAACTTCTTACTTACGTGTCTGGATTGGGACCAACATTGGCGCAAAATATAATTGACTTCAGAAATGAAAATGGGCCATTCAAAAGCCGTGCTCAGCTGAAAAAAGTGCCTAGATTAGGCGATAAAGCCTTTGAGCAAGCAGCTGGTTTCTTGAGAATCAGTAAGGCAAAACATCCGTTGGATTCCTCTGCGGTGCACCCGGAGCGCTATGCCTTGGTAGAACAAATGGCTAAAGATGTTAATGCTTCTGTTTCTGATTTGATGAGTTCGGAAGACTTGCGAAATCGAATTTCACTTAAGAACTACCTTTCTGAAACGGTTGGTTTGCCGACGCTTCAGGATATTCTGGAGGAACTTGCCAAACCGGGTAGAGATCCTCGTGAGAGCTTCGAGGTTTTTGCATTTGAAGAAAGTGTAAATAGTATGTCTGACCTGAAAGTTGGAATGAAGCTGCCTGGTGTGGTGACGAATATCACAGCTTTTGGGGCTTTTGTAGATGTGGGAGTTCATCAGGATGGTTTGGTTCATTTAAGTCATCTGGCTGATCGCTTTGTGAAAGATCCGAACGAGATCGTTTCTGTCAATCAAAAAGTGCAGGTGACTGTCATGGAAGTGGACATTCCCCGCAAGCGAGTGGGGTTGAGCATGAAGTCAGATCCATTTGCGGAGCGTGGGAAAAAGATGGTGAAAAAGCCAGCTTCTAAAGTTCAGACAATAGAAGCGGAAGGCTCTATGGCTGATAAACTAAAGTTGCTGAAAGGGAAGTTCGGAGGCTGATGTTTCTTTAACAGCAAAGTCCGCTGAGTTTGCGCAGAGAGGGCTCGGAGGATTTTAGCATGTGAGTGAGGACACTCACATGGGCGATGTGGAGGATTATGCCCTCGTGACTGTCTTCACACGACTATACTTTGCCCAAGTTGGAGTCGTGGTGACCATCTTATTTAGATCATGTGATCGATGACACTCAAATGGGCAGGGTTTTCTCAATACATCATCCCAAATAACCACAACGGTACTTTTTTGCCGAATCCATGCTCTATCTCGTCAGCAGCGATCAGGTAGTTTTCGAGGTGGTTGACTTGACTGGCATCCTTGTTTTTGCCACCAACTTCAATCACTAGGTCATCCACTTGGAAGTCACCTGAGTTTGGAAGTCGAACTTCTTTATTGATGTTTTTGAGTTGATTCAGAAGGAAAGTTTCTCGTATGGAGCCGATTTCCGGAGTAGCCTTTAATGCGTAGGATAGATTGGTGTTTTCTAAGTACACTTTATCAGGCTTTTGTAAAAGTGAAACGCCTTTTCCTTCTGTGATCAGGAAATTAAGTAATTTGGCTTTTTCCAATTGGGTAAGCCATTCATACACTGAGTCCCGACTGGTTTCCACTTTTCGTGCAATCGAAGATACATTCGGTTTGAAAGGAACTGACTCTGCCAATACACCAAGTAGTTTTTTGACTTTATAAGCTGTTCCAGCATTGTAATCAGCTATAAATGCCAGATCAGACTCAACCACCGTATTGATGATCTGCTGGAGGAAAACCGGGATGGTTTCCGGATTTGACCCGGTGATGATAGGGAGATAACCTATTCTCAAGTACTCTTTGAATGCAGGTAGAGGTTGGAGTTTTGAGGTGATCTCATGTGTAATCTGTGAATGTGAAGTTTGGATTTCTGCCAAAGAAACTGATTGAAAATTCTGCTCATGAGTTAAGTTCAGGTATTCCCGAAAAGACATTCCCGGTAATTCATAGCTGATCACTCGACGACTCAAGTCAGATTCACCTCTATAAATATCCAGTGCGGAAGAGGAGGAGAATACCACTTTCAGATCAGGATATGAATCATAAATATTCTTGAGCTCCCGCGACCAATTTGGGTATTTGTGAACTTCATCAATAAAAAGAAATCTACCACCATGTTGATAAAAGCTATCCGTGGTCTCCACTAGGTTGTGAGTGTAAAACCAATAGTGATCAGCTGAAAAGTATAGCACTTCGTTGGATTGAGGCTTTATTCCATACTTGATTCGTTGGAGCATCAAGGTTGTTTTGCCAGAACCTCTAGGCCCCTTGATGGCAATCATACGTTGGTTCCAATCAATTTTATCGAAAAGGTATCTGAAGAACTTATCGTCAGTTTGATTGAGTAGGTTTTGGGAAATTGAAAATAGAATATCCATTATTTGTCGAATCTATTCTGCAGATGTAATTTATAAATGTCGATTAAAAAGGACAATAAATATATTAAAAAGGACAATAAATATATTAAAATGTCTTTTTAAATCGACAAAATTGAATAATCAAGTATTTCTTCTAACAGGAGGCCAAATTGTCTTCGCCCGAAAGCGAACAAAATTGTTCGGGACTTAATCATCGAATTGCCTATTAAACCTCCCTTACGCCTCTAATGAAGGTTTTTTTTTGGTTTGATCTTAGATAAAAGCTACCTGCTAATTAGTAACTGATAGTAAATATCTGAGTGAAGACACTTAGGTAGGTTTAGTCAGTGTTTAGTTGTACTTGACTAGACTAATTAGGAAATCTGAATGAAGTCACTCACAAGGGCGCAGTAATTATATTTAAAACCATGTGGAATACATACTCTAAAATCGCTTGGCGAAATCTTAAAAAAGGTAAGCGCGTGACGCTGATCAATATTTTTGGCTTGACATTGGGCATCACAGCTGCATTTTTGCTTTTCACGGTAGTGAGCTATGAACTTAGCTTTGATAATTTTCAGTCCAATTCGGATAGTATCTATCGCATAGTCACTCAGGATGAATACTCAGATGGCATCAGTCATAATCCTGGGGTTTCGCCACCTATGCCTGAAGCATTGAAAGATGATCTCACTGGCGTCGAAACTCTGGTGCCCGTAGTTAATTCTTCAATTTTTGTCAGCATCGATAATGCGGTGACCAACAGTGGAGAGAATAATTTCATAGTAGAAGATGCTTTCTTTACCGAAAGTGGATATACAAGACTTTTTGACCTGGAAGTTCTCGCGGGGGACCTAGATGCCTTGGATGATCCAGGTCAAGTGGTACTTACAGAAACTGAAGCAAAGAAGCTTTTTGGAACATGGGAGAATGCCTTTGGCAAATCCATAATGTTGGCAAAGCGAGTGGAAGCCACAGTGGCGGCAGTCGTGGCAGATATTCCTGACAACAGTAATTTCAGATTCAACATGCTTGCTTCTTACCAGACTTTAAAAAGCAATAAGGAGGTCTTTGGTTACGATTTCGAGGAATGGGGGAGTTTTGGAAGTAATTTTCAACTGTATGCATTGATCCCAGAATCCCCAGAATCTGCAAATGTGAGCCAAGTAGATCAGCAGTTGCTGGCTTTTGCTGAGAAGAATTACAAAGATAGAGGCACATCCAAAAAGTCGTTTTTCCTGCAAGCAATGCAAGAAATTCATTTTGATAATCGATTTGATCCTATCAGTGGAGAGATGATTCGAAAAGCAACGATTTACACTTTAGCATTAATCGGAGTTTTCATTTTGATCATGGCTTCGATCAACTTTGTGAATCTGTCCACAGCTCAGGCAATAGGCAAAAGCAAAGAAGTTGGGATTCGAAAAGTAATGGGAGGAAGCCGACTTCAGGTGATCGGGCAGTCCTTCGGAGAGACCTTTATCATTGTCTTAATTTCGGCTCTCATCTCTACCCTTGCCGCTACAGTTTTACTTCCCTATTTGAGCAAAGTAGCAGAGGTCCCAGAGACAATTAAATTGATCACACCTTCATTTTTACTTTTTTCAATTGCCATAATTCTAGGCGTAACCTTCCTTTCTGGACTCTATCCAGCGATAATTCTTTCAGGATTTCAGCCTATTCAAGCGCTGAAAAATAAGATTCAGGTGGCTCAAATTGGCGGAGTTTCCCTTCGCAGAAGCCTTGTTGTTATGCAGTTTGCGATAGCACAGATTCTGATGATTGCGACCGTGATAGCAGTGAAGCAGATGACTGAAATTCAGAATGCTGACCTAGGCTTTTCGAAGGAGGCTGTGTACTATTTCGATATCCCAAGTGATGAGGACAAAGACGGTCGAATAGATGTGCTGAAGCAGAGATTACAGGGGAATTCTCAGATCAAAACTGTCAGTGTGTCTAGTGATGTGCCTTCCTCTAACAACAACTGGGGCTCGAATTTCTGGTTTGATGGTAAAAGGGAAGATGTGCAGTTTATGACTTCCTTAAAATATGGTGACGCGGATTACTTTGAAAATTATGGGCTTCAGTTTGCTGCTGGAGTCGGTTTTTCGGAAAGCGATACGCTCAAGGAAGCTGTGATCAATGAGACCATGGCGAAGAAATTGAATTTGGGGAGTCCAGAAGAAGCCATTGGGAAAACAATTACTATAGGTGGAGGTGAACCTTGGATGACGATCACTGGTGTAGTGAAGGACTTTGCTCAGAACTCGCTTCGGGATGAAGTGAAGCCATTTATTATCGCAACAGAAAAATCTCAGTATGGAGTTTTAGGTTTGAAACTGGATAAAAATGCCGGTAAGGAAACGCTGGCAAGTATTGAGGAGGAGTTTAAAAGTATCTATCCCGACGCGATCTATTCAGGGACTTTTTGGGATGAAAGTATTGCCAATTTCTACCAAAGAGAAAATCAACTGGCACTGGTGTA
Organism: Algoriphagus chordae; assembly: GCF_003254055.1. Classification (GTDB taxonomy): domain Bacteria; phylum Bacteroidota; class Bacteroidia; order Cytophagales; family Cyclobacteriaceae; genus Algoriphagus; species Algoriphagus chordae. Next base: position 229,020 of record NZ_QKZT01000003.1, read on the forward strand.
TAAAATCTTCGCTGTACTTTCGATTGTGATTTCTTCCATTGGATTGTATGGTTTGATATCCTTTTTGGTAGGGCAAAAGCTAAAAGAAATCGGAATTAGAAAAGTGCTTGGCGCATCAATTCCTCAGATTACTTTCCTGCTTTCAAAGGAATTTATTTACCTGGTATTTATCGCTTTTGTGATTGCCGTTCCGCTGGGTTATTACCTCACTGATCAATGGCTACAGAATTTCTCCTACCAAACTTCCGTGCCGATTTCTCTATATGTTCTCGTCATTGCAGTTTCACTTCTGATTACTGCTGCGACTGTGGGCTTTAGAGCTGTGAAGGCTGCACTGAGTAATCCTGTGGATAGCTTGACGGATGAGTAAAGAGATTTAGAAAAGTTTCCTGCCGATTTAAAAACAAGTTTCCCGCAGATTTTCGCAGAAAAGACCCGCAGATTGACGCTGATTTTTTTGTGCAAATAACTGAATTGAACATGAATCCAAATCTGCGAGGATCTGCGATAGTTATCTGCGAAGATCTGCGGGAAGTTAAGGTGGTTAAATCTAGCTAAAAGCCAAATTCACGGAAAGTAGAATAGCTTTTGAATATCAATAACCTAGGCTATCTGTGTTTCCTTCGACTAATCCTGTGGATAGTTTGACAGTTGAGCAAAGCAACATCGGAGTTAGAATGATTTCCCGCAGATCTTTTAGTAATGACCATGTTGAGATTGAAAAGGACTAGCGTTTTTAGGCGTGTATTCCTGCATAAATCTGCAGGAGAATAGATGCTCGAAAATAATAGAAATGCCCCTGAATCACAATGATCCAAGGGCTTCTGTTTTATGTTTGGCTTAAGGACTTAATCCTCCAAATACCCGAATTTACCGACGTTGAAGTCGTTGAATGCTTCCATCAATTCTGCTTTTGTATTCATCACAAATGGGCCATGCGAAGCTATAGGCTCATTGATAGGCTCACCGCTCAGTACCAAAACAACAGCATCTTCACTTGCTTTGATTTCAAAGGTTTCTCCCTCTGTTTCGAATAATGCGAACTTGTCTGTCCCCACATTATCTTTTCCATTCACTTCAATTGAGCCTTCGATTACTAGTAATGCTGTGTTGAAATGCGCAGGAAATGAGAAGTTAGCAACTCCATCTTTTTTCAATTTAGCATTCATCAGATTCACCTTCGTGAAGGTACTTGCAGAGCCTGTTAAGCCTTGGTATTCACCGGCGATTACTTCGATTTCACCAGCATTATCAGGCAAAGTGAATTTCTGAATTTGATCATTGGTGATTCCCTGATATTTGGGAGGACTCATTTTGTCTTTGGCAGGAAGATTCACCCAAAGCTGTACCATCTGAAATTCTCCTCCAGTACGGCTGAATTCTTCCTCGTGGTATTCTTTGTGCAAAATCCCTGAAGCGGCAGTCATCCACTGCACATCACCTTCACCGATTATCCCAGAATTCCCCGTGCTATCATGATGGGCTACTTTGCCTTTATAAGCAATTGTCACAGTCTCAAAACCTCGATGAGGATGAACTCCAACTCCCTTTGGTTCATTTGAAGGAGGGAAGTGAAACTTGGAATTATAATCCAGCATGATGAATGGAGACATGCGCTGCATGTCCAGATGATATGCGCTTGGAATGAAATTGTGAACTCTGAATCCATCACCTACAAAATGAGGAGCAGGTGGATTGACGATGATCTCTATATTTTTGATTGCCATGATATTTGTTATTTATCTGTATTTGTTAAGATTAATCTCAATTATGCTAGTAGCCTTATTTAAGAGGCTGGAAGACCGATGTGGCTTCTAATCAGCACTTTTCCTTCTCCTTCAAAGGATGCATTTGCTTGCATTAAAGAAGGTTTTACATAATGATTATACAAATATCGACATGTGGAAATCCCTGTGCCTTGATGTATGGTAAGTTCGCTTCAGGACTTGAAATTCTTTTTTGCAAGATCTTTTCTCACTCTACTCAATGATTCGGGTGTAATGCCCAAATAGGACGCAATCATCCAAAGTGGCACTCGGAGTAGTAGATCAGGATATTTCTGGATGAAAGTTAAATAGCGTTCTTCGGCAGTTGCTCCAAGCAATTGGTTGATTCGCTGTTGCAGTTGGTGAATATGACTTTGGAGTGCCCGATCATTTGCCTTTCGGAATTTGGAACTCATCTCTGAAACCATTCCCATAAATTCCGCGCTGATGAAAACCACCTTGCTGTCTTCTATCGCTTCAATGAAAAATTCTGAAGGCTCATTGAAGTAAATACTACTTCTATCAGAAATCAGCCAATTTTCTGGAGCGAATTGAATAATGTGCTCCTTCCCGGATTCGTCCACAGTGAATGCTCGAAGTAGTCCTTTCTCTGTGTAAAAAGCATGTTTGCAGACATCGCCAGCAGTGAGTAGAAGATCACCCTTTTGGATGACTTCTACTCTTACATCTTTCAGTAATTCATCAATAGCAGCATCCGTAAGGTCGCTTTTTTCACTTAGGTATAATTTGAAGTTATCTAACACATCATGGGGTTTGGTCTTCAAAATAGCCAAAAAGAATCAATATCTGAGTTATGAATTTATCCTATAACCTCGGCAGTGATTTCTAAAGATCTCAATCGCTTTTCTGTATCATAGATATTTGTAGACACCATCAGCTCATCGACTTCTACTTGCTTGAAGAAGCTGTCAAATTGTGGTTTGAGGGATTCTTTAGTGCCAATAAATGTGCAAGCCATCATGTTCTGAATAGCAGCGGCTTCAGGTTCTGACCAGATGCCATCCATGCTTTTCACAGGCTTTTTCATAGGATAAGATTTTCCTCGAATGATACCCAAAGCGGTCTGGTAAAAGGAAGTTGCCAGATAATGTGCTTCTTCATCAGTGTCCGCAGCAATCACATTCACGCAGGAGATAAAATACGGATTGGATAGATTTTCAGAAGGCTGGAAGTTTTCCCGATAATGCCTCGAAGCATTGATCAGATATCCTGGTGCAAAATGACTGGCAAAGGCGTAAGGCAATCCTTTTTCTGCACCAAGCACCGCAGAACTCATGCTCGAACCCAGCAAGTAGATAGGTACATCTATTCCCTCGGCTGGGAATGCCCGGACTTTGGAATCTATATTGTCTTCAGAGAAATAGCGACGTAGGTCATCGAGGTCTGAGGGGAATTCTTGCACCGATTCATGTCTTCCTCTTCGAAGGGCCGTAGCAGTCGTCTGGTCTGTGCCAGGCGCACGGCCAAGTCCTAGATCAATTCGGTTGGGATAAAGTGTAGCCAGGGTTCCAAATTGCTCAGCGATGATCAGTGGGCTGTGATTAGGAAGCATGATACCGCCAGATCCCAGTCGGATGGTAGAAGTGCCATTGGCTAAAAATCCGATTAGAACTTGGGGTGATGAGCTGCCTACATTTGCCATGTTGTGATGCTCGGCTAGCCACATTCGGGTGTAGCCAAGTTTCTCGGCCATCTGGGCAACTTGCATGCTTCTTTCATAAGCATCTTTGGCATCAAAGTCTTCACGGATAATGGCAAGGTCGAGTAGGGAATATGGTTTGGTCGTTTTCAAAATAGCGGTCAATTTGTTGTGGTAAAAGGTGCTTGCAAAATATAGGTTTGCTCTTTCCTTTCATGCTAATAGAAAAATGCCTCGGAAAGTTTCTTGTAGAAGAAAGCAAATTATCCTGGACTATACATTATGGCTCGTGTCGAGGGCTCGACACCTAAGAAAAGTAAAGGAAAACGACTGATCTTCTGCTGCGTTTTAGGTTTTATGGAGGTCCATTTTTCCATTACTATTGGCATCAGCGCGATTTAATTTTATCAGCTATATGTTTTGTTTCCTGCATCCCCATACTGAGACTATTATGCCCCGTCTGCAAAAATGAATATTTAGGATATGAAGCTGAATTTAGCTTAAAGGACTCGCTGAGTAGCTATCACTTACTGGCTTGTTTTTTGGGACTCATTATGCCGAGAGGCTATAATTAGGGATAATTCACCCTTAGGTTTTGAAATAATTTAAGCTATCCTAGACTTCTCATAAGAAGATATTCTACACTAAAATTTTGTCCTATGAACTCAATAACGCAAATAAAAAACAATTGCATAGTAGCTTGTGAGCGATGTATTGCTGACTGCCTTGCCTGCATTGAATCATGTCAAAAAATGAAAGGAATGGAACAATGCATTTTGCTCTGTGAGCGATGCATAGATGCCTGCAAAGATTGTATTTCTGCCTCAGAAAGCAGCTCGCTGGATCGCGCTATAGCTATGCAACAATGTATGGATGCTTGCTACAACTGCGCCAGTGAATGTGAAAAACATGAGCATGATGCCTGTAAAGCCTGTGCTGATTCATGTCGTAAATGCATCGCTGAATGTGAATTGCTCTTAGCTTAAGTGCAAGAAAAAGATAAGCAAAAAGAGGCTGATGGGTTATCCATCAGCCTCTTTTTCGTAGTCTACAGTCTACTAATTAATTGTAGATCTCGTTGTAATCATCCATACTCGTTCCTTTGTTGAAGTGACGGATATTGTAAGAGAAGGACAGCATAAAATAACGTTGCATTACATTGTTTTGACCATCTTCTACATAAGCATCAGTGACATTTCTATACACAGATCTATTTTGGCCCAGTAGATCATAGACATTCAGAGATATTTCTCCTCGCTGATTCCCGAATACTTTTTTACCAATACTCATATTCATTAAGATCACATTTGCATCGTAACCTTCAGAAAGTCCAGAATTCAACTGATGATTGATATCCAATCTATAGACAAATCCTTCCCAAATAATCCAGCTAAAATTCAGTCTTGAACGCTGATTGAAATATTTGTTGTTTAGGCTAGAATTTAGCGTGTTTTCTACATCATTGAATGAAAGACGAGTAGATATATTGAAGTCAATTTGGTCTGAGATATTAGAGCTTAATGACACGCCTGTACTGATTCGAGAGGAGTTATTGAAACTCAATTGATCATTTATCTGACCAGGTCTTTTGGTACTACTGAACCCGCCATTGATATTGAAATTGGATTTGACAAAGTCAAGTGGAATACCATAGCTTACCCAAGATCTGAAGTCTCTGTATCCATCCAAATTCACAGGTCTAAACAGTTGTGATCCTTTTTCCAAAATAATTCCACCTGGCAATTCTGTAGGTTCCTCTGCAGTAAAAGTACTGTTGGATACCGCATTCTTTACGAGGTTGTACTGTGCAAATACAAACCATGAACGATCATTCTCAGGGTTATTACTTCGGAATCGCAGCCTAAGTCTATTAGAATATGATTGCTCTAGATTTGGATTACCAGTTTTTAGTTGCAATGGGTTTGAGTTGTCTATCACATTTTGAAGGTCACCTACCGAAGGTGCATCCACATCTGTATCATAGTCGAGTTCAAAATTTGTGTTATCCGAGATTTCATAATCAAAACGAACAGTTGGCATAAAGCTCTTGAAAGTACGGTCTATTGTACCTGCTGCTGGAAAAAACTGATCATTTTTAAGAGTTGCATTTTGATGCTTTAGTTCTGCTTGGAATTTTAATTTTTCCAACTGGTATTGGTATCCTAGCTCCACTTCATGTCTCAGGTATTTACTCTCGAAAGAGTTACTTAAAGCTGTGTCAAGCGCAAGGTCAGGATTGTTAAAGTCTTCATTTAAGATATCAAAAGTCAATTGGTCCGAGTCGTTAAATCTATTACCCACTTCATATTCTAATTCCAATTGCCCATTTTTTCCTAATGGTTCTGTGTATGAAATGCCTGTTTCCCAGTCATTTCCAGATCTGTCACGGGTGATGTTTTGATTGATTATTTCGGTACGCTCAGTTGGTTGGTAGTAAATATTGGTTGCCGTTCTATAAGCATCGTCATTGTTGGCATGACTTCCAGTGTTGGCACTAAGCGTTAGACTTCTGCCTGCTTTTCCGAATTTGTGGCTATAAAAAAGACGATGAAACATATCGTAATCCTGATTGTCAGCAGTTCGGATATTTTCAGTCTGGTTTAGTGGACCATCAGAATTGACACTTTGTCCAAAGAACCCTGAGTTTTCTGTTTCGAAGCTAGCTGAGATTCTAGGACGATAAAGAATTCGGTTATTCTCATTGATGTTGTATTCCAACCTCATATCAAAGCGATGATCCTGTCTGGTTCGCGTTTCTCGACTGTCTTCTGTGTAGACTTGATCTGACGAAGAGCCAGTTACATATTCTCTGGCTAGGCTAGATTGGTCATTGTTTTTACGGTGATTAAATTGATAACTACCAGATATTTTTATTTTTTCACCCCAATTATCGGAATAATTCACACCAAGAATATTTGTGGTGATAATGCCATTTTGAGGACGATTGTTGCTCTGTGAATTCGCATCGCTGGAATAATCCAACACATTAATGTTATTGCTAAGTCCCGTAAAGGTTATACGCTGGTCTTCATTGAAGGCGTTAATACTTGCTCCTACCAAATAATTATCATCGGTGCCATAGCCTGCCGTAGCTTTTCCAAATTGCCCTTTTCGCTTATCAGGTTTTGTGATGATGTTGATGGTTTTCATCCGTTCACCATCATCAAATCCACTGAGGAGGGCTTTATCACTTTTTTGATCGAATATTTCAATACCCTGAATAACCTCTGCTGGGAGATTTTGCAGTGCAGTGTTTACATCACCACCAAAGAAAGGTTTTCCATCTACCAAGACCTGAGTGATCGCTTCTCCTTGAGCCTGTAAGGAGCCATCTTGGGATATTACACCAGGAAGCTTTTGGATTAAGGTTTGGGCACTGGCGTCTTGCATGGTTTTGAAAGCATCAGCATTATATAGTGTAGTGTCACCTTTCTGTTCGCCCTGTGCTCTTCTTGCGCTAATGGTCACCTCATCTAAATCCGTTGCTGATTCCTTAAGACCTAATACTCCTAAGTCCATATCCTGAGTCACATGGATAGATTTATAGAGATTTTCGAATCCTAGGTATTGAATTTTTAGCAAGTACTCACCAGTCTTGATACCGTTAATCTCGAATTCCCCATCCAAATCTGAAATCATTCCTTCTACTTGCACAGAATCAGGCAGATTTTGGACTAAAACAGTTGCATTCGGGATGGTGATCTCAGTACCTGCTTGCTTTACTTTTCCCTTGATCGAATAGGTCTGCGCAGTGACTTGAGAAATACTTAAAAATATGATTAACAGGTATATATAGTTTTTCATCATCATTGGTAATTGAATAAATCCTAAAATCTTTCCTTTGCTATAAAGAAAGAATACTCCTTTTGCGGTGGCTTGTTTTATCAACTACAAAGTAACGGACTTGCGCTACGATTTGGGAGTGATAAATGGCTAAGCGGTCAAATGGAGTACTGAGTAGCAGATAAAGGATATGTCTATACAGTTTTTCACTGAAAAAGATTGTTCTGCTACATAATCTTACTGTTTTGAGCTACAAAAGTTTTGACTTGACAATCTCTGTCAGACAATATGTTGATTTTTCATTCATTGATATGTTTATAAAAACAACATTTATATATTAGCTGATGTTAAAAGAATCGACTATGGAAAACCAGGAAAAAATCAGCATTACGACAAAGACTTTGGCTTCAGGCAATTGTCAAGTAAAATTTTTCATCGAAGACGAGGCAAAACCGCAATACGGTTATTTGCTGGTAAATGGCCCCAAGCCTGTCGGAGAAATTATCGATGAGATTAAAGAACGTATGGAGAGAAGACGGAGCACTGCTTTGAATATGAATCCGTTTTTTCCTGCAGCTGCTAGCCCAGAAGATCATAACTTTTATTTATACTCAGCATGAAATATCTAGCGTCTAACCTTCGCTTTTTGCGCAAGCAAAAAGGAATAACTCAGACTGAGCTAGCGGATCAACTAGCTGTACAGCGGACTATGATATCTGCCTATGAAGATGGTAGATCTGAACCAAAGTTGTTGACACTTGGGAAGATATCTGATGTGCTAGAGGTAGGGCTGGAAGAGCTGCTCAATCATGATATAGAAGGCAAGGGCAGAAAGGCAATTCAGAAAAGAGGAATCAATATTCTTACGATTGCCTGTGATGAGGATGAGAAGGAGAACATCACTCTGGTAGGGCATAAGGCTTCAGCTGGCTATCTAAATGGTTTTGCAGATACTGAATACATGGAAAGTCTTCCTCAGTTCCAGATTCCTACGCTATCTAAACAGGCAACATACAGGGCCTTCGAACTGGCAGGAGATTCGATGCTTCCCTTGACTTCTGGTACAATTGTCATAGGAGCTTATGTAGATCAGCTGAAGGATATCAAAAGCGGCAAAACCTATGTGCTTGTCTCTGATTCGGAAGGTGTGGTTTACAAGCGTGTTTTCAACTACTTAAGTGACAATGGTAAACTCTATTTGGTTTCTGATAATGAGCAATACAAGCCTTATGAGATTAAGGGAGAGGATGTGGTGGAGGTTTGGGAAGCCAAAGCTTTTATCAGTACAGATTTCCCAAATCCAGGAGATAAGAAGAAGCCTTTGACTTTGGAAGATCTTGGGGAAATGATCTCTGATATTCGAGCTGATCTACGTCAGATTAAAGGCTAATTTCTTTTAAGTGCTGCTGTCAATTCCTGATTGGAGCCTACGACTTTCAATGTTCCTTCCCAAGATCGACCTCCATTACTGGTTTTGAGAATGAACTCTCCATATGAGTCGTAGTAACTATTGTAATAATCTAAGTAAAGTGTGTTCCCGGAGATAGACCCTGTTCCTGTTCCAACATTTGAACCGTTTACATCATACTCGACAAATTGAATTTCTTCCGGGTACTGATTCATTACAAAACTGCTGACAATTTGACCATTGGAATAAACTACCCAATTCCCTTGGACATTTAGCGGACCATCTTCTGATAACTGAGCGCTAGCCTCCTGATTGAAATCATCGGTTACATATTCTCTGTTAGAATCTATAGGATCGTCATAATAAGGTTCATCATCAGGAATCAAACCAATGATAAGAAATGCTACAAAGACGCCTAAAACCCAAAGGTAATTTTTAGCCCACCAACTTTTAGGCGGCTTGGGTACAGGTCTTCGAATTGGATCAGGTTTGGGCTCAGTTTTATTAATCTTTGGAATGACCTGTTCTATTGATTTGATTAGAACTCCTACGTCATATTTCCATCGAGAGATAGAAATCTCTTTCCAGTGTTTTCCAGCCAATTCTTTGATATTATCTGGAAGTTGGCTAGCTGATGGCAAGATTGCTTTTTTGATTAGAACGGGCACCACTCGCACGCCTTCCATGGAAAGCGCCATTGCTACTTCTCTTCTTACCCAGTCATTTTCTTTGAATAGACGCAGGTTTCCTTCTTCGTCTTTTACCTCCGCCCAAGTTGGGCCAATCATCACCAAAACCACTTTGCTTTGGCTAAGTGTTTTTTCGATGGCATCGGCAAAGTTTAACCCTGGCTCAAGGGTCTCTATATCGAAAAAAACATTTTCCTCTCCAAAGACTTCCACCAGGTCTTCTTTGAGTCTACTGGCCTCACTTTGTGTGTCGCTTTGACGATAGCTTATAAAAATTTTTCCTTTTTCCATAAAAAAACCTGATTCGTTCTCTCTAAAGTTAAGCGAATCAGGTTCTTAATTGCAATATGAAGGCTAGTTTTTATTCTTCAATTAGATTTTCAAATCCATCTTTTATCATTCCAACTGCATCAAAAGAGGTGTCAATGTTGATCACTCCCTTTCCAAGTTCATGCCAGTAGCCATCTCCGCATTCGATGTATGAACCACGTTTGGTACCTGCTGTTTCTTTGGCGATCTCATAGTTGTAATCCGGAGAAAACACTAGCTTCATCAGTTGCACAGCATATTCCCAGTTAATAACTTTTGACTCCTTATTGGACACTAAAACTGCTTCTCGATTGGAGAAATTCATCGTGATAGAGCAGTCAAGACTGTTCTCATTGGTTACTTGACGGTAGTTGACTGTAAGTGGAGCTTCTTTCTGAGAAGTCTCATAGATAGCCTGGATGACATCTTGAGCTAGCATTTGCCAAGCTTCCTGATCTGCAGGAGCTTTTGCAGAACTTGTCTTGCCATCTTCAATTGCGGCAAGGTTGAGACCTCCATCTTCTAATTGTCTACCACTCCATTTTACTTTTTCAAACTCTTTAGAAACCACCTTTTTCCAAACTGAATCAAGACTGCCTTTGAAACTGAAATCATCATTTGCAGTGAATCCTTCATCGAGGATCTCATCTTCTGTCAAATCTTCTCTGTCAGTATAATGCAGTTCAAGTTCTGCGAGCAGTTCAGCGTTGCTCCAGTCTAGTGAAAGTCTGTATACATGACTATAAGGAGCCGGGATTATTCCTGAATCGAATTCAATTACGATTCCGCTAGTGTGGTCGTTACTCTTTTTCATCGCTGCAAAAGTAGGTCTTTTAGCTCAAAATTTCTTAGCGCAATTCAATTTCAAAAAGAGTGACTTTTCCTGGATTTACTTTTTTACTGCTTTTTTCGTAAGAAGGGATGCCGAAAACCAGACTGGGATTATTGGAAAAGCCAAATTCATCCAATGGATAGCCTACTTTGTTTTTTCGTATTGCTCCGTCCTCGTCATGATCATGGAATACGGTAATAGCATAGTTCCCAGCAGGTACATCTTTAAAGGTCTTCCTAGCAATACCCTTTTCAATTGGGAGTCTCACCATCTCCCAGGCATGGTCAAGTGATTCTGGCCAGCCTTTGCTTTGGTCAAAAATAAGCAGCTGAATCACCCCGTTATCTGAATTGGTTTCAGAAATGTGCAGTTCTATGGTTCCCAAATTACTTTGTACTTGAGAGATATTCATAAAAAATAGAAGGCTTAAAAATGCCAGTTTCATAAGTTTAGTATGGTTTTCGGTCTGTTTACTTTTCCAGTGCTTGACCTTGAAAACTCAGAGATTACAAAAATGTTTTTAGGGACTTCATATTTTTCTAAGATCAGCTTCAATTTTTCGAAAAGCTTGCTTGAATTATCTAAATCATCTTTTGATTCAATCACCAAACATAATTTCTCTCCGAGTTTCTCGTCGTACATCCCAAAAAAGAAAAATGATGAGTTGGGAAAAAAGCTATTCATAGTGTCTTCAGCTTTTGCTTCCAAAAGCTCTGGGTGAAGCTTAATTCCTCCAGAATTGACAACGAAGTCAGCCCTTCCAAGCCATCGAAAGGAATTGTCATCAACTAACTCAATCAGATCATTTGTTTGAACCAGTTCATCATTACTTGAAGCAGATTTCACCCAAAGTGCTTTTCTCTTGTCCACACCAAATTCAACTTTGGGGAGTAGTTTATAGATCAATTCTCCATGTTCAATTTTGGCCAAGGCGATATGAGAAACTGTCTCGGTCATGCCATAAGTCTGGTAAGCTAAGATACCCTGACTGACAAGTTGATGCTTCAAGCTAGCACTGACCGGAGCTCCACCGATGATAAGCTGCTTGATTTTTTTTAGCTTTTCTAATGAAGTTTTGTGCAGTAAACAGGCTTCTACTTGCAGTGGAACCATCGCCACAAAATCAGGAATCTCATTTATCTCCAACAGTGGATTAGACTTAGGTTCGCACAATTCGATTCTGCAATTCCAAACCATCGCTCGTACAAGCATCATTTTGCCAGCGATATAGCTAGGATCAAGACAGCAAAGAAGCTTGGTGTTTTGGTTAGTTTGGAAAAAAGCCTGGGTCGCTTCTGCGCTAGCGATCATCTGAGATCTCGAAATTTCAATATTCTTAGGCGTTCCTGTTGAGCCTGAGGTTTGCTGCACAAAAGAGTTTTGACCTGAAAGCCAATCCTGGCAGAATTGAAAAGCGGCTAGGGCAAAGTCAGGAAAATCATTGTTTCCAAATTCAAAGTTTTCTTTTGTCTGAAATCTGTGTTTGCCGAAGCTAAGTTGAAACATTTGAGCTGTGCTTGATAATGGCTTTCCCGAAGGTAATAATCTAAGTTCAAAATTCAGGGAAGGCTGTTATCTTGCAAAAGAATTAGATTTTTAACCAAATCGGAAGTTATGAACTGGATCACAGCAAAAGAATACGAAGATATCACCTATAAAAAATGCGATGGCGTGGCAAGAATCGCCTTCAATCGCCCAGAAACAAGAAATGCTTTTCGCCCGAAAACTACGGCAGAATTGTATGATGCTTTTTATGATGCCCAAGAAGATACTTCTATTGGTGTAGTGCTATTGAGTGGGGAAGGGCCTTCTGCAAAAGATGGAGGCTGGGCATTTTGCTCAGGTGGAGATCAAAAAGCTAGAGGCAAGCAAGGCTATGTGGGCGAAGATGGTTATCACCGATTGAATATTTTGGAAGTGCAGCGCTTGATTCGTTTTATGCCAAAGGTGGTGATTGCAGTGGTGCCGGGTTGGGCAGTAGGAGGAGGACATTCTCTGCATGTGGTCTGCGATCTGACTTTGGCGAGTGAAGAGCATGCGATTTTCAAGCAAACGGATGCAGATGTGACTAGCTTCGATGGTGGCTATGGTTCTGCTTATTTGGCCAAAATGGTTGGGCAAAAGAAAGCTCGTGAGATCTTTTTTCTGGGAAGAAACTATTCAGCTCAGGAAGCCTACGAAATGGGGATGGTAAATGCTGTGATTCCTCATGCTGAATTGGAGTCAACTGCTTATGACTGGGCGCAGGAGATCTTGGCTAAGTCGCCAACTTCTATCAAGATGCTGAAATTTGCGATGAACCTGACTGATGATGGTATGGTTGGTCAGCAGGTTTTTGCTGGAGAAGCAACTCGCTTGGCTTATGGAACAGATGAGGCGGTAGAGGGTAGAAATGCCTTTTTGGAGAAAAGGAAGCCAAATTTCGGTAAGAATAATTGGATACCCTAAGGGAGACGTTAGTAGCTAGATACTAGAGTTGAGAGAATGAGATTGGGTGCAAACTCAAATAGGATTGAGGTTTACGAGACTACTGCTGTGAAAGCAGTCACTCTTGTTCGGATATCCAACATCTACTTTCTAAGGCTAATGTCTTACTACTAACGACTAAATACTATCTTTCTATTCTATTGCTTGATAAACCATCTGTCTCATTTTTTGGTCGTAGAATCCGCTGAAAGGAGCTGTTTGAGTCATAAGAATGGAAATTAGATCTTCTTTAGGATCAATAAAGAAATAGGTGCAGTATGCGCCGCTCCAATAATATGTTCCTACCGATCCCAAGGATTTCGTGTCAGCCAAATTGGTTGTTACTCCAAACCCAAATCCAAAACCCTGACCTGGTTCTCTTTGGATATCTCCTATCTGATTGATCGTCATGATTTCCACTGTTTTTGGACTTAGATACCTTTTACCTTCCAATTCCCCTCCATTACTCATCATTAGTGCAAATCTCGCGTAATCATGCGCCGTGCTGAATAAAGCATTTGCACCAGCAAAAACTTTATTTCCCGATGTTGGAGTTTGTCGAGGAGCGACAATCAATTTTCCTGACTTGTCATAGCTGTGTAAAGTTGCCATACGGCTGGCCTGCTCCTCATTTAGATTGTATCTGGTGTCCGACATGCCCAATGGGCCTAGTAGTCGTTTTTGTAAAAACTCATCTGCTGTCATTCCAGAAAACACTTCGATCAATCGAGCCAAAATATCGGGAGCGGCTGAATAATACCAGCGCTCACCTGGCTGTGCATAGAGAGGAAGACCTGCATAAGCCTCCACTCGGGACTTGATATCTGGATGATCTACATAATAAATGCCCTGGAGTACTTCCTTATCTACTTCAGACTGTCCTAAACCATGTGATAGACCAGCTGTATGACTCATTAGTTGATGGATTCGAATTGGCGAATCCAAAGGCTCCAAACCACCGGCCGTTCCCAGTTTGGCATCTTTAGCAACCATCGCATCCTTAAATTCTGGAATGTATTTAGATACCGGATCATTCAATAGAAAATGACCTTCTTCGTATAGCATCATGAAAGCCGTCGTGATGATAGGTTTTGTCATTGACTGGATGTAGAAAATCTGATCTGCTTTCATCGGAGCTTTGGTATCCAAGTCACTATATCCTAAGGTCTTTTGATGCGCTTGTTCGCCATTCTTATAAATCAAAGTGACTGCACCGGCTAGTCTGCCTTCATCGATTTCTTTCTGTAAATAGTTGTCATAGCGCACTAAGCGTTCAGGAGAAAGCTTGGTCTGTTCATGGTGGAGTGCCTGTGCCAATGCTCCGTCACTGAGAAGCAGGAGCGCAATAACAAGTAATCTTAAGTGATTTTTAAACATGAGGTTGGGTGGTTATTGTTAAAGGTTAACTTGGGACTTTCTATAAATTTAATCAAATCATTTTCTAATGTTAAAAAAAGCCCTTTCTGGATAATCCTGAAAGGGCTCATGATGTTTGTGACGGTCATCGGACACCAAACATATTATCAAATCTCAATCTTTGCTCCCAGTACTTTTAGAAACTCACGAATCCAGGCTGGATGACCTGGCCATGCTGGTGAGGTTACCAAGTTGCCATCAACATAAGCATCCGTTGCAGGAATGTCCTGAAATTCTCCACCTGCGATAGTCACTTCAGGGCCTACTGCAGGATAAGCAGTGAGTTTTCTGCCTTTTACCACTCCAGCAGCAGTAAGGATTTGAATCCCATGACAAACTGCAGCTACGGGCTTATTGGTGTCGAAGAAATGCTTCACAATCTCCAGAAGTTTCTGGTTTAAACGAAGGTATTCTGGCGCGCGGCCTCCGGCAATCGCCAAGCCCACATAATCATCCACATCTACTTGATCAAAAGAGTAGCTCAGCATAAAATTGTGGCCTGGCTTTTCAGTGTATGTTAGATCACCTTCAAAGTCATGAATGGCTGTTTTGATGGTTTCTCCTTTTTTCTTTCCAGGACAAACAGAATGCACTTCATATCCTACCATCTCCAGCATCTGCACTGGTACCATAGTTTCATAATCTTCTGCAAAATCGCCTGTGAGAAATAATATCTTTTTCATTTTCTTGAAATTAGTTGGTTAGAAAAATTGGTGGAAATTCTACCAATTATAGTAGGACCAATTTAAGAAAATGCAATCGAATAGAAGTTAATGGTAAGTTAAGTTTTGCTAATCATATTTAGGAAATTGGTCTTCGACTTCGCTCAGCCTGACAATTACCTAGAAATTACGATTGTCAGGTCTAGAGGAGTCGAGATTAGTTATTGTTTCAATTGAAAGTCTTTGAATTTATAAGCAGCCATTTTTTAGCTTTCGATTTTCTGTGCAACTTATCATTCCAAACCCGAAATCAAGTACCCCATGAATCACCTCGAAACTTCCTATAAAACTCATGACAATCAAGAGTTGTACCTCCAAGCTTGGATGATTGATTCGCCAAAGGCGTCGTTACTCCTTGTTCATGGTCTGGGTGAGCATAGCGCTAGGTATTTGCATTTGGTAGAAAAGCTGAATGAAGTCGGGATTTCAGTTTTTACTTTTGATGGGAGAGGGCATGGGAAGTCGGCAATTGATAAGCCAACTGCCTATTTTGAGTCCTATGAGGATTACCTGAAAGATATTGACGCGCTTTTTGGAAAGGTGAAAACTTACGTTCCAGGAGTTCCAGCATTTATCTATGGACATAGCATGGGAGGAGGCTTAGTCGCAGCATATGCCTTAAAATATAAACCAGTTACAGCGGGGTTGATTTTGAGTTCTCCAGCCATTAAAGAGGCGGAGGGGACATCGAAACTTCTTATTGCCGTTTCTAGCCTTGTGAGTAAGTATCTGCCAAGGCTAAAAGCGCTTCAACTTGATGCTCAAAAAGTATCCAGAATTCCTGCTGAAGTAGAAAAATACCTGAATGATCCATTGATTTATACCGAGGCTATTCCTGCAAGAACTGGCTACGAATTGCTTCAAATGATGCGTTTCATTCAAAAAAATGCTTCGAAATTTGCACTTCCATTTTTAATGATTCACGGTTCCGATGATGGATTGACTAATCCAAAAGGATCTGAATTGCTTTATGAAAAAGCTAATTCTACTGATAAAACACTTCAGTTTTTTCCTGGTGGCTATCATGAATTGATCAATGATCTGGACAAGGAGGAAGTGATGAAACTGATTGTGAATTGGATTTCTGACAGAATCTAGATTTTGGGCGTTCCAAGCAAATACAGCAAATGAGTAGGCCCTGATTTGATTCTGCCTATGTCCCAGGCGAACTTTTCCTTGCCTTCAACTTTGGCTACCAGCTGATTCATTTCTTCTACTGAGTAGGTTCTCAGGCAGGAAACCATGCCATCCCACCAAACGAAAACAGGGACAATGGGGATCAAATAAGTGAAAAGCAATCTTCCTAATGAAAAAGGCCGGATAAATGGAGTAGTCAACAGAACTGTGATCGGCGAGAAAAACATCGCAAGAAAACTTGGAATAGCTCTTTCCTGACCTTCAGCTATGAATATGGGTTGATTGGAGATTATGGCGTTTTCTAAGATTTTTACAGCATCATCTGGTTGAAAATGATGAAGTGAAAGGAACTGCGTGCGCAAACCTGTTAGGATTTCTGGGACTTTTCTAGCATCAATTGATTCCTTGGAAAAATTGATGTTAGAAGCTTGGGAACATGTGTGCTGAAAGGCTTCTAGATTGGGGAAAAAATCAGTCAGTAGAATAGAGACTTCAGGATTAGATTCCAATATTTCCTTATTCAGCGAGAGAATTCCTCCTCCGCCGCCTGATGCTAAATCTATGATTTTTGAGTTTTTTGAAGCAGTTAATCCCTTCTCCATCCACGGGATTAATGGGACAAACATCCTTGTTTTATTCGCCAAAAATTGAAGGAAGTCTGTTCCGTAGTTTCTGATAAAACCAGGAAACCATTTCTGATCTTCCAATTCAAAAAGGTGAATTCTGCTCATTAAAAGTTCTGCTAAATTATAATGGTAAGTTATTAAAGTTTTGGATTATATCTCTGCCATCAATCCATTGATGTCCAATTGCCTCGTGTACATCTGAATACTGCCATCAGGGTTCAATGGCCATTCCTCTCTTGGCCTATCCCAATACAGTTCAACACCATTTTCATCCGGATCATCTAAGTACAATGCTTCTGATACACCATGATCCGCAGCACCTGTCAGCGGGTAGCTGGCATCCACTAGTCTTTTTAAAAGCACCGCTAAATCACGTCGGGTCGGTAACACTATAGCCGTATGGAAAAGTCCCGCTGTGTTTTTGGGAGCTGGCTTTCCGCCTTTGCTCTGCCAAGTATTCAGACCTATGTGATGATGATATCCACCAGCAGAAATAAATGCAGCATCCTGACCATACATAGCCACCAATTCAAAGCCTAACAAACCTTGGTAGAAATCCAGCGATCGCTGAAGATCGGAAACTTTTAGATGAATGTGTCCTATGCGAGTGTTGGCGGGGATAGTGTATCTTTCCATTCAATAAAACAAAAGCTAATAAGTGCTAAACATACTTCATTATTCGAAATTAAGAATTCATCATTCGACTTTTTTCAATAATGAATATCAAACATCGAATGATGAATTTTGAAGGAATTTCAAATTATAGGTTTCAAATTTTTTATCTCTAAATCCCCGGCGCATTTGGGAACATCAAACTCTTATAATACTCCAAATCTCCTTCTGGTTGCTCGATATCTGCCGGGAAAGGTCGTTTTGAGAAAGTCTGGAAGTATAGCAAACAAGCATTTCTCCACCATTCTGCCTCTGTTTCCTGAACTTCTAGAAGCTGTCGTACATGGTCGAATTGAGCTGGATCAATCTCCGATTCCAAACTAGCCCAAGTTTGCTGCATTTTTCGCACTTCTTTCACTCCTCGATCGTAATGATAGGCAATTCCATCCCATAGCGTATTGCCGTCTTTTATCTCGAAATCCCATGGAACATGATGAAACCAAAGCAAATACTTCTCAGGAATCTCATGTGGATCAGACCAAGCCTTAGCCACTTCTGGAGCGTATTGTTCCAGAGCTCCACTTCCATTGCTAGTTCTGTCAAAGCCAATTCCCAGACTATCTGCCTGATGGTAATAAGGAGCAGTCCAGTCTGCTCTTCCGCCCATCACCCAAGGTCCTGGGCCATAGTGATGACTTCTGCCCATGATATGATGCAAACCGAGCGGAGTCATATAATCCACGGCAGCTTCATGGGATTCGAGCATGATTTCTTCGACTTTGCTCAGGACTTCAGGCTTAGTGCCGAACGTCAGTTTGATCCATTCTTCAGCGATTTGCTTGGATTCCAGGCTTGGATCCCAAGCCTGACGACCGAATGCATACCAGTTTGATTGTCCAAATAGATGTCCAGTCCAGTTTTGATCTGTTCCGATATTGGATACTCCGGCGATAAGGGTAAGCTTTTGTCCGCTTTCCTTTCCTTCGAGAATACTAGCTACTGTCGTTGTTGGAGTAGGCCGAAAGGTTTTGGTCTTCAGTACTTCTTCCCACATAGGAGCGAGGAAAACGAGGTTTGTAGCTTGTCCTAGGTATTCCTGAGTGATTTGGAACTCCATACCCACATTGGTTTTGGTGATGGCGCCGTATAGTGGGTGAACAGGTTCCCGCGGCTGAAAGTCAATTGCGCCGTTTTTTATTTGGATGAT
Source organism: Algoriphagus chordae (assembly GCF_003254055.1). Classification (GTDB taxonomy): domain Bacteria; phylum Bacteroidota; class Bacteroidia; order Cytophagales; family Cyclobacteriaceae; genus Algoriphagus; species Algoriphagus chordae. The sequence continues at coordinate 247,653 of NZ_QKZT01000003.1, forward strand.
AACATTGTCTTTGAATTGCCCATCCAATGGCCCGAACTCATTATTTGCCTGCATGTGCCGATCTACATCGTCTTCATGGGAATAGACAAAAGCTCTCCAGATCAATACCCCGCCATGTGGTTCGAGTGCCTCGGCTAACATATTAGCTCCTTCGGCGTGATTCCTCCCATATTCATGTGGCCCTGGCTGGCCTTCCGAATTTGCTTTGACCAAAAATCCTCCAAAATCAGGAATGAAAGAATAGATCTCATCTGTCTTCTTTTTCCAGAAAGCTTTCACTTCTGGATCTAGCGGATCAGCAGTCTTCAAGCCACCAATCTGGATAGGAGCAGAAAAGCGAGCAGTGAGGTAAACCTTGATTCCATATGGTCTGAAAATGTCTGCCAACACCTTCACTTTCTTCATGAAATCCGTTGTCAAAATCAATGCATTAGCATTCACATTAGTCAGCGACACGGCATTGATCCCAATGGATGCATTGGCTCTGGCATAGTCCGTATAGCGAGGATCCACATAGCCTGGAAGCTTGTGCCAATCCCAGATCGAGAAACCTGCATAACCTCTTTCGACAGTACGATCTAAATTGTCCCAGTGATTTAGCATTCTAATTTTAATTTTCGGATTATCAGCTAATTCAATGGTTTTGTCGAAAGTGTTGCTTTGAATAGAATTTAGCCAATTATAGACTCCGTAAAGCGCGCCGACTGGTTGGTTTCCAATAATCGCGTAGAAGGATTTTCCATCCAATTCTATATTTCCTCTCCAGTATCCATCTTCTCCAAGTGCCTTGATTTTGCTTTGTTGATCAAGTGAAAGTGTTTGTGAAAGTTGTTCGCGCGTACCAATCCAAAGCTTCGTATTTTGAAGCCTGTCTTTTGAATAAATAGGAACTTTTCCTAGCATCTTTTGAGAAGCCAGGTTCAACTCATTTTTGATGGCTTGGTATGTGGGGTTGTCGCCGTAGAAGTAGATTTCGTTAAGAAGAGGTTCGACGTGAGATTTTAATTGTGAATTGCTGATGGGCCGGTAGTCCAGCCAAAGTTTGTAGCCGTCGTTGGCGAGTGATGTCACTGTGAAGCATAGCCATAGCAAGGCTGTGAGGTAAATAGGTTTGTTCATAGGTTATGGGTTTTCTAATCCAAAAGATCGATAATTCAGAGCTAATTCCAAGGGTTTGATTTTGAATGCGGTACTAAAATACTTGATTAATATCCCGACAATTTTTGTCAAACTTAATTTCTGATTGCCTATAAACTGACTCCCTTCCTTATCTTAGTTCCATTACTTTTTACCTATGGATCAGAAACCTTTCATCATTTACAAATCCTCCGCTGGCTCGGGCAAGACCTACACGCTGACGCTGGAGTATCTCAAACTTGCACTACAAAGTTCGCATGCTTTTAAGCAAATCCTCGCGGTGACCTTTACGAATAAGGCCACTCAGGAGATGAAGGAGCGGATTGTAGAGGAGCTGAAAAGACTACGAAATCAAGTGAATCCTGAAGAAAAAATGGATTTCGAATTGATGAGTTCGCTTGGCGTTGATGAATCTGGTCTAAAATTATTGGCTCAGCAGACGCTTACTGCGATACTTCATGATTATGGAAGATTCTCTGTCAGTACCATCGATAGTTTCTTCCAAAAAGTAGTGCGAGCCTTTGCGAGAGAGATTGATCTGAATGCCAAATTTGATGTGGAATTGGAACAAACTGCAGTGTTGGAGCGTGTAGTAGATCGGGTGGTGATGCTCGTGATGGAGGATGAATTTCTTCACAAGTGGCTGGTAGATTATGCCTACGAGCAAATTCAAAATGGAAAATCCTGGGACATCAGACGTAATATCCGTGGTCTTGGTCAGCAGATTTTTCAGGAAGATTTTAAAAAATATGCTCCTGAAATTAAGGAGTTTATGAAGGATGAGGAAAATATTACTTTACTACAGTCTTTTGTCCGAGAGCGTAAAAATGAAATTGTCAATTTATCAAAAGAGTTAGGCAAGCAAGCGGAAGCTATTCGTCTTTCAAATGGTTTGGAATGGTCAGATTTTAATAGAGGATTTATCAAAGTACTTGACAAGCTTGGAGATCGAACAAACCCACTTCCTGAGCTTACGCCAGCGACAATAGCCAAAATTGATAACCCCGAAAGCTGGCATACCAAAACGAGTAAGCAAACCGATTCTATTCTATCTGCTTACGATCAAGGCTTAAACCAAATATTGCATCAAATTCTGGTATTGACAGGCAAGTGGAATACGCTTCAAGCCATTGCCAAAAACAGTTATGTCTATGGGGTTTTCAGGAATCTGCTCGATGAACTTACTCTGATCAAAGACGAGGAAAATATTCTACTTATCTCTGATGCGAATGAATTTCTAAAGGAAATCACCAAAGGAAATGATACACCTTTCATCTATGAAAAAGTAGGGAATCAATATAAAAACTACCTGATTGATGAGTTTCAAGATACTTCGGGGTTTCAATGGGATAGTTTCAAACCCTTGCTAGAAAACTCTCTTGGTCAAGGTCAGACCAACTTGCTGGTAGGCGATGTGAAGCAATCGATCTATCGCTGGCGTGGTGGTGAGATGAAATTGTTGCTTTCGCAGGTGGAGGATGAAATCGGAAAGGACAATATACAATTGGAAAATTTGGACACGAATTTCCGTAGCCTTCCTAATATTATCAATTTCAATAACGCGGTTTTTAAAGCTCTACCACAGGCAATGGAGCAGGTATTGACCACAAGCTATGGAGTGGTAGACCCCCACATTCTATCCCAAGCTTATTCCGATTCCTTTCAGAAGATTTCTCCCAAAAAGGAAAAGTCTGAATTCAAGGGAAAAGTCAAACTGGAATTCATCGATCCTAAAGATGAAGAAGAGGAGGGTAAGTTCGACGAGGTTGTTCTGTCAAAATTGCCTGACTTGGTTATGGAATTGCAGGATCACGGATATGAGCTGGAGGACATCGCTTTTCTTGTGAGAACAAGATCAGAGGGTGAGGCGGTAGCGGATTGCATGATGAGCTACGCTGCGGAGTACCCAGACACTGCTTATAGCTTCGATGTGCTTTCGGATGAGTCTATGAATCTAAACAAGGCAGCTTCGGTGAAAGCCCTTGTTTCTGGCTTCAATTACTTGCACAATCCTGCCGATAAAGTTCAGTATAAAACCATGTGGTATTATCTGGCAGTGCTAATGGACGCGCCCGTTGACCACGAATTGTTTGCTTTGGATAAGATGCCTGCCTTTTTGGAAGAGCAGGTTAAGCAATTCAAGGAAAAGGAAGTTTTAATGCTTCAGCTGCCTCTGATGGAGGCTTTGGAGGAGTTGATCAAAGTTCTTGGACTGATGGAGTTGGGACTTGAGAAGGCTTATATCTCAGGATTCAAAGAAGCTGTTTATGACTTCACGGCGAACAATCGGGCGGACCTGAGCGGTTTCTTGGAGTGGTGGGAAATCAATCAGACTAAGCGAACCGTCAAAATTCCAGATGGTCATAATGCCATGCGGATTCTGACGATTCACAAGTCAAAAGGTCTGCAGTTTAAAGTGGTGGTGATGCCATTTCTGAAGTGGACAATCTTTGATGTTACTAAGGGCAATGTAGTGTGGTCACCATTTGAGGATCGGGAGAAAGGGCTTTCTGCAATTATTCCGTTGACACTAGGTAAAGAATTAAAAGACTCTGACTTCAACGCTACTTATGCTGAGGAAGCGACCATGGCTTATCTAGACAGCTTAAATATGCTTTATGTGGCACTCACGAGAGCTGAGGATGTCTTTTTCGGTTTTATTCCTTACAAAGAAAAAATCGGTTCACAGAATATGATGGAAATTCAGCTTCAGCAATTGGTACAATCCCATGCTGATGCTGAAGCTAACTTGAGCTTGATCTCTCATTATGACTCAGAGTCAAAAGTTTTTGAGTTTGGCGATTGGCCTGAAAGTCAGGTGAAAACCCTGCACTCTAAGAAGTCACCAGAACTTCGCTGGGCTTATAAAAATTGGGCTGAAGTGCTCACACTCAAGAAATATGCTGTTGATTTTTCGATGGAAGGATTGGAGCAGCGGAAGAAGCAGAAGTTTGGCTTGATCGTGCATGAGATCTTGGAATTGTCTGCCGACAAAGCTTCAGCCTTACAGAATTTGCAGTCATTTTATTTTGAAGGAAGACTGAACGAGGAAGAAAAGCAGCTAGTAGAACGACAATTAGATCATCTATTTACAGATTCGCTTTTTGCTTCATGGTTCGGCAATAAAGGCATTTTATTGGCTGAGCAGGGAATTCTTCTTCCGGGAGGGAAGCAGAAACGGCCAGATCGGATTATCCTAAATGAAGACGAAGCAGTAATCGTGGATTTTAAAACGGGTGAGGCTCAAAGTCGCTACGCCAATCAAGTGAGAGAATACATGTCATTGGTGGCAACATTATCTCAGAAGCCAACCAAGGGCTATTTATGTTATTTAGAAACGGGAGTAATCGAGGAAGTCTATGCATAGTTTTTTAAGAAATACAGCAAAAGAGATCCTCGAAAGCGGAGTTGATCTGCAAAAAGTAACCGTCGTTTTGCCGAATAGGAGAGCGGGATTGTTTTTTACCCAGCATCTGGGAAGTTTGATTAGCGAACCGACTTGGATGCCCGAGGTGAAAACTATCGAAGAGATATTCTATGAACTGGCAGGAAATCGACCTGCTGATGATCTGACCTTGATATTTGAATTGTATCGAGTGTATCAGGACCTCAACCCAGAGGCCGAGACTTTTGATCGTTATTATTTCTGGGGAGAAATGATCCTTAAAGATTTCAATGATGTGGATCAGTTCATGGCGAATGCAGGTAAACTCTACCATCATTTGTCTGAAATCAAGGAATTGGAGTCAGACTTGAGTTTTCTGACCGAGAGTCAGATTGCTTTAATTCGGCAATTTTGGTCATCATTTGTGAATCAGGATAGGGATCATCAGGAGAAATTTTTGAAGTTCTGGCAATTGCTCAGTCCACTTTATACCAGTTTCCAAGCTTCACTTGCCGTATCTGGCTTGGCCTATTCTGGGATGCTGTATAGAAAAGTAGCAGAATCGCTGGATAGTATTCCTCGTCCTGAAAAAGTGCATCATTTTATTGGTTTCAATGCCTTCACGGGAACAGAGGAGGCTTTGATCAAGCATTACATTACCGCTTTTGGCGCTAAGATTTACTGGGATATTGACGGGTATTATTTAGACGATAAAGTGCAAGAGGCTGGTTTGTTTTTCCGTGATTATCAGAAGGACAAGATCTTTGGGCCGACTTTTCCAGAACATATTCCTACTCAGATTGATGACAGAAAAGCAAAGATCAAGACCTATGCAACACCTTTGAAGACCAATCAGGCGAATTTGGTAGGTTCTATTTTGGAGAAAATTCCAGCTGGTGAAGCTTGGGAGGAGACAGTTGTGATTTTGCCAGATGAACAGATGCTCTTTCCTGTGCTACATACACTACCGGAGCAAGTGGATAAGGTGAATGTCACCATGGGGTATCCTGTGAAAAATGCGCCGGTTTATTCCTTTTTAGAAGCTGTGTTAGAGATGCAGCGATACATCAAAGAAGAGGATGGTAAGCTGTTGTTTTATCACACAGCTGTTAAAAATCTGTTGAGCTCAATCTATCTGAAAAGTGTCAATCCGGGCTTTGCAGAGGAGTTGATGGCAGAAATGCAGCTTTTGAACCAGATTCATGTTTCGGCAGAAAAGCTGCGTAAGGGTGGTGAGTTATATCAGTTGATCTTCCAGAAGTTGGAGAATGATTCTCTTTTTTCCTATCTGGCTAAGCTGATGGAAGTTCTGGCTGAGCGCTTGAAAGATGAGCCTCTGCAGCGTTCTTACCTTTATCAGTGCTTTAAGCAGTTAACAAGATTGCGTGAGATTTTTGCAGGACAGGATATTCTTACAATCAATCGAGAGTTTTTTATTCGACTTTTCCGTCAGGTTTTCAGAGAAGTTAAATTGCCTTTTGAGGGCGAACCACTTCAAGGTTTGCAAATCATGGGAGTACTGGAATCCAGAAATCTTGACTTCAAGCGAGTTATAATTTGCAATATGAATGAGGATAGTTTTCCGCCTTCCGCAGGGCTGAATTCCATGATTCCTTTCAATATTCGTAAAGCTTTTGGCCTGCCAGTGCAGGAGCAAAATGACTCGATTTATGCCTATACCTTTTATAGATTGTTGCACAGTGCGGAGGAAGTTCACATGATTTATACCACGGCTTCGGATCAGGGAAAAGCTGGAGAAAAGAGCCGCTACATGCAGCAAATGGGGGTGGAGCTTGGAAGAGAAATGGAAGAAGAAGTAGTATTCATTCCTATTGATCAGAAATCTCCCGAATCGATTACCATCCAAAAGGATACGGAAGTTCTGGGCTTACTGGATAAGTATTTGATCGATGAAAATGGACAATCAAGGACTTCCTTTTCGCCTTCTGCCATAAGTGTATTCTTGGATTGTAGGTTGAAATTCTACCTTCAGTATCTCGCCAATATTCAAGAAAAGCAGGAGGTAAGCGAGGAAATTGATGCGGCTGTTTTTGGGAATTTGGCTCACCTGAGTATGGAGATTTTATATCAGGATTTTGCAAAGCGAAAAAATAGAACCTTACTGGAGAAGTTAGATTTCGAGGAATTGAATAAGTCTTGGGTGTTTCCGGCTATTGAAAAAGCGATCCGTCACTATTATCATTTGGAAGGAGAAGCAGATACAAAGCTCAATGGACAGATGGCTATCGCTCGCGATGTGCTTCAGAAATACTTGCATCAAATTTTGAAAATCGATGAGGCTTCAGCGCCATTTAAGTTGATTTCTTTAGAGAAAGAGAAAAAATATACTGCAGGCCTACAGATTGAAACCGCAGCTGGAACGAAAACAGTATCTCTAAAAGGAATTATTGACCGAGTGGATGAGCATAATGGCTCGGTGAGGCTTATCGATTACAAATCAGGTAAGGACAATAAGAATTTTCCTGATGTGGATTCGCTGTTTGATCGGGAGCATAAATCACGCAATAAGGCTGCGATGCAAACCATGTTTTATGGTTTGATCTATCAGGCGACTGTTCCTGAAAATACCCTGCCTTTAAAACCTACAATCTTTAACCTTCGGGAGATGTTTGGCGATGATTTCAATCCATACCTGCAAATTAAACTTCCTAGAGCAAAACAGGGTGTCGAAGTAAATGATTACAGGCAGTTTGAGGATGAATACAAGATTGGATTAAAATCACTTTTGGAGGATATCTACAATCCTGAAATCCCTTTTGACCAAACGGATGATTTGAAAAAATGTGGGTATTGTCCTTACAAGGAGATTTGTGGGAGGTAAAAGAATTTCAGGGAATAGGTTCAGTAAGTTATCCTCAGAGTTATTTTTATGACCTAAGTGAAGAATATGATGACTAAAACATAAGGCCAACACGTGCCACAAAGCTTCGGTAGATGTAGTTGTTTTCATTCATCGAACTGAATCCTGGAGGAAGTAAATCTGAAGCTATTGTAGGTGAACCTGATTGCAATAAACTCCCCTGAAAATAAGTGATGTTCTGCCTCTTATAAGCTAGGCTGAAGCTGAAAGAACTATTGCCTTTGAGTGCTGGGAAACTTATTCCTACAGAGGGACTGTACATTAACCCGCCCTCATACCAGCTTTTGCTCCATTCGTTGCTTTCTTTTTTCTCCAGTATCGCTGAACCTCCACCTATATCAAATCCCCCGAATATCTTCGGTTTACTTTCCTTACCCAGAAATCCTCTCCAACCTAAAGCAAAGGGGATGATGGAAATATCATCGTATTGGTCTAAACCTATGGTGAATCCTACAACTTGACTTTTGGTAATGTGTACGCCATTGAAGGTCATGAAACTGATATCAATACGCCTTTCATGGTTTCCGTCCCATTGCTCGGCACCGCGTCCGTACAGAAACCCGATTTCGGTCTGTCCAAAATACAGTTTTTCTTGAGCCATAGATGTGGCAGAGCAGAGCAAAAAGCCGAGTAGTAGGAGTTTAGTTTTTTGAGCTATCATCCTATCAATAAAATTTCACTGGGTTTTTGACTTGAATACAGCTGAGTTTTTTCAGTTTGGAAGGGTTGCTATAATCAAATTGGCAAACACCATCAGGACCGATTACTATCAGAGAATTGGGACCAGGAATAAGGTCAACTGATTTTTCGCTAGTCAAAAACTCAAGTTGATTTTGGTCAATGTTCATCACATCTGAGACGTTGAAGCTTTTCAGACCATGATTACCTTCAGTTAGATAAAGGAAGTCTCCTGCTAAACCCAAGCCATGAGGATTCAGCATTGGATAGGATTTTACGAGCGTAGGCTGATAGAGGTCTTTGATGTCGATGACCTGAAGTTGATTGGCTCCATTCCAGCAGGAAGTGCCATCTCTAAGTGTCACAAAGGCATAATCAGAATTTACGACTACTGGATCGCAAGCTTGGACATGCTCATAGACTGCCATTCGAGTGGGCGAACTCGGCGTGCTGGCATCGTAGATATGCATTCCGATATTTGATCCTATAAATAGCTTGTCTTCAAAAGGGAAAATGGTTTCGATGCCCCAGCCTAAATCAATCGGCTTGACGAAAGTTGGCTCAGCTGGATTCTCTACATCAAATACTCGCATGGTGGTTTCATCCACAGCATATAAGTGACTGTTTGCAAGGGTAAATCTGGCCATAGATCCGCCAGTCCCATAGCTCTGGGCAGCAGCTGAATAATTGGCTGAATAACTCTTACTTGAGTTCATTAGAAACATATCTCCTCTTTCCCAAGTCGGGCTATCGGTGGTAATAACGGTATCACGGAAAGTAATAATCTCTCCAGTTTCATGACGGTACATATGTTTGAAGACATCTTCCACTCGTTTCACCAACTTGATATCATTAATGTTGCTGAGGTCAAATGCCAGTAGATCAACATAATTATCTGCGTACAGGATTTTGCCATTTACTGCCATATCCACGTTCCCTGCTATGGGTATAAAACTTAAGTTGATTGGATTCGAAGGGTCAGCATTGTTAAGGATATGAATTCCCTTGGTGGGTTCATTGATAAAAAGGTAATCCTCATAGATATAGATTTTACCTGGATTGTCTAGGGGTTGGGCGGGCTCAGTGCTGATGATTCTAGCTCTGACATCGCTCATTTCCAGGTAAATAGGCACCATGGTTTGATAGGTGTAGGTATTCGTGACCTCATCTACACAGGAAGAAAATAACAACACCGATAGTAAGAAAAGTAGGGAGAAAGCTGAGTAGAGGGATTTCATATAATTCGAGTTTAGAGATATTAATGCGTACAATCTTCTTACGAAGCCGAACAATGAAACGCTACAATGGAATTGATGAAAATTTTGTTTGGAGTGATATTTTTAGGAATGTCAATTATTGTGCTGGAATGAAATACCAATGTAAGACCGAGATGAGTTTATAAGTAGTACAATTTCCTTCAATGGCATCTACTTGATTCCAGTAGCAAGGATTAGTTATAAAACTCTCGGCTTTCATGTAAGTTGAATTTAAGAAAAGCTTTCTCAATCTTCAATAAAGACCTTTAGTCATATTCTGGCCCGTAGATTTTCAGATTTCTTTACCTTCACGACTTGAATAAATTTAAGTAAGCCTTATGAGAAAGTACCTGCTATTATTTGCAGTTTGTAGTTTGAGTTTTTGGAGTTGTGAAAATAAGCAAGAGGATCCCTTTGCTACCGAAAAACCTGATGAGTCGAGATTCACAAAAATCCCTTTGGCAGGCAATTTCAATGAGCCTATGGAGATTGAGGTGCTCGATAATGGGGATGTACTGATCATAGAGCGACATGGTTTGATGAAGCTTTACCAAAAAGCAACAGACGAGACAATTGTTGTGGGTGAATTTGATGTGTTTCCAGAAAGAGAAGATGGTTTGATGGGAATAGCTAAGGACCCGGATTTTGCAAGCAATCACTGGCTATATATCTATTATGCTCCAGCTTCTGAGCCAGCTAAAAACAGGATATCAAGATTTGATTTTGTAGACAATAAGTTAGACTTGGCTTCTGAGGTGAAAATTATAGACATCGATCTTTTCAGAGGATGCTGCCATTCAGGTGGAGCATTGGAATTTGATGCCCAAGGTAATCTTTACTTGGGGATAGGGGACGATTCTACGCCTTTTGAATCAAATAATTTCAATCCAATCGATGAGCGTCAAGATCAACCGAAAAATGTGGATGCTCAGAGAACTTCTGGTAATACCAATGATTTGCGAGGCGCAATTCTTCGAATCAAACCAAATCCAGAAGGTGGATATTCTATTCCTGAAGGAAATCTATTTCCCGAAGGAACACCTAAAACACGTCCTGAAATCTATGTAAAAGGCAATCGAAACCCATTTAGATTTTCTATCGATAGTCATAATGGGAATTTGTATTGGGGTGAAGTAGGACCAGATGGTTCGGAGGACAAAGAAGGTCGTGGCCCAAGAGGATATGATGAGATCAATGTGGCGACTGGCCCAGGATACTACGGCTGGCCGTATTTTGTGGGGAATAATTATGCCTATTGGAAATACGATTTTGCGACTGGAGAAAGTTTATTTCAGTTTGATCCGAAAGCTCCTAAAAACACTTCTCCTAATAATACCGGAATGGAAATCCTTCCTGAAGCTCATCCAGCGTTGATTTACTATCCTTATGGAGAGTCAGCAGAATTTCCTATGCTCGGTCAGGGTGGTAGAAATGCCATGGCTGGTCAGGTTTATTATCGAGAGGATTATGAAGCTTCTGAGGTTAGATTTCCAGGATATTACAATGAGAAGTTGTTTATCTACGACTGGATGCGGAACTGGATTTTCACAGTTAGTCTGACGGAGAATTTTGAGTATGATACCATGGAGCGTTTTATGCCTGAAACTCATTTTGAGAAGCCGATGGATATGCAGTTTGGGAAAGATGGTTCTCTCTATGTATTGGAATACGGTACGTTCTGGCGTGCAAATAACGATGATTCTGGTTTGTATAGAATTGTTTTTTCCGAAGGAAATAGAAAGCCAGAAGTAAAAATCTCGGCAGACAAAACAGTGGGAGCTGCACCCTTGACGGTGAATTTTTCCTCAGCGGGAACGCAAGATTTAGACCCAGATGATCAGGTCAGTTTCTTATGGGAGTTTGGAGAGAATGGAGCGACTTCTACCGATGAAAACCCAACTTATAACTTTGACAAGCCTGGGGTTTATAAAGTGAAATTGACAGCCACAGATCTTCAAGGAGAGACTTCGAGTTCATTTTTGGAACTGAAAGTGGGCAATGAGGCGCCGGCAGTTACTATAGCTTGGGAAGGGAATAAGAGTTTCTATTTCGGTAAGGAAGCGATCAATTACTCTGTGACTGCAAAGGATAAAGAGGATGGGGAAATAGATCCATCACAAATCAAAATGAGCGTTGACTACTTGGAAGGTGGGTACGATCTGATAGAAATGGGGCACCAAGAGGAGGTTTTGAGCATTGGGGAGACTTACATCAATGAAGCTGGCTGTAAAGCTTGTCATGGTATCAACAATGAATCTGTGGGGCCAGATTATACCTCGGTGTCTGAGAAATACAAAGAGGATCCAAATGCGAAATCCTACCTGATCAATAAAGTTAGGAATGGTGGTTCTGGCGTCTGGGGTGACCAAATCATGCCGGGACACACACACTTAGATGAGAAGCGAGTAGGGCAGATGGTTGACTTTGTGCTAAGCATAGCCAATCCAAATGCTGTCTCGGGCTTAGCAGCTTCTGGGAAATACCAAATTGAAAATACGGATGATCCTGAAGGTTTCTATATGGTTCAAGCTTCTTACGAAGACAAAGGGGCCAATGGTATTCCGGCGATTAAGACTACGAGTCAGCTAAAATTGAGGAATACTACCGTTTCAGCCTACAGCGCAGAAGGTATTGATCATGTTGCGCGTGCAAATCCTGAAGATGAGCATTACGTGCAGTTTACTGCGTCTGGAGCTTGGCTATTGTTTCGAGATATTGACCTCAATGAAATCAAGAAAATCACGCTTTCTATCATGCCTGGAAATACCAAAGGTAAACTTCAGGTAAGAGCTGGTTCTCCAGATGGTAAGCTTTTGGCAGAGACAGGTATTCTAACCAAGGATTCCAGACCTAGCACAGGCCCACAAGTGGGTTGGTTTGCCGCTCCATTTAGCATTCCAGCCACTGATTACTTTGGGGATTTATACTTCGTCTATGTGACGGATGAGCCTATTTCGATCTGGGGCACTTTCAATCTGAATACGCTGCAGTTCGAGAAATGAGAAGATTGAAAAATTGATGCCGATTAGTTTGGAATATTATTTTTCAAACTAATCGGTTAAATTAGATCAAACTTTTTAGCATATGGCACTAGAGAAAAAATACTGTTTGAATTGTGGAGAGGCGATTCAAGGCAGAATAGACAAGAAATTCTGTGATGATCAATGCCGCAATACCTACAATAATCAGCAAAATGCATTATCTACAAATTACATACGTCGGATTAATCACAGTCTGAAAAAGAACAGGAATATTTTGGAAGAAATCATTCCATCGGGTGAGGAAATGGCAAAAACGACCCGAGAGCGTTTGCTTCGCGATGGATTTCAGTTCAAATATTTCACTCATCTCTACGAAACCAAAAAAGGGAATATCTATCATTATTGCTATGATTATGGTTTTTTGGCGCTAGATGGAGATTGGTTTTTGGTGGTAAAAGGCAAGGAAATTTAGCTTCTCCTAAGCTCTTGGATATATAGCTCGCAGTTAATTGGTACTTTTGGGGGTGTCAGAAAAACAAACAGAATCCACCGCCCAGTATCTCAAAAGTCTTTCGATTGATAGTCTCAACGAAATGCAGTCTGAATTCATCTCTAGAGCTGCCAAAAATCCCCATCTTGTACTTTTATCTCCAACAGGCTCCGGCAAAACGGTAGCCTTTCTGATTCCACTTTTAAATTCCCTCAAGGAAAATGTACGGGAAGTGCAGGCGCTGATTATTGTGCCTTCCAGAGAATTGGCCATTCAGATCGAGCAGGTTTTCAAAGGCATGAAAACTCCTTTCAGGGTGAGTACAGTATATGGAGGACATTCTTCCAAATTGGAATCAAACAGTTTGGGTGAAGCACCAGCCGTAATAATTGGAACTCCAGGAAGACTAGCGGACCATATAGAGAGAGGTTCTTTTAATCCGAAAACTATCCAAACGGTTGTTCTTGATGAATTTGATAAGTCTCTTCAAATGGGCTTTCATGAGCAGTTGAAAGTGATTTTTGCTGCGCTCAACGGTGAACAAAGACACTTGCTCACTTCTGCTACGGTGCTGAAAAGATTGCCTGATTTTCTGCCATTCGTAGATCATCGCACGGTTAATTTCCTGAAGGATGTGGTGGAGTCAAAGTTGGAACTCAAGATCGTCCATAGTTCAAGTAAGGAAAAAGGCGAAACGTTGATGCGCTTGGTTGCAGGATTTCAGGATGAATCTTGCATTGTTTTTTGTAACCATCGAGATGCTGTGGATAGGCTGAGCATTCTGCTAAATGATTACGATTACTTCCATTCGGTTCTGCATGGAGGTTTAGAGCAGATTGATCGGGAGAAAAACTTGATCAGATTCCGGAGTAAAGTCACCAATCTTTTGATAGCGACAGATCTGGCTTCAAGAGGATTGGATATTCCAGAGATCAAGCATGTGGTTCATTACCAATTGCCTCCTAAGGAAGACGCCTTTATCCATAGAAATGGTAGAACTGCCCGGATGCATGCTGAAGGATTATCATATATGATTTTAGCTAACGATGAGTCTAGACCAGACTATATCGATGAGTTTATTGAGGAGTTCAAGGTATCGGAGAAGATTGTGCCGCCAGTTGCCCAGGAATGGACTTGCCTCTACGTGAGTGCAGGCAAAAAAGATAAAGTGAGCAAGGGTGATATCGTAGGGATGCTGACCAAAAAGGGTGGGTTAACGAGCACTGAAATTGGCTTGATCACCATTATGGATTTTGCTTCTTATGTAGCAGTGAAAAGTAATCTCGTACAAAAGCTGATGCCAAAATTGAAAAACGAGCGAGTGAAGAAGGTAAAAGTGAAGATCGAGGAAGCTAATTAGTTTTCAGTGTTCAGTCTCAGTTGTCACATTTAAACTCAAATGAATGCCAATAAACATTTTGTGAAAATAGTTGAAGTTCAGCTGATGCGATTCCCCTTTATAAAGGGGGAGTTGATCCGTTTTCAAAATGTATTAGGATCATCGGTGGTGTAATAGATTTCTGTAAATTCTAGTCTAAAATCAAGTAATTGCCTGTAAGTCCTTTGCTAAAATAGTTGAAGTTCAGCTAATGCAATTCCCCCTTTTCAAAGGGTGCAAGGGGGATTTTCAATCTTAAAGCGGGCAACAATTCTTCACCTTTTCAAAGGGGGTATCAATGCAAGTGTGAGTTTAATTTACTTAAAACAACTTCTAGCAATTCCATTTTTGTCTTCCCATTCATCAATGTAAAAGTTCAATTCATTAAGTACGAACTCCATGTTTTTCTTCACATCGATGTCCAGAAATCTAAGGAAGTTTAATCCATTCTTTTCCAGTATTTGCTGACGAACCTCGTCTTCTATCATAGCTTTTTCATCAAAGTGTGAGTCACCATCTATTTCAATTACTAGATTTAATTTATTGCTGTATAGATCAACAATGTAATTGCCTAGAGGTTTTTGTCTATTGAAACCATAACCTCGGAATTGACTCGCTCTTAACTTTTGCCAAAGCAGTATTTCAGAAAGCGTGCTATGAGATCTAAGTTTTCTGGAGAATTCACGTAATGATTTATTGTATGGCAAAAAATACATACAGTTAATTTAAAAAAATATGGAGTTAAATCCCCCTTGCCCCCTTTATAAAGGGGGAGTTGACCCGTTTTCAAAATGTATAAGGAACAGTGGTGGTGTAATAGATTTCTGTAAATTTTAGTCTAAAATCAAGTAATTGCCTGTAAGACCTTTGCGAAAATAGTTGAAGTTCAGCTGATGTGATCCTACCTTTATAAAGGGGGAGTTGATCCGTTTTCAAAATGTATTAGGATCAGTGGTGGTGTAATAGATTTCTGTAAATTCTAGTCTAAAATCAAGTAATTGCCTGTAAGACCTTTGCGAAAATAGTTGAAGTTCAGCTAATGCGATTCCCCCTTTTCAAAGGGGGCAAGGGGGATTTTCTACCTTCTCAGGTAACAATTCTTCACCTTTTCATAATGGGAGGTACCCTTTTTCAAATTAAACTTGGAATAAAAGCGCTCTAATTTTTTCTTACCTTAATACCTCACTAACCCATAGCAAGTCACATGAAAAAGCGCGTTACAGGAATAGGAGGAATATTTTTCAAAGTAGAAGATCCTAGCAAGACCAAAGAGTGGTATCAGAAGCATCTAGGATTAAATACGGATGCCTACGGAGCTACCTTCGAGTGGCGGAATTCCGAAAATTCAAATAAAAAAGGCTTTACCCAATGGTCGCCTATGAAGGACGATACGACCTATTTCAAGCCCTCGGAAAAGGATTTTATGGTGAACTACCGGGTAGAGAATCTGGTGGAATTGCTGCAAGAGCTGAAAGCTGAAGGAGTGACTATTCTAGATGAAATAGATGATACCTCTTACGGAAAGTTTGTGCATATTTTGGATCCAGATGGCCACAGCATAGAACTCTGGGAGCCCGTAGATGAGGCCTATGATAAAATTGTAGATACCAAAACCAAAGGATAAATACCATGGCAGAGATCAAAATCAAGCAGGAATTTGACGGTAAAAGAGGTTCCTTCTACCTTGAAGAAGGTGCCAGGCGATTTGGAGAAATGGTCTATGTAATGGCCGGCCCAAAGAAAATGATCATTGAACATACTGAAGTTGATGAAAGCCTAAAAGGGCAGGGCATCGGTCTTAAGTTGCTAGTTGAATTGGTTGACTATGCGCGAGAGGAAGAGATCAAAGTCATTCCCTTGTGTCCATTTGCTAAAGCTATGTTCAAGAAAAATGAAGAGTTGCAGGATGTGCTTAATTAATGCTTTCTAAAGGAATAATCTTGAGTAATATGTTATTAAACAGGGATTAAATCGAAAATCACATCCTGTTCACTAGGAAGGAAAATAAATAAACCTGTGTTCTTTGCGTTAGCCTCCGCGTCATTGGCGGTTTAAAAAATTAGAAAAACACAGTCCAAATAACCCAGGCCAAGGTTAGTATTACCATGATGGCGAAGAAATACCCACTGCTGGAGGAGGAAGAGTATCTATTAGCTCTGAACTTGATGCTGTCGTCGATGCTTTTGAGATCAGCTTTATCCATATTTTTTTCTCGGGATAGCCCATCAGGACTCGTCAGCTTTGGGCGTATTTTTCCCAAATTCCGATTTTCTTTCGAAGACTTATTTGCTGAAACACTAAAGCCGGCTCCTCCTGTCATACTTTATCAATTAGCCATCAAAATAATGATTTCTAATGAAGTAGAAAAGAATTGACATATATGATCCTAATGGTATCCACGATGCTGAAATTGTTTCGAAGGATAATTTTTTTGTCTGCAGTTGGCGAAAGTGCCTTTTTCATATTTTTTCACTAAACTGCTTCTTATAATAGCCAACCAACCAAACTATATTTTTATGAGAAAGATCATACTAAGCGGAATAGCTTTACTATTTTCTATCTGTGCTTTTGCACAGAAGACCTATATACATGCAGGGAAATTAGTAGATGTCCGAAACCAGAAAGTCCTAATTGAACAGACAATAGTAATTGAAGGCGAGAAAATTGTTTCCGTCAGTGCTGGATACCAAAATCCAGGTTCAGAAGATTCAACAATAGATCTGAAGGGAAGTACAGTGATGCCTGGATTGATGGATATGCATGTTCATATAGAAGGAGAAACAAGCCCTACACGATATATAGACGGTTTCCGAGAAAATGAAGCTGATGTTGCTTTTAAGTCTATTCATTTTGCTGAGAAAACTATCATGGCGGGATTTACGACAGTACGTGATCTGGGTGGTTCTGGAGTCAATATCTCACTTAGGAATGCTATAAACTCTGGAAAAGTTATTGGGCCTCGTATCTATACAGCAGGCAAATCAATAGCTCCTACAGGTGGGCATGCAGATCCTACCAACGGCATGAAAAGAGACTTGATGGGGGATCCAGGACCAGATGATGGAGTAATCAATGGGCCTTATGAAGCTAGAAAGGCTGTTCGCCAACAGGTGAAATACGGTGCAGACTTGATTAAGGTGACAGCAACAGGCGGTGTGCTTTCTGTCGCTAGGGATGGTTCTGCGCCTCAGTTTGCTCAGGATGAATTAGACGCTGTAGTACAGACGGCAAACGATTTTGGTATTATGGTGGCAGCACATGCTCATGGAGATGAGGGGATGCAGCGTGCTATAAATGCAGGTGTTACCTCCATTGAGCATGGCACGATGATGTCTGAGGAGACGATGGATTTGATGATAGAGAAGGGAGGCTGGCTTGTGCCAACGGTGACAGCGGGAATGTCAGCAGCAGCTTACGGTGAAATTCCGGGATACTATCCTCCTGTGGTAGCTGAAAAGGCAAGAAGAATTGGTCCTCAGATTCAGGCGACTTTTGGAAAAGCCTACGAAAAAGGAGTGAAAATAGCATTCGGAACAGATGCAGGAGTTTTTCCTCATGGTGAAAACTACCGTGAGTTTATCTACATGACTGAAGTGGGAATGCCAAATCTAGAGGCTATTAAATCGGCTACTTTAACCAATGCTATTTTCTTGGGGATTGAAGATAAACTGGGGACTTTGGAAGCTGGGAAGTTGGCAGATATCATCGCTGTCTCAGGAAATCCAGAGCAGGATATCACTGTAATGAAGGATGTAGTTTTTGTGATGAAGGAAGGTAAAGTAATCAAACAATAATCAACGTGGCCCCTCAAGTGGCCTTTTTTAGTATAGATAGTTTCAATCCAAGATATTATGAAAGTCAGATTATTAATTCTATTCGTATTTATTTCTTGCCTAGCTCTGGCTCAGGAAAAAACTGAAAAAACTACTGAAGATCCAAAAGCACAGGTTTTTGAGTCCAAGCAATCTGTAGAAATTGATGGGAAAACGATCAATTTGAATGCTAAGGCAGGAACCTTTGAATTGAAGGATGAAAACAATAAGCCTATTGCGCTATTCGGTTTTACCGCTTATTTCAAAGAAAATCCGGAGAAGAATAGACCAATTGTATTTTCTTATAATGGAGGTCCTGGCAGCTCGTCATATTGGTTGCATATGGGGATAATGGGGCCAAAAAGGATGGTTATCGATGATCCGAATTACAATGCAAGTGCACCTTATGAATTGACAAACAATGAATTTTCTATTCTAGATGTAGCTGATGTGGTGATGATGGATCCAGTGGGAACAGGATTGAGTATGCCGATAGGAGAGGCTACTGGCAAGGATTTCTGGGGAGTGGACCAGGATATTCGAAGTGTAAGTTTATTTATTATGCAGTTTTTGAAAGCCCATGACCGCCTTAATTCTCCTAAGTATATTTTGGGGGAAAGTTACGGTACCTTCCGAAATGCAGGAGTGATGAGTTATCTGCTGAATCGCGGCTATGCGCTAAATGGCGTGATCATGGTTTCTTCTGTGTTTGACCTTAGAACCTTGTTTTTTGTTCCAACAGAAGATATTTCATACATCGCTTATTTGCCTACGATGGCTGCTACGGCCTGGTATCATGATAAGCTTACTAATAAAGGTGATGATCTGCCTGCTTTTGTACAGGAAGTTAGGGAGTTTACCGAAAATGAGTATGCCCCAGCTTTATTTAAAGGAAATAAGCTATCTGAAAGTGCTGAGACTGCAATTGCACAAAAACTCCAGACCTATACCGGCATCAGTGCCACTATTTGGAAAAGAGCTGATCTGAAAATGGACGCTGGAGAATTCTTTCAAGAGTTGCTGCGCGATGAAGAAATGACTGTTGGTCGGCTAGATTCTAGATACAAGGGAATTAATCTTGATCCTATGTCTATGAGCTCTTTCACTGATCCGCAGAGCGATGCTATTTCCCCTGCCTATACCATGGGCTTTTTGGACTATTTTCATGGAGATTTGGGTGTAAGCAAAGACCTAAACTATTCTACTTCGGCTTATAGTAAGCAGGGATTTAAATGGGATTGGTCGCATAGAGGAAATCAATATTGGGGAACTGATGGAGCAGTCACCACGCTTCCAGATATGGCAGATGCGATGAGTAAGGATCCGAATGTGAAAGTGTTGGTAATGAACGGATATTATGATTTGGCTACCGTATTCTATGGTGTGGAGCATTCTATTTCCCATCTTGGTCTTCCTAAGTCTGCAAGTGATCGAATCATTATGACTTACTATGAGGCAGGTCATATGATGTACACAGATTTGCCATCAGCCCAACTTTTCCGAGATGATGTGAAGAAGTTCATTGAAGACACTTTAAGGAAATAAGTTGGATCCAAAATTTCTTATGAAACAATTAAAACCTTTTACAAAGCATCTCTTAATGGGATGCTTTGTCCTATTTTTTTATTCCTGTGCCGAAGCGCAGAATCCAAGTTCTACAACTTCAAGTCGCTATTTTCCACCCATAGAATCAAGCATCTGGGATCAGCAATCTGCTTCAGAGCTAGCTTGGGATGCTGCTAAGCTGGATGAATTATTGGCCTGGTTGCAGACGCAGGACACTCGAGCCTTTATCATCCTAAAAGGAGGGAAGATAGTGGTAGAAGAGTACTGGGGAGAAAAGCTCACGGGTGCAGGAAAAATGGATCAAAATTCATATTGGTACTGGGCTTCTGCTGGGAAAACGCTTACTGCGACCTTAGTCGGGATAGCCGAAAATCAAAAATTGCTTAAAACAAAAGATCGTACGCAGAAGTATCTAGGAGAAGGTTGGACCTCTTTAGATGACCAACAGGAACGTGATATTAGATTGATTCATCAGCTTTCAATGACCACAGGTTTGGATGATGGAGTAGCAAATCAGGATGATACTAGTCCGGCATCCCTGTCATTTCTAGCAGAGCCAGGAGAAAGATGGGCATATCATAACGCACCCTACACACTTTTAAATCAGGTAGTTCAAAATGCTTCTGGTCAAAGTTTCCAAGAATACTTTGAGGAGAATTTGGGCTCTAAAATCGGAATGAAGGGCTTTTGGCAGAAAACAGGAATGAACAATGTGTTTTATAGTGATGCTAGATCATTTGCTAGGTTTGGCCTTTTATTGTTGTCCGAAGGCAACTGGGATGGCAACCAAATTTGGTCTGGCGATTATTTTGATGAACTATCTCAGTCCTCTCAAGACCTGAATCGTAGCTATGGATATCTTACCTGGCTCAATGGAAAAAGTTCCTATATGGTGCCTCAGTCTCAGCGAGTATTTCCGGGTTCATTCGTGCCTGATGCTCCAGCCGATATGTATCAAGCCATGGGTAAAAATGGCCAGTTTTTGATGGTTGTGCCGTCGGAAGATTTGGTAATAGTTAGAATGGGAGGCTTAGGGGATAATTCACTGGTCTCGTTTCTATTGATCAAAGATATTTGGGAGCATTTGAAACCAATAATCGAGTAAGAGAATATTTAGTCCTGATTATATTTTTCTAGCTGAATTCTGATCTTATCCAAGGTCAGTGGTTTCTCGATAAATCCTGAAACAATCTCATAGCCTTGAGCTTTGGATCTGTCTTGATAATCAATAGAACTTGAAAGAATGACAATCTTGTCTGACCTCTGAGCGTACATCTCTAAGTATCTGTCCAGAAATTCCCAGCCATTCAAGACAGGCATGTTAATATCTAAAAAAATCAGAAGGCTTTGATTAGGGTCAAGATCAGAGAGCGAGCTTAGGGCTTCTTCAGCTTCCAGAAACTCCACGATATTCTCAGAAATACCAATTTTACCCAACAGTCTTTTATTGATTAGGTTGTTGATGGGGTCATCATCCACTAGAAAAATGGTATCAAAATGGCTCATTAAAATGATTAAATAGCAAAAGAGGGATTTAGTATAGCCAAAATACGACTAATACTATTTCAAGAAAATGAATACCTCCTTTTTTATTTTGAAGCTATTCAGTAATAGCTAGAAAAACAAAAAAGGAGACCCATTGGATCTCCTTTAATGTATTAAGAAAGGGGGATGATTACATCATGCCGCCCATTCCTCCGCCGCCACCCATAGGAGGCATTGAAGGACCTTCTTCTTTCATATCTGCTACAACACACTCAGTAGTCAAAAGAAGTGCTGCGATAGACGCTGCATTCTCAAGAGCTAAACGAGTTACTTTAGTAGGATCGATTACACCAGCCTTGAATAAGTCTTCGTAAACGTCCGTTCTAGCGTTGTAACCATAGTTTCCTTTGTGCTCTCTGATCTTATTGATCACTACAGAAGGCTCACCACCTGCATTAGAAACGATAGTTCTCAATGGAGATTCGATAGCCTGTCTGATGATGTTGATACCAGTATCTTCATCTTCGTTAAGACCTTTAAGGTTGTTAAGTGCTTCAGCAGCTCTTACTAGCGCTACACCACCACCTACAACAACACCTTCTTGAACCGCAGCTCTCGTTGCGTGAAGTGCATCGTCTACACGATCTTTCTTTTCTTTCATTTCTACTTCAGTAGCAGCACCGATATAAAGGATAGCTACACCGCCAGAAAGCTTAGCAAGTCTTTCTTGCAATTTCTCTCTGTCGTAATCAGAAGTAGTTTTGTCAATCTGAGCTTTGATTTCAGCAATTCTACCTTTGATAGCAGTCTTATCACCAGCACCATTTACAAGCGTAGTATTGTCTTTGTCAATATTGATTTTCTCAGCTCTTCCAAGCATATCAATAGTAGCATTTTCCAATTTGAAACCTCTTTCTTCAGAGATTACTGTTCCGCCAGTAAGGATCGCGATGTCTTCCAACATAGCTTTTCTTCTGTCACCGAAACCTGGAGCTTTCACAGCTGCTACTTTCAAAGCACCTCTGATTTTGTTTACTACAAGTGTAGCAAGAGCTTCACCATCTACATCTTCAGAGATGATAACTAGTCCTTTGCCTGACTGAGCTACTGGCTCAAGAACTGGAAGCAATTCTTTCATCGAAGAGATCTTCTTGTCGTAGATCAAGATGTAAGGCTGCTCCAATTCAACTTCCATTTTCTCCGTGTTAGTCACGAAATAAGGAGAAAGGTAACCTCTGTCAAACTGCATACCTTCTACAGTTTTCACATCAGTTTCAGTACCTTTTGCTTCCTCTACAGTGATCACACCGTCTTTACCTACTTTGTCCATTGCGTTAGAAATCATTGTTCCGATTTCCTCGTCATTGTTAGCAGATACAGTCGCTACTTGAGCTATTTCTTTAGAAGTAGAGATTTGCTTAGAATCAGCTTGAAGTTGCTTAACAACAGCAGAAACTGCTTTGTCAATACCTCTTTTAAGATCCATTGGGTTAGCTCCGGCAGCTACGTTTTTGATACCTACACCGAAGATAGATTGAGCAAGTACAGTTGCAGTAGTAGTACCATCACCTGCATTATCTGCAGTTTTGGAAGCTACTTCTTTCACAAGCTGAGCGCCCATGTTTTCGATTGGCTCTTCCAATTCGATCTCTTTAGCTACAGATACACCATCTTTAGTAATGGTAGGAGCTCCGAACTTTTTATCTATAATTACATTACGACCTTTTGGTCCCAAAGTCACTTTTACTGCATCAGCAAGAGCATCTACGCCTTTTTTCAGCTGATCTCTTGCACTTGTATTGAAAAATAATTGCTTAGCCATATTGTTAAATATTTTGGTTAACGATTAGGGTTGATTAATTAAAGGATTGCAAAGATGTCAGACTCTCTCATGATGAGGTAGTCAGATCCTTCTACAGTGAGTTCTGTACCAGAGTATTTCCCGTACAATACAGTGTCTCCAACTTTCACAGTAATAGGCTCATCTTTTTTGCCATTTCCTACTGCCACTACAATACCTTTTTGTGGCTTTTCTTTAGCGGTATCTGGGATGTAAAGACCAGAAGCTGTTTTCTCTTCAGCTGCAGCAGGTTGTACCAAAACTCTGTCTGCAAGAGGTTTGATGTTCACATTTGACATAATATAAATTCGTTTAAAGGTTAGATTAAAATGTAATTGCCTAATAGCACTTCTTGTGCCAAGGAAGGAATAGGGGGAAAGGCTGACAAATCGGCTGTAAATCTTGGGGAAATCAATGCTACCAAGGGATTTTTTTGGCAGAAAGGACTGCCATTTTTGCTCAAGACACTTCATCCTTGTCAGAAATTCGTAATTTATATCAAACCTATAAGCTATGACAACCCTTCCTAAAAATTGGATTACCGAAGGTCTCATTGATTTCGAATATAAAAAGTATCAGTTGCTGGCCTATTTGCAGCAAACGAACAAGCATTTCAATGAGATGAAGCTTTACCCTGTCTTGAGTGATTTGATCGATCATTACAGAGATTTGGAAAAATTGAAGTCTGACAGTGCAGCGCTAAATGGTCAATTCCCCAAAACCTTGGATTCAATTGACTTTCAAAAAGGCAAATTGAATTATCAATCGAAGGTAATACCGAGCGCGGTGATGAAGGAAGTATCCATGATTACCGACTTTGCGCTGCCTAAATTGGTCTCACAAATCGAGGAAGGAAGGACGATTTATGATTTTGTGGAAGATCAATTGGAGTTTGAGCCAGTCGGCATAGTCCCAATCTATAAGCAGGAGGGCTATATCTTGATGTCTAGAGAGAAGACGAAGGAGGTGCATGCATTCCGCTATAAATCCAGTTTGCTGCATTATGCTGGAGAAAACTTTCGAAGTATCAGCATGTGGCTCATAGCTGTTTTTCAGCGTAGCTTAGTCAATACCCTGGAGAAAATTAAAATGGATCTTATCCGAGAGATCAAAGAATTACCCAATCCTGCTACTTGGAGAATTCATAGCCAACAGGAATTCCCTATTGAAGAGACTTTGATCCCAATCAGCAAGCGACTTTTGTTGAAGTCTGTTTCGGTTCAGTAAACTTCCCCCAAGTTACCATTCACTACTATAAACTGAAAAAGTCTGCCCCTTGCGGAGCAGACTTAAAATATCTTGAATCTGTTTTTCTTAGTTTCCTGAAGTAGTATCAGTAGCTGCTGGAGTTTCATCAGTAGCTGCAGGAAGTAAACTTGCATCTTCACCAAAGGTTGGCGCTACTACTTGCTGCTTGGCGCTATCAATGTTTGGAGAAGAGAATTGGTTGGACTGAGCTCCTGAATAGAAAGCAGAAGATGCCAATGAAAGTGCAAGGATAGAGATAGCCAATACCCACGTAGCTTTTTCAAGCACATTTCCGGTACGGGTCACACCCATGATTTGAGAAGCGCTGCCTCCAAATGCTGCACCAGCTCCACCTTTTGAATTCTGGCCTAGGATCACTAAGATTAGCAAAACAGCTAAAATTAGGATAATTGTAATCAATAAAGTAAACATATAATGTGGGTGTTAATCTTTCAGTTTTTCAATCAAGTCCGCAAAGTAAGCCCTTTTATCCGGAAATTTCAATACCAACTTCTCATAAATTTGTTTGGCCAATTGCTTCTTTCCTTGTTTGGCTAGAATCTTAGCATAGGATTCTGATATCAACTTATCATTGATCTGGGTGCTGGCTGCAGCGAGGTTCTCAGTATTTTGATTTGCTTCGATCTCTTTGATCGTTGCCATTTTGATTGATTTCTTGCTAAAAGCCTTGATCAAGTCGATTTGTTCTTTCTTTTTTTCGTCAAGAATCACCTTTTTTTCTTTCCTTTTGATCGTTTCGATCAGGTCATCCTTAGGTGGTTTTCGTCTTCTTGGCGTTGCTTTGACTGGCTCAGATTTAGGTTCTGACTTATCTACTATTGGTGTAGCTGGAGCTTTTTCCTTTGATTCAATTTCAACTTTTGGACTAACTTTATTAGTTGGGGCACTGGTTTCCACCTGCTTTTCTAGCAAAGCTTTTAGCCAAATTCTATCTGGACTGCAGATTGCTGCAGATCCCAGAGATGGGATTTTTTGAGCCCCATTTTTCAGAAATTCAGCACGCGCCGTTAGCACATGTGGGATTTGAAAATATGGGAAATTTTTCTGCACCTTATGAAGCAACAGGAGCTCACTTTGATCTAAGGAGTCTTGCTTTTGGACAAGTTCTAAAAATTGGGCTGCGTTCACGGGAATATTTCTTTAGGCTTTAATATAGGTAAATTACCAATTTGCTACAGTGGCAGTGAAGATATCTTGAATAATATTAGTGAAAATTTCCTCCACCAACTCACTTTCCACATCCAATAAAGTTGTGGTTCTCGGGTCATAATCCTTAAAGAACGAAAAACTCTGCTTTAAATTTTCCTCTTCATTTGTAGTATTGATGTATTCAACTTGTACCACTATAGTCAAGCGCATCGTACCTGCTCTATCAGGAAGATTAGGATCGCCACTTGAAACGGCTGCCTGAGGGGTAACTGTATAGCGGGTGATCGATCCCATAAACTGCAAGTTGCCGTTTGATCGCACCAACTCCAGCTGGGTGTTTCTTTGATAATATTCTTTTAGAGCCTCAGTGAATTTCTGTTCTATATTCGCAGGCCCTCCTCCAGAATCATTGAAGAAATTTTCTACGGTAAATGTCTTTACCAAATTGTAATCGATATTCGTGCCTGTAAAGCTGTATTTGACCGAACAGCTTTGGAGCAGGAAAAAGACCAATCCAAGTGCAATGAATGTAAGTTTATTGGTCGATCTCATATTGCTTTATCTTTCTGTAAAGTGTGCGTTCTGAGATCCCTAGATCACTAGCTGCATATTTTCTTTTATTGTTGTGCTTGCGCAAAGCTCTGAGAATCATCTCTTTTTCTTTCTTTTCCAAAGAAAGCGAGTTGTCATCTTCCTCATGAATAATGTCCTCAATGGCATCATCCTCATAATCATCCTCGTTTGAAGAGTTTGATTTTTTGGAATCGATCACTAAGGGAACGTAGTTAGATCCAGAATCTGTACTTTCTTTGGAAGAAAATCCGCCATCCATATCTTCGAAAAGTCCCTGATGTTTTTGAATGATGTTTTGACTTAGCCCACCGTTATGATAGGTTTCCAGTACGAGTTTTTTCAAATCATTCATATCCTTTTTCATGTCAAACAGCACCTTGTACAACAAATCTCTTTCGGAGAAATCTGATGAGTCACTGCCCTTAGACATGCTAGGAAGTGTCATCGGCAAGCGGGAATTATCGGCAGGCAGGTATTTAGCCATGGTCGCAGCATCTACTTCTCGCTCACTTTCCAACAGGGAAATTTGCTCCGCAATATTTTTCAGCTGACGAATATTTCCAGGAAAGGAATAACGCATCAAAGCTGCCTGTGCCTCTGCATCTAAGGTGATTGGGCGTACATGGTATTTTTCAGAAAAGTCAGAGGTGAATTTTCTAAAGAGCAAGACCATATCTTCTCCACGCTCTCTCAGTGGAGGCACAAAAATCGGAACAGTATTGAGTCTATAATATAGGTCTTCTCGGAATTTGCCTTTTTCTACCGCTTTGAGCAGTTTGACATTGGTAGCGGTGATTACTCGGACATTCGTTTTGAGTACTTTGGACGAACCTACTTTTATAAATTCTCCGTTTTCTAGAACTCTCAATAGTCGAGATTGTGTGCCCAGAGGCAATTCACCTATTTCATCCAAGAAAATCGACCCGCCGTCGGTGACCTCGAAATAGCCCTTTCGAGCTTCGTGTGCTCCTGTAAAAGAGCCTTTCTCATGACCAAAAAGTTCGGAATCAATGGTTCCTTCGGGAATAGCTCCACAGTTGATCGCGATGAATTTGCCGTGCTTACGAAGGCTGAGTGAATGTATGATCTTCGAGAAACTTTCCTTACCACTGCCACTTTCGCCGGTGATCAGCACAGTCATATCAGTTGGTGCTGCTTGCATAGCAACCTGAATGGCGTGATTCAATAAAGGGCTATTGCCTATGATGCCGAAGCGCTGTTTGACGCTTTGTACTTCCGGATTTGTAATCATTAATGTGTCGGGTTTATTTCTATCACCTCACCAAAAAGCGTTGCAGGGGTGCAATCGGTGATTTTCACCTTTAAGTAATCACCTTTGGAGAAGTCTCCAGCAGGCACGATCACTACTTTATTGGCAGAGTTTCTTCCTTTGAAGTCATCCGCTGATTTCTTGGATGCACCTTCGACTAGCATGATCTGCTCTTTTCCGATGTCCAGTTTATTTCTCTCTAGAGAAAGTGCACTTTGCTTTTTGATGACTTCAGAAAGTCTTCGTTTTTTGACTTCCATAGGAATATCATCTGGGTATTTCTTGGCTGCCAAAGTCCCTGGTCTTTCAGAGTAGAAGAACATGTAAGAAAAATCAAACTTAACAATGTCCATCAACGAAAGTGTGTCCTGATGCTCTTCTTCTGTTTCGCTGCAGAATCCAGTGATTGTGTCCGAAGAGATGCCACATTCTTCCCCTAGAATCTCTCTGATTTTGGAAACACGTTCCAAGTACCATTCGCGATCATAAGTTCTATTCATCATCTCCAGTACGCGGGAATTCCCACTTTGTGCTGGTAAATGGATGTAATTGCAAATGTTGTCGTACTTCTTTATTGTGTACAAAACATCGTCTGTGATGTCCTTAGGATGGGAAGTAGAGAATCGCACACGAAGAGCTGGATCTACTAAGGCAACCATCTCCAATAAATTGGCAAAATTGACAATGCTAGTTACTTCCTCCTCTTTTTTGTTCAGTCTTGCTTTGTTATTCTCTTCTGCAGACCACTTGTAACTATCTACATTTTGACCGAGTAGGGTCACTTCCTTGAATCCTTTGGAAAAAAGATCTTTTGCTTCCTCGACGATGGAATAAGGATCGCGGCTTCTCTCGCGCCCACGAGTGAATGGTACCACGCAGAAAGAGCACATATTGTCGCAACCACGCATGATGGAAATGAAGGCCGATACACCATTGGAATTCAGGCGAACAGGGGAGATGTCTGCGTAAGTTTCCTCACGAGAAAGGAAGGTGTTTACCCCTTTCTGTCCATCTTCTGCATTGGAAATTAGATTGGGCAGATCCCGGTATGCGTCAGGGCCTACCACGATATCCACGATTTTCTCCTCTTCGAGAAGCTTCTCCTTAAGTCGCTCAGCCATGCATCCCAAAACTCCGATAGTCATTCCAGGCTTACTTCTTTTGGCTCTTTGAAAATCAGTGAGTCGCTTTCGTACGGTTTGCTCTGCCTTCTCGCGGATAGAGCAGGTGTTGAGGAAAATCACATCTGCTTGATAAAAATCAGCGGTTGTATCAAAACCACCTTCTTTCATTATGGATGCTACAATCTCTGAATCTGCGAAATTCATGGCGCAACCGTAGCTCTCAATATAGAGTTTTCGAGTTTTGCCGGTATTTTCATCTGCTGTGGTTTTGAAGTCGCAAGCTTGCGCTTCATCCGCTGAGATGATGTCTATGTCTGCAATCAAATTATTCATGTACTTCTTCTTTCCTTCTTTCGGTTGGCGAAATTACGAAAATGCGGACAAAATGGCAGAATGTCTGATCCTTTTATTTTGTTAATATCCCTAATGCTTCTTGCTAGGGTAATGACTGCAGTTTAATTGCCACCAATCAAGCTTCAAAAGGAATCCTCAGCTGCTCTCCAAAATGCTGTTGTTCTTCGATAATGTTGAGATTGGAGATGCCAAGCCCTAGTAAGCGAATAGATTTTTCAAAGGGTTCTTGAGCTAGAAGTTCTTGAGCGGTCGCCCAAATCAGTTCATCGTCAGGATACTGCTCCTGAGTTTTGCTGCGAGTCTGCTGTGTGAAATCAGAGAATTTGATTTTCAAGGTGATTGTCCGGCCTTTTATCCCAGATTTCTTGATTCGCTTGATTAACTCATCACAAATAGGTTTTAGGGCAAAAAGTAAATCTTCCCTCGCCATAATATCTTTTTCAAAAGTATTCTCAGCACTCAGAGATTTCCGTATACGATGTGGTTGCACCTCCGAGAGGTGTATGCCTCGTACGATGTTGAAGTAGTGAATGCCTGATTTCCCAAACTTCTTAGTGAGGTATTGTAGCGAAAATTGCTTGAGGTCTTTGCCACAGTGTATTCCCAGTCCACTCATTTTCTCAGCAGTTACTTTCCCGATTCCAAAGAATTTCTTGATGGGGAGTTTTTCTAAAAAAGCTTCTGCTTCCTCTGGAAGAATCACCGCCTGCCCATTGGGCTTGTTTAGATCAGAGGCGATTTTAGCTAGAAATTTATTGTATGAAACTCCCGCAGAAGCATTCAGTCCTGTACGCTCTTTGATCTTTTCACGGATCTGCATGGCTATCAAAATGGCTGATTTTAAACCCATTTTGTTTTCTGTCACATCCATAAATGCCTCGTCAAGCGAAAGAGGCTCTACCAGATCTGTGTATTCATAGAAAACTTCTCGGATCTGACTGGAAATCTCCTTGTAGCGATCAAATCTCGCAGGAGCAAAAATAAGTTGGGGACATTTCCGTGCAGCCAATACAGAAGGCATAGCGGAATAGACGCCGAATTTTCTAGCTTCATAACTAGCCGCCGCGATCACCCCTCTAGCAGCATTTCCTCCCACCACCAGTGGTTTCCCTCTCCATTCAGGATGATCAAGCTGCTCCACGGATGCGTAAAATGCGTCCATGTCCACATGGATGATTTTCCGGATTGGAGGGGCTGTTATATCGCTTTCATTTTCCACTGAGCACTTCTAAAATTGCCTGGGCTTTGAGGCCACATTCCTCATATTCTTGTGCAGCATCGGCATCGTATGTGATGGCACTACCAACTCCAAAGTAAAGTCTTTTCACATCGAGATCAGCAATGATACTGCGAATGATAACTGAGAAATCAAAATCTCCATTTTCTTCGATGATCCCAAATGCACCAGAAAACCAGCCTCTTTTGAAACTTTCCAGTTCCTCTATTATTTCCATCGTTCGGATCTTAGGAGCTCCGGTCATACTTCCCATAGGAAATGAAGCTTGGATGATTTCGGCAAAGGAAACATCTTTCTTCAACTTGGAAACTACTGTGCTGATCATTTGAAATACTCTAGGATAGGGGTATATCCCAAATAACTCTTGGACTTGCACCGAACCAATCATTGATACCTTCGAGAGGTCATTTCTCATCAGGTCGGTGATCATCAGATTTTCGGCTTGTTCTTTTTCGCTGCTGGCCAAGGTCTCTCGGTTATCAGCATCCTCCGTGATGGATTTCCCACGCTTGATCGTTCCCTTGATAGGCTGCGCGATTATTTTACTTCCTTTTCTTTTCAAATAGCGCTCAGGAGAAGTTGAAACAAGCCAAACTGACTTTGCCTTGAAAAGTGCAGAGAAGGGCATAGGGGAAAGTCTGTTCAGTTTGAAGTAGGCTGCAATAGGATCCCAAGATTCAAATTCACCGGAGTAGGCCTGACAAAAATTGCTCTCGTAAGTGTTGCCCTCGATGATGTGGTTCTGGATGGTATGTACAGTTTGCAGGTAGCTCTCCTTTGAGATTTGAGGACTGACTGTACAAGCCGTATTTGTAGAGATAGGAAGCTCTATGCTGGCTACTTCATCCCAGAAATCATTAGATAATTCAGTTTCAGAATAAATGCTATTCGCATCAAATGTTAATGAAAAGGAAGGCTGGAAAAAGCAAAGTTCTGGAAGTTCGAAAAAAGTAGAGTTTTCACTTTTAAGTTTTTCTAGCCGGTTTTTGAAGTCATATCCAATGATACCGACCTTTTTGAAACTGCTGTATTCACACCAGATTTCTTCCTCAGTCAATTCCTTGTTTCCGGCATAAAAAGCCGTGGCGATTGGCGCTTCTGGATATTGGTAATCGTTTCCATTGCTATAGGCAAAAAAGTCATAATGTAGGTCAGCCCATCTGCAAAGTTTTTCCACCCAATTGGGATCTTTGATAGGATAGACGTAGGAGCTGTTTTGCATTGGTATCACAAAAAAAGAGGAATCCTGTGAAGAATTCCTCTTTAATGTTGAGTTTGTTAAGATTAATTGGCTTTCACATCCAATACTAATCCAACGTTGTTGTAAACGAATTTGTCTTTAGCCTTATCAGCTACGGTAGCTTCGTCACCATAAGCAAGTCCCCAATCGGTTCTATCGATGTTGAAACCAGCTTTCGCAGTCACAGATCCGTCGGCTACCTGGATAGCTGCAGGGAATTTGATGTTTTTGGTAGTTCCTCTCATTGTCAAGTTACCGCTTACCCAGTAGTTAGGACTTTCTGGAGAAAGTTCGCTGTTTGCTTTCGGAGTGTTATCAGAAGCAAATTGTTCTTCGTCAGATATCACATCATCTGCAGAGAAAGGCTCAACAGCAGTGATTTCGAAAGTAGCAGTTGGGTGATTTTCTGCATCGAAGAAATCATCTGACTGAAGGTGGTTTTTCAATTTGCCATGCATTTCAGTACCTTCTTCCATATCGTGGATTTCAAGTGCAGAGATGTCAAAAGAGAATGTGCCACCAGTTACTTCTGTGCCATTTACAGTCATTGTGCCTGTAGTAGCAGGGATTACACCATGATGCTGTCCTGTTGGCTTGTAACCCATCCAAGCTATTTTAGAAGCTTCTTGATTCAGTGTTAGGGTAGTTCCTTCAGATGAAGCTACTTCCTGAGCGTCAGTGGCTTCTACAGTGTCTGCAGGTTTGCTACAAGCAAAAGTCAAAAGAGCGGCCGCCAAAACAAGGCCAGTTTGTTGGAAAATTTTCATTGTTGTGAGTTGTTTTCGATTTTAGATGTATATACACGGAAACTCAAATTTTGGTAAAAAGTTCAATACTGAAAAGAAAAAGTGAAACTTTGTTTTAGTAGTAAGTTTAATTGACGCTCAATAATTTCAGTAAATATGGCATTGCTTTTAGAAGTAAATGGTAAAAACCCAGTCTTTGGAGACAGATGCTGGTTGGCACCAAATTCCACCGTAGTAGGTGACGTGATCATGGGTAACAACTGTACCGTATGGTTTAATGCAGTGATTCGTGGAGATGTGCATGAGATACGAATAGGAGATGATACCAATATTCAGGATGGTGCGGTGATCCATTGTACTTACCAAAAGGCGGGGACATATATTGGGAATCAAGTATCAATCGCTCATAATGCCGTCGTGCATGGCTGTACCATTCACGATCGAGTATTGATAGGAATGGGAGCTATCGTGATGGATGGTGCTGTGGTTCATTCTGGTGCGGTGATCGCTGCTGGTGCGGTAGTTTTGGCTAATACTATTGTAGAAGCCAACTCGATTTATGCCGGTATGCCTGCTAAAAAAATCAAGGATACTGGTGCTGCCATGGATGAAGTAATTAGCAGAACCGCCAAAAACTATCCCATGTATGCCAGTTGGTTTAAAAGCTAAAAAAATCGAGTATTTGCATTTTTGTGGATTGACTTTAATCTAGAAAAGCATAGATTAATTAGTATTCAATTTTAAAACCATTTTTTCATGGATTCACTTTTCAAAAAATTAGATAAACCGGCCATTCTGCTGGCGCTTGCTGCGACATTTATTTTAATGAACTTACTTCTCAATATATTAATGCCCAAAGGATTAGCATTAGATCTTCGTTTTGCATATTCAGCAAATGAGGCCTATGCTGCACTTGAAAATATGGGTGAGAAATTGAGGGAGCAGTATTTGATCGTCATTTGGACAGTGGATATGCCTTATATTCTGGTGTATTTTTTACTTCTTACCGGCATTTTCCGGAAGCTATTGACAGGCAAAAACATATTGATTTTGCCATTGGTAGTTGCGATGTTAGACTTGATGGAGAATTTATTGGTGTCTGGATTAATCTTAAGTTTCCCTACTGAGCATATATTTTTAGGATACTTAGCTTCTTTCTTCACCAGTAGCAAATGGCTTTTTGTTGGAGCTTGTTTGGTTTATATCCTGCTTGGTTTACTTCGAAAATACCTACCTAAAAGTCCCGGAGACTTGGATTTGAAAGGCTAAAGGTTTGTTGAAAATCGACCTTAGTATTGGTTTGGCCTTAAACGAACAAAAGCAGTGATTTCTCACTGCCTTTGTTGGTGCAAATAGATTTTATTGTTTCCAGCTAGCCGGATCATTTCTCCATTCTGAAAGTGATTCTAGAGTGTCGTCTGTAATGTAATTTCTCTGAACAGCCATTGGAAGCATGGCTTCATAATGACTTAAGCAAATAAGTTTTACACCAGCTTTCTCGAAGTTTTGCGCAGCCAGATCAAATCCATAGCTGAAAATAGCAACCATACCCATTACTTCAAATCCTGCATCTAGCAAATCTTGGGTTGCTTTGAGTGAACTGCCTCCCGTAGAGACCAAGTCTTCCACTACAACTACTTTTTGCCCAGGTACGACTTTGCCTTCGATCATGTTTTCCATTCCATGGCCCTTTGCCTTGGAGCGGACGTAGATAAATGGTAGATCAAGATCATTGGCTAGCAGAGCTCCCTGAGGAATACCTGCCGTAGCTACTCCAGCGATGGCTTCCACATCTGGGAAATAATGCTGAATGCTTCTTACCAATTGTTCTTTGATCATGGTACGAACCTTAGGAAAAGATAGTGAAAGCCTATTGTCACAGTAAATAGGTGATTTCCAGCCAGAAGCCCAGGTGAAAGGCTTTTCAGGTTGAAGTCTAATCGCTTGAATTTCCAATAATTTATCAGCTACTTCAGCAGCTACATTCGCGTCTAAAATTTCCATGACTCAA
This sequence comes from Algoriphagus chordae, assembly GCF_003254055.1. Classification (GTDB taxonomy): domain Bacteria; phylum Bacteroidota; class Bacteroidia; order Cytophagales; family Cyclobacteriaceae; genus Algoriphagus; species Algoriphagus chordae. The sequence continues at coordinate 281,515 of NZ_QKZT01000003.1, forward strand.
AAATAAGAGATTAACTCAGGCTAAGGTTGTAGCAAGTGAAAAATTTATGCACTTTTGACTAATTACTACCACGCCAAACCTTTGATTCAGCCATGAGAATCTTCGTGAATGACAAACCATTTGATCTGATAAGCTACGAGGAGTTAAATCCTTCGAAGTCTTATGATACTGTTTATCAGCAAGATGAGGAATTGCCAGACCATATACTATGGAAGGACGACGTACTTTTTCATGAGCCTTCTCATGATTTGATTATTCGCTTGCTGTATATTCTGCGAACGCGTAAACTGAAAGATTTAGATTCAATCACCTTGGTCTCTAAAGATCAGCCTGCACTAAAAAAGTTTGTAAAAAGTCGTTTCTCGATTATCAAAGCAGCTGGCGGCATAGTATCTAAAAAGAATCAAATGCTGCTGATTTTTCGACTAGGGAAGTGGGATTTCCCGAAGGGAAAGTTTGAGAAAGGCGAAACTCCTAAGGAGTGTGCGGTGCGTGAAGTGGAGGAAGAATGCGCTGTGAAAGTAAAAGCAGGCACCAAGATCTGCAACACTTGGCACACCTATACACAAAATAGGAAGAGCATTTTGAAAAAGACCTACTGGTTTGAAATGGACTGCTTAGATGATTCTCACATGTCTCCTCAGGAAGAAGAGGGGATTCAGGATATTCGATGGTTCTATGAGGGCGATGCTAAAATCGCTTTGATTAATTCTTATCCATCTATGCGTTTTCTTTTTAAGCAACACATCAAAGCGCATCGTAAGCCTCAGACGTTGTAAGGAAGGAATTCTGATACATCACCGCCAAAGCGATGTACTTCTCGTATGATAGTGGAGCTGATGGCAGCATACCTAGGCGAAGTGATCAGGAAGACAGTTTCCAAGTCAGCATTTAGATAGCGATTCATTTGGCTGATGGTGTTCTCATACTCAAAATCTGTGGTGTTTCTCAAACCTCTCACTAGGAATTGGGCATTATGTTTTTTGGCAAGTGTAGAGGTTAGTTCATTATAGACAATCACCTTTACTCCTGGGATGTTTTCATAAACACTTTCTACTTTTTTGACCATCTCATCGATCTCAAAGTACCTAGATTTCTTTGTGGAATTATAGCCAATCCCGATAATTACTTCATCAAATATATTGAGGCTTCTCATCACAATATCGTGATGCCCAAGGGTGTATGGGTCGAATGAACCAGGGAAAATGGCAGTCTTTTTCATTTGATTATTTTAGTTTTTCAATGGCCACATGGAAGCTTTGATGCCTGAAGATAGCATCGTCAAGGATTTCATGGGTCAATCAAATTGCCAATTGGTTTCAAAAAGATTAACTGATTTCAAATGCTTGAATCCGTGTGTGAAATTCTGATTGGTATGAGGAGTCAAGAGGCGGAAATGATGGAAATATTCCTTCCCCCAGTTTTCTGTAATACCACTTTTGCTGCTAGCCCCGAATAGAGAAATGCGTACGTGATTTCGATCAAATTTTAATTGTTTGATCAGGATCAATGCGTATTTCAAGACATCTTCTTTGGACTCGATCGAAAATACATTGAAGGCTGCCAATTCCTGATTGGAAAATGCGGCAGCATAGATTTGATTTCCAAAGATGCTGATTAAGATCTCCTGCCCGATTAAGTTAAATCGTTCTTTGAATAAATAAGAAAGGAAGGAGACCGAGCCATGATGAAAAGTCAATTCAGAGAAGCGGGCTTCCAGTGACTTCTTTAGCTTGCCTGAGATAGCCGATATGACCTGCAGGTTGTTGCTGTCTAGGGGAGTATTGAAATAGCTGGCATTGGCTTGCTGATCTGTCGCAAAAGCCAGGTACGATGCTTCTTCTCCTGGCTGATACAAAACGCCAGGAACCAAGCTGAAATTCTTTTGATGCAGATATACAGTAGCTGGAATGTCAGCTTTGAGTAAATGGTCTGAGATCACCAATTGCTCTAAAGAATTCCAATCAAAATTCATGTATTCGTGAATACAGATGTTTGACTGGTTCTTGTCCTTAGCAAAAATGAACAGAAAATCAGGATACAAAAAAAGTGATAGGCTTGCGGCGTCTTCCACATCAAACCTATCACTTTTAAATACTTTGAGGTTGCTTTCCAAAATAGGAGGTTTTATTTCCAGTTACCTTCAGTAGAGGCATCTGTTCTTGAACCTACTTTCAAGGCTTTTTCGTTGTTGTTCAATCTTCTTTTTGGATTCACTGGAGCTGGATCTCTAATCTCGAATACAGAGATTTCGTAAGAATTTCTTTCCACTTTGTCTGCGAAGAATTCAAACTGCTTTCCGCCAGAACCAGGTACAACTGCTAAGGCATCTAACTTGAAGTCAGGATACTTTCTTTCGTTGAATAGAGAATCGATCACTGGTACAGAACCAAGGGTGTCAAATTCTACTGTAACTTCTTCAGCACCGTAGTCTAAAACTTTGGTAGTTTCAGTTCTCTGTACAAGCCAGATTTGACCGTTTTGGATAAATGCTTTCAGTTCATTCCAATTCTCGGCATATCTACCGTTAGAAGCTTGGAACGCAAGCTCTGCATCTCTAAGCATTTGCAATTTTTCGATAATTGCTGCTTCGATTAGAGCAATTCTTTTTTCTTCCTCTACTACGTCTTCAACACCTTTCCAGAGAAGGTAGCCGAGACCGATTGCAACTACTAAGAAGACCAAGGATAGTACTTTTGATAAATTCATTTGCTAAAATTTTAAGAATCTGGGTAAGGTTGAAGGTTTTAAATCGTGCTATTTTAGAGAATTATTTTCAAAATTAAAATATCCTCGCAACAATACTAAGTCCTCTAGCGATTTTATTCCCCAAAAGATTTGATGAAGGGCTTCATTAGGCAATGATCGGATTTGATTTATGTCCATCCAGCAGATTTCTTCGATAATTTGAGAATCTGGGTAGAGTTCAGGATCCGTACCAAGTGCTAATTTTCCTCCAATTTTTTCCACCCGAAAGAAATGTTCCATCGCATGGAGTGGTGTTGCAAGGTATTCGTGGATGAAAAGATAGTCTTTTACTTCTATATCTAGGCCAGTTTCCTCAGAAAACTCGCGTTTTAAATTTTCAGTGGCTGTATGACCAAAATGCATGCCTCCACCGGGAACAGACCATAAGAACCTACCATTGCCCATTAAATGTTTGATCATCAGGATTTTTTCATCTTCGATCAGGACACCGTTTACTCGTGATCTGAGATGATTTCCGAACTTTGATTCGATTTCCTTGCTGATTTGGTCTTTTGACATTTACATTCGTTTGTATGAGTAAAGATAAGGAGTCATTGCCGAGGCCTTCCGCACTGCTAAGTAAATATTTTCCATTTGAGCCTACACCTGGCCAGGCTGCTTTTTTTTCCAAAATGGATTACTTCCTATTGATGGAGCCGGAGAAAAAGCCAACTTTCGTCCTTCGTGGCTATGCGGGTACAGGGAAGACTTCTGTGATCTCAGCTTTGGTGAAGGCACTTCCCAAATTATCCATGCGCTCACTTTTGCTCGCACCTACTGGTCGTGCTGCCAAGGTAATGAGCAATTACTCAGGACGCGCAGCTTATACCATCCACAAGATAATCTATAAGCCCAAGGCGGAAGACGGTAGTTTGGGTGGGGGATTTATCCTGCAAAAGAATTATTACAAAGACACAGTTTTTATTATAGATGAATCATCCATGCTGGCAGATGATGGGGGCATGTCGGGCAATTTGCTTGGGGATTTGATCAGCTTTGTTTTCCACGGTCAGAATAATCGACTGATCTTAGTAGGAGATACGGCTCAGCTTCCACCTGTAGGGTCTGAGTTCAGTCCAGCTCTTGAAGCAGATTACTTACTGAGGCATTTTCGACTGGATGCAGACTTTATAGAATTGACGGAGGTGATGCGGCAGCGACTCGAATCAGGGATTCTTTTCAATGCCACCAATCTTAGATATCAATTGCTGCAGGAGAAGCAGGTAGTTCAGATCAGCACAAGTCAGTTCAAGGATACCTTCAAAATGACTGGAGAGCGGCTGGAAGATGGCTTGCGGTATGCCTATGACAAGTTTGGTACGGAGAATACGACCATCATTACCAGGTCCAATAAGGCGGCGGTGCAATACAATCTATATATCCGGCGAACGATCCATTTTTTTGAGGATGAAATCAGTTCTGGAGACTTATTGATGATCGTGAAGAACAATTACACCTATATGGCTGAATCCGAAAAGGTGAATTTCTTAGCGAATGGAGACATGGCAGAGGTGATGAAAATCCGATCTTTCGAGGAGTTCTATGGGCTCCGATTTGCCACACTAGAGCTACGTTTATTAGATTATCCAGATGAGCCGCATTTTGAGGCCAAGGTGATTTTAGACACGCTTTATTCCCCAAGTCCTTCACTTACTCGAGATCAGTATAGGAGCCTTTACCAGCAAGTGTCTGAAGACTATGCAGATGTGGCTAGTAAGGCGGAGCGAAGGGAATTGATCAAGAAAGATCCCTTTCTAAATGCACTGCAAATCAAGTTTGCCTATGCCTTGACTTGTCACAAAGCACAAGGAGGGCAGTGGAAGGCTGTTTTTGTTGATCAGGGGTACTTGCCAGAAAATCAAGTAGATAAGGATTTTACCAGATGGCTTTATACCGCTATTACCCGTGCTACTGAGGAATTATACCTAGTGAATTTTGCGCCGGTATTCTTTGTGAAGCCTAAGGAGAGTGATGATTCGGAGTTTTGAAGTAGGTAAGATTTTAGATGCTAGACGTAAGTAAGAAGGGGCAGTGGTGAGTCGTAAGCTGTAAGGGGGGGGATGTAGGAGGTGAGAGGTGAATTGTAAAAAGTGTAAGTGGTTAGTTGTGAGTAGTGTGAAAATTTTAGTGTTGGTAGAAAAGTTGTGCTGCTTCTCCAGAAGCAGTATTTATAAACTCATAGCCGTGTGCTCTGTGGTTAACTTTAAAAATCAGCACTTGACTTGAGTATCAAGATATAGTGAGATGTGAGAGGTAGGAATTGGTAGGTAAAAAGGGTCAGTGGTGAGTCGTAAGTCGTAAACGGTAGTATGTAGGAGGTGAGAGGTGAGAGGTGAGAGGTGAAATGTTAAAAGAGTAAGTGGTGAGTTGTGAGTAGTGTGAAAATTTTAGTGTTGGTAGAAAAGTTGTGCTGCTTTTCAAGAAGCAGTATTGTCAAACTCATAGCTGTGTGCTCTGTGGTTAACTTTAAAAAGCAGCACTTGAAAATCATTTTTGGCAAGGTATTTTCGATATAATCTGGAAAGAGGGCATCCAAAAGCTTTAAAATCCGTTATTTTGAAGTTGATACAAAAAATTGAATATTTGAAAACCAAATAACTATAGCTATGAAAAAATTAGGATTACTATTTACCGTCTTTGCTTTGGTGTTTGCATTTAATGCCAATGCTCAGGAACAAAGTGGTGCAGCAATCACTTTCAAAGAAAAATCAATTGATTTCGGTGACATCACCCAAGGAGATAAAGTAGAACACACATTTCAGTTGACAAATACAGGATCTACTCCTCTGATCATTTCGAATGTAGCAGCAACTTGTGGATGTACTGTACCAAGCTGGCCAAAAGAGCCTATCGCTCCAGGGAAAACTTCTGAGATCAAAGTATCTTTCAATTCAGCTGGTAAAATGGGCAAGCAAAATTCAGTAGTGAGAATCTACTCTAATGCTTCTGAACCAATCGAAAAAGTATCACTGATTTCAAACGTCCTTCCAAAGACGAAGTAATCAGTAAGTCAAACATAAAGGATGAGCCTCTCGGATTTATTTCGAGAGGCTCTTTTTTTTGCCTAGGGTCTCTATATGGCAAGTGGGGCGGTCATCTCGCTCTGGTCATTCTGGCAAGACCTCAACCAATGCTTTTGCATTTTTTTATTTTATTATAAGTACTAATTCAAAAGGTTTGGCGATGCCAGTAAATACGCCTATATCAGCAGGGATAGGTTTTCGGTCATTTGCTAAAGCTATTCGCTTTAATGGTTTCCTCCCAGCTTGCTACGCTTCCACTGCGTTCTGTTTTTTTGAAAATCCAAGCGAGTAAAAACTACGATAGGTTTTGGATTTGCAGTTTTAATTTACGGGTAGTGTTCCCTCTCTTCTTAGTGCGAGAGAGCGATAATTCCGTTCAGTTTTTCTATTCGATCCTTCATTAAAATAGCACAAAATCTATATTTGACTGCTAAAGCATCCCTTGCTCTATCTAATGTGAAAGTCTTCTATTTAAATATTATAGAGCTGATTTAGAGTTTCTTATATTAATTTATTACCTTAATATGAACAATCCATTGTCGTCAAAATTTAAGCATTAAGATGAATTTGATGAACTAAATAATTTCAAAATGAGTGAAATATACGGAGTGCAGCACAGGCGTTTACAGGAAAAGTTTGACACAAATAAATTGGCTGACAGACTTAATGAAATTACTGTTTTATCTGAAATCACAGAGCAGCATCAAGCTTTTATCGAAAGTAGAGACATGTTTTTTCTAACCTCAATCGATCATCGTGGTTACCCTACTTGCTCATACAAAGGAGGGAAACCTGGATTTCTTAGAATTATTGACAGTAAAACCCTTGCATTCCCAAGCTACGATGGGAATGGAATGTTTCTTTCCATGGGCAATATCAATTCAAATGATAAAATTGGGATGTTGCTTATTGATTTTGAGACTCCCCACCGAGTTCGAATACATGGTACCGCAAGCATAGACAAGATGGATCCCTTGATGAAAGAATTCAAAGGATCTGATTTAGTTGTGCGTATTACAATCACTGAAATTTTTGTCAATTGCCCACGCTACATCCACACCTATAAGCGTTTGAAGACTTCTAAATATGTGCCTCAATCAGACTTCGAAAAGCCATTGACTCCTAATTGGAAACGCATTGATGCGCTACAGGATGCCTTGCCTGAACGGGATAGTGAAGTATCTGCTCAAGGTGGAATAATTACGGTAGAAGAGTACGGAGAACTACTTATGAAAGGAAAAGGTTGACGGAGGACCCTATGCCTCAATGTATTAAATCACTGAAAATACTTAATATAAAAGGCCTCTCGGATTTATTTCGAGAGGTTTTTTTTGGTCAATTTCGGCTATGAGAAATTAATGACAGCAGTACATTGTGTAGCTTGTAGACTGATTTAGACTGTTCACCTATTTTGTTTGTTATTGGAAAATAATCCTGACAGGTAAATAAAACCGCTCAGAGCAGAAAGTGACATGAACAATAAACTGTAATTTCTCCAAGTTTTTCCTAGGGCTATTAGCTCTTGGTCTACTGTATTTGTGAACTCTGTTGATAAAAATTCTGTCTGAGCCGGGCTTAATAAAATAAAGACCACCAGTCCGGATAAAATCCAGACTAAACCTCCAGCCAGCACCCATTTCCGTAATGAACTTTTCCAGTTGAATACTAAGGCAAGCAAAAGTGTGATCAAGACTAATGTTGGGAATTTCTCCCAAAACAAATCTGGGTTAAAAGCATAAGGACCTTGAGCGGATACAAGAGATGCTGGTGGTGACTCTATCAAAGTTGAAACATTCACTGTTATGGCAAAAAGACTCGCTCCCGCCTGCATAAAGGTCAGGCCTATTAACAATATGTACGTCAGCTTTCCGAATGTTTTCATCTTAGATTATAGATTTCCTAGGAGGTTTATATGCAAATGATTAATATGAATGGTCGTTTTATACCAGAAGATTCGGTTTTGATGAATTTAAAGTTTTGCAAGTTCTTCCAATAATTCAGGAGGAAGGGGTGTCAGAAATTCATTGTTCCAATGAATTATAATCCTGTTACTCTCGATAAACTTTAACATATAATTTGATGAGCCATACCCTGCTCCTCCATGACCTATTGCCAAAGCTTTATTTTCACCTTTAAATGGTAAATCCATTACGCTACAACCATATCCATATGGTTCAAAATGTGCACCAAAAGGGCGACTGGCCTCTTTTGGGTAGGAGTGTTTTTGGAACATCAAATTCCAACTTTCTGGTTTAAGAAGCTTATCATTTCCTAAAGCAACCATAAACTTGTGCAAATCTTGTAAAGTTGACTTTTCTCCTCCATCACCTCGATAGTTACCATGCGGAAAGGGAGTCGCCGGTGAACCATTTTGAAGGTAATAGACTGACGAACCAGGTCCATAAATTGATGTAGAATTATAGGTGCTATTCATACCAAGTGGCAAAAATATTCTCTGGTTTTCTACAGTGTAGTAGTCTGCTTCTCTATACTTCATAATTACTTCACCCAATAATAAATAACCCGTATTAGTGTAATCAAAACCAGTTCCTGGTTCGAAGTTTAACTCAAGCATGGCCATTTTATCCAACACTTCCCTTTGAGGTAAAAAAAACTCTAAATCCTCTTTGATTTGCTCATCAAAATATCCCTTTAAACCAGAACGATGTGATAATAAATGATGGATAGTTATATCATTGGCTCTAGGATGTGTAAACCAAGGCAAATGCTTTGAGATTGGGTCGCTAAGAGTAATTAAGCCATCTTCCACCAGTTGAAGTGTCAATACGGCTGTGAACATTTTACCCATACTATTAATAACGAATCTGGTTTTAACTGTATTAGGAAGGTCTAATGTACGGTCAGCTTTTCCAAATGCATTTTGATAAATCACCTTTTCACCTTCAGCAACAAGTATCCCTCCGTGGATCTTTCCTTCGTTGTATAATTTATTAATGATTGAGTCAATTTTTAATGAATCAGATGACTCTAATTGTGCATATACTATTGTGATGTTAAGAATTGCTATTAGAAAAATTAGCAATTGTTTGTATGTCAAATAATGTTTCATCACTTTTTTGAGCTTCTGTGGATGCAAGTTGTCAATTAATAATAAGCTGCCTTTTAAGGTTAAAAGAGAATCGTGCTGGTAAGCTACTCTTGAGATATCGTTCTATTCAATTTATAAAAAATCCTATTGTCTATCAACTGTCCTCCCAAAATAAGTTTGACAACACTGCTACTTCAATTTTTATATTTTTGTTGATTGATTTTGTGGGGATATAGTTGTTGGGGAGTTCAGGTTATTGATGATCAGTGAAGCTTATTGCTTCTTCTCTAGTTCATTTTTCATTCCTAGATCTCAAGCTTTTTGAAGCTCTCATACTCAGTTTTCCATGGTCCTTATGGTAAATAATTGGACAGGCCAATCTTTTTTTTCTAATTTTCAATCCAGAAATTTCCAGCTAGCTTCAATTTGAAGGTTTATTAGTTATCCGCCTTAAGTGCCCTGCTATCACTTCTATTAGGTCTTTTGTCCTACAAAGTCGAACAAAATTGATACCTTTGACCTACACCCAGAACAAAAAACAGAATTCTTTTCATGACTCACGACTACATAATAATAGGAGGAGGTTCAGCAGGAGCAGTGCTCACCAACCGTTTAAGTGAAGATCCCAAAAACAAAGTACTTGTATTGGAAGCAGGTAAACCCGATTACAAATGGGATTTTCGGATTCACATGCCAGCTGCGCTCACTTACCTGTTGACCGGAACAGATTATAACTGGAGCTACTCTTCAGATCCAGAACCTTATATGAACAATCGCAGAATCGCACAGCCAAGAGGTAAAGTATTGGGTGGTTCTAGTTGTATCAATGGTATGATCTGGATTCGTGGAAATGCGATGGATTATGATAAATGGGCAGGGGAAAAAGGACTTGAAAAATGGGATTACGCCCACTGTCTTCCATATTTCAAAAGAGTAGAAACAAGGCTGATTGGTGGGGATGATTATCGTGGAGACGAAGGAAATCTAAAGCTGACAACTCCTAAATGTGAAAATCCATTATTTGAAGCATTTTTCAATTCAGTACAGGAAGCTGGATATCCATTGACTGAAGATGTAAATGGATATAAGCAAGAAGGTTTTGGGAAGTTTGATCAGACCATCTACAATTCAAGAAGACTGAATGCTGCTAGAGCATATATACACCCAGTAAAACATCGTGAGAACCTCAATGTCGTGACAGAAGCCATGGTATTGCGTATCCTGTTTGAAGGAAAGAAAGCGGTGGGTGTTGAATACAAAAAAGGCGGAAAAGTAGAGCAGGTTTTTGCCAAAGAAATTATTTGCTGTGGAGGAGCGATCAATACTCCTCAGCTGTTGCAGGTGTCGGGTGTAGGTAATGCCGAGCATCTGAAAAGCCTTGGAATACCTGTTGTGCATGATTTACCAGGCGTAGGAGAAGACCTACAGGATCACTTGGAAGTTTATGTGCAGTGGGCTTGTAAAAAACCGGTTAGTATGTATCCGGCATTAAGTCCTTGGCGTGCTCCGAAAATCGGCTTCGATTGGCTGTTTAGAAAAAAAGGAATAGGCGCTACAAATCATTTTGAAGCAGGTGGGTTTATTCGCGGAAACGAGACCGTGGAATATCCGAATCTTCAATTCCACTTTTTGCCACTAGCCATCCGCTATGATGGTACAGCTCCAAGCGAGGGCCATGGCTTCCAATTGCATGTGGGCCCGATGAATACGGATGTGAAGGGTCGTGTGAAGATCAAATCTGCTGACCCACTTGAGTATCCTAGCATTTTATTCAACTACCTCTCTACGGAAAAGGAACGCAAAGAATGGTGTGAAGCTATTCGTTTATCCAGAAAAATCATCGAGACCGAAGCAATGTCTGAGCTGATGGGAAAAGAATTGTCCCCTGGTGCAGAAGTACAAACTGATGAGGAAATTCTAGACTTTATAGCAAAAGAGGGTGAGAGCGCTTACCATCCAAGTTGTACCTGTAGAATGGGAGTCGATCCTATGGCAGTTACTGATCCGGAGCTAAGGGTTCATGGAGTAGAAAACCTTCGGGTGGTCGATGCTTCTGTATTTCCTTATATCACCAATGGAAATATCTATTCCCCTGTAATGATGGTGGCAGAAAAGGCCGCTGATATTATTCTTGGTAAAAAGCCTTTGGAACCAGAATATGTGCCCTTTTACAAAAAGGAAACCACTACCTAATCAGGAGATTAATTCGAGTTCTCACAAACGGGGTTTCAGGTCACTGAAACCCCGTTTTGTTTGCTACTGAGGAAATACTTCATAGTTAGGTATCCAATTGTCAACGGAAAATTAAAGGATGACCCAATCCGTGCCTACTTGTATAACCCATTATTATAATCCCCATCACACAATTCCAGAAGCTTGCTTTTCAATTCTTCAAATTTCTCTGGGAATTCCTTCGACAGATCATTTTCCTCTCTAAAATCATCTGGTAAAAAATAGAGCTCAAAGGCATCCTTATTTAGGTGAGTTCTCAGTTTCCAACCATCCTTGGAGATAAGTGTGGGGCCAGTGTAAGAAGAATACACCACAGATTCATGTCCTTCAAAAGAACTGTCCTCTACCAGTTCCTTATAAAAAGAAAGGCCATCTATATTATGCTTCTGTGTATATCCTGTAATATCAGCAAGGGTAGGGAGTATGTCGTAATTGGCGATAAGCTGATTGCTGACTCTTCCCTTCTTTATTTTTCCGGGCCATCTGATAATCAAGGGGACATTGATGCCTCCTTCCAAATTGCTTCGTTTCATCCCAGCTCTTCCACCATTCCCATCAAAAACATCACCAGCCAAGTCGCTGTAGTATTTTCTCTCCAAATCATCAAATCGCTCGCCCGTTTGCATATTGGTGTAGGGTTTGAGAATTCTGCCAGCTTCGCTATAGTAGATTTCATGTCCGTTGTCGGCAGTGAAAATGACGATCGTATTATCTTCTAAATTGTTCTCCTTAAGTTTTGCAAGAATCTGCCCCACATTATCATCCAATAGCTTGACCATAGAGGCATATTCCTTTTCGATTTGAGTCAGTCGCTCATCATTCACAAAGTCTGGATGAACTGCTGGAATGGAAACAGGCCCGTGTGGCAACTGGGTAGGGAAATACAGGAAAAATGGATTGGCCTTATTCGAGTCAATAAAGTTGAGAATACTGTCCATGAAAATAGTTTGGGAATAGACTTCCTTACCCTCCATATTCCAGCGTTCTTCGAAGTTTTCAGTCGTTTCCGGCTCACCGGATTTCCCCGCTTTTACGAGCGTATTTCCTTCAAATTCCACTATTTCCCCATTCTCGAATAGAAATGGAGGATAAAATCCATGAGCTCTCACATGGTCCAGGTAGCCCAGATAGTAATCCCAACCGTGACGCTTCATTTGCTTATCTGTAGCAGAAAAACCCCATTCCAGTTTACCCACTTGGGCGGTTTTGTAACCCATTCTTTGAGCAACTTCTCCAAGGAAAATCTGGTCTTCGGGGATTGAGTCTAGCTTGTCATTTATCTTGTTTTCAATCTCAGGTAGATTGGATTTAGTGGCATTCATATAGGCAGTGCCATTCGTGATCTGAAAGCCATTTGCATGGGAATCATGAAGTCCCGTGATCAGCGAAGCTCTAGCCGGAGCACATAGCATGTTGGAATAGGCGCGCTGGAAACGTATACCATCTTGCGCCAACTTGTCTATGTTGGGAGTTTGGATGATTTTCTGCCCCTCATGACTAAGCAACCCAATTCCTAAGTCATCGGCATAGATCAGAATGATGTTTGGTTTCTTTGGCTCCACAACTGGCTCGCTACATGCACTACAAAAAAGTATGAGAATAAGCAGTGCTGTGTTTAAATGGGATCTCATGATTTCGTTATTGGGAGGTGATTTAACTGTTAGGATGTCCGAAGTCTAAAGTACAAAGTCTAAAGTTGGGGGACGCATACCAAATTAACAAAGTAATAAGAGGGGAGGACTGATAACTAGCTCAATCTCTAGAACGCTTTACAATTTTCACAACACGGTTGTAGATAATTTCAGCCAAGTTCCAGTCGTAGCCATCAAAGTTGGTGGTATTGTTAAATTGAATAACGACTGTGTCAATGTCTTTGTGGTACTTGGCGATACTCTGATAGCCTGGAAGCAGTCCTGTGTGTTCGTACACGTAAATGGAAGAATAGATTTCCTGTTCGCCTTCCTTGAACACCGAACCATCATTTAATGCCCGAAGGAAAATGCCCACATCTTCTGCCGTAGCCAGCATGGATCCGGCTGGGTTGATGAAGTCATTAGACTTCAAATCTTCTTCGTAACCCACGTAATAACCGCTCATGACCTCGTCTATCTCATCCACATCACTTAGCAAACTGTAGGTATTGTTCAACCCAAGTGGGATCAAAATCTCCTCCTTGATATAGCGGTGATGGCTATGTCCCAGTGCTCCATCCAGTATCTCGCCGATCAACAAGTAATTCGTATTGGAATAGCCATAGCTTTCGTCAGGTGCAAAGTCAGCAGGCATATCCAGTACCAAGTCAAGGTTGTCACTAGAGGCTTGTGGTGGATCTACCCAATAGTTAGGAGTACGGGAATAATCAGGAATGCCGGATCTATGCTGGACCATCATTTTTAGGGTGATTTTATCCGCATTTTCTATTCTACCTACCAATTCAGGAAAGTACTCAGCGACAGTCCCGTCCAAAGACAAGCGTCCTTCCTTGACTAGTTTAGCTACCGCCACAGCGACGTAAAGCTTGCTGATACTGGCGATCTTAAATAAAGCTTGTGGATTGGCAGGTATCTTCTTATCACGGTCATGCCAGCCAGCGGCATAAAACTCTGGGGGCTTCCCGCCCTGATCCACGTAAACAATCATTCCATCAAATCCTTGTTCAACACCTTCTTCCAACTGTTCCTGAACCGAATCGGGTAGGGGTACTATCCAGGCCTTCACCAAAATCCAGGGCACAAAATACAGCGAACCTATGCTTGCAAGAATAAATAGGATTCGGAGGGTTTGTTTGATTTTGGGGTTGGGCATGGTGTAACACTAAGAGTATGCTTAAGGAAGGTTTTAATTCTTACGACCTTATTATAGAATGAAATTCTTACATTTTTTGGTTCCAATTAATTTAAACTATCTTCTACATTGGTTTTTGTTTCTATAGGTTGTCGTTTGTCTGACTGGGGTGTTTCAATAGGTTGCTTATTTTCAGAACTACGAAATTCAAAACCAATAATAGAAATCAATAAATTCAAAATCGTAATTATTATGCCCGCTATAACTATTTTTCTTCCTATTCTTGATTCAAACTGTTTGAGTTTTAAATCCAAATCCATTAGTTTGTCAACTTTTACTTCTCGTTCCGTCCGTTTTATTAGTTCAGTTTCTAAATCTTGATCGATTTTAGTAAATCCTCCATTTGCTAAAAATGATTCTACTATTCCAGTTGGAGAAATAGCAAAAGGGGCGCTGCTGACTTTTTCAATTTTTATGAGTTCTTGTTTTTCATTTATTATTTGTTTAATAATAAACTCTACTTGATCGGTATTATGATTTGGAAACAAATGTTCCTTTAATGAGTGAGGGGTATAAAAAGTGTTAGGAGCTCTATTTGGATTAGAAATCATTGCTTTTAAAATAATGTCTTTATCATTCATTTCTCAAATAGTAGGATAAGATTTAAAGTAAATATTATTCAAGTCTAATTTATCACCTGTGTCATGTAATCTATTTCGCGCTCTCCGCGTTACCCTCCGTGCCCTCCGCGGTAAAACACCCTCACACAAAAGCCGGAATCCCCGTAATCTCCTGACCTAAAATCAGCAAGTGAATATCATGCGTGCCTTCATTGGGTAATTACCGATTCCAGATTCATCATATGACGCATAATCGGATATTCTCCTGTGAGGCCCATTCCTCCATGGATTTGTCTGGCTTCCCGGGCGATATGCAAGGCCATGTCCACGTTGTTTCTCTTTGCCATGGAGATGTGGACAGTTTTGGCTTTTCCCTCATTCATCATCTTACCTACTTCCAGGGTAGGAGTTGGGCTTTGGTGATTTCGGTCAGCAATTCGGAAAGCTTTTTCTGTACCAGTTGAAAACCTGCTATGGGTTTGCCGAATTGGATTCGCTCAGCGGCATACTTTCTGGCAGACTCATAACAGTCCATTGCAACTCTAGATAATCAAGACTATTTACTGGGGAACTCCCATTTTTTATGACTTATTGAATGTTATACTTTCTCCTTTTTAGAGGGAGTATTTTTTGCCTGGTTTTTAGATTTTCTTTCTTTAATAAATTCACTGATTTCCTTTCTTTCTTGATCAGTTAAAGGAGGGCTTTTAATCAAAAAGTCCACTCCTTTCGGTTCTTTTATATGTCCCATATTAGTTTGTTTTAAAATATTTTTCAACCAAAATACTGGCTGATCTTGTTTCGATTATCATTCTTTGATTTTTGAAATGGTAGGCACCTAATGTTTTTTCGTAATGGTCTATCAATACTGTTTTGGCTGTAAATGCTACATACCCTTCAAATCCTTTTTGAAATGAAACTTTACAAGCATATGCCACCAAATTCCCTGGCACACCTTCATACAATTTGTTCTTCCCAACGTTGAAAGGTGCGCTTTCCAACAAATCTATAAATATATGATCGCTCTCAATGGTAATGGTCAGTAAGCCTTGGACAATGGTTGGATTGTTTACGATTGTCAATTTGTAAGTTTCTTTTTTCAAATCCTTGAACTCAGATTCCCAATCGAAATTCCAACCATTTTTTGGTGCAATATTATCTAAGTCTGCTTTCGTTACTATTGAGATTTCGGTAGGAAAGCTGTCTCCCGAAATTGTGTTTAAAATGGAATCAGTCAACCTGTCAATTATAAAATTTTGCTCAATAGGATTTTTAGGTTTCATCTATGGTAAGTTACGAATTTACGTCGAGTTTTAAATGGGAATTGTACGCGTTCCTTAGCATGCTCGTTCATTTTATAATAGAGGAATAGTTTATGCGAATGCCTAACTGACTCTCTTTTTTTCAATCAAATTAATCCAAAACACTTACTACCTAATTATACTTTCACTTCTAGCTCTCTGCGTTTCCCTCTGTGCCCTTCGCGGTTAAGAACCTACACAAAAGCTGGAATCCCTGTAATCTCCTGACCTAAGATCAGCAAGTGAATATCATGTGTTCCCTCGTAGGTAATCACCGATTCCAAGTTCATCATATGACGCATAAGCGGATATTCTCCTGTGATGCCCATTCCTCCATGGATTTGTCTGGCTTCTCGGGCGATGTTGAGTGCCATATCCACATTGTTGCGCTTTGCCATGGAGATATGGACAGTTTTGGCTTTTCCTTCATTCATCATCTTGCCTACTTTCCAAGCTAGAAGTTGGGCTTTGGTGATTTCGGTAAGCATCTCGGAAAGCTTCTTCTGTACCAGCTGAAAACCAGCGATAGGTTTACCGAACTGGATACGCTCAGCGGCGTACTTTCTCGCAGACTCGTAACAGTCCATCGCTGCGCCGATCACGCCCCAGGCAATTCCAAATCTTGCTGAATCCAGACACATTAGTGGTGCACCCAAACCTGATTTGCCAGGAAGAAGATTTTCCTTTGGCACTTTCACATTATCAAAAACCAATTCTCCGGTACAGGAAGCCCGAAGAGACCATTTGCCATGAGTTTCCGGAGTAGTGAATCCTTCCATTCCCCGCTCCACGGTCAAGCCATGAATTCGGCCTTCTTCATTTTTTGCCCATACCACAGCGATATCCGCTTCTGGAGAATTTGAAATCCACATTTTGGCACCATTCAGTAAGTAATGATCGCCCATATCTTTGAAGTTGGTCACCATGCCAGATGGGTTGGAACCGTGATCTGGCTCAGTAAGTCCAAAGCAACCCAGCATTTCTCCTGAAGCTAGTTTGGGAAGGTATTTTCTTCGCTGTTCTTCAGAACCGAATTTATAAATGGGATACATCACTAGCGATCCTTGCACGGATGCCGTCGACCGCATTCCCGAGTCACCCCGCTCAATCTCCTGCATGATCAATCCATAGGAAATGTAGTCCATTCCACCTCCTCCATATTCCTCAGGAATCTGCGGGCCGAAAGCTCCCACATCACCGAATTTCTTTACGATATCGCTAGGGAAGTAGGCCTTCTGCGCCCAGTCTTCCACGTAAGGAGAGATCTCTTTTTTGACAAAATCCCGGATGGAAGTTCTGATCAATTTGTGCTCATCTGTAAGCAGATCATCTAGGTCTAAAAAATCAACACCCTCGAAGGTATCCTGCTTTAATGACTTCCGGATTTCAACTGACTCCATGTTATTTTTGGTTTATAAAGATGAATCTGTGATTTTTGTCGGGAAATTAAAAATCCCCAGCTGATTCTAAGTAAATAGATCACTGACGAAAATACTATCTTTTTACACTAAAAGCACAGATGCAAGAATCTCAATTTGATCCTAAGATATTAGAAAAAATAGAGCTGCTAGAGAAGAAATTCAAAGCTTCGGGACAAGATATGCTTTCTTACTTGGAAGGATTGCAGTATGCAAACTATCTCACGTACTGGGATTATATCAATTTGGATGTGCTGCTTTCGCTACAGCAGCCGAAGACTTCATTCAAGGACGAAAAGATTTTTATCATCTATCATCAGATCACAGAATTGTATTTCAAGTTAATTATTTCTGAAATTGAACAAATTGCTGATCATCAAGATATTACTGATAAGTTTCTAAAAGGTAGGTTGGACAGAATCAATATGTATTTTGATCAGTTAATCGGCTCCTTTGCGGTAATGTGGAAGGGAATGGAACAGGAGCAGTTCTTGAAATTCCGTATGTCTTTACTTCCTTCCTCAGGTTTTCAGAGCGCTCAGTATAGGGAAATAGAATTGATGGCTGCGGATGCGTTTAATCTTCTCGCATTGAACAAGCGGACTGAGCCGGATTTCCATACGCCTACGGATGAGATTTTTGAGAATCTGTACTGGCAGCAAGGGGCAATAGAATTAGCTACAGGGGAGAAAACGTTGACCTTAAAGAATTTTGAAGCTAAGTACAGCAAAAAATTGAGGGATCTGATCGATGCCTATAGACGTAAGAATGTTTGGCAGCGTTTTATGGACGTAACTGAACCTTCCGAGGAATTGGTTGAAGCTATGAAGCAGTTCGATCTTAAGGCAAATGTGTTCTGGCCTCTGGCTCATTATAAGTCTGCTGTTCGTTTCTTGCAAAGAGACCCTGTGGACATCGCTGCTACCGGCGGTACCAACTGGCAGAAATACCTGCCTCCGCGCTTCCAGAAAGTTATTTTTTATCCTGAACTCTGGACTGAGAAGGAAAGAGAAGATTGGGGAAAAGGCTGGGTAGTGAAGGAGATTTTTGGGGAGGAGTAGTTGCTTGGGAGTATCAAGTTGCAAGTATATAGTATCAAGATTTTAGTAGCAGGTGGTAAGTCATAAGTGGAAAGTATTATGTAGAGGTATAAGTAGTAAGACATTGGTAAAGAGAGGCTATTGTGCTGGCCACTATAAGCTATAAAACTTGTCAGGCTGAGTAATAAAAATTTAGAATTTACAAAAGAGCGATGGCTGTGTCAGGCTGAGCTAAGTCGAAATGTCAGGCTGAGCGAAGTCGAAGCCTCATTTAAAGTATATACAATTATTGTCCTCGACTTCGCTACCAATGACAGATTGATTTGAGGACACCAAAAGCTGGTCAGTTCGAGCGAATTCGAGACTCTCGTCTCTCATGTGCTCAAGGTGACCATGGTTATGGTTCCAAAGAAAATTACTGTCATTTCCTGTTTGTATGTTCGCAGAATATTTATGACTCGGACTGACACTATTTGGTGTAAAAAATATAATCCGTCATTGGTAGAGAAGTCTAATCCCAGTAGATTTTTGCTCGGTCTAGATAGCTACGGAACGATAGGACTGACAAATGTTATTGTTGTTTGATTTTGGAGACTAACCAAAATGTCAGAATAATGAAATGACATCAACTCTTCGGGAATCTCCTAAATCGTATTTCGTATATCGTAAATAATTCCAATACCCTCATTATTAGTTCCTAATAACACCTTCACTTTACCTAGGATAATTCGCCTGCACAAATGCCTCCGCGTTATTATAGCAGAAATCATCCACCAAAGCTTCCGTGTCTTCTCTAGACTTGAGATGGGAGAGATGCTTTGCCTTAGGATTTTTGCGGGCTTGTTCGATTTCAAAAATCAGATTATTGGAAAAAAGCTCAAATTCCAGGACAGTAGGATAGTGGTCAATTGGATCGATTAATCCTTCGAAATCTGTGCCCAAGGTCATACATTTCCAGACTTTTGACTTTTCAGCATCTGTGAGATTTGGATTGGCATAAGCTGATTTGGCTATGCCTTCAATATTGTCCCAGAGCAGCTCAATTCCATTGCGTTTGGATTTTTTATTCTTTTTGGTGATTCCGAGAATTCGCTGATCAAAAGAAAGCCCGAAGAGCCCGTCGGTCTTCACAATCATTTCTATATCCTCTTCACAGGCATTGATGTTCCAAGCATTGAATTTCTTGCTTTCATCTGTGAAATCGTCTTTCTCCTTATCGAAGCAGTCTATATGATCCTGCAAGGTTTTGACCCCTGAAAATCCACAATGAGAAGCAATGACAGGGATTTTATCGCCTTTGGCAAGACAAGGACGGATAATCTGGTCGTAATATTCCTGTCGGCCACAAGCACTCATATGCTTGACATCGATGAGGATTCGGTAACCTAGCTTAGGGTCCTTTTGAAGATTATTGTCCAAGCCCAATAACTCTAACACAATCCTTTTTCCAAAATCAGAAAAGCCTTCATTCATATTATGAATCTGATTCAATAGTATTTTGCCTTTGTCGGGAATAGAGTGCGCGTGTCCGCAGAGGTTATTGTTGAAGTGATGGGAAAAAGTCATGAAGAACACAGGAACTTGCCAGTCATTTTTGATCTCCTGAATTCGCTTGGAAATTTCAGTAATTGAGATTTTTCCCTTTTCCAATAGGTCTGTTCCCAGAGCATGCGATCCTTCGATGGTTAGGATCATCGTAATCTCATTGTCATTTTGCAGGGATTCTTCCAAGGAGTTTTTGGACTCAGGAATCAAATAGCGGGCATTTTCAGCCCAGAGTTCCTTTCTGAATTTGGTTCTCCTCTTTTTCTCATTTTCAAAAATCCTCCTGATCACCCCTGAAGTGTGTATTTTATTGCAATCAATTGTTTTTCCTGAGTCCATAAGGACAAACTCAAACTCCCTATACAATGACTCCCAGTAATCGTAATTTCTCGATTGAACATAGTCGACGGTCTGTTTGGGAATGCGCATATAAAATGTCTGAATCAGATCCCGAAGCGGCAATTTGTGATGCGTGCTGACGCCAACTGCTATATTCAGTAAATCAACTGAATTGATTTTGTCTAAGCCCAGAACAAATTGTCTTTCAAGCGGATATAAGGAATTGAATGTGAGTCGCACGTTACCATTCCAGGCTTTTACCAGATCACACTGGCTGTAAGATGCGCCCATTTTGCCCTTGACATAACCTGCTCTATTGGAAGAAATAACCGTCCAAGGACTGAATTCATCCTTTTTTTCAAAAGCTTCTCTTTTCTCCTGCATATGCAGATGTGCCCGCATGTGATTGTGACAATGTAAATCTGAAAACTTCCTAGCCATGGTCTAAAAATTTAAGAAAAACGAAATAGAACTTCCCCTTAATTTCCTGATTATTAGGATAAAATGCAATTAGTCTGCTCGTTGAAGTCTTAATTTCTATCTTGATATAAGATTATCAAATTGAGAATTTTTATAAACGAGCTAGAGAGAGTAAGATGCAATTCGCATTTTTAGGGAATCAAGCTTAATCAAACCCGAGACAATCAAAAGCTAATAAGCCATGTATAAAAGAAGAGACTTTATCAAGACACTGGGACTTACTTCGGTAGGATATTTTGGAATTCAGGAATCACTTTTTGCTAAACCACAGAATATAGCAGAGCCGCAGACCTTCAAATCTATTAAAGTTCGTGGCAGAGTAAAGGTAGGAGGCCAAGGCATTCACCGAGTTGCCGTTTCAGATGGTCGATCTGTTGTGTTGACCAACTCATCTGGGGAATTTGATTTGCTTACAGGTTCGGATCGTGAGTTTGTGTTTATCTCTATTCCATCGGGTTATGAGATTAAAAAGCTGGCAAATGGCTCAGCTGATTTTTTCCAAAGAATAGATAAAAGCAAGTCGGAGCAGAACATGGGTTTTGATCTGAAAAAGTCTGGATCAAGTGACGAAAATCATCATTTCCTTTTGCTTTCGGATACGCAAATCCAGAATGACTACGAAGCCAATCAGCTGCTCACAGTGGCTGCTCCAGATGTACAGCAGACGATCAAAGCCCTGAATGATCCCAATCTCTTTGGGATAGGCTGTGGGGATTTGGTGTTCGATCATTTGGAGCTTTTCAAGGATTACAAACAGAGTGTTCAGATGTACGATACGCCGTTTTTCCAAGTAATCGGAAATCATGACATGGATTTGGGAGTCAGATCAGATGCTTTAAGCAATCAGACTTTTAGTAGTCACTTTGGACCGACCTATTACTCCTGGAATAGAGGAGAAGTGCATTACGTGGTCTTAGACGATGTTTTTTACATAGGAAGCAAATACATCGGCTACATTGGTGAAGAACAATTGGCTTGGCTAGAGCAGGATTTGGCACAGGTAGAGAAAGGCAAAACAGTCGTTGTTTCGCTTCACATTCCGACTTATACCGGCGCTGTTACTCGTTATCCAGATCGAGATACAATTGGTGGCACGGTGAGCAATCGAGATCATTTGTACAAACTTTTGGAAGGCTACAATGCTCATTTACTTTCCGGTCATACGCATTTCAACGATAACATGATCATGGGTCATGTTTATGAGCATTGCCATGGAACGGTCTGCGGAGCTTGGTGGTCAGGGCCGATTTGCTTTGATGGTACACCGAGCGGTTACGCGGTCTATGAGGCTCGGGGATCAGAATTGAAATGGCAGTATAAGGGGACTGGATTAGATATCAATGAGCAGTTTAGAGTTTATGATACCGGATATCATCCAGATTTCCCTGCGCATATGAGTCTCAATTGCTGGAATTATGATCCGGCCTGGGAAATCAGCTGGTTTGAAAATGGAATGAAAAAGGGCTCTCCGGAGAAAATAGTAGCAAAAGATCCCTGGAGTATGGAGCTGCATACTGGTCCTGCTTTGCCAAAGAGAAGAGAATGGGTAGAGCCTCAGTTGAACGATCACATGTTCTTTTTTAAGCCGGAGTCAAAAGATGATCTTGTCGTAGAGGTGAAGGATAGGTTTGGGAATGTTTATACGAAAAAAGTGTAGTCAACATTTAAACGTGCATGCAGGTTCTAAGCATAGGAATTAGTTTTTTACGACTTTTCTAGGTAAGAATATTTCTATATGACAGATTTTACCTTGAACTTAGGAGACTTGGGTTCTATAAAACCGATTCATCAAAACTATGCAGAAAGACAATACCTTACAGCAAGGCAGCTTAATCAACACACTTTTTTCAATTGCTTGGCCGATCATCATGGCCAACATATTGCAAACGGCCTATCAGCTGATAGATACATTTTGGCTGGGTCGATTGGGTGCAAATGCTGTGGCTGCTGTGAGTATCAGTTTTCCGATTTTGTTTCTCGTTCTTTCGCTAGGCGCTGGATTGACACTTGCCGGGACCGTAATTATCTCTCAGTACAAAGGAGCTAATAATCAGAAAATGATTGATTTCAGCGCCTCTCAGACGGTGCTTATCATTTTCTTCATATCTATTTTCTTGGCCATTTTAGGCTATTTTTCAGCATCTCCACTGATGAATTTGGTAGGGGCTGGGCCAGAGATCCTAGCGGATTCTGTTACATATTTCAAAGTTTCATCTTGGGGATTTGTATTCCTGTTTATGTTTTTTGTTTTTCAGTCCCTTATGCGTGGTATAGGTAATGTACTATTGCCTATGTACATCGTGCTAGGCACTGTGCTTTTAAATCTATTCCTTGATCCCATATTTATTTTTGGCTTTGGTTCTATTCCTGGCTATGGAGTAGCAGGCGCTGCGATTGCCAGCGTAATTACCCAGGGACTTTCTGCACTAGTAGGTATGATTATCCTTTTCAGAGGAAAGCGTGGAATTAGAATTCGCTTAGCTCATATGAAACCTCAGTTTAAGTGGGTGAAGCGAATGTTTCAACTGGGAATTCCTGCTAGTTTGGAGCAGTCCTCTCGTGCTGCAGCAATGACCGTTATGGTGATGTTGGTAACGAGTTTTGGCTCTGAGGTGGTGGCTGCCTACGGAATAGGGGCTAGAATTCTAAGTTTGGTAATTGTACCTGCTTTAGGACTTGCTATTGCTACCACTACCTTGGTGGGTCAACAGGTGGGAGCTGGAAATATAAAGGGAGCTGAAAAAGTTGGGGATTTGAGTGTGAAGATTGCATTCTTTGGACTCACTGGAGTTGGACTTATGCTCTTTGTTTTTGCGGAGCATTTGACTGCTTTTTTCGTACCAAATGATCCTCAGGTAATCAAAGATGGAGCACAATTTATCCGTATAATGGCCCCTAGTTTTGGTTTACTAGGAGTTCAGCAAGTCCTCAATGGATTGTTTAACGGTACTCGATTTACACAGGCTTCCCTTTTGATTTCTGTCTTTAGCTTATGGATGGTGCGATTTCCTCTGGCATTTGTGATGTCTCAGCGAACAGATCTAGCCTTCGAAGGGATATGGTGGGCATTTCCATTGTCCAATTTGGTCGCCGCATTGGTGGCATTTATTTATTACAAAACGGGATATTGGAAAATTCGAACGCTTAGGCACAGAGGGGATTGGTTGGGAGCAAAGACGAGCTAGCTTAATTAGTTTTAGAAATTGAATTTCACTTTTAATATTCATTCAAATGAAAATACACAACTGCAAAGATTATGAGGTGATGTCACAACTCGGGGCAGAGCTAGTTCATGCTGAGATAGAGATCAAACCTGACTTGCTATTTTGCGCAGCAAGCGGAAATTCGCCTGCTGGTTTGTATGAGTTGATGGCAGAGAAACACGCTGATTCACATGGCTTTTTTGATTGGATGAAAGTGATCAAACTCGACGAATGG
Organism: Algoriphagus chordae; assembly: GCF_003254055.1. Taxonomy (GTDB): domain Bacteria; phylum Bacteroidota; class Bacteroidia; order Cytophagales; family Cyclobacteriaceae; genus Algoriphagus; species Algoriphagus chordae. The sequence continues at coordinate 305,532 of NZ_QKZT01000003.1, forward strand.
GTAGGTTTGAGTAAGGATTCGACCTTCAGTTCCGAGTACGATATTCAAGAAAAGCTTCTCAAAAAATTGCACATAGGAAGCGATCGATACATTTCATTCGAAGTAGAAGCGCTGGATCCAGAATCGGAATGTGATAGAATTCAGGATGAAATAATCGATCATGATGGATTGGATATCTGTATTCTGGGAATTGGGATCAATGGGCATATAGCTTTGAATGAACCCGCAGAATTTCTCCAGCCCAATTGCCATGTAGCGGATTTGCATCCTGTAACTCTCTCAAGTGGAATGATTGAGAAAGTTGGAATACCACTTAAGCAGGGGATGACGATGGGTATTGGTAATATCATGAATTCAAAAATGATCATCCTTTTCGTCACTGGAAAAGGTAAAAAACCAGCCTTGGATCTATTCTTGGAAGGGAAAATAAGGACTGATCTGCCAGCTTCCTTTCTTTGGCTCCACCCTAATGTACATGTGATCGTGGATAAGAAAACGGTGCATTGAGAGATTATTACAATAGTTTGATGGGAATGGTTAAAAAGCCTCGGCAAGCTTGGTGGCCTGATTATGTTTTGAAATTCCCGCTACTCCCTAACCTATATATGATCTTCGGGGGGCGAGCCTGGCGAGACCAATTTGGAGATAATGTGCCCTAGCATAATACCGAATGTATAGAAATGAATATAGGAAGACGGAAGACCGAGGTAAAAGACGACAAAAAGTGTCTGTTACACGTCTGGTAACTCTATAATAACAAGGGGAGCTTTTTGGTCATCAGAAAATTGCTTTTCTTACGTGCTTCATAATTTTTCTTATCAGCAATGACTTGGCAATTAATCAAAGATGCCCTGCGAGGCAAAGAGCAGGATTTTACTAGCCTCTCACTTAAAACAGCCATTTTCGTACTAGCCATTCCCATGATCCTAGAGATGATGATGGAATCGGCATTTGCTGTCGTGGATATCTTCTTTGTGGCCAAATTGGGAGAGCATGCCATCGCTACCGTCGGGCTAACTGAATCGGTGGTTGTACTTGTTTATGCCATGGGTTTTGGGATTAGTATGGCGGCCACGGCATTGATTTCAAGGAGATTTGGTGAAAAGGAATATAAAGAAGCTGGAGCTGCGGCTTTTCAACTGCTCATCGTAGGTGGAGCTATATCAATTGTTCTAGGGATTCTGGGCTGGACTTTCGCCCCGGATATCTTGGGATTGATGGGAGCAGAGGCTCAGGTTATTGAAACTGGCGTCAGCTATACCCGGATTATTTTTGCGGGTAATACGGCCATCATGCTGCTGTTTTTGCTCAATGGAGCTTTTCGAGGAGCAGGACAGGCGCATCATGCGATGAGATCTCTTTGGATCGCCAATGGATTGAATATGATTTTGGATCCGATTCTGATTTTTGGGATTGGAAATTTAGAAGGCTTTGGGCTGGAAGGAGCTGCGATAGCTACCACTTTTGGTAGAGGTGTTGGTGTAGTGTATCAGTTATATCACCTGTTCAACGGGAAGCATAAGCTGAAAATTCTGAGAGAAAACATTGTTATTTCTTGGGCAATCATCAAAAAAATAATGGAAATCGCAGCTGGAGGAATGGGGCAGTTTCTGATTGATTCGGTTTCTTGGATTGCACTTACACGTATGAATGCAGAGTTTGGATCCGCTTCTTTGGCTGGTTTTACGATTGCGTTTAGAATATTGATATTCACTCTTTTACCAGCTTGGGGTTTATCTGGTGCTGCATCTACTTTGGTAGGGCAGAACCTAGGAGCAAAGCAGCCCGATCGGGCTGAAAAGGCTGTTTGGATTACTACCAGATATACCGTGATCTTTATGGCTTCCGTGACGGGTATTTATATTCTGTTCAACCAGGAACTGGCTGGATTCTTTACCGATATCCCGGAAGTTCAGTCCGTAGCTGCACAGGGATTATGGGTGGTGGCATTGGGTTATGTTTTCTTTGCGGTAGGGATGGTTTTGACTCAGGCTTTCAATGGTGCTGGAGATACCAAAACTCCAGCTTGGATTAATATCGGAGTGCTTTGGTTTATCGAGATTCCACTGGCTTATGTCTTGGCGTTTACCTTTGGTTTGGCTCATTTGGGGATTTTCATTTCCATCGCTTTCAGTCATAGTTTTCATTCTTTGGTTTCTCTGTATTTCTTCAGAAAAGGCAAATGGAAGCTTATGGAGGTTTGAGGTGTTGTTTTTATAGCACTTCAATTTAAGTATATTAAATACTTGTAAATGATTGGATTATCATGGATTTCAGGGAAGCTATAATTTTAGATAAGTTGGTGGAAACTCTGAACGCTGCAGGACTGTCCCTTATTCCTGAAAGAGGAGTACTATTAGATCGAATTAGGATTCGAATGGAGGAAACACCCCTGAACCAAACCAAAAAGGAAGATACTAATGACCGAGAATTCACTTCGCCAGTTTGTTTCGCTGCTAGCGAGGAGGTTCAGGCAGATTACCAAAATGAAAATTATGATTTGAAGCAAATCGATGAATATATTGATCGATTGATTTTGGGTGAAGAAGCATAGTGTTTCTTGATCAAGCTTTGCCGCAAACCTGCATACCGACGGCAAGTCATTGTAGATAAATTTTGCTGATTAAGTCGCAGAATATTTTGTCCTAGCGGGACAACTGGTCTGTAGCTGTGAGGAATAGATGTTCGTTCCCTCGTTCCATCTGAACGAATGGTGATTTACTTTCACGAGTCGTTCCTACGGAACGAGGGTCTTTTTTAATTCTGTTTTGCTACAAACCAGACATTCCTACGGAATGAAACGAGTATTGATTTAGGGTATGCTTAGTACCTTGATTATTGAATTTGATCATTGACTATTGAAAATTTATTCTTCAAGTTTTCCAGCTAAGCTTTGTACCGATGGCAATTAATCGGAGGTAAATTTTGCTGATTAAGTCGCAGAATATTTTGTCCTAGCGGGACAACTGGTCTGTAGCTGTGAGGAATAGATGTTCGTTCCCTCGTTCCCTCGGAACGAATGGTGATTTGTTTTCAGGAGTCGTTCCTACGGAACGAGGGGTCTTTTTTAATTCTGTTTTGCTACAAACCAGACGTTCCTACGGACCGTAACGGGTATTAATATAGGGCGAGATTTTCTACCATGATTATTGAGTTTGATCATTGACTATTGAAAATTTATTCTTCAAGTTTTCCTGCATATCGACGGCAAGCCATTGTAGGTTAATATTGCTGATTAAGTCGTAGAATGTTTTGTCCCAGCGGGACAATTGGTCTGTAGCTGTCAGGAATAGATGTTCGTTCCCTCGTTCCATAGGAACGAATGGTGATTTACTTTCACGAGTCGTTCCCTCGGAACGAGGGGGATTTATATATTCTTTTGTGCTACAAACCAGACGTTCATACGGCACGTAAAGTCAATTTATTTAGGGTAGTCTTTCTTCCTAGATTGTTGAATTTGATCATTGACTATTGAAAATTTATTCTTCACGCTTTCCTGCATACGGACGGCAAGTCATTGTAGATAAATTTAGCTGAGTAAGTCGTAGAATATTTTGTCCTAGCGGGACAACTGGTCTGTAGCTGTGAGGAATAGATGTTCGTTCCCTCGTTCCATCGGAACGAATGGTGATTTACTTTCACGAGACGTTCCTACGGAACGAGGGGGATTTATAAATTCTTTTGTGCTACAAACCAGACGTTCCTATGGAACGTAACGGGTATTGATTTAGGGTGTGCTTAGTACCTTGATTATTGAATTTGATCATTGACTATTGAAAATTTATTCTTCAAGTTTTCCTGCATACCGACGGCAAGTCATTGTAGATAAATTTTGCTGAGTAAGTCGTAGAATATTTTGTCCCAGCGGGACATCTGGTTTGTAGCTGTGAGGAGTAAATGTTCGTTCCCTCGTTCCATAGGAACGAATGGTGATTTACTTTCACGAGTCGTTCCTACGGAACGAGGATTCTTTTTTAATTCTGTTTTGATACAAACCAGACGTTCCTACGGAACGAAATTGCAATTTATTTAGGGTATGCCTTCTACCTTGAACATTGAATTTGATCATTGAATATTGAAAATTTCTTGCTTTTCATCAGACTTGCATGTCAACGGCATGTCTTCTTAGATCAGCGGGAAATTTATTGAACATTGATTATCTTATAGAAAATATCTAATGCTAACCCAAAACACTATGACAACTTTAAACACTTATTTGACTTTCGAAGGAAACTGTGAAAATGCCTTCAATTTCTACCGCTCAGTTTTCGGAGGAGAATTCGCCCATGTGGGAAGATTTGCTGATATGCCGGCAGACCCTAATTATCCCATCGCTGATGAAGCAAGAAATCAAATCATGCATATCAGTTTGCCTATCAGCAAGGAATGTGTCCTGATGGGATCAGATACAGGTGGGCATGGCGGGCCATTGACAGTTGGAAACAATTTCTCCATTTCTATAAACACTGATTCTAAAGAAAAGGCAGATACTTTTTTTGAGAAGCTTTCTGCTAAGGGTAAGGTGACAATGAGTATGGAAAAAACCTTCTGGGGAGATTACTTCGGAATGGTTACAGATCGATTTGGGATAAATTGGATGATAAGTTTTGCTGAGGAGGCGCAAAAGGGCTGATATAAAGAAGTATTGTGATTATCCGCAATGATGCCAGTCACCTTAGATTCTTTGTTTATCTGGTCGGAAGACCGAAGACCGAAATGTCCTCAATTATATATTTAAACATATCCTAGATGGTTTTTCTCTCTTTATTGGTAGATAAGCGGATATACATAAAAAGTATTTTAAAGTTGAAGACAAGTCCTGCTTCTCGCGAAGCAGGACAACTGTCTGAAGCAAGATTACTGTGGGTTTATGGCCATCGCGGTTAAAGACTTCTCTGAAAAAAGCTTAATTTTAGGCCTTCAAACAAGATTTAAAACTCCTTATGACCAATAACGACGTAGCCCGTAGCCTTCGCTATACTTTTGATTTCAACGATTTTACGATGATAGAAATCATCAAATCAGCAGGGGAGACGGTAGATCGGGAATTGGTAGCAAATTGGCTAAAGCGTGATGATGATCCTGAGTTTGAAGAAATGTACGACAAGGAATTGGCGACATTTTTAAATGGGTTTATCATCCTGAAGCGTGGCAAAAAAGATGGGGAAGTTCCAGTTGCTGAGAAAAGATTGAACAACAATATTATTTTCCGCAAGCTTAAAATAGCGTTGAATTTCAAGGATGAGGATATCCTGGAGATTTTGAGCTCTGCTGACAGAAACATCAGCAAGCATGAGTTGAGTGCATTTTTTCGCAAGCCAGGACAGGCGCAATTCCGTCCGTGCAAAGATCAGATTTTGAGGAATTTTCTAAAGGGATTGCAGGAGAAGTATAGACCTACTGTGACAGAGAAGGGTGATTGAATAGGAGGATTCTAGAAATACCATTTTCACTTATCCTAAAATTTTCTCGGCAGTAATCGGAAGATTATAGACCCGCTTTCCGCAGGCATTATAAACAGCATTCGCAATTGCAGCACCAGTAGGAGGCATAGAGACTTCTCCACCACCTTCTGCGGGTTCAGTAGGACGATCAATCATTGCAACTTCCAGTTCAGGAATATCGGAAAACCGAAATACAGGATATCTATTCCAATCAGTGCTGGTAATCTCGTTTCCTGCAAAGGTTACTTGCTCTTTCAGCGTCCAGCTAGCAGCCTGAAGCATACCACCTTCGATTTGGTTGATAATTCCATCTAGATTGATGATTTCGCCTACGTCCACTGCAGCCCACATTTTCTTGAGTTTTATCGTTCCTGCAGATTTATCAACCCAGACTTTGGCGGCACAAGCGGAATATGCACTTGTATTTTTATAGCGGGAAAAAGAATAACCCATACCTTCTCCATCTTTCAAGTTTTCTCTTTCGCACATTAACTTGATTTTGTTAATAACCGCAATGGCTCTTTCATCTTCCAAATGTGCCAATCTAAAGGCTAATGGGTCTTTTCCGGCTTTTTCTGCTAACTCATCCATAAATGACTCGATGGAAAAAATGGTGGTATAAGAAGCCAAGCTTCGCAAAGAAGAAACACGCAACGGGCCGTCAAAGTAGTGTGCATTCACCTGCATATTAGGAATGCTATAATATGGATCTGCATTTCTATGAGCTCCTCCCAAATATCCTCGGCCTGTTAATGGAATAGCCTGCTCAAAATACCTGGTATCCAATAGTGTAGCCGGATCTTTATCTGGTCTTATGCTATGGGAATCTGACCACACATCGGCCTTCCAAGAATAGATTTTACCATTGGCGTTCATGCTAGCCTCCAATTCCATAATCATGGCAGTTCCATACGGATCCCAGGTGTTTTCATCATGTCGTGACCACTGTACTCGAATGTGTTTCCCAGGATGCGCCATGGCTAGAATTGCAGCATCAGCAGCGGCATCATCTGCAGTACTATGTCCGAAGCATCCTGCTCCAGGAACGGCAATCACATGGAGTTTATCCTCATCCATCTTTAGCATGGCTGCAATTGCCCGCCGCATAGGATATATTCCCTGTGAATGTGACCAAATGTGTAAGACTTTCCTATCATACATCGCTATTCCACATGCGGGACCTATTGCCCCATGCTTGAGGTATGGCTTGGTAAAAGTGGCTTTGAAAGTTTGATTTTCTGCATATTCGATTGAGACATCACCCTGGTTTTTAATATTTTTGGGTTTTTCGGCAATGGACTTTATGTGAGAGAAAAGAGCTTTTTGTTCTGGGAAAGCTGGGTTTGGAGTCCATTTGGAATGTCTATTTAAATAGGATTCTGCTTTCACAGCTTGGTACTCTCGCTCGGTAATCACTCCTACAAACCTTCCATTTACTACCGTCTTGACAATACCAGAAACTTCCGAAGAAAGGCCCGATTCATCAAGATTTATCAATTTTGATTGATAACCTGCAGGTCTGAGTACCCGTGCATGTAGCATCCCAGGAAATCGTAAATCTTGTATATAGACTTCCTCACCATGTACCATTTTTTCAATGTCCATTCTCGGAATGGATTTACCTACGTATCGATAGTCGGATTTAGCTTTAAGTGGAACAAGCTTACTGACTTCCATTTCAAGTTGTGTACCATCAAGTATTTCTGAAAAATTCAAGGAGAGATTGCTGTTCTTGGATTTGACCTGTCCATTGATTAGGATCAGATCTTCTTCAGGGGTATTTAATTTTGTGCTAGCCAACTCCAATAGTTTTTGCCTGGCAGTGGCAGCGGCATAGCGAACAGACATCGCGCTATTTGGGATGGAGCTACTTCCAGCTGTATAGCCTTCATCGGGAGTTACTCCAGTTTCTGCCAGATGAACTTCTACTTGCTCTAGTTCCAATTCCAATTCTTCAGCGGCTACCTGTCTAACGGCTGTTCGGATTCCCTGACCCAATTCTACTTTACCGGAATACACCAATACTCTTCCGTCTTCCAATACATTTAGCCAAGCATTCACTGGATTTGCAAATCGCAAGTTTCGATTTAAGTTACTCTCAAAACTCCCGTTTTGATCAAGTAAAGAATCTTCATCTCCAAAGTTGTAACTGAGTAAAGGGAAGCCAATACTTATAAAACCGATGTTACGCAGAAATTTTCTTCTGCTGTTTTTTGGGAATTCAATCATGGTCCAGTTTGATTTTTAGCTGCACTTTTGATCGCTTTGATGATGCGCGTGTGAGCAGAACAACGACAAAGATTTAATTCCAAGGCTTCTTTGATTTCAGTATCAGTAGGCCTAGGGTTTTCATTGAGTAAGCCTGTTGCGGCCATTAACATCCCATTCAAACAGTAGCCGCATTGGGCTGCTTGCTCTTTGATAAAAGCCTCCTGAAGGGCATGCATTTTTCCATTGGACTCCACCAAACCCTCCAATGTTATGATCTCCGAATTACCGATAGAAGCGATAGGTAACAAACAACTAGTTACTGCTTTTCCATCCTTCAAAACCATACAAGCACCACATTGAGACAGCCCACAGCCGAACTTTGGGCCATTGAGTTGTAGGTAATCACGTAGAGCATATAGCAGTGGCGTGTCAGCTTCTGTGTCTATCACTTTCTGTGTACCATTGATATGTAAGGTGTATTTTGGCATAGTCAATTTGAGTAACTGTTAAGATAGGAAATAGAATAATAAATCTAGAACCGTACTTACAAAAGGATGATGAGTACCCACACAAAATCCCAACCTAAAAGGCTGGGATTTAATTTGACTTATCCCTATTCAAACTAGTGAAATTGGATTATTGAATGTGCTGAATATAGGGTGTTTCTTAGACCCAAAAATATTCAGACTATTCGCTGAGTGATTTTACTTCTTCTACAAGCTTGTCATTGCTTACTCCTAGCCCTTCTTGCTGATATTGCAATACGCCATGTTTGTCGAAAACAGAAATGATGTTGGTATGAGAAAAGTCAATAGGGGAGATCTTCTTGTATTTCATCGAGAGCACATTTGAGAATTCCCTCACATCATCCAGCGTTCCTTGTAGCAATATCCATTGATCACCCTCCAAATGTTCTTCTTTGGCGTAGGCTTTTAATTTCTCTGGAGTGTCCTTTTCTGGATCTATACTTACCAATACATAGTCAATGTTTGGATCATCTACTTTATTTTTGATATTTCTCATATCTGCCACCAATCTAGGACAAGCAGCTTCACATGAGGTGTAGATCATCACTACTACCAGCACTTTTCCTTTCAGATCAGTAAGCTGAATTTTTTCATTGTTTTGGGTATTCCATGAAGAGGTAAGGTTGAAAATAGAATTATCGGATGCGTTATCGGTTGCCAAAACTGGAGCTTCCAGGGAACTTACTTTTACTAAATCCATCTTACATACCGGGCAAGTGCCAGGATGATCATAGGTCTTATGATCTACACATTTCATGGGACAGATGTACTGTTCTGAATCATCCGTTTGCTTTTGGCAGGCAAAGAGATTTACCAACAGTACTAGAGATAACAGTTGGAAGATATACTTTAATTTCATAGTTAGTTAGATTTAGCACATCGAAAACCTAGGTTTTTGATGCTATAATTAGCCTTAATGCTTCCTCGGAAGGCATAGCGCATAAATGCGGCATAGTCTCGAAGATTGCTAGCGCTGATGGCTGCGCCTGCACAAAAAAGGTTTCTATCTGCATCTCCATCTCTTCGGGATTCTCCTGATATCAAGACGGAATTGAAATCACTGGTCCATTCCCAGACCAATCCATGCATATCATATACACCCCAGTAGTTTTCATAAGTGCTTCCCACTTGTTTGCTGGAGGTGTTGGGTGTTTCATAGCTTTCTACTATGCGTTGATTGAAAAGACTGTCGTTTTCTGCATTAGGATTGGTTTCGCTTGCTCTTGCAGCCAGCTCCCACTCATCTACAGAGGGTAGTCTTTTGTCTTGGCAGGCACAATAAGCTTTGGCAGCAAACCAAGATACATTGGTGACAGGTGAATTGGGATTCATATGACTACCTAGTAGTTCATCATCTTGCCACTCTGAGAGGTAATTTCCATTGGCAAAAATTGCTTTAGCATTAGATTTCTGCCATTCTGGATAGTTTTTTACAAAATCCAGGTATTGCTCATTGGTGACAGGGTATACATCCAGCAGGAAGTCATCAACCCAAACCTTGCTTGAATCTAAACCATAAAGGGGGGACAATGCCCCCCCTTTTACTGGTTTCATCGCAGTAATATCTTGACCAATTCCGAAATGTGTTATACAGAAGAAAGCTAGAAACACTCCGATGTATTTTGTATTATTCATTTAGTGTGAACTCTTGGCCTTGGTAACCATAATAGGAGTTACTTCAGTACCATTATTACCCCAACTATTATATACGTAAGTCAATACACTAGCTACTTCCTCGTCAGACAAAGTTTGTGCTGTCATAACTGAGTTGTAGGTTTCACCATTTACTTCGATTTCTCCTGATAGACCATGAAGTACGATCGAAATAGCTCTATCCACATCAGCATTTAGGTAATCAGATTTTGCCAATGGAGGGAATGCACTTGGGATTCCTTGTCCTTCTTCCTGGTGACAGGCAAGACATGTTCTAGCATATAATCTTTTCCCGTTCTCAATTCTTTCGGATAGAGAAGCTGCTTGAGGGGCTGCTGGGGCACCTTTATCACCTGGCATGGTCTGAATAGTACCACCTTCAGGCTGATAAATTCCTTCTTGAATAGTTCCAGAGTACACATCTGCGTTTTCATCTCCAGTTACATTCAGCATTCCGAGTGCACCTTTGTTGAATGCTCTAAAGATGGCGTGATCTACCAATACCAAAGTACCCGGAGCTTCCACTTTAAATTCTACGATTGCAGCTCCTCCAGGAGGAATAAGTGTAGTTTGTACATCATGGTTTATCAATTTTCCACCTTCGACATGGACTCTGTCAAATATTTCTCCAATCACGTGGAAAGAAGAAGTTAGATTTGGTCCACCATTACCTACATAAAGACGTATAGTTTCTCCTACCTCAGCTGTAAGCGCATTGTCTCCAGTAAGTGCATTTGTACTACCGTTGAATACCACATAATCAGCATCTTCGTCAATGGCTTTTTGCATATCGAAAGGTTGTAATCCAGGCTCACCATTAGATCCTTTGGTGTAGAAGTCTCCTTGCATTACGTAATATTCCTTGTCTACAGTAGGCAATCCCCCAGGAGGCTCGACCAAAATCAACCCATACATTCCATTTGCTATGTGCATACCAACGGGTGCAGTAGCACAGTGATAGACATACAATCCTGGATTAAGGGTTTTGAATGAAAAAGTAATCTCATGACCTGGGGCCACAAAAGAAGATGAAGCTCCACCACCTGGTCCTGTTACGGCATGAAGGTCAATGTTGTGTGGAAGTTTGTTGTTTGGGTGGTTTTTCAGCGTAAATTCCACTTCATCACCTAGTCTCGTTCGGATAAAACTTCCTGGCACAGAACCTCCAAATGTCCAATAGATGTAACTCACTCCATTTGCCATTTGTGCTTCTTCTTCCAGAATCTCCATATCAACTAGGACATGCTTTGCTGGCCTGCTTCCAATGGGATCTGGTACATGTGGTGGACTGGTAAGTTGAGCAGTGATCTTGCCGTTTGTTTTGATGTCGACGGCACTTTCACCACTTTCATGGCTACCTCCACTACATCCAGCTAGGCTAATAATTACTCCTAAAAAAAGGAGCTTTATCCATCTGCTTTCTAATCGATATTTCATAATCAATCGTTTAAAATGAACAATAATTAAAAATTTTTTATTCTGTTTACTTTTAATAATTCATCCTTCTGAGATTCTAAATATCCTTTGCAGTTTAAAATCACTGGTTATTGGCTGTTTAGAGCACCTTTGAATTATCATACAAAAATATAAATATTTTTATGGTCAAATAACAATTAATCTCTTGTAACTATCTGATTTATATCATATAAAATTGGTTTTATTATACTATTCTTCTCCGATAAATACATTTACAACTCGTCCTACTTCACCTGTATCAAGCATTACTTTGATACCATGCGGATGAGTAGGCGAAGAGGTGAGAATTCTCTTTACAAACCCTTCGGTAAGTTCTCCACTACGCTGATGATGCTTTTGTATAATGCTGACTTCGCTGTCGATTTGTATGTTTTTTCGGATGGTTCCTGAGAGAGTTTTCTTTTCCATTAGAATTGATTTCTATGATGATGACGTAATTTACAGATGACTTTGCTCCTAAAATAATTTAAGAAGTTATTACCAGCTGTAGCGTTTTTGAAATCTTCTTCGTCATGTGTATGGTTTTGATTTTCTTTAGGTTAATCAATTTTTCTTCAATATATTTTCTTTATGAAAACTAAGCTACTGTATTTGTTTTTAATTGCTTTTCTAGCCTTTTCCTGCGATGATGGAGATAAAAATCCAGATAAAACACTGATTGGAACTTGGGAATTAGCATCTAGAGGTTCTGAATTTGACTTCGCAAGTACCTTTATAATCAGTGCTGATGGTACTATCAAAGGAATGAATACTATCAGAAAAAAAGACTCCCGCACGGTTTTAGGGTATCAGAGCGTATTTTCAGGAAGTTATACCATTGAAGGGACTATTTTAATTATTAAAAGAAATGAGGTAGCATACTTGACTAATCCTGATTTGGACTATGTAGATAAGGAGGATTTAACCAGTATTGAAGGCGATTTAGGTGAGAATTGGTATACTATAAATGATTCCTTTACAAAATTATATTATAGCTGTGGTCCCGGCGAGCTTTGCTCTCCGCCAAAGCCTTATTTGAAAATCAAATAAACTCTTTAAAATTATCGTGCTATGATGAATAAAAAATTACTTTATCTGATCGCAAGTGTTTTACTTCTGCTAGGCTGTAGTGATGAGGAAGTAACTCCAGAGAGAACTATTACAGGGACATGGCAATCTGTTTTTCATCTCGAAGATTATGACCAAGTAAGCACATTTGAAATTATTCCAGACGGTACAATTAAAGGAAGTGTGACTCTACGCCAAAAAGGTTCGCGGGTCGATTTGGGCTATTCAAGCGAATTTATAGGAATCTATCGTGTAGAAGATTCTAAGCTGATTATTACAAGAAACCAATTTTCCCTTCCAGCAGATTCGAAGCTTCAATATTCGGATAAGGAACTCCTGATGTCGGTAGAGGATGGGAAAACTATTAGGGAGTACGCTATTGAAAGTGACTTCTCAAAGTTCTATTACAGATGTGGAGTGAATGAGAGTTGCCCCCCACCAAAACCTTTTATTAAGATTGATTAGAAAAATTATGAAAATCAACTTATTTCCTGCCGTATTTCTTGTGCTACTGCTCCTTGGATGCAAAAATGAGGATGAAATCAACCCTGAAGTTTTGACACAGAATCAATGGCTGAGAGTCTATGAATATTCAGATGCAGATCAACCCTATGATATAGTGTATTCTATTGATTTTAAGTCAGATGGTAAAGTTTATTCTGAGGTTTTTGTTAGAGATATGGAGACCAAGAATGTGTTAGGGTTCCTGGAATATTACAATGGTACCTATCAAATAATTGAAAATAAAGTGACCGTATCAATTATAGAACATTTCATTAACATGGGTGGAACGTTTTATTCGAACAAAGAGGGTCTAAGTTTACAGAATATAGAAAACCAATCCAGAGAATATCAACTTAGAAAAAATAATTCCGAACTTCATACACTTATGCCTCTCTATGCTAGTTCTTTGGGCATTATTTACAAAAGAATTGATTAACAGGTGATTTGTATTTATTTATTAAAAAGGGCTGAATTCCAGTATGAATTCAGCCCTTTTTAGTTGGTTTAGTTTTGGCACTCAGATCAATTTTCCTGAGGGATATTCACAAGCAGAGCGATCAAGTCTTTTGGTGTGTGAACCATCCCTAATTTTTCCTCTTGGAAAATGACTTGAAGTTGATATTCTAACTCGAATATCAGACCATTGATAAAAACCGGATCCATGTGCAATTGTTGGATGAAATCTGCATTTTTCTGCGATCCAATTAGCGTGATGCCATAGGAGTGAAAGACCTCAATGGCTTTTTTTAGTAGAGTAAATTGTTGGTTCATAATTCTCTGGTTAAAAGTTAGTTTATCATCTTTTCAATTTGTTGGATTATAACACGATAAAGACAACGATAGAAAACATGAAAAAGGTTTTCAAATTGGCATTTGTTAACATTAATTAGAAAAGTGAATTTTCTCTTTAGATATGGATTTACGCTGAGCTAATGGAATTCATACCCCGAACCCTCATTACTTCTATCGTCGTGCTATTAGTCTGACAACATATACGTAGCCAGAAATGAAATCGGATTAAATGGAGTTCATTCCTTGAAAAATAAGATGCTGTATGCAAAAAATGCTAATCGAAGCTGGAATCAAGCTTTCTTGTCTAGTAAGGATTAGTCCTCTGCAGTAGCTTCCTTGATAGAATCACTGTCCCAAGTATGATCATTTACTGAGAACTTCCGCATCAATTCACCAGATAGCAGACTTTCCTGCATTTCAATTTGCTGTCGGCTTTTTGAAATATACTCATCTCTGTTGTTTTTGAATTTCACCAATACTTTCAGCGCATCTTCGTCATAATCCCGGAATTGCTTGGCCAGTCTGTGTACTGTGTGAGCTCTAAATCCTAGTTTTTTCAGGACATCTTCACCCATGCGAATAGATGTGTCGAGATGTTCTCTATAGATGTTTTTTACGCCCATTTCCATCAGTTCAAAAGCATCATATCTGTTTTTGGCACGAATCATCACTTCTAAATGTGGGAATTCTTCCTTGCAGAGCTCTACGAGTTTGATACTATAGTCTGTATTGTCAATGGCCGAAATCAGGATAGTAGCTTCACTTGCACCAGCAGAATGAAGCAGCTCAGCACGTGTTCCATCACCGAAATACACTTTGAAACCCATCTTCCTCAGGTATTCTACACGATCAGGATCCGAATCCAAGATGGTAGCTTCTACACCATTTGCTCTCAGGAATCTACCCAAAGTTGATCCAAAGTGCCCAAAACCCACCAGTATGACCTTGTTATGCTCATCGATATTATCCATCTCCTTTTCTATTGTCTCGCTAGATTTATTGATCGCAGGAACGATGTATTTGTCGAAAACTACTATCAGAATCGGAGTAATAGTCATGCTCAAAGCTGTCACGGCCATCAAGGTGTCGGAAATGGATTGGTCAAAAATCCCAAGCTGAAGCGCAAATGCGTAGGTGACAAAAGAGAATTCTCCAACCTGCGAAAGCCCGATAGCAAAACTGAGGTTACTCGCTAATTTTAATTTCTTGGTTTTGCCTATTACTAGCAAAATAATTGTTTTCAATAAAATGATCCCAAGAGTCAGGGAGATGATGGTAGAGGCATTGTTGAAGATCAAGCTGAAATTGATCGTTGAGCCAACGGCCATAAAAAACAAACCGAGAAGCAAACCTTTAAATGGTTCTAAATCTGACTCAAGTGCATGCTTATAAGGAGAGTTGGCAAGGATAACTCCTGCTAGAAAAGCTCCTAAGGCTGGACTTAAACCAACGAGCTCCATCAAGAATGAGATTCCTACTACGATCAGTAGTGCAGAGGCTGTAAACAGTTCTCTTTGCCTCGTTTTGGCAACCCAGTTTAGCAGTGGGCCAAAGCCAAATCGTCCAAGGAGCACAACTATTCCTATGGCTGCGAAAATTGATAGCGTCTGCGCCCATCCAGGAAGAGTATCGATCAGGCCATGCATGTCTGAAGCTTCAGCCGCTGGCGCAGCTTGTCCGAAAATCAGCAAAGGCAAAAGTGCGAGAATGGGGATCACGGCAATATCCTGCATAAGTAAAACGCCAAAAGACATCCTCCCAGTTGGAGTATTCATTTGGTTTTTTTCCTTAAGCGACTGCAATACAATTGCAGTGGAAGACAATGCCATGGATAGGCCTATAGCTAGAGAAATTTGCCACTGCACATCGAGTAGTAGCCCGATTCCAAAAACCAATACTGATGTTGCCAGTACTTGTGTCAAACCTATTTTGACGATTAGCTGACGCATTTTCCATAGGTTTTTGGGCTCCAATTCCAAGCCAATCAGAAACAACATCATGACCACCCCGAATTCGGTCGCATGCATGATATCTTGACCTTGGCCTTCATTAGTGATGAAGCCAAGTAAATATGGTCCGATAAGAATTCCAGCAAATAAGTAGCCTAGGACAGAGCCCATTCCAAGCTTTTTGGCAATAGGCACACAAATTATCGCTGCCAAAATATATAAGATGGCATTTGCCAAAAATCCATTCATATGTTCAAGTTTTGGGGCTTCTGAATACCTGCAATATCGTCCTCATCTCGTAGACTCAGTAGTAGGTTTTTGTAGGATTGTGCTTTTCGCAATAGATCCCATTCCGAAATTTTATGTGTGCCAGCAACGTGAAAAGGGGCTAGGTAATTCATTTGGCAGAGTCTGGCAGTTTGCTCAAAAGGCCGAAGAAAATCTTCGATTTCGTAATTGTTCCGACCACTGTTTTGGTATGCTTCCTGGGAACCGCCAGTTGTGATTGTGTTGAGAATATGTTTTCCCTTTAAGTAAATACCTCCAGGGCCATAAGCCCAGGCAAATTCTAGGACTAAATCTATCCACTGCTTCATGAGTGGAGGACAGGAGTACCAATAAATAGGATGATGCCAGATGACTACTTCAGCCTCAAAAAGTGCCTCTTGCTCTTTCTGAATAGAAATATTGAAATCAGGATAGAGTTCATACAAATCTCTGATTTCAACGTTTTCCAGTCCTGTAATTGCTTGGATGAGAGCTTGATTGACTTTGGAATGTTCAAATTTTGGGTGAGCAAATAGAACGAGTACTTTACGCATGAAATTAGGCTTTAGCCTTCAAAATTAATTTTTTTATGTGTGCCATCACAAAAGGGTTTGTTTTGGCTGGCGCCACATCTACAGAAGGCAGATACCTTACTTTGATTGGTGATATGACCATTAGGTAGTTTGACTTTGAGATTGCCATAGACCATGAGTGGACCATTTGGAATTGCCTCCACCAGTTGTTCTGCCATTACATCTCCAGTGCTTTTTTCTTTTTGCTCCGCAAAGTAATACCCCAAAGCAGCACTCGGGCATTTATCTATTTGCTTGACAATCGCCTCAGTACTTGCTCCATCAGCGTTGACCCATGGCCTACTTTCAAAGTTAAAGACCGTAGCAAGGCCAGCAATGCAATTTTTGGAATGAATGCATTTATGTGGCTCCCAAGTGATAGTGACTTCACCATTTGAGTATTCTTTGTGGATAGGATTGTCTGACATGGCGTTTGTGAAATTGACCTTGTTTTAATATTACAAAATATTCAACGTTGAATTAGAATTATCTCTAAGAGATGTACAAAAAAAGACCCAGTTAAAAACCGGGTCTTTTACAACCAACAAACCATTATATGAAATCTTATCTAAGGTGGAATCAACTAAATTTTTGAACCTTGAAGTTTTAAGCTATAGATGACTTTCAAGTATTCTTTGCCATTTTTCAGCGATGCCTTTTTCTCCTGCCAAACTGGTAAAAAGCAGTCCATCGTAGATTTCTATAGTCTTGGGAGAATGCATCCTGTCTTTAAAGTGAAATTGTAATGCAAGGAAGTCGAGAATATAGCGCTTCTCTTTACCGACCTGAACAAAGCGGATTTTTTCTTGAATACTTACTTTGTGAACTTCATTCAGGTCAATAACGCTCTGCTCGGGATAAGTCCCAAAACGATGATAAACCACCTTTTTGAATTGGCTATCAAGACCTAGATGATAGTGGTTTCGCCAACGCTCATGTTGCGTGGGAATCACATTATTGGAAGTGGAAAATTCCTCGAAGGTAGTGAGGTTTTCACTACTTAACTTTCTATTTAAGCTCCAATCCACTTTATTTTCAGGGATTTCCAGAACTTCTGTAGCCGCATTTAACTGGATATTAGTTGCCTGGGTAAGATTCGAAACTGAATCTTTAGAGAAGTCTTTGGTGGATGAATCTTGAGATAATGGAAATGCAAAAATAGCAACCAGCCAAATGACCCAGGAGAGGGAAATCATTAAGATGGATAGTTGTTATTTCATTTTTTACACGTTAATCAATGTAAAGTATAATATTTCTAGAAGTCAAAAGAGAACGATTGTTATTTCTTCAAATTATAAATTTTGAGGGATTTTAGATTTTCAGATATGGTCAGCGTTTTCCACGGACTAGTTGGGAAAAGGACAGAGGTCATTGCCAACTCACCGTCATTCACAAATAATTCTATAGATGAGGCGTCCAGAAATATCCTGATTTCTTTGGCTTCCCAACTCATCGGAGCGGAATGCATGGCAGCAAATTCAGCATTAAAATCAGCCTTACCTGCATTTCTTCGGTCTATACTTACCAGACCATTTTCTTTTGAAATTACTACTGTTTCTTCAAGCTCATTAGAGAGGGTAATCGTAAAAGTGTTGTCAGTAACTCCAGCGGTTATTTCCACCGCTTCTGAAGGCAAAGTAGAATTTCCACCGCTGATTTTGTAATCATCTGCACGTAGCTTTTCTAGTTCTTTTGCTGGAGCCGATTTCAGCAATAAAGTCCCATCTACATCGAATAAACTTAATTCTCTCGGAACAGTCATCGCAGATCTCCAGGCTTTGGTAGGTACTTCATTTGCATAAAGCCAGTTGCTCATCCAGCCGATAAAAAGCGTTCTGTTTTGATCACTTGGCAGGTTACTCCAAGTCACACCAGCGTAATTGTCTGGCCCGTAGTCTAGCCAGCGAAGCATGGTGTCGTCGGGAGTGAATTGACCATTTTCGAAGTCACCGATGAAATATTGTGTGGCGGATCCTTTCTGAGGACCTCCAGGATTGATACTGACTAGCAAAACCCATTTATCTTCTCCTGAAGGTGTTTTGAAAGGAAGAAGATCAGGACATTCCCATACACCACCATGTGCTCCAATCGTCTCTCCAAACTCGCTCTGTAAAGTCCAATTCTTTAAATCCGGAGAGCTGTAGAAATTAATGTGATCGAGGACAGCCAAAGTCATTATCCATGATTTGGAACCATCAGGATTTGTGATTTGAGAGACTTTAGGATCACGGAAGTCGCGAATTCCAGGATTGGGCAAGACAGGGTTTCCATCATATTTCTCCCAAGTCCTACCTTTATCCAGAGAAAAAGCTAGAGCTTGATACTGAAATGTATCTGAAGAAGTATTCGCTTCTTCAGCATTGTGATAGGTGAAGATAGCCACCATTGGAGGGTTTTCGGTCGTGCCCAATCCAGAGCTATTTTCAGTATCGAGCACTGCACTTCCAGAGAAAATATATCCTAGACTATCAGGGTAAAGAGCGATAGGCAGCGACTCCCAGTTTACCAAATCGGTAGAAACTGCATGTCCCCAGTGCATCGGTCCCCAGACGGTTGCGTCAGGATAATGCTGATAAAAGAGATGGTATTCTCCATCCAAGTAGATCAAGCCATTGGGGTCATTCATCCAGCCAGTTTCTGGTGTGAAATGATAAAGAGGTCTAAACTCCTCTGTGGAGCTGGATTCGAATGTGATTTCGGGATCAGTCTGACAGCTTGAAATCAAGAGAATGCAGAGAACGGAAAGTATGGAATTGCTAAGTTTCATTTAATTGCTGTTAGGATTTGGATTCAAAACAAGATCAAGTACCGTCTCTCGTTTCGCTTCTGTTTTGATTTGGTTGGATAGCTTCTTTGCATTTTCAGTATAAAACGGATTCGTCCAAAAGTCTATCAAAGCTATCTCAAATTTGTCTTCATCCAAATCATGAATGCTTGTTCCTAGTGGGCCGACTTGTCGATTTTCTACGATTCTATTCCAAAAATACTGATCAATAATATGAGGAACGATCATCTGTACACAGCCATGCGCTGCGCCTTGATGGGTGGTTCCAGATCCTCCATGGTGTATAATTCCGTAAAGCTGTGGCAGGATCCAGTCGTATGGAATTTGATTCACATAGAAAATGGACTCATCAGAATTTTCTACCGGCTCCAGACCGCCCCAAGAAGTATTAACTATTGCGGGTATTTGGTGCTTTTGGAGTAAATCAATGAGCGTTTGGGAATGTTCTTTTGGTTTGGTATTACTCATGGAGCCAAAGGTGAGCAGGATTGCTTTGGGGTATTTTGCTATCCATGCTTTTAACTCTGGTGATGGGTGATATTGCTTGAGTTGATTTCTAAAATAATATCCAACGATCTTCGCAGATTCGGGCCAAATCGCAGGTCTAGGGAATAGGGAAGGAGAAATGGTGTAAATGGTTTGTAATTGATTCAATTCAAATTCCTTGATGGTTTTTGAGGTGATGAGTGTGGAGGGAAAATCCGAATAAAACTTCCCCATGAATTTTTTCATAGAAAGACGTCTCAGGCCATTCACCAAATCATAAGATTTGAGATTCCACTTTGGGCTAAAAGGTTTCCACTTTCCCAAGCCTATATGTGGGAATTCAGAGGAAGGATGCGTCATGCATGGTATAGGCGTAAGTAAAGAAAACCGATCTGGATTTTCCATGGCAGCCAAATAGAAATACATACACTTTGCATGAAATACAATTCTATCTGGTTTATGCGTACTAATTGCGCCTCGTTGTTGTGTGATGAGCGTATGTTGTAGGCTCATTGAGTTTTTGGCTAGCTTAAAATAGTTTATGAGTTGCTTCCATGCATTTCCGCCTCCTCCCATGATGTTTTTTCCGCTTTGGCTTTCCAGTAACTCTAAAAAACCTTTGTCGAAGCCGATGAATTCGTACCCAAGTTGGGTCACAGATTCTCTAAATTGCTCTGGAAAGAGGCAAACGACTTGATGTCCTGCTTCTGAGAAAATCTCAGCCTGCGCTAAAAAAGGCTCGATATCTCCGCGCGATCCTAAGGAAGCAAACAGTGTTTTCATTACTTATTTTTTTAATATTTACTCTTTATGTAGCTTTAAACCCTAATCTAATCTTAATTTTTAATCCATTCGATTAAGATGTGTATCAATTATTTCAAGCTGCTAAATCAGTGAGTGATTCTATTGCCTTGGAATTTGGATTCATTTTTGGAAAGTCAAGAGGGAATAATCTTTAAATTAATAAGACTAAAGTTATATGAAGGGAATTATTTTGGCCGGTGGGTCCGGAACGCGTTTGTATCCTTTGACTATTTCAGTGAGTAAGCAACTGATGCCAGTTTATGATAAGCCGATGATTTATTATCCGCTGTCGGTATTGATGATGGCAGGGATCAGGGAAGTTTTGATTATCACTACTCCTGAGGATAGCGAGGCTTTTCAGCACCTGTTAGGAGATGGCACTCAAGTAGGCTGTTCTTTTGAATATGCGGTGCAGCCAAGTCCTGATGGTTTGGCGCAGGCTTTTATTATAGGGGAAAAATTCATCGGAAATGATAAAGTAGCCCTGATTCTTGGAGACAATATTTTCTATGGATCGGGATTGCATAAGACCTTACAGGCCTATACTGAAACCGATGGCGGAGTGGTATTTGCCTATCATGTGAAGGATCCTGAGCGATATGGTGTAGTGGAATTTGATGAGTCGAATAAGGCAATCAGTATTGAGGAGAAGCCAGAAAATCCTAAGTCAGATTTTGCTGTTCCGGGTTTGTACTTTTATGACAATAGGGTCGTTGAGATAGCTAAAAAAATAAAGCCTAGCCCAAGGGGAGAGCTGGAAATCACGGATATCAATAACGAATATTTGAAGCTAGGTGAATTGCAAGTAGCGATTCTGAATAGAGGTACTGCTTGGTTGGATACGGGTACTCACCAGTCCCTATTGCAAGCGGCACAGTTCGTGGAAGTAATCGAAGAGCGTCAAGGTTTGAAGATTGGCTGTATCGAAGAAATCGCCTATAGAGCTGGCTTCATCGGTGAAGAGAAATTGCTTGAAGCTGCTGATAAACTAGGTAAAAGTGGATATGGAGTCTATCTGAGGAGGTTGATTAAATAGATCTGAATTGCTCCTTTGTAATAGTAATAAAAAGTCATGAAAAAGGACTTCATTGATCAAAATGAAGTCCTTTTTTCTGCAATGCGCCTGGAATATTTTATTTTTTGGGAGTTAATTTGGGTCTCGAGATTTAACCAATAGAGACATTTAAGCGTCTACCTAGTCCTATTTCAATAAGCTTGTAATAAGTCGAAAATTGTATGTCACTTAATCCACGTTCAATACGTGAAATATAGCTTTTTTTTGTACCAGTTCGTACAGCCAGTTCTTCTTGCGTTAAATTTGCTTCTTTACGAGCCTCTTTCAACATTACTCCAAGTCTAAATGCAAGTGAGTCAGCATCATACTTATTTCTATTGGGAGTGCCCTTTGCACCATATTGCTGCTCTAATAAATCTTCAAATGTTATTGTTGTCATTTTTATTTATTTTCTAAGTATTCGGTCTTTAGTTTTTCAGCCAGTTTTATTTCATTCCTAGGCGTTTTTTGAGTTTTTTTTATGAAACCGTTGGTAAGCACTACTAGGTTTCCTTCATCTTGAAAGCATAAAATTCTCAAACTCTTTTGGGAGGTAATGATTCGGACTTCATAGATTCCGTCAGTATTCTCCAATTTCTTAAAGAATTTAATGGGTACACGTTGCTCAAAACGGATCAAATCAAAGACATAGTTTATTTTAAGCTTGGTCTTGTCGTCTTGTGACAAATAAAACTTTGAGATCTTATCACCAAAAAATATGATTTCCCTAATCATCTCCTAAAGTTGACTAATTAGTTTACTTTTTCCAAATGTTCAGTAGTGAATTCTTAGATTTTTTCATTATAGGCCTGATCTATCGACTGGGTGAAAAGTGGTAAAATTGATACCATATAAGATAGCAAACTAGCAAAGAGTTTTGATTTCATAAACGCAGAATTTGGTTCGTGGCTAGGTAAACTTCTGGTATAGAAGACACTATGTTTTGTGCAAACCTCTTTTATTCAGCTGACAAAAACTCAGGGTAACTTAGGAATGGCTTAGGCAGCGCTTACTTTTTAACCAACTCTTCAAGACTAGTTTTCATGATGTGTCCCATGTTCTTGCATTCCAGGAACTTATCATTCCTGTAATGCCTTGCTAATTCGGCCTTAAGCGAGGCAATATTTTCGGGAAGTGAGATCGTATCATGCTCCATGGATCGGAGAATATCAAGGATTCCCTGCCGTGAAGATTTGAGTCGGGTAGCGATTAGCGCCCGCTCTTCTTTCTGGTATTGCACCATAGATTCGGGAGTAATGTACTTCATCCCCAATTGAATCAGGACGTTGTTTTCTTTGAAGTATTGGGGTAAGTAAATTGACTTTTTACCCTCATAAGATTGCTGATCAAAGTCGATCGCTCTGATTCTATAATGCGTCTCCTCAAAGTCAGGAGTCACATCTATCACAAAATTGGAAGAGTGCATATCTCCCAGTAATCTCACGAAGCATCGCTCATTGAACTTGACAAATTCCTTTGCCAAGCGTATAGGATTCAGATGCGGATCCTGCATATGGGCACGCATAAATTTGTCACCTGGAATTCCTGCGATATGTTCCTCTATCAGTGTGTTTTGATGGACTAAGTAGGAGATTCTATTGGGAGAAAGTAAATGTTCGAATTCTAAGCCATATACGCGTGAAGCATCAGCATTTTTGACGTAGAAATAATCAAAGTTATCATTGATTCTATTTACAATTCTCACTCGGAAGGGCTGTGTATTTCCATAGACACAGAGATCAATTCGGTCCACGTAAAGATGTTCCATTACTGACATGTCGCCTCCAGCTTTGAGTAAAGCATAGATTTTTTTGACATTCAGATGGATTTCTTCACGATCGGATTGATTGTAGAAAACAGTCTCCCACAGCGTGTCTTGGTCTTTGGAATCGTAAAGTGCTATCGAACTTGAATAGCGTAGCAACTCATGGTAGTGAATAGGAATATCCACCTCACGAGAATATTTAATCAGGTAGCGCCTCAGTCCATGACTGATAGGATAAATGCGCTTCTTTTTACTGATTAATGCCATAGGTTATAATTCCACGTGCTGACTTTTCTTCAGATTCCTATCGAAAATAAATGGGCCAAATGGTATCACAGCAGCTATTAATGCAAAGAATGTTCTACTGAAAGTCCATTTTAACTTACGCGCAGTCGGAAAGACAGTAGCAATGTAAAGTAGGAAAAGACCTCCGTGTATCGAGCCTACATAAGTGACAGCCAGTGGATAGTCCCACATATACTTCAGAGGCATAGCAATAAAGAATAAAACCAAGGTGGAAATACCTTCGATAAGGGAAATCCAGCGAAAACGCTTTGCCCAGGAATGTTGTTGTGGAGTAAGGCTCATTATTTTTTTGCGATGTTAAATAGTATTTTAAGGGTGTTCCAAAGCTTGCCTTTAAGAACTTTATCTTCAGATATTGTCGTCAGTGCATCTGCAAATAGGTACTCTGTTTCCTTTTCCATGTGTATCTGATAGTCAGAAGCAGGAAGTGCGTTGATTGGATGTTTTAGACGGCCAAATTTGAGAACGATATGTGCATTCAAGTCGTAAAGATCTGCTAATGTCCTTCCTTCTAGTTCTTTGGAAGAAAGTAAACCAACTTCGTTCATAGAATGACCTACAGCATTGATCATTTTCACAAGCATGTCCATGACTTCTGGTTTTAGCTCCGGTTCTTCGTGCAGTACCAAAATCCCCTTTTCGAAGTTGCCACGAACAGACAGTGGCTCTGGTTTTATTTCTTCCTTTGGAGGTGTTGCAGCCTCAATATGAACAGTTTTTGGAAGAGAACGCGGTTTTTCTGATACTGTAGAGGCATTTACAGCCTCTTTTTCCACTTCCTTCTTCGGATCTTTTTCAAAGAAAAAAAGTTCTTCGGTGATGATATGCTGGAGCTCCTGAATGCTCATATTTTCCATGTCGGGAAATTGCTCATAATTCGCCTGAACACAAAAAAAGAGGGGCAATATCTCTAATGCCCCAGCCATTTTTAATGTCTTTTAATTCTATTAATCCAGATTGAATATTGATTTCAGTTCTACGGCGTCCTCTGGTTTCATTCTTTTGGCAAGCACTAAGCGCAACTGTCTTCTTCGAAGTGCTCCTTCGAAGTTTTCGATTTCCTCAGGAGTTTCAGGAATTAGTTCAGGAATTCTTGATGGTTTGTTGTTCTCATCCACCGCTACAAAGGTGAAAAATGCACGATGGGTCATGACTTTCTTCATAGCTGGAATGTCCTCTGCAGTTACCTCTATGAACACCTCCATAGAAGAATTGAATGCACGAGTCACTTGAGCTTTTAAAGTCACCACATTGCCTAGAGCGATAGGCTCCTGAAAAGATATATTATCCGCAGATGCCGTTACGACGATGCTATTGGAATGCTTCTGTGCAGCTATGGCAGCTACTACATCCATCCAGTGCATCAGTTTACCTCCCATGAGATTGTTTAGGGTGTTGGTATCATTGGGAAGGACCATTTCAGTCATGATCACGGCGGACTCTTTTGCGAATTTTTTACTGCTCATAAAATCTAAATTTTAACAAAAATAGAAATAAAATTCTGTACAAAAATTCTAAACAGAAATAGATCAGAATTTAATTTCGAAAACGAATGGATTTCAGAGGATTTAAAATTTTAAGTCTGAGATTTCAATTTATTTCATCCCCAACCATCTTTTCCCAAAAGTGGCACAAAGGCAAAACCTTCATATTCTTCTTGGACAGTCTTCGTATTTGTCTTTTTAGTGATTTTAAGCATGGCTTGTTTTCTCTTATCTCCTACGGGAATCACTAGAATACCACCAATTTTCAATTGCTGTATCAATGCTTCTGGCACCACCGGAGCCCCGGCAGTGACAATAATTTTATCATAAGGCGCATAAGCAGGAAGTCCACCTGTTCCATCACCATAAAAAAGATGCATGTTTATTCCCAGTCTAGTGAGGAATCTTTTAGTCCCTTCAAATAATTTCTTTTGATATTCAATAGTAAACACCTCTGCACCAAGTAGATGTAAGATGCTTCCTTGATATCCTGATCCTGTGCCGATTTCTAATACCCTATCACCTTCTTTAATGTCCAAAAGTTCAGTTTGAAAGGCAACAGTGTAAGGTTGTGAGATAGTCTGACCTTCGCCAATCGGGAAAGCCTTGTCTTCATAAGCATGAGAAATCAAAGCCGAATCAAAGAAATAATGCCTAGGTAAAGTATTGATAGCCTGAAGGACGCGTTCATTTTTTATTCCTTTTTCCCGAAGCAGGGTCACTAGTACTCTTCGTTTTCCTTTATGTAAATATGTGTCTTCGAGTTTGAGTAGGGGCATAGTTATTTTATGATTCTGCGGTCGAAGATAAAAGAATATTTGGCTTAATTTGAACTTGATTAGGGCATTTGTTGCTTAATCATTGAATCTTTGAAAGTTAAATTTACCTCCATGTTCACAGGAATTATAGAAGCATTTGGCACGATCCACAAAATCACTCAGGATGGTACCAATGTCCATTTTGATATTGACTCGACGCTTTCTTCTGAATTGAAGATCGATCAGTCCTTGGCTCATGATGGTGTTTGTCTGACTGTAGTGCAAACTACTCCTGATTCATATCGTGTGACAGCAATCGCCGAAACTATACAGAAAACGAACCTATCTCAATGGAAGGTAGCTAAGAAAGTGAATTTGGAACGCTGTATGCCTGCTAATGGCCGCTTTGATGGGCATATCGTACAGGGTCATGTAGATCAGGTCGGGACGGTCAAAAACATCAGAGATCAGGATGGCTCTTGGGTCTTTGATCTAGAGTTTGAGCATAATCTAGGAAATGTAACCGTGGAGAAAGGGTCAATTACAATCAACGGTACCAGTCTCACCTGCTTCAATTCTGGACCGGGGAGATTCTCGGTGGCTATTATTCCTTATACTTTTGAGCATACCAATTTTCATCAGTTGGTGCCCGGTGATCTGGTAAATCTCGAGTTTGATATTTTGGGTAAATACATTCAGAGAATTACAAAAGGCTACGATTTGCCATAGTTTTTTACCTTCAAAGTCTGGAGGGTTAGTAGCCTGTTATCCTGCTTCTCCATAAGCTGGACTTTTAAGTCAAGGCTTTGAGGCTTGTGAGATCCTAAGACAATTTATTCTATGGCCGTAAAGAAATAGAAGAGAAATTTGGTAATAAAAAAGGACGTTTCTAATTTAAGAAACGTCCTTTTTATATGCTCAACTGATTTTTTACTTCAAGCTGATTGTCTTGTCTTCGACATCTTTTACCAGTCTGAAACCTACATTGGAAGTACCACTATCGAAAGCCTGTCCTTGACGAGCAGATGGTCTGTAATTCACACAGTAATTATCAGCACATAGATAAGAACCTCCTTTGATCACTCGCTCCATGGCATAAGGATTGTCAGGGTTGTAGCAAGGGTTCATGCCTGCATCTAACTTAGGAGCTTCGCCAGCTATTCTTGCATATTTCAGGGCATCATACCAATCGTCTGTCAATTCCCAAACGTTTCCGATCATATCATATAGACCGAAGGTATTTGGAGCAAAAGACTTAACTGGGGAAGTACCATTGAAGCCATCTAGACTTTGGTTATCGTTAGGGAAATTTCCTTGAAAGGTATTCGCTAAATATTGACCATTTGGAGTCAGTTCATCGCCCCAAGCAAAGCGCTTTCCGTTTGCGCCGCCGCGTGCTGCGAATTCCCACTCATTTTCTGTAGGAAGCCTTTTTCCTGACCAATCTGCAAATGCTTTAGCATCTTCATAAGCGATATGAACTACCGGGTGATTTTCCCTTCCTTTCAAATCTGATTCTGGTCCTTCTGGGTTTTTCCAGCTAGCACCTTCTACCCAAATCCACCAAAGCGAGATATCTTGGGTAGGGACTGCGTATGGTGGAGGGCTGAAGACCATCGAGCCTGCAACCAACAGTGCTTCATCTGGTTTTGGAGTTCCTGGAGGTAATTGTTTCTTGAGATCTTCCCATTTCGGCTTCTTCTCTGCTACAGTTACATAGCCAGTTTCTTCCACGAATTTGGAAAACTCTGCATTGGTCACCTCATTTTTATCCATCCAAAAGCCATTCACTTTAAGGTCTACTGCAGGTTTTTCAGCAGCATAGGCATCTGCTTCGTTGGTTCCCATGACAAATTCTCCGCCGGGGATCCAGACCATGCCTTCTTGTTTGTTGGAAGGTTCAGGCAAATTGGCAACTACCATTTTTTCCTCATCGATCACTTGCTCAGTAGTTTTCTCCTGACAAGCGAATAATGAGCTGCTAACTAATACCAGGCTAGCAATACTATGTTTTATTGAATTGTTCATAATTGGTTTACTTCAGCCTTAAAATTAGCAGAATCTTTTCTTTAAGTGAAGGATTTCTACAAGTAAGGCGATATTACTCTTCTTCTACTGGAAGTGCATTGATGCGTTCTACTACCTTTTTGCGCAATTTATTAAAGAACTGCTTCCGTTCTTTTTCACCTACTAAGGAGATTTGAGTTGATTTTTTGATCAGATTTTCCAAATTACGGAACATGGCATCATTGAAGGATGGGTCCGAAGTGCCATGAAAATAAATAACGCTGTGATTTAGATAAGTGACCTTTTTCTCATCCATAGTTGCAAAAAAGGTGTTGTCCCCGATGATGAATTCATTAACAAAAAAGGTGTAATCTGCTCCTTCAACCTCAGGGTGAGAAGGAAGAATTTTTTTACCTTTTTCTGCCATTTTCTCCAAGTTATCGATGACTTCAAGCATGCAGTTGTACAGGAAAATAGTGTCTTCTGTGGAAGTCATGATGCCCATTTCATGGTACAACTCAATCTGCCGAAGGGTGATATTTACGCCTTCTATGTTCCAGATTTCTGTTGTTGGGATCTTGTGATATGCTTTGAGGATTTTCTGTGTTATTTCAGCAAACTGATCGTAAGAATTATCCTTAATAGAGTACTTAGTGTCCTTCAGGCTATCTGTGAATAGAATTGATTTTCTCCAGAAAAAGAACTTGAAAGCAGCCAGTTCCTTGTGATAGTAGTGGTGGAAAGGAGGCATGTCCTTGACCAACCAGTAAATGTGCTTTTTGGAAAAAGAGTTGACAAGATTAAGCTGCGCATACACATCTTCCATCCATTTCATGAAACTATTTTCCTGATAGTCATTTTGATTTCCTTGAAAGAGTATACTGTTGGAGTGGAGATTGAAAAAGGTATCTACGGATACATTAAAGCGATTGCATAGAATTTCCAATTCGGCGAAGTCCAGCAGTTTCTCTCCTCGGATTCGCCTATACGCACTATCAATGCTGATTTCTAAAATTTCTGCAATCTCATCAACCAATGAATTATAACTTGGTAGTGACGATTTAAGAGTTTGGAAAAATGCCGCTTGGTTCTTATTGAAGCTCATAGAATCAAGGATTTTTAGGGGATTGATTTAGTAAAATCATTATTAAGATATGGTAAAGTTGAGTAAGAAAAAATCTATCCAATAATAATAATCCTGAACTATAGTTTCCAAAATCATTATTCAATGGAAGAGAAGGTAAAAAAAACGAAATTTTAAAAGGCATTAGCATAAAAAAAGCGGCTAAAAAGCCGCTCTAAAATTTATTCCTGTGGATGGGCTGCATTATGCAGTTTTCCAAGTTCCTGATCGATTGTCCAGAGGCCAACTCCCTCTTCTCCGATAATATCGAAAAGCTCAAGTGCTCTTCTGGACATAGTTTCTTCTTCTCTTTGCTCAGTGACATACCATTGCATGAAACTGAAGGTTGCAAAGTCCTTCTTAGTGAAAGCGTGATCCACTATATTGTTGATGGATTTGGTCACGTTGATTTCATGCTCCAAGATCAGTTCAAAGATTTCTCTAAGTGAATTGAAATTGTGTCTGATATCAGTGATTTCTGGTTGAAATGCATGTCCACCAGCTTCATTGATGTATTGGAATATCTTCATCATATGCATTCTTTCTTCGTCTGCATGGGTATAGAGATATTTTGCGGCATTTTCATAGCCCATCATGTGACACCAGGAAGCCATGGACAAATAGTAGGCAGAAGAAGTACCTTCCATTTCGACCTGCTTGTTAAGTAATTTCTCTGTATCGACAAGTAATGAACGCTGTAGCGTTACGATTTCTTTAGCTTTCATAGTTATAGTGTTTGAAATAGTTAACTAAATAT
Organism: Algoriphagus chordae; assembly: GCF_003254055.1. GTDB lineage: Bacteria > Bacteroidota > Bacteroidia > Cytophagales > Cyclobacteriaceae > Algoriphagus > Algoriphagus chordae. The sequence continues at coordinate 335,303 of NZ_QKZT01000003.1, forward strand.
AATCATTGAGGTTCCATCTTACACGGCTTTTCGTTGAATTTGGAATTGATTTAATTAAGAACTGGACTTATCTAGAAAGTGGAGTAGGGAATACAGGTAGGCTTTCAGCTCCTGATTCAGATACTGCTTGCACAGCAAAGAAGTAGTTGTCCTTGGAATAAGGGATAGTAAGTGTAGTCTCTGTCGTCCAAAACTTCTTTTCCCACATTGCAGATGAAGTTTCTCTCATCATTACAAAATAGCCTTTTACTTTTCCGATCGTAGGAGCATCCCATAATAAGGTAGATTTATTACTTAGGCCACGGACATCTATTTTGACTTCCTGAGGTTGATCTGGAGAATTGGCCAAAGAGGCTAAGGAAGCAAGATTAACCGCGGATACTTTTCTCAAATATTCGAAGTCCATGAATTCTGGGAGATCACCATATTGAATGCCGTCCTCTACTCGCACATTTTCATGCTGATGGAGGAAGTTCTCATTCATTTCGGACATCCTTACAGCTGTAAAGGCATTTCTTGCAAAAGGCGTTTGATCGCCACCTCTTAAGAATCGATCTGAACGGTATATCAACTTTACTTCAAATTGATCTACATAGCGTTCCCCAAGTTCTTTGATGTAGCGTGCCAGTTGTCGAGATTTGCTATCATTATCCGCATTGGTGTATCGGCGAATACTTCCTTCACGCTCTGTTTCTGCTACTGGGATAGTTTCGGAAAATACGCGCATTTTTAGATTGTCTTTGATCAGTGTTTCAGAAGAACTGCTATTTCCCACAATATCGTTATTCAGTACTGCCGCGATATTCCATTCTTCTGTTTTGGCTTTATCAGCTAGGTATGTTGCTCCTTTCAAGCCCTGCTCTTCACCTGTAAATGCAACAAATAGAATCGTCGCCGAAAACTCATGTGAAGCCATTATTCTAGCCAGTTCAATCACTGCTGCAGTCCCACTGCCATCATCATTTGCCCCAGGTGCATAGCCTTCTGCATCCATGATATCCTTATTTCGGGAATCCATGTGAGCAGAAATAATGAAAATACGATCATCATCAGGGTTAGTACCTTTCATGCGCGCAACTACATTTGCGCCAGGAGAATCTTCGGGGATTCTACGCTGATCTCCAGCTATGGTGAATTTCTCAATTTCCGCAGTCATTCTTCCGCCAGATTGCTTGGCAAAATGATTGAACTTAGAAAGCACGTAGGTCTGTGCCGCAGGCATTCCTTTTTCTTCATCGGCGCTTAGTGTATGTCTAGAATTGAAAGAGGCCAAGGTTCGCACATGATGCTCCAAAGAATCCGCTGAAATTTCTGAAACCATTTCTGCTATTTCCGGATTTCGGATGACAGTAGTTTGTGAAATGGCTGCCTGAGAGCTAAGAGCTATGAAGAGAATGAATAAATTTTTACGCATGATATAGGGCTGGTTTATACAGATGACTTAAATTTATCTCATTAATTTTCTTGCCAAAGCATTTTTACATGAAAACCTTAGAACAACCGAAAAAAGGTGATTACTCGGCTTTTTTCTCAACCTACTTAAAGTTAGTTTCTGGAAATAACTATGAAGAACAGATTCTTAAACAAGCTGATTTGCTATTAAGCCTATTTAAAGAAAGGGGTGAAAAATGGGCTGAGACAGCTTATGCAGAAGGAAAATGGACTCCAAAAGAAGTGCTTGGACATGTGATCGATACTGAGCGAATAATGACTTTTAGGGCACTCTGCTTTGCTAGGGGAGAGAAATCGTCCTTGCCGGGATTTGATCAGGATCCCTATGTGTTGAATGCGAGATTTGGGCAGGTGCCTATTCAGTGGTTACTGGATGATTTTATTTCACAGCGTATTGCCTTGTTGTCAATGATCCGAACTTTACCTGAAGGTTCACTCGATTTGGTTGGGAGCGCCAGTGGAAATCCAATCACTCCTAGAGCTTTGTTTTGGATTATCCCTGGGCATTTCACGCATCATTTGAATATACTAACGGATCGTTACTAAGTATGAAATTAGCTATAGCCACCGTTGATGCTTTTACTGCAAAGGCATTTTCAGGAAATCCCGCTGCTGTTTGTCTGTTGGATCAGGAGCTTTCAACAGTTCAGATGCAGACTATAGCTATGGAAATGAATCTGAGTGAAACTGCCTTTGTGGAACGAACTTCAGAGCCTGATTCTTTCAGATTGCGCTGGTTTACGCCAGTACTAGAAATAGATCTTTGCGGGCATGCCACACTGGCTTCTGCATTTTGGATGGTAAAAGCGGGCTGGGTACAAGCAGGTAAAATCATTCGATTCCAGACATTAAGCGGTGAACTTCTGGTGAAAAGTGATGGCGAATGGATTGAAATGGATTTCCCCTTGATTTCCACATTAGAAGCTAAGCATCCATTTTTTGGAGATGATTTCTTTGGTTCGAAGATCACAAATTCTGCTAAATTGAAGAAGAATTGGATTTTTGAGTTGGAGAATGCTGATGCTATCATTTCCAGTAACCCAGATTTCTCAATTATCAAAAAGCATAGTGAAGAGGGAATAATCATCACTGCAGCTGGGAATGGGGCGTTTGATATTTATAGTCGTTTCTTTGGTCCCAATGTTGGGATTGATGAAGACCCAGTTACAGGATTTGCTCATTGTGCACTCATGGATTTCTGGTTTAGAAGATTAGGGAAAAGTAAGTTTAAGGCATTTCAGGCTAGCAAACGAGGGGGAGAGCTTCACTTAGAGAAAAGGGAAAATAGAGTGATTATTAGAGGTCAGGCCGTCAAAGTCCTAACTGGTGAAATAGAATTTTAGATGAATCAATTCGTAAAAAGAAGGGGCAGACAAGTAAAATACGCTTTTAATTCCTTCACTAATTATTGGCTGACGGATGCGAGTTTTGTGGTGTTATTATTGATTTTGTTGTTCACAGTATTTGTCCTTCCTATCCTAATAGAGTATGGGCATGTGCAAGCACTTTTTGTAAATACAGTCTTTCTGTTTCTATTCTTTACTGGTATCTGGTCGTCTAGGAATAGAATATTGGTGGTGTTGACCACCGTGCTTTTCATGACACAATTAGGGCTAAGAATCCTTCGTTTTTCAGATTACGATTTTGAATTTTATTTGGCTGAGCGGATCGTGGGTGTTTTGAATATGATCGTATTTATTATATTGAATATCAGGTTGTTATTTAGAAATCATGAAGTAAATATTTACAGGATTATTGGAGCTATCAATGTGTATTTACTAGTAGCGATTTTAGGCTCATTTCTATTTGAAATCATCTACTTGACTACCGGATCAGGGATAGGAGGAGAGGTAAAGCTAGAAGGTTTGGATAAGGATTTTGCACTTTATATTTACTTTAGCCTAGTCTCGCTCACGACTGTCGGTTTTGGAGATTTGTACCCTATTCAGGTGATGGCAAAGATGCTCTCGGTATTTCTTTCCACTATCGGAATTCTCTACCCAGCGGTGGTAATAGCAAGGCTTGTCTCTGCGAGTAATAGCTAAAGAATTAGCTCCATTTATGTAAAACTTCAACAGAATCACTTTACAATTAGTAGTTTCAAACTCGAATTATTATACCCCATACCTTTATGAGAAAACTAAGTTTAACATTACTCTTTGCGCTTTGTCTTTCGGCTGTAATGGCTCAAACAGAAAGACAAATTGAAGTAGAATCTGCGGTAGTAACCACACACGAAACTACCATAAAGGGCAAAAAAGTCCCTTACAAAGCAACTGCTGGAACTCAACCTGTTTGGGACGAAAAAGGAAAGCCAATTGCTTCTTTGTTTTACACCTATTATGAGCGAACTGATATCTCTGACAAGACGACCCGTCCATTGGTGATTTCGTTCAATGGTGGTCCTGGTTCGGCGTCTATCTGGATGCATATAGCCTACACTGGTCCTGTGGTACTCAATATTGATGACGAAGGCTACCCACTTCAGCCTTATGGCACCAAAGCAAATCCATACTCCATTTTGGATGTGGCTGATATCGTTTACGTAGATCCTGTGAATACTGGATTTTCTCGTATCGTGGATGAAGAAGTAGACCGTTCTACTTTCTTTGGGATCAATTCTGACATTAAATATCTGGCAGATTGGGTAAATACCTTTGTGACTCGTCAGAATCGTTGGGCTTCGCCAAAATACCTGATTGGAGAGAGCTATGGTACTACTCGAGTAGCAGGATTGGTAGCACAACTTCAAAATTCACACTGGATGTATTTCAATGGTGTGATCATGGTTTCTCCTACCGAATTGGGCATTGACCGTGGTGCTCCTATTCACACTTCAAATTATCTTCCATATTACGCAGCAACAGCTTGGTATCACAAAGCCTTGGATCCATCTCTGCAGAATCAAGATCTTGATGATTTCTTGCCAGAAGTGGAAGCTTTTACCATCAATGAATTAATTCCAGCGGTAATAAAAGGCGGAACACTAACAGCAGCTGAGCGTGATGCAATTGCCTCTAAATACGCTTTGTATTCTGGCCTAAGCAAAGATGTTATCCTTGAGCATAACCTGTTGATCCCAACCAATTTCTTCTGGAAAGAATTGCTAAGAGACAAGGGGATGACCATCGGTAGATTGGATAGTAGATACAAAGGTTTTGACAATTCAGGAACTGGTTCTAGACCTGATTTTGATCCGGCTTTATCTTCTTGGAATCATGCGTTTGCGCCATCTTTTCAGATATATGTAAGAGAGAATCTGAATTTCAAGACTGATCTTACTTACAATCTATTTGGGCCAGTACACCCATGGAATCGATCTAATGAGCGTACAGGATATGATCTAGGAGATGCAATGCGTCAAAACCCATATCTACATCTGATGGTGCAGTCTGGATACTATGATGGAGGTACAGATTTCTTCAATGCTAAGTATAACCTTTGGCAGATAGACGCGGCTGGAAGAATGGCTGATAGAATTTCTTGGAAAGGCTACAGATCAGGTCACATGATGTATTTGAGAGCTGAAGACCTAGAGACTTCCAATGAAGATATCCGTGAGTTTATCAAGAACTCCATGGTGGCTCCTGATATGCCAGCTAAGTATGATTAATAGAAAAATCAGAAGTGATTAAAAAAGCCAGAGAGAAATCTCTGGTTTTTTTCATTTATGGTATACCTACTTGATAAGAACTTCACACAGGGTTTGAGAGATTGAAAAACCAATATAATAAGCAGGATTTTTCAGTCCTTATTCAATAGGGAATAGGTGAAGTCAAAATCAATCAAGTTGATCCTTAGGTTTTCGTTTAAAGCCCAAGCTGTTTCTTAAATGAGTCAAAATCCGATATGGTTTCCTTCACCCCAAGAATTTCAGCCAAGAGCTGATAAATATCAGCAGGCTTCTTTCCTTCTTTTCTGAGATATTGAATAGAAGTAGCTCCTTCAGATTTAGATAATTTTTTGTTTTTGGGGCCTTTCAGCACTGGATGATGGTGAAAGGTTGCTTCTTGGAATGAGTGGAGGCCAAGCTCGTTTGCTACAATTTGTTGGTCCAAGGTTGATCCTAACAAATCATTACCCCTTACGATGAGATCTACCCCATATTGCACATCGTCGATCACTGAGGTCAATTGATATGCTGGTAGTTTGTCTTTTTTCCTAACAATAAAAAAGGCAGAGTCTTCAGGCAGTGTATACGATTTTTTGCCTTCTGAATAAGTATTTAGATGGATGAAGTCTGTGTCAAAAGTGTCCATACGCCAGCAAGTCTCATTTCTTTCCAAAGGAATGTTTCTGACTTGGCAATGCCCCAAATAATAACCAGAAGAGTCTAATTGCTGGATTTTCTTCCTCGTACAATCGCAAGCAAAGACTAGGTTTTTCTCACGAATTTGTTCCAAAGCTTCCAAGTATGCATTCATTCTATGAATCTGAGACCATTCTTGTTCAAATTCCTGAACTGATTTTGGGCCTTGATCATAGCTGATTTCCATAAAATCCAAGGTGTCAAAAATATCCTGCACATATTCCTGTCGGTATCGATCTCGATCCAAATCATCGATCCTGAGAAGAATCTTGGCGCCTGACTTTTCAGCCAAGGCTTTTGTAACTAAAAAAGAGTAGAGATTTCCCAAGTGTAAAAACCCACTGGGAGTAGGGGCAAATCGTGTAAGCTTGAAATCCATTGGGCGAAATTAACCAGATTCAGCTAACTTAAAGTCATGAAACTCTCAGCATTCTTCTCTATTCTACTTCTAATGATCAGTTCATGTGCCTCAGACAAGTTCTCGATGGAACTCACTGGACAGGAATTGATCGAGAAATCTATCGACTATCATGATCCAAATGGTAATTGGAACAGCCTTAAAGCTACTTTTGTACTTGAGGATAGTTTGCCTGCACCGAGATCATCTAGGAGCTATAGTTTTAGCTTGGATAATTCTCAGTCTATCATGTCTTACAAAATAGATGGTACCAGCTATGTAGTTCACCACGATTCTTTGCAGGTGCAAATGGGGGACATTACCCTAGATCGAGCACTTAGAAGTAGGAACTATTATACTTTTTTGTGGGGTTTGCCGATGAAGCTGCAGGACTCAGGCACAACTATAGAGACTCTGGCTACGATGGAAGAGCTCGATGGGAAAGACTATCATGTAGTTCGCGTTCCCTATGAAAAAGACGTTTGGTACTTTTACCTGGAGCCAGAAACTTATAGAATGGCCGCCTATAAATTCTATCAAGATGAGCCAAACCAAAAAGGCGAAATCATTTATTTGAAGGGAATGGCAGAATTTGAAGGAATGAAAATTCCAGCAAATCGAAGTTGGTACAGAACGGAAAAGCCAGAGTTTTTGGGGACTGATAAACTTATTCGGGTTGAACCTTTGAGGAATTAGACCCTTTTCGAGCTGGCTTAAGTTTCTTTAACTCAATAAATTTTAATAGCTGAGCAATGCCTTGTTATTTTTGAGCTTTATGAAATTTAGGTTACTACTCTTTATTTATTTTGCCTTTCTACCTGCACTGGTGGCTCAGAGATCCTATTCAGGAAATGTGCTGGATGCCAATGATAAGAACTATCTCGAAGGGGTGACGGTGGAGGTAGTAGGAACTGACCAGGTAAAAACGACCAATACCAGAGGATACTTTTCTGTCAAAGCAAATGTGGGCGATACCTTACGTTTGTCGTATATCGGTTTTATAGAGCAAAAGATAGTCTTGGCTGAAGAGACTTTTCTGATGCTTCAGATACAGGATAAAGCGAGATTACTTCCCACTTTTGAGGTGAAATCCGAACCCTATGCCTTTCGATTCAAAGATGGCAAGCTGACTCTAATAGACCCAGACGAAGAGAAATCCCCGTCTACTAAAGGCGGTATCAGTGCTGGATATCTTGATTCCCCTAATCAAACTGGAGGAGTTGCCATAGCTGGAGTGCTTTCCTCTCTAACTAAGAGAGCTAGGCAAGAGCGTGAATACCAGAAAAAACAAGAGTGGCTGAGAAGGAGAGCTGGGTATTATGAGATTATTGAGTCGGATTCTATTCGCCAAAATTTTATGGTGAAATACCAGCTGGAGCGCTCAGATTGGGACAAAATAATTATTCGTTTCAACGAGGGTAATAATTATCATGAATTTCTGGATTGGAGCAAAGATCGTGTTTATGCTACTTTGAGTGAGTTTGTCCAACGGGAGAGTCAGTGGATTAATTAGGCCTTCCGCTTGAATGACCAAGTCACATAAAATTTAGCTACGGCCTCACCTTGAGGATTTTTACCAGTAGAAACCATCATCAACTTTGAAGTGTCATTCGGCTGCAAAGTTCCAAGTAGTGCAAGTAATTCTTGTCCCTGATCGCAGGTAAAAGTGATTTTCTGATTGGCTTTTTTGTAATACTCTGCCCTGAAATCCACAACTAACATGGAGTGTTTTCCTAAATCAGCGATTGCCAACTGGCACAAAGCCCCTGTGCTCAATTCAGCTGCGCCAGCCATCGCTGCAAAGTATATAGACTTAAAAGGATTCTGAGTTCTCCAAGAATAGGGGATGGTGACGATGCACTTTTCAGCATCAAGTGTTTTGATTCGAAATTTCCAAAAAATAGCCGAGGGAAGCTTGATCAACATGCCAAACCAAAAATAGAGCGGATTGCTCATTTTTTTTTGATAGGCTAAAGCTCCTGATTTTAAAGCAATTCGGGTTTCTTTGGCTTCCATATTTCCTCTGATTGAAATCTTAAAGTAATGAAAAATGTATTCTGGTATCTAATTTGGAACAATTGAAGAAAAAAAACCACCATGAAAAAGATAGCATTTTTGTTTTGTACCGGGTTAATCCTCTATTCATGCGCTACAGTACCGCTTACAGGAAGAAGTCAGCTTGCATTGGTTCCATCAGAGGAGATTCAGCCGATGGTAGATCAACAATATGATGAAGTATTGAAAGAAAAAAAAGTAGTAACAAATACAGCAGATGGGCAAAAAATTCTCAATGTGGGCAATCGCATGGCAAAAGCAGTGGAGAGCTATTTGGCCTCCCAGGGCTATCAGGAACTTGCAGATTCATTTGAGTGGGAATTCAATTTGCTTCAGAGTGAGGATGTGAATGCCTGGTGTATGCCAGGAGGAAAGGTAGCGTTCTATACAGGAATTATGCCTCTCACTCAGTCAGAAACCGGCATAGCCGTAGTAATGGGACATGAGATTGCGCATGCAGTAGCTTCGCACTCAAGAGAACGAATGTCGAATGGGATGTTAGCGAATATGGGTGTAAGTGTTTTGTCTACAGCGATTGGTCAAAATCCAACACTGACCCAAGCTATTTTCTTACAATCTGTAGGAATGGGGAGTGAGTTGGGGATGTTGAGTTTCTCAAGAAAACATGAGCTTGAGGCTGATGAGATGGGATTGACCTTTATGGCTATAGCTGGCTATGATCCGCGCGAGGCGCCAATCTTCTGGAAGAGAATGCTTGATAAAGAAAATGGGCAAGCACCACCTGAGTTTCTTTCTACTCACCCAGCATCTCAAACTAGAATCGATAAGCTGAATAAACATATGCCTAAGGCTTTGACCTTTTATGAAGGGCAGTAAGTTATAGGCAGAGAGCTAAACCAAAAGAGTCTTGCAAATTTGCAGGACTCTTTTGGTTTATAGCTCAGCTCACATCTTCGCGCAATTTCTGGTACCTTTTTATTGCCTGTATTAATCTTTGTTCATTGAGTTTGAAGTCTTTCTGGGGTGTTGGGAATATGATTCAGAATTCTGTTTTGACCGCTGGGTCCTTTCCTGATTTCGAAGGAATCGTAAAGTGTCCCTAAGGCGGTGTAGGTTTTAAAGGTCAGCACATCATCTTTAACCTTGATCCACTGGTAAGTTTGCGTGCCATAGGCCTTACGGTCCATCCACTCATCAGTCTTTACCTCGTACATTTTGGGACCAGCAATAGAGACCACATACATAGTGCCTTTATCATAATCCATAATACCATTCTCTTCGAATGCCTGTCCTCTTGCATAGGCATGATCATGCCCTTGGATGGCTAGATCGACTTTGAATTCCTGAAGGATAGGTCGTATGTGATCAATCATCTTATCGTGATACCGATCTGGGTGCGTCGCATAAACGGGGTAGTGGAAGGTGATTACTGTCCATTTTCGAGGGTTATTTGTCAAAATACCCCGCAACCAATCCATCTGCGCTTGGCGATAAGTAGGGGATTCGTCTATCTGCTCCCCATCCAAAGAAATGATCTTTAGCTCTGGGTAATTTACTTCATAGGTAGTTTCTTCTAGGCCTATTGGGCCATTAGTAGGAAGGTTGAATTGGGCATTCCAATGTGGTGTAAGCGTTGCGGGATTTTTGGAAAACTCATGATTGCCTGGGGTCATCATGGAAGGGATCGTCGCATGAATCCATTGGCCAGCATCAAACCAGCCTCCCCACTCGAAGTCAGCACTTTCGTGATTGATCAAATCTCCCGCATAAACAGTGAAATCCATCTTGGGTAAGTTGATGATCGCTTCACGAAAAACTCTGCTGAACATAGCTAGTACTTCGTTTTGGGTATCTCCGAAGTAAAGGAAGTTCACTTCCTTGCTATCCTCTGGGATCGCAAATTGAAACCATTCCGACCAATTTTCACCTTCTCCCACACGGTAAATATATTGGCCTCCAGCTTTCAATCCAGACAATTTTACCTGATGATAATTGGCGTGAATAGTTGGCTCATCATCCTGCTGAGATACTAGTGTCTCTGTTTTGGCTTCAATAAATTGTGTTGATTCTCTGAACTCTGGCCCTGGTGTAGCTACAGCAAATTCTAGTTTGGACACATGTTGAGTGCTGTCTGTCCTCCAATTTACCCCAATTTCTTCTAGCGGATTCTCTGAAATATTAAGTATTATCCGATCAGGTTGTGAACTGGGAAGCTGATGGGTGCTTGCCTGGTTAGGACTAAGACCTTGTGAAAAAGCACAAATTGGCATTACTCCGGTAAAAGCTAAAATCAATTGTGCTAGCACACTTATTTTACTCATTATCATAGATTTAATGACTAGTTTATAAGTTTTCCTTAGATTAGGGAATAGATTGTTTTCCCGGTCATAGTTGAGACTTCTATACTCTGTATTCGGGCTATTATTAACGACTAACTTTATTAGAAGATGAAAAGAATCTTTCTCAATGCAGTTACGCTTTTAGCGTTTAGCTTTTTTATTAACTACCAAGTCACTGCTCAAACGACCAAAACTGCTTTAGCGGATTATTTGGCTAAGCCTAATCCTCAGTTTCAATTTACAGTAAAAGATTCTTTAAACCATGCTGGGCTGACTCAGTATGAATTGGAACTCACTTCTCAGGAATGGAAGGGAATGGTTTGGAAGCATAGGCTGGTGATTTTGAAGCCTTCGAAAATCAATTCTGATAAAGCTCTATTGTACATAGGTGGGGGGAAAAGTGAAAATGGTAGTCCAGTGTATAGAGATCGGGATGATGAGATCGTACGGAACATGGGCAAAATTGCGCTGCAAAATCAAAGCTTGGTTGCCTTGGTATTTCAAGTGCCTAATCAGCCGATTTTCGGCGGAATGACTGAGGATGAAATCATTTCTTATACACTTCATCAGTTTCAGGAAACTGGTGATCTAGAATGGCCAGCATTATTTCCAATGGTGAAATCTGCAAGTACTGCAATGGATGCGATAGTTGGATTTAGTGAGAAAAGCCTAGCTACTCCGATTCAATCATTTGTGCTCACAGGAGCATCCAAAAGAGGCTGGACAACTTGGTTGACAGGTTCGCAAGACGCAAGGGTAACTGGGATTGCTCCTATGGTGATCGATGTGCTCAATATGCCTACTAGTCTTCAGTATCAGATCGAAGCATGGGCAGATTACTCTGTGGAGATTCAGGATTACGTGGACCTAGGTATACCGCAGCAGGCGAGTTCTGAACTTGGTTTGGCGACGATGGATCTGGTGGATCCTTATTCCTATCGTGCGAAGCTGCATATGCCGAAGTTGATTTTTATCGGGACGAATGATCCGTACTGGCCAGTGGATGCTGTGAAGAATTATATCGACAGTATTCCTGGGCAGAATAACCTGATTTACATTCCCAATGTAGGCCACGACTTAGGAGATGGCAGGGTCGCTTTACAAGCTTTGGAAGCTTTTGTAGCGTATCAAAATGCCGGTGAATCTCTTCCTGAGCTGCTGACTACTATTTCTAAAGGGGATTGGGGCTTGCTCATTATTGACTTAAAAGCTTCAGGACAGGAGCCTTCGAAAATTGAACTTTGGGAAGCTGAGTCAGTGGAGGACAAGGATTTCCGTGATGAGAAATTTACGTCCAAGAAGCTTAAATATGGAGGGGCTAATGTGATTTCCTTGCCTTCTGAAGGACAAAAAGCATTTTATCTTGCTTACTATTTCAAATCCCCAACGGGCAAGGAATTCTATGTCAGCAGTCGAATGTACAGAGCTGATAAGAATGGTTTGGTGAAGTAGGATTGTTGTTCCTTAGTGTCTCTGTTTTTTGAATACCCAAAAGTTTCAATATTAAATCCTATTCAATTTATTGGTCTATTATAGAAAAACCCGAAGCTTCCTCCGGGTTTTTCTTACTGATTAAATCCTCTTAGTTTGATCTGCGTAAGTTTTCGCTTGGTGTCCAAAGGGAAATCACTCCTCATCATCCAGTCGTAATAGCCAGGTTCTTCCTTGAGTACCTGTGTGACAGGTGTACCTTTTTGCTTTCCGAAGTTGAATACCTCTACGCCTTCGTTATTGAATACAAATCTGCCAGCTAGATCCACCATTTTTTCATTGAGTAGATCATGGAGTTTCTTCATGTCATTTTCGAATATTCCGATTTTATTTCCTTGAAGATCTTCCATTTCCTCTCCTAGGTAACGCTCTACCTGCGCTTTGAAAACGTCCAGCGTAGCAAGTGTATCAGCTTCAGCAGAGTGTGCATTTTCCAGTTTTTGTCCACAGTAGAATTTATAAGCGGAGGTTAGATTTCGCTTTTCCATCATGAAAAAGATCTTCTGTGCATCCAGTAAGTTTCGTTTTTCAATATCAAATTCGATCCCTGCTCTAAGAAATTCTTCTACTAATAAGGGTATGTCATATTTCAAAATATTGAATCCCGCCAAGTCTGACTGACCGATAAACTGGAATATTTCTTTCGCTAATTCCTTAAAGGTTTTCTCTTCCTTCACGTCCTTATCGTAGATCCCATGGATAAGGGAAGATTCCAAAGGAATTGGAATAGTAGGATTGATTTTTTTGGTGTAGATCTCCTGTCCGCCATCTGGCATCACTTTTACGATGGATATCTCTACGATGCGATCTGTGGAAATATTGATTCCGGTTGCTTCCAAATCAAAAAATGAAACGGAATTCTTCAAGTTTAACTGCATGGTTATTTGAATTTAGCTTTAATCGGTTCCAGATCCATTTTGTCGTAGGATCCCGAACTCATCAAAAGTAGGTTGGAATTTGTATAGTCTTGAGCCAAAAGGAATTCCTTTAAACTCTTGCTATCCGTAAATAATTTTAAATCAGGTCTTTGGAAGCCAGTTCTCAAGGTGTCCTCATCCATCAGCTCTAGTTTCTTCAGTGCTACAGCATGAGGATCAAGATACACAATTGCTAGGTCTGCCGCTTCCATTGATTTGGCATAATTAGGCAAAAACTCCTTATTCAAAGAGGAATAGGTGTGAAGTTCCTGTACTGCTATCAATTTTCTTTCAGGAAATTGAGTTTTTACCGCAGAAACGGTCGCTTTCAATTTGGATGGAGCATGAGCAAAATCTCTGAAGAGAGATGAATTGTCAGTTTCCACCAAAAGTTCTTGACGTTTTGCAGCGCCTTTGAAGGTCTGAATGCTTTGGTAGAATTGTTCTTTGCTTAATCCTAAGGCTAGGCAAATGTCTAGCGCACCTTGTAGGTTTTGAAGATTATGCTCTCCGAAAATATAAATTGGAACAAGTCCATTTTCTGTTTCTAGAAAGGTCTTTCCCTCTTTAATAATAGCTGGATGAGCTTTATAGGCAGTTTTCTTTGCGGTAATCTTACTTTTCTCTGCAGCTTCTTTCACTAGAGGATCAGCTTCGCAATAGATCAATTCCCCTGAAGTAGGAGTCAAGTCCATCAATTTGCTAAACTGCTCTTTATATTCCTCAAAATCTGGAAAGACATTGTAGTGATCCCAGGCGATCCCACTTACCAATGCAATGTCATGCTTGTAATGGAAGAACTTTGGGGTTCTATCAAGCGGAGAAGTGAGGTATTCGTCACCCTCGATGATGATTACTGGAGCATTCGAGAGTTTCACCATCAGGTTGAAGCCTTCGATCTGAGCACCTACTAGATAGTCAAAGTCTACGTTCTGATCTTTCAGTACGTGAAGAATCACCGAAGTGATAGAAGTCTTCCCATGTGAACCTGCTACAATCACTCGTTTTTTGTGCTGACTTTGATTGAAGATGAATTCTGGAAAGGAGAAAACAGGAATCCCAAGTTCCTGGGCTTTGACTAGCTCAGGATTATCGATTCTTGCATGCATTCCCAGGATTATCCCATCCAAATCGGCTGATATTTTCTCTGGAAACCAACCATATTCTGCAGGCAAAATCCCCGCTTTTTCTAATCTTGTCCGGGATGGCTCATAGATTTCATCGTCCGAACCAGTCACCTGATAGCCTTTTTCTACAAGTGCTAAGGCTAGATTGTGCATCACGGCTCCACCGACAGCTATAAAGTGATATTTATTCATTGGGTTAAATAATGAGTGGGAATTCTATTCCAAACTTAAAAATAATTATTGGCTGCTCAGGAGTCTAGCAATTCTAATTCAAAACATTTTCTCTGAATGGTAGACGCACTGGATTTTCTACCTAAGATAAGTAAGGTTTCAAAATCCAAATTAAGAACTGTTTGAGATTTACGGATGCTTTCCCAAAATTTGCTTTTTTAGCAAAAAGCAGGTTAACAACTTAAGTATAAAGATGCCTATTTTCTCCTTCGAGGCTTGATTATTGAGGCGACACATTGTTGATAACTTTGGCAAAAAATGTTCAAAACTCTTGCCTTTTTCCCAATACATTTGTTCTATGACCGAGAAAAGTAGCAATCCCCGTATCACCCGAAATAAGCCTGTTCACCATAATACCAATATGCTTGGCAAAGTTCCTCCGCAAGCCATTGATCTTGAGGAAGCTGTGCTGGGTGCCTTGATGCTGGAGAAGGATGCGCTTACGAATGTGATTGATATTCTCAAGGTCGAGAGTTTTTACAAGGATGCTCATCAGGTTATTTTTCAGGCTATTCTTGATCTCTTTACAGAAAGTCAGCCGATTGATTTGCTCACAGTGACATCTCAGCTTCGCAAAAGTGGAGCTTTGGAGACTGCTGGTGGTGCTTTCTACGTAACCGAACTTACTTCCAAAGTAGCTTCGGCTGCTAATATTGAATATCATGCTAGGATAATCACCGAGCAATCCATCAAGCGTGAGATGATCATGATTGCTTCGGAGATCCAAAAGGATGCTTACGAGGAGACTACAGACGTTTTTGAGTTGCTGGATAAAATGGAACAGAATCTTTTTGAGATATCTGAGAAAAATATCCGAAAAAATTACTCTGACATGAAGTCGATCATGCGAGAAGCAATTATTGAACTGGAAGCCAGAAAAGGACAAAAGGATGGTTTAACTGGAGTTCCTTCTGGTTTGACCGCTTTGGATCGAGTGACTTCAGGTTGGCAAAAATCGGATTTGGTAATTATTGCGGCGCGTCCTGCGATGGGAAAAACTGCTTTCGTGCTTTCTGTGTTGAGAAATGCTGCCGTAGATCACAATCGTCCAGTGGCCATTTTCTCTCTGGAGATGTCCTCTATTCAGTTGGTAAATCGTCTGATTTCCTCTGAAGCTGAGCTTGATTCTGAGAAAATTAAAAAGGGATCCTTAGCAGAGCATGAGTGGGCGCAGCTGGTTCATAAGACTGCCAAACTCTCAAAAGCCCCACTTTTCGTAGATGATACTCCTGCACTTTCTATCCTTGAGCTTCGCGCAAAATGTAGAAAACTAAAAGCTCAACATGATATTCAGATGATTGTAGTCGATTATTTGCAGCTGATGTCTGGAGATTCCAAAAGTGGAGGTGGGGGAAATCGAGAGCAGGAAATTGCAAGTATTTCCCGAGCACTGAAAAAGATCGCGAAGGAACTTGAGGTTCCTGTAATTGCACTTTCCCAGCTTTCCAGAGCGGTGGAAACTAGGGGTGGGGATAAGCGACCACAACTTTCGGATTTGAGGGAATCAGGAGCCATTGAGCAAGATGCAGATATGGTGATGTTCCTGTATCGACCAGAGTATTATGGAATCACGGAAGATGAAGATGGGCACTCAACGCAAGGAGTAGGGGAAGTGATCATTGCCAAGCACAGAAATGGTTCTTTGGATAATGTGAAACTTCGCTTTATTGGTAGATATACTAAGTTTCAGGATTTGGATGGTTTCGGAGAAATGCAGGATCCGCAAGGAGGAAATGCTGTATATAGACCGACTTTCGCAGCTCAGTCGAGCGGAGTTTCTGAGTTTGACTCTGGAAATACGATCAAACTTCAAAGTAAGGCCAACAGTGACGATGGAGATGATCTATTGAATAGAAATAATTCTGAAGACGCATTTTAAATTTTTGACATGAAGGCAATCACCTTAGCCAGCCAACAGGAGTCCAAATTGCTATTTACAGATGTCAAGTCTCGAGAATTGCTGCCTGGAGAAGTTAGAGTAAATATAAAAGCAGCAGCACTCAATCATCGTGATGAATGGTGTCGCAAAGGACTATATCCAAATATTCAAGACGGGATAGTGTTGGGTTCTGATGGGGCAGGAATTGTAGCCGAAATAGGAGCGGAGGTTGATGCCGATTGGTTGCAAAAGGAAGTGATTATTAATCCTGCTTTGAACTGGGGTGAAAACCAACAAGTACAATCTGCTTCTTTCGAGATTCTAGGAATGCCTAGAAATGGAACCTTGGCAGAATCTGTGATAATTCCTGCAGATAGACTTCATGAGAAACCAGCTCATATGACTTGGGAAGAAGCTGGAGCATTACCTCTTGCAGGTTTGACGGCATTTCGAGCGCTTACTTACCATGGCGATATTCAAGCAGGTCAGAACTTATTAGTCACTGGTTTCGGTGGTGGTGTTGCGCAATTTGCGGTTCAATTCGGTTTGGCTCTTGGAGCAAATGTATCCACAAGCAGCAGTCGTCCAGAGAAATTGGAACGTGCTAAAGTATTGGGTGTTTCCAATACGTTTAACTATTTGGATGATAAGTGGCTGTCTGATGCTATTGAAGCTATAGGAGGCTTTGATTTGATCATAGATTCCGCAGTTGGAAATTCGTTGAATCAGTTGATTCAAGTGGTGAAACCGGGTGGGAAAATTGTGTTCTATGGAGCTACTCGTGGAAATCCAACTGAGTTGGATGCAAGGAAAATTTTTTGGAATCAGTTGAAAATCATGGGGACCACGATGGGTTCAGATCTGGACTTCAAAAACATGATTTCATTGGTCTGCGAAAAGAAAATACAGCCAATCATAGATCAAGTTTTCAAATTTGATCAAGCGAAAGAAGCCTTTGATAGAATGCGTGATGGGAAGCAAACAGGTAAAATCGTATTGGTTCCCTAAGCCAGTTTAAATCTCTACGTAAGTTTCGCCAAACTCCTTTTTTGCTACTCTATAGATCTCATCCTTTTCGGTTGGAACAACCAACATGTCTCCAGGTTTTACGATCATACTGTCTTTCCATGGGGCTTGAAATTCCAAAACTTTAGTGGCTCCTAACGCCTCCAGATGAGCTTCTGACACTTTTAGTCCTAAGATTTCACCTTTCGGCTGGTAAGAACCCCAGCCTTTTTCCAACGATTGCACTAGTGAGTATTTTTTCTTGAAGGTTTCTGCCTTTATTAGATAGAGTTCATTTGTACTCGTCTGGTTCTCAACCAGCCAATCTCCTGCTTCAGCCGTATTTTTCGTCTCCTCACCATCTGAAGTTTTTGTGACAACCAATAGTCCTGCTTGGGCTTTTTTAGCGCGAACCATAGATTTCTTTTTATAGCGCTTGCCACTTTTTTCTAGATATGGAAGAAAGTGAGCTAGCATTTCTTTTTGGCTGATCATTGGCAATTAAGTTGGAGAGGTGAATTGAAAGATCAAGATATGAAAATGGCTATGATTCTAATTGCCTTTGGTGGAAGTTCGTAGAAGAAATTTTGAATCTGTCGGAGCAATAATTGTTAAATGGGTTTTAACTTATTTGTCAACTTTAAGTTTATAGAAAGTGACTTTCTCTTCTTCCCCGAAGTACTCCTGATTTTTCAGGACTATGATTTCGTCTTTATTATTGTAAACTCCATTGAAAAGTAATCCTTTTGGAAGTTCAATGTCTTTTTGAATCAGAGAATCATTTTTGTCTAAAATCGCTGCATACCGTGGAATTCCATTGATGAAGTCCATCCATTCTTCCATCTTCTCAGGATTGTATTGAGCAGAAATTTCCTTTTCAACCCCTTTGGTATAAATCACTACTATATGATTAGACAAGGGATATAGCCCTTCAATTCTCCCAAAAATATTGGGTTCTTGCTGTTGATTGATGAGTTCTGGAGTTTCTATTGGTACACCGATCATGTCCACTGCATCAGAAATAGTTAGATCCACTGTTTTTGAGTAAAGCAGTTCATTTCCTTTTTCCTCATATACATAATATTTCCTTTCGGCCAAGAAATAGAGATACCATTTCCCATACCTTTTCTCGACTGTAGGAAACATCCAACGATAATAATTTCCATCCTGATAAATTGTGTTTGGAGGAAAACTCATTGTGTTGGTTTTTTCTCCTGTTTCAGGATTATAGGTCTCCAAAATAGGACTTGTATAGATTCTCTGGTAAAATGCAGTCGTATTTGAGTAGTCACTGAGATCTCTCTCTGGGCGTATGTAGGCATAAGTATCGCCTAGTGAATAGGCAGAAAAATTTAATCCATTGAGGTGTAGATATTCCAAAGGCATTTCGATTCTTCGGCTTATTTCACCGTTGTTTCCGAATTGAATCAAGCCCTTTTGGGAATCCATAATTGTGACCTTTCCTTCCAAAAAACTTTTTCCCTGAAGCCAAGAAATCGCGTTAGGCCCATCTTTTTGCAGAACATATTGATGCTGGGATTTTCCATTTTCATCAAAAAGCAAAATAGAATTCACATCGTGATCTATTCCTAAGTAGAGTCCTGATTCTGGATCGAAATCAAAAACGTTGAGGTTTCCTAAATAATCAACCCGTATGGAATCCTTGATTTCAAGGGTAATAGGCTTGGAAGAATTATCAATTGAATCACCAGACCTGCAACTGAAAAGTGCTGCCAATATAAAAATCAGATATAGTTGTTTCATGAATTCAAGAACGGATATTTTCTTAATCCTAAAAAGTTAAAAAATTCAAAATACTACCCTGGGATCAAGCACTTTATTTCTTAATCCAGATCATTTTCAAAAAGGAAATTCTGGTAGGCATTCTGGAGCTCCTGAAGCGCTTTCGTATTCTTTTCCTCCCGAGCCAGCGAAATTCCTTTTTCAAAAATCACTTTAGACTCCTCTATATCACCTATTTCGGCATATAGATGGGCGGCAGGAAAGTAGGTGGCAAGGTAAGTTGGATGTTCAGCAAGTAATTTTGCGAATAGATCCTGAGCTTGATTTTGATCAGTTTCTCGGTACTCTATAGCCAAGGCATACCAATTGAAGGGATTCTCTGGTTCTTCCTCGGTAAATTGTCTTAGTATCTGTATCCTGTCCAGATTGGTCATCAATAGTTTTTTTAATTAAGTCCTTACTGTTATTTTCACGATAAATAAATCTAAACTAATCTAATCCTAAACCAATGAAGATTCTTGTTTGTATCACCCACGTACCCGATACTACCTCCAAGATTCAGTTTACGGCCGACAATACCAAGTTTGATTCTACAGGAGTTCAATATATTATTGGCCCTTACGATGATTATGCTTTGGCTCGTGCTGTTGAATTGAGAGATCAAGCGAGTGGAAAGTTAACTGTTTTGAATGTAGGAGAAGCGGATTCCGATCCGACACTTAGAAAAGCTTTGGCAATAGGCGCTGACGATGCTGTCCGAGTGAATTCTACTCCAAAGGATTCTTATTTCGTTGCTAAGCAAATAGCACATTATGCCAAAGAAGGAGCCTACGATTTGATTTTGATGGGAAGAGAATCCATTGATTTCAATGGAGGAATGGTTCATGGCATGGTAGGAGAGTTGTTGGGAATACCTTCATTTTCGCCTGTGATGAAACTAGATGTAGAAGGGTCTACTGTGAAAATGGCTAGAGAGATCGAAGGAGGCAAGGAAATGCTAGAAGCAAATCTTCCGCTGATAGCTGGTTGCCAAGAGCCAATTGCAGAATGGAAAATTCCAAATATGCGTGGAATCATGTCCGCACGTACTAAGCCACTTACTGTAGTAGAACCTGTTTCTCAGGATACACAAGCTGAGGCGAGCAAGTATGAACTTCCTCCAGCTAAAGGAGCTGTGAAATTAGTAGATAAGGACAACGTAGCGGAGCTAGTAAGGCTTTTGAAAAACGAAGCAAAAGTACTTTAGTATAAACCCAATAACTTATTATAAATTAAGATATTATGTCAATTTTAGTATATATAGAACAAGCCGAAGGAAAGGTGAAAAAGACCAGTTTAGAGGCTGTCTCTTTTGCAAATGCTTTAGCTGGGCAAACTGGTGAGGGAGATGTGGTGGCTGTAGCACTTGGTACTATTGGTAATGATGAGTTGGCTGCAATCGGTAAGGCTGGTGCAGCGAAAGTGCTTCATGGTGCAGATAGTAAATTAGACGCAGGTCTTATCCAGGCGCATGCTTCGGCAGTAGCTCAGGCTTACAAGCAGATTGGGGCTAAGACCTTGGTGTTGGCCAAATCTTCCTTAGGAGATGCAGTTGCTGCAAGACTTGCGATCAAGCTGAATGCTGGATTGGTATCCAATGTGGTAGAATTGCCAAAAACGGATGCTGGTTATATCGTGAAGAGAAGCATTTACACAGGAAAGGCTTTTGCAGAAACTACTGTAACTACAGATGATAAAATCCTTGCGATCAAGAAGAATGCAATTGATTTGAAACTTGATGGTGCTGATGCCCAAGTGGAGAGTTTCGATGTAACTATTAAAGATGCGGATTTTGCATCCAAAATTACCTCTACCGAACGTGCTACTGGAGACGTATTGCTTCCAGAGGCCGATATAGTAGTTTCCGGTGGTAGAGGCTTGAAAGGCCCAGAAAACTGGGGGATGCTAGAAGAAATGGCAAAAATCCTTGGGGCTGCTACGGCATGTTCTAAGCCTGTTTCGGATCTAGGCTGGAGACCACATCATGAGCACGTAGGTCAAACAGGAGTGAAAGTAGCTCCAACTTTATACATTGCGATAGGAATTTCAGGCGCTATTCAACATCTTGCAGGCGTCAACTCTTCAAAGTGTATCGTTGTGATCAATAAAGATCCAGATGCTCCTTTTTTCAAAGCGGCGGATTACGGAATCGTAGGAGATGCTTTTGAGGTTGTACCCAAACTAAATGAAGCATTTAAAGCTGAATTATAAATTCTTGTGGAAAAACTCATAGAACTTGAGATTTTTGGATTATCGTCCAACCATTCGCAATCAGGGTCATTTACTTTGGCCTTAGGTGAGGTTGGTGGTGCTAGACGTTTACCGATAGTGATCGGAATGTTTGAAGCCCAAGCAATAGCTCTGGAAATTGAAAAGATTGTACCTAATCGTCCCATGACGCATGACTTGTTTAAATCGTTTGCCACTGGGTTTAATTTTGACATCGAACGGATTATTATTACAGACATGAAGGAAGGAGTCTTTTATGCCAAAATCCACTGTAAGGGTGCTAAAATCGAAACGGATATAGATGCAAGGCCATCAGATGCGATAGCGATTGCAATACGATTTGGTAGTCCTATTTATTGTACTGAAAGAGCTATGTCAGAAGGGGAAGTTCAATATGATGAGTTAGAAAAAACGGATGATAAAAAGGTGCCAAAAGCGCCAACTCAAAAATTCACTACTAAAAAAGAGCCTTCTTTAAAAGATTTCTCTTTGGACAAGCTTAATCAAATGCTTGACAAAGCGATCAATAATGAGGATTATGAGCGTGCAGCTCGGATTCGCGATGAAATAAATAAGAGAAACTGATACGATTTAAGGCCCGAGTTATCTCGGGCTTTTTTTATGATTTTTTTGAGCCGGTTCACAGAGAATAACACAGAGAATGTAGTTGTCCCGCTTCTCCAGATGCTGGACTTTAAGCCAAGTGAATTAATCATAATAAGTTGTTTTTAGAAAAAGAATGGACGGGAGGGCTTCACTGTCATTAATCATTGAACACTCATCATTTTTCAACTCCTATCTCTCATTTTTATAAGCAAGCATTTAATTCAAGATTGTTTTATGACTATGCGTTCCTTATTTTTAGGACATATCTGCAATAATTACTGAATGGATTACTTAAGAGGAGTCTTTGGTCTAGCCGTCATCGTTTTGGTGGCTTTTGTTTTTTCAAGCAATAAGAAGAGGATAGACTGGAGATTAGTTGGTATCGGGATTTTGTTACAGCTAGTATTTGGCTTTTTGATCACCCAAGTTCCTATTGTAGAATCTGGATTTGCGATGGTTAGTCGGGGATTTGTGAAATTCCTAAGTTTTAGCCGTGATGGCGCAGCGTTTATTTTTGGTGATCTGGCTGGAGACAGTTATGGTTTCATTTTCGCTTTCCAAGTGCTTCCTACGATCATCTTCTTCTCTACCGTATCGGCAGGATTATATTATTTGGGTGTTTTACAAAAAGTAGTTTTTGGAATCGCCTGGGTAATGTCTAGAACCATGAGACTTTCAGGTCCAGAGAGTTTATCCGCTGCAGGAAATATATTTTTGGGACAAACAGAAGCCCCGCTTTTAGTTCGTCCTTTCATTCCAAACATGAGTAAGTCAGAACTAATGTGCCTGATGACTGGGGGAATGGCGACCATAGCAGGAGGAGTTTTGGCTGGTTATGTGGCTTTTTTAGGAGGCGATAGCCTGGAGGAGCAAAGTCGATTTGCAGCTTATTTATTGGGGGCAAGTATTATGAATGCTCCTGCGGCGATAGTGATGTCGAAGATGTTTATTCCTGAGGTGGAAAAAGAGCGAGTCCAGGATAAGCTTGAAGTGAACGAAGAAGCGATGGGGGTGAACCTGATCGATGCCATGTCGATAGGAGCTTCTGAGGGTCTTAAACTTGCATTGAATGTAGGAGCAATGCTTTTGGCATTTATAGCTGTGATAGCAGCGGTCAATTACCTCTTGATGGGAATCTTAGGAGACGTTACCGGACTCAATGAATTTGTGGTAAGAACCACTGGAGGCCAGTTTCAGGGCTTTTCTTTGGAATATCTTTTTGGACAGATCTTCCGGGTATTTGCCTGGGTGATCGGAGTTGAGTGGGCAGATACATTGCAAGTGGGTAGTTTGCTGGGGCAGAAAACTGTCATCAATGAGTTTGTGGCGTACTTGAGCCTTTCGGAAATGAAGGAATTGGGAAGTCTAAGCCCTAAGTCAATTGTGATTGCTACCTATGCACTTTGCGGTTTTTCTAACTTCAGCTCTATAGCTATTCAGTTGGGCGGAATTGCCATAATAGCTCCTAACCAACAAGCAAATATTAGTCGCTTAGGACTTAAATCGCTGCTTGCTGCTTCGCTAGCTTGTTTGATGACTGCGACGATTGCTGGGATGTTGTTTGGGTAGTTTTTTTTAAGTAGCTAGTAACTAGATGTCATTATCAAGATAGACTTAAGACAATGATCGGATAGGATTGCGATATGAAGACTACTTGTATTTTCTACAATTGGAATAAGTCTAGCTGGTTTTCTGCTTAGTGCATTCGATTTTCCAGGTTGGGAATTTCACAGATTCATCCATACTTACCCATTGTCCAAGCCAATTGAAGCCAGCTGCTGAAATTTCTGAAAATGTGATTTTAAACATGCCATCGGTACCATTAGGGGCTTTCTGTGGTTTGTAGAGTACAATTTCATCTCCTTCCATACCACCTTTCCAGGTGCCTAGTGAAGGACTAGGAGCTGCTGATGAAAAGTAGTGGACATACCATGCACTGCTATCTGAGGAGTATTGGCGTATGCTTCCAGAGTGCTTACCATCTACTTTTAAGGTTTGATCTTGTACAGCCATTCCATTCATGATGTACTTGAATTCCCAGGTCATGGCTACGGCTTCAGCCCAGCTTCCATCTTGATTTCTGCTAAAGGATTTACAATCACATATCCCGATCAAAGGCTGATAATCTTTCAATTCTGGAGGAGCTAGAGGATTTGCCAGGCCAAAAGGATTTGCTGCCGATGGTTCGTATTCATTTTGAGCAAAAAGCAAATTGGAGCTGAGTAGAAGTAGTAGTAAAAGCGATAATATAGGTTTCATAATGATCAGGATTTTATCTTTATCAATGTCACAACTAGTGATAGTAATTTAGCTTAACTGTCAGATTATTTGGGCTTAATGACATTTTTTAAGCAATATATTTTAATTTGTAGATAGTTTTCAGATTGAATAGAGCGGCAGATTGCCACAGGCATTCAATTGATTTTAGAAAACTCAGAGATGACTTTTTTTCATCTCCTGATTTCAGATTGGGCAAAATGCTAGACTAATAGTAACTCTTGCCTTCCATTGTTGAACCGGTATTATACCATTACTCTAACTAATTTTTACCTATGGCTACTTTGAAAATTAAGCTTAAAGGACAAGATCATTCTTCTTTTCATTCAGGAGAAGATAGCGGGTTCGAACTCTATCAGTTTGATCAGGCCTACACTGTAGAAAGTCCCACCAGAGGGGATGTGCCGGAGCAGATCCTCGAACTCGGAGATGACCACATCATTGAATTTGATTTTGAAGATGATACGGTCTGGATGGGTGACAGCGATACAGTTACTACACTTTTTCCACAGGAGATCAAGCGCTCAGCAGATGGGAATGAACTCTATCTACCGGATGAAATAGAATCTGACGAGCAGGAAAGAGGCGTATTCAAAAAGATTGGTATTAAGCTGTTGAAGGTCTTTGTGAAAAAGAAAATCATCAAGCCTAAGATGAAGGAGATGGCCAGAAAGCTGGAAAATAAGCAACTGGAATTTACAGGAGAAAACTTCCAAAAAGTAGAATATGGTGTCTTGGCAGCTTGTTCATCTGAGCTAGAGCTAAGAAGTCTCAAATTCGATAAAACCAGCAAAGAGGCTGAACTGGATGTGAAAAAGGGCTTTCTACTTTTACTGCATGGCACAGGCTCATCGACTATGGGGTCCTTTGGTGAGTTGAAGGAATCTGAGGAATGGAAGGCATTGGTGAAAAGCTTCGGTGAGGATCACTTGCTATCCTTTCAGCATCGGACACTTACCGCAAGCCCTCTAGAAAACATATTGGAATTAGTCCAATCTCTTCCTTCAGAGATTGAATTGAACCTATTAAGCCATTCACGTGGTGGTTTGCTGGCAGATTTGATCGCAAGGTTTGCTACTTCAGGGAAAGGTTTCGATGATGTAGAAATGTCACTTTTAGAAAAGCATGATAGAGATGCAGATCTGAGGGCGATTATGGAGATTCGGACTCTAC
Organism: Algoriphagus chordae; assembly: GCF_003254055.1. Classification (GTDB taxonomy): domain Bacteria; phylum Bacteroidota; class Bacteroidia; order Cytophagales; family Cyclobacteriaceae; genus Algoriphagus; species Algoriphagus chordae. The sequence continues at coordinate 360,533 of NZ_QKZT01000003.1, forward strand.
TTAAAACCAAAAAGATAAAGGTCAGGTCAATGGTGCGGGTAGCATGTCCTGCCAATGGTACTACACTAGCTTCCAACCGACTGAATATTTATCTAAATGTCACCTTCAATCTGATTGGCTTGGCAGTAGGTCATGTGGGAAATCCTATTTATGTGCTCTTCAAGGAGTTTATCATGGAGGCAGTCGCCAGCAAGGATGATGTAGATGTTTTACCAGGTTTGGAAGCGATGAATCCAAAGTCGCCATTTATCAAGGCGATGAATTATCAGGCTTCGGATATTGAGATCAAATTTCCACTTTTTGTAGTAGGAGGAAGTAGTGAGCTAAGTTTGAGCTTTAAGAGCCTAGCTGTGATTTTGGGTAAGTTTTTCTTTCGCAGAAAAAATGACTTGGTGGTGGATACCGAGAGCATGAAATGGGGAGCCAGACGTGCCACTGGTACCGTTGCAGTTTTTATAGAGAAAAGCGGTACGATCAATCACTTCAAATACTTTTCAAATCCCGATACGCAAATAGCCGTAATTTCTGGCCTTGCAGCTGAGGTAGGGGATGTCCCTGATAGTTTTGATTTGAAATTAACGGATGCGGATAGAGGGATAGCAGGAATTGAATCGGGTTCCTACAAGCGTGATAAAGTTTCTGGAGATCGCCCAATAGCGATTTTGATACCAGGGATCATGGGGTCCAATATCGGCGAAAGCGAAAAATTGCTATGGATAAACTATTGGCGCTTCCTTAAGGGTGAACTGAGTGGACTAGCTTACGATTCTGATAAGCCGGGGGATCTTTCGGCTCAATCCTTGATCAAAACCTCCTATGGCAAACTGGGTGATCAGCTAGAACAGACATACGATATAGTCACTTTCCAATTTGATTGGAGAATTCCATTGAAGCAAAGTGCCGCCGATTTCAAGAGCAAAGTGGAAGAATTGCTGGGCTATAATCAGCCTATCAAAATTGTTGCTCACAGTATGGGAGGAGTTTTGGTACGGGACTTTATTGTATATCATCCAGAAACTTGGCAAAAACTCAACAGTTCAATAGGATTTAGAACAGTGCTTTTGGGCTCACCACTCGGAGGTTCTTATAGGATTCCTTATGTGCTTTTTGGTAAGGATAGTGTAATCAAGCTTCTGGGTAAGATAGATATCAAGCATTCGACTAAGGAGCTTCTGGAAGTCTTCTGTAATTTTCCAGGTATTCTCAATCTTTTGCCTATGAGCAAGGATGGGAGGCATGATTTCTCTGACAGAAGTCTGTGGGAACGAATGCGCGCAGCCTCAGGGGATGATTCTTGGCCAATACCTTCAGCGAAAGTTTTAGATGAATTTGCGGAGCATCAGCAACAGGTTTTGGCAAATGTAGATAGTATAGATTACTCCAATTTCACTTATATCGCAGGGCAAAGCGGGAAAGATAGTTTTACCATTTCCAATCTTGCAATAGAAGAAGGGGAATTGGTATTCTACGCGACCAATGCCGGAGATTCGAGTGTTACCTGGGCATCAGGAATTCCTGCTGATATTCATGTTAAAAAACAACTTTATTATGCGAATGTATCCCATGGAGGGCTTTCTAAAGATAAAAATCTCTTTGCAGCTATAGAGGATTTATTGATTTTTGGAAGTACCAAAAGGCTGCAAAATAGCCTGCCAAAGTCACGTGGAGAGGAAAAGGATTTTGCTCCTACGGAAGTGGAGATTTTTGATATCAGCGAGGAGAATGTTCTGAATACCATTTTGGGAGCTGAAGAAAGAGAGGATAAATGGAAAGAAGAAAAGCCTGTTTTGGTCGCCGTAAGTCATGGAGATTTGAAATATGCTAAATACCCAGTACTTGCTGGACATTTTGAGTTTGATGCTATTCTCACCACTGAGCTGGCGATTGATCGCCAACTTGGTGGGGAATTGGCTAGGCTTCATGGATTAGGGTTGTACCCAGGTGCAATTGGTACCAATCAGATTGTGCTTAATGAAGATTATTCTAAATCCCCTTTCAAAGGAGGTGTGATTGTAGGCTTGGGAGTTCCAGGAGAATTATCGGGTTTTGCACTGATGAATTCGGTGGAAAAAGGAGTGGCTCGGTACCTGACCATCAAAAAAGAGAATAGCAATTCCCAAGAAAATGAGGCTAGTACAGCTATTAATGGTATTTCGGTGATAGCTATTGCTAATGCCTATGGTGGACTATCTACTGAGAGTTCTATACGCGCTATTATTTTGGGGATTCAGCAGGCAAATAGAAATATCCAATCTGTTTATAAAGGAAAGATAAGAGGGATAGAGGAAATTGAAATCGTGGAGATTTTCAATGATAAAGCGTTGTCTATTTTGAAAACCATCCAGCGATTGGAAGTGGATGATAGCAGGGAATTCAATGTGGTATTCAACGAGAAAGGACTGAATTACAAACTGGGACGACGTTGGAGAATTCCATATGACAATTCCAATGACTGGTGGACAAGACTGAGTGTGTCTCATGAACTGAAATTGAGAGCCACAGATGAGTTTGAAGAGGCTATAAGAATGTCCATTGCTTCCAATGGAGCTAGTGAGAAGGTGGCTTATATGCCAGCCAATGACAAAACTTTGGAGGTTTTGTTGAAACGGATGACTTTGCAAAACCAGTATTCTCCAGAAATAGCTAAAACCATGTTTGAACTGCTGATACCGTACCAGTTCAAGGAAGAGGTTAAGCGACTCAACAATGTCTCCTGGATATTAGATTTGGCATCTGCAGAATATCCTTGGGAAATGATCCAGGAGGATGTGGATGCTGTTCCGCTGTGTGTGCATACGGGGATGGTTCGTCAGTTGACTACCATGCAATTTCGAGAAAAAATCGCCCGTGTAAGGGCTAAGTCTGCTTTGGTGGTAGGTGATCCAATGCTGGATAAGTTTATGCCACAGCTGGCAGGTGCCAAAAATGAAGCAGAGGCCGTAGTAAACATTCTCAAGAAGTATGAGTACGAGGTTCAAAGTTTAATTAGTAGCACAGCAGACGTTATTATAACAAAGCTATTTTCCAGAAATCATAAAATCATCCACCTAGCGGGACATGGAGTATTCAAGCATGGACCTAATAAGGCAACAGGAATGGTGATAGGAAATGATACTTTTTTAACTCCTGGGCAGATAGCAGGTATGAGCTCTTCGGCGGAATTGGTTTTCGTAAACTGCTGCTACCTAGGTTTAATGGACAAGGAATCCGAGGAGAGAAGTCAGTATAGGAATAAATTCGCCGCAAATATTGGCACCCAATTGATCAATAATGGGGCAAGGGCAGTGATTGTCGCGGGTTGGGCAGTAGATGATGCCGCTGCGCTACAGTTTTCTAAGCAATTCTACGAGAATATGTTTTCAGGACTAGGATTTGGTGAGGCTGTCAAACGTGCTAGGAAGGATATCTATATAGAGTTTGGACGGAGGACAAATACTTGGGGAGCCTTCCAATGCTATGGTGATCCCTTTTACAAATTGACAGGCGATGGGATATGGAGCGGAAATGAAGATGAGCTATTGATCTGTGAGGAAGTGGAGATTGAATTGCAAAACACCTTTGAATCCATGGCTGCCAATGAATATGAGCATGAAGCGATCCTGAAAAGAATCGATGAGATCCTTTCGAAAATGCAAAGTAGGAATATGCTCACTGACAAAATCCAGGAGCTAGCTGCAGGGATATATGCTGGTTTGCAAGAATATGAGAAATCATGTGGATGTTTTGAGAAATTACTGAAGTCCAAAAAATCAGAATATACTATTAAGAGTTACGAGAGGCATTGTAATATCCAGACCAAACTTGCTTTGCAGAAATTTGCTACTGATCCAAATGAATTGGATGCAGCTATTAAAATCACCAACAAGGTGATAGGGGATTTGGAAGGTCTTGCTAGACATTTTGGAGAGAGTGCAGAAAGGTGGTCTCTAATAGGGTCTGCCTATAAGCGCAAAATGCATCTATTGAGTAGCGCGCCTAAAAAAGAGGTCATGGCTGCGCTTAGTTCTTCTATAAATGCCTACAAAGAAGCTAGTTTATTTTCGGAACATAGAGATGCCTATCCGCTTACCAATTGGCTTACCCTTACCCAACTTCAACTTTTACTTGAAGAGAAGAAAGGCCTCAAATTCATTGATTTGGATGCCAGAAAGGCAATGCAGAAGATTTATGATGAATTAAAGGCAAGTGATTTGAAGTCAGATGATTTTTGGAAAATGGCCCATTATGCTAATATCATGTTGACACAATTCTTGATGGGAATATCAAAGGCCAGCAAGGAAGAAATCACCACTGAGTACTTGAAGCTCTGGGGTCTTGCAGGCAACAAAGGTCAGAAAGTAGCTGAACTAGAGCATTTCGAAATAATAGGAGCCGTCCTGAAACGGATGAAAAAAGAAGAGACTTTGCTATCGGATTTTAATGAGATTATGAAGAAGCTGGAAGATGCTCTTTAATGGTTTAATTCCCGAATACAGATTTTATAGCTTCTAGATAATCGAAACCATGTGACTCAGTAGGTTCGATGAAGTTCCCTTCCAGATACTCGTTCCAGCAGCAAACCATTACCGTGTTTCCGTTGCTGGAACGGTATTTTTTTGAGGTTTGCTTCGCATCTTTGAGCATAGCGGTAAAACTGTTCTTGTCACTGTGGACACGGTCTTTCTGTGGTTCACTTGGAAAGCCTGATGGCTGAGGCCAAGTGCCTCCAGCAGGGCGCATATCCCATCCCATAGCGGTAGGGACTTGATATTCGAAGTTTGGATCGCTCTTAAACTTTTCAGACCACATATTCCAATGACCCTTATACGTTTCCCGCATATCGGCAAAGGACTTGTTATCCTTATTCATGAAGTTATGATACACATAGGCGGTCATGCCTTCGAAACCCATTCCTTTCAGCCTTGGGACATATTCCTGCAATAATTGCTTGTTTTGGTAGCTGCCTCCTTCCCAAGGTTTTTGAGGGTTATTTGCTTTCCATAATGTTGGAAGCCCATAAACTCGTTCATTTTCTAACATTGGTCCGGCAGTTACCGCGATAAATTTAATTCCGGGTAAACCTGCTTTTTTGGCGGTTTTCTGAGAAAGGTCAAGTAGGTCTTTTAGCTTCAACCCATAGAATGCTGCTCTGGACTCCGCATCCTGAGGAAAGTAAAAATAGACAATTGGACGTCCGTCTTCTCCCTTCAAATAATCTCCTCTACCAAAATACTCATCAATCCATAGTTGAGTAATTTTCTCGTGCACTTTCAGGTATAATTCCTTATCAGGTTTTTCACCTTGGTAGTTTGCTTTACGGGCAAGCTCATCTGGTGATCCTACCTTCAGCCAGAGCATCCAGCGCTCATTGCTGTCATCACACCAGTTCAAAGCCCATTTCATTTGCTTTTCCTTGGGAAGACTTTCGTTTACCTCAAGCATTACTTTGAGCTGATCACCCCATTCTACTAGGCCAGGCACCTCCACACGGCCGGCATTACTCTTATCTGTTTTCCAGCCTTTTGGATAATAGATGTTTGACTGGGGAGCAAAGTCTAGATGGTAGTAATAGTTTCTACCAAAAAACCAATCATAGGCAAAGAAGTCAATCCCAAAGCTCTTCATGTACTCGAGTTGCTTTTTGATGACTTCGGGATCATCTCGTTTATAAAATCCTTTTAGTTCTTTGATAGGCTTGTGACCTAAATATGGGCCTTCGTAAGGGTATTTTGCATTGTAAATACGTCCTTTTGGGCCCCAAATACCTGGGTTGTGTAAGCTGGAACAGTCTTCTTTTCCCATAAGACAGGACCAAAAACTATCGCGATCCACAGCTGGGTCTGGAGAAGTATTCCATGAAGGCATAAAAAAAACACCTACCATTTCATCATCCTCTGCGGTGACGAGATCACTGTTTGTGTTGAAGTTAACGAAGCTTGCTGCTTGAATGGAACTTGTTTCTTTGCTTCCTATGGAAAAGTAAAACAGAAGAGAAACGACTGCTACTGCTGAAAGAGAATAGAGTACAGATTTGAGCATAGATGCTTTTTTTTAAAATAATGAATTCAAGCCTGATTCGCTAATAGCCAAGCCTCAGTTCCTCTGAAAAATATCATTTCAAGCTTTTCCTCAAAATCTGAATACCACGATATTTTGGAAGCAATTTTTTGTAATCTAAGTGGTAAGTAAAAAGCCACTCGAAGCCCATTTTTCGATAGAAGCTTTGCGCTTGCAATTGCGTATCCATTACCTCCAGCCAGATGAAATTCATATTTCTTTCTCTTGCTATAGACTCGACTCTTTTCATTAGCTGAGCAGCAATTCCTTTGCCTTGATATTCTTTGCTGATATAAATCCTATGAAGGTGCAGTGAATTTGGGAAATCGATTAAAGCAGGAGATTCGGGGTAGCTGTACTTCAAAATGCCAATTTTCCAACCTTCAAAAAGGACAAAGAAGTAATGGCTTTTTGGGTTCTCTAGATCCTTTTTAAAAGCATCAGGATTATACATTTGTTTTAGATACCATTCCCCTGAATCAGACCAAATATGTTGGTAGGAGGGAATGTAAATTTCTCGCATCAACTCGATAAGCTCTGGTTGATCGTCCAGCGTGAGTTTTTGGATACTTAAGTCTTGCGAAAGATTAATCATTGTGGCTGGCGAGTTAGAATGAACGACAATTTTGGGTGTGTAATCTTTGTTAATTCTTATTCAAAGAAATGTATTTTGATTGTCTTGCCAAAATAAAAGTGAATAGATTTTCAATAAATAAAATGCAAGTTTTTTGCAGTGCTCTTAGCCTTTGGGTTAGTGTGTAAAATAGTTAAGAAAGTAAGGAATACTGTATTAGCAATTGGGACTCATCTCTCCATTTGATCCAGCCAGTGTCGATTTTATTCCATTGATCGTCTAGTACTTCTACTTCTACCCAGAAATCTTGAATAGATATGGCTCGCATCAAATGGGAAGAGTTTTGGATACTTGATGCATTCTCGACTGGTTTGATTCTTATAGCTTGAGTTTTTCCTTCTGGAAATTCTAACATGAATGTATTCAAGATGAATTCTGGCCATAAAATTATGTCTCCAGACCATCTGGAAACGAAATAGGTTTGCTCTGTAGTGCTGTTGCCTTCTAACTGAATATAGTCCTTTCCAATGCGGATAATCTTGAAAAAGAGAATGCCATAATCAAGCTTCAAATGTTCAGGTTGTAACCATGGTGGGGCTGTTGTAATTGTATATTTACCGAGCTCGGTTTTCGCAAATGTGATGCTATCTAGCTTTGGATTGTCTTCAATGGGTCTGTCGAAATTCTGTACCGCATAAAAATACAAAACCTCGTTTTCAAAGAAGTTTGGAGAAAATAGACCCAAACCTATTCTTTCAGCAGTAGAGTTGTTAGTGAAATTGACTGGGATTGTAACTGTTTTGGGCTGTGGTCGCTTTGGAGAAAAGGTTGCTCCCTCAGTGGATGTGGAGCGGAATCCCAAGAAGGCCAAAGTCAAAAGTACGATCAGCAGAATAACCCAGTTTGCTTTTTTGATATTGCTTGTACTAGTCTTTGAAATGAGGAATATAGCAAGGGCTAATCCTCCAAATGATGCCATTATCCCATATTCGAGAACAATAGCGCCGCCAGCTAGTCCTTGGTTCTTAGCTACTCCTGATAACCCGGCTGTTGCTGCGCCTATTATGAAAAACACTATGAAGAGCAAAATATAGCATGCTATGCTTGAAGGTTTAAGGTATTTGTTCATAGCTAGAATTTGATGGTTTTTTCGAATGTATCACCTGCTAGGATTTTCATAATGAATACTTCTTTTTTACCAGCATGTTCTTTGGGAACAGCAGTGACTGTGACTTCATATTCCCCTGGGGTAAGGATGAATTCTCGAGGATTACTGCTTTCAGAAGTGTAGGTTCTCATTCCAGATACATTTTCTTTTGTACTGGCGATTTTGATTACTACTGTAGCATCAAGTAGGTCAGAACTGTGGGATGCTCCGATTTTGGCGATACCGGTTTTATAGTCGTGTGTGAGTTCTAATTTTTCTCCAGCTTTGATTTCTATTTTTTCTTTTCGAATTGATTTTTCTCCAGAGATCACAAATGCCAATAGCTCAACATCATAGAGGCCAGGATTTAACTCGAATTCTTCTTCTTCTCCGTAGCTTCTTCCAGCTGCTACTTGTTTTTTCGTCCCAGCTTCAAATATTCTAATTAGCGTATCCCATGGTTTTCCATTGTTGGTGATAGTCCAAGCCATTTTGCCTCCGTCAAAACTTATTTCTTGATAAACTATCTCACTTGGATCAGCCGAAACCCCAGAGATTTGAATAGGCTGTAAGTCTGTGTTCTCAAGGGCTGTTATTATAAGATCATGTTTTCCTTCAGGAAGTGTGATTAGTACAGTATCTCTATAGGTTCTTTTTAGCGAGACTTTATTCTTCGTTCCCGGTTCAAGAACTTGAATTATTGCGTCTATCATTTGTCCATTCAACTTGACAGATATTCCATAATTCCCAACTGGCATGTCTACGGTGGCAGAGGTAGCTTCTGCGAGTGAGCCTAGTAAGCCGGCAGAATCTTTGGCATCAAAATATTGTCCTTCTCCAGCAGCAGCGGCACATTTAAGTTGTGCTGTTTCTTCATCTTTTAGCCCAAAACCAATAATATGAAGTTTGAAATCTACACCTGCATCTTTTGCATGTTGGATTACTTCGCAAATATTTCCATCACATGACTCTATTCCATCAGTCACCAATATGATGGTGGCTTTTTGATTGGATTTCTTCAAGTCCTCGATTGCCAAATTAGCGGAATAGGCGAGGGGAGTCATTCCCAAGGGTTTAATTTGTTGGATTTCACCAGTTACTTTTGATTTATCGGTATTGGACAGACCTACAAGGTATTCCACATCCACACAGTCTCCTTTTTTTCTATGACCATATGCTATTAGCCCAATTTTTTGCGCATCTGGTAGCTGGTTGATCGAAGTGGAAAGGACATCCCGCGCTATCTCAACTCTTGTTTTACCTTCCATCGCCGCCCACATCGAGCCACTGGCATCATAAATAAATAAGATAGGGGAAGTCTCACTCTCTTCTTGTGCAAAGCTAGAAGTGGAAATAAATAATAATAAAGTAAATGCGAGAAGAGCTTTCATAGTCTGCTGTGTTTTATAGAGAAAAAGCCTGTGATGAATCGATTCTAATTCAAAATATGGAGAATATTTTGGGCTTAAAGTGATTATTCTCTTAGCGAATCAGTTTATAAGATCGTTAAAATCAGCATATTAATGAAATTTGAATAGGTCAAATTGATCTTTTTGATTTAGTTTGAAGCAAAAATTGCTAGACTGATTTCTCTTTGAAAAAGGGTATAAACCTAAAAAAACCACAGTCTCTTTCGAAACTGTGGTTATGCTGCTTCTTCAGAAGCTGCATGGAAATTAACTTATTTTCTTGCCAATACTTTCTTAGCGGCAGCTACAATATTTGCTGCATTCAAGCCGTATTTCTCAAGCAACTGAGTAGGAGTACCTGACTCGCCAAAGCTGTCGTTTACACCTACATATTCCATTGGAGCAGGATTGTTTCTTGCAAGAGTTTGTGCTACGCTATCAGCTAAGCCACCGTTGTATTGATGTTCTTCAGCGGCTACAGCACAACCTGTTTTGGCTACAGAGTCTAGAATCGCTTCCTCGTCTAGTGGCTTGATTGTATGAATGTTGATCACTTCGGCAGAGATGCCTTCAGATCTCAAGATTGCTTCAGCTACTACTGCTTCCCATACCAGATGGCCAGTAGCGAAGATAGTTACATCTGTACCCTCGATCATTTTCCAAGCTTTTCCTATCTCAAATTTTTGAGCTGGATCAGTGAAAATAGGCCAAGATGGACGACCAAATCTTAGGTAAACAGGTCCTTCATATTCAGCGATAGCAATCGTTGCCGCTTTCGTCTGATTGTAATCGCAAGGATTGATCACTGTCATATGAGGAAGCATTTTCATCATGCCTAGGTCTTCCAAAATCTGATGCGTAGCACCGTCTTCTCCTAGTGTCAATCCTGCGTGAGATGCACAGATCTTCACATTCTTGCCTGAATAGGCGATAGATTGACGAATCTGATCATATACGCGGCCAGTAGAGAAGTTGGCAAAAGTACCTGTAAAAGGGATTTTGCCATTGATAGTCATGCCTGCAGCGATGCCCATCATGTTTGCTTCTGCGATTCCTACTTGGAAGAAGCGCTCAGGAAATTCCTTCTGGAATGCTCCCATTTTCAATGAACCGATCAAATCGGCACAAAGTCCTACCACGTTTGGGTTATTGCGACCAGCTTCTAATAAGCCATCACCAAAGCCAGAACGTGTATCTTTTTTTTCTGTATAGTTGAATTTTAAATCCAATGTCTTTTCCATGTTTTCTTTTGAGTAAATGGTCTAAAAATTTGTGGATTTAATAATCCCCGATTGTTTCTGGAAGTTGTCCCAAAGCGTCTGCAAGCTGCTCGTCGCTCGGTGCGATACCATGCCACTTGTGTGTACCAACCATAAAGTCCACGCCAAAGCCCATTTCAGTATGAAGCAAGTTCATTACTGGCTTTCCTTTGCCACTTAGGCTTTTCGCCTTTTCCAGTCCTTCTACTACAGACTTCATGTCATTTCCCTTGAGCGTGTCGATAACTTCCCATCCAAAAGACTCATATTTTGCTCTTAGGTCGATCAGATTCATGATTTTCTCTGTAGGACCATCGATTTGCTGTCTATTCAAGTCAATAGTAGCGATCAAGTTGTCCACTTTCCAGTGAGCGGCATACATAGCAGCTTCCCATACTTGACCTTCTTCTTGTTCGCCATCACCCATAAGGACATATACCGTACTGTCATCACCGTCGATTTTTTTAGCCTGAGCTGCGCCGATTGCTACGGACATGCCTTGGCCGAGAGAACCTGATGCGATCCTGATTCCAGGAAGTCCTTCCTCAGTTGCCGGGTGACCCTGCAATCTTGAATTTAGCTTTCTGAAGGTGGTCATTTCCTCAGGAGAAAAGTATCCTGATCTAGCAAGTACGGAGTACCACACTGGTGAAATATGCCCATTAGAAAGGAAAAATAGGTCTTCACCTTTTCCTTCCATTTTGAAGTTTGAGTCGTGATTCAACTGGTCAAAGTACAGTGCTACGAAGAATTCTGTACAACCTAGTGAAGCGCCAGGGTGTCCTGACTGTACCGCATGAACCATTCTAAGAATGTCCCTACGAACCTGTGATGCAACGCTTTCGAGTTGTTCGATTGATTTTTTTTCCATTTCGGATAGGTCTATTTAAGGATTTGAGAGGTATGCTCTTTTGTATTTACTTTTTCTATTATTTCAGCGATTTTGCCTTCTTCTTCGATGACAAAGGTCGTTCTGACAGTTCCCATGTAGGTTTTGCCGAAGGTGTTCTTTTCTTGCCAAGTGCCGTAAGCTTCGTGTACTTTTAGGTCTGTGTCAGCGATCAGAGAAAATGGAAGTGCCTGCTTTTCTTTGAATTTCACATGGGATTTTTCCGCATCTGAACTGATTCCAAAGACTACATAACCTGCTTTTTGTAAGGCATCGTAGTTGTCTCTTAGGTTACATGCCTGAGCAGTACATCCTGGAGTAGCGTCTTTTGGATAAAAATAGAGGACAACCTTTTTCCCTCGATAGTTAGAAAGCTTGATCGTTTCTCCTGTTTCAATTTTCGCTTCAAAATCTGGGGCCATTTGGCCTTCTTCTAGTTTCATATGCTATTGTTTAGGGCGCCTAATTTAACCAATCGTTCCTTTCCATTCAGCAGTATTGCCAGCTTTATCGGTAACTTTTAGCAAAACTTCTCCTTTGAAGGCTTCATTCGTAAGTTTTTCGGACCAAATCACCGCCTGCTTGTACTCGTATCGCATCAACACCCACTTGCCATTTACATAGGCTTCGTAGCTGTCGATACCAGACAAATCATCCCGAATCACAAAACGTAAATCAGATGAATTGACACGAATCACTTTGATCGTAGGCTTGGTGTTGTCCTGTAAAATGGAGATTTCTCCTAAATACCTAGAACCAAAATTTAAGGTGTCACCATTCCAGGTTCCGCCCAAGAATGACTTGGAATTTCCCGAAGTATAATAGGCATGTGAGCGATCCTTGTTTCCAGTATAACTTGGTACGGTCCAGAGTATGTTTATCGCATTCCAAAGATAGTCTTGGCTATCATTTATCAGCAATTTTGGTGAACTGGAAGATCTAGCTTGAGAAAGCCTCAAAAATAAATCGTCCAATACAGTTTCCTGCTTGAAATTCAGCTGAACATTCTCTTCAGAATAGGAAATTTCTTTTCCTACTGGGATCAAGGCATTGATACCTGGAGTAAGAATTTCAGTGCAAATGTCAATCTCATCAGGAATGCCAAAATTCATGTCCCAGAGGTAGGTTCGGCTATTTTCATCCTGATAAGCAGGAAGCATTTCAAAGGAATTTGATCCAACTGAGAACTTTGCTAAGCCGCCTTGGGAAGAAATAGGAGCTTTGATTTTTAGGATATTATTGAGGTATTCTAATGAAGCTTTGGAAGGAGCAGAGTCGTCGTTGATATTCGTTTCCAAATCTTGGCCTTGTAGCGTAAAACTTACCTCTCGCTCATTACCATAGGTGTCACGAAGTTTTAGCTTATAATTCTTTTTCACACCAGGTTCCAGGGCCAAATGACCAGTGTTCTCTTCCAAGGGAGATAGAAATTCAAACTTTAGGTTCTTTTGAAAATATAGTTTGGTGTAGCGATTTTGGTAGGTGTACAGTAGAAATTGCCTTGTGTAATTGAAGTCAACCTTGTCTACAGTCAAGTTAAACAGAGTCCCATTTTCATCCGCCAACTCAAAAATAGGGTAGCCATTTCTGTTGCTCGCTCCGTCGAGTTGATCATAACTACGGATTTCAATGCCTACTTTTCCAGTGATCTTGATATCCGATGGGAGGCGATAATTTGCTCCGTTTGCAACTGGTGTTACCTGAAGTCTTTGGAACTCACCATTCACTCGGGAATCTATGTCCAGCGGAACTATGGCGATGCTTTGAGGTACTGGTGCTATATTATCCAGGATTTCGGGGAAACCAAAAAGGAGTGGATCCATCGCTCGATCCAAGCTATCACGGATCTCAAAATGCAAATGAGGGCCGCCCGAACCTCCTGTATTTCCACTATCTGCTATTCGCTGACCTTGCTTCACTGGCAATTCTCCGGGCTCAGGACGAATTTCCAGATCAATAGCTTTTTCCTCATACATTTTGTTGCGCATGTACTCGCTCAGCTCTTGGTTAAAATTTCGAAGGTGTCCGTAGAGCGTGATTTTACCATTGGGATGCTTGAGGTATATGACATTCCCATAGCCAAAAGATGAAATCTTGATTCTATGTACCCAGCCATCTGCAGCCGCCAAAACAGGAATACCCTGCTGACCGCCTGTTTTCAAATCCAATCCTGTGTGGAAATGATTGGGTCTTAGCTCGGCAAAATTACCAGAAAGGTAATTTCTGACTCCAGGCTTTATAGGATTCATAAAATAGCCTTTATCCACCTCCTGAGCATTTAGCTCCGGCGTAGCAAACAAACCAAGAAAAAGGAGGGTGCAGCCTAACTTACTTAACTTCAAAATCCAATAACTTTTCGGTACCAATAAATCCTTCCAACTTATCTCCAATCTGCACTGGGCCAACTCCCGCAGGTGTACCAGTATAGATAAGATCTCCTTTTTTTAGCATAAAAAATTGTGACACGTATTCGATGATAGTTCCAAAATCAAATAGCATTAGCGAGGTATTACCTTTTTGGCGAGTTTCCCCATTGATACTGAGATGAAAATCTATGTTTTTTTGATCGTCAATTTCATCTACGGATTTAAATCCTCCTATTGGTGCAGCACCATTGAATCCTTTGGCGATTTCCCAGGGTAAACCCTTGGCTTTGCATTGATCCTGTAGATCTCGGGCAGTGAAGTCAATCCCAAAACCTATTTCGTTAAAGTATCTATGAGAAAATTTCTTCTGAATGTATTTTCCCTGCTTGGATATCTTCAGCACCAACTCAGCTTCGTGATGGATGTTTTTGGAGAAATCAGGATAGAAAAACGGAGCTCCGTCTTTCAAAATCGCTGTGTCTGGCTTCAAGAAAACGACAGGGTTTCCAGGCGTTTCATTTTTCAGCTCTTCAATATGTGCCGCATAATTTCGGCCAATGCAAATAATCTTCATACCTGATAATTAATCTACAGCTTGTAAAGTCATCAAGGTGTCCCCTGATTCATTGATAAGGTAAAGTTGGTTTTTTTCCAGTTTATATCCGCGCGTATTGATAAGAGCTTTTGAGATAGCATTTTCCACGCTCATATCAGGGCAAGCCATCATCGTGGCAGCACCAGGGCCAAAGCTCAATGTTTCTCCATCATTCTCTATAATTGCTCCGCGTACAGAATTACAGCCCATGCTTCCTACATAAGTTTTTTTGGATGCATTAAATTCGAAAGTCAAAGCTTCTTTGCTTTTAAAACCTGTAGGGTTCTCGATGTCTCCGACTTGAGTTACTTTCCAAATATTGGAAATCCTTAAGGATGGGTCTGATTCTTTGCTCATAATCTCTACAAGTTCGTAGTTTTTGGATGAAGCATCCGCAGGAACTGGACTATCTTTGTCTGTCACTTTTACTTTGATCTGGTAAATATTCCCAGGCTCATAATCAAATCCTTCGATACTAATATAGAAAAACTCCCAAGCGGAAGGGTCAATTTCAGCTCCCTTTTGTATCTGGAAACAAGACATAGGAGCCACGCCTACACAATCCATTTTTGCAGAATTTACCCACCAAGTTTCTGTGTTTTGCTCAGATTGCTTTTCGCAGGCTACTGCTCCCAGGACGCTGCTGATAAGTAGAAATAATATGGTTTTCATAGATTGATATTTTCTCTAGAGAGGATTTGCTAAAATGAATTCGCTATTCATTCTTAGAAATTGATAGTCTTAATATGGTCAAATAGCTTTTTAGTCCAGATTTCATACATTTCTGCACTTGGGTGCAAGCCATCCGCAGCAAGCATTTCCGGGGCTTGTCCAGCATCCTTGTATTCTTTGCTGATGTCAACGAAGCTGATTCCTTTTTGTTTGCAGATAGCTTTCTGGGTCTGGTTGTAGGCTTTGATCTCTGTCTCCACCTTGTTTTTATCTGCATTTCTAGCTTCCGCAAAGGGTGTAATTCCCCAGTCTGGGATGGCGATTACGACTACATGATTTGTTTTTCCAGCAGCGAAAGCAATAGCTCTATCCAGCATTTTCTCAAATTCGACACGATAAGAATCAACAGAATGGCCTCTGTACTGATCATTTACGCCTATTAGCAAAGTGACCAAATCATAGCTGGTTCCGTTAATTTGTTCTTTTAGAATGCCTTGTTCCAGTTCATCTACAGTCCAACCTGTCTGAGCAATCACTTTTGGCGCAGCCCAAGATTTTGAAGTTTCAGCGTTCAATTTTACGATCAACTGACTAGGAAATCTGCCCGCATCTTTCACACCCTCGCCGATGGTGTAACTGTCGCCAAGTGCCAAATAAGTAAGTTGTGGGTTGTTGTCAGTCATAGTGGAATCGGAATCATCAGGAAGCATATTTTTGGAACTGTTGCAGGATAGCATTCCAAAAAGGATGAGTGGCAAAAGAAGGATTTTCATAATTGTTTTTACTACTGAAATACGGACTCAAGTAGTGAAATGGTTCCATTGTCCGCATCCATCGCAACTTTCGCCCCCACAGGAATGATAAATTGCTTAGAAATATGCCCAATCATCGCGCCAGAGTAGGCTGGGATTTTCAGTGGTAAAATATAATCATCTAAGACCTGATCCAAGGTCAAGGAACCATAGCCTCCCCCTGGCTCGCAATCGGAGCATTGACCGAAAACAAAACCTGAGATTTTGTCTAATGTCCCATTGAGCTTGAGCGTGCTCATCATACGGTCAATCTTATAGGGATCTTCTCCAATGTCCTCAATAAATAGAATGGCGTCTTTGAAATCGGGATAGTATGGAGAACCTGATATCGCTGTCAAAACCGTTAGGTTTCCACCTAATATTATGCCTTCAGCCTTTCCGCTTTTCAAGGTTTGAATTCGGTTGGATTTGACAACGAGTTCATCACTTTCAGCATGTACATTTTCAAAAGTGACTAAGTCTTTATCAAAAAAGATCCTTTCAAATTGATCCACATTGAAGCTATTCCAACTGCCAGAACCCATAGGTCCATGGAAGGTGATCAAGCCAGTTTGAGCATGTATCGCGCAATGCAAAGCTGTGATGTCGGAATATCCCAATAAGGGCTTTGGATTTTTGGAGATAATCTTGTAATCAATCAAGGGCAGAATCCTAGCCGCTCCCGAACCGCCACGTATGCTCACGATGGCTTTCACCTCTTTATCATCAAACATGTCATTCAAATCACCTGCTCGTTCGGCATCTGTGCCAGCGAGATGTCCTCGACGGTTCATTAGGTTTTTTCCCATTTTCACTTGAAAACCTAAAGCTTCCAGAGCTTCTTTGGCATAAGTGAACTGCATCCTTTCGGCCGTAGCAGCAGAAGGAGATATCAGTCCTACGGTATCGCCTTTTTTGATTGCCTTTGGCAAAAGTGTTTTTGGATCGTAAGCTGAATGAGCTGTATCCCAAGATACTAATGGGAGGGAAGCTGAAAGTAGTCCTAGGGATTTGAGGAAGGCGCGTTTTTGCATCTGGAAGGGGGTTGTAATTCTGAAACGTGAAAATAAGGCTTTTTTATTTTGCGCAATATGTCTCCCGCGAGGCGCGAGGCGCAAAGGATTCTCTTTAGTGATTTAATTCTTTTGAACCTTGATTTTTTAAACAGAACGAACCTAGGAGAGACAAATCTTTCGCACATTAGAATTAAACAATCTGGTATTTTCACTTCAGGTAAAAAGGACTAACACCTACTAATTATTTCAAAAGATACGTTGCTCTCGTAAATCACAAATCAAATCATTCCAGCTAGGCAGGTACCTTGATAGACGATTGGCTACAGACCTTAACGAGCCGCCGGCTCGATGCATGGTCATGATTCTGCTCTTCGTGATTTGGAATGCCGAACCTCAAAGAGGTGATCGGATTATAGGAAATGGGGATCAAAAAATTATTAAAAAACCCTGTAAGGGTGATATCGCATGGGGATTTGGAATCCTGAAGTTCTATTGTAGGATTTGAAATCCTAAAAATAATTCCTATTGAGCTTTACTAGATCGCGAGAGCTTTCAGGACTGAATCTGCTTAAGCCAAGGGCTATTAATCGTAAAACGGTCTGGGGACAGTATTTGTAATGGTTTAAACTAAATATTCCTCTGACTTTACGAGAGATTAGTGTCACAATTTGTGACTTAATCAGGTAATAGTGTTTTTAAAAACTAGAAATATATTCTTGGTTTTTGGGGTTTCGTCTATTGTCCCAAATCGCTAGTATCACAAGTTCTTCTGGGAATTCTTCATAAAACATCAAGTAATCCTTTACGATTTTTGATCGCACATTCCCTGAGTTTGTGAGTTTGCCGATATGTGGATTTGATTGGATAATTTTAACAGCCTCCTTAAAAAGTCCATTAAGTTTAATAGAGTATGTATTTGATTTATTCCTTTTCTTCCAATAGGATAAAATTTCCTTTCGGTCTTGTTCCGCTCTTAAGGTCCATACTACTTTCTTAACCACTCCTCAATTTCCCCGTCTAACTGATCATTACTTTTGATTTGAGCGGAAAAGTATTGTGCTCTTCCTTCTTCTACTGCCTTGAGTTGATCATTTGATAAAACCATTTTCTCTGATGAATCCAGATCAAATTCCAATAAACGATTTACCTCATCAAGAATCTTTGGATCATTGATTTGCTCTATTTTCTGTATAAGCATTCTCTTAACTTCTATCGTTTTCATAGCCTCAAAGTTTAATCTAAAAATATGGCTTTATTTTCAGATATCCTTACGTTGCAAGTAAATCCATACTCTCAAGTTCATCGTGATTTGTAAGCCGAAGTCCTATCGTAGGATTTGTATTCCAAAAAGATAATTTTCAGTGAGCTGTACTTTATCGTTCTCGTTTTCAAGTCTGACCTGATGCAGTTTGTTGAGCTAGATTCTACCCCATTTAGAGATTCAGTTAGTAAATCAAAAATCCCAAATCAAATCATTTCTCTCAGCATTAGCATTACCTTCTCCATTTCCCTTCTGACTTCTGAAGCTTTCCAAGGGTAATTCGAATTCATGAATGCAAAACAGTAATACCTGCCAGATTTGCCTTTGATTAGTCCAACGAGACTGTGATTGTTGCTCATCGTGCCAGTCTTTGCGAAAATGTAAGGCTGATCGGCTTTATAACTGTTTTCTAAGGTTCCTACTTTTCCACCTGCTGGCAATAGTTCGAACAATTGCTGATCTGGTACCATGCGATAGATCTTTTCAAAAAGTGCCACCATTGTCCTCGGAGTAAATAAATCATGTCTGCTCAAGCCAGATCCATCCACCCATTGGGGCTCGTCTGGCAAATCATACAAATATGTTTTAAGCATGTATTCAATCGCTCGTTCTGTATCCAGACGCTGAAAAAGCCGATCCGAAACCATCAGCATCAGTTGCTCTGCAAGGAAGTTGTCACTTTCCAGCATCATCTCTTTCAAGATTGGAAAGAGTGGAGCACCTCGCCATTCCTGATGAATAGCTGGCAAAGAGTCTGACTGATAAGCCCAATTTTTTCCGGTGGCATCTGAAGCTAGTTTGATAAAAAGCTCAGGCGAGCTGATGAAAGGGATGAATTCCTCTCTTCCTCGGAAATTGTTTGGATTGTAGTAGAATTTATTGCTATGAAAATCCCGCTCCACTTCACGAATTGTGCGATTAGTGGGGAACACATCAGCTTGAAAACTAGGAGGAAATACCGTGGGCGCATTACCAACTTTTTTGACATGAACCAGATTTCCATAGATCGGCAATGAGCTACGCTCTGCGGAATAGTTATAGTAATAATCATCCCATTGCCAACCATAGCCAAAGGCCGGAGACATCATGTTTGCATCAGAAAAGATGACCTGCTCATAAGGAGCAATTAGGGCTTCGATAGCTGGCTGATAGAAATCCTTGTATTTCCAACTTGGATCACCTGAACCCCAAATCTTTATCCTGTTTCCTTCCGTGACATAGCGTAATGTTTGGGTACTGTCATTCAGAACAATAAGCGAGGAGAAGAGCGTGAATAGCTTGGTAGTAGAAGCAGGTATAAATCTTTGATGGCTATTTTTCTCATAGAGTACTGTCTGTGAATCCAAATCGTACAACATGAATCCTGAGAGATGGCCATTGAAAAAACTTCCTTCACCTAGAGCCGATTCCAGTTTGAGATATTGATCTCGGTTGAGTTGGGCAAAAAGGCTGGTGCTAACAAAAAGAGTAAAGAGAAAGAGGCTGAGCAGTTTACGCATACTTATTTTTTAGAAGCGGCAAGAAATACCAAAATCCAGCCGGCGATGAAAGCCAGACCACCAAAGGGAGTAATTGCTCCAAGCCAGGTAATTCCTGTAAGGGATAGGACATATAGAGAACCGGAGAAAATCAGAACCCCTACAAGCATCAAGATTGCTGCTGTACTGAGTTTTGTCCAATTGGGTTTTACCAAAGCTAAAATGCCAATCAAGAAAATGGCAAGTGAATGGTAGAAGTGATATTTGACAGCAGTTTCAAAAGTTTCTGCTCTGCCCGTTTCAGCAAGTATTTCCTTTAATCCATGCGCTCCGAATGCGCCTATTCCCACAGCACATGCGCCAAGTATAGCTGCTGTTTGTATAATTTGTTTTCCTTTCATTTATAGTTTTTGTTTCCCGCAGATATTCGCAGATAATTCCCGCGATCAACCATTGCCCCCCAATCGTATCTGTACCTGTCCCGTTCGTATTGTGCCTGCAACAGTTTGTGCCTAAATCTACTGCCTTTCGTTTTTGTGCCTGCCACCGTTTGTGTCTAATTCTGCCACTGTTCGTTTTAGTGCCTGCCACCGTTCGTGTCTCACGAACGGTCACACTTCAACATTCATCTTTCAACAGTCAATTTCGAATAATGAACTTCGAATGATGAATAGCGAAGTTAATGAGGACTAGTGCGAAATTTGACTTGCGTAAAGTTAAAAAACCTCCAAATCTCCCAAGCTCCAGCCCCAGTCTTTCTCCAATAAGTTATCAGTAGCAGCTACTTTGCGGAGCGTCACTTCTGGGCCGATTGACATCACTGGCATAATTCCCATTTCAATAGGTAAATCATTCGTGAACTTCAAACCTGAATACGAGGTAAATCTAACGCTCTCATTTTTTTGAATGGTTTTTAACCGAGTATTCAATTGTTTTTTTTCATTTTTTCCAAAATCAGCGAGTTGGAAGAAATCAACAATCCTAAGTTCTCTACCTATTTTCCCCTCTTTGATCCTATATATTAATAGGTAGCTTTCACCATCGCTGACGAAATCATAAGGGAAAAGTGGGCAAGAAACGTATCTCCAGTGAAGGTAGCCTGACACAAGGTTTGTCTGGATCTGTTCAGAATCAAATTCAGTTTTTTCTATTTTCTGAATAAGCCCTGTGATGCTTGACCAATCACTCGATTGAGACAGATTTTTACTTTTGCCTAAGTTGAGATTGAAGTGCATTTTCAGCGGTAGCTTTCCCCATTTTTCCCAACCCATTTTCAAATATCCACTTGAACTTTGAGCATTAGGAGTGTTGTAAATCATTTCCACTCCTTCCTCCTTAAGTTCCTCAATAAGTGAAAGTGTAAGATTCTTGAAAAGTCCTTTGCCTTGATAATCAGGATGTATTGCAGTATCTACAGCTCGGCAGGCTTTGATGAGTTGATCGCCTTGGCGAAACTCCCAACGTAGAAACACACGTACGCCACAGATGAGTCCGGCATCTTCAGCAATCAACAGAGGCGAGGCCCCAAAAGGGTTTGCTACATGTTTCCAATTCCAGAGTTCCTCTGATTTGGGGATCAAACTTTCGCCTAATGAGGCTTTCAATAAGCTGATTATTTCGGGTAAATCACTGGAATTGGCCTTTCTGATTTGCATGGCTTGAAGATATGAAGATTTTTGAACTTAGGAATTAACAGCAAAGTCCAGGTAAAAATCAGGAGAATTGACCATTGAAAATTGATTATTGAATTTTGAACATTGTCTGTTGCTTATTTCCTGTTTCTAATCTCAAACATGCTCCTTGTCCTCAACTATTTTTATATATTTGGGCCAAGCTAAATTTATGCTTTTCGAATGAAGAAAATCCTGTTTTTTGCATGTTTGGTGGTTTTTGCGACTAGTTGTATCTCTAATAAGCGGATCACTTACCTGCAAAATCTGCCTGATAATACGCCGATAGAACTTAATGAATTTATCCCTTTTGCTGAGGTAGATTATGAATATGTCTTGCAGCCTTTCGATATTGTTGAGATTGATTTTGCTACTTCGGATCCGGAATTGATTGAAGCATTTTCCTTTCAAAATTCTCAGAGTATGGGAGGAGTTGGTGGTAATAGTGGTGGAGGTGGAGGCTCCGATCCTTTGTATTTTAGAGGTTACTCTATAGATAAAAATGGCGATGTAGAAGTGCCTAAGCTTGGGAAAATTAGAATCGCTGGACTGACTGAGGAAGAGGCTAAGGAAAAGGTTCAGGAAGATATAAATCAGTTTTTTAAGGAAGAGATATACGTCAAATTGAGAATAGCAGGCATCAGATACACTACCCTGGGAGAGTTCAATTCTGTAGGAGTTTCTGTGATCTATAAAAATAGAGCTACTATTTTTGATGCCTTAGCCAATTCAGGAGAGACCACGATTCTTGGTAAGAAAAACAAGCTTTTTATCATCAGGCAATACGATGGTGGTACTAAAATCCACCAGATCAATCTGAATGATCGGAGCTTATTGGCTAGTCCGTTCTACTTTATTCAGCCCAATGACATCCTATATATTGAGCCGATGAATATCAGGCAGTTTGGAAATGCTGACAATTTAACGGCCTCACTTGCGCTTATTGCTGGTTTACTAGCTTCCACGCTTTTAATTATTAATTTGGTGACGGGTAACTAGTTGATATGGAGAAGTTAGATTTAAGCCAGTTAGATAACGAGGAGAAGGCACTGGAGATCAGGTATGTGATCGCTAAGTACATTCGCTATTGGCCATGGTATTTACTTTTTATCTTGTTGTTTCTGATCGGCACCTTTCTATTTCACCGATACACGGTAGATCGTTACGAGGTGTCTGGATCTATGATGATCAAGACTAATACCTCTCCTGAAGCACGTATTCTGGATAGATCGAATATTTTTTCCACAGGTCTTAATCTAGAAAATGACATTCTGAGACTAAAGTCTAAAGGTCTTGCTCATGAGGCTTTGAAGAAACTGCACTTCGATGTGGAGTACTATGCCAAAACTAACATTAAGGCTATAGAACTCTATGATAGATCGCCTATTCGTATCGAGGTAGACTGGGATCATTTTCAGATTACCGATGTGCCTATCCAATTGGAAATACTCTCTGAGAATACCTTTAAACTCAGCCCTGAGGAATCCAGTTTTATGGATTTTAATTCTGCTATGGCAGCGGGGGATGAGTCCATTTATGATAGGACTTACAGATTTGGTGAGAAAATAGAAACAAGTAAATCGAAGTTTATCGTGCATCTGGTGAATCCCGGAAGAACTAATGAGGCTCTGATATTCAAGTTGAGAAGCCCTGGTTCATTGGAAGATGCTTACGCCAAATCTGTGCAGGTGACCTTGCAGAATGAATACAGCTCGGTCCTTCGACTTTCGACTACCACCAAAGTTGTTGAAAAAGGAAGAGATTACATCAATGCTTTGATGGAGTCATATATTGATTTTGACCTGAGCGAAAAGAATAAAATTCAAGAAAACACTTTAGCTTTTATTGAAGAGCAGCTTGGGCTATTGCAAGATTCCCTTCAGCAGAAAGAGCGGGAATTGCAAGACTTCAAAGTTGAGAATAAGTTGCTCGATGTCTCGGCAGAATTTACCAGCATATTGGGGAAAATGAATTCGCTCGACGAGATGAATGCTGAGATTGATTATCAGTTGGAATACTTCGAGCAAATCCGTGCATACATGGAGCAGAAGAGCAAGGATTTTTCTGATGTAGTTGCACCTTCTGTCATTGGTGTACCGGATCCCTTGCTAAATGGCCTTATACAAACACTGGTTACTCTTTCTCAAGAACGAAGAAAATTACTTGCTACTGTCAACGAGAATCATCCTGAGGTGCTGAAAATAGATGTTCAGATGGAGAAAGTGCAGGATGCGCTTTTTGAGAATGTGGTTAATCTGATAGAAAACACAAAGCAGAAAAAGACTAGTATTCAGCGTGATATTGGAGTTTATGATGCAGAGTTCTCCACCCTTCCTGAGTCAGAATCTGAGTATTCAGGGATTTTCAGAGAATTCAAACTTAGGGAATCACTTTATACCTACTTGTTGGAAAAGCGAGCTGAGGCAGGAATTGCAATGGCTTCCAATGTCTCTGACAATGCGATCTTAGATACGGCTCGGCGCGGAACCTTGATTTTCCCGAAGAAGCAGCAAAATTATGGTTTAGCTATTATTTTGGGATTGTTACTGCCTTTCGGTTTTGTGGTCGTTCGTGATATTTTTGATGAAACGATCAAAGACCAGCGGGATTTGAAAAAGCATTTTATGATTCCTCAATTGGGGATTGTAGGCTATAGTCAGAAGGATACCAATAAAGTGGTTTTGGATTTTCCTAAGTCCGCGGTGGCAGAGTCATTTAGATCACTTCGCTCTGCTATTACCTATTTGGCATCTGGTAAAAATACTAAGAAAATATTGGTTACCTCCTCGGTTTCTGGAGAAGGGAAGACCTTTACTTCTTTGAACCTAGCTTCGGCAATGGCTTTGGGATCTAAAAAAACGGTCGTAGTAGGAGGGGATCTGAGAAGACCTAAACTTGCTTCTTATTTTGGAGAGTCTGATCGAATAGGGTTATCAACCTATTTGATAGGTAAAGTGGATGCGAAAGATATAGTTTTACCTTCTTCACATGAGAACTTATGGTTTGTGCCTTCTGGCATCATACCTCCAAATCCCGCGGAATTGTTACAGACTCCTAAATTGACTGAATTCATAGAATATCTAGAATCTCAGTTTGACGTAGTGATATTTGATACTCCTCCTATGGGTTTGGTGTCTGAGACTATAGATCTGATGAGATTATTTGACATTAATCTCTATGTCGTGAGACAGAATTATACCGTAAAAGATCACCTAGTAATGATCAACGACCTATTTAATAATAAACAGGTTAAAAATGTATATGGGGTTTTCAATGGTATCGTAAATTCCGGCTACCATTATGAAGGCTACAATTATGGTTATGGTAATACTTATCTGTATTCCCAGAACAATAAATACATGTACAATTACTATGGGGATGATTTAGATACGAAGAAAAAGAAGATCAAGAAAAGCCAAAAGAATATTTTTCAAAAATTGAAAAAGCTGTTTAAGGTAAAGTGATTAACGGAACTTTAAATTGCTATTTCTACCCAGAACCCCAATTCAAGTTATGACGAAAACCGCAGCACTAATTCCTGCTAGGTATGCTTCCACCAGATTGCCATCCAAATTGGTTCAAGATCTGGGAGGGAAGTCGGTCATCCAGCGCACCTATTTGAGTACTCTTGCAGCAGGCGTATTTGATGAGGTATGGGTAGTGACGGATCATCTAGAAATCAAAAATCAGATTGAAACCCTAGGTGGTAAAGTGTTTGTCAGTAAAAAAGAGCATCAAAGTGGATCTGATAGAATTGCTGAGGCCATGGAAGAGGTAGATGCGGATTTGATAGTCAATGTACAGGGTGATGAGCCCTTTCAGGATCAAACTTCCTTGAGAGATTTAATAGCAGTTTTTGAAGATGCACAGGTGCAGGTAGCTTCGCTAAAGACGAAGATACCTGCTGAAGAAGCCCAAAATCAAAATACAGTGAAAGTAGTTACGGATCTCAAAGGAAATGCTTTGTATTTCTCTAGATCAGCGATTCCATTCAATAGAGAATCAAAGACTGAGTTGAGCTATTGGAAGCATATCGGAATCTATGCTTATAGGAGAGCAGTGCTACAAGCCTTTACCTCATTACCCAAATCTGAGCTAGAGTCAGTAGAAATGCTGGAACAGTTGAGGCTTTTGGAAAATGGCTATAAAATTAAAATGGTGGAAACTCTCCATCAAACAGTAGCAATAGATACTGCCGAAGACCTGGAAAAAGCCAGAAAAATACTGTAAGACTTAGCATTGGCAGAATTTGATGGATCTGGATCTTAATTCAATTCTGTTCCTTCATTATCAAAGTGATAAAAAAACAGACTTTTTGAGGTTAAATGTTTAAGTTTGCGCAGTTTTTGAAAGAAAATATTAAAAATGTATATATGAGGAATTTGTCGAAGGGTTTTATTGCATCCCTTGCTTTTCTATTGGTATTTGGCTGCATCCCGAATGAGAAAATCATTTATTTGCAAAATCAGGAGGGCAATACGCCCATCGAAGATGGTGAGCTGATCACTTATGAGATTCCTGAATACAAGCTTCAATACAATGATATCATAGATGTAAACATCCAGACTATTGAGGATTTGATGGAGTTTGGCTTTAATAGTAAACCTGCTCAAATGAGTGCTCAGATGGGGAATGTTTCGGCTCAAAGTGGTGGAGATGTTTACTATATGACGGGTTTTTCTGTAGATCAAAAAGGGAATATCAGGCTTCCAATAGTTGGTGATGTCAATGTCAAAGAAAAAACACTGGAAGAGGCTAGGGTTACCATTGAAGAAAGTTTGAGGAAGTATGTGACTAGTGAATTGTATGTCAAAGTTAAGCTGGGAGGAGTTAGGTATTCGGCTCTAGGGGAATTCAGAAGACCTGGTAAATACGTAGTTCTTCAGGATAGAATGACAATTTTTGAGGCAATTGCCAATGCCGGTGATTTAACGACTGTGGCAAAACGTGACGAGGTACTTTTAATTAGACAATATCCTGAGGGTACAAGATTGCATAGAATTGACTTGTTAGATCGTCAGATCGTAGCTTCATCATTTTACTTTATCCAACCAAATGATCAACTCTATGTGGAGCCATTGAAAGTTAGAGAAACTGGTACAGGAGAAAATACAGCTCAAACTTTGGCCTTGATATTTGCAGGCATTTCTTCATTGGCCCTAATCCTAAATTTACTCAAATAAGATTTTATGTACCCGAATACTCCTAACTCTTCAAATTCAGGGCAAAATCCTTTTATGGTTCAAAAGGAAGATGAAATTGATCTGAAGGTATTACTATTCAATTACCTGCAATACTGGCTATTAATAGCTGCTTGCATGGTTATCGGTGTCATTGGGGCATTTCTTTTTAATAGATATGCTACTTCTATCTATAAGGTAGAGGCAACGGTGCTCGTGGTAGATGATAAACCAAGTCTTGGGACGGATTTGTTCGAGTCATCTGGCCTAGGTATGCTGCAAGGAAAAAGCAATATTGAAAATGAAATAGGGATATTGAAGTCCTTTTCTCTTGCAGAAGAAGCAGTGTCTGAGTTGAATCTCAACGTACAGTACTTTAGAGAAGGGATTATATCTACATCTCAGATCTATGATAAGGTGCCTATTTTGGTTTCCGTAGATTGGAATAAAACTCAGTTGGTAGGAGGGAGATTTAAGATTGAAGTGATCAATGAAGATAGCTTTGAACTCTCTATTCCAAATAATGAATTTAAAATTTATAACCCTGCAGATCCTTATTATAAATTGTTGCCCGATGAGGAGGTTACTTTAAAGAAATCTGTATATAATTTCGGTCAGGAGATCGTAGGAGTCGATTTTTCCTTTAGCATCAATCAAATTTCAGCACTTCCGGGTGATATTCTTCAGTTCAATCTGGTGGATACCCCCACACTTGCCTTAAAGTACAAAGGAGAATTATCTGTAGCTCCAATCAATAAACAAGCATCTATACTTAGTCTTGGTTTAGAGACTCCAGTGAGACGCCTTGGAGAAGATTATATCAATAAGGTGATGGAGATGTACCTTCAGAGAGAATTGAGCGAAAAAAATAAGGCCTCTGAAAATACGGTTCGCTTTATAGAAGCTCAATTATCCGGAATTTCAGATTCCTTACGTTTATCAGAAAATAAGCTTCAGAAATATAGAACTGAGAATAAGGTTTTTAATCTCTCTGAGGAAGGCTCCGTAATTTTTGAGAGGCTTCAAAACTTGGAAACTCAACTAGCGCAGACAGAGTTGAATTTGAAGTATTACGAGACACTTAGAGATTATGTTTCCAATAACGTGGCTGGAGAAATAGTAGCTCCTTCGATTGTTGGGATTACGGATCCCTTGCTAAATTCCCTAGTAGAGTCTTTGAGTGAAGCGCAAGCGGAGCGAATTAGGTTGACTTCCAATTTTACGGAAGAAGCTCCTGCGGTAAGAGAAAATGCTAATAGGTTAGAAAATACTAAAAGGGTACTTCAGGAGAATGTAAATTCAGCGATAGCAAATACAAGAAATGTCGTTGCTGATTTGAAAAATCAGATTCGTATGTCTGATCAGGATGTGAATTCACTACCTGAGACTGAGCGTAACCTTTTAGGCTATCAGCGTCAATTCTCCATCAACGAGAATATCTACATCTACTTGTTGCAGAAGAAGGCAGAAGCTGAAATCACTAAGGCAGCTAATATGCCAACCAATAGTATTCTTGATTTTGCAAAAGCGGGTCAACTTCCCGTCGCGCCAAAGAGATCTCTCAATTTGCTAATAGGCTTGATTTTGGGACTAATTTTACCAATTGGTTTTATCACTGTCAAGGATTTCTTGAATACCAAAATTGAAGATCCTAAAGAGTTGGAGAATCAGATCAAGGTGCCATTGATAGGAATGATTGGTAGAAATAATTCTGAGGATGCTATTCCAGTATTGAATAATCCTAGATCTACTGTCACAGAGTCCTTTAGATCACTTAGAGCGGATATGTCCTACCTTAGTCCACATCGCGATAACCTGACCATACTTTTCACTTCCTCCATCTCTGGTGAAGGAAAGACCTTTGTATCTATCAACGTGGCATCAGTGTATGCGTTGATGGGAAAGAAGACCATCCTGATTGGTTTGGATCTTCGTAAGCCTAAAATCGCTGAAGACTTTGGCTTAGCTAATGATAAGGGAATGAGTACCTGTCTTAGCACCGATACTCCATGGAAAGATGTGGTCAAATCTGCCGGACACAAAGATATGGATGTGATCCTCTCAGGACCTATTCCTCCTAACCCAGCAGAATTGCTATTGCAAGACAAGTTTGGTCAAATCATCAAGGAAATCAAACAAGAGTACGATGTAGTCATCTTTGACTGCCCTCCGGTGGGATTGGTATCTGAGACCAAAGAGCTATTTGGTTTCGCTGATATATCCTTCTATGTTTTCCGTCAAGGCTACTCTATGAAGGGAAATACGCAGATTTTGAACAACCTAGTCGAGAAGGGTGGAGTCTCTAAAATCTACGGAATTCTCAACGATGTGCATATCGATAAGGGCTACGGGTATGGCTACGGTTACGGCTATGGATATGGCTACGGAAACAACTCTTATGGCTACCATGAAGAGGTACAATTGCCTTGGTGGAAGAGAGCTCTGAGAAGGAAGTAAATTCCCTAAAAAACAAGATTAATCTTATAGTATTAGAATCGCAGACGGAAGTTTGCGATTTTTTTTTGACTAAAATCAAAAAAAAATATCTGTTGGATCAGTCTTATTATTTGTTTCAAAATTTAAATTCCTGAACATAATAAATAGCTGTTAAATCTGATGATCCATCTCAGATTTGCTGCATTTTTCTATTCGCAACTAACTGACACTAATAATATTGTGTTGCATGAGATTTATTTTCTTTTCTTAAAATCTCAGTTTAGACTATATGATCATTTGAATAAAACAATTGAATTATTCTAAGGTGATATTCTTTAGCTGTATACCCCAAGGTTCTTCAAACTATATTCCTTTTAAATACTATCATTTGTTTTTTACATACTTAATTTTGTTCTTTGGCACCTTGACTGGGTAGCTGTGAAAACTAAGGATTGCATATTTCAAAGTAAATGCATCGAATTCTGGGTTTTTAGTTGTCCGGATATGGGATAGAACAATTGACTTAAATTATTTATATGGTTACACTTTACAAGGCTGCAAAAAGGAATTGGGTATTACTTTTTTTAGCGTTTTTCGCAACTGCTATTGGCGTGAATGCCAATGCAACAGGTACTTCCGATAAAGGAAGTTTTCATTTAAATAATTCTAAGGGCTTAGTTTATCCCTTTGAGAATCTCTGGAATGGTCCAGATAAACTTGCTCCTTGTGGGGGGATTAGTCCACTGGATTGCTCATCCGTTATCTCTGCTCTACCTATCAACTTGGACTTCAGCTCTGATCAAGGTGGATTAGCAGAAACTGGATTCTCAATGACTTTAGAGTCAAGTAAGTTCATGACTCCTTATTCTGTTTTGACATCATATGATCCTACTCGGATTTCGAGAGATGGTTCAGGTCTGACGATCACAAGTACTCGTGGTCTGTTTTATAGCCAGCAACCTGATCAGGGGACTCCTTCATCAGCAAACACCAATACACAAGTCAATGCATTGGGGACAGGATTTATTGTTGGAAGTCAAAAATTTAGTGTTTCTGCAACTTTAGTAAACCCAGATTTTTCTGTCAGTTCAGAAGTGAAATCTCAGCAAGCTGGGATTTGGTACGGAATAGATGAAGATCACTATGTAAAGCTGGCGATTGTTAAATCTGCAAATACGAATACTCGAAAAATTCAGTTGCAGGTTGAGGATATGGATCAAGCTAATGCCGCGACAGCTTATTTAGAAATTAACACTGCAAATTTAATTACCAATACAGGGGAAATTACTTTACGTCTCGAATTCGATCCTGTAGCAAATACTGCTCAAGGTTATTATACCTTAGGAACTGGAGAAGAAATTTTAGTTACTTCTGCTACCACGGAGCCTGATAGTAGGCCAGTACCCGCTTCTTATTTTTCCGGCGTAAGTTTTGATTCTGAAAATCCTTCAGAATTATCTTCGTTTGCGGGTGTTTATACTTCGCATAGAACTTCTACTGGAAATCCAATCGTAGTTAATTTCAAAGATTTTTCAGTTGTAGAAGATTTCACCCCAAGTGATGCTAAGGCTATAATTGATTTTAGTTTTTTAGATCAAACTTCGCCAGCGAGCATTGATGCTGTAAATCATACCATTGCGATAGAAGTAGCACATGGTGTTTCGTTATCAAATTTGATCCCTACGATCGCTGCTTCACCTTTGGCAACTATCAGCCCAGCCTCAGGCATAGCACAAGATTTTTCTACTCCTGTAATTTATACTGTAACTGCTGAAGACGGAAGTTCAGCGGATTGGACAGTAACTGTTAGCAATGCAGCAGCTCCACGTACCGCCTACATCGAAAACTTTGATTCATATGGTACTGGAGTATTAACAACTGTAGGTTCTGCGAACTGGGAAAAGGAAAACGGAACTGGAGTAAATATTCCTCTCAATGCAACGGCACTTTCTGCAGGAACTACTCACTCATTAGCTTTTACTCAAGGAGCCCATACTACGGATGATAAATTGCTGCTAGCAAATCCTATAACACTTGTAAGTGGACAGCCTTTCTACTTTGCGACCTATTTCAAAGTAACCTCTCTGGCAAATGCCTCTAATAGAATTAGAACGGCTTTAAGGATTGATGATGATACTCCAGAAGAAACTAAATGGATTCGTCTTCAAATCGCTAGGAATGCTGCCCAGCTTATAGCGAGAGTGGGTCTGGCAGGGTCTGGATCAGACAATGGAAATGTAAATATTGATTCTGACCAAATTCTTCAATTTATTGTAAAAGGAGTTTGGAATGGTACTGACGAAATAGGCTACGAATGGAGTATTGCACCAAAGCTTACTGAATCTGCAACAGTTTGGAACACTGCTGGAACACATAGCACAACTGGAACACCTAAAATCGGAAGATTATTCCTTAGTTCTATAGGAACAAACAATGGTTTAGTAGGTCCGATACGGATTAGCACTGATTACTCAGAAGTAGTTACCGAAGATTTGAATGAAGTAGTAGTAGAAGATCCTTTTGCTGCGAAAATTAACTTCCAGAATGAGTCAACAATTCCTCCAGTATCTTATTTGAAGGATTTTGGAAAGCAATTCGGATTCAGCTCAGTTTCTATTAATGGAACTGATTATGCATATGGATGGAAAAGCAAGGACTCTGGTAACCCAATTGATATTACTGATGGGTCCACTGGGGCAGGAAGAAATAGAATTACAGCTATTTATGATGAAGCTTCTGATTTTGAAAAACTTGCAGGTACACTAGTTCACTTCCAAGGAGATAATATCAGAGGAAATACAGGTGGAGGACTAGCCTGGGCTGGAGAGAATAGAGGAGGTGAATCCTTTTGGGAAATCGAAATTCCTAATGGAGTTTATGAAGTTACTGTAGGATTGGGTGACAAGGATGATAATAATTTAGATAGTCGTCATTCAGCGACTATAGAGGGATATACTATTATTCCAGCATTTGCACCTACTCCTGGAGAGACTAAAGAAGCTTCTATGATTGTAGAGGTTACGGATGGTTTGCTTACAATGAATGGTTTTGGAGGATATAATTCTAAAATTACACATATAGAAATTGCTGCTTCTACAGGAACGCCAGTTAGTGGTCAACTTACTTTTGATCCAAATACTCTAACGACTGAACTACTTGCAGGTGAAACAGGAAACTTTGTTTCTACCCTTTCGGGACCTGGAGCCGGAGTCCTTGGAATGGTGATTGATGATGTTGAGAATTTGATCGTAAAAGAAAATACCTCATTCAATGAATGGTTTAGCATTCCTACTACACTAGAACTAGGTGAATTGACTTTCTCTAAAAATGCATCCACATTAGCCGTAGGGGAGGGTAGATCAGATAAATTTATAGTTTCTGCAGCTGGCTTTAAACCAGCTGAATTGGATGTGACGCTTAATGTTATAGCTGCACAGACTGAGAAAGCTATTCTTACTTTCGATTTTCCAGCTGCTACAATTGCACCTGTAATTGATTCAGAAGCATTCACAGTTGCTTTTGAGGTTCCTTTTGGAACAGACATAACAGCATTAGCTCCGACATTTACCTTGTCAGATGGAGCTTCATCTAGTCCTGCTTCCGGCGATGCACTAGATTTCACTAGCCCACAGACTTATACTGTCACTGCTTCTGATGCAAGTACACAAGACTGGATAGTAACGGTAACAGTGGCAGAAGAAGTACTTGCTACACCATGCTCTCCATTTAGCTTGCTTCCATGTGATCAGATTGTCACCTCTCTTCCTGTTAATCTTACTTTTGATGGGAGTGGTTCTAGCCTTCTTGATATGAATGATGTGTCAACTGGATTTACTGTTGCATTGCCACATTCTGAAGCTAGACTTGCAAATGATCTTCCAATCACTTATCCTGAGGTCAATGGTTTTGAGCCAGGTAAGTTGAATGTATCAGGAGGGAATTTGGTCCTTACTGCTACTCAGGGAATAGCATTCCAGGATCCACCAAGTAGTACTGCTAACAATACCCAAGTCAATTCTTTAGGCCTTGGCTTGGATGATATCAGCAATAAACTAACCATAGAAACTAAACTTCTTGCCCTTAATTCAGGAGGAGGATCTGCACAGGCAGGTATATGGTTCGGATTAGATGAGGATAATTTTGTAAAACTAGATTACAATGGAGGTTCCAACATCGAAATCAGAAAAGAAGTAGGAGGTTTATCGGCTACTACGGGTGCTGCCGTTAATGAAGATCAAATTCAAGTAGGAATAGGAACTGGTAATACCAGAGATATTACACTAAGATTGGTAGTTGATCCTTTGGAAATGACTATCACTGCTTATTATGCGATAGGAACGGGTGAATTTATCCAAGTAACTAAATCATCTCTTTCTGAACTTGCACTTCCGCAGGTTTATCTTGACGGCCTTGGTTCTGGTGAGCTTGCAGGAAAAGCATTTGCTGGTATATATGCGACTTATAGATCAGGAACTGAATTCGACGCTACTTTTGACTACTTCACTATTGAAGAAGAGGAAATAGCTGTACCTAAAGTGCTTTCATTTGACCCAGCGGTAGTAAATCTTTCTGCAGCAGAAGGAGAGGTTATCGCACCATTTAATGTAAGTATTCTTACTTCCGACCAAGAATTCGAAATCACCTTGAGTGATGATCCAGACTCTGGTACCTGGTTGACATTCCCGGATTCTGCTATTATTGGATCCAATCAATTTGTGATCAAAGAGAATTTACCTGCAGGTACTTATCAAACAACAGTTACTGCTCAGGAGAAGGTAGAGGCAGGGTATGAACATGCAGAGTTATATGTTAACCTTACGATTACATCTCCGGAAACTCCTCCTTTAGCTCTTAAAATAAATTTCTCTGACCCAGCAACTGCTGCACCTCAGGGATATCTTAAGGATTCTGGTAGTCCTTACGGAGATAGAGGTAATGGTTATTCCTATGGATGGCTTAACGCATCTACATCGCAAGGGGCTGATTTGACATTGAATTCAAGAAATAGAGAGAATGCTAATTTCTCTGTGGTGAATAATACCTTGATTCATATGCAATATGGTCAGGTATCAAACCCTAATGCCTCATATTATTTGCCAGATGCCAAATGGGAAATTGAATTACCAAATGGTGTTTATCAAGTAAAAATTGGAGTAGGTGATCCAAATATTGATGCTGAAGGTGATAACCCTATCCATACGATAAATGCCGAAGGGGTATCTGTGATTAATTCCTACGTCGCAACTGGTGCTGCAGGTGAAGCCACCCGAGGAACGAATGGTTCTGCAACGGTGACTGTAACTGATGGCAAACTTACTATAGATGCTGGCGACGGTTTTAATACTAAAATAAATTATATAGAAATTACTGGAGGTGGATCAGCGTCGGATATGCCTCGTGTAATAGGAGTGAATCCAGCTGATGCAGCTACCAATGTTTCAGTTTCTACAAGTGTATCTGCTAATAGTCTTTATTTACCAAATATTGGTGGATTAGATAATTCAACTATTACAGTTTCTACCGTAAGATTATTCAAGCAGGGTAGTTCAACTGCTATCGCAGCTAGTGTCAATGGTACAGGTGGTGGTGATGCCATCAACCTTGTTCCTTCCTTGCCTCTAGAAGCCAATACTACTTATAGGTTCGAAATTGATGGTGTTACTGATAGTGAAGGAGTAGCTCTAGAGTCTTTCACTTCTACCTTCACTACTGGTGATGGAAGTACAGGAGGAACAACTACAGACCTGGATAATGTTTCGTTTACCAAATATGGTCAGGTCAAATCAGGTGGTAAATATACTTCACTGGTAGTAGGGCCTGATGGATTACTTTATGGTCTTGAAATAGGTGGAGATATTCATAGATGGACTATGAACGCGGATGGTACCCTTGCCAATGAAGAAATTTTGTCGGCTTGGAAATCTGGATATGGAGCAAGAACTGCAATAGGTTTTGTCTTTGACCCAGCTTCTACTCCAACTAATTTAATTGCATATATCACACACCTTTCTAGTGGTTTAAACAATGCTCCTGATTGGGATGGTAATATTTCGAAGTTAACTGGACCAAACTTAGCTACAGAGCAACACTTGGTAACCAACTTGCCAAGATCTAAGAGAGATCATTTGACTAATAGCTTAGCCTTTAGACCATCTGAGCCTACTGTATTGTACTTCAATCAAGGAAGTAACTCTGCCGCAGGTGCTTATGATAATGCCTGGGATAGAGAAGAAAGCATGCTTGCTGGTGCTACTTTGAGATTAGATCTTTCTAAACTTCCAGGTACGCTACCATTGGATGTTCAGACTACTAGAAATATTGAGGCTATTAAAGCAGTAGATGTCAATTCACCTACGCTTGATGGCATGTATAATCCATATTATTTGAATGCCCCACTTACATTATTTGCATCAGGAATTAGAAATGCATATGATCTAGTATGGCACTCAAATGGTCAACTTTACATCCCTGCTAACGGTACTGCAGGAGGTAGTAATGCACCTATCTCTATAGATGGAATGAGAAGACCAAATGGTACTTTCTATGATACATCAGGAGACCCAACAAATTATCCGGCAATTCCAGCTTCGAATGGTAATAACGTTCAGAGAGATTGGTTATTCCGAGTAAATCCATCTGAGCCAATAGGCTATTACGGTCATCCTAATCCATACAGAGGTGAGTTCGTATTGAATAGAGGTGATGTAGATGTTGCTAATGCTGTTTACAATAATATTCAACCTGATATCAATTACAGAGGTGCAGCATTTGATTTCGAATTCAACAAATCTCCAAATGGAGTAATAGAATACAAGTCTAACGCCGAAAATGGTAATCTACAGGGAGCAATACTTGTGGTTAGATATAGCGGTAGTTCAGATATTATAGCCTTGGTCCCAGATGGGGTAGGTGGAAATATTGAAACATTTAAGGAAGGTATCCCTGGTTTTACAGGATTCGGAGATCCTCTTGATTTGGTCGAAGATGTAAGTACTGGTAATATCTATGTTGCAGATTATGCTAGAAACGAGATTGTATTGCTGAAACCAAGTAATGAAGCTTCTCCTAAACCTGTTATTACTGTAAGTACAGATAAAATCGTAGGTGATGCGATTACTGCAGGGAATGTGACTTATACTGAAGAGATTCTGATTTCCAATTTAGGAAATGCAGTCTTAAACAATATTTCCTATATGCTCACTGGAGTAAATGCTGATCAGTTTACAGTATCAGCTTTACCAGAAAGCTTGAACTCTCAAAATACGGGTTCATTCAATGTTATTTTTGACCCAACTTCTAATGGACCTAAGTATGCTAGCCTCACTATTTTGGGAGACAATGCCGAATCCATTACAATAGAACTTGCTGGTTTGGGTAAAACTAATGTAGGTGGAAACAACGAGCCATCTTTACAGTGGATTCTAGATACACATCTAGGAGCTGCTGCTGTAAATGTGGGCGATGCTGATCCGACTACAAATATTATTACTACTGGAGCTTCTACTAATTACAACACCTTAATTGGTGACGAACTGGATATCCAAGCCTTCCAAAGAGCTTCAGATGGCCCTATCGAGTTAGAAGTATTGAGTATATATGGCCCAACAGATAGTAATCCTGTGGTAGCCTTTGGATGGTATGCAAGCGGAAATGCAGCATCAGTTCAAGATATATTCACGGTTTCCAATAGCCCTCTTGTTAATGGACAAACACTCACACCAATTATTACAGGTGATCTTGAGTTTGATCCAGGAAATGCAAGCTTTGGTTTTGTAAGCAGATGGCCATATTTCGGAGATAGACAATTATTCTCTGAGGATGCTTTGAATACATTCTCTGGAGCTATTCCTCATCATGTGAGAGTATATGCAGTTCCAGGTGAGGACAATGCATACATCATTGCTACGGAAGAACACGTTTCTGGATTTGATTATCAAGATGTGGTGGTTATCGTACGAAATGTTCAACCATTCTCTGAAGTAACTCCAGTAGAAGCTTGTTCTCCAATCAGTACACTTGACTGCGAGGATATAGATGTTACGCTTCCATTTGCACTGAACTTTACAGGTGCAGAAGGTGGATTAGCCAATACAGGATTTACCATGGTAGATAATCCGTCTGCTAGAATTGCAATTGACGGAACACCATTTAATACTGCAGTTCTAGGTTTCGAACCTAGCAAACTAAGTATAGCAAATGGTAACCTGACTATAAATGCAAATAATGGAATTGCCTTCGTCTATAATGGTACAGGCACCGGAACTAGTACAGATGTTAATTCTCAGATCAATACGCTAGGAGCTGGATTTGATGCCGATGGATATGGTAATTTCAATATAAGCACTACTCTAGTTGATCAATTCTCGGATGCAACCCAAAACTCTGAGCAAGCCGGTTTATGGTTTGGTTTAAATGAGGACAACTTTGTGAAATTGGTTGTAGACAACGGTGGAAGAGTAGAAATGAGATCTGAACTTGCAGCTGTTTCTGGCAATGCTGATCAGGTTATTTCCGATGCAATTGCGAATATTAAGACAAGCACAGTTAAGCTACGTCTATATGTTGATTTGGAGAATGACCTTCTCACAGCATATTATACTGTTAATGCTGGCGCTGAGGTAGAACTTGGTTCCTTACCTCTTCCAGCAGCATTTGTAAATGGAAATACTGCATATAATAATTTAAGTTTTGCAGGTGTATTCGCGACTAAGAGAAGAGAATTAGTGGCTGATGTGAATTATAGCTTTGCTGATTTCTCTATCGTACCTGATAATAACCCTGTAGTTCCAACATTTGGTCCACTGAAAATCAATTATTCTACAGCAGTGGATGTAGCTCCTGCGGGATATGAAAAAGATAGTGGTTTGCCATTCGCTGACCGTGGAAATGGTTATTCTTATGGTTGGTTAACTACAGATGGAGTTACTCCGCTGGATCTTAGTGCAAATACTAGAAATAGAGATATTGATGGTGCAAGCTTTATCCAAAACACCATTATTCACATGCAGTATCAGAATGGTGTACCTCCTGGAGGATCGCCAAATGGTACTATGGTGGAAGGTATATGGGAAGTAAATGTTCCTAATGGTACTTATTCTGTGACTGTTGGAGTAGGGGATTTAAGTGTAGATGGTAATGCAGCAACTATTCCTAGTCATACGGTAAATATTGAGGGCGTAAATGCAGTAAGTGCATTTATACCAACAGGTGTGGCCGGAGATCTAACTCGAGTGACTTCTGCTACCGTAACTGTAACTGTGACGGACGGAAAGTTGACAGTAGATGCCTCAGGTGGACACAATACAAAAATCCACTCATTAGAGATTACACAGACTGGACAAACAAATCTGCCATATTTCACTAATGTTACTCCGGCTAATAATGCCACAAATGTGACAATTAATGAATTCCAGATTAATGTTGAGATTGTTACTCCTCTAGGTTATGAGTTGAATAACAGTACTTTGGCTGGAAATATTAACCTGTATGAAGTATCTGCAGGTAATGAAATAGAAATTCCTACAAACTCAAATGATACTGGCGGGGGAGATGCAATCACCCTTACCCCAATTGAGCAATTGAAGGAGAATACGACTTATGTATTTAGAATTTCTGGTGTTCAAGCCAATGTAGTAGGTGATGTAGAGGATGTATTAGATTTTGTAACCTTCGAGTCTACCTTTACTACAGGTACAATAGATGATGAAGTGGTTCCAATCAGAGACCTTGCTGGAGTAGAATTCACTAAAGTCCCTGGAGGTACTGAGCTTGGAGAAGGAACTAGAGATCAAAGATTCTCAAGTCTTGTGGTTGGTCCTGATGGCAAATTATATGCAAGTACTATCGGTGATTTTGCAAGTGACGGTCAGATATACCGTTGGAATATGGCCGCAGATGGTACATTGACAGATTTGGAGATACTTACTCCAAACCTAGAAGGATCTCCGCATCCTGTGAATGGAGCTCGCAACAATAATAATCGTATGATTATTGGTCTTGTATTCGACCCTAATTCTACTGCTGAAAACCTGATTGCTTACGTAACACATAGTTTTGCTTCTGTGTCAGATGGTCCAGAGTGGGATGGTAAGATTTCTAAGTTGACAGGTGCTAATCTTAATACGGTTGAAGATCTGATCATACACTTACCAAGATCTGCTAAAGATCACTTGACTAATAGTTTGGCATTTGATCCAGCTGGAAACATGTACCTAAGTCAGGGGTCTAATACTGCAGGAGGTAAAATAGATCCAGCCTGGAACAATAGACCAGAGCGTTTACTTGCTGGAGCTGTACTGAAAATCGAATTGAATAAGCTTCCAAGTTCTCTTCCACTAAGTGTATATACTACGGATGATATTTCTGTAATCAATACAGCTTCAGCTGGAAGTTTGACCATGAGCAACGGTACTTATAATCCATATGCCACTGGATCTCCAGTTACAATTTTCGCAACAGGTGTAAGAAATGCCTATGATTTGGTATGGCACTCTAA
Organism: Algoriphagus chordae; assembly: GCF_003254055.1. Lineage (GTDB taxonomy): Bacteria > Bacteroidota > Bacteroidia > Cytophagales > Cyclobacteriaceae > Algoriphagus > Algoriphagus chordae. The sequence goes on from NZ_QKZT01000003.1 coordinate 399,807, forward strand.
TGGTTGGTTGTATGTACCTACTAATGGAACTGCTGGTAACAACAACAACTCACCTAATTCTCCTTCTACCACTGAATATCCATTGGCTAGAAGAATAGATGGATTAACTAGTATTCCTTATGCTCCGGCATTAGCAGGTGGTGAGACTCAGAAAGACTGGTTGTTTAAAACTAAAGGAGGAACTTATCATGGACATCCAAATCCATTTAGAGGTGAGTTTGTGTTGAACCATGGAGGACAAACCTATAGTGGACTTCCGGGTCAGGCAGAATCTTCCTATAAGGATGTAAACAAATACCCAAGTACGGTGATGCCCGATCCAAATTATTTGGAACCTGCGTATGACTTTGGGAAAAATAAATCACCTAATGGTGTAATTGAATATAAATCAGATGCATTCGGAGGTAAGCTGCAAGGCCTACTGATGGTTGTGAGATTCTCTGGTCAGGATGATCTATTAGTAATGGATCCAAAATCTAGTGGAGATATCGCTGAATCATACAATGCAATCCCTGGTCTTGGAGGATTTGATGATCCTTTGGATGTAGTAGAAGATACTAAAACAGGTAATATATACATCTCTGAATACGATAGAGATGATAATGGAGTCGCAAGAATCACCTTATTGAGAGCAGCTATTCCTGCTACACTTCCAACCGCATTGGTAGCTGATCCTGAGGAGATGATTTTTGAGATTGAAGTAAATAATGGTTCAAATGGAACAGTTCCAGGTAGAAAAACTGATACTCAATCTGTAGATGTTACGAATGAAGGTGATGACACTATTGTGATCACTGGTGCTTCTATTAGAAATGATGAGTTTGGACACTTCGGTTCTATTTCACCTGCAGGGTCAACGACTCTTGCTCCTGGTGAGTCTGTTACTTACTCAGTGACTTATGCGCCTCTCTTGAACAATTCTAACCTTGGATATCATGGTGCTGAATTAGTATTGGCTACAAATGTTGAAGGACAATCAGAATTTGTTGTTGGTCTTCATGCTTTGAAGAAAAATGGTTTTGAAGGTGGAAATGAACCTCCTCTTCAGGATGTGGTTAATGCCCTAGGAATAGGTATTGATGTAGGTTGGACAAGTTTGGCAAATGGCACAAATCCAGCTCTTGAAGGTGAAGAAGTAGATGTACAGCAGTGGGTGAAAGCTGGCCCAGGTGTGATTAACGTTACGCCAGTCGGAAGGTATTCCCCAGCTGAGACTTTACCATTCGGTTGGTATACTAATAATGCCGGTATTGTGTTGAATGAAGTAGGTGTTCTTGCTGGTGACCTTCCAAATGCGCAAACACTTTTCCCTGAAATTCTCTCTGGAACAGATTCCTTTGACCCTCAAAGCATGGTGTTTGGAATGTATGTGACTTCCATTTCGTTTGGAAGATCTAATTATACTGAGGATGAGTTGAATACGGGTGGTGTAGCACATAGGGTAAGAACATATCCTATGAAAGACAGAAATGGTGTGCCTATTCCAAATAGCTACCTGGTCAACTTTGAAGATGCTTCGAATGGTGATTACCAAGATTACATGTTTATCATTGATAATGTAATCCCTTATGTAGATGGAGCGTTAAGATTAACTCTAGATCCTGAATCTACTAGTATCACTACTTCGGTGAATGAAGCTGATCTTATTACAAGTCAAGTTACACTTACCGCGAATGGACCGATCCTGGAGTCTGAGGTATCGCTTAGTTCTAATTCTCCTTGGTTGACACTTCCAGATACATTTGTATTCGGAACTCCATTTGATGTCATCATTGACAAGTCAGGTTTAGGATTGGGGACATTCCAAGCAACAGTTTCGGCAACTGCTCCTAATTACGTAATGGATCAATTTGTGGTGAACATGACAATCACTAATGATCCTGAGTTTACTTATCAATTCAATTTCCAGTTGGCTACTGATCTTGATGTATCGCCAGCAGGATGGATAGATGATATTGGAGCTGCATTTGGTACTAAGACTACTTCGAAAGGCCCACTGAATTTTGGATGGGTACTTCCGGGTACTTCAACTCCAAGCTCTGCTGCTGTAAATGGCAGAAACAGAGATATGGGTTCAAATGATGATCCGTTGTTATCAACATTTACAATTATTGGTCATAATTCGGTTGCCACCTATCCTCAGAGAGATTGGATGGTTGAATTACCAAATGGTACCTACGCTGTAAATATCTCCGTTGGAGACCCAGAGTATGCGGATTCGTATCATAAGCTTGATGTAAACGGACAGATTGTAGTTGATTATGATCAAGAAAATAGCCCTATAGCTGGTGAAGATTTCTTTGCCAACACTCAAACTGTTCAGGTGACTGATGGAATATTGAGATTGTCTCTAGGTGCAGGTGGAGCTAATGCAAAACCAAATTATATCAGAATAGCACCATATGAGATTTCTGAACAACCTCCTTTGGTGACAGCTTCATTCGATGGATTGATGACTGCAGCTAATAATTACAGAGGCCCAGTTTCAATTACAGTAGGTGCAACTGACAACAGCCAGAGTGCTGAGGGAATAGTGAGAGTAGAGTATACTCTAAATGGTGGTGATAAAACTGCCTATACTGAAGCAATTAATGTAACAAACCTAGGTGATTATACACTTTCAGTAGAAGCTGAGGATGGTAATGGAAATGTGACTACCCAAACATTCACCTTTACTATTGAGCCGCTAACTGGCGCTTCATTGAGAGTGGAAAATATGACCAAAGTACCGGGGACTCAGCGTTCATTCCCTGCTGATGATTACTATACTTTCTATAGATTCAGAACTCCTGGACAGGCAGTTACTCATGAAACGAATACCATGAGACTGCATAACGAAGGTGCCAATGACTTGGTGATTGATGAAATCAATATTTCTGATGAAAATGACTACTCCTTCGAAATCCTTCCATCTGGTTCAGAAGGCACAAGTCTGCCATTGACTATACCAGCAGGAGGATTCAGAGATGTCTTAGTTACTTTCTTGAGTGATACAGGTACAGGTGTAAATGGAATCTTTAAAGAAACTATTACTATCCTGTCCAATGCCGACAACGATGGTGAGAGTAGCTCAACACTACATGGTGGTTTTGCTCCTCAGCCTGAAGGTGGAGATGAAATCGATGCTCAGCAAGTATTTGATGCATTTGGTTTTGCTACTTCAATGAGAAGTTCAGTGAATGATGCCGGAGTTAATACAGGTAATTATATCGTTAGACCTAGTTCTAATGCTCCTATAGCTGCAAACGTAGATGCTGGATATGAAGGTGACCTGATTATTTCAGCGAACTTTGTTCAGGCAGATCCTTTGCAGCCTGTTAGAGGCTTGCAATTGTCTGCCCTACATGGCGGTCCTGGTTCTAATGGTGCACAATTTGTGCAGCCAATTGAAATAGGAAATGCAGTAGTTGGTGGAATGAACTTCTCACATGGTGCAAACTGGTATCAGACGCTTCTTCCTAAGAGTGGGGATGTAAATAGTACAACCATTAATGCTGATTTTGCAAATAGCATCACTGGTCCATTTAGAATTGCTATCTCAGGATACTCTTCAGCTGGAGGAAACAATATTTCTGGTAACAGACCTGATCTTGCAGGATTGAGAATATATAAAGCGATTGACCGGGAAGGAAACGTAATTCCTAATGAATACATAGCGCTGCAGGATTTTGTGCAGGGTGGTTGTGGAGCTGGATCGGCCAACTGTGATTGGAATGATAATACTTTCTACTTCATCAACATCCGTCCAGAGGCAGTACCTACTGCTGTATCGATTGATGATATGAATGTAGATGAGTCTGTTGCATTTGAAAATGACCTGTCAGCATTCTTTGACAAAGGTTATCCAGGCAACAAATTGACTTATAGCCTTGAGCTAGTAGCTGGTGGGGAAGTTCCTGCTTGGTTGACTATATCTGAGCTTGGCGTCATTTCAGGAACTGCTCCTGCAGATGCTGCAAATACTTATGCGGTTAATGTAATAGCAACTGATTTGAATGGCTTGATCGCTGGTTCGCTAGTAAACATTAATGTTAACAAAGCACCTGTTCCAGTAATAGAGACTGATGTCGATAAGGGATGGGCTCCAATGACAGTTAATTTCACTGGAGAAAATTCAGTAGATGATGCTGCCATTGCTACTTATCTATGGAACTTCGGTGATGGAACTTCGAATGCTACTACTTCTAATGTAGAGCATGTGTTTGCTACGGAAGGAACATATAATGTTTCACTTACAGTAACCGATAACACAGGTTTGGATAGCACAGCAGTGATGTCAATCCAGGTAAGACCGAATGGTGCACCATTAGCATTTGCAACTGCAGATGTAGTGGAAGGGATGAATCCTTTGACAGTATCCTTCGATGGTTCAGCATCTGTTTCTGATGGCACTATTACAGAATACCTTTGGGACTTTGGAAATGGTGACACCGCTACGGGTATGACTACTGTCTATACTTATACTACTAAAGGTGAGTTTACCGCAACCTTGACCATTACAGACGATAATTCTCTGACTGATCAAGTAGCATTGCAGATAGTTGTACTGGAAAACAATGCACCTATAGCTGTAGCAACTTCTACGGTGACAGAAGGAACAGTTCCACTCGAAGTAAGCTTCGATGGATCTGGATCTTCAGATCTAGAAGGAGATATCAGCTATGCTTGGACATTCGGTGATGGAGCTACAGCTACAGGAATTAATCCTTCGCATACATTTACTACCGAGGGTACATATACCGTAGTATTGACTGTCACTGACGAATCAGGGTTAACTGCTACAAGCGAGCTAGAAATTGTAGTAGCAACTATGCCAAACTTTGCTCTTCGAATCAATGCAGGTGGTCCTGAATTGACGCATGAGGGCAATGTGTTTGCGGCTGATCAGTATTTCTCAGCAACAAGTAAGTCGTACACAAACAACTCTGCGACTGTACCTGACTTGTATAAAACCGAGAGAAGTTCTGCTCAACAAGGATATAATTATTCGATCCCTGTAGTAAATGGTACTTATACTGTCAACCTACACTTTGCTGAGATCTACTTCGGCGCGACAGGTGGCGGAGCCGCAGGTACAGGTAGCCGTATATTTGATGTAACTTTAAATAATGATTTAGTATTAGATAATTTCGATCTAAATGCTGAAGTAGGTCCACAGACTACTGTGATTAAAACTTATGAAGTTTTGGTGACTGATGGATTTGTAACTATAGATCTATCTTCTCTTGCAGCAGTAGGTGGGGTGAATGAGCCAAAACTATCGGCTATTGAGATCACGGGAGTTGTTGATCTAAATGAAGCTCCGGTGGCTGCCTTTACTTATGCGCCAACAGCGCCTGAGGTAAATGAGGAAATCAGCTTTGATGGATCTGCTTCTACAGATGATGTGGGGGTAGCTACATACAACTGGTCATTCGGAGATGGTGCCACTTCAGATTTAATGAATCCTACACATACTTATACTCTTGCAGATACTTATGAAGTTGAACTTCTAGTAACAGATGAGGAAGGTGCTACTAATTCTACTACAGTTTCAGTGGTGGTAGCTCCTGAAAATGTGGCTCCGGTAGCTGTAGCTACTGCTACGCCAAATCCGGTAGTAGTAGGAGAGACTATAAGCTTTGTAGGCTCCAACTCAACTGACGAAGGTGAATTGGTTTATGCATGGGACTTTGGTGATGAGACTAGCTCTACAGCTACAGATCCAACACATGCTTATGAGTCTGCCGGAGTTTATGATGTGATCCTAACAGTAACTGATGCTAAAGGATTACAGGATACAGAAACTATAGTTGTGGATGTGGTAGAAGCAAATGTGGCTCCTGTCGCTATTGCCACTGCCAATAAAACTACTGCCTTTGTAGGTGAAGAGATAGTCTTTACTGGTAGTAATTCTACCGATGAAGGAGCCTTAACTTATGCGTGGAACTTCGGTGACAGCTTTAGTTCATCAGCTGCGGATGTATCGCATATTTACCTACAAGCTGGTTCTTATACAGTGAGCTTGATCGTAACAGACGCAGAAGGATTGACTCATGAGGCTACTGTTCAGATTGAAATCTTTGAACCTAATGCTGCTCCATTGGCAGTAGCAGGTGCAGATAAAGAGATTGTACAAGTAGGAGAAATTGTTACTTTCTCAGGAAGTTCTTCTTCTGACGATGTAGCCATAGAGAGCTATGCTTGGGACTTTAAAGATGGAAGTACATCTGATCTTGAAAACCCTGCGCATACCTTCACTAATCCAGGAGTCTATGATGTAGCCTTGACGGTAACTGATGCTGAAGGATTAACAAATAGTACGCTGATTCAGATCACGGTTACTATTCCTAAGGTAGATCCAGTTGCAATAGCATCTGCTACACCGAATCCAGCCTACTTGGGTGATGAAGTTAGCTTCACAGGTTCCAATTCTACGGATGATGGAGAGCTGACTTATCTATGGAACTTCGGAGATGGAACCAATTCTGCTGAGATGAATCCAGTTCACACTTATGACATTGCTGGCACATTCACTGTTTCTCTTACGGTGATCGATTCAGATAGCAATTTGGATGTGACCATGTTCACGATTGAAATCGATGTTCCTGCTGCACCAGAGCCTGATTTCGCGATGTATTTAAATGCGGGAAGTGTTCAGACGGTGAGTTATGAGGGTAAGGAGTTTGTAGGTGATCAGGTTTCGGCAGGAGTTACAATTAGTAATTCTTATGTAAACGGAGCTATGAATCCAAGTCCAAATAGCTTAGCGAATTCCAATAGATCTTCCTTAAGTATATCGACAGGAAGTTTGAAATATGAGGTAATTGTACCGAATGGTATTTATACAATTTCTACCTATCATGTTGAAGACTTCTTTGGCATCAAAACAGCAGGACAAGCAGGGAAACGAAACTTTGATGTTTTGGTAGAAGGTGCTGTATTAGCAGAAGATGTAGACTTG